>NZ_JAECZC010000055.1:0-34463 GCF_016056305.1 Amazonocrinis nigriterrae CENA67 | reverse complement strand
AACTCCCCACTCCCTACTCCCTAATTCTAAAAAACTGGGAATTTTTCTCTGAACACTCAAATAGATGTAACCCTAAGTGTTGGGAAAGTTCTTCACACACTTTCACTCCCCGGACGCTGTTACCACGCGCATCTAGTGGAGGCGAGAATACTGCAATGCCCATTTGGTTGGGGACAACGGCAAAAATTCCCCCGCTAACGCCGCTTTTGGCAGGAATACCAACTTTGTAAGCCCACTCTCCAGCAAAGTTATACATGCCACAGGTGTACATAACGCTGAGAATATCTTTAATATAATGGCTGTCTACAGCCTGTTCGCCTGTGATCGGATTAACGCCTCTGTTGGCTAGGGTAGCAGCCATCACTGCTAAGTCGTGGCAATTCACCATGACTGCACACTGTTGGAAGTAAAGATCCAAAGCTTGTTCAATGTTTTGGTCAATCATGCCAAAGTTGAGCATCAGATGTGCCATTGCGCGATTGCGATGTCCGGTGGTACGTTCAGAGGTAAATACTGAGATATCCACAAATACGTCATGACCAATGTATCGCCGGAACATTTCTAGCATCCGGTTGAGACGTTCTGTTGCACCTGAGCCTTTGATTAAGCTGGTAGTGGCGATCGCTCCCGCGTTTACCATTGGATTATAAGGTCGCTTCGATTGCTCATCCAAGATAATCGCATTAAATGCATCCCCTGTCGGTTCCACACCAACTCTAGTTAATATATAGTCTCGTCCATGATCTTCTAAGGCTAGCCCGTAAGCAAACACCTTAGACATCGACTGAATAGTAAATAGTTGTTTGTAATCCCCAACTTCATAAACCTGACCATCTACCGTCACAATACAAATGCTGAATAAGTCAGGGTTTACCTTTGCCAGTTCCGGAATGTAGTTTGCTACTTTCCCCTCTCGCAATGACTTGTACTTGGAATGCAAGTCGTTGAGAAAAGTTAAACATGGTGATGGAACTATTTCTAAATCTGCTTGATTTGCTTGTGCCATGAAGCTGATAGCTTGCTATTTGGGACTGGGGAACTCGGTGCCCCCTCTGGAAATAAGGAACAATGGGGATTTATACCCAAGCAAATTTTACTCGTAATTTCTTCCCCAGTATCGCTTCGAGTTCAGAAATTCCCAAGTGTAGCAACTGCTGTCTTCAACTTCGCTGTACGAAGGTGGGGCATCCTGGATACGAACTGTTGACCAACTACTGCGGGTAGATAACTAGCTTGTAATTTTTGCTACATGACAAAAGTCATCTACACACGCCTATCAGTCGTTTTTCATTTTCTGATTACTGTTTTATCTTCAATTGTTAAAAACGGTAGCTAGGGTCATACTGACTTTTTCGGCTGATTATTACTACTAATTTACGTGTTTTACACTACTAGTTAGTATAGAAAAATAAGTATTTATACTTGTATTTCAAAGAATACAAAAACTTCAAAAAAAGATGCGATCGCTAGCTAATCTTTAAATTGTTTTATTTGTCAATCTTGATTTAGCTCAATATTACCATATTATTAAAATTTCATAAACTCTAACTAATGAAATATTTACAATCAGTTTTTTCTCTTAAATAGCTAATTTTTATCATAACTATTTTAAAATTTTATATGTTAGATAAAATACATCTTTGAGCAAAAGTGTGATCACCAATTTCAATTCTCATAATTGTAAAGTTTTTATAAGAAAATTTTGGTAATCGAAAAAAATGTTACATAGTCAAAATCCGCATTTGAGAAAGGTTTCACCCTTGAAATGAGAATTTAATTTTGATGAATTTATCAAGATTTACGGTAAAACCCTGATCCCCAAGTCCAAAAGTTCGTGTTAGTCTGTTGCAGTTATAAATAAAAAGTGAAAGCGGAACGAGTTCGAGTTGCCAGGATTTTGTCGTCATTTGTGACAAAATCTTACGAACCCAGAAACTGCTGTTCTACAGTCGCTTTAAAATCGGACGCATGAATCAAAGACATTTGTGGACTATTGTCGCCCTGTCTCTGACTGTTTTGGGGATGCCCTCAGTCGGTTGCACTCAAACTACTAAGGGAACTGCTCAAGCTTCCCAGAAGTCACCAGTAGGTGATGTGGTCAAGGTAGGAGAGTTTCAATCCCCAGCAGGGAAACTTACCTCGGATGCTGTGATTACAAACATCCATTCTCACAACATTGGAGGTCGTCAGGCGGCAACCCTGTATATCCGAAATATTCCAGTTCTAACCTTTTTGAGTTCTAAGCCAGTTGCAAATAGTAATAAAAAAGTTGGTGTAATAGGAAATACTAAGGGCGTGCAATCGTACGCCCTTATTGTTGACAACTCAGTAAAGGTGGCGAATCTGGGAAACTCGACGGATAGCAGCAATCAAATTAGCTCGTTTAACAATGACCCGGTTCAAAGAGCTAGCGTAATAGCAGCTAAGATCAACCAAATGCTCAGGGAAAATATAGATGCTCGTCAGATAACGGTGAGTTGGAAACCAGAGGACGAATCTAATCAAGCCCAGGAAAAAAGTGCCTCTAGCCAACAACATCCCAGCGATCGCTATACGATCAAAATCGACAAAGAAGAATTGGTGGAAATCAACGAAGATACACGACTAGCAGACACCACCAATAATCTGGCACAAGATGCATTGCAAGCGACCAATCGCTTACGGAGACTCATAGGCAATGCATCGCCCATCAACGGAATTGCTAATTTACCAACACGCTTTCCGTCACTACCAAAGCCACAAGAGATTGCCAGGAAAGTGGTAATGAATTTCAGGGGTATGGCTTCTTACTACGGCTATGACGGTTCTGGCAGTCAAACAGCCAGCGGCGAAAGATTCAATCCAGAAGGAATGACCGCTGCCCATCGCACCTTACCCCTTGGCACAAAAGTCCGTGTTACCAACACCCGCAATGGTCGTTCTGTGGTGCTAAAAATTAACGACCGGGGCCCATACGTTCGGGGTCGAATTATTGACGTGTCTGCGGGTGCAGCTCGGATGTTGGGAATGATGAGCAGTGGTGTTGCGCCGGTAAATATTGAAGTCCTGGGTCAATAGCTGTTTGGGAATAGGGAATAGGGAATAGATAAATAATTTAATTTTTAACCTTCTGTCCCTATCTCCCTATCTCCCCATCCCTCCATTCCCAATTCCCAATTCCCAATTCCCAATTCCCAATTCCCCTAGTTCAAACAACTCTTCCCTGCTATTTCAGATATAAACTAACGGGGAAGAGGCTAATAAGAACTAGGGGTATTTTGTGCGCCTGCTGACAACAGTTGCAGCTTTACGTTGCTATTTAACTAAACGTTGCTCGGAAAACAAGCTTACGGTTTTTGATGGTCTGGTATTTGATGAGATGACTAGCTGGTATCGGACAGCTGTCGGTCTGGTGCCAACGATGGGAGGTTTGCATGAAGGACATTTAAACTTAATTGCAAGAGCGCGGCAAGAGAATTCTACGGTAATTGTGAGTATTTTCGTTAATCCCTTGCAATTTGGGCCTCACGAAGATTATCAACGCTACCCTCGGACTCTAGAGCAAGACCGACTATTATGTGAACAAGCAGGAGTAGATGCAATTTTTGCACCTACTCCGGAAGAAATGGGAGTTCAACAGAATAATATACAAGAATCTAAAGTTACACAAGTAATACCGCCATCTGCTATGATATCAGGCTTGTGTGGTCGTTCTCGGCTAGGTCACTTTCAGGGTGTGGCTACGATTGTCACCAAGCTTTTGAACTTGGTACAGCCTGACCGAGCCTATTTCGGTCAAAAGGATGGTCAGCAATTAGCTGTTGTTAAACGGTTGGTAGCTGATTTGAATTTACCAGTAGATATTGTTGCCTGTCCAACGGTACGGGAACCGTCGGGTCTTGCCCTCAGTTCTCGCAATCAATATTTGACTGCCCAGGAAAAAGAACAAGCAACGGTCTTGTATCGCGGCTTGCAAAAAGTTGAGGCCGCGTTCAAAGCAGGCTTACGCGATAGTAGCAAGCTGATAGCGATCGCACAACAAGAACTGGCAAAGGTGAGTACTGTTTTAGTGGAATATATTGAATTGGTTGATCCGACTACGTTGATGTATTTAGAAAAAATTGAGGAGGAAGGAATGCTCGCGATCGCAGCTCGTTTGGGTTCTACACGGTTAATTGATAATACCATGTTACGCGATCGCCAACCTATCATCGCAATTGATGGCCCAGCCGGGGCGGGAAAATCTACCGTAGCTCGTCAAGTGGCGGCACAGATAGGTCTAGTGTATTTAGATACAGGAGCAATGTACCGGGCTGTGACTTGGCTGGTATTGCAACAGGGTATTGCCATTGATGATGATTGTGCGATCGCCCAATTAGCTAGCCAGTGTAAAATTGAACTGACTCCCAGCGAGGATTTACAATCTCCTGTGCGCGTTTGGATTAATGATACTGATGTGACCCAAGCAATTCGCACAATTGAGGTGACATCTCAAGTATCAGCAATAGCTGCACAAAGCGCTGTCCGTCAAGCACTGGTCAAACAACAGCAAAGTTGGGGTAAAAAAGGTGGTTTGGTGGCGGAAGGACGGGACATTGGTAGTCATGTATTCCCCGATGCTGAAATCAAAATCTTTTTAACCGCGTCTGTGAGTGAACGCGCCCGCCGTCGTCAGCAAGACTTTAAAAAACAAGGTCAACCCGAAGTCAGTTTAGAACAGCTGGAACGGGACATTGCCGAACGTGACTGGAAAGATAGTACTCGCAAAGTGTCACCTTTGCAAAAAGCACCCGATGCCATTGAAATTCAAACTGATGGTTTGAGCGTTTCTGAAGTTGCAGCACAAATTGTAGATTACTACCATCAGCGTTTATCTCAGTGGTAGTCACTATAAAGCAGAGGGGAAAAGGGATGAACAAGTCGCCCTAACGTGGTGAGGTTTTTACCTCCCAATGATACAAGGATTATTTCGCCCTAACGTGGCGAGGTTTTTACCTTTCCCCCTTCCCCTTCTTGATAAATATCCGCATTACCCCACCCCGCCTTTGACGGAAGTCAAAGTCTCCCCTCCCCGAACTTGCGGGGAGGGTTTGGGGAGCCAGTGCGCTATTGCGCTCTGCCGACAGCCGTGCATCTGGCGTGGTGGGGTACGATGACCGTGGGAATTATAACTATTTATCCGAGCTTCATAATACAATTCTCTACAATACGGCAACAAATTCAAACCTTGAAGCCTAGATACAATCTGAATTTCTGAATTGTGAATTGCAAATCGGTATAACGCCCGAAAACTACTCGACAATATTAGATACACATATTATGATTGGCTAATCAGCTTGATGTTTGGCACGGCAAAGCGAGGGCAAAATCCCTGGAGTCCCGCCAAAATCGCCAGAACCTTGACAAGTAAATAGTTACAGCCTTTGAGCAATGCTTATAATTGCAAATAATTTGCAATAAGAGCGGCTGAAAATGACCAAAATTTCTCCCCCGCCAAAACTCTTTCTGGGAAGCTTGCTCAATAATAGTTTCAGACTGAAGAGTTTCAACTTACTAACTCCCCTCACGGGGATTGAAACGTTGCTCCTGCTGGCTATGACCTTTGGGTTGCTGACCTTGTTTCAACTTACTAACTCCCCTCACGGGGATTGAAACTAGAGGCAATTTTATTTGTGAAGAAGATGATGGTCGAAGTTTCAACTTACTAACTCCCCTCACGGGGATTGAAACTTACTGTTATTTTTGTTACTGGTATTCTGCGTATTAGTTTCAACTTACTAACTCCCCTCACGGGGATTGAAACGAACTCAATCAACCAGTGTAGATAATACTATCATTACGTTTCAACTTACTAACTCCCCTCACGGGGATTGAAACATGAACTCTATTATCACGGAGAAGTAGAGACGATTGCAGTTTCAACTTACTAACTCCCCTCACGGGGATTGAAACACAGATGGGTTATTTTCTAAGAAAAACTTCAGCGTGCTTGTTTCAACTTACTAACTCCCCTCACGGGGATTGAAACGGGTCTAATATCTACAGATTGTCTGACACGGACAACGTTTCAACTTACTAACTCCCCTCACGGGGATTGAAACTCGCTTCCCACTTTTTCGTACTCGATAAATTTCTTTGGTTTCAACTTACTAACTCCCCTCACGGGGATTGAAACAGGTTGTACCCACCTGGCGACAATTTGCAGATGGTAAGTTTCAACTTACTAACTCCCCTCACGGGGATTGAAACGATAAATTTAATTGAAACTTTGGTAAGCCTTTTAGTTTCAACTTACTAACTCCCCTCACGGGGATTGAAACCACATTATTTTAAATTATTCTTTACTAACAATTCAGTTTCAACTTACTAACTCCCCTCACGGGGATTGAAACCAATAATTTTGATGCAGATGGGGCGTTTGACTTGGAGTTTCAACTTACTAACTCCCCTCACGGGGATTGAAACCTTTTGTTAGTGCTGTATCTTCTGCGAACAAACTTGTTTCAACTTACTAACTCCCCTCACGGGGATTGAAACCTGCCGATTGGGATTTACGCAGCGATAAAGATAGCAGCAGTTTCAACTTACTAACTCCCCTCACGGGGATTGAAACACGCAGCCGCTATCTGGGCTATTTCCGATCGCGTGGGTTTCAACTTACTAACTCCCCTCACGGGGATTGAAACAACTGAAATACTTCTCTTTATACTTGAAGGTGACTAGAGTTTCAACTTACTAACTCCCCTCACGGGGATTGAAACCCATAGTTCAGATTTTTAGCCAAGTCCCTACTGAAGTTTCAACTTACTAACTCCCCTCACGGGGATTGAAACCTAATTAAGCACTTAAAGTCTCAAGCGTGGAGACAAGTTTCAACTTACTAACTCCCCTCACGGGGATTGAAACTGGCATTACTACGTTACGTCGAACAAGGTTTTGCCGTTTCAACTTACTAACTCCCCTCACGGGGATTGAAACTTTGTTACTATTTTAGAAAAATTAAGCTCCTTAAAGTTTCAACTTACTAACTCCCCTCACGGGGATTGAAACCACATAGATAATCACAATCAAATGCGATCGCTCTTAAGTTTCAACTTACTAACTCCCCTCACGGGGATTGAAACATTCTGGTGTTAGGCTTGGCCCACTTGATGCGTTATGTTTCAACTTACTAACTCCCCTCACGGGGATTGAAACTTTTTTCGATACTATCTGTGTCGTGAACACTATTTTGTTTCAACTTACTAACTCCCCTCACGGGGATTGAAACAAAAATCTTTTATTTAATTCGAGATGTTCGAGTAAGTTTCAACTTACTAACTCCCCTCACGGGGATTGAAACAATACTCTTAGCGGCTGGGGTCTTTTCAAATAGCTTATGGTTTCAACTTACTAATTCCCCTCACGGGGATTGAAACTTGAACAAAGATGAATAGTACTGAAGAGAGAACAGTAATTGATACTAAGTTGTAGTTTGAAGTAGTACGATTTCCTCTCCCCTGCTCCCCTGCTCCCGAAGCTACTATCTCTGAATGCTACTTGGTTTGATTGCAGGGGATTTTCAGGAATAGCGATCAATGAAAGTCTACTTTGCTGACTCATTGACTTTTACTCAGCACTCAGCACTTTCAAGTCAGCCTACATGAACTGCATACACTTGTAAATCCAGCTTTGGAAAAAATCTAGAACTGAATTTCAAAAGCATTGAAGAATTGATTATTAATCTTAATAGTTTGCCGAGAAATATTAGAATAGCGGTGCGTAACCACGGTGGCGGACATATTCATCTGATAGCGCAGCCATCTAGTAAACATATTAATGGTCTTTTGTTGCGTTTTTACATAGGCTTTTAATTGCTAATTAGATTTTCGTCATCAACCATTAGTAATAATCTATTAGCTGTTTTTATTTATAATCACTCATTTCTCTAGATTTAACTTATTTCAAAAGTACTTTGTCTGAATCTTCACTTTGGTAGTAGAATGACGATGTTAAGTTTTATGTTCCAGTAATTAAGGATATAAAACTGCTAAGCACAAAACCTGTAATTTCCTGAGCTTTTGCAACAGCTTTCAACCGGAAAACAGTAAAGAGAGGATTCACAAAATGGCATTTACACAGCCCCCCTTACCCTTCGACTTTAATGCTTTAGAGCCGTATGGCATGAAAGGTGAGACTTTCGAGTATCACTATGGCAAGCATCACAAAGCTTATGTAGACAACCTGAACAAGCTGACTGAAGGTACAGAACTGGCTGATAAATCTCTGGAAGAAGTCATCCAAATTTCCTTCAAAGATTCTTCAAAAACGGGAATCTTCAACAACGCTGCCCAAGTTTGGAATCATACCTTCTTCTGGAATTCCTTAAAGCCAGCTGGTGGCGGCGCACCTACAGGTGAACTCGCAGCCAAGATCAATCAAGACTTTGGTAGCTTCGACAAATTCAAAGAAGAGTTCTCTAACGCTGCTGCAACACAATTCGGTAGCGGATGGGCATGGCTAATTGATGATGGTGGTACTCTGAAGGTGATCAAGACCCCCAATGCAGAGAACCCTTTAGCATATGGCAAAAAGGCACTCTTAACTTTGGATGTTTGGGAACACGCCTACTACATCGACTACAGAAATGCTCGTCCCGCGTTCATCAAAAACTTCTTAGATCAGTTGGTAAACTGGGAATTCGCTGCTGAAAATTACGCCAAAGCCTAGTACTCAACTAACCTAAAATTGCTGAGTGGAGGCAGGCTCTTAAGCATAGGAGCAGGGGAGTAAGGGAGCAGGGGAGGGGCTTTTACAAGTTCTTTCCTCTGCGTCTCTCTGCTCCCCTGGCTGCCAATAAGTAAAGTTTTTGTGTAGCACACTAATGGTCTGTCAGTTTTGTACTGGCTGCAAAGGTATATTTTGCCAGATATATAAGTAAAAACAATCTATTAATTTACCACAGTTTTCAGCAGTCACGAACTAATATCGTGGCTGCTTTTAATTACTGAATACACCAAGATGTATAAAAATGGTCATGGAACATTACACCATTTCCAAAAATATTTGCAATACATGAATCGGCTGTAGGGGCGTACAGCTGTACGCCCCTACTGTATCAGGTATTTCGTGAAATGGTATTACTTGTTTGTGTTCCCCTGCTCCCCCGCTCCCCTGCAACCACAAATAACATCCCATGACTAAATACATTCTGGCATTCGACCAAGGCACCACTAGCTCCCGCGCTATTGTATTCAACCATAACGGTGATATGCTCAGTGTTGCTCAAAAAGAATTTCAACAAATCTTTCCGCAGCCGGCTTGGGTGGAGCATGATCCCGATGAAATCTGGTCTACTCAAATTGGTGTTGCTAACGAAGCTTTAGCTCGCATTGGTATTCGGGCGAGTGATATTGCTGCTATTGGCATCACTAATCAACGGGAAACGACGATCGCCTGGGAACGAAAAACGGGTAAACCAATTTATAATGCGATCGTCTGGCAAGACCGCCGCACCGCTGCTGACTGCGATGAACTTAAGGCAGCTGGACACGAGGCAACATTCCAGAAGAAAACAGGATTAGTCATCGACGCATACTTTAGCGGTACAAAACTCAAGTGGTTGCTGGATAATGTGCCTGGTGCCCGCCAACAAGCCGAACGTGGAGAACTGGCTTTTGGTACCGTCGATAGCTGGTTAATCTGGAAGTTAACTGACGGTGAACTCCATATCACAGATGCAAGCAATGCTTCCCGGACGCTACTTTTCAATATTCATACCCAACAGTGGGACGATGAATTACTCTCCATTCTCGATATTCCCCGTGCCATTCTCCCACAAGTGCAGAGTTCATCAGAAGTATATGGATATACTTCTGAAGGTATTTTAGGTAGTCGCATTGCCATTGCTGGAATTGCTGGAGACCAGCAAGCTGCTACCTTTGGGCAGGCATCGTTGCAATCTGGTATGGCAAAAAATACTTACGGTACAGGCTGCTTTTTATTACTTAATACAGGCAACAAACCTATCCCATCTAACCATAAACTGCTGACCACGATCGCCTGGCGCATCAATGGACGCACCGACTATGCATTGGAAGGCAGTGTATTCATTGCCGGGGCAGTTGTGCAGTGGTTGCGCGATGGACTCGGCATTATTAGGCAGAGCGCCGATGTTGAAGCGCTAGCTAACAGCGTTCCTGATAACGGTGGTGTATATTTTGTGCCTGCCTTCGTCGGCTTAGGCGCACCTTATTGGGACAGCTACGCCCGTGGTGCGATCGCAGGTTTAACTCGCGGTTCAACCAGTGCCCACATCGCCCGTGCTGCCTTGGAAAGTATTGCCTATCAAACCGCTGATGTGATTGATGCGATGCGTCAAGACTCTGGACTTGATCTATCGGAACTGCGGGTAGATGGAGGTGCATCCCGTAACAACCTGCTGATGCAGTTCCAAGCAGATATTTTGGGTGTACCTGTTGTTCGTCCCAAAATTACCGAAACCACTGCTTTGGGTGCTGCTTATCTAGCAGGGCTAGCCGTTGGCTACTGGGAAAGCGAAGCAGAAATTGTACAGCAATGGCAGATTGAAAAGCAGTTTGAGCCGACAATTAGCCCCGACTATCGGCAGACACTAAGGGAATCATGGCGACAAGCGATCGCTCAGACTCGGTATAGAGGGTAAAGGGGATGGGGGAGCAGGGGAGCAGAGGAGCAGGGGAGATGGGGGAGAATAACAACTGACAACTGACAACTGACCTTTGTGTGTCTTAATTACGAATTACGAATTACGAATTACGAATTACGAATTACGAATTATATAATTGACACATAGACAATAATGTGCATTCCCATACAAGGCGTGGTTGGGCGTAACAAAGTAAAGATTTACGGGCTTGTTCTAGCTGGATGATGATATTGGGTTGGTGTTGTTGTTGCCAATAGGACTGCTGAAGATAATCGACTAACCAAAGTTGTGCTTCTGTGTCTAAATCTTGATCAATTTGCTTGGCTAACTCCAAAGCGTTGCGGTAGGATGTAGGCGCTTTTGTGAGGTCTTGGAGTAACTTTTCAGGAATTGCTTGTAATTGCTCGTAAGATGCGATCGCATTTCCAGGGCTGCCAGCTGCTATGCTCAATACTGCTGGATGTTGCAAAATTTCCTCATGCCCTGTTTGCTTGAGTACCTGAGTCAAAGATGCTTTATCTAAGCCGTAAAAGGGAATGCGTTGACAGCGTGACACTAAGGTGGGTAACACAGACTCCGGGGAAGGTGCAATTAAAATCAGCGTCGCCTGTCCTGGTTCTTCCAAGGTTTTTAGCAAAGCATTGGCTGCGGCTTCCGTCATTGTTTCAGCTTCCTCTATCACCACCACATTCTTTGGTGCTTCTAAAGGAGGACGGCTGAGAAACTCGGTAATTTCACGAATTTGCTCTATTTTGATTACAGATCGTGCTTTGCGCTTGAGTTTTTTCTGTGCTGCTTCGGCTGCTGTCAGTTGTTGTCTCTGTTGGTATGTCGGCACCCACAACAAATCAGGATGATTACCTTGACGCAGACGACTTTGTAAAGACCCATGAAATTGCGTTTCTACAAAACTAGAAAACAGCAACTCTATAAAGCACCTCGCAGCTAAACTGCGTCCTACACCATCTGGCCCTACAAATAGATAAGCAGGCGCTACTCGATTTTGTCTTACAGCCTGAGTGAGTAATTCTATAGCTTGCTGTTGTCCAACAAGTCGTGTAAACGGATTACTGGTCATAAGTCAATTGTAAATTGACTTATGAAGTCTGAAATGTAAAATATGAAGGATGAAAAGGAACTTTTTTCAATACTGAACCCTGAACCACCTTAGATAGAGTCATTTTATATAGGACTAATATTTGATTTTTGAGAAATACGTAGGGTGCGTTATAACGAAGTTTAACGCACCAAAACTTTAATCTGGCGCGCGATTCCTACGGTATAACACATCCTACACATACCTAGATTTTTTCAGTAATTAAATCAGATTCCTATATCATCCTTCATTCTTTATCCTTGTTTAGTGGAAAGGACAGCCTGTTGCCAATTTGTTTAAAAATGAACTGGTATCAAAAAAGTGTTCTAAGGATAAAATCTTCAAGTCGTCATTAACGCGAGCAATACTAACTCCGACCACTTACACAGTTTCTCCGGTGGGTGCATGTTCTTTATATGGGCCGCTAAAAGTTCCCCAATGTCGCCATTTGAATGTTACATTTGGCGGCCCTGATAAAACTTCTATTAGCTCCCATAAAAAGCCATTGGGAAAGGCTTCATGGAAGATTTTCGCCGATGATTCAAAGCTTTCTGCTGTTGACTTATAATGCTCGGAATCACCAAGAAATAGATTATAAGTTCCCACATCTGCTATGTCCTGAGCAGTATAAGCTGGGCCGTTATTTGTGGTCATCCGAAACTTGTCAGCAACAACTGATACCCACTGCTAAGGATTTATTTTGTAGGATGCCTCCATCTCGAAGGCTCTGACAAGGTTTTGAACTATCGCTTCCAGAGAACCTTCAAGGTGTTGGTATTGACTCTGTTGTTTGAGATATTGATTGGTGTGGGAATAATCAGGACGTGTCTGATATCGCCACTCAACATTAGCATCATTAGAGATGACAGTATCTCGATCTTGTATCCAAAGAGGCTGGTTGGTAGATTGCTCTGTACTCATTGAAGTTTCTCTGAATTAGGATTGGCTCAAAACACAATTATGGAATCGCAATTCCACAAATTTCTAGATAATTCCTAATTTTGTCATTCAAAGAGGCAGGAGTTAAGAGTTTGGAGTTAAGAGTTTGGAGTTAAGAGTTTGGAGTTTGGAGTTTGGAGTTTGGAGTTTGGAGTTTGGAGTTTAGAGTTTGGAGTTTGGAGTTTGGAGTGAAAAATTATTTCCCCCATCTCCACGGCAGTTGCTACAACGGAGGGAACCTCCCTTCGGGTTCGGGAGTGACGCTCCTGCGTCGCTAACGCAATCGGCGGAAACCGCCAAGACTGCGACTCCCGACGCTCCTACGTCGCTAACGCTACGCTAACACCGCAACGCACTGCCTCCTCATCTCCCTCATCCGCTCATCTCCCTCATCCCCCTCATCCCCATTAATAAGGGTAAAGGGTAAGGGGAAAAGGGAAAAACCTTTACCCTTTAACCTTTACCCTTGACCCATACAAAACTTTACATAGTTCGGTTTAATCGCATCTACTGACTTATATCTAAGCTCCAAGATTGGCGGCGATCGCGCAAAATCTCTTGAATCTGCTGTTGGACAGCTTCTTTACTCAAGGTGCCATCTAAGCGTACAATCCGGGATGGATAGGATGCAGCTAACTGTGCATATCCTTGTTGAACACGCTGATGAAAAGCGATCGTCTCCTGCTCGATGCGGTCTAGTCCAGCTGCATCGCCAAGTTTACGCGCTAGTCCCACCTCGACATCGACATCTAGCCAGATAGTTAAATCACTTTCTAGACCGCCAGTGGCAATGTAATTGAGCTGATTGATTAAATTCATATTCAAACCCCGCCCATAACCTTGGTAGGCAATGGTAGAGTCTGTGTAGCGATCGCACAATACATATTTTCCTAGGGCGAGATTCGGTTTGAGTTCTTGTTCAACGTGTTGCGCTCTGTCAGCTGCATACAACAATAATTCTGTGACTTCAGCCACTGGTTTATTCTCTGACTTTTCTAGCAACAAGCGACGCAAATCTAAACCTAATTCTGTTCCCCCTGGTTCACGAGTGACAACTACCGAGATACCTAAACTTTGCAACCATTGACAACAAAGCTGGATTTGGCTAGTTTTACCGCACCCTTCTACCCCTTCAAATACAATTAATCTGCCACCCATGCGGTTTAATTTTACTTTTGTTAGTTGTCAGTTGTTAGTTGTCAGTTGTTAGTTGCTCTGACCACTGACGACTGACCACTGACGACTGACCACTGACTAATGACTAAAATAAAAAAGAACGTGCCAGCAAAAAGCTAGAAATTGATTTAGAATCTACAGGTTCTCCATCAAGGATAGCTTTTTCCAATTCTTCAGGAGTCAACAATATAGTTTCAATGTCTTCGTCTTCATCTCCTGGTGGCGGTGTCTCCAGCTTTTGCAAATCTCGTGCCAAAAAGGCATAGATAATTTCGTCAGAATAGCCAGGAGCTAGGAAAAACTCGCCTAATTTGTCCCATTTCCCGGCAGTATAACCAGTTTCTTCTTCAATTTCGCGTTGAATTGTCTCTAGAGGATCTTCATTACGTTCTAGAGTGCCGGCAGGAAACTCTAATATTCGTCCTTGGATTGCAAAACGATATTGGCGCACAAGTACAAGTTTCCCCTCTGGTGTTACGGGTACAGCTAAGGCGCCACCAGGGTGACGAACACACTCCCATTCTCCCTCTATTTTATTGGGCAAACGCAAGCGATTAACTTCAAAATCAAATTTACGCCCCTTATAAAGTAAGCGTTGTTTCAACAGTTGCGGTAATTCTCTACCTAATGGCATGGTAAAAATACTGTGCTTTTATATACACAAAAAATACTGACATATTTGTTAAATCAGCGTTTTGTGCGTTTACTGGGTGGTAATTCTAACTGCCCTTTAACAAATGTACATCAGAACAGTCTACATCTTTTAGCAAATCTTTTACCAATCTTCCGGAAACTGGTTCTGTCCAATTTGGGGCAATTTCTGCTAGTGGTACTAAGACAAAAGCTCGATCGCACATTCTCGGATGGGGAATCTGGAGGGTTGGCGTATCTAATATTAAGTCATCATATAATAACAAATCCAAATCTAGCGATCGCGGCCCCCAGTGCTGGCTACGCACTCTCCCAAATTTTTGCTCTGTGGCTAACAAAGTTTCTAACAATTGCTGCGGTGGCTGTTCTACTTCTAAAATGGCGCAACCATTCAAATAATCTGGCTGGGGTGGCCCTATAGCTTTGGTTATATACCAACTGGATGTTGCTTTGAGCATAATCCCTGGTGTCTGGGCTAATGTCTCTATCGCTGCTGCTAAAATTGCACCGCTTTCACCCATATTACTACCAAGAGCAATTGCACATCGCCCATGTTTGGCTGCGATCGCACTCGCCTCTACTGAACTATTCTCTGGCTGCTTTGGTGCATCCTTCACATTTCTACCAAGTATTTTTAATCATCTTATTGGTTTTAAGTACTACATTAAATTACCATATTTTTTCCCGAAAAATAAAAATCAGAGAATTTTAAAATACATTGTGTAGCACTGAATTCAGTTATTTATTTATAGGCTATTATACTAACACGAACGTGGTGCGCTAACCTCAAGATAATTACATTGAGGTTAGGTGTTAGCTACTTTGAGCGAGGAACTGACGTGGGGAAGTTTACCTCCTAGTTCAAGCAACGAGCAACTAATTTAAGTGACTTTGACAAGGAGGAACCGCGATTGCGGCCTGGTAATAGTTACGACAGTAAAAAATCCACAGATGAAAGCTTACCCCCAACAAAACCGACGAGGGTAAGGCAGTTGTTGAGCCAGGTGAATGGCATATCATCTGGGCTGGTTGGTAAGTTTACCAGCCGCGATAAACCGTTTTATCGTCGCCTCTGGTTTTGGACAAGTTTAAGTCTCGGTGGTGGGTTCATAGCCTTTAACCAGGTTTTAGGGTCAATAGATCGGACATTGCCGGATAAATCTGAACTCAATGCTGTGATCCGAGAGCAAACATTGACCATCAAAGCTAGTGATGGCACTATCCTACAACAAACAGGAGAAGCCACCAGAGAACAGCTAACTCTACAGCAAATCCCCGATAAACTCAAAAAAGCTTTCATTGCCTCAGAGGATAGAAGATTTAACCAACACAATGGAGTCGATCCCCAAGGGATTATCAGAGCATTTTGGAATAATTTGCGATCGCAGGACGTAGTTGAAGGTGGTAGTACCATCACCCAACAACTAGCGCGAATTCTGTTTTTGAAGCAAGAGCGGACAATCTGGCGCAAACTCAAGGAAGTCCGTCTCTCACAAAAAATGGAGAGAGAATTGTCCAAAGACCAGATTTTAGAGCGTTACTTAAATCTGGTGTATTTGGGTTCTGGGGCTTACGGTGTCGCTGATGCAGCATGGGTTTACTTCAGTAAACCTGTGGGTCAACTGACTCTCCCAGAAATGGCAACAATTGCTGGCTTAGCTCCTGCGCCAAGTTTATACTCCCCAGAGCAGAATCCAGAAGCCGCTAAACAGCGGCGGAATCTGGTATTACAAAGGATGCAAGAAGATGGCATCATTACAGCAGCCGAAAAACAAGCAGCTTTCCAGCAACCAATTACCCTCAAAACCAGTTCGCCCAAGCGATTGCAAGTAGAATCTCCCTACTTTACTAGCTACATCCAAAAAGAATTACCAAAGTATGTTTCTCCCGATGTACTAGCAGGTGGCGGTTTAATAGTGGAAACCACTTTAAACCCGACTTGGCAAAAAGCAGCAGAAGAAGCAGTTGCTAAGGTGTTGCGAAATCAAGGTCGTTGGGAAAACTTTAAGCAAGCAGCTTTGGTAGCTATTGACCCCCGTACTGGTTCAATTGCGGCAATGGTGGGAGGTAGCGACTTTAGTAAAAACCAGTTTAATCGAGTTACCCAGGCACAGCGTCAGCCAGGCTCGACATTTAAGGGATTTGTCTATGCTACAGCGATCGCTAGCGGTAAGAATCCTTACGATACCTACTTAGATCAACCTTTTGTAGTAGATGGTTATGAGCCAAAAAATTATAGTGAAAACTTCCACGGCTCCATGACCATGCTAGAAGCCCTCACCCGTTCCATCAATATTGTTGCGGTGAAGGTCTTGATTGATGTGGGATTTGAGCCAACCATTAAACTAGCTCAAGGTATGGGAATTAAATCCCCACTCAAGCCAACTTATTCCCTAGCTCTTGGCTCCAATGAAGTAAATTTGTTGGAATTGACCAGTGCTTATGGCGGTTTTGCCACCCAAGGATTACACACAGAACCTCATGGCATTCGCCGCATCGTCAACCGCCAAGGTCAAGTGATTTGGTCAGATCATTTGCAGCCAAAGCGAGTCCTTGATGCTGATAGCGCCGCCATCATGACCTGGATGCTACGTAACGTAGTGACAGATGGTACTGGTGGTGCTGCCCAATTAGATGATAGACCTGTTGCTGGCAAAACTGGCACTTCTGATGAAGCCCGCGATTTGTGGTTTATTGGCTACATTCCCCAATTAGTTGCAGGTGTTTGGCTAGGTAATGATGATAACCGCCCCACTTGGGGAAGCAGTAGCAGCGCTGCTTATACCTGGCATGAATTTATGGAAAAAGCTGTCAAGGGAATGCCTGTAGAAAAGTTTCCTGAAAAACCCAAGCTAGAGGATCGCAAAGGCAGCATTAAGGCGCAGCCTATCAAGCCCAAACGAGTGGTTAATCGCTCTGTTTCTTCAGACGATGACGACGAAAAATCAGCAGATCAAAATTCTAGCAATTCTGACGATAACCGTTCATCTAGAACAAGTAGAAGACGTTACCAGCAAGAAGACAACCCATCCTCAGATCCACCAAGAAGACGCCGGCGTTATCGTAGCCAAGAATCAACTTCCAGCGAATCTTCCTCAGAGCCATCACGGCCATCTCGTACCAGAAGGCAATATAGACGAGCAGACTCAGATTCGCCGCCTCCTACTAGGAGGGTTCGGCAGACTTCATCCCCCAAATCCTCCAACAGCACTAGTTCCTCCAGTTCTTCAAGTTCTCCCCCGCAACAACCCTCATGGCGCGAGAGACTTAGACCAAGCTCTTCCTCTTCGCAATAAGCAACAGGGGAGTAGAGGAGTAAGGGAGCAGGGGAGCAGGGGAAGTTGGGGAAGTAAATTCTTCCTCATCTCAACGGTATCCGTTGCGGGGGTCTTCCCCCATCCCCAGCTACGGTGTACACACAATTCGGAATCAGTAATTGTGCTTGCTTGGTAGTATATGTTATGATACTCATCCGCTTAGTATTAATTGTACAGGTGGCTTTTTTTTGAACTAATACTAAGCATACAAACTTTATGCAAGGCTAACATTAAGTTAATTTAACTATTATTCAGGGCTTGTCATGTCCAAACCAACTCAAGATTTATCAGAAACATTGCTAGGACTTAAGAACTGCCAAATAAAAAAGACTCCATCGTAATGGTTCTAGCTTTCTGTTAACCGCGATCAGTCATCAATCATCAACCATCAGTCAGATGTTACCAACTAATAGAGAAAATTTTCTAAAAGACAGATTCAAGTTAGTTTTTTTTGAACTTCCACCTGCGCTGAAATCTCCGAATCTTTCTTGTTTTGTTATTGGAGAGAGCTTATCTTTTTTTGGCTCTTGGATGACACAAATTGCCTTAGTATGGTTGGTTTATCAATTAACTAATTCAGCTATCTTAGTGGGCATAGCTGGATTTACAAATCAAGCTATGGGTTTGATTATTACACCAATAGTAGGAGTATTGCTGGATCGCTGGAATATACGGTACGTTTTATTAACCACTCAGTTAGTGTCTATCTTGTTATCTTCTGCACTAACCTATTTAACTCTTAGCGGTAATATCACCGTCACACTTATAATCATTATTGGTATACTCCAGGGAATAGTCAAAGCTTTTGATTTGCCAGCGCGTCAAGTAATTATTCCCAGACTTGTGGAGAAGAAATCAGATACTTATAGTGCGATCGCGTCCCATTCTTTTTTGATTAATACTGCTAAGTTTGTCAGTCCTATGATTGGAGGTTTATTAATTGCTAGATCTGGGACGGCTTCATGCTTTTTAGTAGATAGTGTTAGCTATATACCCTTTATATCTTCTATCTTAACTATTCAAGTCAAGCCAGTGATTAATAATTCATTAGCTTCCAAAACACAAATTTGGCAAAACCTGAAAGAAGGTTTTATTTTTGCCTATAAATTTATTCCTATTAAATATGTATTAATGTTACAAATATTAATTTGCTTTATGGCAATGACTCATGTCAACTTAATTCCTATCTTTGCGAAGGAAGTTTTGCATGGAAACGCTGAAACGATGGGTTTCCTCATGACAGCTTCAGCACTGGGTTCTATAGTTTCGGGAATTTATCTGGTATCTCGTAAACAAGTCATAGGTTTAGAAAAAGTTATGGCACGTTCTGCTGCCATTCTCGGTTTATCTTTAATAATTTTTTCTCGTACTAACAAAATAGAAATATGCTTATTATTTATGTTTCTTATTGGCATGAATAATACTCTAACTCTTGCTTCCATTAACAATTTTATGCAATCGATTCTGCTTGACGAGAATAAAAGAGGTAGAGTTACGAGTATATTTATGACAGGTTTCTTAGGAATACTTCCTTTTGGAAATTTATTTTTTGGAGGGTTAGCAGATCAAATTGGTGTTACTAATGCTCTACTATTTGGTGGTGCTAGTTGTGTGATAGGAGCCTATATTTTTAATAGACAACTGCCAACTCTGAGAAAGATACTATCTCCCATATACGCAGAATTGGGTTTAAGTTCCCAATCAAATTAGGGATAAAGCCTCATACCCTAGTAGTAAGTGTCACACTCCTAATTAACTTGACTAGCACAAACTTGAAAAGACAGATTTTAAATTTAAGATTTTTCTTTAATCCTAAATTCCCAATCTCTAATTGCTAAAATTGGGGTGGCTCCTGATTACTTTTGGTCAAATCAATTGCAGCAAGTTAACCAGCTTCTAACCACAATTGATTTAATAAGTAACGGTTAAGAGGAAACAGACAGATGGAACCTAAGCCAACCAACCCACCGCAAGAACTCACAGAAATTCCCTCTGGCTACCTGAACATCATGGGTTACGTTGATGAATCAGAGGTGAATGGCCCTGGTTGTCGTGCTGTCGTCTGGGTGCAAGGTTGTCTACGTGAGTGTCCTGGCTGCTTTAATCCTGAGTCCTGGTCATTTGAGATTAATCAGCTGATTTCTGTTGATACTCTCGCCGAGAAAATCCTGAGTAAACCTCGCAACACAGGCGTGACATTCTCTGGTGGAGAACCCTTTTGGCAAGCATCTGCATTAGCATCTCTCGCCCGCAAGCTAAAAGCTGCTGGCTTAAATGTGATGTCTTTTACTGGGTTCACCCTGAAGCAACTACAATCGGAATCTGCACCTCCAGATTCCCAAGCATTATTAGAACAACTAGATATCCTAATTGACGGGCCTTTTGTGGAGTCTTTAGCAATCAATTCTCCCAACTCTCCGGTTTCATCTCGCAATCAACGGGTTCATGTCTTCAACCCAGCTTTAGCAGATCAGATTACTTGGGCTAGCGACCAAATGGAAGTCCATATCCTCAAGGATGGTAGCCGCATTGTTACTGGCTATCGAGGTTGGTTGGAACTGAAGTAAGCATACGTCAATTCGATTAATGTTACCCGCTTAACCCACCTGATCGTAAAAGGCAAGGCAGGGTAATTTTATACAACCGTAGAACAATCAAAATATTTACAAAAGCATGGTCATCAATTCACACTGAATGAATCCTCTACATAGATATAGAGCATCATGAGAATTTTGATAGTCGAAGATGACGATCGCATTGCCAAACCATTAGCTGAGTATCTAAGAAGACAACACCATATTGTAGATATCACAACTGATGGGCTTGAAGGGTGGGAATGGTCGCAATCAGGATTATATGAGTTAATTTTATTAGATTTAATGCTACCTAAGTTAGATGGCATTACTCTATGTCAGCGTTTACGTGGTGCTTCATCTAATGCTCTGATTTTAATGCTGACAGCACGAGATACAACAGGCGATAAAATTATTGGACTTGATGCTGGTGCTGATGATTACTTGGTCAAGCCATTTGATCTCAAAGAGTTAGCAGCACGTATCAGAGCTTTAGCGCGAAGAAGTCCACAGATACGCCCATCAATTTTAATCCACGGTGATTTGCAATTAGATCCGGCCTGCCAACAGGTTACTTATGCAGGGAATATTCTGTCGTTAACGCCTAAAGAATACATGATATTAGAATATTTTTTGAGACACCCAAATCAAGTTGTGACTCGTTCAGCAATCTTTGATAAACTGTGGGAATTTGATAATTCTTCGGGGGAAGGAAGTATCAAAACCCATATTACAAATTTGCGAAATAAACTCAAAGCGGCTGGAAGTTCAGAAGACTTGATTGAAAATATTTATGGCATCGGTTATCGTCTAAGACATCAGTAAAAGAGTTAAGTTATTTAATATATATATTACATAATATTATATTTTTATCAGCCGAAATTCCAGTTATTAACCAGTAGTTTAATAACCTTAAAAATGTGTTTCAAAAAATTCGATATCGTTTATTGTTGTCTTACTTGGTGGTTTTTGCATCATTACTAGGAATATTTGCGCTTGCAGTCCGAATAGTTTTTGCTCATAGTCTGATTCAACAAATTAAAGATAAACTCACAGCTATCGGACAAGGTGCAGCTGCAAATGTAGAATTTGAGGCAGGTCGACTGAAAGTGGAAAGTGACTTTCGTCCACAAGACCTAATTGCCCATCATCAAGCATTACAGTGGTTTGATGCTCAGGGATATTTGGTCGCCCAACAAGGAAAAACTGTTTTAAATTCACCCTTATTACCAAGCAAAATAGTACAAGTTCAAAGTGGCAAAATTCGTATCCAAGCAGCAACTGTACCAATTATTGATAGCGATAATAATCAGTTGGTTGGGTATGTGAGGGTGAGTCAATCTTTAGACGAATTTGATGAAACTCTCGAAAAATTAGACTGGGGATTAGGCGGTGGAATTATTATAACTCTGGTTCTGAGTGGGATTGGGGGAATTTTAGTAACTCGTCAAGCAATGCAACCGATTGAAGAGAGTTTTCAAAGACTCAAACAGTTTACTGCTGATGCTTCCCATGAACTACGTAGTCCTTTAATGGCAATCAAAATTAATGCTGAGTTACCGTTAGAATATCCTATGGAAATCGGGCCAAAAGATGCAGAAAAGTTTCAGGCGATCGCTAGTGCTACTAACCAGATGACTCGCCTCACAGAAGACTTACTGTTCTTGGCGCGTACCGATCAAGTTCCGAATGGGGATTGGGATAATCTCAATTTAACGTTAACTTTGGAAAACTTATTGCTACTTTATCAACCTCAAGCTGAAGCTAAGCAAATTAATTTGATCTCTCAGCTAACACAGAATCTTTACTTGATGGGTGACTCAGTTCAACTGACGCGGCTATTTTCAAATTTGATTGAAAATGCACTCCATTACACACCATTAGGAGGGGTGGTTGAAATCAAAGCTACTCGTGTCGGTTCTCAGGTTTATGTCAAAGTGCAAGATACAGGCGTGGGAATTGCACCAGAGCATATCGACAAGGTTTTTGAGCGTTTTTGGCGAGCAGATAAATCACGTTCTTATAATTCTGGTGGTTCTGGTTTGGGATTGGCGATCGCTCAAGCGATCGCTCAAAATCACGGTGGATTAATTACTGTCACCAGTCAATTAGGATTTGGTAGTTGTTTCAATGTACGTTTACCAGCTTCTATAAATTAGGGATTGATCAAGGTTAACTTCATCAATCCCCATGTATTAGATGTTTAGTTAGTATGCGCTACAACAGTTTTTTACTTAGTGTCTTTTAAAGTAAGTAATTTCAAGTTCCTGGCTTACTTATCATCATTGGTTTCGCGATCGCCAGTATCTGGAACTTGAATGCTACTCTTGGGACGAGTAGCTTCATCCTTCTCATCTTGTTGATTGTCATTTTCGGCATATAAAACCTTGCCATTGCCAGCATCGACTTTAACATCTTGCTGACCAATTTTTACAGAGTAAACTAAGCTGCCGTTTTCATTTTCGAGTTTGATGCTATTTGCCTTACCTCCTACAGATGCTTCAGCTGCTTGCTGTGCTTGTTGTGCTGTAATTTTAGCTAGTGATTGCAGTTTTGCTGCTTCTTGCTGTTCTTGTACATCGTCGTTTGTTTCACCATCACCATCACTGGCTTGGGCAACTTGGTTAGCAATATGATGCTGACGTACAATTTCTACGGGAGATTGTGGTTGTTTTGCTCCTACAACTCTTGGTAATCCAGCAAAGCTCAAAGTACCAACAAAAGCTGCTGCCAAAATGATTTTTGTTGAAGTTTTCATACTTGTTGAATTCCTTTAATTCTGGGTTTGTTTTTTCATGTTAGGTAATAAAAGTCCAGAAATAGTCAAGATAAAATTGAGTTTTATCAATTAAATATAAGATAGTATAATTCACTTTTAATTAGATATTTTAGCTATTTTAAGTTGATTTTTCAGGAATAAACTCCATTAAAAATCAAATCTTGACTTTTTCTTGACTTTTGCTGTGTAAAGTCTAATCATTCTGCACGTAATTAAAATTATGAAAAAATTGACAGAATAAGTAGTTGTGTCACCAATTTGGGAGAAATAGCAGGAGATTTTTTATTAATTACGCTAAATCTAGGCTATGAAAATAGCTTTATCGTGTATTCTTTAATTCCATTTCTACCGAAAATAAAGAATAAAAAATATTATGGAGAAGATTTTAAACAGAGTTCCAGAGGTGACAATTTACTTCTGGATTATTAAGATTTTAGCAACCACAGTAGGCGAAACTGCGGCTGATTTTTTATCAATAACGCTCCACTTTGGTTTAAGCGTTACATCATATGTTATGAGCGGCTTATTACTGATTGCACTTTTAAATCAGTTTAGGCTGAAGCGGTATGTTCCACTGAGTTACTGGTTAGTGGTTGTTTTGATAAGTATCGTCGGTACGTTAATTACTGATAGATTGGTAGATGATTTTGGCGTGAGTTTGGTGACAACTACCATAATTTTTAGTTGTGTATTGTTGGCAGTTTTTGTGTTTTGGTATTTCAGCGAAAAGACATTAGCCATGCACTCCATCAACACCGCTAAAAGAGAAATTTTCTACTGGGTAGCTATTTTACTGACATTTGCCTTGGGTACTTCAACAGGAGACCTCTTAGCCGAGGCATCGGGGTTGGGTTATGCACAATCAGCATTAGTATTTGGGGCGGCAATTGTAATCATAACTAGTGGTTATTATTACTTGAGAATGAATGCAGTTTTGGCATTCTGGTTAGCTTATATCTTGACTCGTCCATTTGGAGCATCGATAGGTGATTTATTATCCCAACCTACTAAAAATGGTGGTTTTGGCTATGGTACGGTTGGAACGAGTATGCTTTTTCTTTGTATAATCATCAGCCTGGTGATTTACTTAACCCTTAAGCCCAAGAAATCAGGCTTAGTGCCAATTGACCGAGAAGATTGATAATTTCGCCTTGTCGAACTTGGGGATATTTCTATTTGTCAAGAGGCGATTTGGTTGGGAATTTGCGATCGCATGATCCATACCTTGACTCTAGTGCTTATTTTACATAGCTTAGAGCTTTTCTGATTGCCATTCAGTTATTTCTAGCATACTGCGCTCATCTGAATGGATTTATGATGACTTACTATTTTTTGAGAAAAAAATGAATAAAGTTGCAAAAGTCACAATTTTCTTCTGGATTATGAAGATTATCGCCACTACCCTCGGCGAGACGGCAGGTGACTTCATCTCAATGACTCTTGGATTGGGGTATTACATAGCCTTTGCGGTAACATTTGCCATCCTGTCAATTCTCCTATTTTTTCAAATTCAATCCGACAGATATCGTCCAGCCCTTTACTGGGTAGCCATCATTGCGACAACTACAGCCGGAACTGAAATTTCAGACTTGATGGATCGATCTTTCGGTCTGGGTTACGCAGTGGGATCGCTGATTCTGGTAGCCAGTCTCTTAACCGTTCTTGCTATCTGGTACTACCGGGATCGAGATTTGAGCGTTTATCCCATCATCAGGAAAGATGCAGAGACCACCTATTGGCTGGCTGTAGTGTTCTCTAACAGTTTGGGAACAGCTTTTGGTGACTTTCTGACTAGTAATTTAGGACTAAGCTATATTCAGGGGGCATTAGTGACAGCCAGCGTCATCGGTATTGTCGTCGCCCTTCATTACATGACAAAGTTAAGCGATATTCTCCTATTCTGGCTCGCTTTCATCTTCACACGCCCCTTCGGAGCCACTTTCGGAGATTTTTTGACTAAGCCAGTCAAAGATGGCGGTCTATCACTGCCAAGGGAATATGCATCAGCGATCGCCTTTATCTTGCTAGCAGTTGTCCTATTCTTTTCTGTGCGAAAAGAGAAAAAAGTGCATTACCCAATTGAGTAGAAAACGAATGCTTATTTTGGAAAATTTTTATCCATTTTAGCTAATATCCCTACTTCCGCTGACCTATCCTAGCAGTAGCTAGGTCTTTTGACGATGAATAACATTTAAATATGCTCCGACAACTTTCTCATTTCTGGTTGCGTTATATACATCCTCGTTTAGTTACATTAGTTGCCACTATTGGTATTGTTGGACTTGTTAGTTGCCTGCTCATTCTTTTTGTTTTAGCAAAACTAGCCGAAGAGGTCTTAGAGCGAGAGGCTTTTGCATTTGATACTAGTTTTTTGTTATGGCTGCATCAGTTTGCTAATCCCAACTTAGATAATTTCATGTTATTTATTACAAATCTTGGTAATCCTAGTACAGTGATTATAGTTGCAGGAGCTACTTTTTTATTGCTTTGCTGGCGACGCTATCGAGAAGACGCAAAAATTTTTGTACTTGCTTGCTTGGGAGCATTAATTTTAAATACAGGGCTAAAGTTGTTTTTTTCTAAACCTCGCCCTGAACTGTGGCATCAATTGATTTCAGAAAAATCTTTTAGTTTTCCTAGTGGTCATGCACTAGGTTCTATGGTACTTTATGGTTTTATTGCTCACGAGTTGGCAATTCACTATCCTCAGTTTGCCAAAGTTATTTACAGTTTGGCAGTTATTTTAATTGCTGCTATCGGTTTGAGCCGCTTATATTTAGGAGTCCATTGGCCTACAGACATAATAGCAGGTTATGGAGTCGGTTTTTTGTGGCTGATGATATGTATTACGATGCTTAAATTGCAAAGATTCAGGTAGAAAATTTTGATATACAGGACTTACACAACTGGTATAAACAATGGCGTGCGGAGTGCGCCAAGTGCCTAAAAAAATTCCAGTTAATAGTACTGAAGTAGTTTATAAAACTTTTTGTAACTATCTAATTAATATAAAAAAGCCAGAGAATTGACTCTCTAGCTTATGGAATTATACAAAAAAGAATCAACTAAAGGCTAACTTGAGTAATCACTTAGGGAACTTCAAGAAATAAATTATCCTACTTTAAATTGTTGACTGTTGACTGTTGGCTGTTAAAAGTCAGCAGTAAACAATTACAATGGGATATTTTTTATTTCTCAGTTCTTGAGTACAGCACACGGCAGAAATATGGACGCAATACCTTGAGGGAAGCGGCTCACGTCTATAAAATAGCCTTAGATGCACAAATCATCAAG
Organism: Amazonocrinis nigriterrae CENA67; assembly: GCF_016056305.1. Classification (GTDB taxonomy): domain Bacteria; phylum Cyanobacteriota; class Cyanobacteriia; order Cyanobacteriales; family Nostocaceae; genus Amazonocrinis; species Amazonocrinis nigriterrae. The sequence continues at coordinate 7,993 of NZ_JAECZC010000055.1, read as the reverse complement.
TCTTTAGACTTGATGATTTGTGCAAAGCGGTACTAAATTCTGCCTAGGTTATGCAGTCCTAAGACAATACCTACGCCCAAGATGTGACCGAAAGCGGTAGTTGCCAATAACGCAGGCAGACCAAAACCACCAAACAAATTGGGTGATGGTAGGGCTGGCCCTGCGTTGGGGTACTTGATGGTAGATTTGCCAAAGGCAATGGCAATAATGTTGGCGATAATTATAATCAGCCCAACTGTGGGACTCCATTCCAGGGGTGTGGTAGCAGCAGCGAGTAAGGTTGAAGTAAACACCTGATTTGCTCCTGAAATTTATTAATGATTGAAAACATAATCTGGGAATTAGCGAAGTCAATTCAAGAAAAATCTTGATTTTGCATTAATATTTAACAGTTGTTATCAATACTTAATAAAACTATTTCTAGCTGCTTTTTAATTAACGGTTGAGTTTTTCTGGTTTACACTACCAGCAGCGATCGCTAAAATTACTAAAATAGAAGTAGCAAACCAACAAGATTTGCTTGACAGACTAAAATGCTACCTATTTAGTATTCACAGATACAACGGTAGCAGTCCTATAATTGCTGTCAATCAATTTTGGATTTGCGATTTGAGATTTGTTCCACACTAGTTGCCCGTGGAGCATGAACCGATAAATAATCTATAATCCCAAATCTAAAATTGGCACGGTGAAAGTGCGATCGCTCGTGCATATAATTTAAACTCAAGGTGATGCCGATTATTTGCAGCTTCTTTTATGTCTTCCACTCTCGATTCATTACCACCTGCTCTTGCTAAAATTGTCCAGCGCTTTCAACGGGTTTCCGACCAAAGAAGACGTACGGAACAGTTAATTGCGTATGGAAACAAACTCAAAAGTTTTCCAGAAACTGACAAAGTACCAGAAAATAAAGTACCTGGTTGCGTTTCTCAGGTTTATATTACTGCCTCTCTCAATGATGGTAAAGTCGAATTTATAGCTGATTCCGACGCTTTCATCAGCAAAGGGATGGTTGGTCTTTTGATTGAAGGATTAAATGGACTAACTCCCACAGAAATTTTAGAACTTACACCAGATTTCATTCAAGAAACTGGCTTAAATGTCAGCTTGACACCTTCCCGCGCTAATGGCTTTTATAACATTTTTAAAACCATGCAAAAAAAAGCGTTGGAATGTAAGTTAGATTTACCTAACTCCTAGCTTTAAAATAGGGAGTAGGCAGTGTGATTTTTCCATGATTAGCTAACTTTAAAAATTTAGTCTGATGTCAACCAATTTATTATCTACCTCTGCTACTGTTGGATTTGGTGGAGTAGTTCAAGAATATCTTTGGAATTGGGAAAACCAACAATTGCGGGTTGTTTATGAAACCCTTGGCAAAGGTTCACCATTATTGCTACTTCCAGCTTTCAGCAGCGTTTCTACACGCTCAGAAATGGGCGAACTGGCCAGGTTACTAGCTCCTCACTTTCAAGTTGTAGCAGTAGACTGGCCTGGTTTTGGAGAATCTTCTCGCCCTAGTTTAGATTACCGACCAGAAATATATCAGCAATTTTTGTCAGATTTTATCCAAGCTGTTTTTAATACTGCAATTACTGTAGTTGCGGCTGGACATGCTGCTAGTTACGTGTTGCAAGTCGCAGTGAAACAGCCTGCTATCTTTTCGCGAATTGTATTGTTAGCTCCCACATGGCGAGGGCCTTTGCCGACAATGGGGGCAACTCCAGAGATAGCTGGTATCGTTAGAGGATTGGTGCGATCGCCCATAATTGGCCAAGCCTTGTATAAACTCAACACAGTACCATCTTTCTTGAGTTTCATGTACCGTCGCCACGTCTTTGCAGATGTCGCTAAGATTACACCCAGTTTTATCGAAAAGAAATGGCAGACAACTCAACAACCAGGAGCGCGATTTGCTTCTGCTGCTTTTGTTACAGGTAATCTCGATGCTGTACGTGAGCAATCTGATTTTTTGGCACTTGTGCGATCGTTATCTGTACCGTTGATGATAGTGATTGGCGAATCTAGCCCACCAAAATCACGAGAAGAAATGAACGCCATAGCAGCTTTACCAAAAGTGACAAGCGTCGTCATTCCTGGTTCATTGGGACTACACGAAGAATACCCAGCAGAGGTTTTAGCAGCAATTAGGGATTTTTTGTTCTCTTGATAAATTTTAGGGTCATGCGATCGCTCTCTCCAATGGCGAGGTAGCGTTGCCTATCCTTTTGGCCTTGACTTAAGGTTGGAGGTAACGTCCAGACACCGCCTGGATAGTCCTTGGTATCCTTTGGGTTGGCGTTAATCTCTGATTTACCTACCAACTTGAAGCCGGCTTTCTCCACAGCAGCAATTACGGCATTTTCTGACATATAGCCAGTTTTTATACTATCTTGTAAAGAAATGCCCACCTTGCCACGGTGTTCTTCAACTCCTAGGATACCCCCTGGCTTGAGTGCCTTGTATGCAGCTGCGTAAACTTGGTCTGCATAACCAGCACTAACCCAGTTGTGAATATTGCGGAACGTAACAACCATATCCACAGAATTGTCTGGGGCGAGGGTAAGTTGATTTGGAGGATTAATTTCAACCACTTTGACTTTACCAAAAACCTCTGGGTCAGCCGCCAGTTTCTGTTGGAAAGCCAAGGCTGGTTTACTTTGGCTAGGAGCAAAGTTAGTAACTATAAGTTGTCCGCTTTGCTTCAGAAACGGGGCGATAATCTCCGTGTACCAACCACCCCCAGGCCATAATTCAACCACAGTCATGTTCGGACGCAAACCAAAGAATTCAAGAGTCTCGGCTGGGTGGCGGTATTTGTCTCGCCAACGATTTTGTGGTGAGCGATGACTACTGGCGAGTATGGTTTGCAGCGTAGTTGTGCTGTCGAAAGCTGTAGATTTTTCGCTCTCGTTTGCTAGAGCAGTAGGCATTATCGATGCCAGTAACAAAAAGCCGACAGTTAATGCTTTAAGTAAGCCATAACGATGCTTAGCTAAAGTAGCATTTTGTCCGAATTTCATGATAATCGTATTTTGACTTTCTGTTTCTATTTAAAGGCAAATGGGTAGGAGCGATCGCACTTATACCAAATCTCTATAAGCTTGCACTAAATATTTATTTCTCTCTTCCTTGGCGTACTTGGCGGTTCGTTTTTTTATATTAAGTGCATGTTTACGGAGAATTGGTATTACGTAGTGCCCCCTCCTCCCGGTGTCCTGTTGTAGCTCCCACAGTTCGAGGCTTTTGACCCTGATTCGTGATACTAAGTTGCCATTTATAAATTGTATTTATAAATGGCGAAGTAACATCCCCACGGCAGTTGCTCCACTTGGGGAGACCCCAAGACCGCACTGCCTCCTCATCTTTCTCATCCTCCTCATCCTCCCCACTATCTTTGAATACAACTCGGTAGGAATTGGTGTTCTAGCCAATCTCAACTTAGGTGTGGTTGCACAAGACTTAAGCCAAGAAAAGCACTATTACAAATTTTCTCGTACCGCGAAATCTCCCCTAATAACATGGTAGTGAATATCATAATGCTTACTAACTATATAGAGAAATGATGAAATTTAACTTATACCGTGTTAGCGTCTTAGCAATGGCAGTTGCTAGCTCAATGGTGGGCAGTGTAGAAATTGCCTCAGCACAATCGCTGCAAATCCCACAAATCAATCCTGATGCCCTGAAAAATCCCCAAATTCCCCAAGTCAATTTAACATCTGGTAAGATTGGAGTTCGTATCTTTTTTGGTCAACAAATGGGAGGACATCTTCCAGATTCATGTTCTAAAGTTATTGTTAAAGTCACTACGTCAAATAATACAGTTGTTATTCAACAGCCTGCACAAGAAGGAAAAAAACTTGGACTTGTATGTCTAGCAATACTTAAAAATGTACCTGTTGGTGTACCAATCAAATTAACCGCAGAATACCTGGATTTAATTTCCACACCTTCGCCTAATTATAAACCGCCAATAGGTCAATGGAGTAATCCCTTAACCTTGGCTCCAAATGAATTTATAGTCAAACACCTTCTAATTGATGGAAAACCTTAATTTATACACAACTAAATCTGTGTGAGTAACATTAGAGGATATTTTAATAAGGCCTTTTGCTTTAGTAAGCACAGCAAAGCATCTGTGTATATGGCTGAAACCTTAATTTTACCTTGCAGTTACTTGAAGTCAAAAGTGCAAAATATACCCTTCGGGACTATTAAAACAACCTCTAAGCACCCATCCCAGAATACCGCTTTAAACCTGCACGCCACAGCAAGCGATTTGCACCCAAAAATATTAAAATCCAACCCACCATTGATAAAAATCCCCGCGTTACATCCACAGGTAGCCCCACTAAAAGACTCGTAGGAAAATCAATTAAATAAGGAAAAGGTGTAAATAAAACTATCGCCCTTACATTTTCAGGAAACACATCTAAAGGGGCAATCATTCCAGAGAAAAACAAAAAAAACAACAACCAAAAATTTTCTAAAGCGCTAGCCCGTTCAGTCCAAAAAGCAAACAAGGCAAGAGTATACTGAATCACAAACCTTAAAATAAAAGCTAGCGCTACCGCCAACGTAAATAACAAGAATTGAATCAAACTCGGTATCCAAAAAGCCTGGGGATAGAGTATAAAAAACAACGCTATTAACAAGAATGCAAACGGAATGCGAGCAACTCTTTCAGAAAGATGACCTGCAACGTGATGCCATACTGGATCGATAGGTTGTAGCAACTTGGGTGATAACTTACCTTCTACTACCTCCCTTTCAAAATCCCAAATTACCCAGACAACTGTGATTTGCCTGACAATAAAAACAGTGAGAAAGTAACGGGTAAAATCAACAGGTGACAAACTGAACCGTCCACCTTGTGCTGCCTGTATCCAGATACCCATAAGGATAATTGGCAAAGACCCAGACAAAACCCATAAAATCAGTTCTGCCCGATACTCAACCATATAGGCGTAGTATACGGAAAAAAAAGTTAGGGCTTTCCTAATAATTAGTTTCATTGAGGATGAGGGGGATGAGGGAGAAATAACAACTGACAACTAACAACTGACAACTGACAACTGACTCCACACTCCTTAAACCACCCCTGCTTGAAAAACTCGTCCAATCACTTCTTCCACGGGTGGCTCGCTCACTGTTAAATCGATTACTTGCAAATCTGATAAAATCTTAGACACTGTGCGAGTAAGCGCTTCTTGCTGTACCATAAAACACACTGCTCGACCTTCTAAGAGTTGCACATCACCATAAGCCATCAGTTTTTCTAACGGTAGAGGTTGGGCTAACTCTACATGAACTTCACGATAAGGAGCAAAACGTTCCAGCAGTCCATCTAAGCTACCGTCATACATCAGCTTTCCTTGGTGAATTAAGAGGACTCGTTGACACAAAGCTGTAATATCAGCCATGTAATGGCTAGTTAACAATACTGTTGCTTGATAGCGCTGATTATACTCACGCAAAAAATCACGCACCGCCACTTGAGCATTCACATCTAGTCCTAGCGTTGGTTCATCCAAAAACAATACATGAGGACGGTGCAAAAGTGCTGCTAAAAGTTCCGCCTTCATTCGCTCACCCAAAGACAATTTGCGTACAGGTTGGGTAAGCTTACCCTCAAGGGACAGCATCTCGGTTAATTCCCCTACTCGCCGCTGAAACTCTTTATCTGAGATGTTATACACAGCAGCATTGATTTTTAAAGAATCTAGCGCTGGTAAGTCCCAAATGAGTTGCTGTTTTTGCCCCATCACCAAAGTAATTTTTTGTAAAAATGCCTCTTGGCGCAGAAACGGCACATGTCCAGCGACTCTAACTATACCGCTAGAAGGATGAATTAGCCCTGTGAGCATTTTAAGAGTGGTGGTTTTACCAGCGCCATTAGGCCCCAAAAATCCTACTACCTCGCCTGGGGCAATTTCAAAAGAAACATTTTCAACTGCTTTGATTGAACGGTAGGTGCGCCGGAAAAAGTGAGTAATTGTCCCTCTAATGCCTGGCTCTTTGACAGCAACCGGATAAAATTTACTTAAATTTTCAGCAATGATGATTGACATAGATGTGTTATGAGGCAGGGGAGCATAGGAGATGGGGAGCAGGGGGGATGAGGGAGATGGGGGGATGAGGGAGAAGTAGGAAATAACTGCTTTTTACCATGCCCAATGCCCAATGACGCCAGTTGCTTTCCGACGCAAGGCGACAGGATCGCACTGGCTCCCCCATGCCCCATTCCCAATTCCCTATGCCCTGAAGTATAAATTTTACCGCAAACGCCCCGATCGCAATATACTGATGATTAACCACAATCCCAACAAACTGGCGGCTGCAAATAAAACACTGCTTAAAAAAGATAGTTCGGATGTCTGCGCTTTTGTTGTAATAATTGCTGCTCCCATAATCAGGGAACCCACTAGTATGCTAAAAGATAATCGGTTGGCAGCATCATCCATAGTTCGCCGCACACCATCTAATCCCCGTAGTGATAAATTCCACTGTAAGGTTTCTGAGGTAACTCGGTCTAATAACAGTTCAATTTGACGGGGAGATTGTAGAGAAAGACTTTTGATATCTAAGGCTGTTCTGAGGAGCGATCGCACAGGATTATCGCCTAATAATTGCCTGCGAAACAAGTCTGTAATTAATGGCTTGACTTCATCAAACAGGTTAACCTCCGGGTTGAAAGTACGCGCCACCCCTTCTAAGTTAGCCAGGGTTTTGGCATACAAGCCCATGTTGCTAGGCAACCTAATTTTATTATTACGGGCAACTTGTAATATTTCATAAATGATCTGACTGAAGTTGATTTCCGTCAGACTGACATTGTGATACTTTCGCAACATGCGATCGTAATCATTTTCTAACCGAGACAAAATTACAGGCTGCCGAGAATCTGCTAGTTGCAAAGTTAACTGAGCGCACCGTCCTGCATCTAAATCCACAATCGCCAACAGCATTTCTGTTAATATCTGCTGGGTGCGGGGATCAAGTCTTCCCACCATACCACAGTCTAGCAGGGCAACACGACCATCCTTAAGATAAAATAAATTTCCTGGATGGGGGTCAGCATGGAAGAAGCCATCAATATATATTTGTTGAAAAAATACTCGAAATAGCAAAGTGGTGATTGCTTTGCGTTCAACTGCTGGGTCTTTACCACTTGTATTACTATTCAGATCTGCCGAAAGGAACGGTACCCCGTCCAGCCACTCCATCACCAATAATTTTTCTGTGGTCAAATCCCAATAAATCTCTGCAACTACAATTTGTTTGGGATCAAACCAACGACTACGTGATAAATTACGCCGCAACTCATCTGTAAAACTGGCTTCGCGTGTAAAGTCTAATTCTGCTTCTAAAGCTTTGGTAAATTCTTCAGCAATAGATTTGATTTCGTAGGTTTGCCCAAATTCAGTACGTGCGACTAAATCGGCAATACCTTGAATTAAAGCAATATCTTGGGCAATGGTGACATCAATTCCTGGACGTTGCACCTTTAGGGCAACTTCCCGACCATCTACTAATGTCGCGCGATGGGTTTGGGCAATTGACCCTGCTGCCACTGGCACAGGATTAATTTTGCTGAAAGTTTCTTCTAGGGGGCGTTTTAGTTGTTGGCGGATGACTACTTCTATATCTGACCAAGGAACAGGCGGTACTTCGTCTTGTAGCGTTGACAGTTCCTCAATGTAGGCAGCGCTAAGTAAATCTGGACGGGTGGAGAGTAGCTGACCCAGTTTGACATAAACTGGCCCCAAATCCACCAAGATATTTTTTAAAACCGCAGGTGTGGGTAGCTGGGGTTCATCAGTTTTACCACCAGTCAGCAGCCTCCGCATATAGTCCCAGCCATTGCGAAGGACTACTTCGATAATTTCTCTTTGACGGGGAACAGTTTGTGTGAGGAACATTTTGGGAATTGGGGATTGGGGATTGGGGATTGGGGACTGGGAACTGGGGACTGGGGAATGGGGAATGG
>NZ_JAECZC010000054.1:10261-49007 GCF_016056305.1 Amazonocrinis nigriterrae CENA67 | reverse complement strand
GAGCAGGGGAGAAGGGGCAATGGGGAGAGTTTTAACAACAACTGACAACTGACCACTGACAACTGACCACTGACCACTGACCACTGACAAATGACGAATGACAACTGACCAATGACAACTGACCACTAACTATGACTTTACAAACCAGGTTGCACCACCATCGAGAGCAATTTCCAGCTTTAGCAAATAAGGTTTATTTTAACTATGGGGGGCAAGGGCCGATGCCTCAAAAGGCGATGGATGCCATTAGCCAAGGCCAAGCACATGTGCAGCACATCGGCCCTTTTGGCTATGAGGCATATGCTTGGCTGACTCAGGAAAAGCAAGCTGTCAGAGAAGCGATCGCTTGTGAGTTGCACGCACCACCGGAAAGTATTACTCTGACAGAAAATGTCACTGTTGGCTGCAATATCGCTATGTGGGGTATTGAATGGCATCCCGGCGACCATATGCTACTCTCGGATTGCGAACATCCTGGTGTGATTGCTACAGCACAAGAAATTGCACGTAGATTCGCTGTGGAAGTGACCACTTGTCCTTTGATGGCGACTTTAAATGAGGGCGACCCGGTTACAGTTATTGCCCAACACTTGCGTCCTCATACCCGCTTAGTTATTGTCAGTCATGTCTTTTGGAACACGGGTCAAGTTTTACCTCTTGACAAAATTGTGGAAGTATGCAGAAAGAATGATTCTTTAGTTTTGGTAGACGCTGCCCAGTCTGCTGGTTTATTACCTTTAAACTTAAGTGAATTGGGGGCAGATTTTTATGCTTTCACAGGACATAAGTGGTTATGTGGCCCTGCGGGTGGGGGTGGTTTGTATGTCCGGAAAGAAGTAAGAGAAAGTTTGCATCCGACATTTATTGGTTTGCGTGGCGTTGTTGTAGATAGTCAAGGACAACCAGTGAGTTGGCAAGCGGATGGACGGAGGTACGAGGTATCGACATCAGTTTATCCATTGTATGTTGGGTTAAAGGAAGCGATCGCTATCCATCAGCAATGGGGAACATCACAGGAACGTTATCAGCAAATTTGCCATAACAGTGAATATCTCTGGCGAAAATTGGTGGCGCTACCAGATGTCAAATGTCTAGGGAATGCCCCACCGGAAAGTGGTATTGTCTCGTTTCAACTCACCCAACAACAACCCCAAGCTAGTCTCAAGTTAGTAAAATTCTTAGAGTCACAAAGAATATTTACCCGAACAATAGCTGATCCTAACTGTATTCGTGCTACTGTTCATTACTTGACTTTAGAATCTGAAATCGATTTCTTGGTTGAGGAGGTACAAAAATTTTGTCAATAGTCAATGGCCATTAGTCATTTGTCATTTGTCAGCAACTTCAACCAAGATAATTGATTTATTGGAGTTGCCTTAATTTTTAACTCCTAACTCCCAACTCCTAACTCCTAACTCCTAACTATCAAATGAACCGCCCAATTTTATACGTTGCTATTACTAATCATGGCTTTGGTCATGCCACTCGCACAGCATCGGTTGCAGCCACAATTCAAAAGTTGTGCCCAGAAATTTTACTAATTATGGTGACAGCTGCCCCACGGTGGTTGCTAGAGTCTTATATCGAAGGCGATTTTATTCATCGTCCACGTGCATTTGATTTGGGTGTGATCCAAGCAGATAGTTTGACAATGGATAAGGAAGCAACTTTGTTAAAGTTGCTGGAGATTAAAAAGCAGCAAAATTCTTTGATTGCTTCGGAAGTCAATTTTATCCGCCAAAATCGTGTCAATTTGATATTGGCAGATATTCCTTTTTTAACTCCTTTGTTTGCCAAAGCCGCAAATATACCTTGCTGGATGATGAGCAATTTTGGCTGGGATTTTATCTACCGCGATTGGGGTGGTGAATTTATCGCGATCGCTGATTGGATTAGTGATTTTTATTCTCAGTGCGATCGCTTGTTTCGTCTTCCCTTTCACGAAAGTATGAAAGCTTTCAATAATATTACAGATGTGGGCTTAACAGGTGGTTCACCTCGTTATTCTGTTGATGATCTACGCTCGATTTGGGGTATAACTGCACCCAGAGAAAAAACTATTTTGCTAACTTTTGGCGGTTTGGGTTTACAACAAATTCCCTATGATAACTTGGGACATTTTCCAGATTGGCAATTCATTACTTTTGATAAATCTGCCCCAGATTTACCTAATTTAGTAAAAATTAATGATCATAAATACCGCCCTGTGGATTTTATGCCTGTGTGTGGGCGTATTGTTTCTAAACCTGGTTATGGTACTTTCTCGGAAGCTACACGCCTGGAAGTACCTATCGTGACCATTCCCCGCGATGACTTTGCGGAAGCGGCTTTTCTTTTAGAGGGTATTGTAAATTACAATTCACATCAAATTGTTACACCAACAGAGTTTTTTGATGGAACTTGGGATTTTCTCCATCAACCACCTCAACAAGCAAAACAATCTCAACCAATTGCTAAGGATGGTAATGAGGCGATCGCTCACGCTGTTATAAAATATTTCCAACTCGATTAAGTCTACAAAAGCAAGATAAATTAGTAGTGATATCTCCAAATCTTGCTTCAGAGTCTATTGTCTGTGGACTAATGACCAATAACTAATGACCAATTGCAAATGACTCATTACCAAAAACTACTCAGAATTTCTACTAATGGCAAATCTTTTCACAACATTACTGCAAAAGTTGAAGCCATAGTTGCAGAATCAGGTGTGGAAACTGGCCTTTGTACTCTATTTTTGCGTCACACTTCAGCTAGTTTAGTTATTCAAGAAAATGCCGACCCTGATGTCCTTGTAGATTTAGCTAATTTTATGGCTAAACTTGTGCCCGAATCAGGTAAATACATTCATGATGCTGAAGGGCCTGATGATATGCCGGCACACATCCGCACAGCCCTCACCCATACTTCTGAACATATACCTATTAATCGCGGTTATTTGGTGTTAGGAACTTGGCAAGGAATTTATGTTTGGGAACATCGCCAGCGCAGTCATGTCAGAGAGTTAGTTGTCCACATTTCTGGTTAACAAAAAGAAAGCGTGAAATTCTACACCAGGTTAAATATTGCTATAACTACGCTCAAAGATATCGTCCATTCTCAACATGATTGTAACTTGTCGTTTGTACGAAAGATTCGTGAGTGGTTTCAGCAAAAAGTTCTGCCGCTTTATCCTCAGTCTGTAGAAGATTTCTTAGCAATTAAATTTCTACTGGAAACACCTGAATCAGAGATACCTATCACCAGAGAAAGCTGTTCAAGGTTTGTGCATTGTGTTGAAAAGTTTACTTATCAAGATCGAAACCAATTCATTAGTTCTGTTGCTGGCTTAATTAACGACTTGGTTATTCATAGACACCCAGAGTTACTAGATCCCTTTCAAGGAGAATATGAATACTACTACTGCCCTGCAACTGATGAAATAATATTATGTGGTGAAATCGGAGGTTCAATTACATTAACTGGTCAAATGTGGGAAAAAGATGCATCACTCTTTCCTGCCAAGCGGTCTACTTTATTGCTAGCGGGTATACTCCCAGAATCAGCCACCTATCATTTACTTGAAATGGACTGATAAATAAAAAAATATCTCATTATAATTGTTACTCGCTGACTGTTCACTGTGAACAGTCAACGTTAATTTTATTGATATAAATCAATATTTATATATTCTTCGATATAAACTTATATTTATTTGAAGTCATTTGTAATATTTCAATTAATTATGAAGCAAGATCTGTCATCAACTCATGCTTTCCAAATTCTAGATGAAATCCTTGCCCAGCAGTCTGTTACACTGTTATCACTCAATCCTCAGAAGACTTTAATTACCAGCTTCACAGAATTGGGAAACTTGATTGCAGAACAAACCACAGACATGCAATTGATAGTAACTCTGCGAGATACCTTGGAACGGATTCTTTATGCACAGGTGCAAAACTTTCCGCATAACATTTTCTGGGATTTTGATTTTATGGTCAGCAGTATGCTGAGACAGGCTTTAATAGCAAGCAATCATGCTATGGATTTTTTAGAATCCTTTGGCAACAAGATGGTGTCGCTGTCAGAGTTATTCGGAATTCAAATGGAAATTCGTTTCCGCTATGTTCACGATTTTATGTATGGGTTTGAGTGGGCAAGATGGGTACAAAAAGAACCAGACAATCGCGCACAATTTGAGCCTTTCAGTTTAGTATTTTTAGATTATTTACTCGTTAAAGGCAAGGAACTTTTACAACGTATTAGTCACGGTCAAATTACTTCTTATAAACTGTGTGACACAGGTTTCCGTAATCCCTTTTCTTTTTCCCGCGAACCGGAAGATGAACAACGTCTGTTAAGTTATCTTGCTAAAGAACAACTTATACCAGTAGCAACCTGGAACTGGAATGCTCAACCTGTATGGAATAAACCTTATCAGGATATGCGATCGCAGATAGCATTAAAGTTGAATATTCAACCACAGAGTAGAAATTAAAAATTAAAAATTAAAAAATGAATATTGCTGATTTAATTACTTGGTTTGAAGAATGGGCAAATCCCGCTTGGTGTGAGAGTTGGGATAATTGTGGCTGGCAAATTGAACCGGGAGTATTACACCAGAGGGCAAGGGTGTTGGTGTGTTTGACACCAACTTTGGCGGTAATGGAGGAAGCGATCGCTTTTCAGGCTAACTTAATTTTTGCCCATCATCCGTTAATTTTCAATCCTCTCAAGTCGCTATGTACTGGCGAAGCGATCGCGGAAATGGTAAGGTTAGCCTTTACTCACAAAATCGGTGTCTACAGCGCCCACACAAATTTTGACCAAGTACAAGATGGTACTGCTGACGTTTTAGCCCAGATTTTAGAACTCCAAGAAGTCACCCCCATTGTACCAACTTTGCCAGGATTGGGATACGGGCGTGTCGGGCTGCTAAAACCAGCTTTGAAATTACAGGAATTACTCGCCGCGATTCAAACCCGACTCGCCCCACCTCATCTAATTTTTTCGCCCACTGCTGATTTACAGCAGACGATTTCACGAGTTGCTGTGTTGGGCGGTTCGGGGGCTAGTTTTATTTCGACAGTAGTCAAAACTGATGCTGAAGTTTATTTAACTTCTGATTGTAAGTTCCATCAGTTTCAAGAAAGCCGCGATCGCGGTCTGATTTTAATTGATGCTGGACATTATGCGACTGAACGTCCTGCTTGCGATCGCTTGGTGCAAAAATTTGAGTCTTTGAACCTGGACTGGGTGCAATTAAGTCACAAAGATGAAGATTTCCGCCAGTTTTTCCCTTGATTACACCTACAGCAGTTTTCGTTGGTATGAAGTACAAAAGTTACGGGTTTTGACGCAGGAGTTAGAAACTTTTCAATCTGATGAATAGACTTCTTGCAGAAGTGGGGAAAAGGGTAAGGGGTAAAGGGGAAAGCGGCTCATAAAAACCCTTTTCCCTTTAACCTTTTACCTTTCCCCCCTATGAGCAAAAGTAACTTTTGCTCATAGGTCTAATGAGTTCTGCGTTTTGTACTTCGTTTAAAAGCAAACTGCTGTATCTTAAATATTTATTGACAATATCAAAATTTGTGTAAATTCATGCATTAATTAATCAAAAAAATATTTTGTATTTTTTGTATTTAGCTATATAAGTATGTTAGCGCTTAAATATTGACATTACGTTATGTAACTGTGATGTTGATCACAAAAAAATGTAACTATAATCACTAATTATTGCTGTTTCATATCAATCAGTATAGGAAAAATATGTTTCACACTAAAGGTGGTAATCAATTGCACTCTACACCCTAATCAACATGATTCGCTCACTCGTTGAATCTGCTTTCCAAACTGGGTATCTTAGTGTTGAATCTGAGGGTCTACTCCATCAAGTGCTGGCAACTAAGTGCTACCAGTCAGAGGATTTGGCAGAGCTTGCAGCTTTATACGATGCAGTTCGTGCAGGTAAAATTAAACGAGAAGGCTCTTCGCAACTGCCAATGGAATTTCTTGCACGGTACAAATCTTGCTGATACTGCCGTGCTGGGTGGTCTTGGCGCACAGATTGTTAAGGGTAGGCGACGCGATCGCATCTGGTAAAAACCCCAAACTCAAAACTCTTGTGGTGTTGTTGTTGAAAACCATGAAGGTCGGCAAGAGAATGAGTTAAGATCAAGTACATACGGGGTAAAAGTAAAGCCGAGTCCCCAGACTTCCCAATAATGCCAATGAATACAAGTAGGCAAATTTCACAACCGCAATCACCTCTTGTTTTGGAGTATTCCTTATTACATAATGGTAAGCAAGACTCACCAGCAAATATCAACTTGGTTAGGAGAAATCCTGATTTGTGTGACTTCTATGAAGTAGATATTCGCTATTATGACCTTTAAAGAGATTCAGTTCTGGTGTAGTCAGTACTGGTTTATGACCCAAAATTCCTTAGATCTGACAATTATAAGCAAGTCTTCGGCTGGGGTCAACAGACGCACTGATTTTTCGCCTGGAAAACTGACCTCTAAAAGGTATTATCTAATGGGTAAAACCCAGATTTTGACAAGTTTAACTACGTTGTTTAAAAAGGCAGAAGCAGTACATGCTACACCGCAAGATTTATCAACTGTGTTGCGACGGGCGGGAGGTATGTGTTTTCTTGCGGGATCAGCAACGCTGGATCGAGCGTGCCCGCATCCTGGACATAGAAGGAGATTTAGTGACTCTACGCTATGAAACAGAAGAGGAAGACGAAATTTGTTCTTGGGAGGAGATGGTTCGCCTCGAAAGCATCGGCGCTGTAACCCAAAAATTAGCTTCAGTGCCACGCGGTAATGTGGAACCTCTCCTGACTGAAGATTGTCCAGAATCTGAGCGTATCCGCAACCGCTTTCCTGACTCTAATGCTGAGTAATTAAGTTCCAAGCTATCTAGTAAGTCAAATGTCAAAAGTCAAAACTATTATTCCGGGCTTTTGTCATATCCTGAACTACTAATACTGCTATGTAGAGAAAGCCCCGCTCTACCTTTGTTAATGCCTATCCACTTAGGGTAGTTCCCCAGTAGCTCTACCCGAAGGGTTCTTTAGTCTACAAAGGTGGAGCCAGGGGCTACTGTACTAGTGTGAAATTCTAGGTACAATATTTGACAAACAAGGGGAAAGGGGAAGAATTATCCCTTTTCCCCTCTTGTTTAAGTAGATGAACATAATTAAATGTATTCTTGTTGCCTGTATATTTTATTCTTTGTAATTTCCTAATTCTCTATCATCTATGACTCAAGCTATACCCAAGCTAGTAACCTTTGAGGAATTTGTTGATCGCCTAGTTGAAAATACCGGGGTACGCTATGAACTACATAGTTGTATCAACTCACTGGCGGGACGATTACCACTTGAAATATGCCGATTATGAAGAGATGGGTATCCCCGAATACTGGATTATCGACTATGCAGCGTTGGGAGGACGCAATTTTATCGGTAGTCCTAAACAACCGACAATCTCTGTTTGTAACTTAGTTGATGGAGAATACCAAATTAGTAAGTTTCGAGATAGCGATCGCATTATCTCTCAAACTTTTCCTGAATTGAATCTCACTCCAAACCAGATTTTTCAAGCTGGTTTGGGTAGTTAATAATTCGTAATTCGTAATTTTTATACCGCAACTGTTTTATTTATTTGAAATGGGTGATTCATCACTCATTATTTAATGAACGTTCAAAGACTGGACAATAACCTTCAAGAGTTACCTTAAAGTTATACAACGGCGAAGCGGGATTCCAACACCTTTGCCCTCTTTGATGTCGGCAGTTACCACAGCAGTCTACATCAGATAAGATATAGCGATCGCCATTTTGGTTCAGCAGTTCTCTTTGAGACAACCCCCGCAATACTAGTTCTTCGCCTTGCCAACGCGCTTCAAGTAAACCTGTGTCAGCAAACTGCCGCCAGCGGCTATCAGCTGTAATGGCATCGGGGAGTGTAATTGTAATTACCGTTCCTAATTCTGTGAGTTCACCTTCATAATTAGTCTCTGGTGCTGCTGGTTGCAAAAATGTATCGCCAATGGGCAATTCTACTAATGTGCCAGCTGCGGGTGAATGCACATGGTAGCGGTTTTGTAACTCTTCTAAGCTAGTCAAATCTGCTAAATAAGCAGGGGAACCATGGACAAAAACGACGTGCTGAGGTCGTAAATTATGAATTAGCTGGGTAGTACCAGGCCCATCACTGTGCTGGGCAAGCAGATAGCTTTCGATAGTAGTGGGTGTGAAATATTTTTTGTTAACTTTTATATCAATTTTTTCTGGCAGGAGAATTAGCCAAGGGCCTGTGTCAGGCTGACAATATTGTTTTAAATCAGATGTAGAGTCAGTCAGTACAATACAGGGAGACTTACCCACGGTGGCACGATGTTCTGAGTGCAAACGACGCACTCGCGGACGCACTCGTTCGTCCCAAAACAAGGGTTGATGGCGGGCGAAGTTCTGCACTGATGGCGGCAAGTGGGGTAATAGTTCTAGGTAAGCATCGCAGCCGGTGGCGACTGCACCATCAACCCAAATATCTAAATCCCGACCGGTGAAATGGTGATGACTACGTAAGAGCATCAGCAGTTCTTGACCTAAACCTAAAGCTGGTGTAGGTAGTAGTACAGAACAATGATCAGCGATCGCACGATTAATGCGTTCAGCTAGTTGATTTTCTTGATTGCGGCGGTGGGGATGACGGGATGTACCGTAAGTGCCTTCAATAATTAGCACGTTTAAATCTAATCCCCGCAATTCTTCTAAACGTAGACCTTCTACTAGCCGTGAGTTGGACAAGAAGAAGTCCCCTGTAAACAGTAGCTTGTAAGAGCGCTGTTCGTTGGTGTAGGTGAGTAGAAATGCTACTGCTCCTGGTAAGTGTCCTGCGGGAAATAATTCTACTACTAAACCTGCTTGCAGTTCTACAGGCGATCGCAGCGGCAACGCATGACAAAATTGCGGAATTTCTTTAGCATCTTCTTCTCGCCAATTCAGCGGCAGTAACTTGCTAGTTACCTCACTGGCATAAATAGGTAGTTGAGGGAAAGCCTGATGTAGTGTCAGCAAGCCTCTAGCGTGATCTGGGTGGGCATGACTGATCAAAACTAAATCTGCTGGTAAGGGTGAATTACCAATGCTAGCCGCCATTGTCAGTGTGTTTAGCAGTAATGAACTGTCCCCTATGCCACAGTCCAATAGGATACGGTGTGGCCCCATTCGTACTAATAAACACAAGCCCTCATCGTGATGCTGGACACTATAGGGCAAACATTCTAATTCATTAGGTGCTTCCCCAGCATCAACGCGAGAGGATGCCGACAGATTATCCCTCATGCTCTCCTCCCCTCCAACCTGATCGTCATTGATATATCCCAAAAGCCAAGAGTTACACAAATTTTGCTTTTGTGATCTAGGGGTAAGTTTCGTAGTGCGCCTCTACACCCTGAGAATGTGGATTTTTGATTGGGGAGGACGCCTCTTGCGAACCCGCACTGGTTCGGAAAAGTTGAGTTACAAGAAGCCCTCAAACTAGGGGCTATAAGCACTTGCTTCTTTTGTTTCTGTTATTTGTCAGTTCTCGACGCCAAAAGCTTAGCCAGAGACTTGTGTCAATGTGCAGAGCCATTGCCGTGATAGTTCTCTGAATCATAAAATCCATTCTTCGTGCCAAAAAACAGGCACGAAACAGTAAATATAACTGTTAACCCAACTAAAATCAGCTTTACATCCATATTGTTTCCTGCTCTTTACTAAAGACTTTCCTATATTAATAGAGCGCTTCCACTAACATGTGGAATCACCTGAAAATCTTTACTATGCTTAGGTTGATTGGACAATAGGTAAATTTACCACATTCAGTCAGATTGTAGAACTTTTTGGTTAACCTGTCCATTCACGTAACAGGCCTTAATAAATTAGGGCAGGGGAGCAGGGGAGCTTTTGGAGCAGGGGAGAATAATTTATGGCGGTGATGGGGCTGAATTGATATTTTTCAGTTAACAATTGCCTATCTGCTGTCTCATTTTTGTACTTAGTTTTAAATTTATATATATCACTCAGTTTACTGAATTAATTTTGAATATTAATATTTCATATACTAATTAAAATTAACCTGATTATTTGTATACAAAGTTTTGGTATTTAAATGTTTAAAAATTTGAACATTTAAATGCAAAATACAATTAAACGTTCAGATGTCTGAATATGCAGTAGAATCTTGGAATTATTTGCTTTTAAATAAATCGACAATGATCATCACGGTAGCTGCATTCAAAGGCGGTGTAGCTAAGTCCACGACGGCGCTACACCTAGCTACATACCTTCAGAACAAAGCCGACACACTGTTAGTGGACGGCGATTTCAACCGCAGTGCTTTAGATTGGTCGAATCGAGGTTGTTTGCCATTCAAAGTTGCTGATGAAAAACAGGGAATAAGCTTAGTAAAACTTTATGAACATGTCGTCATTGATACGCCAGCGCGACCAGATGCAGATGAGCTAAAAACTATTGCCCAAGGATGCGATTTATTAGTTATACCTACAACTCCAGATGCGGTTGCTTTAGCTGCAACACTGCGAATGGTTGAGTTACTTAAACAACTAAAGACGAATTATCGAATTTTGCTGACTCTCATCCCACCAAACCCAAACAAGGCGGGAGAAGAAGCTAGAACTGCACTTGAAAAAGCAGGACTACCTGTATTCAAGTCTGGAATTCGTCGGCTGGCTGTATTTCAAAGAGCTGCTTTAGAAGGGGTGCCAGTCAATGCTGTGAAAGACCCTTACGCGCAAATTGCATGGCGATGTTATGCCGAAATAGGAAAGGAGATATTACCTTGAATAACAAGAAAAAAACTAGCCGTTTCGATGATTTGATTGATGCGGCTCGTAGTCGTCAACAAAGAGATCAGCCACAGCCAAGCGAAGATAAACCAACTTCCCTCAGCAAAAGCACTGACCCAGCTTATACACGTACAACTATCTATTTACCTAAACAACTGCATCGACAACTCAAAGCAGCAGCAGCTTCACAAGAGCGACAGATGAGCGACATTGTTGCTGAGTTGGTTGAGCAGTGGCTTTTAAAAGTTAGGAGTTAGGAGTTAGGAGTAGGAGTTATACCAATGACTAATGACTAATGACCAATGACTAAAGCACAATTTCTTCACCTCGTTCCGTGAAGCGAACTTCTTTAATGTTCCATTGGGCGTTACTTGTTAGGGTTTTGCGGAGGCTGCCAAATAAAGCAAACTGTTCACAACTCGAAAGAGAAGCTAATTGCCGCTTCGACTGAGGAGATAGTCGCAAATCAACTGTTGCTAAGCCATTTTTGACATTCACACGATAACCAGACAAACTCAAATCGCCTGTATCTCGTTCTTCTATGATTTTGCCCACTGCGCCTGTTACAGGTTTTTTTGCTGGTACTGAAACTTGTTGAGGAATCAGTTCTTGACATTGAGCGTCACTTGTGTATAGTGTGACGTTGACAGTTTTAGCAGTTCTGGAAGACGCTGACGGCTGAATGTTGGTAGATTTAGCTCTCAGTTGAGCCATACTAGGCGTTTGGGTAGGGGTAGCGGATGGTGCTGGCGTTTGGCTTTTGATATTACGAGAATTAGGGTTAGAACTACAACTGCTGAGGCTAGCTGCGATCGCCACTGTGATCAAGGGTATAAGATATCTGTTGTTTGTATTCATAATATTGCTCATAGTTATGCTATGAACTTCAGTGACCCTGGTATCATTTCCGCATAAATTAAGAAATTTTGCAGTCTCAAGCGTCTGGAGTTTACTGAATGATTCTCTGTAGTAGCAGGTAAAATATTTTTCAATCAAGTTTGAGTCTCAATTCCAGAGGATTGACTGCTATTTCATGCAACTTTGTCGCCAACGGTTTTTTTTGTTGTGTCTGTTTGCCATTCCACATCTGTAATAAATTTTGATATTTTATACAGCTTTTAGATGTTAAATTGCATGATTAGGTTAATTATTAGAGATAAAAGATTATGTCTACTGAGCGATTTAAAAAATTTACTATTTTACACTCAAATGATATGCATGGAGACTTTCTAGCAGAGGCGACGGGGACAGTAGAAAATTATGTTATCGGTGGAATGTCGTTGCTTTCTGGATATATAAATAAGGTGCGCCAGGAAGAGAAAAACGTACTTTTCGTAATTTCCGGTGATATGCTCCAAGGCTCTACGATTGATACCGAATATAGAGGTATTTCCACCATAGAAATTATGAATTATCTCGCACCCGATGTTGTAACTTTGGGTAACCATGAATTAGATTATGGTTTACCTCACTTGCTTTTCTTGGAAAAAATGGCCAATTTTCCTATCGTCAATGCCAATTTATATATTAAAAAGTATAACAAACGCTTGATGAATCCTTATCTGATCCTGAATGTAGATGGATTTGATATCATGTTCATCGGGATTGTAACTGAAGAAGCTCTGAGGACATTAAAACGTGATAGTAGTATAGGCACTTTTGTTAGTCTTGAAGATGCTGCAACAGAAATTGGTAAGATTTGTAATGCCTACAAAAATGAAGACATTGACCTAACAATTCTTCTAACACACATCGGTTTTGAACAGGATAAAAAATTAGCAGAAATGCTTAACCCAGAATGGGGTGTAGATATGATAATTGGGGGACACTCCCATACATTTTTAGAACAACCTGCCCAAGTTAACAATATTTTAATTGCTCAAGCTGGAGTCGGCACAGACCAAATTGGCAGATTCGATATTGTAGTAGATGACGATACTAACAGCATTGTTGAATGGAAGTGGCAACTTCTACCTGTAGATAACAATTTGGCACAACCAGATCCTAATATCGAAAATTTAATTAATTCTTTTAAAGAACAAGTAGACCGTAAGTATAATAGAATTGTTGGACGATTCGCACGTCAACTAACTCATCCTAGCCGTTACCAAGAAACTGAATTGGGTAACTTAATTGCTGATATTTTAGCTGAACAAGATAACTTGGATGTAGTTTTTGTAGCAAGTGGTGCAATCCGGGGGTCAGAATTAGGGCCTTTAGTGACATTGAGCGATTTGAAAAAGGTTTTTCCTTACGACGATACACTTTATAAATTTACAATCACTGGCTCATATCTTACCAAAATATTTACTCATATTATGAGGCCAGAAAACAGAATACAAGGTGTAGGTGAATATTTCCAGTTAAATAAAAGTGTGAAAGCAATTTATAATGATACTCAACAGAAGCTGGAATCGTTAAGTATTAATGGAGAACTAATACAAGAAGATCAGAAATATACCATTTGCATCGATGGCTATCGGTATCAAAATTCTATACCTAATTTAGATATAACACATGAAGAATTAGGCAATTCAAAAGTAATCTCCACATCCTGTCAGGATATTCTAGAAGAGTACTTTAGCCATCATCAGAATCTTAACAGCTATATCGAAGGAAGATTGATATATAAATAGTAGGTTTTGAAGCCTATAGGAGCCTCTAAGAGTTGATTTGTCAACTCGCTGAAAATCTTTTGTGATCAAGCTTTTATCAATTGAACGCCTGAATTGCCTAAAGATTGTAAGCCTTCCTGGGTAAGGGTTGAGGCATTCTTAAGATTTTCTTGACAAATCAGCTTTTGATTTTAGATACAATTGCTGTTATTTGCTAATATTTATTTTGTGGGTCTAGTTAAATTACTGAAAAAACAATTATCAGCAAAAGTATATGAATAGCAGGAAATCTACTACTTACGATTTCCGAAAATCTGAATGGGATGGTATACCAATTGACCAATGGGAACCATCTAAGTGGAAGCAGTGGAAAGCCAAACATCCTGCTTCCGACGAACATGCTAAGATGGAACGTGAATATCTTCGGATCAAACACGCCATTGAGCAAGCTAACTCGGCATTAAGTTTAGAGAGAATCAAAATTAAACTTAAGCTATCTAGTCCTAAAAGTATAGCTTTACAAGGGACGTTTCCCTGTAAACCTGGTGATATTGGAAAACATGGTAGTCCGAATAAGCAATATACCATTTCATGCGGTTTTGCAGCTAATGATGCTGGTGTGAAAATGGCTGTATTGAAAGCGCGGGAATTAGATTTATTATTATTGACAAAGCAATTTCAGTGGACACCTGAGTTGCTAGGTAAACAAGCACAGAATTTAGGTGTATCAAATCAGCAGCAACGTACCAAAATCATCAAAGAATTGATTCAGGAATATGAGCTTGAGTTTTGGAAAACTCACAAAAAGAACAGGCAAGGAATACGTACTTGGGAAACTCATTATATGAGGCATCTGAAAAAACTTCCTCAAGATGTACCCTTATCTACTCAAGCACTGGCAGAAGCTTTAGAGAAAACTCAAGCTAATACATCAGCGCGGTTTTTTTTGGTGTGGCAATTGAAAAAGTTTTGTGAGTTTTGTGGAATTGATGATTTGAAGACAATTGATGCTTACACGACTCCCAAACCTCACCCTACTATCCGAAAAGTTCCGTCAGATGAGGAAATTATCCAAGGATTTCTCAAAATTGGGATGCCTTTATCAACATTTGCTAATAAGGAAAATATAACACAACCCGAACAATGGCAATGGGTTTATGGAATGTTAGCAACCTATGGGTTAAGACCTCATGAATTATTCGCTGTAGATATAGAAGCATTTACAAATACAGCAAATACTTTTCATTTAGTTACTTTAAATCCTAGTTTGACAGGAGGTACTAAGACTGGTGAAAGGAGTTGTGGTATTCCTCCATTACATCCTCATTGGGTGGAATTGTTTAATTTAAAGAATATTAGATTACCTGATCAAGAAGGAACACTGAGTAATAAAACTGCAAAACTTCACATTAAATTCAGAACTGCTGATATCGGTTTTAGACCCTATGATTTGCGTCATGCTTATGCAATTCGTGGTCATCGTTTAAGAGTTCCCATCAAAACAATGGCTGATTATATGGGGCATACAGTACAAGAGCATACTAAGACTTATCAAAGATGGATGAATGAAGATACTAACTTAGAAATTTATAAAGAAGTGGTCATTTATAGACAAGGTACGACAAAAGAAGCACTGAAAGAGAGAATTAGTGAATTAGAGGCTGAGAACACTGCACTCAAAGCTGAAAATGCAACTCTTAAAGGTTTATTGATTAAGCATCAATTAGGTGAATTTTTGAGTCAATAAATTTACAGGTTGAATTAAGGGACTCCAAAAAATAAAATTTGTACGTCATGCTCACATGCTCAAAGACTCATGCTAAGAAAGTCTGGACTATCAGAGCGATGGTTTTATAAAGCCCACCTAGAGGCAATAGTATAGCTTAACAAAACCATCGCTCTTACGTTCTATATTGCAGAACTGTTATTTTTGAGACCAATTAACAGTTAGGCTACCTGTATTGTCGTGATACAAGTTCTTTTGATCGTTCATTAAAAACCATAAGGTTCCACCAGCAGGAACACTTAACTCAGTTTGTATCCCTACTTGATAAGCAGTACTCCAGTCTTTGTTATTGGCTATCAGGGTAAATGGTGTGTAGTCGGGAAATTGCAAGTTACCTAGTAGCTGGCCTGGGAGACCTTCAGGGCCTGTGACAGGATTAGCAGGGCCTGATTGCCACTGACCAGATGCCTCAAAATGAATTTGCACTTCATTGTTAGTTTCATTTTTAAAAGGCACACCTACATCAGTATTAGCGGGTACATTAAAAGAACCCTTTGTCTTTTCATTGGTAAATGAATCGCCTGACAAAGTTGTTTGAACCATGAAGCTATTCCAAAATCATTTAACTAACAGTTATAAGCACTGACAAAAATGATTTAATTAGCCTTTAGTTAGATTCAGGAAATCAAACTTTAGTTGTAGTATTTGTTTATTTTTTTAGATAAAGTAATACCTTATGTGTCACTGACTATTTTTTTGTTAGTCTTCGGTTATATCGAAAAACAAGTTGTAAGACATAGTTTTAACCTCGATTGTTGAGTAAAATTTGCTTTTATCTATCTAATTAAGTACTTTTGCTTGTTGTCTGAAACTTTTTATGATTCAATACAATACTTGAAAACAATCAGGTTGATAATTTACTATTTCATTCAACTTCCGGCACATTTCATATAAATAAGGTACACAGGGGTGGGCTTCTAGCCCACCCCACAAAATTTATCATATTAAGATGTGTACTTGATTTACTTGCAAAATGCTGGAATTAGCAAATTCATAAAACTAAATTTCACAATTACGCTCTTAGTATTTCCGAAAAATACATAGGCTTTCTTTGAAATACTTACCCCCAGCTTGATTAAATTGAGCTTTTAATTAATGAAGTGTTTCTTTCATTCGTAGTTAGGGGTTAGATATTTTTGAATAAGTGACTTTTGAATGCTAATTGTGCAGCTGTCGGGAAACTGCAAGGGCCAATTTGACTTCCTCCTCATGGAGTAATTTTAATAAACTGGATATGAATCTGGATTTTTGCCTGCCAATTGGTATAAGGGTTTGAATTGAGCATTTATAGTATCTACTTTTTCTCAGATGTTGATGTTATTGGCTTGATATTGGGGAAATATAAATACTGAAGTCCACTTCAGAAACTCTACCCAGTAAATACCGAAACTATGGCTCCTAATCTCATTACTGTAGATAAAAATACGTATGAATCTCTGCAACAAGAGCTGATAGAACTGCGTCAGGTGGTAGCTTGTGTGGAGCAGGCTAAGTCCTCAAATACTCTGAAATATAGCCAAGAGCATATAGATTTATTTATTGAATATACACCTGCTGCGATCGCGATGTTTGACCGTCAAATGCGCTATCTACTGGCGAGTCGCCGCTGGAGAGAAGATTACGACCTTGGTAATGAAGAAATTATTGGTCGTTCTTATGAGCAAATTTTTCCCGAAATTCAAGAGCGATGGTGGGAAATTCATCAACGTTGTTTGGCAGGAATCGTTGAAAAATGTGAACATACCTGCTCCCGTGCAGACGGAACAACTGATTGGGTGAAATGGGAAATACATCCTTGGTATCAAGACTCTGGTGAAGTGGGCGGTACTATTATCTTTTCGGAAGTGATTAGCGATCGCAAACTTGCAGAAATAGCTCTAGCAAATAGTGAAAAACTTTTAAGAAATATTACTGCTCATATACCTGGTGCAATTTTCCAGTTCGCCGAACGCAACGGTGTCTGGATGGTTGACTACATCAGCGATTTTATCTGGGAGGTTGCAGGAATCACAGCAACCGAAATCATGCAAGACTTCAATAACTTTCTGGTTCGCTTGCATCCAGAAGATTTTGATAGTTATATAGCCTCAGTCATAGAAGCAGTGGAAAATGCTACCCCTTGGCATTATGAGGGACGGTTAGTCAAGCCTAACGGTGAAATTCGTTGGTGGCAAGGCGGCTCAACTTCTATAGGTAATGAAAAAGGGGAAATCATCTTTTTTGGAGTTTTGTTTGATATTACAGAACGCAAACAAACAGAAGAGGCACGAAAACAGCTAAATCAGGAATTAGAAGCCAAAGCAGCAGCTCTGCGTCAGAGTGAAGCGCGGTTGCAGCGACTAGCTGATAATGTACCAGGGATGCTTTATGAATTTCGTCTTCAGCCTGATGGCACAATGTCTTTTTCTTATGTTTCTTCGCAATGTGGAGAAATTCTCGGACTAGAGCCAAAACAGGTGATGGGAGATGCATCTCTGGTGTTTTGCTACATTCACCCTGAAGATGCTTTGAAGGTTCAGCAAGCAATAGCTCACTCCGCCCAAACTCTGCAAAACTATGAACTTGAGTGGCGGGTTATGACTCCTTTTGGCCAGGAGAAATTGGTTAAGGGAGTTTCTCGTCCAGAACCTCAACCAAAAGGTGAAATTATTTGGTATGGTTTTCTATCTGATATTACTGAACAGCAAACTGCTTTGCGCGATCGCCAACTTGCAGAGGAACAACTACAACAACAGGCCCAGTTTTTGCAAAGCATCTGGGAAGGTGTAGATTACGGGATCTATGTCCTAGAGGTTTTAGATGATGGCGCAGAGTTTCGTTACCTGAAGTTTAATCCAGCCATCCTCAGATTCAGTCCCATTCCTCTGGACAATTTTGTGGGAAAAACAATGGCAGAGGTATTGCCTGTGGAAGTAGCACATCGCTATCGCCAACACTACAACGAATGTATCAAGTCGGGCAAGAGCATATTCTTCGAGGAATTTTTCCTAGTTGAAGACAAGGAAACTTGGTGGCTGTTGAATATAACGCCTCTGTTAGACAGCACTAAGCGAATTTCTCAACTTGTGATTACGGTGACTGACATTACAGAACGCAAACAAACCGAACAAGAAAAGCAAATGTTTGTTTCACTAGTTGAGAATAGCAGTGACTTTATCGGTGTGGCTACCCTAGACAGACAACCAATGTTCATCAACGAAGCTGGTAGAAAGTTAATTGGTATGGATAGCCTAGAGTCCGTTAAAAGCATGAATATACTTGACTTCTTTCTCCCAGAAGATTTAGAACAGGTGGAGCAGTTTATTATGCCAGCTGTCATCAAGCATGGTTTGTGGCAAGGTGAATCTCGTTTCAAACATTTTCAAACTGGGGAAGCAATCCCAGTGGATTACAACATGTTTGTGGTTAGAAATCCTGACACTGGTGAGCCTTTATATTTTGCCACAATTACCCGCGATATTCGCGATCGCCAACTTGCAGAGGAACAATTACAAGAGCAAGAACAGTTCTTACGCACTATTTATGATGGTGTCGAGCAACAAATATTCGTGATCAATGTTCTGGAAAACGGTGAACTTCGTTTTGCAGGTTGGAATTTACCTACTGCACAAGTAACTGGAATTAGTAACGCTCACGTAGTTGGAAAAACACCGGAGGATTTGTTTGGTGATGTTGTAGGTTTAGCGATGCGTCAGCGACAGCAAAGCTGTGTAGACACAGGTGTTGCTATCACCTATGAAGAATCTATCATTTTGAATAATGAAGTAACTTGGTGGTTAACTACAATTAATCCTCTCAAAAATAGTGAAGGTCGAATTTATCGATTGATAGGAACAACGTTTAATATTACAAAGCGTAAACAAGCAGAACAAGCACTCGAAGCAAGTCAGCACTTTATTCAACGTATTGCTGATTCTTCTCCTAATATTCTCTACATTTTCGACTTAGAACAAAAGTGCAATGTTTATGCAAATAAAGAAATTGCGACTCTTCTTGGTTACACTATTGAAGAAATTCAACAGATGGGAGAAAAATTACTTCCCACTATTACTCATCCAGATGATGCAGAAAATATCCTAGAACAGGCAGAAAAATTACTCCAAGCCAAGGATGGGGATATTTTAGAGTTGGAATTCCGGGTGAAACAAGCGAATGGTGAATGGTGCTGGCTGTATAGCCGGGAGACACCATTCAGCCGCACTGAGGATGGAAAGGTAAAGCAAGTTCTTGGTGTGTCAACCAATATTACCGAACGTAAACAAGCTGAAATTAAATTGCAACAACAAGCTGAGAACTTAGAAAATACTCTGCGCGAACTACAACTTACTCAAACTCAACTTATCCACAGTGAAAAAATGTCCTCATTAGGTAATATGGTTGCAGGTGTTGCCCATGAAATCAATAATCCGATCAACTTTATTCACGCTAATCTGATTCCAGCCAATGAATACGTCGAAGACTTGTTGAAACTGGTAGAACTTTATCAAGAACATTTTCCTTATCCTCCAGAAGAAATTCAAGCAGAAATTGCTGCGATCGAACTTGATTTTCTCAAGGAAGATTTAATCAAACTTCTTAGTTCTATGCGTGTAGGAACTCAGCGTATTCGTGAAATTGTCCTGTCGCTGCGGAGTTTCTCTCGTCTTGATGAAGCTGAATTCAAGCAGGTAGATATCCATGAAGGTATCGATAGTACTTTGATGATTTTACACAACCGCCTGAAAGCTCAACCAAATCATCCAGAAATTTTGGTGATTAAAGAATATGGTCATCTCCCCCGCATTGACTGCTATCCTGGACAACTGAATCAGGTGTTTATGAATCTTCTCAGTAATGCTATTGATGCTTTGGAAGAGTCAAAATTCAATAGTCAAAAATCAATAGTCAGCCAGCGCGCTGAGTTAGCCTCAGTCTTGGACGCCACTTCCTTGACGCCAGGAAACCCGTCCACCGCAGTGGCTTCGCTTCCCATTGAGTATGGAATCTTGACTCAACCCCAAATTCGTATTCGCACTGAAGTTATTAATAGCGACCGAATTATAATCCGAATAGCAGATAATGGCAAGGGCATTACGCCAGAAATACTTTCAAAATTGTTTGACCCTTTCTTTACTACTAAAGATGTAGGTAAAGGTACAGGACTGGGGCTATCTATCAGTTATCAAATTGTAGTAGATAAACATCATGGAAAATTATATTGTCAATCAACACCTGGACAGGGAGCAGAATTTATCATTGAGATTCCCATTACTCAGTCTGAAGTGCCTACTTAATTTCAAGTCATTCCCACACTATTTGTAAATCTAAAACAAACCCTGGTAATGTATCTTCTCCTGATAATTTTTGAGGAGATTCTAGAATTTCTACTGGCTTGCCTTGGCGATATATTTCAACTTGGCGTGCTTTGCGATTAATTAACCAGCCAAGTTTGACTTGATTATCTATATATTCTTGCATCTTGGCTTGAGTTTCTGCCAAGGTGTCACTAGGAGACATTAATTCTAAAACAAAATCTGGGGCAATTGGTGGAAATTTTTCTTTTTGTTCTGGTGTGAGTACATTCCATCTATCTTTTCGTATCCAAGCAACATCAGGAGAACGGTTTGCACCATTGGGAAGTTTGAAACAGGTAGAGGAATCAAAGCAAACGCCTAGTTTTGTTTGGCGATTCCAAATGACAAAATCAGCCCCGATTTCAAGATTACGGTTTCCAGTTTCTCCTCCTGTGGGTGGCATGATAATTATTTCTCCGTAGGCGTTGCGCTCAAATTTTACATCTGGATTTGATCGACACAATTGATAAAATTGGTCGTCGGTGAGTTTGATGATGGGGTTGAAGTTGACGGTAATCGCTGTCATGGTAATTATATTGGGAACTGCATCGACCGATATATTAATAACAGGACTTACGCACGGACTCCGATTTGACATTATTACGAGCTTAGCGTTGTAATCGCAAAAGCTTAGTTTTTCATCACGAGTGCGTAAGTCCTAAATAATTTTAAGGTAATTTACACATATCAAGGTTAGCGTTTACTATTTTATATGTACATATTTTAAAAGTATAAAATAATTGCAGTACTTTCTATGTTGGCTTCATGTCAAAATAAAAATGTGTTGAAGTTGGTATTAGTTAGATGAACCGTAGAAGCTAGGAAGGTTATGTTACTTGAACTCAACCAATTAATTGTACCTGCTGGTCATCAGTTGCTAATTAAAAATATATCCTGGTCAGCATACAAACATATTTTAGCGGAATTGGGAGAAAACCGCAGTTCTAGAATATCTTACAGTCAAGGGATGCTGGAAATAATGGCTCCATTACCAGAACATGAGGTGGCTAAAGTTATTATTGGGGATTTAGTAAAAATTATCCTAGAAGAACTCGATATTGAGTTTTGGAGTTTAGGCTCTACAACTTTTGATCAAGAAAAAATGGATGTAGGTGTCGAACCTGATGATTGTTTCTATATCCAAAATGAAGCTGCTGTGCGAGGTAAGGATAGAATTAATTTAACAGTTGACCCACCTCCAGATTTAGCAATTGAAATTTATATTACTTCTCGTACTCGCTTTAATAATTATGAAGTACTAGGTGTTCCGGAGTTATGGCGATGGAATGGAACTCAGCTAGAAATTAATGTTTTGAGTAATGGTAAATATATAAAATCTCCTAGTAGTTCTATTTTTCTTAATTTACCTATTGCTCAAGTTATTCCTGAATATTTGATACGAAGTAAAATCGATGGTAGAAATGCAGCGATGAAAGCATTTCGTGCTTGGGTGAGAAAGCAAACATAATTTACTTACGCAACCACCGCCACTACCCGAAACCCCAAACCTTTGTTACGAGCGTCTTGGGCAAGGTGGGGGCGGTAGCTAGCACGGCAGGCAACTGGCGAGCTATCGAAAGAACCACCGCGCAACTGCCTAAAATAATATCTACCATTGAACCAAGCACTACCATCAGTGGGTGCCCCTTCGTAATTGCTATACACCATAACCCTATCTTGACACCACTCACTAACTTGCCCGTGCATATCATATAAACCAAAGGCGTTGGGTGGAAAAATGCCTACTTCTGTTGTTTGCTGACGATATTGACCTTTTGGTGCAGAAGCGTAAGTGTAATTCCCATCGTAGTTTACCAAATCAGTGGTGATTGTTTCGCCAAAATAAAAGGGTGTAGTAGTTCCTGCACGACAAGCGTATTCCCATTCGGCTTCACTGGGTAGTCGATAGGTGCGTTTAGTTTTCTGGCTCAACTTTTCACAAAATTTTGCTGCTCCATTCCAATTCACATTTTTTACAGGTCGTTTCTTACCTTTGAAACTAGAAGGATTGTAACCCATGATTGCTTGATATTGTGCCTGGGTGATTGGATACTTACCCATAAAGAACTCAGGAACTTTTACTTGATGTTGCGGCCCTTCATCTGACCCTCGTTCTTTCTCTGCTTGTGGTGAACCCATGATAAATGTTCCCGCTGGTATCTTTACCATCTCTAAGGTGACACCATTGCCTAAATCTTCAATAAAAGATTTTGCTTCACCGTTACGCTTGCTAGTAATTTTCCCCGTTGCGTCCACTGTCACAACTTCAAATTGAAAATTTTTTAGCGTTGTGGGTTCAAACTGCAACAGGCGTGGTACTACAATTGTCAAACCCAACCCTGCACCAGCAAATCCGACAGTTTGAATCATCCGTCGCCGCGACCAGTTAGTTATTATTAAAGGCTTAGATATTTTTTTATCGTCTGGGAGTTGGCTTACAGAGTTGGATGCTTTGGGAATTAATTGCTCAGGCAAATCAGCATTAGGAGAATTATTTCGCAACCGTTCAATTCTTTGTAAACCTTTGACTGCATCCATATCTGTCCCTGAAGCTGCTGCTAACACCCGAATCCATAACTGTTCCGCTAAATTCAAATTTGAGTTGGCTTCTGCTTGGTAAGCATCATTTTTGAGGGTGGCAATATCTGCTAAAGTTGCATATTGCGGTACTAATATGAGATGGGACTTATTAACAGGTTCGGCAATTACATAAGGTGTTTGTTTTGCATTTTTATGCTGACGAACTAATTCAGGTACACGAGAATTGAGATACTGATTCAATCTTTCGACCGTAGCACATTGACCTTGAATACCCAATCCTTCTAGTAAGGCGGTGGTAAAAGCACCTTGCTGTAAAGCTGCAATTTCATAAGAATATTCCTGTGGGCTACAGGAAAAAATAGTGATAACTCCTTGTTGACGTGCTTGTTCGGCGGTTTGTCGCCCAATACCTTCGCCTGCACGAGTACCAAGACTACGACAAGCATCCAAAATCAAGACAACGTTATCAGCGCCACAGCGACGCAAGCGTTCGGTGACGAAGTTAATAGCAATTGCTGTATTCTCAATGTCTTCGGGGTCACCATCACAGGGCATGAGATAATCGCGCTCAGCTTGACGTATACCATGACCACTCAAGAAAAACCAAAAATTATCTCCCGCACCCATGAAAGGGTTTTCAAATAACTGTCGCAAGACGCGCAACAAGTTAGCGCGGGTTGGGCGAGTGGATTTTCCTCCCATATCTGGGGAGTCATCCGAAAAGAAGAAAATCTGCTCAAAACCCGCTTCCTTGCTGAGAAACTCCTGCATTAACTGTGCATCCCGCTTGGCATAGTTTAGCGGTTGCAGATAATCATATCGGTTAATCCCAACTGCGATCGCCCAATTTTTCACCATCTCACTTTGGTTCTTGCCGCTTGAACTTCAACTTAATGGCTCCTTTGCTACCAGCTTTTACACCATTGCCAATTAATTTAACTTCTCCTTCACCACTAATTTCCACCGATAACTCAATTTCATCTAACTGCATCCTGGAGTTGACTGCTTGTTCTTCTGCACGACTAAACAAACTTCCCACTACTTTGAGAAAGTGAGTCATATTTTGCTCTAATTTTTGAGCGCTCACTTTTACGGCATCTCCTACGGCTTTACTTTCAGTAGCCTCTCTGACTGCTTCTCCTCCCCAACTTCGTGGATTACTAATTCCGCTTTTAGCACCGTCAGGAATCGATATTTGAGGTGTTTCATCAGTAACAATCCATAAGCTGTCTGAGTCTGTTGGTGTGTCTAACATACTACCTTAAGTGTTTGTTTAGTATCTTGGCATAAATATATATATAAGGGTAGAAGTGCTTTTTGAAAATTGTAATTAACAAGGCAATATCTATGGTGGGCTATGTTTTGTCTCTTTACCTTTTGATGATGCAGCCGCTACAATTTCTTGCAACATTCGTGCTTTTGTGGCAACTTTAGCTATTTCTATTGCCCCTTACGATTTACAAATTGTATCAATTGCCTAAGGGGATAATTTAATATTAGTTACGCACAATATTAGTGAATTTAGTCGCGTGAGTGGATTACAGATTAAGGATTGGGAGGAAACACGTTGGTTGATAGTGTGATTTTGATTCTTCTTTATCCGTTCCTACTTCTTTACCATATAATTAGTCTTATGTCAAGAAAAATACGTCAAAACATGGCAGTAAAAAATAAGCAAAAAGTAAGAAACAGATTTTTGATAAAACTCTAAAAACTATATATAGCAAGGAAAATAAATGGTACAACCGCGCAAGCATCTTGCTCAGCATTGGCTCAAAAGTGAAAAGGCTCTGGACGCAATCATCAAAGCAGCAGCATGTCAAGCGAGCGATCGCATCCTGGAAATAGGGCCAGGAACCGGCATTCTCACTCGTCGTTTATTACCTTTGGTACAATCTCTAGTTGCAGTGGAAATTGATTACGATTTGTGCAAACTATTAGTAAAACAACTAGGTAAAACAGAAAATTTTTTACTACTACAAGGAGACTTTCTCACCCTAGATTTACCATCACACACAGCAGCATTTCCTAACTTTCAAAAGCAAAATAAAGTAGTAGCTAATATCCCCTACAACATCACAGGGCCAATCATCGAAAAACTACTTGGCACAATTGCTCTTCCCAACCCAGAACCCTTTGACTCAATTGTGCTACTAGTGCAAAAAGAAGTAGCAGAAAGATTGTATGCTAAACCAGGGTCAAAAGCATTTGGAGCATTGAGCGTGAGAGTGCAATATTTAGCTGATTGCGAATTAATTTGTACAGTTCCCGCAGCCGCATTCCACCCACCGCCAAAAGTAGATTCAGCAGTCGTGCGGTTACATCCTCGACAAATAGAAACACCAGCAATTGACCCCCGAAAATTAGAAAACTTAGTCAAATTGGGATTTGGGGCAAAGCGCAAAATGTTACGAAATAATTTACAACCAGTTATCGAACGCGATCGCCTGACACAATTACTGGAAAAATTAGAGATAAATCCTCAAACCCGTGCCGAAGACCTCAGCGTCAACCAATGGGTAACACTAGCCAATGAGTTGGGAGTGGGGAGTAGGGGGAGATGGGGAGATGAGGGAGATGAGGAAGATGAGGGGGATGAGGGAGATGAGAGAGATAAGGAAGAAAATAACTAAACCAATTCCCAATTCCCAATTCCCAATTCCCAATGCCCCATGCCCCATGCCCAATTCCCAATTCCCAATTCCCAATTCCCCACTTTTAAAATGCGTTCCTACACCTTAATTGCCCCTGCCAAAATTAACTTGTATTTAGAAATCATCGGCGATCGCGCCGATGGTTACCATGAGTTAGTAATGATACTGCAAAGTATCGACCTTGCCGACCAAATTGAACTGCATTCCATCGACAGCGAAACCATTCGGGTTCATTGTGACCACCCACAAGTACCGACAGATAAAAGTAATCTGGCATACCGCGCCGCAGAACTCATGGCAACCCAATTTCCTGAAGCCTTTAGGAAATATGGGGGTGTAGAAATTACTGTCAACAAGCACATTCCTGTAGCTGCTGGGTTGGCTGGAGGTTCCACAAATGCAGCAGCAGTGTTGGTGGGGATAGATTTATTGTGGAACCTCGGACTCACTCAATCAGAATTAGAAGAACTAGGAGCAAGCCTCGGCTCAGATGTACCGTTTTGTGTGGCGGGTGGAACAGCTATCGCCACAGGTAGAGGCGAACAACTTTCACCTCTACCAAGTTTGGATACTATATATATAGTATTGGCAAAATATCGTAGCTTAGAAGTCTCCACCGCTTGGGCATACAAAACATATCGCCAGCAGTTTGGTAATACTTACATTAGAAATACCGAAGATTTAGCAGCGCGTGCAGCCGCAGTCCATTCAGGAGGAATAGTCAAAGCAATCTTTGACAAGGACACAGCAGAAATTGCCCAAAAACTACACAATGATTTAGAGCGGGTAGTATTGCCAGCTTATCCCCAAGTATTGCATCTGCGAGAAGTGTTTGCAAATCAAGCAGGCGTTTTGGGAACTATGATGTCTGGTTCCGGGCCCACAGTGTTTGCTCTTGTTGAGTCTTTCCAACAAGCCGAAGCAGTTAAACTCAATATCACAGAAGCAATCAGTAGCGAAGATTTAGAATTGTTTGTAACTCGGATGACCACACATGGAATTCAGATAGTATCGTCAGTATAGAGAATGGGGAATGGGGAATAGGGAATAGGAAAGAATTATCTCCAATGCCCAATGCCCAATGCCCAATTCCCCATGCCCAATGCCCAATGCCCCAATCTAAAATTGTATGAGTGACCAAGATTTAACGCCACAAACAGAAACTCAAGCGCAAATTCTACCGACTGTGTTACGCAGTTTAACAGGAGCGGTGATTTCGGGAGGACTAGGATTTGCACTTTATTCATTGATGATTGCGATCGCCACAAATTTTGCAACCAAACCCATTCATTCAGCTAATGTATTAGTAGTGAGAATTACCTCTGCTGTTCGTACCCTGGTTGTAGGCGTGGTTGCTTTGGGAAGTGGCATATTTGCTATAGTCGCAATTGGTTTATTGGCTTTGGCAGTGCAAATGTTAGTACAGCAGTTGACAAAGCCCAAAAGCAGTTGATATAAAAGGCAGCAGGTAAGAGGAAACAACTTCTATCAAGCCTTGCGTTGTCTGTCTTAATTACGAATTACCAAGGCTTTGACCTCAGTATTATCTATATATATAGTCTCTCATCTGAGGACGATTATTGAGCAGTTGCAAATTTGTATTTCTGGAAGGCTGAAATACTTGATGTTGTTTTCTCCAAGTTTTAGGAGGTAGTCCGTGGTATTGACGAAACTGGCGGGAGAAATGACAGGCATTTTGATAGCCTAGCGCTGTAGCAATCTGTTCAATTGTCTGGTCAGTATCCCTCAGTAAGGGGCGTGCTGCTGCCATTTTGCGCCTCACAATCCAGCCGTTGACAGTTTCTCCTGTTTGTTTTGCGACTCTGCTGGTTAAGTAAGCTGGTGAATAACCAACTGCAAGAGCGACATTGGATAAGGTAATGCCTTGATGGTAGTTAGCTTCAATGTAGTCGAAAACTTCTTTGAGTTGGGGAATTGATGGAAAGAATGATTCACAAGTTGTCGGCGAAGTGGTGTTTTTTGGTAGCGATGCTGACATATCCCTAGAGCTAGTAGCATACCAGGATCTAAGAAGAGCTTGTTTTTCTAATCGAATTGCGATCGCTCTGAGTAATTCCTCTACAGTAGAAGGTTTGGTAAGATAATCGTCTGCCCCCAACTCCATCCCTTTGCGAACACATGCCTTAGTACTACTACCAGTGAGGAAAATGAAGGGAATAATAGCAGTCAAGGGATCTTGGCGCAGGGTATTCAAAACTCCATAACCATCCATATCCGGCATTGTAATATCGCAAATTACCAAGTCAGGTAAATACTTTTGAGCTTGCTCAATACCAACAAGACCATTTTCAGCACTTATTGTTTCAAAACCTTCAGCCTCAAGAATGTTTAAGAAGAGATTGCGAGTAGCAGCATCATCTTCAATTATGAGAATTGTTTTCGAGGATTCATGCATCATTTGTTGTTCACTCGGATGTATGGCAAGGAATGATTACCAAACTCTGTGCTGAGTACTGTGTTAAAGAGCTATGAGGGTGGAACACACAAAATGGAAATTGGAAAACTTTTATTTCACTGATGGCAACGCCACAGTAAACTTAGTACCTGTACCAACTTCACTTTCCAGGTTGATTTGACCCCTATGTAAATCTACAAGGGTTTTGACAACCGATAGCCCTAGTCCAGTACCAGGCAAATTCTTACTATTCTTACCTCGATAAAATGGTTCAAATATTCGCTCTTTGTCTACTACTGGAATGCCAACCCCCCTATCTGTAACTTGGAAAATTACTTTCTCCTCTTCACAAAAAAGTTCTAAATCAACCGCGCTACCAACCGGAGAATACTTAACTGCATTATCAAGCAAGTTCTTAAGAATAGGCTCCAGCAGTCTTTGATCAATACAAGTTGTCAAACAACTACCTTGACTCAAAAAATTAATCGAGTTTTGGCTGTGACTCATCTGTATCTGTACCACTATTTCATTGCAAAACCGAAGCAGATCGAGTGGTTCAATTTCAAGATTCAGCTTTGCTGTTTCTGCCTTGGCAAATAAGATCACATCATCCAACATCTGGCTGAGTTTTTCAATGGCTGTTTGAATATGCTCAAGTAAAGGTCGTGTTTTTTCCTTTCTCCATTCGTCGCCCTGTCTCTGGAGTAAACTATTAGAGAATGAAATCACGTTCAGCGGTGTGCGGAATTGATGGCATAGCACAGAAACAAAGTTTGCTCTCAATTCTCTATATTCTTGTGCTTGTTCTAAAGCCTGACGCAGTTCTGATTCTACCTGTTTGCAATCACTAATCTCCCAAATGCTCCATACTCTACCGATAATTTTGCCATTCAACCACTGCGGCAGTGAGTATTGGGCAAAGACTCTTCCATCCATCAACTCCAGAATATCGTAGCTTTGGGAATCAGGTTGGCTGGAAACTTCCCACATCACCCCCCGAAAAGCTTCTGCATTTTTTAATTGATTCTCCAAAAAGGCGCTTGCTTGAGAAAAGTTTTTGGATAGCATCAGGGACTCTGGGATTTGCCACATGTCCACAAACTTCTGGTTAAAGCTCAGAATCTCTCCTTCCAAATTAACTGCAACAATACCATTAGCAGTAGATTCGATAATAGAACGAAGTATAGACAGGGATATTTCTAGCTTAGCCTCCTGCTTCTTCAATTGAGAAACTTCCTGCTGTAAATGCTCTTGAGCATCCCTTAATTCATCAATCCACTTTTGCATGGTTAACTCTACTAATTCATCACTCTTCTCTCACACCAATACACAAGCAAAGTTACTAGTTTGATGTTCTACATAGCAAATGGTAACCTCCTTCATAGTTGCATAGTCATTGATACCCCAATTTTGCCATTGTTGTGACTAATGCTGTAGTGAAAAGTCTACATTTATACACTTCAGGCTAATGGTTAGAGCCATTAATTAGCTGAGAATCATAACTTCCAAAAATTCTCATCACAGTATTAGCCGCCAAAAAATAATTAAATAAAAAAGTTGAACTTATCCATTACTATTGAAAATATGATTTTACAAAATCAAGAGTGCTAGCTGGAATTTATGTAACATAAATATACATTTTTTTGAACGATATTATACTACAAATAATCAGTATTTTATATTCATAGTTTTCGATATCATCAGATAGTTTCAACTCTTAATTAATATACAGTAGTATTTGTTTTCTTCCTGTTTTACAAAAAGGAAGTATCTTTTAAAACACCTAATTATTGCATATATTATACCTGCTTTATAAGTGGAATACTATATTGATTTACAGGCTTCAGTGTTTCATAGCAAATACTTTTATGTTAACCTAAAAAATTTGGGTAATGTTTTTAAATCTATTATTTAGCAAAATAAATAAACCAAAATTAAATTCTAAATCTGCTTATAATTAATTCTAGCTTAACATTTATTTAAGCCTCTTGCATACCAGATAAGCTAGCTAACTTGTGATTTTTCACAACATGAGTTTTTCAAATATCATTGTTCTACTTTTACTACTTAAATTTATTTGAAAATAAATTACTGATTTTTCATAAATAAAACTTCTATTATTTGACTATTTCAGGGATTTAACTATAGAAGAACAAGCAGAGTCATCTTTCAAAAGGTATATATTTTGTAAATATTTATATACGAGTTATTAATAATACATATAACAGCAAAAATAGCAGATTATAACAACAAATGTATTAATGAACACAAGCAGTCTGACTCCAAAGATATTCGACAGCAAAACAATAACAACCACACTGTTATCGGTCTTTCATCACTTTCTTGAGTGAATATTCCAAAACCCTTGCAGTGAAACGCTTTGCAAAAAGTCAGCCTCGATCACCCACTCCTTCGAGGGATGGGATGAGCTTAACCAAATAATGCATGTTTCGGGTTTTGTGTGAGAAATTAAAATCTAAATCTCTGACAGTGCTGGGTTTGAGATTTTGCTTTTGATTTTTCTCTGGTCAAAGTGATCTAAACAAGTTATGAGGCGTTAATGGCTTGATATTAATTTACTAGTAACTTGATATACAAAACTTTTAATATTTTTTCAGTAGATTTGAAGTAGCAATATTTACTAAAAGTAACATATTTATTAAAATCTTAAAACTGTCAACTATCGGAAGGTAGAAACTACTGAGCTAGGCTAGGTGAAGATAATAACGATTGCAGCATAGAATATTGAGTGTGATTTGATTGGCAATAAGCTGAAAATATTTTGTTTTTTCTATAGTTAACATCAGTAAATTGAACTGACTCAATTGGCACAAGAAGACACACTTATATCAAAAAATAAAAAAGACAAAATCAAAAAAAGAATCTTTAGTTTGAGCTTTTGAACTGACGGAATGTAACTTAGTATAATTTGCTTTATTTAGAGAATAATATCAATCTCAGGCATCACCGTAATCAAGAATTCAGGAATAGCAAGAGCGAAAAAACAGATAGATGTGTCAAAAAATTGATCATATCTCTGTTGCTGAAGATTTAGTAGGCTAAGAAAAGAAGCTGCTTCTGCAACACGGTTCATCTGTAGGGGTTGGTTTAACTGGATATTTAAGAGGCAGATAAAAATGCTGACTAGTTAAATTCTCCCCTACTTTCAAAATCAATTTGCAATATATATTCACTCTTACTGTGCGCCAGTATATATTTTGCTTGAACTGCGTTTTACGCTGATTAATCTCAGTCTGTAGTATCAAACTCTGTTTGTTGAAATCATCGAGTTGGTTTGAAAGTAACAGGGTACTGATGAGCCAGTCGCTCATGAGGAGCTGCTGCGCGATCGCCCTTTACCGACAGACGCACGCAAGTTGGAAACTAGGGACTGCGAAACAGTTCTTGATTTTGAGCCTACAAGTTTAATAAAAGAGGGAACACCATGCATCATACCGATTACAATTGCAATGCACAAACAGGGAAAAAAATCAATGCCGAACAAATTGAACAAATTGTGAAAGCAATTATTGCCGGCAAGTATTCTTGGGCATGTGTTTTAATTCTGCGTTTTTCTGGCTACAACCCCATAGACTACATACCATACCGCACCTACATTCGACTCCTGAAAAACAACTGCCTAGTTGAAAGTTCCAAAGCCAATGACACTGAGAGTAAAAATCAAAAATTAGAAGCTTATGATATGAAATCCAATTGGGTTAGGCTCTAAAAACAAAAAAAATTGATCTGACTTCATACTTTCTGAGTCACTCCATCTCCCGATTTGTCGCAGCTTATGATTTACCCACGTACTCCTGTTAATAGCCGACTGCATCCCATTCTCAGAGAGATTGTGTGGCACAAAAAGCAGGAAGTAGTACACATGCATCAACAGATGTCTTTAGCTTCTTTGCAACGCCAGCTAACTGCTGCGCCAACAGTGCGAGATTTATTGACTGCCTTGCAACAAAGTCCTTACCGACCCAGCTTGATCACAGAAGTCCAGAAAGCTTCACCAATTTATGGAATAATTAGAACAGATTTTGACCCATTAGCGATCGCAAAAGCATATCAGCATAGTGGTGCAGCTTGTATATCAGTTGTCACCGACTCATCATTTTATCATGGCAGTTTTGAAAATCTGCGTACAATTCGCAAGAGTTTATCATTGCCCCTATTATGCAAAGAGTTTATCATTGACCCCTGCCAAATTTATTTAGCACGGGCAGCAGGCGCAGACGCTGTGCTACTCATAGCCGCCATTCTCACAGACCGAGAACTACAAGACTTATTGCGAATAATTCATTATTTAGGAATGAATGCCTTAGTGGAAGTTCATAACTTGACAGAACTAGATCGGGTACTCAAGTTAGACGACATCCGCTTAGTAGGAATTAATAATCAAAGTTTAGAAGATTTTACTATCGATATCAGTACAACTCAAAGATTAATGGCAGCCAGGCGATCGCAATTGCAAAACTTGGGTGTGGTTGTCGTCAGTGAGTCAGGCTTGTATACCCATGCTGATTTAGCACTAGTAGCCGATGCTGGTATACATGCCGTACTTGTAGGAGAATCTTTAATTAAAGAAGAAGATATAGAACAAGCCGTGCGTCGTCTAATCAAACCTTGAGCCTGCGCTGTGGGGAGATGAGGGAGATGAGGGAGATGAGGGAGATGAGGGAGAAATAACTATTGACAACTAACAACTAACAACTGACAACTGACAACTGACAACTAACCAAAAAGTCCTCCTAGCAATCGCTGGGAGGATTTTGCTATTCACCAAACGTAATATTAATTCTTTGGAAAAAAGATTATGGTCTATGTAGTATACAAACTAGCATAATAAGTAAATCTTACATGGTTACGCAAGGTAAAGTGTGATGAGGCAGCGGATTTGGTCATTAACTCAAAAGTTAATTGTTAGCACAGTACTAACATTGTCTTCGATGACTCCAGTGCTAGCTCAATCAGACCAGTTGCTAACCCGTGCTGAAGTCTACAAATTAATCAAGATTGTTGAACTACTGCTGCAAAACCAAACTCGACGCCCAGCACAACCCAAAGATATCATAGTGCCTCGCGATGCAGTTAGAACTGGTGCAAGTTCTGAAGCTCAATTATTCTTTAACGATAAATCTTTGATTCGAGTAGACCAAAGTAGTACCTTTCGATTTGAACCAGGGTTGCGTCGCTTTAAGCTACGAAATCTCATCGCCCTGAACGAAATGATATTTAAATTGGAAAATGGTACTGCTTTAATTTTGAGTCCGCCTGGTAGTGTAGGGACTGAAGTAGAAACGCCACAAAGTCAAATTAGTATCCTCGCAGCAC
Source organism: Amazonocrinis nigriterrae CENA67 (assembly GCF_016056305.1). Lineage (GTDB taxonomy): Bacteria > Cyanobacteriota > Cyanobacteriia > Cyanobacteriales > Nostocaceae > Amazonocrinis > Amazonocrinis nigriterrae. The sequence continues at coordinate 15,483 of NZ_JAECZC010000054.1, read as the reverse complement.
GTCCTGCAACCACCGCATCTCAAATAAAGCATAATCTGGCGCTGATTGCTATGAGTAAAAGCAGCAAAATCAGCCAAAATAACGATTTATTTCTGCCAGCACAAAAAGCCAGTGCAGTCATGGTCATACACGATGATACACGCAACGCCACACAAGTTTTTGCTCTCACTGATGGAGATATTAAAATATCCGACTCTCAAGGTAAAAAAACTGTTGCCTTGCAAGGTGGGCAGACAGTAGCAGTTAAAAATGGATTGGTAGGTAAAGTACAAGAATTCGACCTACCAGCATTTTATAAAACTATTTCACTCACCTCTGGTTTAGGGCCAGGGCAAGAAAATTTAGTCGCCCAAGAATCTACTCCAGTTCAGGAAACGCTCAACGCTGTTCGCAATGAAACTTTAGCTTCATTGAAAAATCAAGCAAAAAGATTTAAAGGATTTACTAGAACTTTTCTCGCAGATGCACTCAATGGCACAGAAGGTGATTTAAATCCTCGGCCACCAGTTTCTATCAGAATTGTCAACCCGCAAGTTGTTACTGGCACTTTTTACAGAAGAGAAGGCAATACTGCTGTTTTTATCCCTGATAGTGATCCAAGATCCCCAACTAGAATTGCAGTCGATTTTGATAAAGGTACAGTCACCATTAACGACAACACAGGTATCAAGAATCAAGCTGGTTTGAGCGGTAATAATGCCAGTGCTTCAGTACTCAACGCTAACGGTCAAATAACTCAAATTGAAGTCTTCGGTGTCAACGGCGACGCACCTCAAGAAGGAATACCTTATCGTGGTAGTTTGACAACTGGCGTTGCACGCGATCGCTAGTACTGCTAGGTACAATTAAAAATTCTCTAGTTATAACCTCTAGAAAAGTTTGAATTTTTATTCTTTTTTTACACTGGCGTCTAAAACTTAACTTTTTAGCATACTTCTTTAATATCAGGTGTGAGTGGTGACTATGAATAGAAAAAAAATATTGCTTCTATCAGGAGCAGCATTATTGTTATTAGCTGCACCTGCATTGGCAGAAAATTTAGAAGAAAAATTAACACCAGAATTGATTTCTGTCAATACACACCATAGCGAAAATGCTCAGCAGCCTGATACTCAACCTCTTGCCGATAGCAGCATGGAAAGGGTAACATCAGTATCTCAATTATCTGATGTGCAACCTAGTGATTGGGCTTTTGTTGCCTTGCAATCATTAGTAGAACGTTATGGTGGAATTGCTGGTTATCCTGATGGCACCTTTAAAGGCGATCGCGCCTTAACACGCTACGAATTTGCCGCAGGTTTAAATGCAGTATTAAATAAAATTAATGAATTAATTGCTGCTGGTTTAACAGATAAAATCAAAAAAGAAGACTTGGTAACATTACAAAATCTCAGAGAAGAATTTGCCTCAGAATTAGCCACTTTAACAAGTAGAATTGACACCCTAGAAGCACGGAATGCAAACATAGAAGCACAGCAATTTTCGACTACAGTTATATTGGCAGGACAAGCCATTTTTGGACTAGCGGTCGGTTCTGGTGGCGACCCCCCAGGCCAAGGACAAGCCAACACAATTCTGACTCACCTCACACAACTGCAACTCGTTTCTTCTTTCACTGGCAAAGACCGTTTTCGAGTGGCATTGGTGACAGGCAATTCTGCTGATGATAGCTTTAGCAATCCTAAAGCATTTAACACCAATATGGCCAGGCTGGCTTGGCAAGCAGATTATGATAATCAGGTGAGGGTAGATTCTATAGAATATCGCGTTGCAGCACTAAGCGATCGCGTAGTTTTTACCTTCAAACCTGTAGGATTTAGCTTAAGCAGTGTTCTCAGCGTTAACTCACCCTATGCTGATGCTGGCCAAGGAGCAATTTCCCTATTTGCAGGCTCAACTCCCATCTTGAAAATTGGCAGTCTGGATGCTGGTTTAGGCTTTGACTGGTTAGTTAACGATCAACTGCGCTTACAATTCGCCTATGGTACCAGAACTAGTAGCGATAGTAACCAAGGCATATTTGGTGCAGACCATAGTGCCTTGGGAGTGCAGCTATTATATAAACCAACTCCCTCTTTAATTACTGGTTTGGCTTATGTAAATGCTTATTCTAGTAACGGTCAATTAGATACAGGTACAGGCAGCAGTAATGCAGACACTTCAGGGGGAATTAACGAACCATCTCAAATTCATGCCATCAATGCCAGCATTAAATGGCAATTAACTAATCAACTAGTTTTTGGCGCTTGGGGAGGTGTAATGGTGACTAATTCCCTAAAATCAGATGCCGTTATCCTCAGCAGCACCTACACAGCATCTTTAGGTATATATGACCCCTTTGGCAGAAAAGGAGATTTATTAGGGTTACTAGTAGGTCTACCACCAAAGTTAAATAACGGCATATTAGTTGCAGATGTCGATAGTGGTAATTCAACACATTATGAAGTATTCTACCGCTACCTAGTCAACGATAACATTGCCATTACTCCTGGCTTTTTTATTGTCACTGACCCAGGACACATTTCTAGAAATGACGATATCTTCATAGGAACTATTCGTACCACTTTTAGCTTTTAGTTGATCATTCTCAAATGGCTAGTTTTTTCCTGCTTTTGTAACCCAAAATTCCCAATTTTTGAACCATGCCGCTTTTTTACATATGCCATCATTTCATCCATACTTTCTGAAAAAATTTCAAATATTTTCTGTACCACCTTGATAGCTTTAGCTTTTTGCTCTTGTGTCAGTTGTATATCTCGGATTAACTCATGCAAATGAGTGATTTTTACACAATGCTCGGTTTCTGCGGATAAGTGATACTGTCCAAAATAGCGGAAATCTTGATTAGTAATTTTTTGTAGTTCCTGTGTTACTTGTGCAGTAACAGCGAAAGTTACATACGCTGTTGCCTCTATGGCCTCAATTGCTGCTAGCACGACGGCAGGCTCAGCTTGAAAAGTATACATTGCAATTTGACGGCAAATCAGGCGTGTTTTATACGTTTCTTCGCTCCAAAGAAATCTAATAGAATCACTTAATTTAAATGATTGATTTAACCCTATTTTATCAAGGTCTTCTAGAAACCACTGACTGTGATCATCCTCTTCATAAGTGTGAATATTAATGATTTCTTGAATTGGGTCATTTGTTGGCTCTTTCCGAAAATTGTGTTTGCTCAAATCTTTAAATCCCATTGGCAGATGAGTCAGACCTGGAATCCAAGATAATCTGATGCTGGGGTCTATACTTGTGTCTTTCATAAAATGAAATAAGGGTAAATCGGCAAATTCTTGCTCCTTCTTCTTAATTAATGCAATGATATCTTTCATTTTTACTTTATACCTGTAGGATTTACGCACTGTAAAAATTAACTATATGTAATTTACGTGATTTACGTAATATGGGCGTTGAAGCCGTTTACTGCGAGTTTATTGTAGTCATATATTTAACTTGACAGATACTTAAAGATAACTGAAAAAATCAAAAATTGTATAGTGTATATGTACGATACTGAATACCAATTTGTAATTCAGCTTAGTTAGTGCAATAAAAAAACAGTCAGCCTTTTAAAACTGACTGCCACTATCATTTTTGAGCTAGAAGCACTTGTGATTCACGCACCTAGCTGAAGTGCATAAAGGTTTGCATAGACACCTTGTTGCGCCATGAGTTCAGCATGAGTTCCCTGTTCGACAATTTGTCCAAGCTGAATCACCAACACCTGATCAGCTTGGGTAACTGTACTCAGACGATGGGCAATTACAAAGCTGGTACGATTTTGTAGTAAACGAGCGATCGCAGTTTGCACCAAGGCTTCTGTACGAGTATCAATACTGCTGGTTGCTTCATCCAAAATCAAAATTCTCGGATTAATCAACACCGCTCGTGCAATACTAATTAGTTGCCGTTGTCCTTGGCTGAGAGGCGCACCCCGTTCACCCAACACAGTTGTATAACCTTGTGGCAGTGAAGTAATAAATTCATGCACATTCGCCATCTGTGCAGCCGCTTCAATCTCAGCTTGGGTGGCATAGGGTGCGCCAAAGGCAATATTTTCTGCAACAGTACCACTAAACAAAATATTGTCTTGCAAAACAATGCCAATCTGACGCCGCAAACTTGCCTGCGTGACAGTACGCACATCTACATCATCAATTTTGACAGCACCACCAGACACATCGTAGAAGCGCAAGATTAAATTAATAATCGTAGTTTTACCAGAACCAGTCGGCCCTACTAACGCCACCATTTGTCCGGGAGTAGCGTGTAAATTTACTCCTTTCAGCACAAGTCGCTGTGGGTTGTAGCCAAAGGTCACATTCTCGAATCTCACCTCACCCTGAATTGGGGGCATTTCCCCAGCATCAGGTGCATCATTCAGTTGCGAGGGTTCATCCAGCAACAGAAAGATCCTCTCTAATCCTGCAAAAGCAGATTGAGCTTGGGTATAAAACTGGCTAAGGATTTGGATCGGGCGGAAGAACTGCTGCACATACAGTAAAAACGATGTCACCACACCTACTGTTGCTTCACCCGTCACAGCAAGATAGCCACCATAAGCCAGCACACCCGCCGTTGCTAGGGTGTTGAGAAAATCGATTGATGGCAAAAATGCAGCAGTAATTGCCACTGCTTCCACATTGGCATCACGATTAGCAGCATTGAGAATGTTAAATTGTTCAATATTGATTTGTACCCGATTAAATGCTTGCGCTTCTCGCACACTGCCAATGTCTTCTTCCAACTTGGCAGAAAGTTCACCAATTGTCTGGCGTGTAACACGAAATTTTGCTCTTGCCCAACGCGTAAATATGCTTGCGGTCAAAATCATCAGTGGCACAACCAAATTGCTTAACAACCCCAGCCGCAGGTTAATCGAAAGCATAGCAATGACAATGCCCACCAAACTCAACAAGTTACCCAGCATTTGAGCAATGGTCTGTCCAAATGCCTGATTGACAGTATTAACATCATTTAGCAGGCGGCTCATTAAATCACCAGCTTCGCTACGATCAAAAAAGCTGAGTGGCAAACTCTGAATTTTAGTAAAAATATCTTGCCGCAATTGCGCCAGCAACCGCTGCATAATCCAGCCGACTCGAATAATTTGACCCCGCGTTGCCCAGACAGCAATACTATAGATTACTGCTAGTAATCCTAGTGTTAGTAGCAGTCCTGGCAAATTTCCCTGTGCAATCATATGATCAATCGACCAGCCAATT
>NZ_JAECZC010000054.1:0-9502 GCF_016056305.1 Amazonocrinis nigriterrae CENA67 | reverse complement strand
ACCGACAATCGTCTCGTAGCCATCGGGCAAGCTGGCGATAAAATCATGAATCTGGGCAGTTTTGGCTACTGAAATTACCTCTTCTAGCAGTGCGTTGGGTTTGGCATAGGCAATATTTTCGCGGATAGTCCCGGAAAACAATGTGGTTTCTTGGAAGACAATGCCAATATGACTTCTTAAACTTTTCAGTGTAAAATCCCGCACATCCCGCCCGTCAATGCGAATCGCTCCCCCTGTCACATCGTAAAAGCGGGCAAGCAAATTCATAATTGTGCTTTTTCCCGAACCTGTCATCCCCAACACGGCGATCAATTCCTTGGGCTTGGTTTCAAAGGAAACTCCTTTGAGGGCTTCGGTTGTCGAGCCGGGATAGCGAAAGGAAACATTCTCAAAGGTGATTCTACCACCACAAGTATCAAAGGAGATGGCACCAGAGCGATCGCGAATTTCCACTTCTGCATCAACCACTTCATACACTCGTTGGGCAGAAGCAGCTGCACTAGCAATGGCAGGTGCAGCAAATCCAATCAATAAAATCGGTTGCAGAATCAATGCTAGATAGGAATTAAACGCTACCAGTTCACCAATAGAGAACTGACCCCCAATTACCTGCGCCCCTCCAAAACCGAAAACTGCCAACGTTACCAAACTACTTAACAAAAAAATAAACGGGAAGGTATTACGGATAGCGCGAATGGTCTTCATGTTTGCCTTAAGCAGGCTATCATTCAAGCTCGTGTAACGCGACCTTTCGGCAGATTCCCGCACAAAAGCTTTTACCACCCGTATTCCCACTAAATTCTCTTGTAATACAGCATTCAAATCACCCAGTTGTTGTTGAATCTGCTCGTACAGTACACTATTGCGGCTGATAAATCGCACCATCAACGATCCCGTTAAAGGCACCACCGTCAAAGTAATTAACGCCAGCCGCCAGTTCATCAGCAGCAAAATCACCGCAATTGTCACTAATGTGACAACTCCACCAATCACCTGAATCAGGTTAGTACCCACAAATGTGCGGATCTGCTCAATATCACTGGTCATCCGGGTTAGTAGTTGGGAAGTTTGTGCTTGGTCATGAAAGCTGAAACTGAGATTTTGAATTTTGCTGAAAATTTTGTTGCGTAAATCATAGGCCACACCTTGAGATGCAGCCTCTGCTAAATAGCTTTGCCCAAAGTTAAACACACCGCGAGCTACAGCAGCAACTACCATCCAAGCAGCGCTGTAAAGTACAATTTGTAAATTTTGTTTGGCAATACCGTGATCGATTCCCCAGCGAAATAGTTGCGGGGTCAGAGCATTAGCAAGTGTCAATAACAACAAACTAACTAAAGCTCCAAGCGTTGTCCAAGGGTAAGCTTTCAAACTCCCCAGTACCCGCCAAATTGCCTGCATAGACGAAGTTTCTTGGATTTCTGATTGCTGCACCAATGGAATTCACCCTGATATTTGGGAAAATTATATACGGGAATGGGACATTGGGAATGAGGAATTGGGCATGGGGGAGGCAGTGCGTTGGGCGGCTTTGCCGACTTGAAGCACCTGCCGTCATTGGGCATTGGGACTATAAATAACTAATGACAACTGACAACTGACCACTGACAACTGACACTTTAATTGCACCGCCCTACTGATTCTCAATATCGCCATCGTTTTCTCAGCCACCAAACCACAAAACTAACAATGATTCCAAGCATGAGACTGGCACTGAGAGGGTATTTGCAAAAAAACTGAACTTGCTGAAAAATATCTTTACAATCTTTTGCCGTATCTTTTATTAGAGATACCGTTACTATCCCAGCACCAGCTACAGCTACAAGCTCTTGAAAGTTGCGATCGCGTTCTAATTTCTCGACTTCTATACGACTGCGAGTAGCGTTAATTGTATCTTCCAAAAGTTGCAACCCCAGCTGCATATTTTCGATATCTTTGGTAATTTGCGGTAAATATTTTTTCTGAGCTAGGTTGCTAAACTTTTCTAAAAAATCTAGTTGATTATTTTTACCTGCTTTCTCTTTAATCAAAGCCAAGCGAATTTGATAATTCGCTAAATTAATCTCAATCGTTTGTTTTTGAAAAGACAGATTTAGTAAATCTATTGTATATTTTTGAAGAATATTATCAATATTATTTAATATTGTTTGAGAATTTGCAATATTTTGCTTTTCTTGGGAATCGTGCTTTTGATTGATAACTTGTCTATTTTTATCAACTTTGTGAAAATGGTTGACCAGAGATTCTTTGGCTAAACGACTTTGCCAATAAGCCCAGGTAATCTTACTGCGATAACAAAACAATCCCATCCAATCGCTATAAAATTCCGCAGCCTTTTCTGCACTGTCTCGATTAGGATAAATCGCAATAATTACATGGTGTGCGTTATGATTTATATGATTATTTACATTAACTATGCTCTGATTGAAGTTATCTGTCTGCGATAACTCAAAAACTGTAGCGTCTAAAAATCTACCTCTATTTGGCTGCCAAGAACCTGTAAATAAAGCACAATAGCAATCTTTAGCTATATCTTCAGGATTTCGAGGCGAGTTACCTGGTAGCCAGCCAGAAAGCATCCAAGTTTGTCCAATTGTAGATAGTGGTGAATTTAGTTTTTGGGTGATTTCAGCTTTTAAAATTTCAAAATATTTAGCTGATTGAGCTTCAAGTTGATTTTTAAAGGAGCAATCAATTTGCAAGCCATAAGTATCATTTATTCTCACAGTATAATAGTATCCTTCTAAAATTTCCTTGGTTGGCTGCAAGTCAATTTGAGGAGGATACGTTAGTTCTAAATACTCAATTTCAATGTCAGCATCGTTGAATTGAGTATCAGGTGGTAATTGTGCTAAAAAAGTTGCTTTGTTTTTTTGTATTTCTTCTTCAGTGGCGTTTAAAGGACTTTTTAAAGTATATAAAAATAAATCGAGAGTAGGATAGATTAAATCGCTCATGAGCAAAGGAAAACTAATTTAGAGAATGAGACCGGGATAAAAATTGTTTCCATTTATCCAGAAAAGTGACCTGTTTAACTGTTTCTTCTGGTTGCTCAGAACTACCAACAATGACTGCAACATTATTTATTTGCGTTTCATAGTCTATAGCCTCTGATTTGGGTTTAAACCCTCTAGTGATAGGAGCATTATCAAGAGTATTGAGCCTACTAATTTCAGCTTCCGTAGGCATTAAATAGTTAGGAATCTCTTCTATTGTATCCAGTTGAGATTTATAAAATTGATAAGCTTGATTTAATTCAGGATTAGCAGCAATTATCTCTAGCAAATGTTTTTTAATATAATTTTCCCAAGCTTTTGGCTGAGAGTCTAATTGCTTGGCAAGTTCCTTTAAATTATGTCTTTCTTGTTGGCTGAGGGAAGTATTTAAGCCTTGGAAAGCTAGAAGAAAAGCCATAATAGTATTGTCATTTACTTTCATGGTCTTTATGTCAAACTCACTATAGCTAGTATAGACATATTTCAAAGATGATTTATAAAGAGATATTCCAGCTTAGACTGCGTTAACACAGGCAAAAAGTATTTCATTTGCTGGGATTTACAGCTAACTGATACTATCTAAAATTTTCAAATCTTTACATAGCCGTAACGCACCATACTGAACTAAGTACGACTAAGTTTCTAAATTAATATCTTTTTTAACAATGGTTATTTGCAATTGTAATTGTAGCTAACTCTCACAAATTCAGGTAATTTTTTTCTAAATTTTCTCAGCCAAATTACTTATAAAATTACAGGTTAATTGCTAGGCAGTCAAGGTTGGCAATCATATATGCTGAAGTGTTTGCTTATCTATGGTTTAAATTATAAGTATTGATTAGCACTTAATATTAAAGAATAACTATTCTTTCTTTGCTGCTCATCACTAATTAGCTTAAGTATTTATCTTGAAAATGCAAGTTTCACATATGACTTTTATTTAAATTTTTGTTTTTGATCTCTACAAGAGATAATCTAGTGAATAGAAAGCTGCAAAATAAATTTCAGCTGTGGACAAATTTTGCCTACAGTTCAACACAAAGTTCTCAGGGTTAGTCAGGTAAGAACAATGGCATCGGAATGGGCAGCTCAAGTTATTGGGATTAATTATTATCCAGACTACACCACCTTAAAGCCGCTAACAGCAGCAGCAGAAGATGCAGAAAGAATTGCAGAACAATTAGAACAATACGGTTATAGACCTTTTCGCGCTCAGTGTTTACCTAGAACCTTAAACCAGAAGGGACAAAGTAAAATTGACCCACAAGGGGCGGTAAGGGTGCAAGAATTGCTTGAAGCGATCGCTAATCTCTTCAATCCTCCACCTCCCAATCCTATCCCAGAAACAGCGTTATTTTTCTTTTCTGGACATGGATGGTGTAAAACTGTGGCGGGAAAGGAAGAAGTCTTTTTGGCTACCAGCGATGTTCTACCTGGAGAACAAATCTATGGTATACCTCTAAGTTGGTTGGGAGAGGAATTACAAACAAGCCAAGCTAAACGAGTGATTGTCTGGCTAGATTGTTGCTATGGTGGGGAATTGTTGAAATTTATTCCCACAAACAAAGATTACTGTTTGATTACCGCCACTCGTTCCTATGAAACTGGAATAGAAATCCCCCACACACAGGGGTTATTGACACAGGCGTTAATTGAAGGATTAAACCCACAAAAAGACCCAGATGGGATCATCAATAGCCACAAATTAGCAGATTTCATCAAAAAGCGCATGGCTCAAACAGCCCAGCGTCCCTTAATTGCTAATTCCCAGCGAGCAATTCCGCTAACCACAAAATTTCCGCAACAAAGCTTTCAGGATCAATGTCCTTATCGTTCCCTGTTGTATTTTAGCGAGAACAAACAAGATGCTGAGGTCTTTTTTGGGCGGAGTGCGCTAACTCAACAATTGATTGCACAGGTAAGAAATCATCATCGCTTAATTGCAGTATTAGGAGCTTCCGGTAGTGGGAAATCATCTTTGTTAAGGGCTGGGTTACTGTATCAGCTAAAGTTAGGACAAGAGATTCCTCTAAGCGATCGCTGGACTTATATTACTCCATTTACACCGCAAGAAACTCCTGTGGAAAGTTTAAAGCAAGCTTTTGCAGTTTCCTTGCCTAATTTTTCTCTTCCAGAGACAACAGCAACCCCACCCCCAACCCCTCCCCGTGAACGGGGAGGGGAGGATTTGCGTGAGCAAATGCGGGGTGGGGTTCCAACTGTATTGCAACCAAGTGAGAACCGTGATATCGCTCATGTCATCGCAAAGAGGTTACAAGCATTAACCACACCAGTGATTTTGATTATCGACCAGTTGGAAGAATGCTTCACTATGTGCAATGACAGTCAGCGTCAAGAATTCTTTGACTGTTTGATAGCATTAATTGACGCTACAGATAACCTGTGTATCTTGTTAGGGATGCGATCGGATTTTCGGGGAAGATTGCGAGAATATCCCGAATTTGCCGAAAGAATAGATAAACCTTACATCAACGTCGAACACTTAAACCGTGAGGAACTGGAAGAAGCAATTACTAAACCGGCTGAATGGGTAGGGTTAGGCATAGAAGGAACATTAAAACAGCAACTAATTAACGATGTTGAAGATTACCCTGGCAGTTTACCTCTGCTACAGTATACTTTGACAGAATTGTGGCGGGAGTCGAGAAAACAAGGTGATGAGTTTCTCCGCCTCAAAACTTATCAGGATTTAGGCGGTGTTGAAGGAACACTCCAAAAACGCGCCGATGCAGTTTATGAAAGTCTTTCACTCACAGAACAAACTGTGGCGCGGCGAATTTTTTTAGAATTGACGCAAATGGGAGAAACCATAGATGTCAGGCGGCGCGTGCGCTTACGCGAGTTGGTTAATTCCCATCATTCCCTAGAACTTTTGCAGCAGGTAAGCGATAAGTTAGCCGCTAAAGACGCACGATTAATTACCAAGACAGATGAGCCAGATTCCCAAGATGTGATTTTAGATGTTGTCCACGAAGCCTTAATCCGCCACTGGAAAAAGTTGCGGGATTGGAAAGAGGAATATAAGTGGGGAATAGGCATTGAACGACAGATTGAAGCAGAAGCCCAAGAATGGGAGAAAAATGAGAAAAAGCCAGGATTCCTCAGACAAAATGACAGGTTGGCAGTAGCAGAGTTATATTTAACTAAGTTTGGCGATTGGCAAATGCTGAATGGAGTAGCCGAAGAGTACATTCAGAAGAGTCAAGAACGGCGCGATAAGCTAGTTCGAGAAGAGAAAGAACGCCAACAAGAAAAGCTCAAAGCAGCACGACGGCAAAATCGAGTTGTCACCATGTTTAGTATTGGGTTAGCTGGTGTAGCTATTTTTGCGGTTTATCAATGGTATAACGCTCAAAACAAAGCCAAGGAAGCAATACAAAAAACACAACAAAGTGTCATTGCTCTGGCGCAAACCTCTGAAACTTTCCTACTGTCTAACAAGCATTTTGAGGCTTTAGTTGCAGCTCTACAGTCAGGTAGACAACTTTCAGGTAGACCAGTCAAGGATGCCAATTTAGAACAAACAGCTAACCAGCAAGCTGTAGTTGCACTAAAACAAGCAATTTACAATATTCAAGAGCAAAACCGCTTGGAGGGACACAGCACATTAGTCTATAGCGTAGCATTTAGCCCCGATAGCAAGACCATCGCTTCTGCTAGTTGGGACAAAACTGTGAAACTCTGGAATGCGGCTACAGGTAAGGAAATCATCACTCTAAAGGAGCATACCTATCCGGTCTGGAGTGTAACATTCAGCCCGGATGGCAAGACCATCGCTTCTGCTAGTGCTGACACAACCGTCAAACTCTGGAATGCGGCTACAGGTAAGAAAATCACCACCCTAAAGGGTCATAGCAGTGAAGTCTATGGCGTAGCATTCAGCCCTGATGGCAAGACTATCGCTTCTGCTAGTGCTGACAATACCGTCAAACTCTGGAATGTGGCTACAGGTAAGAAAATCACCACCCTCAACGGGCATAGTAATTTGGTCTGGGGCGTAGCATTCAGCCCTGATGGCAAGACTATCGCTTCTGCTAGTTGGGACAAAACCATGAAACTTTGGAATGCGTCTACAGGTCAGGAAATCACCACCTTCAACGGGCATAGTAATGCGGTCTATGGCGTAGCATTCAGCCCGGATGGCAAGACCATCGCTTCTGCTAGTGCTGACAATACTGTCAAACTCTGGAATGCGGCTACAGGTCAGGAAATTACCACCTTAAAGGGTCATAGCAGTAAGGTCTTGAGCGTAGCATTCAGCCCGGATGGCAAGACCATTGCTTCTGCAAGTTCTGACAAAACCGTGAAACTCTGGAATGCGTCTACAGGTCAGGAAATCACGAGCCTCAACGGGCATAGCAATACAGTTTATAGCGTAGCATTCAGCTCGGATGGCAAGACCATCGCTTCTGCTAGTGCTGACACAACCGTGAAACTCTGGAATGCAGCTACAGATGGGAAAATCACTACCATCAACGGGCATAACTCTGTCGTCTGGGGCGTAGCATTCAGCCCGGATGGCAAGACCATTGCTTCTGCAAGTTCTGACAAAACCGTGAAACTCTGGAATGCAGCTACAGGTGAGGAAATCACCACCTTAAAGGGTCATAGCAGTGAAGTCTGGGGCATAGTGTTCAGCCCTGATGGCAAGACTATTGCTTCTACTGGTGCTGATAATACAGTGAAACTCTGGAATGTAGTTACAGGTCAGAAAATTACCACCCTCAACAAGCATAGCAATGGAATTTGGGGCTTAGCATTCAGCCCTGATGGCAAGACTATCGCTTCTGCTAGTGGTGACAAAACCGTGAAACTCTGGAATGCGGCTACAGGTCAGGAAATCATCACCCTCAACGAACATAGTGATGGGGTCTGGGGCGTAGCATTCAGCCCTGATGGCAAGACTATCGCTTCTGCAAGTTCTGACAAAACCGTCAAACTCTGGAATGTGGCTACAGGTAAGACAATTACCACTTTCAACGGGCATAGTAATTCGGTCTGGGGCGTAGCATTTAGCCCTGATGGCAAGACTATTGCTTCTGCTAGTGCTGACAATACCGTGAAACTCTGGAATGTGGCTACAGGTAAGACAATTACCACCCTCAACGGGCATAACTCTGTGGTCTGGGGCGTAGCATTTAGCTCGGATGGCAAGACTATTGCTTCTGCTAGTTCTGACAAAACCGTGAAACTCTGGAATGCGGCTACAGGTCAGGAAATCATCACCTTCAACAAGCATAGCAGTGAAGTCTATGGCGTAGCATTCAGCCCCGATGGCAAAACCATCGCTTCTGCTAGTGCTGACAATACTGTCAAACTCTGGAATATATACCCAAATCAACTTAAGAATTTAATCACTTCTGGTAGCCTTGAGGATCTAATAAGCTACAGTTGCAATTGGCTACGTCCTTATCTAGAGTCAAATCCCAATGTGAGCAAGAGCGATCGCACCCTCTGCGATGACATTGGTACAAAGAGCAATTAGCTTTGCAACCAGAAATCAATTATTGCTACTGCGATAATATCTTACTTTCGGGAAACTTCCGGGGCGATATTCAAATTCCAACCTTCTCTGTAGCAACTTCCGCCTTCCTTGCAGCAACTTCCGTCTTCACGTTTGCGTGTTTCGCGCAGCCTGTAGCAACTTCCGCCTTCCTTGCAGCAACTTCCGTCTTCACGTTTGCGTGTTTCGCGCAGCCTGTAGCAACTTCCGCCTTGACCTTATTAGAAACAGACTTGTGTAACAACATCTTTCCTTAAAAAGACTTTTCACCCAGTCCCCTGCCATAACTTAACACCAATGCAGCAGTGCTGTACTTCTGCAACAAATGTGGTTTCAATTAGCAAAAAATGCTCTAAAGAACTTAAACTTTAGGTTCTTTCAGAAAAATCAACAATTTCACGTATGACAACTTTTTCAACAATTGTCCACTATAGAGTTAACAGTAGTTTAGAGAATGAGTATTAATTATGGCAAGACAAAAACGCAGTTCACGTACTTTGGGCAAAGCTGAAACACGTCTAGCAAGCATTAAATCTATTAGTCCAACTCTCGATGTCGGAGAAGGATTAACAGTTAAAGATTATACTGAAAAAATTGACAGCCTCAGAAAATTCCTAGAAACATACAATACTATCCTCTCTACTATCGATGTCTTACGAACCCAGATAGTCGAAAATGAACAAGATTTAGCAGACTATTCAGAGAAAATATTGCGTGGTATTGCTTACAAATATGGTAACAATAGCCACGAATATCAAATGGCTGGAGGTACTCGAAAAAGCGATCGCAAGCGTACTGCACGTCAAAGCTTGGTTTTGCCAAAGTAAGTAGAATTGGGAATTGGGAATTGGGAATTGGGAATTGGGAATTGGGAATTGGGAATTGGGAATTGGGAATTGGGAATTGGGAATTGGGAATTGGGAATTGGGAATTGTTATTAGTTATTTCTCCCCTGCTCCCCTGCTCCCCTGCACCCCTGCTC
>NZ_JAECZC010000053.1:36241-74257 GCF_016056305.1 Amazonocrinis nigriterrae CENA67 | reverse complement strand
GTCCCCAGCTATACTTATTAAACCCTGAACCCCACCCCGCCAAAGCTGCGCTTTTGCTCCCTCCCGTTGGTAAGGGGAGGGGTTGGGGGTGGGGTGCAATGGCTGTGGGAATCATAACTAATTAACCGGACATGATATTACGCAAAACCCACACTTGATTCGCTAATTCATGAATTACCGCTACGTGAAAATAAGGGTTTGGGCTATTGTTTGCATAAGTCTTGACTTGATAAGTAGTTAGACATGATTAAATATAAAACGCTGAGTAGAGTAATTAATTTAATTGAGGTTAAAGATCAATACCGTTCAAGTTAGAGATTTTGTGAGAAGTTGACCATCCAAAACCAGGCCAAGTTGCCCATTGGCAAAAACGCTAGTTCCTTGGATATAAGGAGCAACTGGGATTGCTTCCCCTAGAGGATGGATTGCAGAGGATTGCTTACCGATGATGCAATCTACTTCTAAAGCACATAGTTTGTCTAAGTAACGAAATACTAATAACGGCTTATCCTGCTTGAAAGCATTTAGTGTATCTGTACTGTAAGTAGTAACTGGGCTGGGAAGGTGGTTAGGACAAATCAGCACATCAGTTAGTAAGTGGATAGGGACGAGCATTTCCGTTGTCGGATGCTCGCTACCGCCACGAAGGAAGCCACTGGAACCGCCAGAAGACTGCAAAAATAACATGCGTCCCGCTTGAGTTTGGAGAATTTGTTCGGACTGGGATAGACAAATCTGCTCTACGGAATCGGCAACAAATGCATAGACTCTGGAGTTAGCTTGACAGACAATCAGTTGAGCAATTTTTTGTTCGAGGGGAATTTGCAGCGAGAAGGCTGTACCATGTCCAGCTTTAGACTTCAATACTATTCTTCCTTGAATAGCTGTTAATTGCTTGCAAACTTCAGTTAATTCTGCTCCTAACTCTAAGGCAGCATGATCGCACAAAACAGATGAAACCTCTGGTTCAAGTACCAACTCGGTCACTTGTAAGATATCCCCTGGTTTTGTCAGGGCAAATCCTTGGGCTAAAGCTTGTTGATAAATTTGAGATAAGTTAAGTCCTGCGCCATCATCACAGCCATCAACGATCAGTTGATTTCCCTGCTGGTAAACTTCAATTTCAATAATACCGTTGCTATTTTTACTTAGCTGTTGGCGTGTTTGGCAAGACTCAATACTTTGCTCTAGTAAATAGCAACTTATATGCAACAGGAGGATACGGAGGCGATCGCTAAACGCGCGATCGACTTGGATATCGCTAATTTGTAAATGTAGTCTAGCAGACTTATCTTGTAGAGCTTGTAACTGAGACCAAAGCCGATGCAACGGTTCTAAGGCTACTTTTAAAGGAATAGTTGTAACTTTTTTGACTAAATCAGCAGAACGGTTAAGCAACTTTTCCTGCTGTATGAGTTCTTGTTTGAGTTGGTGATGATCGTTATTCAGGGAATGAACAGTTGATGCCACTTGAGATGCTTGGGCTAAAACAGATTGCAGAGTACTGTACAATTGGTGAGAGCGAGAAGCAGCTAGAGGAGAAAGGGTATCTGAAATTGCTGCTAAACGTCCTGACCATTCCTGTAGATTATCCAGCAGGCGTTGTAATCGTTTAACTTGTCGAAGCAACTGCCCGATGGTATGTTGCTGTTGTTCTTCCTGACAAGCTTGCCGATCGTAGTTAATTAGTAATGTTGCAAGGAGCGCGTTTAGTTGTTCGAGATGCTGAATATTGATTGGTGTGGCGGCTGGAATACTTGCTGCAACAATCGTAGGAATGGATTCTTGCAAAGAGAGTGGATGGCGATCGCCAAAAGATTTAACTAGGGATGCTTCAGATATTTCAGTAGGCAGGAAAAAATCCCCCAACCAAGCCTGAAAATCTCCCTCCTCCAGGTTTACTACTTCCCCTACATTGGCGGGAAGTCTCTCGGTATCTACGTGACAAAGGCTACCAGACTGAGGGCTAGTTTCAGCTATTGGTTCCCTGTCAAAACTTTCCTTGTCTTCAACCATAACTTGCTCTGGTAGAGATGCAGAAGATTCGACCTCGGCCAAGGAATCGCTAAACTGGATAACTAATCGATTTTCCTGCGGTTGCTCTACCCATGTCTCAAGGTTTGTTTCTTGGGAATCGCCAAACTCTGCTTGCAGACGAGCAACAATGGCAGACATACGCTGGAGAATTTCTACTTCGTCAATTTTCGAGGCTGTTAAAAATGCCATCAGTAGCATCTGTAGGCAATCTAATCCTTCCGACAACAAAGAGGCAATGGGGGCGTCAATAGTTGCCCGATACTGATGCAAAAGCTGAAAAATCTCTTCTAGTGCAGCCGCAACTATCGCAATGGTATCTAGCTCGGCTGCTATAGCAATCGAATGCAGAGAGCCAGCAGCTTCCATGAGAGCCAAAGCTGTACCGGGGTTACTGTCTTTTGTATAGTTAGGCAACTCCTGCTCCAAGAACAGTAACAAATCGATCGCTTCTTCTAGAAAGCGATCGTCGTTCTGCGGTTGGGGGACAAAATCGGTACTCATGAACGCAACTCTCAGTTTCTATGGGGTTTGTGACAATTCTATGGCTTCGACATTAGACTTCTTGCAGAAGTTGGGAAAAGGGTAAGGGGTAAAGGGGAAAGGGCTAATAAAAACCCTTTTCCCTTTAACATGAGTCCCTTTCCCCCTCTTGCAAAAGTTACTTTTGCTCATAGGTCTATTGATTTGAGGCTACTAGCAGCAATCTGGGCGATCGCTCTAAATTGCTCCTGGATTTGCGCGATTGACTCCAGCCCCGCACTGATTTGGCGATCGCACGGTTCGACAGCAGAAGCAACGTCTGCTGCTGCTACCTGGAGTTCTTGGAACCATTCCTCTATATTGAGCGTGCTTTCGCGGGCTTGACGGGCGAGAATTTCCACCTGTTCGGCAGCAGCTAGCAAACTTAGTTCTTGCTCGCTAGCTTTTGTTGCTTCGATGGCTGTATTCAAAGACAAAATCTGAATTTTGCTACTCAAGCCTTCCACAAGGCGAACAAAGCCAGAAGCTTGCTGGCAAAATTCACTAAGATATTGCAGCTGTTTATTAGTAATAGCAACAGTATCTTGAATAGACATTAAATGCTCGTTAGCAAACTCGGCGATTCTTGCTCCTTCTTCTACAGTCTGGCTCACTTGCTGAAATGGCACTAGTAACTCAGACCGATCGAGGGATTCAAGTTGTTGAGCAGGTGGAGCTACTATTTCAGCCGAGTGCAAGTTAATTGTCAAGATCATTCCGACTTGTTGCAGCAAACTGCGCTCTGCTTCCTGCCATTTGCGGGGTGAAAGGCAATGATGAATAACTAACAAACCCCAAGGCTGTTGTTTGACAATCAAAGGCAAGCACAGGCTAGCTTGCACCTGAAAGCGTTGCCAAAATTGCTGTTGGCGCAAAGTTAGTTCTAATACTTCAGTTAGGTTGTTGAGTAAGTGTTGTCCGTCACCAACATCGGGTTTAGTAACAAACAAATTTATCGGTAGGGATTGGTTGAGTAGGGATGTCCAACCCGCTTGTATGGCTTCAGCGATCGCTCGACTGCGATTATCTTCCTCAAAACGGTAAATCAGGACGCGATCGGCGTTGAGAACACCTCGTAGGGCGGTGACTGTAGCCTCCAAAAGTGCGGTTTGACCTTTTGCCTGCTGCATTTGCCGCTCGATCGCCGCAAGTTGTTCTCGCTGGAGATGAAAAGCCCTTTGCACATTGTCATCATTATCACTGGGCGAATCCTTAGCCAAAGCTTGGATAAAAGCTTCGATTTGACTTACCTTCTGCTGCAATTGAGCGACCTTTGGCCCCTTAGCAGATAGAAAGACTGCTTTGAGTACAGCCACATTAGCCAAAATTTCTTCTATCTGGATTTGATTGTCAGGCTGGGTTTCAAAATTCGGGTTTAAAGTTGCGATCGTCACGGAAAACTCCTTGGCAGCATCAAGTTAAATCAGTGGGTTTGCCATTGCAATGTCTGGGCGATGGCTTTGGTGTCTAAAATCCAGCGATCGCCTGGCAGAATACCTCGAACAAAATTTAGTAGTTTGTTGGGGGAAAAGTCGGTTGGCGCCGATTGTGCTTGCTGTAAATCCTGCCACTCTACATCTAAGACTTGAGCGACCAAAAACCCGACTACCTGATTTTGCAGCTCGACAACCAGAACTATTGGCTTTTCTGGTCGTGACTGCCGCTTAAAAAGCGGTGCATAACCAAGCAAATGTTCTAAGTCAACCAGCCGCAGCATCTGTCGTTGCCAATTATAGAAACCTAAAATCCAACTTGGTAAGGCCGGGGCTGGAGAAATGTCTTGGCTAGCGACATGAATAATGTCCAGTACTGAGTGGAATGGTAATAGTCCACTTCCTTGATTCCCCAAGGAAAAACGCAGAAATCTTTGCCGTTGTTCGCATGATGTCAACCCAGAAGCCAAAGTTGAAGTTGCCCCAGGCAACCCCAACTTATCAGCCAATATCTGGTTCATGCCTAGAAGCAGGACTTTGAGTGGTTCTTCATTTGGTGCTACAGACAAGACAGCCATGTGGCTAACAAAGTTTAACTCCGCCACTTGCCGATAAGACCAAGGCACCGGACGCACAGCTTCCAAAGGAATATCGATTAAAGCAGGGGGCTTGTCCACAGGAATGCCACAAAGTTCTCCAGTCCGCGTTTGAGTCAGAAGTAAAAAGCGTCCTGAAGTGTCAACCGCAGAAACTTGGTGTGTCTGTTGGGTTTGTAATTGCGGAATTAACTTCTGGCGTAAGTCCACAATCGTAATAGTTTGCGCTCCCAAATCGACCATCCCGATCCCACTTTCAACCGTACTGCTAATAGGAGGACAAGCAATCACCTTGAGAACTGCACCAACTGGCAGGGCAAATAAATAGTCTGCGATCGCAAAAACAACGACTCGTAATGAGTCGGTTTCGCTCACAGTGCCAGATAATCGCTTAAACGGAAAGGGAGTGTTAAGCATAAATACTAATTCGTAATTCGTAATTCATGAAGAAGGGGAAAGGGGAAGGGGGAAAAATTTTATTATTTTAATGACTGATTTATAGATTGAATTTGATTAGATAGCATACGGCTCAACTCCATAGCTTGATTAGAAAGTTGTGTATAAGTTGGTTGGTCTATATAGCCCACTTCTAACGCTACTCTTAAAAGACTGCGAACTTCACCAGCAGACCCTTTAGCAATATTTAGAAAGTTTAAGTATTCTTTGCGAGAATATCGTTCAAATCCTTCTGCAATATTTGCAGGTATTGATACGGTTGCACGTCTTAACTGATCTCTTAAACCAAAATCTTTACTCAGTTCACCTTCCTTAGTCCTTAAGTATATTTGTTTAACTAAATCAATACCTTTTTGCCATACTTTTAAATCCTCAAAAGTTTCAATTTTTTTCCTTTCCATTCCTTCCCTTTCCCCTTTCCCCTTTCCCCTTTCCCCTATCGCAAAGGGCTATTAACCAGTTCAGCGATAGTGGCTAGGAAATTCTGTTCGGAATAGGGTTTGGTCAGGTAAGCTTTCGCCCCTAGAGCTAAAGCTAATTGGCGGTGCTTCTGTCCGCTACGAGTAGTCAGCATCACCACAGGAATCCCGGACAAACGCTCGTCTTGGCGATGGTGTTCTAAGAACTCAAATCCATTCATACGTGGCATTTCAATGTCACAAATCACTAAATTGACATTACCGTGTTGCAGCATTTGCGCGATTCCCTCTCGACCATCGCCTGCTTGCAACACTTGATAATCGGCTTTCTGGAGTGTCTGCACCAAACTTTGCCTTTGTACAACTGAATCTTCCACCACTAACACCGTCAGTCGGTTAGGTTGAGCAACGGCTGTATTGACTTCCATTGGCTGTGGCTGCGGTTGGGTTATAGTTAGCTCGTGTTGCCCCTCTAGAGTAAGAACAGGCTCAGTCGCGGGTAAGAGTTTAGTTGTCAGACTTGATGCCTGGGAAGTCGGCATTATATCTGTCTCCCAGGTTTGACGAACTAACTCCAACGGGTCAATGGTTAGGGTGAGGCTACCATTTCCCAACACGCTGTAGCCTTGGATGTAACTAGGTAAAGTCAGGACTCTACCGAGGGATTTAATTACTAATTCCTGCTCGACTAAAATCTGATCGACTTGCAAACACAGGTATTGCTGCTCTGTTTGCAACAGTAGCAGAGGTTCGACGGTGTTGCGTTGTTTGACTGGAAAAGGACTGAGGGTTAAATTGTGGTCTTGGGTGAATAAAGGATATTTGTAATCCACTAAATTGGCAAGCGGGCGGATGGGAACTAGTTGCTGATTTTGCCCTTCTCCCCACTGCCAGAATTTTTGCATACCTTGCCCGTGTAAAGATTGCTGCACTTGAATCTGGTCTGGCTGCGGTAATAAAACCTGGCTAATTCCTTCAGACAGCAAGGCATAAGTAATACCTTGAGATTGACAAACGAGCAAGCGTGCCGTTGTTAAGCTCAGAGGCAATTGCATAATGAAAGTGGTTCCCTGCCCTGAAAGCGATCGCACCACAATCGAACCTTGTAAAGCTTGCAATTGCGTGCGAACGACATCTAAGCCGATACCACGGCCAGATAACTCACCAATTTGGTTAGCGGTAGAAAAGCCTGGTTCAAATAATAACTCTGCTAGTTGGTCTTCGGAGGCGTAGGCGGCTTGTTCGGGAGTCAATAGGTGTTTTTCTATACCCCGCTGACGAATGGATTCCCAGTTTAAACCTCGACCATCATCTCGTACCTCAATAGTAGTGCGATTGCCTTGATGATAGGCTTGAATTGTAATTGTTCCGGTTTCTGGTTTACCCTGCTGTCTGCGGGTTTCTACCGGTTCAATGCCGTGATCGAAGGCATTGCGAATCATGTGCAGCAAGGGATCGTACAGCTGCTCAGAAATGGCTTTATCCACTAGTACCTTAGTACCGCCAAGCTTGAGTTCAACAGGCTTATGATAAGTTGCTACCATCTGTTGCAGGAGGCGGGGAAATCGATTCAACACTGTTCCCAGTGGCACCATTCTGGCTTGCAGCAAATCTTCCTGCGCTCCTGAAAGCAGTTGCTTGCGCTTTCCGAGACTGAAGCGAGATTGCTGAACTAAGGCATTAAAAGTCTCAATTCGTTCTCCTAATTGCACCATGTCTTCTGTAAAATTTTGCAGGAGAATGTGCAACTCGCTATAGTTATCCATTTCTAAGGCATCAAAATTGGATTGTGCCTCGGCAGTTGGGGAAGCAGAGATAACTGAGCGTGGAGATACATGCATGTTTCGCTGCTTGCGTTCGGGAAGCAGCAAATGTCGATCCGACCAAGTAGAAACTTTACTAAGTTGTTGTTGACAGTACAAAAACTGTAGTAGAGTGTCTTGAGCTGCTTTGTGGATGTGGTTAGATTGCAGGTTTTGTTGGTTTTCGTTGATTAGCAATTCCCCAATCGTGTGGCTGAGGCGATCTAGCTGTTCTATCGCTACTCGGATACTAGGAAGTGATGCCGATGACTGAGCCTGGAGGCTTGGTGCTGGTGGTGGAGAGACCGGTCGATCTGAGTCTGAGTATCGACAGGATGTCTGTGGATCTCCTATCCAGATTGACTGTAAAATCCGCTCTATGGCAGAGGGGACTACTAGGGAATCTTGAGAAATAGATTCCAGTACCTCCGGTGCTTTCGGTACGGAGTGATCGTTCCGCTTCGGGAAAAACGACCAAATTGATTCCGCTTCGCTGGCACTGAGGAGGGGGGATGGCTGATTCTCAATTGTAGTCGTTGGTGTGGGTGGGGCAGCTATGGAAACTGGCTGACTTTGCGGTTCTGGGGCAGGAGTTGTTACCCCTGCCCATTCTCGCAATTGTGGAGATATCTCTCCCCCTTGAATGCGATCGCCTGCAAGGACTGCTGCTTGAGCCGCTTTAAAATTTTCTAAAGCCACCTGAGCAATTTGCAGTACTTTGTCTGGATGTGCTTTGAGGGCGTTTAGGGTCGCCTGGGCTATTTCTTCCAATCCAAATAAGCTATAAGATGCTGCTAGTTCGGCAAAAAATTCTGCTTGAGAGTTGAGTGTTATTTGAATTTGCTGCGAATCTTGGCTTTGAATGTCAGCTTCTAGCTGTTGCAAATCCTGGGTTACACTCCCCGAAAAGATTGACTCTACCACGTCAAAGCCAAGTTCTTCCGAACTGGGAAGCGGAGCCTCACGACCAAAAAAGTCGCCTAGTTTATGTTGGAGTTGGGCGAAGATTGAGGCAGTTTTATCGAGTATTTCTGCCTCATTGTAGGATAAGCCCATCAAGGTGGCGCTCAAGGGAGTTCGCAGACACTCATAAGCATCTAGAAGCAAAGCACCCAATTCTGGATCGATTGCCAATTCTTGAGGGTATAACGCCTGGAATACATCTTCCAAATGATGGGCAATTGTCTTAATCGTTTCCTGTCCAACACTGGCAGCACTCCCTTTGAGAGTATGGGCGCTTCGCATCAAGGCGTGAACTTTTTCTGTGGTTTTTTCATCAAGTAAACCGATCAGACTCTGTTCGATGGTTTGCAACAACTCTGCCGCTTCAGCCAGAAAAGCCTGCTCTAACTGCTCTTGATTACTGTGATCGGTGTTCATAACAGTTTTGCGAAATTATACCAATTCTCTAAAATGAGGCAACACATTCAAACCCCCAAACCTAGATTCCGTCTAGCTTTCTTAATTACGAATTACGAATTACGAATTACGAATTGGTATTAGTCAACTTTGAACTGGCTAACGCTGGTTTCCAGTTGTTGTGAAGTCATCCGTAGTTCCTCAAAAGACTCGGAAATGTGGATGGCACTTTGGGAAGTCTTGCGAGCGATCGCCGATACATCCATCATCGCCTCTGTCAATATCTGAGATTGCTGACTTTGAGTGGAAACTGCTTGAGTAATTCCTTGCACCAGCCCGCCAATTTCGTTGGTAGCTGCCACGATCGCAATCAGGGAATGACGAGTCTCATCGATTAAGTTCGAGCCTTGGACAACTTGGGTAATCCCGACTTCCATGGCTTCGGTAACTTCGTTGGTGCCAGTTTGAATTTCTTGCACGAGTCGTTCAATTTCTGTGGTGGCACTCGCTGACTGATAAGCCAGGGAACGAACTTCATCTGCAACCACCGCAAAGCCTTTGCCATACTCTCCGGCACGGGTAGCCTCGATGGCAGCATTGAGTGCCAGCAAATTAGTTTGAGTGGCAAAGTTTTCAATCAGACTCACTACTTTCGAGATTTTCTGAGAAGCTTCACCGAGGCGTTTAATCTTCTTGGCTGTTTCCGACACGGTTTCCCGAATCTCCAAAATGCCATCTACGGTTCTTTCCATCAGAGAATCGCCAGCTTGGACGGTTCTATTAGCTTCTTGAACCGCCTGTCCTACTTTTTGGGCATCAGCAGCGACTACCTGGGTGGAAGTTACCATCATTTGTAATTGTTCTAGAGCGTTTTCGAGCCGTTCTACCTGCTGCTGAGCTTGGTCAGATAGTTTCACTACTGAGGTAGTGTTATGGCTGGAATTTTCACTCACCTTGCCAGCAGCAATCTGCACTTGTCGCACCAAATCTCGCAAGCTTTGGATCGTAGTGTTGTAACCATCGGCGATCGTCCCAATTTCATCTTCAGATAGGGGCGCTCGAACGGTGAGATCGCCACTGAAGGATGGTTCCAAAGCCTGGAGAACGCGTAATGCTCCTTGTTGCAGTTTTTCCCGTGCAGTGCGATCGCGCTCTGCTGCTTCTGCTAGTTGCTGCTCTTGAGTACGCACCTGTTTTAAGTACTCTGCAAGATTCAGGGCAAGACCAATCTGTACGCTGGCTTGGTTGAGAACATCCTCCTCTGATTGCTCCCACTGGCGCGCTGCGCTATTTTGATAAACTCCCATCAGCCCCCAGAGCCGATCTTCTTGAAAAATCGGCGCAATCATGTAGGCTTTAGTTCCCCACATTTCTAACAATTGGATGTGGCATTCGTCATGACCGACACTATATATATTGTCAACCCGCAAACTTTCTTTGCGGGCATAACGTCCGCCTTTGTTGTACTGGAGAAAGGTATCTCTAACTCTGGCAAGGCTAGTTCCCACAAGCTTAGGCCAATCCCCAGTTACAGACTCAACTACAAATTCTCCAGACCAATCAGGCTCAAAACGGTAAACTCCAACTCGATCTACTTTCAGCAGTTGACGAAGTTCGTGGGTGGCAAACTGGACAAATTCCAAAACATTACCATGAGTTTGGGCCATCTCTGTTAACCGACTTGGCAAGCGATAGGAAAATCGGGCGTTTGCTACTTCCCGTTCTGCCAGTTTTATCAGTTCCTCATTCTTGTTTAAGGTTTGTTGTAAGTATTGCGATTGCTGGACGGCTACCCCAAACTGTGTGCCGATTTTCGCTACCAAGTTGATTTCATTATCTTGCCATTGTCGCGGCCCGTCATTTTGATATGCTCCTAATAAACCCCAGAGCTTGTTTCCAGCAATAATCGGGGTGATGATATAGGCTCTCATCTGGAATTGCTCTAGAATTTTTATGTGGCATTGGGCATGATTAGAAGTGTAAATGTCATTGATCACAAATGTCTCGTTGTGGCGATAGCGTCCACCTTGAGTTTGTTGTAGGTGTTCGTCTTCCCATACAGTCTTGATATCCGGGCCAACCAAAGCTACCCATTCACGACTTACGGATTCGGCAATAAACTCCCCACCCCAATCTGGATTGAAGCGATACACTGCTAGGCGATCGCATTCCAGGTGCGATCGCAATTCTGGTAGGGCATTGCGGAAAATTATATCTAGCTCTTGAGCTTGGCGAATTTTTTCTGCCAGCCTTGTCAAGGCTCGTTCCCCTTCTGCGGTTCGCGCTAACTCTGCATTCTTCTTTTTGAGCTGTTCGATGTACTTAACCTGTTGCAAGCCTATACCCATTTGCAAAGCTAGTTTTCGCAACAGTTGCACATCCTTGGATTTCCACTGCCGAGGGCCAGTATTTTGGTATGCTCCTAAAAAGCCCCAAAGTTTGTTTCCAGTGAAAATAGGAGCAATTGTGTAAGCCTTGGCCTGGATTTTTTCTAATATCTCTAGGTAGCACTGGACGTGACCGACAGCGTAAATATCATCGACAACAAAGGTTTCATAATTGCGATAGCGTCCGCCTTGAGTTTCTTGTAAGTGTTCGTCCATCCAAATCGTTTTGATGTCAGAACCAGCTAAAGACAGCCATTGATTTTTTACGGATTCGGCAACAAACTCCACACTCCAGTCAGGATGAAAGCGAAATACTGCTAGGCGATCGCACTGGATTTGTTTGCGTAAACTTGGCAGCACATTCTCAAAAATTGTGTCTAGATCCTGGGCTTGACGAATTTTTTCCACCATCGCTGTCAGCACCTGTTCCTCTTCTGCTGCCCGCGCCAACTCAGCATTCTTCGTTTTCAGTTGTTCGATGTACTCGGCTTGCTGCACACTTAAACCCAACTGAATGCCCAATTTGGTCAGCAATCGCACCTCCTCGGAATTCCACTGGCGTGGCCCACTATTTTGGTAAGCTCCTAACCAACCCCAAAGTTTGTTTCCAGTAAAAATAGGGGTGATCATGTAGGCTTTAACCTGGAACTGCTCCAGTAGGTCGATGTAGCACTGAGGATAACCAAAAGTATAGATGTTATTAACGGCAATGGTTTCATTGTTGCGATAGCGCCCGCCTTGGGTTTGCTGTAGGTATTCGTCTTCCCAGATGATCTTAATATCGGGGCCAACCAGAGGCACCCAGTCACTTCCTACAGATTCAGCAATAAATTCACCACTCCAGTCAGAGTTGAAGCGATAGATTGCCAGGCGATCGCATTTGAACAACTGCCGCAATTCTGCCAAGGTAGTGCGGTAGAGCGTTTCTAGCTGTTGGAACTGACGCATTCTCTCCGCCATGCGTGCGATGGCGTTTTCTACTTCAGCTACTTGTGTCATTTCAAGATTTTTTAACCGTAGCTGTTCGATATATTCAGCTTGCTGGAGGGCAATGCTCAACGGTTCGCCGATCTGCAACAAAGCACCGGTCTCTTCTTCAGTCCATTTGCGGACATCAGAATTTTGATAGGCTGCTAACAAACCCCAAAGCTTACCAGCGCGGAAGATGGGAACAATGATGTATGCTTTGGCTTGGAACTTCTCTAATGCTTCTAAATAGCAAGGTGAAAAACCAGCAGCATAAATATCGTTGACTTTGCAAAAGCGCGTTCCTTTGGGGTAAATTCCACCCTGGGTTTCCTTAAAATAGGTATCTGTATCCGGTTTAATAGCAGAGCCATACTCCTTAACATGGCAACGCTCTGAAGATATCAAACCTGTTTTTAAAATGCCGTCTTGTTCCTGTATCTCAAATAGTGACGACCAACCAGCAGCCACAGATTCAGCGATAACTTCTCCACTCCAGTCTGGATAAAATTGATAAACGACAACGCGATCGCATTTTAAAAATCGCCGCAACTCTTGGGTGGTAATGCGGAAAAGGGTACGAAGATCCGTTGCTTGCCCAATCTTTTCAATGATGCCGAAAACAGTACGTTCTCGTTCAATTAGTTTGGCTGACTCTTCAGAGCGTTGATAAAGTTGTTGCTGATATTGCAACTGTTGAATAGCAATACTAGATAGAGATGCCACCTGCACCATCAGTCGAACTTCACTATCTTTCCACTGACGAGGCTGCGAATTTTGATAAGCAGCGAGCAAGCCCCACAACTGTTCTCCCTGGAAAATGGCAACAATAATGTATGCTTTGGCTTGATAGCTTTCTAAAACTTTGATATAGCAGTCTGAAAAACTAGCACTGTAAATATCATTAGTGACTCGATAAATCTCTCCGCGATAGAAGGTTTTGCCTTGGGTGTGCTGAATGTAGCTATCTGCACTGTGCGATCGCCCTGTTGTCCCAACCAATCCCCCTTCGTCTGCAAAGTTCCTAACACTGCAATAGTTAACGTTCTTGACAATTGCTGGATTGTTTCGCTGTTCTTCTAACAGAGAAACCCACTCAGATCCAACAGATTCAGCAATAAATTCCCCACTCCAATCTGGCTGGAAACGATAGATTGCCACGCGATCGCATTTTAGTGACTGTCGTACTTCTTGGGTGGCAACGCGAAAGATGGTATCCACATCTTTGGACTGGAGAATTTTATTCGCTACACCAGTAAGGATTTGGTCTTTTTCCACTTCTTGTTGCAATGTAGCTTGAATCGCGGCAACTTGCAGTTGCACTTCTAATTCCTGCGCGATTAATTTTAGTGACTTAATTTCAGCATTCTGCCACTGGCGAGGTGCAGTGCATTGCTGTACTACCAACAAACCCCAAACCCCATCTTTTGTTAAGATTGGCAAGCTCAAACAAGCTCTTACCTGAAACCGATCCACGAGCTGCTTTTGGTAAGGAGACAAGCTTGCAGTGTAGGTATCTGGAATTGCTACTAATTTTTCTTGTTGATAAAGCTTGACAGAGCTTAACCCAAAAGTGACCGCGGGCAGTTTTTCCTTCAGCATTGGGGTAAAGCCATCCCTCATGGCCTCTGCTGCAACTATCCCCAGCGTTGGATTAGTAAACTCATACAGCACCACGCGATCGACTTGCAGGGCGCTTTGTACCTCCATGACAGCAGTAGTAAGCAAGGTATTTAGATCGGAAAATTGGCGGATTTTGCTGGCGATCGCCTGTATTTGCTCTATCTCTAATCCATCTTCTCCATCTTGATATGGCAACACACTTACCAGTTCTTTTAATTTGCGGATTCTGTCTCGCAATGGCCCTGTTTCCACCCAATCAGCTTGATCCAGTTCAGTTCTCAATTCTTCTAGAGTGGAGATAACTTGCTGTTGTGCAGGTAAACCAACGGTATGACCGTTGCTGGAAGTTGAGTGTGGTTGGTTGGGTGTAAGATTGGGTTGCGTTACCATAATCTTTCTTGCTATTAAGGTTGTCAAAGTAAGTTAAGGAGGCAGGGGGCAGGGGGCAGGGGGCAGGAGGCAGAAGGCAGAAGGTAATTTACATAAATGAACTTAGAGGATTTGATAAGGACACATTTTTTCTTGCACTTGCGTGTCTCTTAGCCGTAAGGCTTCTCGAAGAGTAAAAAATCTTTTTACTTTTTTCATAAATTTTGGCAGAGAGGAAAACTGTATTATCTTCCTTCTGCCTCCTGCCTCCTGCCTCCTGCCTTCCTTCGATCAGAAGCTCTGAACTTTAAAGAGACTGAAGGGCTTGAATCACAGCATGGGTGTCAACTAACATCAAAGGGTTACCTTGAGCATCCATAAAGTAACCCTGCAAGAACGATTTGAGTCGGGCGGGTAACATCGATGCCGAAATCGCTAACCGCTCTTGGGAGTCATAAACTTCAATGGTATTGACTTGCTCCACCAACAGCCCGACAGTTTGATTCTGGACTTGAACAAGCATCGCCATGCCAGAGTTGCGTACATTTTCTCGCCGACACCAGTGTGTTGCTCCCAGTAAACCTGCTAAATCAAGAATCCAGATAGCTTCCCCCCGCCAATTCATGATGCCTAACAAGAATTCTGCTACCTGCGGCACTGGTAAAATCTCTGTGAGTGCAACTTGAATTACTCCCCGCAAATCGGCTAGTGGGAGTAACCCGTTTACCTTTCCATTTAACGGAAATCTTAAAAACCTCTGGTTGTTTCCTTGGGGAGAGTTTTCAAGTGGAAATTGGCTATTAATGGGTAGCGCTCTAAAGCTACCATTGCCCTGTACCATTGCCCCAGTTTCCTTTAGCGAATAAATTTACTAACAGTCTGGAGCAAGGTATTTTCATCTACAGGTTTGACTAAATAGGCATCGGCACCACTCATAGTGCCCCAAGTTTTATCAACATCTGTGTTTTTAGTTGAGCAAATTACTACCGGGATTGCTTTTGTTATCGGATCGGCTTTCAACTTGCGGCAGAACTCAAATCCACTTTGACCTGGCAAAATCAAATCCAGTAAGATTAAGTCAGGTTTTTGTTGTTTTAACCGTAGTTGAGCCTCTTCACCACTGCGAACTTCATAAACTGAATATCCTCCTTGTTCCAGGTAACGTGTCATCTTTTCGGATTCTGTGAGGCTATCTTCAACTAAAAGAACTTTTTTCATTTTTATTCCTAACTATTTAATTCAGAATTTGAAAAATAATTGCGACAAATGAATTAATCCAAAAATCTGTTTTGAAAATGGGTGTAGAGTAGCCACTGGTAGGAGTGTCGCTTCAACCTAAACGCTTAAATACTTGTGCAACACATTAAGTACTTTTTCTGCCTCTACGGGTTTACCCAAAAAGTCAGTTGCCCCTACTAATTTTGTTCGCATCCGATCTACTATTCCATCTTTCCCCGTTAAGATGACAACTGGCACATCTTTGAGACTTGGAGTTTTACGGATTTGAGAACAAATTTCATAGCCATTCACTTTTGGCATCAAAAGATCCAAAAAAATGAAGTCGGGCTTGCTTTTAATTAGCTTTAAAACTGCCGTCAAAGAGTCTTGAATGCCAACAAAGCGGTAACCTTGTTGGCTGATAATTTCCTCTAAACTGCGACAGATTGTTAGGCTATCATCTACACAGGCTACTAAAGGTTTTGAGACATCAATAATTGCTTTGCTAGCCGCTGGAGGGGCAGTTTGTATAATAATAGTATTCTCTTCTGTTTTCAGTGGAGAATTGGGATTATTAACTGCACTGGACGGACTGACAATTTGTTTGTTAGTTGCTGGTGGTGCAACTTTTATAACAGTGTTCTCTTCTGTCTTCAGTGAAGAATTGGGATTATTAACTGCACTGGACGGACTGACAATTTGTTTGCTAGTCGCTGGGGGTGCAACTTGTATAACAGTGTTCTCTTCTGTCTTCAGTAAAGAATTGGGATTATTAACTGCACTGGACAGGTTGCCAGTTTCTTGACTAATCCCAACCTTTCTAGAGCTTGGGGTGGGTGAAAAAGCGATCGCCCCTGCTTTTATCAATGGCATCAATAACCGAGTCAAAGCTAAGACATCTCGACCACTTTTTTGCCCTAGACCTCGTAAAGTTTTTGTACCATCAACTAGAGAAATAATCTGTTTAGCGGATGCTTGTCCTTGAAGTAGCTCAAGTTGTTGAATGACAGGATATAAATTGGGCGAGTAACTAGCCAATCCTGCATCTCGCCATTCTTGCCAGGCTTGTGTAGCCTGTTTTAAGACTTCCTCAGTTGGTATTACAGCTAGGAGAAACCCAGGAACTGCACCAACAACGGTAGTAGGTGACAACTGTCCTGATGGATTGTTGGCATTTCTTTTGGTTTCAATGTACTGGATTACATCAAACATGACTTCAGCTATTAAGCTTGTAATCAGGCTAACAAGTTGTTGTTGTTCGATTAATTTTTGTTCTCGCAACTTAGCAAGAATGCAATACTCGCGATAACTTTCCTGGGGAGAGACAAGCCCTTCCAACTTTGTCACATCCAGATTGGGACAGTATTGCGACAAGTATCGTCGCCATCGCTCATTGGCATTAGAACCGCCTGCCTGCCAAATTAATCGTCCTAAACGAAAATATAGCGTCCAAGTCGGCCCGTCCCTGGCTTCAAGATTTAGCCTGCCTGTGAATAATTTAGTTTGAAGTTGCTCGATCAATTGATTCACAATGGATCGCACCTCCTTATATATCTTGAGTTTTGCATTTACATTAGAATTCCCCAAACAATCCAGCTTATTAACCTCATCGTGCGATCGCCAATAACACAGTTCAAAACTTTAATTGAGCTACCTCAGCTTGTTATATCCCTTTCCAATCCGGACATTTTTAAAGTTCAAAGCCGGAAGCTCGAACAAAGATTTAAGCTCTTTTGTTAATTAGATATAAGTTATCTATATTACTTTGCCAATGTCACATATACTGAGACAATTGCTTGTCAATACAGACCTTAAAAAAAGATGGAAATGTTCAATACTACAAAGCATAGACCAGCTTTAATGCTTATCGATTGCGTACTATGCCGGCTTCAGGCAAAAGACACAAGCGATCGCAAGAGCCGCTAGTCTACAATTACAAAAAATGAGCTGGAATCAAGTTTGTCAAGAAATTGTTTGTTGCCGAATAAAGTATTGGCGATCGCGTTGTTCTAGTATTCCTTGCTTAATCAAGGAGCGCAGGATATCTATTGTTTGTACCCGGCTTAAGCCTATCACCTCTTCAATTTCTATTAGAGTTGCTCCTTGGGCTTGCTGAATATATTGCTGCACTTTAGATTTAACAGTATCTGCATTTAACACAGGCACTTTCCTTGTCATGGTATTGACGGTAGGACGAAAACCAGTGGCTTTAATTGCAGAACGGGAGATTGCCAATTTTGGAACCGTTGCCACTAATTTTTCTTTTTTAGCAGGAGTTGGGGAAACTGCTTGTCCATGACTGCGTAGGCACAGCCCGTCGTAGACATCGCCCCAAACACTTTTATGTAAAATTGCCCGGAAATTTTGCAAATCTTGGAATAATGCCTGAGCCTTTGCTGCCCGCTGTTGGCGGTATTCTTGTTGGCGTTGGCAGACATCTGTTTTTATTTGCAATATTTCCAATTGCCGCTCTACAATCTCTTGCTGAAATTGCTGCTGTTGTAACTTTCTGTTGTTGTGAAGGCTGGTAACATAACTGCTCAATTCTTGATGAAGCAGATCTGCTTGCAACTGCAATTCTTGTTGAGTTAGCTGTTTCCACTGGTTAACTTGTTGACGGCGTTCAGCAGTTATTTGCAATCGCTCTTGTCGCTCTTGTTCCCATAAATTCTTGAGAGCCATCAGCTGAAATCTCCTATTTTGTTAACTAGAAACATTAAATGGGAGCCATGAATGAAGACTCCCTTTTTTAATGTGGTGTTAAGCAGCAGCCGGAACAGCAGCCTGAGATGTTAAACCAACTGCTTCGGCATATCTTAAGTAAGTTTCAACTGAAGCAATCACAATACGAGCTTCGACTGCTAGCAGTTCAATACCAACTAAAGAAACACGCACCCAAGCATCAACTACAATTCCTTTATCCAAAATGCGGTCAATAACTTCAGCCAAACTAGAAGATGAGTTAACTTTTTCAACAGCCATTTTCTTTTCCTCACATAAATCTAATTATTGGTTTCATCTTGCTCTATCGAGCAGTAGGTAAAACTTACACAATGTGTTTTATTCTTCCTGGATTTAGTGTTCCCAAAAACATAAGATAAATACAAGAAAATAAAAAAATACTAAAAAGTTCACAATATTTTTTCTAGACGAAACAATAAAAGAAAAAATCATCTCGTCTTTATTTTTTCTTGAAAAATTTTAAATATTATTTTTTATGAATTTAAATGAGAGAATTTTTGAGAAAATGATATGGTGGTAGAGGTTTACTCAGTGCCAATTGCCAGTGCGAGCATTGTAACTGCCAGAGATAAAACTGCTGCGTACTAAGCGTTGAATCGTTGCGCTGGGCCAAAAAGTGTATTTGCCGCATATCTGGGTGTCGAGTCTCACAGATAACATTTGTATGGGTTTTGAGAATTAACTGGTTCAGGAGTTCCCACTGTTCGGATTGTTGTGCTTGAAATGCTTGCTGTGTTTGGTAGCGTTGTTTTTTAGCTAATAAATAGGCTTTTCCCCTAGCATCAATAGTGTCAGAATCGTCAAGCAAATTACAGGGTGTAGCTTTTAAAGTGTACTCAACTTTGTCTCTTAGCTGAGTTAGGGTTTCTAGATATTGCTGTTGGTGTTTTTCTAGATGATTCAGCAGTGTTTCTTGCGAGTTAAAACCGCTCCCAAAGCGTAGGGGAAGAAGGGGAGTTTGTTGAAAAAGTTCTCGAATTACGCGATCGTGGGTTAATACAGCTTGAAGTAAACGCTCATCGGATGCTTGTAATGCTTCCAGTGAGATTTCCGGCTCTACGATCGCAGCTAACCCAGAAGAGTAAACGAGTTCAGTATTCCTTTCCATCCCTAAAGGTAGAACAAGCGGTGACGCGATCGGCACTAAAAGCGTATAAGCGTATATTGGCATAAATTTGAAATATTTAAACGAACCACGAAGGACACATAGACAAGGCAGTGCGTTGGGCGGGTTCCCCGACTTGTAGCAACTGCCGCACGAAGTGGCTTCCCCTTCGCGTAGCGTCTTTGAAGGAGAAGGGTAGAACGCGAAGAGAAGAGGTATGGAGAAGAATTTGGCGCAGCTTCACAAAGAAACGGTATAAGTAGCTTCCGCTTTGAACTTCTGCGTTTTTTCAAGTCAGCTAATCACGAGAAAATCTCACAACCAAATATCAAAAAGGTTTCTTTCCCCACTCCCTACTCCCTACTCCCCACTCCCTTTTTATTCAGATTGATGCTGATTAGCAAGCATTTGATATGTAGCTTGAAAATCATCATTTGTAATCTGAATCAGGCTGGAGTCGCTTAATCCCTGAGCGCGGTATCGACGAATTGCACTTAAAGCAGCTTGATTGCTTAACAAAGCCAAGTCTGCGCCATTCCAACCTTCGGTAACTGTCGCCCAAGTTTCTAAATCGACATCAACCAAGGGACGATCTAGATTGTGAACTCGTAAAATCGCTAATCGGCTGGCTCGATCTGGTAGATCGATTTTGATTTGTAAGTCCAATCTTCCGGCTCTGAGCAAGGCAGGATCGAGGGTTTCTGGACGATTGGTTGCTCCTACTAACAATACTTTGGGGCATTCATGCAACCCATCCAATTCGGTGAGCAGTTGACCGACAACGCGATCGCTAACTCCAGAATCACCACTAAATCGTCCCCGCGCTGGTGCTAGGGTATCTATTTCATCTACAAACACAACGCAAGGTGCTGCTTGCCGAGCTTTGCCAAAAAGTTCTCTGACTGCTTGTTCTGCGGCTCCTACCCATCGGCTGAGTAATTCCGGGCCATTCACAGCAATAAAGTTGGCTCTAGCTTGGGAAGCGATCGCTTTTGCAAGTAATGTTTTTCCCGTTCCCGGCGGCCCCCACAACAGAATTCCACGGGGAGGCTTGGCTCTGGTTTGCTCGTATAGTTCGGGATAAAGGAGTGCGCCCTCTACAGATTCTTGAAGTTTTTGTTTCACATCATCCAAACCACCAATGTCATCCCAACTTACATTTGGTGCTTCAACTGCTACAGATCTGAGAACTGAGGGTTTTATCTCCTTAATTGCTTCGAGAAAATCCTGCTGGATGACAGTCATGTTCTCAGGAATGGCACTGTTGAGCGAGGGGACTTGACGACGAAGGGCAATGTATGCTGCTTTTTGACAAAGTGCTTTGATATCGGCACCAACAAAACCGACAGCCAAATCGGCGATCGCTCCTAAATCAATCAAAGTCTCCAAGGGCATGGCACTTGTTAAAATCGTGAGAATTTCCAATCGTCCATTGCGATCGGGAACGCGAAAATGAACTTCGCGATCGAAGCGTCCCGGACGACGCAGCGCCGGATCGAGATAATCGGGACGATTTGTTGCTGCTAGTACGAGTACGCCCTCAGTTTTGGCAAATCCATCCATTAACCCAAGCAACTGCGCCACTAGTCTTTTTTCAACTTCACCTTCTACTTGGCTGCGATCTGGAGCGAGACTGTCAATTTCATCAATAAATATCAGACAGGGAGCAGAACGAGTTGCTTTCTCAAAAATACTTCGCAAACGGGCTTCTGCTTCCCCGTAATACTTGCTCATCACCTCTGGGCCATTGATGGCGATGTAGTTTAACTCTAACTCTTCTGCCAAAACGCGGGCTGTTAAAGTTTTTCCCGTACCAGGCGGGCCAACTAGCAAAACCCCACGCGGAGGCTCTAAGCCTAATTTTGCCAATAAGTCTGGACGTTTCAGTGGAATTTCAACTAACTCTCTGATTTCTTTGAGAATATCACCCAAGCCACCGACATCTTGCCAATAAGTTTTTGAGTTCGTCCGAGGTGATGGAGGGGTAACTTCAGCATCATCCATTGGTGTGGTGCCAACGGTGGAATTGGAACTGACTCGGCTGGAATTACTTTTTCTGGGAATATTACCTTGTCGGGGAATACTACTGAGATTATGAGAGCGAATTTGAATAGAAGTTTTTAACTCGCCTTTCTCTGCTTTTTCTTCTAATGCTTTGGCGATTTCTAGTAGCTGTTCAAATCCTTTAAATATGTCGTCCATTGATTTTATTTAAATAAAAGATAGAGAAAGATTTAAAAATAGGCTTCTTGCACGAATGTTGGGAAAAAGAATCTTCTACCTCACGCAAAGGCGCAAAGACGCAAAGAAGAGAAGGAAAAAAAGACTTTTGTAAGAAATCTGTTGTTTAGTTGGAACTGAATAATCGCAGACGAGCAAAGTTAAATGGAGCAGTGAAGTTGTTGTAGCGAATTCGCAAACGTTCTTCAAATTGGTGATCGAGTGCTTCTACCTGTTCGCTAAATTGTGATTCTGCTTCCCAAGGAATTAGGTAGGCGGCGTTGTAAATCATTGTGTCCATTTGGGGATTATTTTCCACTACATCGATCGCAATGGAGTTGAGCGTACCTTGAAATAAATTTATGATGCCTTGTTTGCGATCGCTCATTCCCTGTTCGATGGCTTGTCCTATTTGGATTACCTGCTCCATATTCAGAGGTTGACCGGCTAGCTTATCCCTTTCGGTTTTGATATCTGGATTTTCTGCTAACAATCCCTGAATTTCTGCCTCGGTATCCCAAAAAACTTTGACGCTAACTTCTCGGCGACCTGATAATTTCGCAAGCAATTGCGTCAATTCTTCTTGATGAGGACGAATTAATTGTTGTGAAAACGTTTCCCAGCTTGCAACCAAAAGCCCAAATTGTACGGGTAGTAAATTGCGTTGGCGTAGCCCGTCGTAGACATCGCCTGCTTGCATGATTTCCTCAAGGACTTTCTCATGACTTAGCAGGTTACGACGGCTTGCCAAATAACGCTCTTGCTGTGCTTCAGAGTAGATTACTGCAAAATCATCCAAAATTTTAATTTGTACGGGTTGCCGATCTAAACCCTCTAAATTTAAATTTTCTGGAGCAGGCAAGGTCAAAATTCCATAAATGTAAAAGCCATAACTCATAGCAATGTATTACCAATAAGAATGTAGATAAAAAAGTTACAGGGGTTTAGAGGTGAGTACTAGTCTTAACTTGGCATGAACTAAGTTCAACTGAGCCAGTCCTAAGTCCAAGTCACCTTCAACTACCACACCAGTATTTAATAGGCGATCGAGGAGTTCTAGAATAGAGGGTTGACTGGAGGTTTCGCCAGGGTAATATCCTCCAGATTGGGGAAGTAAAGTTCCTATTTCACCCAAGTTAATATTTAGATCTGCTGGGTCAATATCAAACACCTCGCAAAGCTTAACAACCTGTTCTTCAAGCTGTCGCAGGCTTTCAGCTGCCCGATCTAACTCAGAGTCGCTGAGGTTGCCAGCATCCATGCGCCGAATCACCTGAGCTTCCATGAGTTGGCGTATCAGTTCAACAACCGTCAGTAACAACGGTGCTAAACCTGAATCGGAACCTTTTGATTTGCTAATCGCCTGCATTCTGATGATTAATAGGATTGAGTGCTTTGAGCGATCGCAGTTCTGTTTCTAGACTGGCAATACGCTCTTGAAGTTGTTGATTAGTTGTTAATAAGGTGCGAGTTTGACTATTAAGATAGGGGTCGCCCTCCCACCAGTTAATTCCAATCTCTTTGGCTTTATCAACAGAAGAAATCAACAAACGAATCCGAATGTTGAGCAGTTCTGTGGAGCCGACGGAAACAGAAATATCTCCGGCGATCACAATGCCTTTATCTAAAACCCGTTCGAGAATATCTGCCAAGGTAGAACCTTGAGTTGCTGTGATAACTCCCCGGTTAGTATGAGTACTCATTTGTTTATTAAATGGCCTGAATCAAAAGCCACTTGTGATATGTTTGGCAGTTCAGTATTACCCTGCATTTGCAATAATACTCCCTGCTCTCTAAGAGACTTGAGTGCAGCTACAATTTGACTGCGATCGATCCCTAATTCTGCTGCCAAATCAGAGAAACGCCTTCCTGGAGACTTGCACAAATAGTTATAGACTTCATGCTCGTAAGGTACTCGTTGTTCCAATACAATCTGATTTTGATTGTCTGGTATTATCTCTTCTGCTGACTGAGATTGAGTATTTGTACTATGATACAATTCACGCAAAACCTCTTCCAGTAGCCGAGTTGCTTCCATACGAGGTTGATTCGTGCGAGTAAGTAGGATATCGGCACAAATATCTTGGAAGTTAGGCTCTTCAAAGTTGACGGAGATTTCGTGTTCGTGGCAGATTCTAGCGATCATCAGACAGGAACGTAAGCCACCGCCTTGTCCAGAGCCAGATCGACTCCAAAACATTCGCACTAAGCGCACGATTTTGTCTGCTTTCTCAGAATCTATGCCTGTTTTCTGAATTACAATCTCCTGCTGAGTTAGTTCATCAGGTGGAGGCATATCGATGGTAATAACACGATCCATCAAAGCATCCTGAGTTGCATGGACTCCACAATACTCTTGAGGATTTGATGTTAAGATTGCCCGAAACTGAGGATGAACCCGGATATACTCGGCTCGATGCTGGTTTGTTGGCAATACTAACAACCTCTCCTCAAGTACGGAAAGTAAAACGTTATTTACCTCTGGGTGCGATCGATTGAATTCGTCGTAAACCAGTGTAAATCCTTCTTTACAAGCTAGGGTTAATCGTGCGTCAACCCAGTGTTGTCGCAGTTCATCCTCAACTTTGACAACGCTGTGGATGAAGTTATCAACAACCTTTTTGCGGGTGTAACCTAATTGATTACCAATCAAGTCTGAGGTTTTAAACTCATCATCTCCAAATAAGAGGATGATAGGCTGGTTGAGCAAATCAGCTAGATGCATTGCCAGAGTAGTTTTTCCGACTCCGGCCGCGCCACGTAAATGTACTGAAAAACCTGACTGTAGATAGCGCAAAGCACGTTGAGCGACGCGTTGAACAGCAGGGGTATTGACAAATCGCTGGGGAGATGCATTTAATACTGTTGTCAAGCTCTAAGTACCTCCTCAATAGGAATTTTATAAATAAGTAATTTTTTGCACATCGAATATATAAAATACGGATGTCAATAAGCCTTAACTGGACTCAAATCCTACGCATTTTGACATCAACACAAGACTAGTAATGTTTAATATTT
The DNA here is from genome assembly GCF_016056305.1 of Amazonocrinis nigriterrae CENA67. Classification (GTDB taxonomy): domain Bacteria; phylum Cyanobacteriota; class Cyanobacteriia; order Cyanobacteriales; family Nostocaceae; genus Amazonocrinis; species Amazonocrinis nigriterrae. The sequence continues at coordinate 49,988 of NZ_JAECZC010000053.1, read as the reverse complement.
ATGTCATCAGCATGATTACGGTCTTGCGAGGACAGGTTTAATAAATCCACACAGGTGTAAAGTGATATGGTTCTGCGCTTTTTACTATTACCGATTACCGGCCCATTAATGGGGGTAACGTGGCTTGGGGAAAAAATTTTAGAACAAGCAAGTACTGAAATTGATGATAAAGAAAATCTCAGCAAGCAGCTTCTTGCACTGCAACTTGCTTTTGATATGGGAGAAATTGCTGAAGAAGAGTTTGAAATTCAGGAAGAAGCTCTTTTGTTAGCGATTTTGGAAGCAGAAAAGCAGGAACGCGATCGGACACAAGAGTATTGAAATTCTTTTTTAGCTTGTGTGATTTGTTGCTTTAATTAACGTGCGCCTCCGTTGGAGACTCACGTTAGTTTTAAAATTATTGTTAACTATTATACTTAAATAAATTATGCTTCTACTATATAAATAGTAATTTAATGGAAGCTTTACCCGATAATTGGGCAGATATTCAACCTGATACTGTATATCTTTCAATCAGTGGTCTGCTAGTTTCATTTGGCGGCGAACAAATAAAGCTGGGATTAAAATACGATCAAAAGGGAAAACATTTAAAAGCCATTGAGAAAGGAATTGTACCTCCTCGCGGTAATGTTGGGTTGGTGGCTTCCCAAGAATCGGGCTACGATTTGAAATCTAAAGTCTTAGGTAAAGGTGGAGATCGCCGATTTCATGCAAAATTCATTGATGATATATTGCACTTCCCTGGTTTGGTAACAGAACATTAAACTCACATAACTATGACAAGACTCGAATTAAAAAATCATCAAGTTTGGCAAGATTTAACTGAAATATTACAAAGTTTAGATGCTAATCTTCTTGTTCAAGAACATCTTGACCAGTGTGATTATAAAGTGCGTGGCTATTGGGATGAAAAAGATGAATATTATGAGCAAATTACGTTACCTCGTACCTTAGAAGCCGAATTAGTTAGCAGTTCAATAGGTGTTACTCACAAAGAACGTTTTTTACAACTAAAGTTTTTGCTCATAGCTGATGCTGTTGATAATATGAAAACTGCAAGTAGCAATGCTCAAAAACTTGGTGAATTAGTTCTTATTTATAATGAAAATCTAGAATTTATTGATGAGAATTGGCTTTTAGATGTCGATTCTCCATTCCTTGTAAAGCGATCTGGCTAATTTTAGGCAATTAGTTTTAACCGGACGATAAGCTTCCACTCACTGGGGATAAATGGTTGTTCTATCTGCTTCCTTCGACAGCGCAATCAAGATATGCGGTAGCTCCTCATAGAAGTAATTAGCCATCATGGTTTAACATTGACTAATCATTAAATTTTCTTACTTTTTATTTACAAATTAAAGGCACATTTTAAACGCGGATTTTAAGCCTGTAGCTGTATATAAAAAATGATTTTTAGACTGTGTACATCTTATTTTACGCTCATTAAAAGCTCTTCCCATCTTGCCAAAATCATATCTGTATAGTTTTTTCTATCAATTTTGTATGCTCCAATTGCAAAACCATCATTCATTTCTACCAGAGCAGTTTCTCCAGAATCTAAAACTCCGAAATCAATTGCATATCCAGCAATTGATTCTCCTGCATTGTCTAAAGCTTGAATAGCACAGAGAACTTTTTCAATATCTAGTATAATATTGGGATTACCATCATAATGATCAATGCTTCTAATTTGTGAATGAACCACATAAATTCGGTACTCACTTACCCAAGATACAACTTCTGAACACAGCAACGGCTCTTGGCGTGAGACTCCGTAGACTTGGCACAAATCATATTCCGATTCAAAAACATAACCTGTAAAGCGTTTACGGCGTGTAGCAGGTTTAGCAAATGTTGGCGCAGATCTACCTTTGCTTAATTCTATTTCTAACTGTTCTAAGGTAGATGTCCATGTCCGGCGGTGCATGAAGTTCTTTAGTGAAGCAGGATAATCATTAGGCTTCGGTTCTGGAATACCAAGCTGTTTGATTGCTCCTAAAATACATGGCATATCACCAACAACTAAAGACTCATTATCAAGTGCCAGTTGTCGCCTGTGAATACGTTTTAGGGTATAAAAAGTAATTGGTATGCCTCTGGCTCTGAGTTCTTCACTAACAAGTTGCTCCTCATGTCCGAGCCGTCCATTACCTTGTTCTTGGATAAAAGCCTTAGAAATCAATGCAGTTGTAAGAATTTCAAATACTATTTACATTGTTGTCCAAAAATGAGACAAAAGGTATAAAAATTTTAGTATTCCAATGTTATGGTGTTGAATTTGGGTGTATTGTCCTCTAAGTCAGTATTTGCTTGCTGATGGGTGATGTCCTCTTCAGAAATGATTTGACTATTTAAAATAGCAAGGCGCTGCTGAATCTGATGTCGGCGTGCTTCGAGTTTCTGTAGTTCCTGCTCTAAACGCTCTTTTTCCAACATCATTTTGTAAGCATTTAAGTAAACTCTTGCTTGAGAACGTTGAGGAGGCATTGAGCTAAGTTTGGCTTGAATTTGTCTGCGATTTGGAGTGCGATGCATAATAAATTTCTCTTTGGATATGAAAGTATTTAGTCTAATTAGCCGTTAAAATAAACAGGCTGCGGCTGCTTGGATGCGTTCTAAAGGTTGAACTGAGCGAGGAAGCACTGGTAAGCGAACCATTGTCAAACCTGGAAAATCGCAATTAATGGTTGCTGTAGAAGTAAAGCGGTTGAGAACAAGGTAATTCTGGCTTACACCTATTTCTTGCAGAGATTTGAATAGGCGTTGTTGTTCGGCAAGTACGCTGGTCTGGTTAAGCGTAACGCCAATGAACTCTGCTTGTTGTGGGTCTTTTAGCACTTTTTGGGCTTTGACGACGCGCTGTCGCAAAGTTCGTAAACGCCCCATAAACTCTGTACGACCAAGGACATTCTGATACTTAATCCAGAGTTTGAAAATCCAAGCTAGCCAATCTGCTAGTGCAGTTGGCATTTCTAGAAAACGCAGAAGATGACCTGTAGGAGCAGTGTCTAAAATAATCAAGTCTTCTTCTTGTTGCTCTAGCAATTCCATTACTGTTAACAGAGAAAGCATTTCATCAATCCCTGGTAAAGCTTGCTCGACAATTTTGCGCCAAGCAACAGGAGCATAAGCCAATTCAATAGCTTCGCTTGTTTGGGTTTCGCCACTCATCATTTCGGCCAGTTCCCACAGGTAATCGGCTCTGAATTGCTCCAGAAGGCGATCGCTATCTACTTCCTGACCTCGAAGATTGGCAGTTATTTGATATGGTTCGTGTCCTAAACTCAGACCAAAGGCATCACCCAAGGAGTGAGCTGGATCGATGGAAACCATACGAATTTTGCGATCGGGATGTTGTTGAGCCATAGCCCAACCAATGGCAGCTGCTACTGTGGTCTTGCCTACTCCACCTTTACCGCCAATTAGTAACAGGCGACGACCTTGAGCGAGAAAATCTCCAAAGCTAGGAGGAATTGTTTCAGGCCATTGAACTGGGAGTAGATCGATAGGAAATAGCGGTTCAAGCTGAGGAACATGGATTTGGTCGATCAGATGGCTGAGGGCTAGAATTCCCAAAGGCTCCTTATCTTGCTGTGGCACGATAAAAATCGGCTTGCGGTTAGCAAGATCGGTATACTGGCCGATGAGAGGTTGTTGTTCTTGGTAACGATCTGGGTCAGTGGCACTGGCAAGGACTTGGTTGACAAACAACCCTCCGCAAGGAACCTGCATGGTTTGTAAGGCTTCTAGGAATCGTTTTGACTCCAGCCAACTCATTGGTTCGGCGATCGCAACTAACAAACAAGCTGTATGCTTAGGATCTTGAAGCAGACGGCGACCTTGTGATAGTTCAGCTTTCAGGGTTTGCAAAAATTCGTCAGCGCGATCGGGTGTGTAACTTCCAGCAAAAGTCTTGCTAATATAGCGATGCTTTTCTTGAAATAGTTCCAGAGAGTGGAGGAAAGTGTCTAAAAAATCCATCAATCCAAACAAGTTGAGAGTATGACCGCTAGGAGCCATATCTACTACTACTCGATCTACCTGCTGTTCATTGAAGAGGCGTTGTATCTCTAACAAACCCATCAATTCGTCCAGTCCAGGCCAATTTAAATCCCAAACTGGAAGCAAGTCCTCTCCTTCAACAAAACTACCGCGCTCTACTAAAAGTTCTAACACCTGACCGTAACGTTCTTTAAACTTTTGTAAGAGAAGCTTTGCATCCAACGCCCTTACTTGCAGATTAGGTATTTCTGCTATGGGACGAGGAATGTCATCAACGCTGACTTGTAAAACATCTCCAAGAGAGTGAGCCGGATCGGTTGAGATTAAAAGAATTTGCTCGTTGACAAATTTCTGCGCCCAACGACATGCAAAGGTGCAAGAGATTGTTGTTTTTCCGACTCCACCTTTGCCGCTAAACATAGCAAGGTGTAGGTTATCAAAAAGTTCCATCCCGTTTGTCATTTAGGGCGTTTTAGGATAAAGTTACTACATATTTTTAAAAGTGACTTAAGTAATTTCGCTGAATAAAGATATTTAAAACTAGCCTTGGCGACTAGAAGTCGCGCCTATACAGACAAAACCCGCCTGCGCGGGTTAACTCATATCTTGCACCAAGAAAAATTGATGTAATTTAATTACTCAGTAAAAAAGCGAAACCCTTGATTTAGCGATAAAAGCCCATAAAAATGAGGTAGCTTTATCTCGCATCTTTTTACTTTATCTGGGGTTGTACGTAGAGGTGCAAGATCTGAGTTAAGATCCTTACTTTTTCATTAGTCCACGTAGGTGGACTTTGCCTGTGTAGCTGCGACTTCTAGTCGCCCTAATTGGCACAGATCAAGAATTGTATTTTCTTCTTTCTGCCTCCTGCCTTTCTTTGCTAATTAATTTTGTTGAGGTACTTACAAAGACTAGCCGAGGAACTATAACTGAGGGAAAGATTTAGCCAGGGGCGTCCAAAGGTAAGGAGATAAGATGGTTAACAGTTCTGAAGGCGATATAAATATTGGATACAATGTCCAAGGTATTTCTGAATACAACTTTTTTTCTGATAGCCAGTCTGAGGACATTCATCGTCGCCCACTCAAAATAGACTCTCCCTACTTAGGATTAAAAACTTTTGAAATTAAAGATAAAGACAAATTTTTTGGTCGGGGTAAGTGGATTGCTAATCTTAGCGATCGCTTAAAAAAAGATGACGCACTCTTGCTTTTAGGAGCAGCATACAGTGGCAAATCATCATTGATGATGGCAGGCTTAATTCCTTATTTAGGATATCATAAAACTTCCTTAATTAATATAAGTTTTCAACCCAATAAAAATCCTTTTAAATCTCTTTATAAGTGTCTGGCTTTTACCTATGGAAAACAATCAAAAATAGCGGATATTGGTCGAGAAATAAGAGAAAATACTCTAATAAAAATTGTCGCATTACTCAAACAAGATTATGAGTGCGTTCTGATTGTTATTGACCGATTTGAAGAACTATTTACGAAAACTCAAAAGCCAGAACGTGACAAATTTGTTGCTAGTCTCTTTCATTTGATCCAGCAGCAGGATAGCTCTGTCAAAATTGTTTTAACAATGCGATCTAATTTTTTGGATAGATTTAGTCAGTATCCGCAACTTGCGAAGATCCACGATCGCTATAGTTGTATTCTCACTAGAATGAGCGATGGCGAATTAAAGTTAGCGATCGCTGAACCTGCTGCTAGAAATGGCGTTACCTTTGAATCAGGACTAATTGAGCAAATTATTCATGATTTTCATCAACAAGGTGATTCTTTACCACTTCTGCAATACACTCTAGATGTACTTTGGAAAAGCGAAAATATTCAAAACCGGGTTCTGCAAACAAAGACTTATCAAGAACTAAAAGAGCAAATATTTAGTTATTTCAGCGAACAAGCTAATCAATTTATTAATCCTAGCGTTGGATGGCACGATCGCCATTTGAGAGAAAAGGAACAAGAGATTCAAAAGTTAAACCTTGCACTGACTGAAGTAAAACTGCGCGAGCAATCCGCTAGGGTTTTGAATTTACTTCCCGTCCAACCGCTAGAGGGCTTGGTGCTGGCAATTCAAACAATGGGTGAGAATCTAGAGAAATACCCAAACCAGCTTCTAGCTTCTGTTTTGGGAAGCTTAAAGGAAGCAACGAACACACCTACAGAGGCAAATAGCTTGCGCGGACACGAGCAAGAGGTTAATTGCGTAGCCTTTAGTCCTGATGGCAAGTTTATTGCCAGTGGGAGTAGTGATTCTACGGTGTGCTTGTGGAATATCATTGGCAATCCTACTGCTCAATTTTTGTTGGGGCACGAGCAAGAGGTTAATTGTCTAGCCTTTAGTCCTGATGGCAAGTTTATTGTTAGTGGCAGTATTGACGGAATTTTGTGTTTATGGGATTTACAAGGTAATCTCATTACTCAACCGTGGCAGGGACATGAGGAAGGAATTATTGCCGTCGCCTTTAGCTCAAATGGCGAGTTGATTGTCAGTGTTAGTTTTGACGGAACAGTGTGTTTGTGGGATTTACAAGGTAACGCCATTACTCAACCTTGGCGCGGACACAAGGAAGGACTTATTTCCGTCACCTTTAGTCCAAATAGCGATGGCTGCGCCAACCCCTCCGGGGTACGCATTATCAGTGTTGGTTTTGACGGAACGGTGTGTTTGTGGGATTTACAAGGTAACACCATCGCTCAACCCTGGCACAAACATGAGGCAAAAATTATTTGCATCGCCTTTAGTCCCGATAGCAAGTTTATTGTCAGTGGTACTAGTGATTCTACAGTGCGGTTGTGGGACATCCAAGGTAATCCCATCGGTCAACCTTGGCGCGGGCATGAAGGACGTGTAAATTCTGTAGCGTTTAGCCCTGATGGCAAGTTTATTATTAGTGGTAGCTGCGATCGCACAATACGCTTGTGGGATATTGAAGGCAACTCCATTACTCAACCTTGGCGGGGACATGAAGGACAGGTTAATTCCTTAGCCTTTAGTCCCGATGGCAAGCTGATTATCAGTGGTGGCGATAAAACTGTGCGTTTGTGGGAGCTAGATCAAATATTACAAGAGCGGGTCATCGGGCGATCGCACCGCAAATATGAGAATTGGATCAATTCTGTCGCCTTTAGCCCAGATGGCAACTGGATTGTCAGTGCCAGCAATGATTCTACAGTGCGCTTGTGGGATATTGACGGCAACCCCATCGGTCAACCTTGGCGCGGACATGAAAAAGAAGTTAATTCTGTTACCTTTAGCCCAGATGGCAACTGGATTGTCAGTGCCAGCAATGATTCTACAGTGCGCTTGTGGGATATGAACGGCAACCCCATCGGTCAACCTTGGCGCGGACATGAAAAAGAAGTTAATTCTGTTGCCTTTAGTCCTGATAGCAAGTGGATTGTCAGTGCCAGCAATGATTCTACAGTGCGCTTGTGGGATATTGACGGCAATCCCATCGGTCAACCTTGGCGCGGACATGAAAAAGAAGTTAATTCTGTTACCTTTAGCCCAGATGGCAACTGGATTGTCAGTGCTAGCAATGATTCTACAGTGCGCTTGTGGGATATGAACGGCAATCCTATCGGTCAACCTTGGCGCGGACATGAAAAAGAAGTTAATTCTGTTACCTTTAGCCCAGATGGCAACTGGATTGTCAGTGCTAGCAATGATTCTACAGTGCGCTTGTGGGATATGAACGGCAACCCCATCGGTCAACCTTGGCGCGGACATGAGTATTGGGTAAATTCCGCAGTTTTTAGCCCTGATGGTCAACTGATTGCCAGTGGTCGTCTTGATGGAACAGTGGGCTTGTGGCGCTGTGGGTGGCAAGAGTGGTTGCAAGTTTGCTGTAATAAGTTAAATTATCATCCCGTCTTTCAAAATCCTGAAAATGGTAGCGATGTAGAAATTGCCCACCAAACTTGTCAAAAATATGTATGGAATCCACAATGCCCTAAACAGTGGAACAACCAAGGTGCAGCAAAGCTAAAAGAAAAACCTTTTTTAGCAGCTTTGGAGGACTTCAACCAAGCAGTTCAACTTAATTTCACATCGCACTGGAAAAATCGCCTTGCTTGGCAATCAGTACGCGCAGAGAACCAATAAATCGACCTATGACTTGTTCAACTGTGCTGGCAGGTTGAATGAACAATCTCACTTCTTTGCTTTCTGAAGCACTCAAGCAAGAAAGATTAGCGAGGCAACAGGCAGAATCACAAGTATAAAGATTGAAAGAACATTTGCGATCGCTTGGTGTTGACCCTGATACTATTTAGCATTGATAGACAACTGCGATCGCAAAATATATTCGCTTCAGTTAGTGTAAATACAGCTTAGAAAAACCACCCGTAAGAATGCAAACCTTTACCTAAAAGATTCACACCAAGATAGCAAATCCAGACAACAAAAAAGCCAGTGGCGGCTAAAATTGCCGGACGCAGCCCTTGCCAACCACGAGTGATGCGGGTATGCAGATAGGCGGCGAAAACTAACCAAGTAATTAATGCCCAAGTTTCTTTAGGATCCCAACTCCAGTAAGAACCCCAAGCTTCGTTTGCCCAAACAGCACCAGCAATAATGCCAATCGTCAGCAAGGGAAATCCCAATCCAATGACGCGATAACTCATGTTGTCGAGGGTTTCAGCCAGGCTAAGGCGCTGGGGTGAAAGAGGTTCTGAATTTTCGATTGATTGTTGGTTTTGAATTGGGGTTGCGAGTACTGCTCCTAGAACAGCTGTACTAGCGTTACCGTTGTTATTGCGCTCATGACGAGCAAAGCCGTTATTTTCTACAGGGGGTGTTGGTGGTTGAGAAATCAGTTCACTTGCTTTTTGCAAGCGGTAGCCATTGCTGCGATAGCCACCTGTACCAACAGAACTGCCCTGTAGTTGAATGTTTTGACCGCGAGTCACAATCAGAAAAGCGATCGCTAATAAAGAACCCACCATTAAAGCGGCATAACTTAACATCATCACACTGACGTGCATCATTAGCCAATTGGACTTCAACGCAGGTACTAAAGGTTCTGCGACTTGCATTTCTGATGGCAGTGTCAGGGTAGCAAAAGCAGTGATCCCCATAGCCACAGGCGCGGTGACAACTCCTACTAAGCGGCTACGGCTGGCATTTTCGGCAATTAAATGAATGGTAGTAATTCCCCAAGTTAAGAAAAATAAAGATTCATACAAATTACTCAAAGGAAAATAACCAGCTTCTATCCATCGTGAGCCTAAAAGGGTAGCTATGCACAAATTAGCGATCGCCATCCCCGCTGTACCTAAAGCCGCAGTTGCCGACAGATTGGGAAAAGCAGCGCCCACCCAATACACCAACATGGTCAGGAATAAGACGGCAAATGAGGCATTGTCCAGCCAATTCTGGAGTCTAACCAGATTCATAAAGCGTTCTCCCCAGTGAATTCTTTAAAATATTAATTCTGACTTTTCTGATCCTATCTGCTTAGAGGCTAACTCTGGCAATTGTGATCATGGAGATTGGGTGATATTTGGTGTGGGTGCAGCATTATTGCTCTTGTTGGGTATCACTGAATCATTAGCTTTTTTGAGTGCAAAAAAAATGTCGTAGCGGGTACTGCGATTGTCGCTAACAGCTGCTGTTACCCCTATTGAACGTGTTGCTGCTAGTAAAGTTTTTTGATTGGGGAATAGCGGTGGTATGGGAAAATTTTTCATCGTCCGTTCCACATCTAGGAAAAATTGCCCATTATTCGGATTGAGTTCTGTGGGAACTGTTTGTTGAAAGGGAACAGTGCTAGCTAGGGTGTTATTGGGTTTGGGAAAAATTTTATCCATAACAGGAGCGCCTAGGCTTAAAAAAGCGGTATCTTGATCTAACCAGCCGTGAGTTGCAGTTAAAGTACCAAAAGGTGCAATCCAGTTGACAACAGGTTGACCTGCAACTGTTCTCGGTTGAATCTGAAACTGGTATTGATTTTTCATCACATCATCCAGTTTTTGTAGGGAAGCTTCAGCTAATTTGCGATCGCTTGCCTGTACCATGAACACCAAACCCGCACGAAAATCTTCTGGTGAACCATCTTTTGGGTTACTGGGAATCACTGAGACTGAAAACTCTCCTTTCATCCAACTGAGTAAATCTTGATCTAAATCAAGATTAGTCAGAGATTTCACTCCACTTCGTAGCTGTTCTGGTGCTATGGGTGAAAGAGGATTTCCTTGGGATGTTAAAACATAATCCCCCCACAACCTTTGTAAGTTACCACCAGACAACATCATTAATGTTTCTGCTGGTAAGCGGTTTTGCATTTTCCCGGCTTGGTTTTCCACCGTTAGCACACGCTGACTGTTAGGGTTGAGCCATGAAACACCCTTTAAGCTTATACCTTCAGGCTCTAGAGTAATTGTTCCTGCTAAACCTTGGTTATTCTGAAGTTGGGCTAAGACTTGTGCAGGCAAATGGCGGTTTGGAGAAGCAGTGGCTATTTTGGCAGCAGTTGGGACATTGATATAAAACTGGGCAAAGGGATGATAACTGGCGATTTTGGAAATATTTTCGGCAAAACCTCCTGTTGTTGCCAGAGTTGCTTTACTTTTATAGGCATCAATCGCTCGTTCTGTGGTTTTGGCATTGTCAGTAATCACTAGCAAATGCCCATCTATTAATGTTGCAGAAAGGCTTTCCCCTGCCTGTCCATCAGTTTGTTTAATGTCTAAGCCTTGATATGTGCGCGAAATCCATTTACCTTGTTTGAGGGCTTTGGGTTGTGTCCAGATGCTTTTGGCTATTTCTGGGTTCTTCACAGGTAACACCATCACCATGGATTGATCATTGCTAGCAACATCTTGGTTGCTAGCCACTGGTTTGATTTGAGGTTTACTCGGTTCTGGAGCTAAAATTGCCAGGGTGACTTCATCACCGACCCAAGGTTGAATATCTTTCTCGAAGTCGTAACCATTACTAGTAAGAAAGCGATCGCGCAATTGTACTAAATTTTTCTCCAGTTCTGCTTGGGTTTCTTTTGTCCCAAATTCATGCAATTTCTGCCATTGTTTGGGATCTGTAGTTAAAGAAACTGCAAACACAGCGTCTTGAGGAATGATGTTTGCACCCGCTGGCAAATCTCTCCAAAGTGGTTGTCCTTGGGTTAATAACCAGTATGCTGTACTTCCCACAGCAATTAATAGCCCAGCAGCTGAGAGAGTCAGCACCAGAGATGGTTTCTTTGTTTTCTTCATAGGAATAGACACAATGGGCAGTGCCATAAAAAACTCTACCTCATACTTGCGAACTTAATTATTTGCTTGATTGATCAAGTAAACCAAAAAGTTTCCTTGTCTTTATGGCAGGTAATTGCTTAATTTTTCCACCCTAAACCTTTAATAAAAATTAAGTTATAAAACTTCCTACTATTTATTCAAAAGTGGTGAATTTATAGCTAGTTAACCTTTTTAACACGCTTTGTAGAATTTTGCATGTTAATTTCGCTCAACTGCTGATACCAGCAATTCCTGGGCATATGGCTCTATGATTTCCAACACTCTGAGAATATAACTAACTTGAAAAAGCTGCAAGTCATTAGCAAGCCATACTAATCTATGTAGATAACACTTAAATACGTTGTATTCGATTTTATTAAATGAGAGTAATTTGATTTATCAACTTTAGTCTTGGTAGGCGCTTTTGGCAGTCACCTACCTCATAGAATCAGCAATTTTGTACCAGTATATTTGTTATATTTACAACTATTGTTGTGATTTTTTCTAATGAGCGATCGCTATTTTTATCGCAGCGCATAAAAATACTCATTTAACGAAGATTTTAGGCTTTAATAATGACTAGATGGCGATATTTGCAGCTAAAACCTAACAATAGCCTACTTACTTAGTTAAATATTAAATTTTGTGGAATATATTGCATAATTTGCAGGTTGGGCAAAAGCTTTAAATCCTTACCCCTAATCTCCAACGCCACTTGAGCTGACTGCTGTCAAGTGGCGTGGAAACTCCCATGAGCGACTGCCGAAAGGCTTAGCCGACAGCCCTTGCGACTGGCGTCGGGAAACCCGACTTGTACCGCTAAAGCGGAACCCGCAGGGTAGCACCTGGCGTTAGAAACCGAGTTATTTTAAGGCTTTGAGCAAACTGCTGTATACGATAGCTTATACCTTTCCATTAGTGGAGCTGAGCTGCATAGGCCCCAAATACTTGGTTAAATAAGGCGAGAAAACTTCATAAATCAGCGTTAGCGGTTGTCCATGATGCCAAAACAAGTAGTGGCGACCCCAAAAAGGCCCAGCCACCTCAAACCCTGACTCTAGGGCATCTGAATAACCATAGTAAATTCCTCGCACATCGCGATACAACTCTGTGCGGAGACGCGCCAAACTCGCCCAAATTGGCAATGAACGATTTTGCAGGTACTCATCTACATGACTGGCTTCCCACCACGAGCTAGCATACGCCAATCGCTGACCTGAAGCGGTGCGTAGCCATACCTGTCGTCTTAGTCGTGGCCCTGGTACAGCTTGAATTAATTCGGGAGCAGCATCTAAATCCATGCCAATCAATGACATGTCAATCACATCTACTTCTGTAGGTTCGCCTGTAAGCAACTCTAAATGCCTTGTCGGCGAACCGTCACCTAAAAGCAGCATTTGCCAAGTTGGTGCCAGATGAGTATGAGGCAAACTCTCCTGGATAACTTCCTCCCCACCTTGCCAAATCGGAGTGAGGCGATGCCACGCTGCTGGCAGTGTTGGGTTGTCTTTCGGAGTAAAAGTTGCAGTCAATGTTCTTTACAAAAGTTCACCTATTTCTATAAAAGCACAAAAAATCAACAGTGAGTCCATAGTCGAAAGTTCATAGTCCATGGACAAATAAAAAATATCAGCAGTCAATGACTAATAACTCTTGTCTATTGACTACTGACCTTGACTATTCACTAAAAAATGCGGATGGCGAGACTCGAACTCGCAAGGCAAAGCCACACGCCCCTCAAACGTGCGCGTATACCAATTCCGCCACATCCGCATAACTTATCTAATAGAAAATAGTAGCACAACAAAGTGAATATAGTAATGTAATATTTAATTTTTTGGAATTTACCAGAAATTTAAGTTGAAGCGATCGCCAATTTCCAAAAGTGGATATCAGACTGACAGAAATGTAGTAGCTAATCAAGAGATATTAAAAGGGGTATAGCTATTGTGGGATATACCGTGCGTTTGCAAAAGCCTAGGAGAGGGAAACTGACCAAGACTAGCAGCTGCAATAAAGTTGTTAGTCTAGTTAAGACCCGTAGAGGCGAAAAGTCAGATTCTGCATCTGAGGAAACCGCCACGGATACTTGCTTGCTAGCCTCTGGGCAGCGAGACAGCGCTAGCTCACCATGCAACTGTCCTTTGCAACGCAGTGTCCACTGGAGGCATCTACACTTTGCTTGGAATGAGGCTTGGGAATCTCCTGTCATAATTTGAGATAAAGCGAAAGCGTTGTTGCAAATGGGATGGGGGAAAATGTCAATCTACTGGTACTAATATCGAAGCTAGACAATGAAGTTTGACAAAATATTAATTGCCAATCGGGGAGAAATCGCCCTTCGCATTCTTCGCGCCTGTGAAGAAATGGGAATTGCGACAGTTGCGGTTCACTCCACCGTTGACCGTAACGCTCTCCACGTCCAACTTGCCGATGAAGCAGTTTGCATTGGCGAACCTGCCAGCGGTAAAAGCTATTTGAATATTCCCAATATTATT
>NZ_JAECZC010000053.1:0-33895 GCF_016056305.1 Amazonocrinis nigriterrae CENA67 | reverse complement strand
CGCGACAACACACCCTATCAGTTATCAGTCATCAGTCATCAATACTGATTATTCAATATATCTCTGCCACATTTGCGTATAAGCTTTTTCCATTTCACGAGTAAATTGCTTACCATTCCACAAAGGCGATGTTTTTCTTGATTGTTTCAATTTCCAAGCAATCTGCTGTCTTAAGGCTTCATCTTTACCCAAGCGCACACCCCACTCTACATATTCTTCATCAGTCCAAGCAATACCTTCAGTAATCCCAGCATTCATCATCATGGTGTAGCTGTTACGTGCAGCAAATTGTTCACCGACTCGCGTCACCATAGGAATACACATCCACAGAGTTTCTAAAGTGGTTGTAGCTCCATTGTAGGGATAGGTATCTAAGACAATATCAGCAATACCTAAATTCGCTCGGTGAATTGATTCTGAAGGCACACCTGGCAGAAATCGTAGTTTTGAAATGTCTACACCTTCTTCTTCTGCTAACTTATGAAAGAATGTTTTAACCGATTCTTCATCAGATATCCCTTTAATTAAGAAATAGCTATTAGGAACTTCTTTAATAATCCTCAATTGTAATTTTGTGATATCTGGATGTCGTTTAAAGCCTCGCTGACCACAAAAATATACTACTCCATCACTGGGAATATCCAACTGTTCACGAGTTACTGTAGGTACACCTACTTCAAAACCATCCACAGCTATGTATGTTTGAGGTAAACGCCAAATTTTTTCCTTATAGTGTTCCTGTGCTGATTCTGGTAAAACGTAAGGGTCAGCAATAAAATAATCAACCGATGGACTTCCAGAAGCATCCCAACCTAACCAAGTAGCTTGTATTGGTGCAGGTTTGCATTGTATAACTTCACAGGTAGTATCTAAAGTTACGCTATCTAAATCAATTAATATATCAATTTCATCTTCATATATTTTTTCAGCCATAGACCAAATATTTGGTGATTTATAACCTTGATCTGCTTGGTCAATATACCATTGCTGTAAAAAATCATCTTTATTATCTCCACCCATAAAATAGGCATTCACTTGAAAATTATCTCGGTCATGATGTTGAAAAACCCATCTGGCTAACCAACCTACAGAATGTGTCCTTAAACAATAAGATATGTATCCTATTTTTAATTTCTTATTAACTAAATTCTGTTGTTTTCTCTGTAAGTGTCCCTGAGAATATTTTTCTACTTTATCCTGAGCGTAAATAGCATTATTTTGTTTACATAAATTCAAGAGTTGATTTTGAATATTTCTATTTTTACCCACTTCATCTTCAATATAAGATGCAAAATAATTGGCGCTAAACAGCCGGACTGTATGAATTTGCTGTATATCTTGGGGATTTTCTTCTATAAGTGCCGTCAGTAGCTCTTGCTGTTGACGATGTACAGCACAAGATTCTTCCCAATAACCACCAGCGCTAATCAAACCACGTAATATTTGGCGATTTGCAAATACTTTTTCTGGTAATTTATCTACTAAAGAATAAAGCCGTTTAGCAGTTTCCACACCTGAATGGAAATCACCTGAATTTTGGTAAAATCCTGTTAAATGACTTAATACTTCCGTGTTATTTGGATCTAGACGCAAATAAAGATTAGCTAATTTCGCTGCTATCTTTGATTGCCCATGAGAAAAGACAATATCTACAGCTGCGGGCAATATTATACTTCGGAGAGTTTCGAGATTGTCTACAAAATAAGGTAAGCTTGCTTCCAAAAAGTCGTGGGTAGAAGGCTCTAAATATGCAAAATCTAAAATAGTCCGCAAAACTAGGCTTAACAATTCCAAATTAACTTCTATTTGCGGTTCTGACTGGAGTAGCGAAATCAATCCATATTCTTGTAAGTCATCAATTTTATATGTCTTGGCTTCTATTGATAATTGTACAAGATGTAATAAGTTATGTATATCTTTAGGAAAAAGTTCTTTAATACTTTGTCGAATCATCCAAGAAACAGAATATTCTTCTAGCCTTTCTTGGCGTTCGGCTTCTTTGATTAATATTATTCTTAATTCTGCATTTTCATCTCCGTCTTCTTCTGCTTCGTCTTCCATCATTGCCATTAGCCAAGTTGTCTGAGCTTCTACTTCTTGTCCTTGTAACAACAAGATTAACCCTAAATACCAATAGTGGGACTTGACATCAGGTTCTATAGCAATTGCTTGCTCAAAAATGCTAGCAGCCTGAAGATAATTACCTTGGATTAGCAACTCATAACCCTTTTCTTGCCATTTAACTTGAGAATCAATCAAAGCAGTTTTATTCATAACTTCTCACTCAATACATAAAACAAAAGTGAGTAGTCCTGACACCACTCACTTCTACAAAACATCAGCCAGCAATGGCTGTAATTTTCAGAAAAATCAGATAAATTTTTCTTTATCTAGCTAAACTCTTGTAACTTTCTGCACAATCGGTAAGGCTGGTGATGGTGCTTGAGGTGACAGTCTGGATATTATTAAAGTCAGCTACTGATTTAGGATCTGGAGATTCACAAGCTATTGCTACTGTCAGGGCTTCAGAAGTAGCACCGTCGCCTAGTTGAGTACCTACTGCTCCATAGTATGATTTCAAGGCTTTTTTAGAAGCTGAGGCATAAACAATCCCGTACCCAGTAGTTGTAACAACAGAGTAGTAATAGTTTTCAGTTTGGCTTTTAACCCCTACTTGCAAGGTTGACATATCTTTGGCAAAACCTTGGTATTCCAAGAAGTAGGCTTGTTGGGCGCGGTTAATAGTACCGATATTATTTTTAGCTTCAGCTTGTTTTGCTTTGTTTACCTGACCAAGTAATGAAGGTAGTGCGATCGCTGCGAGTACACCGATAATAATTACTACCACTAGCAATTCAATTAAGGTAAAACCTTCATCTTCTTTCTTCTTACGATTGCTGAGGTGATTGAGGAATTTGGCTTGCAATTCTGGCTTAAGCATGGGTTTCTCCTGAGTTTGGGTATAGGATGCGATCGCTCTGTTCTAAAAAGAACTTACCCATTTGCGATCGCTGATCTATCACCTCTGGTAAAAAACTTTCTCCCTATAATTTGATCACCGTAATTACCGCGAAAAAGTCAATTTTTAGAAATAGAAAATAGGCTGGGGAGGATGAGGGGGATGAGGAAGTAATGGCAATAGTTGCTTTGAGTTTTTTATTTCTATCAAAGTCTTCTTTCAACTATTAACATCCGCTGATAAGATAACCATCCGCCTACTACCATTACTAAAGCAAATATTAATAAAAATTTCAAGTGGGATGTAATATCACTGATTTCTTCACCCCTGGCTGAAACAGCTACTAGCGCTACATTCATGTGATAAATTGGGTTAAATTTGGCAATATTCAGTAGTGTTTGGGGAAACAATGAAGTGGGTAAAAATGCCCCGCCAAGAATTAACAAAGGAACTCCAAAAGCTGCTACTAGGGCGTTAACATCTTCGATACGACGAGCTAATTGTGTACCTAAAATAAAGCCTAAACCAACGTAAGCGACAATACTCATTAAAATAATTGCTAGTCCTAACAAAATAGAACCTTTGAAACTAGCACCCCAAAATGCAGCAATAGTATAAATTAATAATGTTTGTCCAAATCCAATGCAAGTATGAGCCAGAAAAATTCCTAAAAAATAGGATGTGCCACTCAAAGGAGAGATAAAAAGGCGTTTGAGAGTTTGTTGTTCTCTTTCTGCAACTACAGTGGCTACACTACCACCCAAGCAGCTAAAAAATAGTGCCGCACCCACTAATGTTGAAGGTGCAGCATATTCAAAAGCAGCGGCGATGGGTAATTTTGCTCGTTCTGTTAAAATAATACCACTGAGAATTAATACCGATATTGGGAAAATAGACCAAAAAATTAAGCTGCGTCTACGGCGCAAAAGTTCAATTAAAATGCGCTGAGTTACAGCTATAGTTTCACGCCAATATTTCATGATTTGGGAATTGGGAATGGGGAATTGGTAATTGGTGATTGGTAATTGGTAATTGGTGATTGGTAATTGGTAATTGGTAATTGGGGAGAAAATAACAACTGACAACTGACAACTGACTGTTTATTCAAAACCTCTGCCCAGTAGTAACTTCTAATCTTACTTCTCCTTGGTCGCTAATTCCCAAGTCACCCCGAATTAGTCCGAAGGGTGAATTTGCACGTACACCGACACCGTAACCAAAACCACTTCCAGGTTTCCCTCTCTGTACACCTGGTTCTCCGAGAACTGTTTTCCCTGAACCAAAATCTGAGGCGAAGTCAGTAAAGAGGACTCCGCCTAAAGACTGGAAAATGGGAAAACGATATTCTACAGAAGCCAAGCCATAACTACGACCACTGGCAACTTTACCAGAACCGTAGCCTCTGACAGAATTTAATCCGCCGATTTCAAAGGCATCAGCTGGTGAAAAATCTCCAATGATTGTGCCAAGTTGTAAATTTACGGCTAATATTTCTGGATTTTCATCTGACTCATTGTTACCCAGCCAGTTGACTGGTAGATACTGGATATAGTTTCCCCGCAGTCGGTTGCTGGAAATATTGCCCAGTCCAATGGGTATGGCTTGTTCTGTACTTAGGGTGACAATTGAACCTTGAGTGGGGTTGTCACGGCGATCGCGATCGTCTTTGGACACTGCAAAGGATAATGTAAATAAGTCATCAATACCAGTACCACTGACAGACAAGGGATTGCCTAATCTATCGACTTGTGCAACATTGAAATCGGCATCGCGTAAACTTATCCTGGTGTAGTTCAAACCAACAGCTGTATCCCAGTCATCTAAAGCGCCTAAAACCGCCACAGAACCACCAAACCTTCCTTCCCGCACTTTGTCGTCGTTAGCTAGTCTTATGTCTTCGTTGAAAGTTTGGGATATATCTCTAGTGCGAAAAGCTTTAATGCTATATCCTAAGCGGTTCGGTTCTCCGGGACGATATGGACTAGTAAATTCAGTATTATATTGAATACCTTTACCGCCTAACTGAAAATTTGCATTGAGTTGATCGTTTAAACCACTGATATTTGCATCTTCATAACCAACTTCACCATACAGCCCAATATCTTCGCTACTGCCACCTCCGAAGTTAACAGCAGGGAAGCGACGCTCTTTAATTCTGTAGATGATATTAACTCCAGTTGCATCTTCTTCAAACAATCCCTTGACTTCATCAAGTGACTCTAATCTCCTGAGTCGTCGCAAGTCTTTTTGAAGAGCATCTTCACTGAATACCTGACCAGGCTTGATTTTTAATAGACCAATGATAAAATCTCTTTGAGTACGTCCTTTAATAGGTTGACCTTTGTCATCAACAGATTGGTCTTTTTCATTCACAAAAATAATTTGGATATTTTTAACAATTCGCTGGGAAAACTCAACAGTCTGGGTACTTTCGACTGTGGGTATTTCTACCGCATTCGGACTGATATAGTTACCATATTTAGCATAGCCCCATGTCACAACACCACCATCCCCATCTTGAGTAGAAGCTTGCATATCTGCAAGCGCCTCTTGATGTTCCCCACCCACCAACATCGCCACTATCAAAACTACAGCTATTTGAATACGCATATTTAAAAACCGCTAGTGTTACTTATTTTACTCAAAGTTAAATGCAAACATCACTATTAGGAACTGCGATCGCGGCAATGTTCAATTGTACAGATATTTTGTAGTTATTCTTCACCCAGTTTGGTAGGAGGCAGGGGTGCAGGGGGGATAAGGGAGATGAGGGAGATGAGGGAGATTGAGGAAGAATAACTTCTTTTTCCAATTCCCAATTCCCCATTCCCAATGCCCCATGCCCAATTCCCAATTCCCAATTCTTTAAGGAACAGTGAGATGAAAAAAATCTTCTAAGTAATTTGCTGGCTAACGGCTATCATTCTGTGTCAGGCATTTATCGTGAACAGTTAATTTTGTAACCAATGAGTCAAGTATTTAATTCACCGGAATCATCTACCATCTCCCGTCGTACCCTAATAAAAGTGTTTGGTATTGGTGCGATCGCAGGAGTAACAGGATACTCCCGGTTTAGCAAGCCAAAACCAACAGTGTTTCAAAAAGATACTCTCAGTCTGCCGTACAAACTCAATCAAGAGAAAAGTGTTGTGGTGATTGGGGGTGGTTTAGCAGGTTTAGCTTGTGCTTACGAATTGAGTCAGCGGGGATTTGCAGTCACACTTTTAGAAAAATCTCCTCAACTAGGTGGCAAAATTGCTAGTTGGTCAATAGAAGCTGTTGGCGAAACCTTCATGATGGAACATGGTTTTCATGGATTTTTTCCCCAATACTATAACTTGAACAGTATAGTTGCAGAGTTGGGAATAAAAGATAACTTTGAATCATTAAATTTTTATTCGGTTCTCTACCGCGATCGCAAATACAAACCTGAGATATTTCGCCCTAGCAGTTCTGCGTTTCCTTGGAACATTGTAGATTTAGCGATCGCTTCTCCTAACCGCTTCAAATGGGGAATCAATCTCACTAAATTAAAGCATTTGCAAGTTTTTCAAGCGATTAGTGGTTTTCAAAGAGAAAAGAATTATCAGCGGTTTGATAGTATATCGGTTGCTGATTGGGTGCAAACAGAGTTTCCCCAAGGTTTGTACGACTTGTATTTTCTCCCTTTTGCCAAATCTAGCTTGAATGCACCAGACACTATGAGTGTGGGAGAACTGATGCAATTCTTCCACTTTTATTTCTTTGGCAACCCTGAAGGCTTGGCTTTTAATGGTACTAAAGATGATATGGGTACAAGTTTAGTACAACCTATTGTCAGGGCAATTCTGAATAATGGTGGTACAATTATTACTGGTGCGAATGTAAGTGAAGTTACTGCTTTAGACGAGAATATTGATGGATTGAAATATTATCGCAGTGGCAGTCAAAATAATGTTGCCTTTTGGGTAAAACAAAATGCTGATGTAGAGACAAATAATACCACATCTCTACAATATTTTGGTGCAGCTGATGAAATGTTTGCTGTCACACCTGATAGTCAAGCAGCAATTTCTCTTACCTGCACTCACCAAGGTTGTACTGTGCAGATGGCAGACGATGGTAAATTTCATTGCCCTTGTCATGGGGCAGTTTTTGCTGCTGATGGTAAAGTTTTAAAAGGGCCTGCTCAAAGAGATTTATCTAAATTTGAAATAGTGCAACGACAAGCTGATGAGTTGCAACTTGTGGCAACAAATCAGGAATCAGCATCACCAGAGATCATCAAAGCAGATTATTATGTCTTTGCAACCGATGTGCCGGGAGTGCAACAACTGTTTAAACGAGTGAGTGGCGATGTAGATCAAAAAGTGCGATCGCAAGTAGAAAAGTTGAGTATCGCCGATCCATTTGCTGTTTGTCGTTTCTGGTTTGACCGTGATTTTGCTTGGAAACAGAGTAATTTTACTTCTTTGTCTGGCTACCAATTAACTGACAGTATCACCCTTTATCATCGCATTCAAGAACAATTCATCGACTGGGCACAACGCACTGGTGGTAGTGTTGTGGAGTTACATGCCTATTGCTATAAACAGCAAGAATTCCCAACTCAACAAGCGTTGTTAACAGCTTTTGAAAGGGAACTCTATGAAATTGTGCCTGAATTAAAGCAAGCAAATCTACTGCATCGAGAATTAGTAAATCAACATAACTTTTCTGGATATCCGCCCAACAGTTATGCACAACGTCCAGAAACTAGCACCAGCATTTCTAACTTATTGTTTGCAGGAGATTGGGTAAAAATGCCTTTTCCTTGTGGCTTAATGGAACGGGCAGTTAGTAGTGGCTTGTTAGCAGCCAATGAGATTTTATCTCGTGAGGGTTTGCAGAGGCGATCGCTTTTCTCTGTGAATCCAGAAGGATTGTTACAAATTTAGTGCATTGGGAATTGGGAATTGGGAATTGGGAATTGGTTTTTACTATTACCCATTACCCATTACCCATCTCCCTTATCCCCCTCATCTTCCTCATCTACTCGCACCAGGCAATACACGAATATCTCCAGGAACTCTCACGATTGTTTTGCGTTGAAAATATTCGCGGGAATAGTAATTTTGCCGACCGCTATTATCTAAAAATTGGGTATAGCCTTGTAACATTACCTCTTTGCCAGTAGCAGATAATGTTAAGAAAGAATTGGCAAAACCTTGATTGTAGTTAGCTGTTGCATATTTATGATCGGAGTCTTGTACATTCAGACCGTAGGTAATTAATGATGTGGTTCCCCAATCACAATCTGTAGGATGGCATTGGCCAAAAACTTGAATCTTTAATTGATTGCCACCTGCGGAAGTAATCACTAAACGAGTTACACCACGAGTATTAGCATCTTTATTTACCCAAGTACCAATAAAATCAGCAGGCGCAGCCATCGCAGGACTTACTAAACCAGCAGTTAAAGCTACGCTAGCAGCAGCAAGAGTTAAAGAACGTTTCAACATTTTAGTAACACTCCATTAGTAATAATTTTTTAGCTTTGCAAGCTGTAATAAAATATTTGAAATTGGGAATTGGGAATTGGGAATTGGGAATTGGGCATTGGGCATTGGGCATTGGGAATTGTTATTAGAGTTATTTCCCCCCATCTCCCTCATCTCCCCCATCTCCCCATCTCCCTCATCTCCCTCATCTTCCCATCTCCTCATCTTCCCAGCCACTTACCGCCATTTCTCACTCCAGGCACCTGTGACATCAAACCCACCAGGAACAGAATTGAATTTCAATGAACCCCAATTAAATGTGTTACAAATAGGGCCAAAACCAGCGCCACAAATATCACCAGCACCATAGCTTTTAAAAGAACGAGTTCCTATGTGGGAATAAGTGGAACCTCCCCAGTTACCATTACCAAACCAAGTGGTGTTTTTTGGCCCAACAGTCAAAACACAACGTAAACCTCTGCCTTGACGATTTCCTGTCAGGTCAGAAACTTTGTATTCGTCGAAATATCCTCCACAAGTTTGTGGTCTAGGTAAAGGATTGTAGTTGGTCGAGTTGACTAATCGCCATTCTTCATTCCATGCACCAGTAACACGAATTCGGGAACCAAGGATTTGTACTTTCAGGTTTCCTGGAAAGTTGTTGTTAATATCTTCACCGTTACCGTGAATATCTGAAGCGAAACCAATCAGGTTTGAACCTCTATAAATAGCTTGTCCAACATGGCGGTAGGTTGCACCACCCCAATTGCCTTCGCCGTACCATGCTAATCTGGGAATCCTACTTTGTCCTGGTTGACCTTCAGAGAATTTGACGCAACGAATACCAAATCCTTGGCGGTTATCTAGAGGTTTGACAACGTAAGTACGAAGATGGGGGCCACAATTAAAGCTTGGTGCTTGTGTCAACTGCAAATTTTGTAATATGGGTACTTGAGCAAAAACACTAGTTGCTGTCGATAGCGCCACCATACTTCCTAATGTTAAAGATTTCATTGTTAGCCGAAACATGATTCTCATTCCTTGTAGTAAAGTTTTTGCAGGTGTCTTTTAACGCCTTCACTGTTCCTATAGGTCGGCTGATTATTTTTTATGCAACCTCGGCAAAGCATTATTGAAATTTTTTCAACTTTTGTGCAATTTGACGCCGATCGCTTCAGTGGTTGGGCGATAGAATCAAAATTGCGTCGCAGTATGCAAAGTTGTCTTAACCACACGCCAAAAGAAACTTCTGAGTATTTTTGGGCTTTGTATTGGTATAAATTTCTGCAAAATTCTGAAACTAAACTGCTGGCGAAGCAGCATCTGACCGCTTATCTGCAAGAACCTTGTTATTGGACATCCCAAAAAACTGCTGCTAGCTTTGTGAGTTCACAGTACAAGCTTTCAGACTGTTTTCAGATTGCGATCGCCCAAGTGGATAGAGTTCTGAAAAATTTTAATCCCAGTCAAACCAGTACTCTGAGAAACTACGCCAGCATCATCTTCAGTAGTGCTATTCGGGAAATTTTGCGTCAACGTGGTGAAGTTGATATCTGTACAGATTGGGGTCTGTTACGAAAAATCTCACTTAAGCGTTTAACTGAGTCTTTAGAAAATGCTGGGTTATCAAAGGACATGATTAACGCTTACGTCCTAGCTTGGAATTGTTTTAAAAGCTTGTATGTTCCCACAAAAGCCAGTACTTCTCGCCAACTTACAAAGCCTGACAATGAAACTTGGGAAGCGATCGCCAAAGCTTACAATTCCCAAAGTAGTCAAAAAGAAAATCCCCAAGAGTTAGAAAAGTGGCTGCTAAGTGCTGCCAAAGCCGCACGCAAGTATCTTTACCCTACGCCAGATTCTCTAAATATATCTCAAGGTAGTGATGATTCCTGGGAATTACTCGATAATCTACCAGGAAACCAACAACAATCCCTAATTAATGAAATTGTTGCCCAAGAAGAAGAACAAACCAGAACTTCCCAGCAAGCTGATATTCAAAAAGTGTTAGTTGCTGCGATCGCTCAACTCGAACCGCAAGTACAACAAATATTACAACTATACTACTCAGAAAATTTGAATCAAGACTCAATTGCCAAACAATTAGACATGAAACAATACACCGTTTCACGGCGACTCACAAAAGCAAGAGAAACTTTGCTGAAGTCTTTGGCAACTTGGAGTCAAGACACTCTGCATATTACAGTCACTCCAGACCTATTGGTAAGTATGAGTGCTGTGATGGAGGAATGGATGCACAATTACTACGCTGTAAGTCGTTGACTGAATAACTGATGACTGTCAATCATCAGTATGATAAGTTATATAATATACGGTATTTTCAGTGTATCTTTTCCATAATCTATCCTAAAACGGACTTGCATGTCTGTTTTACCGGGGAACAGAAGTCCCTGGTTGCCCCAAAACAAACTTAATTCCCCGGAGTAACCCTATGACTGCTAACACCATATTTAGTTTTGCTACAACAGACCTAATTTTAGAAATCCCTACGGCTACACAAAATCAAGCCAATTTTCATTTTCAATCTTTTTCTCATCCTACTTCTGGTTATCAAGCTTATTTAAATGAACTTTGCCTGGGTGCTGTTTTGCCTTGGTTAAGGGAGGATTTCACACCCCAAGCAAAGGTTTGGCCTAATACCACTGCTTTATCTAGTTTTTGGGAACTAGTGAGTGGAACCGCAATCACACTGGACGCAACTCGCTTAATTTTGGTTCTTAGCGAAACTATTGATTTAAGTGAATTACGAGTCCCGCAAGAATGGGTGGATTTACCGAATTGGGCTGGTGATTATTATTTAGCTGTACAAGTAGATCCAGATGAAGGGTATGTGAGAGTTTGGGGCTACTGTACTCATGCCCAACTCAAGAATAAAGGTAATTATGATGCCAGCGATCGCACTTATGTTGTTGATGCTAGTGATATAGTTACTGATATTAGTGTGTTAGCTGTAGTGTGGGAATTTTGTGCCGATGAAGCTACACGCTACGCGATTCCCGAAATACCAACCCTACCACAAGCACAAGCACAAAACCTGATTGCGCGTTTGGCAAATCCAGAAATCATTAACCCCCGCTTGGCTATTCCTTTTCAGTTATGGGGAGGATTAATTGCACATGGCGGTTGGCGGCAAAGTTTATATGAACGACGTTTGGGATTACCAGAACAGCGTTCAGTGATTGAATGGTTGCAAAGTAGTGTTTCTGACATTGCTTGTGCTATCGGTTGGGGGCGCTTGAATCTGCAATTGAGTGCGGCTGGGGCGAAGAGTGCAGAACAAAGACAACCAGGAGTAACTTTATCACGGCAACTAGCGATCGCTGGTCAATCTTACGAACTGTCCATTACACCCCAAGGTGAACCAGACGCACCATATTGGCGCTTTGAGTTGCGTAACGCCATTGTGGGTGCATTCATTCCTGGGGGTTTTAAACTCAGGCTACTCACCGAAGATTTACAGCCTTTCCCCAACAACGAAGATATCGCCACAACCGCTGTAGAACAGCTTTACGTCGAAGTTGCCTTAGAACCCCAAGAAGGCATAGTCTGGGAAATAGAACCACTTCCCGAAAACTATGATCGAGAAATTCTGAAATTTTAAGCTTTGTATTTCCCTGCTTGACATATTAGTGTGGTGAAGGAACCATTCTAGAAATCCACCCCACACTACAAAGTCATGAGAGAAAAACACAAACAACAAATGCGTACTTGGGCGATGTTGTGTCATATCTCGGCTTTATTGGCGTGGATATTATTGTTTTCTCTGGTATTTATTGGCATTCCTTTATACTTGCCGTTGAATGTTTTAATACCATTGATAATTTGGCGATTTAAAAAATCTCAATATTCTTGGATTGATTTTCAAGGTAAAGAATCTTTAAATTTCCAAATTTCCTTGACATTATATATTTTACTAATAATCATTGTCTCCTTGTTACTAATGTTAGTTAGCATTGGTCTGGCAGTGACTACAAATGGTGCTTTAAATGTAGTAGAGACAGTTTTCAATACTTTACTGATGAGTTGGATGTGGGTAATTATAATATTAATGTTATTACAAGGGTTTTTAGTCAGTTTCGCTGCTATCAAAGCATATAAAGGTGAGCATTTTCGTTATCCTGTGACAATACGAGTTTTGCGTTAAAAATTGAACTGATTTTGGGTGGTTGAGAGGTAAAATATTTAACCACAAAGGCACAAAGGCACTAAGAGAAATAATTGCTGTATGCAGTTTATGATGGTTACTGATTTACAGTAATATCAATTAAATAAGTATCGGAGTAAAAATAATATGATTGGTGTGGCTGTTGTTGGCACTGGCTTTGGTCAAAAAGTCCACATTCCCGGATTTAAAGACCATCCTCATACTGAAGTAGTTGCTGTTTATCATCGAGATATTCATCAAGCCAAAGCAATAGCAGAAACTCATAATATTGCCCACGCCTGCGATACAATTGCAGATATTGTTGAATTACCAGAAGTACAAGCAGTCAGCATTTCTACACCACCATTTTTGCACTATGAAATGGCAAAAATAGTACTGCAAGCTGGAAAACATTTATTATTAGAAAAGCCTGTAACTTTAAATGTATCTCAGGCGCAAGAACTTTATGAATTAGCCCAAGCCAAAAATGTAATTGCTACAGTAGATTTTGAGTTTCGCTTTGTACCAGGATGGCAATTATTCTCAGAACTGTTGTCAGAAGGTTATGTGGGTAACAAGCGGCTAATTAAAATTGATTGGTTAGGTTCTTCTCGTGCAGATGCTTCCCGCCCTTGGAACTGGTATTCTAGCAAAGATAAGGGTGGTGGTGCATTGGGGTCTTTGGGTTCCCACGCCTTTGATTATATTCATTGGTTATTCGGGCCAGTACGGAGATTAAACGCCCACTTAAGTACAGCCATTCCCGCACGAGTTGACCCTGCTAGCAACGAATTAAAACCAGTGGATAGTGATGATACCTGCGTGTTAACACTGGAATTGGCAGATGGAACACCTTGCCAAGTGACCATCAGCGCTGTTGTTTACGCACCTAGAACACATTGGGTAGAAGTTTATGGCGATCGCGGTACTTTAGTTGTAGGCAGTGAAAATCAAAAAGATTACATACATGGATTTCGTGTCTGGGGTTCCCAACCTGGAAAACCTCTGGGCGAAATTGAAATACCCAGTCCCTTGGAATTTGGGCAACATTACGCTGATGGACGAATTTCTGCGTTTATCCGTGTCATAGACCAATGGGTAAAAGCAATTGAAACTCAACAACAAACAGTACCATCGTTGCGAGAAGGAGTTTATTCTCAATTGTTGATGGATTTAACCCATAAATCCCATGAAACAGGCAGTTGGGTAGATGTACCCTCGTGATCTAGATTTGTCAACGGTGCAGACGATGGGAACATTAAAATTTCTACAGCCAGTGCTTAGGATAAGTCCTCTCTTCTGCCAAGTTATTGAAAACCACGGCACAGAGTACCAAAATAATAGAACCTTCTAGAGCAGGTGTTAGCAGAAATTGCCAGGAAGCCTTTGTCATCATCACGACTAGTGCAACTGCTCCCGAAGGTGGGTGTACAGTTCTAGTAAGCTGCATCATCCCTATAGCTGTCGCCACTGCCATTCCCATTGTCCAAGGTGACGAACCGAATACATGGAGAACAATTAAGCTGACTAAGGCAGCTACCAGATTACCACCGATCACATTACGAGGTTGAGCTAAAGGACTGTCCGGTACACCAAATATTAATACACTGGTAGCACCAAACGGAGCCATAAGTAGAGGAGAATTAGTTTTTACAGACAGGTAAGCCGTTGCTGCTATTGCTAGGAAACTACCAAGCCAACTCCAAAAAATATGTCTGTGGTGAGGTTTTTCTACAGGGCATGTTAGAGGACACGAACGCCAGGTTCCAGTTATTTTAAACCAATAATTCTGCCATTTCAGGTAAAAGTTTTTGTAATTCAACAGCTTGAGATAACTATAATTAGTTCGCCTTTTGGGTAAATTTCCTTTCATAAATTTCACAAAAATAAATAAGCAGCACCTTAAAAAAATTAGCTGCACAATTCGGTTCTAGCTACATCTAAAATATGAGGAATAAACAAACCGAGCTATTCCAAGTTTGTTAGCAAAATACTATCTTCAATTTGCTCTTAGACTGAAGATAACAACGCAGATAGCACGAAGTTTCTATCTGGTAGACAAGGTATCTACTAGATCATTCAACATTTTAAGAACAAGATTTACATAGACCTATTAATGCCAATTTAATAAGTTCGATAGAATATTGCTAATGTCATGATTCCTTAACATAATACCATCAAGGTATCTTTAAAATTTATATACAAAGCATCCAACATATATAAAAAAACTATTTTTTTGATAAGATTTATTTATAATTTTCTATATCAGTTTCAAAAATTCCTTGTGATGGCAGTGGAAGCATGGTTTAGGACAGTGCTGATTGTTCAAGCCTTGATGCAGGGAAACCTGTTCACCTCATGCAAATTAGTGTAAAGTTATTTGCTAGTAAACACTTCCGGGATAATACAGGCGATCGCTTGCTATTTTCTACATCTCTATAGTATAATTGTACTATAAAAGACCCTAATTAAATTAACCCCACCTTACAGGTGGGGTTTTGTTTAGTACTTGGTTAAATAAAAATGCCTCTTGCAGTTATTTATAGCGTTTGTGCAAGATATTAAGATTCAGTTTAGAGTTTAGTACTCTGAATTAGTATTAAGCGATAAGCAATGGATTATCAGATGCAATTGTACCATCAGCCGTCAGACTATTAGCTTTTTGATAAGCTATTAGCGCCTTTTTAGTAACTGAACCAAACATACCATCTACTGCTCCTGGGTCGAATTCTAAATGACCTGAATCTTGAGCAACTTTTTTCAAAGCTTGCTGTAACTTCTTCACCTTCGGCCCAATACGTCCTTCCTGAAGTGCTACAGCAGTAACAGTTTCAGCCTTAAGACGATCTAATGTACCATTGAATCTATTGCGGTCTACATTACCTGAGATACCTGGAAAACCAGTTTGGTCACCTTTATATTGGTGGAAAGTGTGAAGCTTCCAACCGCCTGGAATACTGGGAGTGTCAGTGTGGTAATGTGCAATCCACAGGTCATAATCAGCAAAGCGTGAGGTGTTCTTTAAGGTCTCTTGCCAAAAACTAGGCCCTGTATAGATAATTGGCTTGTAACCTGTAGCAGTTTCGACAGCAGTTAAGATCTCAGCAATACAGTCGAGCCTTTGTGCCAAAGTCAAATCATGCCAATGATCTGTATTGCCATGATTATAATAATCTGGCTCAATATCTACAACTGGTGGAAGATCACCTGGTTCAATTTCTAAATCTTGGGCAAACATTTTTACCTGCGGCTGAATATCCTCAGAGGGACGAAAGAACAAATATGCCCCACGGATAATACCTGCTGCCTTGATGGCAGGCCAGTAAGATGAAAATTTGTCATCTTTCTTATTGCCACCATAATTTACTCTAGCGAAAGCAAAACGAATACCCTGACTTTTAACTTTGTTCCAGTCGATACTCTTGCTGAATTCAGCAACATCGATACCTTCAACTGACATAGATTGTCAATCCTTGTATGTAAGAAGACTTAGTTAATTACAAACCAATATCAAGCTTTTCCAGAAAGTTTCTACGTTGCAGGAAAAATAAGCAAAATATTTATAAACTTGCGTCAAAATAGGGAGTGAGGAGTAGGGAATATTCCTATTTCATGTTTGGTTGTGGGATTTTCCTATGATTGACTGACTTGTTAATGCTGGAGTGTAGTTAGCGCGGCTGAAATTCTACTTCTTGTTCCAGAATTCTAATGTTGTAGTTGCCAAAGAAATCATGCCCTAGCAGTCCAACAATTCCATTTGGGGCGATCGCTACTTCCAAATTGTTGGCTACAACTCCTCCTGCTGCTATGGATTTTACCTTACCAGTTGAAAATTGTACTTGGCTACCATCGGCAATTTGAGCTTTCATGATACCTGTAGTTTTGAGTTTGAGTGTACTAGCCATTTGTTGAGTAATCACTGTGCCAGTAGCACCAGTGTCTACAATCATCTCAAAGGTTTTTTTGCCGTTGAAGGTAACATCAATTATAGGAGTTCTGCCAAGACGGCGTTTAATAGGAATCCGAAAAACTCTGTTATCTGAAGATTGTGAAGCTGTCTTTGTAACACCGCAAAGATTTGTTAATTCAATGGTTGTACCAGTAGAATTTACCATGAAGCATACTCCTGGATCTTCAGCAGTTGCCTGGTGGGGATATGCTAAAAACATCAGCGTTGGCATTACCGCTATGAAAGCTAGTTTACTATTAGTAATCCAACCCTTACAAGCATCTTTCATGTTATCCTATCCTCATCTTTTTATCATATTGCTTGACAAATAAAAATCCACTAAATCGACTTGATAAATGATGTTCATTATCTATAGTCAGTGAAATCAAACACAATATTAATTCAAGCATTTTCTAATCAAGGTTAAAATATTGGCATAATTCATGTAGGAAATGCTATCTAATTGTTTGGATAGTTCATCCCAAACAATTATCATTTACTCAGAAGATGTCTATCAAATATCAAGAATTTTGATTAGTAGAAAAATATAAGTACAGTCAGCATTGAGCAAAGCCGAAAATACTATGTTTTTCGTTTTATAAGACACCCTAAAGCCAACATTCGAGCTTTAAATACAACGTTTCAAGCATCCTGCAAAAAGTCTTTAGAGGT
This sequence comes from Amazonocrinis nigriterrae CENA67, assembly GCF_016056305.1. Classification (GTDB taxonomy): domain Bacteria; phylum Cyanobacteriota; class Cyanobacteriia; order Cyanobacteriales; family Nostocaceae; genus Amazonocrinis; species Amazonocrinis nigriterrae. The sequence continues at coordinate 16,691 of NZ_JAECZC010000053.1, read as the reverse complement.
ATAAGCCTTTGTTTTTTAGGGTTAAAGGATAGCAAAAAATAATTTATACTTTTTCAACATTCTTTCAGAACATTTACTGAGCGTTTATGGTATTTTTACGAGTTTTTATCATATTTTTTTAAAGTTTACTGAATATATAATACCCGTGAATACCCATTGATAAATTAAAGATTAAATAAAGACATGATGAAACGACTTAGCATAATAGACTGTGTTGTGTTAGCCACGGAACATACTTAGGTAGACTATTTGCCAAGCTAGGCGTAGAAAGAGATAGCGATCGCAATCAGGGACTTCTAGATAAAAAATATTCCATCGCAGAGGAAGCACAGGAAGCAAAGACAGCACTCAGCATGAGGGCACTTTGCTATATGACAAATAAAAAATATCCCGCTGTTCACAGTCAACCGTCAATAGCCATCAGTCATAGCGAGGGCGCGATCGCCCTCTACCGAAAGCCTTTGCAACTAGCGTTGGACAGTTAACAACTTCAAGCGGGATAATTTATTTGTTGGAGTTCTTTAATTTGTCGCCTTGTCAGCAGATTGACTCGATTGGGCTAAATATATACCGAGTAAAATAACTATAAAAGTTATCCAATCATAAAAACTTACCTCTTCATTGAAAATCAGCCAAGCAAACAAAGAAGCAAGGACTGGCTCAAAAAGCAGCGTCACGGCAACAACTCCTGAGGATAATTTACTGAGGCTGTAAGCCAAAAGTCCTTGACCAAACACTTGACAGAAAAGGGCTTGGAAAATTATGAAAAACCAACCCATGCTGGTATAGGGAAGCAATCTGTTTTCGACCACAGGTAGGACAGGCAACAAAAACATTGCTGTGACTCCGCAGCGCCACAGCATAATTGTAGCAGTGCTAAATCGGGTTCTGAGCCGTTCTACCAGCATCAAGTATGTGGCCATAAAAATCGCTGTTAGTAAAGCAAGCCCATCACCCAATATTTGATCAGTCGCCAATTGTACTTTATTCAGTTCAAAAGCGATCGCTCCACCTACAGCCATAACCATACCGACCACAAATCTGTGATCAAAACGCCGACCGAATACCAAGTACCCTACCAAGCCAACGAATAAAGAGTTTAAATTAGACAGTAAAGCCACGTTAGCAACACTGGTTTGAGTAAGTGACCAAGCCCACAAGAGAAAGTACGTAGTCCCCGCAGTTCCCATACAGAACAATAATGCCAGTTCTCCTTTAGTCAAAGGCTTCTGTTCTATGGGTTGGTTATTAGACTTTTGGCTAGATACAGCTTCGAGTCCGCACCATAAACCGAAGATGATTGTAGCGATCCAAGCACGATGAAATGCTACAGCGTTTGCACCAATTTCGCGTTCGCATAATTTGGTCAAGACTGGTGCCAAAGATATCGGAACTAGAGCGACAAATAATGAGGCAGTTCCTAGTAAAGCTGATTTTTTGGACAACTGCTGTTGTGATAATTCCAGTTTAGCTGTCATAACTTGGTGGCGAATGGGTTGGCAATAGTTGTGGTGATTATTTGAATCAAGTCTTTGTATATTTAAATTTTGCAACGAACAGTAGAAAAAAGCGACTAGTAGTCCGCTAACCCCAAATTGCTCTTGTCGGTCTAGGGAAAGGTCAAACAGATAAAACAACTTTCCCCTTTACCCTGCCAAGAGAACTTGGCGAAGCACTAGTTGCTCTTTAGTTGGTTAAGTGAAGTAGAACATAGAATTGAATATCGATCACAGTGGTTCGACACTCAGTAACTACGCCACCAAGAAAATCGCAGATATGAGTCATCTACGTCTTTCAGTATATTTTTAGTAAATCATCCTAGCTCATCTACATCAATGGCGATCGCTCCTACTATAGCGATAAGGATGACACTCATAAAAATGTAGTGCTGACTACCAAAGTAGTGTTTTGAACCACTTTTGCTGTGATAATTCCAATTTCTTTGTCATTATACTCAAGGAAGAAAAGTAAGAAAAGTAGGAAAAGTGAGAAAAGTACCAACTCTAAACTTGAGAATATTTTATAAATATATTAGGTTTTTATTTATTTTGGCGTTGAAAATTTGGGGGATGATTTAGCAATCAACGCTCATCTCTTCCCCTGCGTCCCCAGCCTTCTCAGCTAGCCCAATTTATTCCACTGTTACCCAACGCTTACTTATTTTATCTTGGTTTGCACCTATGGACTAAATAGGGGGTTCTCAGAGACTTTTACAGTGTACTGGCGATCGCGGTTATGAAAATCAGATAAATTCGCAAACCGTGATTGAGTAAGCCTGTACTAACAATACTTAAACATCTTTGAGACAAAAATAAAACTTATACAGGGTAAGGGAAATACACTAAATACCTCTAAATGGCTGAAACCCAAATGTACCAACAAACAAAGCAAAAGGATGTCAAAGTCTTTCTATAATATATGTTTTAAGACTTACATCATATTATATGATATTTATAAGTAATTCATGAATTGCTCCTATATGGCAAAAATAAAGATTGTAGCTGTTGTTTGCAAAGCCAGATTATTTATCTACAAATTTACATAATACAACAGTTTTAAATCATTAGTGTGTGAAAAACAACATTCCTACTTTCTTGTAAAATTAGGGAATTTGAGTATTATAATTTTTATTAATCAAATATTATTTATATAACAAAAATTAACTATAAATTCTTATTCATATAATATAATGCTATTTGACGACAAAAATTTGAATTTGTAAAATCAAGTTCAAGCTAAAGTATAAGTATTTACAGACTTGATAAACTTGATAACAAGGCTTAATCAAGTTTATCAACTAGAGTAAATAGTAACTTTAGAAATTTGCAAATTTGGCTTTTAAGTTAGTAAAAAAATATGTCTTTAAATGTTGAAGTTTTAGAGCAGAGTTTTCAGCAGGTTAAACCACGTGCATCAGAATTTGTAACCAGCTTCTACGATCACCTGTTCATAGCTCACCCAGAGGTGAAACCACTGTTTGCCAACATTGATATGGCAAGGCAACACAAAATGCTGTTAAATGCTTTGGTATTGGTAGTAGAAAACCTTCGCAAACCAGAAGTATTAGGGCAAGCACTCAAAGGTTTAGGAGCTAGACATGTCGGGTATGGAGCTAGTCCCCAACATTATGGTGCAGTAGGCGAAGCTCTACTTGTGACTTTTGAGGAGTATCTCCAGCAAGATTGGACTCCTGAAGTGAAGCAAGCTTGGCTAGGTGCATTTGAAGTGATTGAAGCTGAGATGCTTCAAGGTGCAGGTGAAGTACCATCCATAGCATAAATTAAAAAAAGCCAGCGATCGCCCTGGTACTGCATTCACCCTTGCATTGCTGGGTGGAGGTAGGGGGAGCAGAGGAGCAGGGGAGATGAGGGGGATGAGGGAGAAATAAATTTTAACTCTTAACTCAGCACTTTGCTCTACTAGAGCGATTTTGCAACTTTTCCAATTAGTTCCTTCCCATATTTGAGGGGAGGAATTTTTTTATTTGTAGATGTATTTGTATATTACAAATGTAGTATACAATTAATGTTACCGCTCAAGCGGTAACTGTTGCTCGCTGAAGTAAAAGGAAACGTTATGATTCCCCGAGAACGCATCCGCAATATTGGTATTTCTGCTCACATTGACTCTGGTAAAACTACTCTATCAGAGCGAATTCTCTTCTACACGGGCAGAATCCACGCCATTGAGGAGGTACGGGGAGGCGGCAAGGGTGCAACCATGGACTTCATGCCAGAGGAAAAACTGCATGGCATCACCATTACTGCTGCTGCCACGACTTGTCAGTGGCATGATACACAAATCAATTTAATTGATACACCAGGACATGTAGATTTTACGATTGAAGTCGAGCGTGCCTTGCGAGTGTTGGATGGGGCAGTCATGGTGCTGTGTGCTGTAGCGGGTGTGCAGTCCCAATCGATTACCGTCGATCGTCAGATGAAACGCTACCATGTGCCGCGTTTGGCATTCATCAACAAAATGGATCGCATGGGGGCAAATCCATTTCGTGTAGTACAGGCAATGCGCGATCGCTTGCAATTGAATGCTGTGTTGCTCCAGTATCCCATCGGCAACGAAAATCAGTTCCAGGGCGTGATTGACCTAGTAGAAATGACTGCTCACTACTATGAGGGTGAAAACGGTGAAAACTGGGTGAAAAAGACAATTCCCCAAACTTTAGTTGATGAGGCACAACAGGCACGAGAAAAACTACTAGATGCTTTGTCGCTGTTCTCTGAACCAATGACACAGATGCTGCTAGCAGGTGAAGAAATTCCCCCAGCGCTGATTTGGCAAACTATCCGCCAAGCAACTATCAGCCTGGAACTCACACCTGTATTGCTGGGTTCAGCATTCAAAAACAAAGGAGTGCAAAACTTATTAGATGCGATCGCTCTTTATCTCCCATCTCCCTTAGATAGGGATTGGAGACGAGAGAATAACATTGATAATCGCTTAGTGGCTTTAGCATTCAAACTCACTGTAGAATCCTTTGGACAGTTGACCTATACCCGTATTTACTCAGGCACGTTGAAACCAGGTGATACCGTCTACAACTCTCGTACAGGGCAACGGGTGCAAATCGGTCGATTGGTGAGAATGCACGCCAATAAGCGCGAAGAGGTGAAAGTTGCCGTAGCTGGCGATATTGTCGCTTTGTTGGGTGTTGATTGCGCTTCCGGTGATACCTTGTGTACCGGGGAACCACTAGTGTCTCTAGAAAAGATGTTTGTGCCGGAACCAGTGATTACCTTGGCAATCACACCCAAAAAACAAGAAGATAGCGATCGCCTTTCCAAAGCACTCAACCGCTTTCAACGAGAAGACCCGACTTTTCGAGTCAGCATCGACCCAGAATCAGGAACAACTCTCATTTCTGGAATGGGCGAACTGCACTTGGAAATCTACATCGAACGCATCCAACGGGAATATAACGCTGAAGTCTACGTTGGTACTCCCGCCGTAGCTTATCGAGAAACAATTGGACAAAAAGCAACTTTCGACTACCGACTCAAGAAACAATCGGGTGGTTCTGGTCAATATGCCCACGTCAGTGGGTGGATTGAACCTACAGATGAACTGTTTGTCTTTGACAACCGCGTCGTTGGGGGTGCGATTCCTAAAGAATATATCCCTGGATGCGAGAAAGGTTTCCGCGAGGCCTTGCAAGCAGGAGTGCTAGAAGGCTATCCCGTCACCGGCGTGAAAGTCGTTTTGGCTGGAGGTTCCTATCACTCAGTTGACTCTTCAGAGTTGGCATTTAGGTCAGCAGCCCATCAAGCCCTTGAAGATGCGATCAAAAAAGCCAAACCCTATATCCTTGAACCTATCATGCTTGTAGAAGTGGAAACACCAAACGAGTTCATGGGTAGAGTTCAGGGTGATCTTTCCTCGCGTCGGGGTTTACTGTTGGGTTCCGAAACCATGCAGGGATACTCAGTAATTCGGGCTGAAGTTCCCCTGGTGCAGATGTTTGGTTATTCTACAGAATTGCGATCGCTTACCTCTGGTATGGCAACCTTCACAATGGAGTTTGCTTGCTATAAACAAACACCGATGAAAGATGACAGATGACTGTCAGATTTTTGAGAAGCCAGAATAATTAGAGATATAGCTAATAAAAGCCCCTAGTCTGAATATACTAGGGGCTTTTCATTTTCCAATATTTCTTCCTGATGTAACTATCCATCTTTCTGGTAAATGCTTGGATGTCAAATTAAGCTACTTCTACAAAATCCCTGTCTAATGGGTTATCTGGAAAGAATACAGCAGGTGAAACTTTGAAAAATTCTGCAAGCTTTTGAATGTGTTCAACCGTTAATTTACGCTTGCCTTTAAGTACATCAGAAACAATTGACTCTGTTTTAAAAATAGGAACCAAATCCTTTTGTTTCAAATTCGATTCTGCAATTAAAACTTTGAGAAGTTCTACTCCATAAATATCTGGAACCAAATCCTGTTTAGATTCGTATTCATGAATTAAGATTCCCAGTAAATTTAAATAGTCTTCTTCTGCCTCCGTTAGTTCGCCTTTATCAAGTAGATTATCTACAACTGCTTGAGTTTTTTCTAAATCTTCTTGATTTGTTATGGGGCGTGGGGGAAAATATGTAAGCAATTCCGTGTAGCTGGTGTCATGATATAACATTTTGTAATTATAGCATTATTTACTTAACTGTTAGGACTAAGATTGGTAAAAAAATACCGATCTTAGTTTTAGCTGATTGACAGCTTCTAATTAGTGCTAGCTATCAAACCATTCGTCATTCTTCCATTTATCTCTGTCATATTCTCCATGAGTAAGAAACCCACGAATATATATAGCTTTTATTTTGTAGTTAATACAGGTTATTAGCCTATATTTATTTCCTCCAATATCAAAAATGACGAAGTTTTTTACTTGGTCAGGTGCAAAAACAGAAGTAGCTTTGACATCAGTAAAACTATTCCAGTCTTGCATTTTTACAAGCTTCTTCCAGGCTCGTATGCTAGGTTCAGCATCAGGGTGCTTTTCACAAGCTTCCTTGAGTCTGGTTTCTGTAATAATACGCATATATAGGGTTTTCCTCTAGATTTTAAAAATGGCATAATTTTTCTCCTGTTCTGGGAAATGAAATTAATTGAAAACCTTAATAATGAGGCTTTAAATAATCTTAGCAAATTGCGAAGTCAACTGCAAGTGTTTGACTTGCGAGTATTTTTACTTAAAACTTTGTACCTAATATCTTGCAGCATTCTCAATATTGAAACTGCCAACAACGTAAAAAACAAGGTTTGAACGAACGATTAGCAGCGCCCATCCTACAAAAATGTCAACAATGCAACTGATGCAAGATATGAAGTATAAAATCGACTATATGAGGACTTATTGTGGTTAACTTAAAAACTCTACAACCTGGCGATGAGGTGTTGTTAGAAAATTTCCTCTTGCAACATACCGATACTACTATGTTTCTACGCTCGAATTGGCGAGAAGCAGGACTACTTGATGAAGGTGCAAGGTTTCAGGGAACTTATGTGGCTGCCATAGCAGATGCAACTATAGTTGCAGTTGCCGCCCACTATTGGAATAACATGGTGGTTGTGCAAGCTCCTGTTTATCTTGCAGAGGTGGTGCAAGCAGTCATTGCACAGTCTAACCGAGTAATTTCTGGAATCGCCGGGCCAGCCGCACAAGTGAAAGCCACAAAGCAAATATTGGGACTTGCCAACCGACCAACTCAGCTAAATGAAAGTGAGATATTATTTTCTCTGGCACTAGAAGATTTGCAAATACCCCCAGCTTTAGCATTGCAACAAGTACAGTGTCGTTTACCACATGCAGATGAGTTAGATTTACTCAGTGAATGGTGCGCTGCCTTTAATGTAGAAGCTTTAGGAAAATCGGCAACTCCTGATTTGCTGCCAGCTTGTCGCCATGAAATAGAAGCACGTCAAGCTACAGCAAGGCATTGGGTATTAGTCGCAAAAGATACTTTAGTGGCTTATACTGCCTTCAATGCCCGCCTACCTGATATTGTGCAGATTGGTGGAGTTTGGACACCGCCTGCACTGCGGGGTAAAGGCTACGCTAAAAGTGTAGTGGCTGGCTCATTACTTGATGCCAAATCTCAAGGAGTAAAACGCGCCATTTTGTTTACAAATCGAGAAAATTACGCAGCACAAGCAGCTTATCGCGGAATTGGCTTTCGACCCACTGGTGAAGAGTTCGGCTTAGTAATATTTAAAGAATAAAAATTAAAATAATTTCAGTAAGTTTGCTGCTTGAAAAAATAATTATAAGGTTTCAAGCCGTATGAGTGTCAGCGAACAATCTAGTTGCAGCTTCAGTGCGGTTGGCTACCCCTAACCTATTTAATATGTGAGTTACATGATGTCTAATGGTAGAAGGGCTTAATCTCATCCGTTCAGCGATCGCTTCATTAGTTAATCCTAAAGCAATTAGTTCTAACACCTCTTGCTGCCGCTTACTCAATGTCTCAACTGGCAAATAAGATTTGGGTGTGTGACATAAAGCCTGAATTACCTCTGTGGACAACATAGAATACCCAGCAGCACCGGCTCGGATAGCATCTGCCAATTCATCAATTGAAGCACCTTTGAGCAGATAACCAATAGCCCCAGCTGTCATTGCTTGTTTTATCAACTCCGTCTCCATAAAACTGGTTAAAACCAAAACCTGAATTTTTGAGTACTTTCTTTTAATAGCTTTTGTAGTTTCTGCTCCATTCATCCCCGACATCATCAAATCCATCAGCACCACATGTGGTTGTAACTGTTCGCACAAATGTAGTGCCTCTTCTCCGTTAGCTGCTTCACCCACCAATTCAATATCATCAAACGCCAGCAATAGAAATTTAATCCCTCCGCGCAGAATTTGATGATCATCAACAGTGATTACACGAATAGGTTTTGGTATGCTTTTTTCCACTTTGACGCTCTGAGTATAAAAATTATTTTTATAAAGAATACTTTTTTAATATCCTTGTAATAAATCATTCTCTCACTTGCGTGATTTAACCCTGATCTTCTTAATTTAAAATTTAAATTTGTTAACGAGGCTTAACCAAATCCCAAATTAACAAAATCTCTGTCCCCTTTCCTGGATGGCTGTCTAAATTGAAACTAGCGCCAATCAACTCAGCCCTTTCTCTCATAATTTGTATACCGAAATGACCAGATGGTATATCTTTGAGGTTAAAACCACAACCATTATCACGAATGCGTAAAGCTATCTGCTGTAAATCATTATGCAGATTGACTGATACTTGTGTAGCTTGGGCGTGTTTAATAGTATTATTAAGTGCTTCTTGAGTAATACGGCAAAAAACCAGCTTTACCTCTTCAGACAAAGGCTGATCGCCTACCACTGTAGTGGTAATTTGGATCTTTGCCTTGTTTTGAATTGCCTGAGTTAACTGCTGTAACAATTCCCCTAAAGATTGTCCTGCTAAACCGTTAGGACGCAACCCACTCAATAAATACCGCATTTCTGCTAAAGCTGCCTGTGTCATTTGGGCAAGTTCTTCTAATCCCTGTTTGGCTGTTTCTGGGTGACGTTGCCAAACTCTTGGTAAAGCTTCAGCAATGCTAGCTACAGAAAACAATATCTGCGATACTGAATCATGTAACTCACGGGCTAAACGATTACGTTCCTCCTCTACAGCTATTTTCCGTAATCGTTCGCTTTTTAATAATTGTTGGCGCAGTTTTACCGCTTCAAACAACTCTCTAGCCAGATATAGGCTCATCACCAAGACAAAGGACAGAAACCCAAATTCAGCCAAGTACATGAATTTGATCACCTGTAAATCCACCAGGCGATCGTGTTGAATTGTTGCTATCAAAATCGCTACGCTAATAGACAGACTAAGCGCCGCTTGCTTTTCACCGCGTAGATATTGATAGTAACAGGCATAAAACATAAAAATGGTAGCACTCGTTAAACCGAGAAGCTGAAATCCAATTAAAGGATTTGTTTTTCCTTCTGGATATATGATTAATTCGCCCCAAGGCAAAGAAAAACTTGATAGCCTACTGATATGAGAATAGGTAATACCAGCAGGAGAAAAAAAGTTGCTCAAAATACAAATTAAGTAGATGCTATTCAGTGCCAAAATCAGACGCATTGGCTGAAAATTAGTATATTTAGCTACAAACCATACGAGACAAGATGCAAATATAAATCCGAAACATGCTACCCCTTTTCTCGCTAAGATATAGTCTTCTATATTAGTGGCTTTACACATGACCATCAGGTCTAGGATGTAGCAACAAGCTAACAAACAGGATAAACTAAACCAGATATGAAGTGCTGGTTGTAATCGCTGAAAGCCAATTAGCAAGTGTAATAGACCTACATAAAGACAAATACCAGCGCATATACTTAGAAGAATGGGGATAATAGCCATTGATTGGTTATATAAAAATTTCAGATTACATAAGTATTATTACTGTAAAAGCATTTAATAAACGCTTTTTAACTATCTAAAACATAAGTAATAGTTATATAGGATCAAGATCCTAGTTTTGACTGGGATCTTTGTCCGATGCGGTCACTGAGGCGATCGCTATATAATCCATTTCGCTACAGGAAAATTTAGGTAATTACCTAAATCAAAGATGATGGCTCAACTGGTAGAGGCATGAATATTCCGCCTTTTTTCCCAAGTTGCACTGTAGTTGCATTGACTTGGAAAAGTTAACTTAACACGGACAAAATCATGAATAAATTCTTTTCAACTCTAACCTTGACAACAGCTACAACTTTAACGATTGCACTCACTGGAGCAACAATAGGTAATCACCTTGTTTTAGGACAGACATCTATTGACTTAGCCAAGTTGCGTAGCGATGCTGTATCTGCACACAATACTTATCGAGCCAAGCATAGTAGTCCTAACGTGACCATTGATAATACTCTCAACCAGAGCGCGCAAGCTTGGGCAGAAACCATAGCAGCAAAAGGTGATTTAGTACACAGTACCAATCAAAACAATGTCGGAGAAAACATATACTGGGGTGGAGACTCAGCAGACTTAGGTAGCGCAGCAGTTCAGGAATGGTACAGTGAAATTCAAAACTATGACTACAACAATCCTGTACTTTCTGACTCAACTGGGCATTTTACTCAGTTAGTCTGGAAAGGCACTACCAAAGTAGGCTGTGGTGCTGCACCTGGCCCTGCAACAATTGACGGTAAGAAGTACGATGGCTTCTATGTAGTTTGTCAGTATTCTCCCGCAGGAAATGTGGAAGGACAGCTTGCTGATAATGTACTAAAACCCCAGTAGGTTGCAAAACGCTTTAATTATGTCTACCTACTTTATAGAACAAAGATCCAAGTCAAAGCTAAAATCTTTGTCCGATGCGGTGATTGGGGCGATGTCTACGCCAAGGCTTACGCCTACGCTACTTTCATAATTCAACATAAGTATCAATTATATAGGACAAAGATCCAAGTTTTGACTAGGATCTTTGTCCGATGTGGACACTGAGGCGATCGCCATACAATTCTTCCAATTATCAGTATTCGATGCAGCGATCAAAGCGATCGCTCTATAATCCGTCTCGCCACACCAAAGTTGTCACAACTGCCTAGCCTGTGGAATCACAACTTATAAGTGCAAAAGCTTCTATATCAAGGCAACAAATCAAAGCTAATTAACCGTAATGACTGCCAAAATCCACTTTATCTCCGGTTTACCTCGTTCCGGTTCCACCTTACTAGGAGCCTTACTGCGGCAAAATCCCCGATTTTATGCCAGTATGACTAGCCCTGTCGGCAGTTTGGTGAACCGAATGCTTGAAGCGATGAGCGAAGACAACGAATATTCCGTCTTTATCACCCCAGAGCAAAAACGGGCGTTAACCTTAACAATATTTTCCACATTCTACCAGCCCCAAGGCGATAAAGAAGTCATCTTCGACACTAACCGCTTGTGGTGTAGCAAATTGTCCTTAATTCACGAGCTATTTCCTGGCTCAAAGGTGATTTGCTGTGTGCGGAATGTGGCTTGGATTATGGATAGCATCGAACGGCTAATTAGAAAAAACGCCTTTGATGTGTCGCGGATGTTTAACAATGCTGGTGAACGTTCCACAGTTTACACCCGCACCGAAGCTTTGAGTGGTGGGGGAAGGTTAGTCGGGTTTGCTTATAACGCCCTCAAAGAAGCGTTTTATAGCGAACACAGTGCAAGTTTACTGTTAGTGGACTATGACTTATTAACTCAAGCACCGGATAAAACCCTATCACTGATTTATCAATTCCTAGAAGAAGAACCCTTTGACCATGATTTTGACCATGTGGAATATGAAGCCGAGGAATTTGATTCGCGGCTGAATACCAAAGGGTTACATCAGGTGCGTGCCAAAGTTGAGTTTAAACCACGAGCAACAATATTACCACCGGATTTATTTGCTCAATATGAAGGGTTGTCTTTTTGGCACAACCCCAGCAATAGCCGAGCAAATGTGATTGTCGCCCAGCCAATACCAGCAGCCAATTCATAAAGCTTGGAATCTTTCCACTATTACAACTCTAGTTCCCTCCCCTTGACAAGGCTGCGGTGTACACACAAGTCGTATTACCCCCCTTAATCCCCCCTTGGTAAGGGGGGAAAAATTGAAAATCTAGTTCCCTCCCCTTTATAAGGGGAGGGTTAGGGTGGGGTAATTCGAGGGCATCACCAGATATCTCGATGCCTTACGGCTGTTGCCTAGCTCACCCTACATATTACTGTTCCCTGTTTCCCGTTCCTTGTTCCCTTTCATACCTCAAACAAAGGAAATCAATCAAATGGCAAATTTCATCGTTAACCAAACCACTGATGACGGTAGCGGTAGCACCGCAGGAACTCTCAGTTACGCTATCCTCCAAGCGAACCAACTCGCGGGGGATGACACCATTACCATTGATAGCGATGTTCGCATTACTGGAGTGGTGAAGACCCTCATTAACAGCAACATCACCATTGTGGGCAATAACCACAGCATTAGCGGTGATGTTAATAACAATGGCATCAACGATAATGGCGACGTGCGCCCCTTGTTTATCCTATCGGGAACCGTCGGGATTTCTAACTTGACCATCACCAACGGACGGGCTAAAGGCGGAGATAGTTTCACAGGCGGCGGCGGTGCTGGTCTGGGCGGCGGCTTGTTCATCTATGATGGCAATGTCTCCTTGAACAATGTCGCCTTTACTAATAACGCTGCCCAAGGCGGTAGTAGCGGTGTCGGTGGACTGGGCAACGGTGGCGGCGGTATGTTTGGCGATGCTGGTGGCAATGCTGGTGGCGGACTGTTTGCTGGTAGCACTGGTGGCTATCGCAGCCCTGGCGGCTATGGCGGCAACGGCAACTACGGCGGCTACGGTGGTTACTTTGGCGCCGGATTCTACGATCCTGGTAAGCCCAACGGTGGCTTCGGTGGCGGCGGCGTTATTAACGGCGGCTTCGGCGGCGGTGCCGGTTTCATCAGCGGTAATCCGGGTTTTGCCGGGGGATTCGGTGGTGGTGGCGGCTTCAGTAATAGAGCTAGCTTCAGTTTCGATCCTGTCTCCGGGGGCAATGGTGGCTACGGTGCTGGCGGTGGTGGCTGGAGCGGCAGTGGTAGCTTCGGCTCTGGAGGCTCAGGTGGATTTGCTGCTGGCAACGGTAATTCCAGTGGCCAAGGTGGTGGCGGTGCTGGACTAGGGGGTGGTATCTTTGTCCGCAGTGGCTCTTTAACCCTCAGTAACACCACCTTTACCAACAATACTGCTACAGGCGGCACGGGTGCTAACTCAGGTCAAGGCTTAGGTGGGGCAATCTTCATCATGCAGTCCACCACGAATACTAACGGCAACAACCAGGGAATGCCCACTGTTCTACCAACTGTCACTTCTTTAGGTAATCCTACTTTTAGTGGTAACAGTGCAGCTAATGATGCGGGAACTGCCACCAACAATGATGATGTTTACGGCACAATTAACATCACTTCACCCCCCGCTCCCACCGTCAGCATCACCGCCCAAACAGCCACAGCGACAGAAGGCGGCAGTAATGGTGTCTATCGCATCTCTCGTAGTGATACCACAGGCGATTTAACCGTCAACCTGACCATTGATGGCAGCAGTACAGCGGCGACGGCTGACTATACCCTCAGTGGGGGCAGCGTTAGCATTTCTGGCAATACTTTGCCTGTAACCATTACTGATGGCAATAGCTTTGTCGATATTAACCTAGCGGCGTTTGATGATAGCACTACCGAAGTCAATGAAACCCTCACCCTCAACCTAGATACAGGCACAGGTTACACCATCGATAGCACGAATAATACGGCTACCGTTACGATTACCGATAACGATACCGTCGTCACCAACACCAACGATTCAGGTGAAGGTTCCTTACGGCAAGCGATTCTCAATGCTAATGCCAATCCTGGGGCAGATACGATTACCTTTGCAGGTAGCGTGTTTACCGATGCCACCCCTGATACCATTACTCTCACTTCTGGGGAATTAGTTATTACTGATGATGTCACCATTCAGGGAACTGGGGCAAATCAACTGACAGTGAGTGGCAACAATGCCTCCCGCGTGTTCAACATTTCTAATTCTGGAACAGATGCCACAATTGATGCTTTGACAATTGCTAATGGCAATTCGATTAACGGTGGCGGCATTCTTATCAACTCTAATGCTAGTTTGGTTTTAACAAATAGTACTATCTCTAATAACAATTCAGGCGGTAATTTTGGCGGTGCTGGCATTGGTAACAGGGGCGGCACTCTTAACGTCATAAACAGTACTATCTCTGGCAATACGTCATCATCGTTTGGTGGCGGCATTGCCAGTCAAGGTACACTCACTGTCACCAACAGTACAATCTCTGGAAATACAGCAGCAAGCAGGAATGGTGGTGGTCTAATTGTTGGGGGAGTAATTACTCTGATTAGTAGCACTATTACTAATAATACTGCTGGCAATGCTGGTGGAGGAGTAGCTGCCTTTTTTGGAACTACTACTGCTCAAAACACCATCATTGCTGGTAACTTTGATACTAGTAACCAAGCCCCCGATATTTCAGGCAACATCACAGGCGATGCCAACAACCTCATCGGTAGCCTAACTGGTACATCCGGCACCATCGGCACAGGCAGCGACATCACCTTTGCCTCGGCTGGCATCACCAATATTAACCAAGTCCTCGCTGCCCTTGCCAATAACGGTGGTACTACCCAAACTCACGCCTTAGTTGCAGGTTCAGCAGCCATCAACGCTGGCAATAACGCCCTTGTTCCCTCCGGTGTCACCACCGACCAAAGAGGTACAGGTTTTAACCGCATTAGTCGCAACACAGTCGATATTGGAGCTTACGAAGTACAAAATAACAACCCAATAGCTACAAACGACAGCGTAACCACCAATGAAGATACTGCTGTTAACGGTAATGTCCTCACCAATGATACTGACCTAGATACAAGTGATATTCTCACTGTTAGTGCAGTCAACGGCAATCCTGCCAATGTAGGCAATCAAATTACCTTAATCTCAGGTGCGCTATTAACGCTCAATTCTAATGGCACATTCGCCTACAACCCCAACGGTCAATTTGAGTCCTTGGGTGTGGGAGCTACTGCTAACGACAGTTTTACTTACACTATTAGCGATGGTAGCGGCGGCACCAGCACAGCCACAGTTAACCTCACCATCAACGGTGTCAACGATGCACCCACAGGTTCACCCACTGCCACATTAAGCAATACACCAGAAGATACTGCCATTACCATTACTGCGGCTCAGTTATTAACAGGTTTCAGTGATGTTGATGCTGGTGATACCCTTTCAGTTACCAACTTGACTGCCACTAACGGGGCATTGGTAAATAACAACAATGGCACTTATACCTTCACCCCAAATGCCAACTTTAATGGCACCGTTAACCTTAATTACAATGTGACTGATGGTACGGCAACCTTAACTGGACAAACTCAGACTTTCTCTGTCACCCCTGTTAACGATGCCCCTGTTGCTGTTGATGACAGTGTTTCCACGTTCTTTGGTACTACCGTCAACATCCCAGTTAGTACCCTATTAGCCAATGATAGCGATGTTGATAGTCCCTCTTTGAGTATCACTGGTGTCAGCGGTGCTACCCACGGTACTGCCGTCCTGAATAATAACGGCACAGCCAACAACAGTGCAGATGATTTCGTTTCCTTTACGCCAAATCTTTGGTTTTCTGGTAATGCCAGCTTTAACTACACCCTCAGCGATGGTAGCCTGACTGATACTGGTACGGTGACTGTGGCTGTTGGTGCTAACATTTTTGGCACTAATTTTGCTGATTACCTGACTGGCACTGTTGGTAACGACATCATCAACGGCGGTAATGGCAACGATACCATCTACGGCGGCGCGGGTAGCGATAGCCTCAACGGTGATAATGGCAACGACATCTTGTATGGCGATGGGCTGATGGATGGCGGCGCGGGTAACGATACCCTCAATGGTGGTAATGGCGATGATACCCTCTACGGTGGTGGCGGTAGCGATTACCTAATTGGTGGTAATGGTAATGATCTGCTTTATGGTGGTACTGGCAGCGATATTCTTACTGGTAATAACGGTAACGATATCTTTGCCTTTACTGCTGGGGAAGGTACTGATACCATTACTGATTTCACTAAGGGTCAAGATAAGATTGGACTGTATGGTGGTTTAAGCTTTGGGCAATTAAGTTTCTCTGGTAACAATATCCTGGTGACTTCCACTAATGAAGTTTTGGCGACGCTGAGTGGTATTAATACTACGACGCTGACTGCTGCTAATTTCGTCAATCTCTAAGGCTTTTAGGTTGTTGGTGGGGGGGGTGGGTCAATCCTATCGTAACTTCTGTTTAAGCCTGTAGGGGCTTACCCCCCTCTGTCCCCCCTTACTAAGCAGGGCTGTTTCATTCGCTCAGATTAGGATTTTGTCAAGAGGATAATCTCACGCAAAGACGAGGCAGCGCGTTGGGCGGCTCTGCCGACTTGAAGCGACTGCCGTCGCAAAGACGCAAAGAAAAATTGCCTATTTTGGGTTGAAGGCGCAAGGATTTTTTACTCAAATTGTGCGCTTGCTCTCAATTTTTATCTGTCTGAATCTTGCAATTTTACCTATTTTAGGGAACGAAACAGCCCTGCTTAGTAAGGGGGGACAG
>NZ_JAECZC010000052.1 GCF_016056305.1 Amazonocrinis nigriterrae CENA67 | reverse complement strand
GGGGGATGAGGGAGATGAGGGGGATGAGGGAGATGAGGGAGATGAGGAAGAAATAACTAATGCCCAATTCCCCATTCCCCATTCCCAATTCCCAATTCCCAATTCCCCATTCCCCATTCCCCATTCCCAATTCCCAATTCTCAATTCCCCATTCCCAATTCCCAATTCCCCATTCCGCTCTTTGAACTGTCACACAGAGTATTTTTGACGCAGGACATTAAGTGGTAGGTTGATCGTGACTGCAATTGAGAGTCAACAGGTAGCGTCATATCTTCTCACAATCCAAAACCCAAAATCGTATCAGTATATTTTTGAGGAAAAATATCTTAACTCATTCGGAATTTAAAGACCTGCTGTTGTAGCTCTCCGTGTTCCTACTAGAATTTACTTTTCGACAAAAAATGTTAATAGTTTTTTAAAAAATAAAATGCCAAAAATCAGTGATCTCAATTAATGACAACATCAAACTTTTGATTTACATCACCCGATCGGGTGAATCTACTGGGTGAAGAGTGAATTGCTTTATTGATGATACTGTGAAATTATCTTCCGAAATTCGATAAAAACCTTAGTTTTTGAGGCTTTTTGATTTCAAACAATATATATCAAACCTTTGACGGAGCCTTGAACGATCAATACTTGGTTATGGTTTAAGTAAGTCGCAGAGGAAACAGTTAATTTTCTAACAGGAGTGGTCGGGTGCTTAACAACATTGATAAATTCTTTACCTCGCGTCGTTTGCCAATTTCCTTGCTTGGCTTACTTCTCACCCTTGGCGTTGTGGGTGAGCAAACTAGACCTGTTCTGAGTAATGAAATCGAAGAACTACCTACATCAAGAGCATTGACTACCAATTTTGGAGAATCGACGAATCAAAGTCATAATAGCACTCAAACTTCTCTATTGTCGCGGTTAAGAGAAGTTCGAGAGCAGAGAAGTCAACAGCAAACGGCTTCTTTTGACAGTGAAACTTTTGTCAATGAAAGCCAACAAGATAACTTGCAACAGCAGCCAAAATTAGTTTCCTCTGCAACCTTATCGAAGAATGTAAAAGCTGCTAAAGAAACAGGAGTTACACCAAGAGTAAATCTTCCTACAAAAGATGGAATTTATCTTTATGGTCAATCACCACAACCTAATGAGCCTGGGCAAGGTTATGTTATATTTCAGAGGCAGCAAAGTAAGGTAACGGGTGCGTTGTACATGCCCCAGTCAGAGTTTAGCTGTTTTGAGGGGACACTTGACAAATCAGGAGAATTGGCAATGACTGTTATGGGTTCTCCAGATGAAAGTGGTTCCAATGAGGTAGCTACAGCTAATAGACTACCTGACTTCAGTGGAGATGAGCCAGCCACCTATGCTTACTCAGTAGCACTGCAAGATTATCATCAGCTTAATACCATCAGTGCTAATGACAGACGTATTTTGCAGATGTGTACTCGATCTGCTAATAATGTTTACACAAAGCTAGTCAAATAAATAAGCTATTCGTAAGACTGTCAGTGGTCAGTAGGAAAAAAACAACTAAACCTTGGAGTTTGCCAGTTGTTAATGTACCAAAGCCGCAAGAGTACACTGGTTTACAACTGACAAATGACAACTGACAACTAACAACTAACAACTAACATTAAAACTCAATCCCTGGTTGCGCTTTCACGCCTTGGTCGCGGAAAGGATGCTTAACTAGGGTCATTTCTGTTACTAAGTCGGCTCGTTCGATGATAGCGGTTGGTGCGCCTCTACCTGTGAGGATAACGTGTTTGTTCGGTGGTTTTTTTGCTAAACCTGCTAAAACATCTTCAACTTGTAAATAACCCATTTTCAAAGCAATATTGATTTCATCCAACAGTACTAGCTGAAAGTCAGGATTTTGGATGTATTCTAGTGATTTTTCCCAAGCGGCGTTGGCTTTGTCAAGGTCGCGATCGCGGTCTTGGGTTTCCCAGGTGAAGCCTTCACCCATAGCGTGAAATTCTAACTGGTCTTCCCAATAACTGAAAGCCGCTTTTTCCGCAGGTTCCCAAGCTCCTTTGATAAATTGGATAATCGCTACTTTATACCCATGACCAAGCGATCGCAACACCATCCCCAACGCCGCAGTTGTTTTACCTTTACCGTTACCAGTATTTACAATAATTAATCCTTTTTCTGGCACAGCTTGTGCTATCCGCCGATCCTGCACTTCTTTACGCCGCTGCATTTTCTTGCGGTACTGCTCATCAGTTAACTCAGGTAGATTTGAGGACATTATTTCGTCAATTAAGCGCTCAATTTCTTTATCTGAGTTTAACTCTTCTGGTGTATCGCTTTTCATGAATCTTTGGGGATACTGAAAATAACTGCTACAACTAAATAGAAGCAAGTCAAATTTTGTTGTTTATACAATTTCACATAACTTGTGTTTTTTATATGTCCACTAATATCAATTTGAAAAATAGTAAAGGGGACTGGGGATTGGTGATTGGGGACTGGGTATTGGTTTGAAAATAGATTCTCTAGAATTATTAAATTTAGCTAACATTCATAGATTGCACAAATTGTTGACAACTCACATTTGCAAGGAGCGATTTTGTAGCAAACACATCGCCATAATGATTGATAATGAGCAGTTTTTGGCAATCTTGCAGCAATTACAAGCAAGTCGCCAAGATGGAATTTTATAAAATACTGATAAATCTGGTGAACAAAATATGATTCAGCAAATTTTAATTCTTCAAGGAGATATTACTCAGTTAGAAGTAGATGCTATAGTCAATGCCGCTAATAGCTCATTACTAGGTGGTGGCGGTGTTGATGGTGCAATTCACCGTGCTGCCGGACGAGAATCGCTAGAAGAATGCCGTCAATTAAAAGGTTGCGAAACTGGTGAAGCTAAAATTACAAAAGGCTATAATCTACCTGCTAAATGGGTAATTCATACTGTTGGGCCAGTTTGGGAAGGTGGCAATTATGGAGAAGATGAATTATTAGCGAGTTGTTATCGCCACAGCTTGACTTTAGCAGAAGAATATCAAATTAAAACTATTGCTTTTCCGGCTATTAGTACAGGTGTCTATCGCTTTCCGATGGAACGTGCTAGCAAAATTGCAATTACTGAAGTTAATAAGTTTTTACACAACCATAATTCGCTAAAACAGATAATTTTCGTTTGTTTTAACCAAAGCGCTTATGATTCTTACCAGCGAGTAATGCAAGAAATTACTGAAAGCTAGTTAACATTAGATTCGGTGTCTTTACCGTTCGGGAGTTGGAAATGTCGAAACAGCTGGGTCAAAAAATTGCACCCACAGCCATATCAAGCGATATTGGCATAGTGGATTTGATTGATAATTACTTCACTGCTTACAATTCAGCACGGTTGCGGGAAATCTGCCAATTACTCAGTCGTGATGTGCTAACAGAAGGTGTTACCGTGGGAGTTAGCCTTTCCGGTGCCATGACACCAGCAGGATTTGGGGTTTCAGCACTTGCACCTTTGATTCGCAATGGCTTTATTGACTGGATGATTAGCACTGGTGCTAATCTTTACCATGATATGCATTATGGGTTGGGTTTTGAACTGTTTGCTGGAAATCCCTTTTTGGATGATGTGAAACTACGCCAAGAAGGAACTATTCGCATTTATGACATTATTTTCGGCTACGATGTGTTGCTGGAAACTGATGCTTTTATCCGTAAGATTTTACAAGCAGAAGCCTTTCAGAAGCGGATGGGAACGGCTGAATTTCACCATTTACTAGGCAAATATGTCTGGGAAATCGAAAAGCAATTGGGAGTAAAACATTCTAGTTTGCTAGCGACAGCTTACGAATATGGCGTACCCATTTATACTTCTTCTCCCGGTGATAGTTCCATTGGGATGAACGTAGCAGCTTTAGCCTTGGAAGGTTCGCAGTTGGTGTTAGATCCTGCAATTGATGTGAATGAAACAGCTGCGATCGCCTACTCTGCGCGAGAATCAGAAGGTAAAAGTGCGGCTGTGATTCTTGGTGGTGGCAGTCCTAAGAACTTTTTGCTACAAACTCAACCGCAAATTCACGAGGTATTAGGACTGGAAGAACGAGGACATGATTACTTTGTACAGTTTACCGATGCTCGTCCTGATACCGGTGGTTTGTCAGGGGCAACTCCCTCGGAAGCCGTTAGTTGGGGTAAAATTGACCCGGAAGAGTTACCCAGCACAATTGTTTGTTACACCGATAGCACGATCGCTTTACCATTGGTGACAGCATACGTTCTCAACCAGTGCCAACCTCGTCCCTTGAAGCGATTGTACGACAAACGCGAAGCCATGTTAGAGAAACTACAAACAGACTACCTAGCAGCCAAAACCCAACCATCGGATAAAATTCCCGCTGCTGTAGCTGATAGTGCTTCTCAACAAGCAGCGACTTATCCCTGTGGTAGGCTGATTCCTAATACTCCTTAAATTTGGGGACTGGGGACTAGTGAGTCAGCGCGGTCTTGGGGGTCTCCACGCCACTTGCTACAACGGGGGGAACCCCCGCAACGCAGTGGCTCCCCATGAGCGACTGACGAACCCCGAAGGGGTGATTAGGGACTGGGAGGATCATGTCCGGTTAATTAGTTATGATTCCCACAGTCATTGCACCCCACCCCCAACCCCTCCCACCCCCCTTTCATCCCCCCTTACCAAGGGGGGACAGAGGGGGGTAAACGTAGCTTTGGCGGGGTGAGGTTCTTCGGGTTTAATAAATAATCAAGCGGACATAATATTATTTGCTATACTACAAACTTGCTTCCACAACCTGTTTATAAAAAGCTTCTAAACCAACTACGCAGGCTTTATCGTCAAATAGCCTGTCGTGACGTTGACTAATTCGTTGTGAAATATCGCGTCGCCAAACTGGGTTTAGTCCTAATTTAACGGCTATGTCGATATATTCCGCTGCATTTTCTGCGATAGTATCTGTCACACCTAGCATTTTCAGGAAGCTGTCAGAATGGCGACCCCGCATAAATTCTCCTGGACAAGTAACTATGGGGAGATTGCAAGCGATCGCTTCTAAGCTAGTATTACCACCAGACCAAGTGAATGTATCCAAGTAAACATCTGAGAGTAAATTAATCATCAGATAATCTAAACGCTCTGGAATACTCAAAAATACACAATAATCTTCATAGTCCAGTTCCACATCAGCAAACGCACGTTTCAGACGCGGTTTAATTAAACTACCACGCAAAAATACAAATTTAGCTTGGGGAACACGATGAGCGATTTCTGCAAAAATGAAATCGTATTGTGGTAGATATTTAAAAGGAGCTTGGCAAGATAAATAGATTACCGCATCATCAGGTAACTGAAAATCTGAACGGGTTTTAACGACAGGTGGAATATATGGTTTGGGATAAGAAACACCAATATTAGGTAAGCAAATTAATTTTTCTGAGTAATGTTCTTGAGCATTTTCTACTTCCATTAATTCGCTAGATAAAAAGTAATCAATGGTAGGTAAACCAGTGGTTACTGGATGTCCCCAAGCTGTACATTGCACAGGTGCAAGTCGCAGTCCAGCCATTTGCATTGTCTGCGGGTTCATGCCAATTTCAGGAAACACCAAGATGTGCAGTTTATCAGCAATTATTTGTTCACAAACTGCTGATAAATCATAAGGGATATGGTGGAAAACATCACTATAATCTATAAATTGTTGGGTAACTGGATCTGGCTCATTTCCGATATAGTAACAATGGATTTCAAAATTTTCGCGATCGCAGTAACGTAACCAGCCAGTTAACCACAATGTGCCACTATAGGAATGCAGATAATAGGAAACATAACCAATACGAATTTTTTGCTGAGGCTGAAGCTTTGGTATGGATAAAGGAACAACCCATTGGGGAAAATTAGCTGCCATAATCTCATGCACTAATTGTCCATATTGGCGTTGTAAATCTATATCATTTTGTGCTTGATATGACAGATAAAAATTTGTCAGTCGTCCGATACCAGCTAAAGCACTATGACGTTCTTCAGTAGTTTTGAGAGAGGTTTGAGCAATTAAAGTTTGCAGTCCTTGGATAAAGCGCTGGCGATAGAAGCTAATTTCCTCTTCATTGTCATACACTGATGGAATTGTCAGATATTTGAGTATTTGAAAAGTGTAATCATCAGGTAAACATTTAGCAGCATTTTCTGCACTCAAAATAGCTGATTTTATACGACCATTACGCCGCAATTCAATAATTAATTCAAAATGTAGCCTTCCTTCTGTTGGGTAAAGTTTAATTGCTTGTTGGAGAGTCTGAAAATATTCGTCTAGAAGATTTAATTGCTTATAACAATGACACAATCGCGCATAAGTTTCTACATCACCTGTTGAGATTTCTAAGAGGTTTTGAAATTGCGCGATCGCTTCAAGCCATCTTCCCTGCTCAAATAATTTATTACTTAAGCAAAAAAAAACTGTTCATTCTTAACTGGGTTCAAGCTTTCTAACTCATAATATGTTAAAGTATCTGCTTTTGCTTGGATGATTGCATCTTGATTTTCATGTTCTAAAATAATTCGAGCATGGATACGAGGTAACAAAGCTGACCACTGAGTCTCAGACAGATTTCCTACTAACGAAATCTCTAATCCCTCAGAAATATCTAAATCTTCTTCCATCAGAAGATTCATTGCCACACTGGATAACAACAGTTCAGCATCCTCATCAGCAATATCACTATTATTGATAAGTAAAGTAATTTTTTCACTATCGATGTGAGTTGCAACTGCTTTAATTACAGCTTGTAATTCTAAACTGATTGTCTCTTCTGTTTGTGACCAATCAGGAAAAATAATGAAGTTAATTTCCTTGAGATTTAAATTCAAGAGAGTTGCATCAACTAAGGCAGAACTGACAATTTCTGCCATTTCTGACCAAGAAAACTTTTTCACTTGTGCTAAACCCGCAGCAATCAACGTTTGACGAACACCAGGCTTTTGCACATCACAGAGTGCATTTGCTAGTCCATCCACATCATCATCGTTGACATATATTGCTGCTTCTCCTGCTACCTCTGGAATTGATGCATTAGGACAAGTAATTACCGGACAACCACAAGCCATCGCCTCTACTATAGGCATTCCAAAGCCTTCATATTTAGAAGGATAAACCAACGCTAAAGCACCAGAGTAGGCTATTGCTAACTCTTCATCACTGAGTTGCATCGTGTGGACAATACTACCTGAAGTGTAGGTTCTAAATTCAGGTGCTAACAACCCGCCACTACCTGTCAAGACAACATCAAATCCATAGCTATTAATTAGCTGTGAAAAAGCCTTGAAGAACAAAATACTATTTTTATAACCAGTTCCAGCACCCACTAAAAGGAAGTAAGGTTTTATCACACCATACTTTATCTTAAAGGCATTAATCTTTTGTTGAGTAACTGGTGAAAATATTTGGTGATTAACACCATTTTTAGCAACAATTACAGAATCTAAAGGAATTTCTGGAAAACATTTTACTAAGTCATTGGCTGTATTTTCTGAAACTGCAATATATGCACTTGCATGTTGAATTCCATAATGCTTTTCGCGCCACATGGGATTTTCTAAATTCCATCCTAATAATTCTGGAATCATGTCATGTGCCATGAAAACAGAAGGTGTTGTAATTGGTGTTGTATAGTAAGAAGAAATAAATAAATCTGCACCTTCTTCATCACAGGCTTGCTGTAGCATTTCCCGATCAGCATCAGTATTGTTGTAGTCATATGCTGGTACAGCACGATACCTGATTCCAGGAATTTTAGGAGCAGTCCCAGCACGGTCAAGCACCACAATATGCTTAGCAAATCCGTTGTTATTCCATTCTTCTAATAAGGATTTCCAAACACGAGCTATACCAGTTTGATAGAGTTGGAAGAAGACACCATCAACAATAATTATTGGTGAGATTTGTTTCAAGGTGACTAATTTCTGAAACCACACACCAGTATAGTCAATATCGTGAAGAATAAATCTTTCACCTTTGAGTTTTTCAAATTCATGTACTGCTTTCCTACAACCTTCCCAATGACCATAGTCGTCTATCTGAACTATGCCGTTAGGAACAACACTCTCATAAAGATTGTTAAAAATATCCATTGTAGATTCATACCAATCTCCATCAGCATGTAGTAACGCGATCTGATTGATCTCTAATTTATATTGAGGTAATGTTTCTGCAAATAATCCTTTAACAGGCACGACAATCTCTTGCACATTTAATAATTGGCAAATTAAGTTTAAATTTTCAGAAATTGGAGCTTTTAAAGTGCCAACTCCAAAGCCTGTTAGATTTGCCTCTACTCCCTTGTGCCGATCAAATTCACTCGGTTCTGGCATCCCCTCGAAAGTATCACAGGCGTAAAGTAGTCGTGGACGTAAGCTATAGCGTTTAATTACTGTTGCTAAAAGAGCTGCTGCTCCTCCTTTATAGCTTCCACACTCAACAAAATTCCCAGGAATATCTTCTAAACAAACTTTTTTTGCTAAAGAATATAATGAAAATAAACGCTTTTCACTCAATAAAGTATAAGGACGAACAGCATTAAGAATTTCTTCAAATTCTTCTTGTGGTGAAACTGTTGATAATCCACTTATATAATAAGTATGCAAATGCTTTGGTAGATTCCAATTAACTTTTGGATCTGGCTGATGTTGCACTGGCTCAACATTTCCTCGCCAAGCAACCCCCATAATTTGCATAGTTTGGTAGACCATTGTATTCCACCCTTTTTGCCTTAAATAGTCCAGACCTTGAGCTACATCAGGAGAATTCAAATCATGAAATACAATTAAAGCATCTGCCTCTGCCAACTGCTCACATATAATTGCATCATTAAGTGGCCCTGGTGCTTCATGATCGCCATCTATGAAAATTAATGACCACTTACGTTGTAATTGTTTTGCTAATTCATCCACTTTTTGTGGGCTATAACCAGCTACCAGATTCACTGAATCAAGAATACCAGCAGAGCGAAGGGAACTACTTACACTTTCATAAATATCTTCTTTAGCTAATAGCGGGTCAATGACATCTAATTCTACTGCTGCCAAAGCTATGTGACACGCCGACCAACCAAGCCAACAACCAATTTCTAAAGCTTTTTTACCCTTAAATTTGAGGGCAGTATTATAAAGGATATGAGCTTCATCTCGGCTGAGGAATCCAATACTTGATTGCCTTTTATCTACATACCAGTTATGAGAAATTTCACGTCGTAGATAAGACCATCTACAAGTTTTTGTGTCTCCCACAATCATATTTGGAAAATATTTGTCTGGTTGGATAATTTCAAATCCAGGTGAAACATAATCTCCATCAGGTAGTAATGCCCGTTCAATAACTTTAAGTGTTTTTTGCATCATTTGTTCTTCCCTGAATATTTGTTCTGCTCTTTGCTTGCAAGCCTGACCAATAGATTGGCGTAACTCAGGATTCATCACCCAGTCTTCAATAGTTTTTACCAATTCTCTAACTGTGGCTTCCGGGTCAATTTTAGGGTCAGTAAGTAATTTGCCAGTGTTACCCAATTCTTCAGGAATGCCACTGACAGCTGAAGCAATAACTGGTAATCCCTTTGCCATTGCTTCCATTACACACAAAGGCATTCCTTCTAATAGCGAAGGAAATACAAAAATGTCAGCAACATTAAGCCAATCTGAAATATCAGAACGCTGTCCTAAAAAAATAACCTTGTTGTTTATCCCCAGCTGCTCAACTACATCTTTTAAGTTCGTTTCAAGTTGTGGTTCAAAAATTCCAGCGCCAGCCCAAACAAAGTAAACTTTAGTCCATATTAAGCTATTCATCAGATGCTTAATGGCTTCCATTTGATACTGATAGCCTTTTCGTGTTTCTATGCGAGCAGCAGTAAAGCAAACTACAGCATCTGAAGGAATACTCAACGATTGACGTAAACTTGCACGTAAAGATAAATCACAGTCAGTGAAATATTTTGGAGGTCGTCCATAATAAATAACTTGTCCCAGATATTTAGGTAGCTTAAATAGTTTGTTTAATAAATTTAAATTATCAAGGGAAACTGCAATTACTGACTTAGCTTGATTATATTGATGGGATAGCTGATCTAAGTATGCAGCGAAGCGATCTGCTAAGTGAGGCTCAACAAGACCCTCGATAACAATGTAAGGTATACCCAGATGAACAGCGATTTGCTTGATAGCTAAATTAGAGAAGGGATTACTGTTACTACAAATGATCAGATCAGGTTTATTATCTGTTGTTAAAATGCGTGGTAGATTTTGTAAGGTATCTTGATTGAGCCATAGATGGTCAATGCCTAAATTTTTTTGTTGAGTGATTGAGCCATCGTCAAATGCATGGGGTTGTAGACATGTTACTTGATAACCTAACTTTATTAATCCACATAAAAGTGAGTGATTATATTGTGCAACTCCACCAACTCCCGGATCTTCCGTAGATAATAAAATATGTTTATTCATGCTTATTAATTAATTTGTTGTAATAGGTTAGGATTAACTAAAATTCTGATCTTACAGAGAGTCAGAAAGTATTAGCGATCGCTCTGACTTTGTTGTTTCTTCATTTGTTCTAAAACAACTTTGTAATCTTGCCTGTCAGGATGCAACTTCACTAACTTTTCTACAAGTTCTATGGCACCCTTGGTATCTTTTAATTGCAACCGCAACAAAGATAGTTTCTCTAAAGCCGATTGATTATTTGGTTCTCGCTGTAAAACCAGTTCGTAATCCCGCGCCTGTTGTTGCAATGGAGACTCAGGAAATACAGTTTCCGGCTTAGGATTGTGAATAGCCTGTTGTATTGCAGGAATTGCCGCAAAAGCCGTGGAACCCAGAAACGATACAATCGACACTATCGCTAATAATTTTTGTCGCTGCTCAATTTTCTTTTGGCGGGTCTTAAAATATTCTTCCTCAGAACTAGCCATATCTCGATGGTTGCTGCGGTAAATACTTAGATAACAGCAATCTCTAGTTATCAAGTTACCCATTACCCCTCAGAAACTAACATCTCAACTACAAATTTTTCACACTGAGGTTAGACTTGACATGAAGATATACTGATACCACAGCAAAAATCTCTGTAATTCCCAGACTTTGGGTAATTTTATCACCCAGTTTCAAAACTGGTACAGTTAAAAATACAGCAATTTGCTAATTGTAGTAAGTTATACTTATTCTTTAGCCACTTATCATCACCGTGTTGTTACAGTTCTTGTGCAAACCCCTTTGCATTTTTTCAATCTGGGAAAAACTACCAATTCTTCTTGCAGCTTTTTGAGTATAAATACATCTCTGCTTAATTTCTGGAGGAAAGATTAAATAAATATAAAGATTTGCAATGATGTTGTTTAAGACTAGATGTTTGCGATATTGTATATAACGTTATCAATACGCACGGCAGATACTATTTCTTCGTTGCTTAAAAACCTTCAAGTCAGCCAGTATTATATGGTTTTTCCAACCATCACAGAAATTCTGGTGTCCACACAAAATAAGATTCACAGGTCGTCCCCACTCATGCTGTCATTGCAACTTTACAGGGGGACTAATTTTTTCCTTCGGCATTCGCGATCGCTGCTGGGCAGGATTAAAGTTTTGTGGTGGTAATTACCGTACAAAACCGAATTCTTTGACAAACAAGCAGAGTTTGTTATGGTATAGTTAAAAAGTTAAGACTAGCTTTACCCATTACAACACTCTACGCATC
Source organism: Amazonocrinis nigriterrae CENA67 (assembly GCF_016056305.1). Lineage (GTDB taxonomy): Bacteria > Cyanobacteriota > Cyanobacteriia > Cyanobacteriales > Nostocaceae > Amazonocrinis > Amazonocrinis nigriterrae. The sequence goes on along the minus strand of NZ_JAECZC010000052.1, from coordinate 28,149 downwards.
GGTGACAATTGCAAGACGGAAAGCAGTTTTGATTAAGCATTTACCAAATAAAATCTGAATTGAATCTAGGTTATGACTCAGCAAGTGATTCTTCACCCTATGGTGAAATTGCAGCGTAACGTGCAATCACTCGTAGAATCCAATATTATCAAGCCAACTGATAGCATTTGGAAGATTGCCTTACTCTATGGCAACGAATGGCAGTACTGGAAACAAGAACTGCTCGACTTTGGATTTAGTATGCAAGACCCAGTTAGCGAATTGCTAGCTGTAGAAGCTTGGGACGAGGAGTAGGGAATAGGGAGTAGGGAGTAGGGATTTTTGAATTTCACCACTCACCACTCCCCACTCACTACTCCCCACTTCCCTCAATGGCAAGCAGCTAATGCCGCAGCCAGTTCTTTGGCAGTCTGATAGCGATCGCGTGGCAGAGGTTCGGTAACGCGGTCTATAATCTCCCTTAATTGGGGAGTAATTGTGGGAACGCTTGCCACATCAAAGCGGAAATTTCGTCCTCGTTGGCGATAAAACTTGAAAGGATTCTCCGCTGTGAGTAGGAAAATCAGTGTCGGGCCAATGGCATACAAATCAGATTGAGTCAGGGGTTGTCCTCGTTCTTGTTCCGGGGCGCAGTAACCTTCTGCACCAATACGAGTACCAGGCGTTGTCCCAATCTCCTTAACAGCACCAAAATCTAATACCACTATCTGATTATTATAATTTCGCACCATTAAATTAGCGGGTTTAATATCGCGGTGGATTAAAGGCGGGTCTTGAGAATGCAGGTAGTTTAGAATATCACAGGTTTGTATCATCCAGGCGATCGCTTGCTTTGGTATTACTGGGCCAGTGGTGTAGATATATTTTTCCAAATCTTGCCCGTGGACTAATTCCATTGCTAAGTATTTTTTGCCGCCTTCTACAAAGAAGTCATAATACTTGGGAATACCAGGATGGTTAAGGGATTTGAGAGTGTGCGCCTCACGCTCAAATAACTCCTGGGCTTTGGCAATTTTCGCCATATCAGCATTCATTTGCTTTAACACCAACAGTTGTGGCTGTCCTGCAATCACCCCTGCTGTATCCCAAGCTAAATAGGTAGTACCCATACCTCCCTGACCAAGCGTTCGTAACACCTGATACTGGCGAATCGTCTGTTGCACTGTCAGAGGTTGACCGCAGTGGATGCAAAACAGATTTTTCGGAGAGTTACCTTCGTGGGTGCAAGTAGATGATGAGCTTGCAGGCTTGCTTTTTGAAGATATGGGTGTAGCAAAATTCTCCTTCGCCCCACCAAGCTGTTGCGATCGCCACCCACTTTCCTGTGCTGTTACCTCCTGAATTTGGAATAGTAACACTGGCCCTCCTTGTGCCAGTTCCAGCAAGGAATTATTTGTTAATATACTTTGGATCACAAGCACACCATTGAGGAAAGTGCCATTTGTGCCTTGGCTAGTCACCTGCCAAGAACTACCATTGCTGCTAGAACTGACTTGTCTAAGTTCTAGATGATGTCGGGATACTAAAGTATCAGTTAAAACAACATCGTTATCAGTGGCTCGACCAATCCGAATCACGGAAGAGTTTTCAAAGCACCACTGCTTGATTGGCGTTTTTTGTTGCGGTTCTAGCAGGGTCAGAGTAACCACAATGCAACCTAAAAGATAAAAGGGAGTAGGGAGTAGGGAGTGGGGAGTAGGGAGTTAGAAGGCGCGGAGTTAGGAGTTACGGGTTAGGAGTTAGGGAAGAATTTCCCTAGTCCCCAATCCCCAGTCCCCAATCCCCAGCCCCTAATCCCTAATCCCTTCCATGTTTGGGCGTACTTTTGCCCGGACAAGTATAGCAGTAATATTGTCATGACCATTGTACTGATTTGCTAAATCAATTAATTTTGTCACGCTTTGTTCTAAATTAGTGGCAGAACTCAGTACGGGAATTAGGTAACTCTGCCAATGTATTTCTAGTAAATCATTATCTGATAAACCGTCCGAGGCCAGAATCAGCACAGTATCTTCAGTGATCTCGAAAAATTCCACTTCGGGATTGATGGAGTTTTGATCGCGTGGCCCCAAGGCTTGGGTCAGCTGATAGGCATCTGGACGGGCGTAAGCTATGGTCGGTTCTACTCCTCTTTTTATTTCCCGTTGACCAACTTCGTGATCTACTGTCACTTGTTCCAGCCCTCGCTTACGAGTCAGGCGGTAAAGGCGACTATCTCCCACATGAGCAACTGCTGCTTGCGTATCTTGAATTAACAGCATAACTAGGGTGGTGCCCATGCGCCCAACACCAGAACGGGCATCTTGTTGATTTACCTCGTAAATTGCCTGATTAGCTAAGTAGACAGCCTCACGAATACTATCTTCTGTGGGTAGTTGATTGCCAATCCATCGTTCTTGAAAATATTTCCGCAGGGTGTTGACTGCCAACTCACTAGCTATTTCGCCACCAGCATGTCCGCCCATACCATCGCAGAGAATATACAAACCACGGGCTTGTAGAATTCGGTTTTTGGGTATTTCCAGCTTGTCAATTTTGGTTTCGATGCCAAAGCAGTCTTCATTGTGATGACGTTGACGCCCCACATCAGTACGCCCTGCATCTTCCAGGCTACTTAACTGCATTGATAGTACAACTGTTGGCAGATCATCAACTTTGCCAGAGATATCTCCTGGCTCATCTAATTGCAGGACTGTGCGTGCCGCAGTATCTTTTTCTGCCATGAGGTCAGCAGTTGGCATTGTGGCTGCTTCTAATTCAGCTGCGGTTGACTGCAAACGCGATCGCAACTGTGCCATATCCTGAATTTTCCCTAGTTCCAAATCTTCCAAAAGCTGCATGATAGGGCCAAATTGAGTTCTTTGGGATTGTCTAAATAGCGTCTCCCATATCCGACCCAAAGCTTTGAGAGTTAAAGGCTGCCCTTGCAGAGCAAATGTATCTGCCTCCTCATCGTCTGACAATTCTATTGCTGGCTGGCTATTCCATGATTCTACGTATAACTGTTGTAGCGCTAGTGTTTGGTCTTCATCCAATCGCAGATTAGATAACTCCAACAAACTCTGACGACAACTAGCTTTTTCTAGTATCGTCCAGAGTTGGGTCATTTGATAACACCAGTGTAAAATTTGCAACGAGCTAGTTGTTTCTGCTTGCCACAATTCGAGTAAATTTTGCCAATGGGAACGATCCTGGATAATTACTACCTGTGTGTCATCTTGCTGCCATGCATCGTGAATCAATGGTATTGCTGGATGTTTTTGGGGTTGTAAGACAATATAAGCCTTAGCAAGCCTGGGGATTCCCTTTGCTTCTACTAATGGTGTTACCACCCCCTGTTGCTGATTTGCTAATATTGCCTCAATAGGTGATATTTGATACGGTTGGCAGTCTAAAACTCTCGCGTACACTTCCGTATTAGCCGCGTTTTCCTTCGCAGTATATAGTGGCTCTACCAGTTGATAGCGCTGTCCTTGGTCTAAATAAGAACCTACTGCTAACTGAGAGATAGAAGGTAGAAAAGATGAGGAAGTTACAGAAGATACTGCTTCCTCATCTGCCTGATCTTTCCCTGTTCCCCCAACGACAGCTTCCTTGGCAATAATAGCCCACCACACTGTTCCGCATTCCGCACCACAGTTATGACAAAATTGTGCATTCACAGGCACTTCAGTATTGCATTCAGGACAAACTTTGTGGGTCAGGGACGTGCCACACTTTTGACAAAATTTGTTAGTATGGGGATTTTCAAATTTACACTGAGGGCAAATCAGCATAGTGGAAGTTCCTTAATTCCGGTTCCAAAGTGCTTCTAGCCACTAACATCCAAAGTGCCACAATTGGCCGCCCCTGCCTGAAGTAGACCTACAAGAGATGTGGTTTTACCAATGAATTTTGGTGGCAGTATTAATTGTGACGCATAATAGCTAAATATTTCAGATATCGGCAAGTCAATTGCTTGCAAGGGGAAATTGGGAGCAGGGGAGATTGGGAGAATTACAACTGACAACTGACAACTGACAACTGACAACTGACAACTGACAACTGACAACTACCTTCATTCCCCTTGTATACTACGAGAGCGCTAGTTGAATAGTAAAACAGGTACGGTTAGACCCACTTTCAACCTCAATTGTTCCTCCTAAGTGTTTCGTCAGTTTTTGTACCAGTGCCAGTCCTAATCCTGTGCCGCCTTGTTTCCAAGGATCATTGCTGGGAATACGGTAAAATTTGTCGAAAATGCGTGGTAGTTCAGAGCTAGGAATTTCCACACCGGAATTGATGACTTGGAACTGGATGTTGGGAGCTTTGAAATGGGCGGAAATGGTTATTTCTGCATCTGGGGGGCTAAATTTACAGGCATTGGTAAGCAGCTCTACTAAAATGCGTTCTAGACTGTATGGATCGCAGGCAATGGGGGGAGTATTAGAAGCTATGATCAGGCGCAACTTTTGCCTACATGAAGTGCGGTCGCGAGCTTTAAATAGCTCTACTACCCGCCATAGCCATTGTTGTACTTGAATTTTTTCCAGCACCCAAGGTCTAGCGCTGGTATCTAGTCGTTGTAAATCTAGGAAGTTGTTAATTAAGTTGATTTCGCGATCGCATTCGTTGTCTAAAATTTCAAAATAGCGAGCCGCTTTTGAGCGTTCTGCTGGTGGTTTTGCCATTTCTGACAAAAAGTTCTGCTCTTGGTGCAGTGCGATTCCCAACATTTGAATTGCCATTTTCATATTAGTTAATGGCGTGCGTAGTTCGTGGGAAACTGTACTTAAGAATTCTTCTTTGAGGCGATTGAGGCTTTCCATTTCCTCTAGCTGTGCCTGTACTGCTTCTTGACTTTGTTGTAGGGCAACTTCTGCTAATTTGCGCTCTGTAATATCAATACAGCAACCAATGTAACCAGCAAACTTGCCATTGGGGGTAAATCTGGGAATACCAGTATCTAACATCCAACGATAATCACCATCATGGCGTTGTAGGCGATACTCTATCTCAAATTTAGCTCGTGCATGAAAGGCAGAATCATAATTTTCTTGGCAAAATTCTCGCTCTTGTGGATGCACTCCTTCTAGCCAGCCCCACCCTTGCTGCTGCTCTATGCTGCGTCCTGTAAACTTTAGCCAAGAATTATTAAAAAAGGTAAATAATCCGTCACATCCTGCCATCCACAACATGAATGGTGCGCTATTAGCCAGAGTTTGAAAGCGTTGTTCGCTTTCTTTTAAACCATCTTCAGCCTGCTTGCGGGCAGTAATATCCTCACACACCATGAGAATCACTGGACTTTTCACAGGACACTGCGGTGCTGGAGTAACTTTAGTTGTAGTTGAAACTTCTTCCCGTTCAACAACAAACTCGTTTCGGTAATGCAAAGCAGAACCCACAGCACAGGATAGCGTAGCAAGTGTCCGTTGGCTTTCCTCTGCAATTAGGTGTTCATCTTCACCAAGCAATAACCTTAGTGTAACTTTTGCCCATGTAATTTTGCTGGTAGGGCAGTTTAAACGAAACTCTCCTGTGGCTTCGTTGTGAGGCGATTTTAATAAACTCGTGAACAAATCACAAAGCCTTTGTTGGTCTGATTGATCAAACAAATTAAAAACAGACTGTTGTATCAATTGTTCTGATGTGTAACCTAGAAGGTTTGCACCGAACTGGTTTAAAGACAAAATTATCCCCATCGCGTCCAAGCTGAAGTACACAGCAGGCGTATTGTCATAAAGCCTGCGATACCACTGGAGTTCCTCTTGGGTACGACGCAGCGTCTCTGCTGTGGACAGTTCCAAATCGGACGCTCGTTCGGGTACAAGTTCCAAGCGTGCAGGTGTTGCCGACAAGATATCTTGTTGTTGGCGCGTTTGATGCCAGAGCGATTGTTGATTACGGCTCATAAAACTTAAACTTGCACCCAAGGGCTAATGTGAATTAGTTGGGAATAAAAGAAGATAATTATACTGCTTTTCACTGGATTTTTGTCAAATATTATAGATAATAAGTTTCATTAAGCTTTTTTGGGAATTGGGAATTGGGAATTGGGAATTGGGAATTGGGAATTGGGAATTGGGAATTGGGAATTGGGAATTGGGAATTGGGAATTGGGAATTGGATTCTACTATTAGTCATCACATCTGGCCCACTACCCATCACCCATTACCCATTACCCATTACCCATTACCCATTACCCATTACCCATTACCCATTACCCATCACCTCATCCCCCTCATCTTCCCCTGCTCCCCCGCTCCCCTGCACCTGTTTGAGACTTCAGCAGCAATTTGAGTTCAGCTGGAGTCAGGTCACGCCACTGACCTTGTTGTAGAGTATCTAGGCAAAGATGGGCTATGCTCACCCTGATTAGTCGTAAAGTCGGAAAGCCCACAGCCGCTGTCATGCGCCGCACCTGACGATTTTTTCCCTCAGTCAAAGTCATTTCTAACCATGCTGTTGGGATATTTTTGCGAAATCTAATTGGAGGATCGCGATCGCACACAGGTGGTTCTTCTGCCAACAGCCTAACTTCTGCTGGTCGAGTGCGGTAATCTTGAATTTCCACACCTGTTTGCAACTTGTTTATAGCATCAATATCCGGAATGCGTTCTACTTGCACCCAGTAAGTTCTTTTATGACCAAAACGCGGATCAGACAGCCGATGTTGCAATTTTCCATCGTTAGTTAACAGTAATAACCCTTCACTATCCCAATCCAAACGTCCTACAGGATAGACATCAGGCACATCAATATAATCTTTTAAAGTTCTATGCTTAGGCGTTTCCTGGGTAAATTGGCTGAGAACGCCATAAGGTTTGTGAAAAATAATATACCTATTTGTCATTAGTCATTAGTCAATAGTCATTTGTCCTTAGTCAATAGTTTTCCTTCCCTGCTCCCTCATCTCCCTCATCTTCCTCATCTCCCCCCACTCCTGTTTTATGTCTCTTCCTCAATCTTCTGAACTAGGCATTACTCATCTTCCAGACCATACCGAATTACCAGAGTCAGACGGAACTTTCGTGAAAAACTTTCAAGAACATCCTCAAAGTATCCTTCTGACAGATTCTATTACCAGTGTATTGCAGCAACTACATCCTGATCATCAATACTGTATTGGGCAAGATAGCGGTATTTACTGGCGTTTGACTGAACCACCAGAAAGAGGAGCAGAAGCACCTGATTGGTTTTATGTGCCTAATGTACCACCAATGTTAAATGGTAAGTTTCGCCGTTCTTATGTTTTATGGCAAGAGTACGTCGCCCCGTTACTTGTTTTAGAATTTGTGTCTGGAGATGGCTTTGAGGAACGGGACAAAACACCTCTCACTGGTAAATTTTGGGTACATGAGCAAGCGATTAGAGTACCGTTTTATGGCATTTATGAAGTAAACAAAGCCTCAGTGGAAGTATATCACTTAGTAGACGGTCACTATGAACTAGTACCAGCTAATGAACGGGGTCACTATTCGATTTTGCCGATGGGCGTTGAATTAGGTATTTGGCAAGGGCAGTATAACAATATCGAAGCCCCTTGGTTGCGCTGGTGGGATACACAAGGAAATCTTTTGTTGAGTAGTGATGAAAAATCCCAACAGTTAGCACTACAGTTACAACAAGAACAGCAACGAGCAGAACGCTTGGCAGAACGCTTACGTCAGTTAGGGATTGATCCTGATCAATTGTAAGTAAGAAGAGAGCGATCGCTTTCAGCATGAATATACATTTGGTTTCCCAAAGCTGTAAGCCATTGGGAAAATTGGCGTTTCACAATAAAATCTAAAAATCTTAGCTAAGACTATTGGAAATTTGAGAAATGAGCTTTATACTATTTCCATGAACCTTAGCCAAGGTTTTTAGAAATCAACAATGTCAAAAATAATATACGATGTCATCCAGCGGTTTGAGGTAGAAAACGGCGTTCCCCGCTTAGTTTCAACAAATATCCAGGTAATTCAAGGCGGTGAAGACTTGCTGTCTTTGGCTACAAGTTTGCTGGCTCAAATGGGTTTTTATGACAAGTTTGAGGAAAACCGAACATCTCAATATATTGGGTACAAATTTAAGAATCCCAAAAAAGGAGCTAAACGTTATCAACTTGTTTTAGCTACTAGACAGGAAGGATTATGTATTTCTATACCACAAGATATTCTTAAACCTTTAATTTTAGAGCTAAAATACTATAGTTTTGTAGGAAATTATAAAGATGAAGATTATGAATGGATTACTTTAGGTAAAATTTTAATTTTACCTAACAGAAGAATTGATTTTTTAAATACATTTAATTATACAAAAGAAGTAAAACTAACAAACAAAATATCAGGAACTTTTTCTTTTGATGATTATGGTTATCTAACTCAAGAATGGCCACAAGATTTTTCTATCAAAGAGATAGCAATAAAAGATAGTTATATCATTTTAAATGATGATAAATTATTTCCTTACACATGGCAAGCTTGTCTAAACTCTAGCGAAGTTTTAGAAGAATTTCTTAGCTATTTTGCAAAAATCCTCATGGAGCAACAGTAATGTCTATCAAACCTAAAAGACTTGTAAATGCTTATGAAGAAAGGATGCTAGAGTTTTTACAAACTTGTCTAGATGGAACTTATAAAATTCATACACAGGTTAGCTTATGCCAATTTTGCGAACTAGATAGCAACCTTGATATCGAACTAAAAAAGTTCTTCTTTAGCTCCAGCGTAGACGCTCTGATTACCAACTCTGATTATAAGCCTTGTTTAGTCGTAGATTTTCAATCTTCATATCATGATTATCCTGAAGCAAGAGAGCGCGATCGCAAAAAAGCAACTTTACTTGCTCTTGCGGGTGTCCCTTTACTTTATTCACGGATAAAAGAGTTTGGATTATTGCAACTTTATTCACAAAATGAAGAAGTAATATTTAACTTATTCACAGGAGAACGACGCGAAAATGCCAAAGCCTTAATTCAAAAGTATTGCGGACTTTCTGCTTTTATTAATGTTTGATTAAAAGACAGATTAATAAATACTAGAAATTTTTGCGCTCTTCTTTGCGTCTTTGCGCCTTTGCGTGAGGTAAAAAATAAATATTTATTCAAAAAGCTTAATGCAGTAAGGTAACTGGTGCATTTATGACCAAACCAAACTTTGATGCAATGAGTGAAGCAGAACTACGCGCCTATGTCTATGCACATAGAGATGATCAAGAAGCTTTTTATGCATTCGTAGATCGTTTGACAGTAAAACCACCCACTGCTGTTTATCCTGCGGACATGACACCGGAAGAGATTCATCAGGCAGTATTAGATATTATTCAGCAAAAGCAGCGATCGCCAGACTATGAAAAAACAGCTTAACACCCACCACCCCCGACATTCTCAGGAATTGTTAACTACCTTGCTCGCAACCATAACCAAGGTGCTACAATCTACAACCATGCTAGGGGTGCCTAAAATTTCAGGCTGAGATCACACCCTTAACACCTGAGTCTGGGTAATACCAGCGGAGGGAAGCTGTTTATTGAGGTATTTGTCATATGCGGACAGAATGGGTTGCCAAGCGGCGTGGGCAAAGTAATGTTTCTCAAATGCACTATGCACGCCAAGGTGTTATCACCGAAGAAATGCACTACGTCGCCCGGCGGGAAAATCTTCCCCCTGACCTCATTCGTGAGGAAGTGGCGCGGGGACGGATGATTATTCCGGCTAATATTAATCACACTAACTTAGAGCCGATGTGTATCGGCATTGCCTCCAAGTGCAAGGTAAATGCTAATATCGGCGCTTCACCCAACTCTTCTAATCTTCAAGAAGAAGTCGATAAGCTGAAACTAGCGGTGAAGTATGGCGCTGATACCGTGATGGACTTGTCCACAGGCGGCGGTAACTTAGATGAAATTCGCACCGCCATCATCAACGCTTCGCCTGTTCCCATTGGTACGGTACCAGTTTACCAAGCTTTAGAAAGTGTCCACGGCACGATAGAAAAGCTTACCGCTGACGACTTTCTCCATGTCATCGAAAAACATGCTCAGCAAGGGGTAGACTATCAAACTATCCACGCCGGAATTTTGATTGAACATTTACCCTTAGTCAGAAGCCGCATCACTGGTATTGTCTCTCGCGGCGGCGGCATTCTGGCAAGGTGGATGCTGCATCACCACAAGCAAAACCCGCTTTACACCCACTTCCGCGACATTATTGAAATTTTCAAAAAATACGATGTCTCCTTTAGTTTGGGTGATTCTCTGCGTCCTGGCTGTACCCATGATGCCTCTGATGCTGCACAATTAGCTGAACTCAAAACCCTCGGACAACTGACTCGCAAAGCCTGGGAAGATGATGTACAGGTGATGGTAGAAGGCCCTGGACACGTCCCAATGGATCAAATTGAGTTCAACGTCCGCAAGCAGATGGAAGAGTGTTCTGAAGCACCTTTCTATGTGTTGGGGCCATTGGTGACAGATATTGCTCCTGGTTATGACCATATCACCTCAGCCATTGGTGCAGCCATGGCTGGTTGGTACGGTACTGCAATGCTGTGCTATGTGACACCTAAAGAACATTTAGGATTACCCGACGCTGAAGATGTACGGAATGGGTTAATTGCTTACAAGATAGCGGCACATGCGGCAGATATTGCCAGACATCGCCCAGGCGCAAGAGATAGAGATGATGAACTCTCCCGCGCCCGTTATAACTTCGACTGGAACCGTCAGTTTGAATTAGCACTTGACCCAGAAAGAGCTAAGGAATACCATGACGAAACTCTGCCAGCAGACATCTATAAAACTGCTGAATTTTGTTCAATGTGCGGGCCGAAGTTCTGCCCGATGCAAACCAAAGTTGATGCTGATGCGCTGACAGAATTAGAGAAATTCTTGGCGAAGGATAAGGAAGTGGTGACGCAAGGTTAATCAACAGGATATCAATAGGCCTCAGACTATAAGTCTGGGGCTACACTTTATTGAGATTTTTATATAGGGAAAATATAAATGTAGAAAATTATTCACAGATTGAATTTGTAAAATATTTAAAAAACTTTTATAGTTGCTTGGATGAATACTAAATTTATTAATTTGCAGTAAATTTTCTGAAGTTAGTAAATATTAGAATTACACAAAATATAACGAACTATTTAGATGTAAGGAGTAATTTGTTATGAAAAAATTAGCTCAAAGATTTACGAAACAGTTGTTGATTAAATCTCTGTGTATGGGTATAGGTTCTGTTATTGGAGGATTTGCAGGTGGAGCTTTTGGTTTTGCATTAGGAGAACTGATTGTTCCTGGATTAATCGATAGAGTTGTAGATAGTGCTGCTGAAGAAGCTTTGACACTAGCTGGTAGCCTTTTTGGTAGTACATGTGGAGCGTTACTAGGTGAAGAAGTTGCAAAAGTAATTGAGAATGATAGCAATGATGTAGAAAATATAAGAATTTAAAAGTTATTTTTCCAATGATGAATTGGCAAATTAATAAGAAGTTGATTGGAGCGATCGCGTTTTCCATAAAAATATAAGGAATGCGAAGATTTTGCGATCGCATCCCCCATATCATTTATTTAATTGCCCAACTCTCGATACCGTTGCTGAATCTCTTCAATTGCAAATAACGCCTCAAACTTTAACCCAGCAGACTGATACAATTCTGCTCCCCCTTGCTTGCGGTCTACTAGTGCAATTACTTGTTCGACTGTATAACCTGCATCTTTAAGACGGTCAACTGCTTTTAAAGCAGACTGACCAGTGGTGACCACATCTTCCAAAACCACTACTTTTGCACCTTCCGGCAAAATGGGGCCTTCTATATAAGCCCTTGTTCCATAACCTTTAGCTTCTTTACGAATAATTAGCGCTGGTATTGGTCGATTTTCATACACAGAAACCACACTCACCGCTGTCACAATTGGGTCAGCCCCCATTGTTAAACCTGCTACAGCCTGTGTATCTACAGGTAGTAAGGGAAACAGCAACCGTCCAATTGCCAAAGCGCCTTGGGGGTGGAGTGTTACCTGCATCTTATTCACATAATAAGAGCTACGTAGCCCGGAAGCGAGTACAAAATCACCCTCTTGATAAGCGAGTTGAGAAAATAAATCCAATAGTTTTTGGCGCAAGGTACTTAAATCAGCGGTAGCTGCCCAAATATCTGACTGGGTAGGAGTTTCAGTAGGATACGTCATTACAAAACATTAAAAGTTGTGCTACACCAAAGGTTGAACTCATCAGAGTTCTGAGATTAAGCATAAGTTAAGATTTGCTCAAAAATTGAGGAGTTAGGAATATGGGTATAAAATCTAAAACCCTTAGTGGTTTATTGGTGCTGCTAACCACTGGCATTGCTTTTCCTTCCATGGCATCTGCCCAGACACAAACGCCCAATTATGAAACAACAAATGATGCGTTTGAGCGAGCTTATTTTCGCCATGATCGCAACTTCTACGAAAATAGTAGCAGTGTCAAACGCCAGCTAGACGCATTTTTAGGAGCTGGTTCCGGTTTCCGTAATTCCTTCCCTGAAAATGAAATTGCTCGTGATGCTGAGTTGGTTAATACTCTCTATCGAGATGTCTTTACCCAGCAGGTTGGCAACGATCCCTATATTCGTACTCCAGATTTACCGAATCCATATGATACATCCCTGCTCATGTCTCCTCGCATGAATGCAAACAACCTGAAAGTAGGTACTGAGTTCAGGTTTGAAAATACACCACCACGATAAAACTTTGTTACACAGTGTCATTAGTCATTTGTAATTAACTAATGACTAATGACTAATGACCAATGACAGAAAATAGGTTACAAGAGTTGAATCTGGCTAGTACCATTTATAGTAAATAAAATAAATATTTGTCTTAGCTGTCAATGCTAAAAATAATGTAGTGCTGCTTTGTCCCAAACATCATTGAGGATGATTTGATAACCAGTTGCTTGCTTTTGATAATTCAGTGCGCCCTGCTGGAATCGAACCAGCCTGAAGGCGAATTATGAGTTCGCTGCCTCCCCAATCGGCCAAAGGCGCTTGTGCTGTTAATTTAAAGGCTAGTCTATTATAGCACAATTTCACAGCCTATGAACATAATAAAACAGTCTACTAAATTTCCGTATCACATACTTTAACAGTAAACTAGTGCAAACTAGTATTAATTAAGTTCCTTTAAGAATTGAGGTACAAGGCTTCAATACTCTTAATATAGACCAGCATTTTTCTGTAATAGCTGAAGAGCGATGAAAATAAATTCTACTGTACTTCTTACTTTAGTTTTATTAATCCTGATGTTGGGAGCGGGTTCTGTGAGTGCGTTTTTGGGGTTTAATCTGGGGAGTTCAGCACTCAAAGGTGTCACAACTCCAGATGGGCGTCCCACAACCAAGTTTACCAGCAGTAAGGCAAATAATTCCCAACAGACAGGGGTAGCACTATTAAAAGAGGAAGATATCCTCAAAACTGTCAAGGCACGGATCGAGGGTAAGACCAAAGCTGCTAAATCAGAAAAACTAGACGAAGATGATGAGGAAATTAATAGCAGCAAACAGAAGCCAGAGGAAAAGCCCAAAGAAGTAACCGAGGAAAAACCTCAACCAGGGTTTCCTGTGACTGCTGAAAATCAGGGTGTGACTTTTTCTGTACAATCTGCTCGCTACTCTGGCGGCGATTTACTCCTGAAAGTGAAAATGCAAAACAAAGGTGCTGATTCGGTGCGCTTTTTGTATAGTTTTTTGGATGTTACTGATGACAAAGGGCGAACTCTGAGTGGAAGCACAGATGGCTTACCAACAGAGTTACCCGCAAATGGCCCAGCATTTTCTGGTACTGTGAGTATTCCTACAGCTTTACTAGATGACGTGAAAAGCATATCCCTGTCTTTAACAGATTATCCTGCTCAAAAACTGAAACTAGACGTATCAAATATTCCAGTAGAGAAGGCAGCAGAGCAATTTTAAATTTGGGAATTGGGAATGGAGTATGGGGCATGGGGCATGGGGCATGGGGCATTGGGAATGGGGAATTGGTAATTGGTAATTGGTAATTGGTAATTGGGAAAAAGAGAATTGGATTCTACTATTAGTCATCACATCTGGCCCACTACCCATTACCCATTACCCATTACCCATTCCTCAGTCCCCATTGCCCCTAATCCCCACTTCCTGCGGTCGTGGGGGCCCCGAGTTCCCCAATCCCCAGTACCTAATCCTATGGGGCATAAGTTTTACATGAGCTTTGGCGGTGAGTGCTTTTCTTAGCATAATTTGGACGGATGTCGGGCTGCGATTGTTATCAGTTCTACTGCTGATTGCTATCAATGCTTTTTTTGTCACGGCAGAATTTTCGCTGGTGACAGTGCGGCGATCGCGTATTCACCAACTTGTGAAGGCTGGTGACATTCCTGCGATCGCTGTTGAGGGATTGCAACGCAGTATTGATAGGCTGCTATCTACCACCCAGTTAGGCATTACTCTCTCTAGTTTGGCGCTGGGGTGGATTGGAGAAAATACGATTGTTGTGTTGGTGGATGGGTGGCTTAAGTCTTTGCCTCTTCCAGCAGGGTGGAATAACTTGATTGCTCATTCGCTATCAATTCCCATCGCCTTTTTTTTGATAGCTTATTTGCAGATTGTTTTAGGAGAGCTATGTCCCAAATCAGTGGCTATGCTGTACTCAGAACAGCTGGCGAGGTTTTTGGGGCCTTCAATCAAAGCGATCGTCCGCTTTTTCCGTCCCTTCATCTGGATTCTTAATCAATCAACCCGTTGGTTATTACGACTTTTTGGGATTGAATATACAGGTCAAAGCTGGAGACCGCCTGTGACTCCTGAAGAGTTGCAGCTAATAATTTCTACCGAACGCGAATCCACAGGTTTACAGCTTTCTGAGCGAGAACTGCTTAATAACATCTTTGAGTTTGGGGATGTTACGGCGCAAGATGTGATGATTCCCCGCACTAGTATTATAGCCTTGTCTAGAGATGCTTCTTTCCAAACCTTACTCCAAGAAATGACATCTACTGGTCATTCACGCTATCCCATTATTGGGGAATCTTTAGACGATATTCGCGGTATTGTTTACTTCAAAGACTTAGCACAACCCTTAGCTTTAGGAAAGCTAACAAAAGAAACACAAATCAAACCTTGGATACGTCCGGCTCGGTTTGTACCAGAACACACGCCTTTGAGTGAACTCTTGCCGATGATGCAGCAAGAGAAACCAGCTATGGTGATGGTAGTGAATGAATTTGGCGCTACTGTCGGACTGGTAACGCTCCAAGATGTGATAGCTGAAATTATTGGCAATGCAGGCGAATCTGAGAGCGCTGATGACTTGCTCATCCAGATGTTAGATAAACAAACGTTTTTGGTGCAAGCCCAGATTAACGTAGAAGACCTCAACGAGGTTTTGCATCTCAATTTGCCTCACACGAAGGAATATCAAACCCTGGGAGGTTTTTTGCTGTACCAATTGCAGAAAATGCCCATCAAAGGCGAAATCTTTACTTATGAAAATATCAAATTTACAGTTGTATCAGTTGTCGGGCCACGGCTGCATCAAATCCAACTGCAACGGTTGGAGAGTGCTGAGTGAGTTAGGAGTTAAGAGTTAGGAGTTAAGAGTTAGGAGTTATAGCTGGGGACTGGGGACTGGGTGAAAAGTCTTTTTGTGTCTAGGTTTTATCATCTCTTGATGTCCTAACACTATTGGCGACAGCTATAATTGTCAGTTGTTATTCTCCTTATCTCCCCTGCTCCCCTGCTCCCTGCTCCCCACTCCCTACTCCCTATAAACCAGTGGATCAACAAGTCCCAATTCATTAAAAGCTGCAAGTCGCAAGCGACAAGAATCACATACACCGCAAGCGACATCACCGCCAGCATAGCAAGACCAAGTTAGTTCCCAAGGAACTCCTAATTGGTTACCCAGTTGGATAATTTCGGTTTTTTTGAGGTTAATTAAAGGTGTAACAATAGTAATGGGTTTACCTTCGCGTCCTTGTTTGGTTCCTAGGCGGAAAACTTCCTGCATCGCCTGGATATAGTCGGGACGGCAATCTGGATATCCTGAGTAATCTAAAGCATTGACGCCAATGTAGACACGCTCAGCTGCGATCGCTTCGGCGTAGCCTAGAGCAAAGCTTAAAAAGATGGTATTACGTGCAGGCACGTAGGTTACAGGAATATTTTGCGACATTTGATCTAAGGAACGCTCTTCGGGTAAAGCGATCGCATCATCTGTCAATGCTGAACCACCCCATTGGCGTAAGTCAAAATTAACTACCTGATGTTGTACCACCCCAGCTTTTTGTGCGACTGAGAAAGCTGACTGTAACTCTCTGCGGTGTCGCTGCTGATAATCAAAACAAATGGTGTGGCACTCATAACCATCAGTTTTTGCTTGATACAAAACTGTGGAAGAGTCTAATCCGCCAGACAACAGAATTACAGCTTTCATCTCGGTTTCAAATTTGGGATTTCTTATCGCTAAACGACACTTAAACAAGATATCAGGGGAGCAATGTCAAATCTCTTCCTCTATCCTTGTTGCGTTTAAGTATTTTAACTGTTATTTTGTCATAAAAATATATTATTTACTACCAGTACCATTCAGAAAATAGACGGCGCAAACTGTGGAAGTTGCAAATAATTATGCAAAAATTATTTGAGTACTTCAGCAGTGGAAACTCTAAATGAATCTTTTTTTCATACAAATCTTTCAGTGTAATCTTTTAGATTTTCTGTGATTTTGCTGACAAAAAAATATGAAATTTCAATGATGTCAATTAGATGTAGATTTTGGTAATTAATTGCCCAACCGTCTTTTGAGAGTTTTTACTTAGGTTTGACTAAGTTTGAAAAGTTAATAAAAAAACACATTGCATTTTATGTAAGGAGCAAAAAACTGATCAATTTAAAACTCAAGATCCAAAAGATAGCCAAATTGCGGGAACTGATTGCAAACTTTGAAATTCTTCATAAACAGAGCCTCTATGTTACCATCTGGATGGTTTTAGACGGATCGTAACTGGGTGTTGAGTATAAACGCCAACGGCCGTAGCGTCTCTAAATTTGGTGGTTGAGGAGAGAACAATAGTGCAAAATAGCATGTCAGTGGCAGAACCAAATTCATATACACAGCGCAATCAACCAAGACCGATTCGCATAGGCGTGATCGGAGTGGGTAACATGGGACAACATCATGCCCGCGTGTTGAGTTCAATGAAAGATGTTGAACTGGTTGGCGTGGCAGATATTAATGTCGAACGAGGCTTAGAAACAGCCAGCAAATACAAGGTACGTTTTTTTGAAGATTACTGTGACCTACTACCCCATGTGGAAGCAGTTTGCATTGCTGTTCCCACACGGCTGCATTATGCGGTGGGCATCAATTGTCTGTTGGCAGGAATTCATGTTTTGATTGAAAAGCCGATTGCTGCCAGTATTTCAGAGGCAGAATCGCTAGTAAATGCCGCGGCTGAGTCTGGGTGCATCCTGCAAGTAGGTCACATTGAGCGCTTCAATCCCGCATTTAGGGAATTGAGCCAAGTGTTAAAAACAGAGGAACTACTGGCGCTAGAAGCTCACCGTATGAGTCCTTACTCAGACCGAGCGAACGATGTTTCAGTTGTACTGGATTTAATGATCCATGACATTGACTTGCTGCTAGAATTAGCTGCCTCTCCAGTAGTGAAATTGACAGCAAGCGGTACTCGTGCGTTGGACTCCGGTTATTTGGATTATGTGACTGCTACCTTGGGGTTTGCCAATGGCATTGTTGCTACTTTAACTGCCAGCAAAGTCACTCACCGGAAAATCCGTCGCATTGTTGCTCATTGTAAAAACTCCTTTACAGAGGCAGATTTTCTTAAGAATGAAATTTTGATTCATCGACAAACAAATGCTAACTCTTTGACCGACCATCGACAAGTACTTTATAGGCAGGATGGTTTGATTGAGAAAGTCTATACCAGCAACATTCAACCCTTGAGTGCAGAATTGGAACATTTTGTCAACTGTGTACATGGTGGCAATCAACCTTCTGTAGGTGGTGAACAAGCTCTTAAAGCCTTAAGATTGGCAAGTTTAATAGAGCAGATGGCTTTGGAAGAGCGGGTTTGGAACCCACTAGACTGGCAAACTGAACCAAGAGTGCAATCATTGACTCCGACAGTCTAACAATAGGGATTGGGGACTGGGTAATGGGTAATGGGTAATGGGTAATGGGTAATGGGTAATGGGTGATGGGTAGTGGGCCAGATGTGATGACTAATAGTAGAATCCAATTCTCTTTTTCCCAATTACCAATTACCAATTACCAATTCCCAATTCCCAATTCCCAACACATAAAAGTTATTTTTATTTTGTCTCCAGCGAGCGGGGATAATTAAGTTTTGAGACAGCTAACGCTAAATTTAGCAACGAGACTAGTACCGCAATTTCAGGAATCGACTCGATGCTCGAATGGATAACTAATACCATCCAGATCTGGAACTATTGGGGAATTGCTCTGTTGATGTTTCTAGAGAACCTCTTTCCCCCTATTCCTTCAGAATTGATCATGCCACTGGCAGGATTTACAGCAAGCCCATATCAGCCAGGAGGGGCCAAGCTCAACGTTTTTGGCGTATTTTTCGCTGGACTTTTGGGTTCTGTGGTAGGGGCACTCATTTGGTACTATCCAGGTAAGTTTTTTAGCGAAAGGCGTTTAAAAACTTTGGCTGATAAATACGGCAAATGGATAGCCATATCTAGCAAAGATATAAGCAAAGCCACACGTTGGTTTAACTCTCAAGGCAGAAAAGCGGTTCTCATTGGTCGCCTTGTTCCAGGAATCCGTACGGTAATTTCCGTACCTGCGGGCATTAGCAATATGCCTTTGCTACCATTTATATTTTATACAACTTTGGGTAGCGCAGCTTGGGTCGGTTTGCTAACATACTCAGGGTACGTATTGGGTAGCCAGTATGAACTTGTGGACAATTACCTTGCCCCTGTATCTAAAATCGTGCTTGGGATTCTGGTTCTCGCATTTGTTGGCTGGGTACTCAAACGTCGGCGAAAACGCACTAGAAGCTGAAAAACAGATGCTTTTAGTTTAAACGTGGGAGGGGGTTACATCTGGTCAAAATTCGCCTACACTATGCCAAATAATGCTGTACTTGCGATCGCCTAACTTGCATTTGGCGTATTTGTAGCTACACTTGACAAAACCGATAATTTCTGATACTAAGCATGTTTGGTTAAGATGAGTACGATAATTTTTTACAGTTGAGTAAGGACTAGGAGCTTTCATGACAGACCAACCTTCGGCCGCTACCCCAATGAATGCCGCTGCTATACCTCTAAATAGAGTGTCAGCGTCTACCCCGATTAACGCTACTGCTATTAAGCCTACTGGCAGTTCGGGCAAATCCATTCTCAGTGTTGATTTAGGCAGAACTTCCACAAAAACTTGCGTCAGTCGTGAACCAGGTAGTGTGGTGTTTGTACCTGCCAATGTGAAGAAAATGTCCATCGAACAGGTACGCGGTGGCGTTTTTGAAGCTCGTGCTACTGACCCATTAATGGATCTGTGGTTAGAGTATCAAGGCAATGGCTACGCTGTTGGTCAGCTAGCAGCAGATTTTGGAGCGAATTTAGGAGTCGGCCAATCTAAGGTAGAAGATGCACTCATCAAAGTGTTGGCAAGTGCCGGATACTTCAAACTCAAAGATGAGATTTCAGTCGTACTAGGTCTACCTTTCCTCTCCTTAGAGCAATTTGAAAAGGAAAAAGCACAGCTGATTAGCCAGGTAACTGGCCCTCATGTGTTAAACTTCCGAGGAGAATCTTTGTCACTGAACGTCACTAAGGTTTGGGTGATGCCAGAAGGCTATGGCAGTCTTCTATGGTCTGAAGCTCAACCTAAAAAAAGCCCCAATAGTCCCGACTTTACAAAAATATCAGTGGCAATTGTAGATATCGGACATCAAACAATTGACTTTTTGATGGTGGATAACTTCCGCTTTGCCCGAGGCGCTTCTAAGAGTGAAGACTTCGGTATGAACAAGTTTTATGAACTAGTAGCCGCTGAAATCGAGGGAGCAGATAGCCAATCTTTAGCATTGATTTCTGCTGTCAACAAAAACAAGGGTGAACGCTTCTACCGTCCTAAAGGCGTTAGCAAGCCTACCAACCTTGATGACTTTCTTCCCAACCTCACCGAGCAGTTTTCTCGCGAAATTTGTAACCGTGTGCTAGCCTGGTTGCCAGAGCGCGTTACCGATGTGGTTCTCACTGGTGGTGGTGGTGAATTCTTCTGGGAAGACCTACAACGTCTGCTTAAGGACGCTCAAATCAATGCCCATTTAGCCGCACCTTCTCGGCAAGCTAATGCTTTAGGGCAGTATATTTATGGAGAGGCACAATTGTCCGCCGCTCGCGCTGCTAGGGCATAAAACTAATGTTCCAATGGTCAAAAAAGGTAGTTAAATCGGTCACGTTCAACCCCGGAGTTGCCGATGAAAGCTTGTTAGCGGTTGTAGAAAGCTACTTGGAGCAACAACCAGACAAAACTTTCAGCGACCTCTGTAAGGAAGCCCTATGGCAATCTTTATGTGTACCGGAATCTGTAAAACCTGCGCCCAAAATGGCGACGCCAGAGTCGGTTGAACAAAAAATCGAACAACTGCAACGTCAAGTGGCTGACCTAGAGGAACGTTTTTTTGCTAAGGGAACTAATCGTTTGGAGGCGATGGAACGCCATATTTTGCAACTGACGCAACAAGTCGCTCATCTGGCAATTATGGTCAATGAGCGCTCCATCATTCAGCCTCCAACGACATCAGCACCAGCAATGGAAGTAGTTAATACTAATCACTTTGCTGGGCCTGTAGAAGAGGTTGACCCCGTAATCAGCCGCCTAAGTCAGTTTCTTGATGACTTTTAAAGAATAATTAGGCTGGTAAAAAAATTTACTTTTCTTCGCAATCCTTAATAGTCAACACTATTAAGGATTATTAATAAATATATATTTTTATATATTTGATAGAGATGCGATCGCGCTTCATAAAGTTATGAAAAAGGGTGAACATACCCTACTTCTATAAAATAAGTTCATTTAAGCAAACAACTAATAATACTGAGTTGATTCAAAGGTAGTATTAGAATCAAGGAAATGAGGAGTCAGTGCGGTGAGCCAGCCCCCATTTTATACCAAGTTGCATTCAGAGATAGTAGCTTAGGGAGCTCTTGAGCAGAGGGGAAGAAATCGTACTACTCTACAACTTAGTATTAGACTCCACTTACTCTACTTAGGAAGCCACTGCTGTAGAGATTAAGAGGATGTTACTGCCTCATCTTCCCTATTTCTAAATACTATTTATCTTCGCAACTTACGTATAAGCTTTCATTATTTCTAGATGAAAGTCAACAGTTAATAGTCATCAATTAACAGTTAATAACTTCAAGCCGTTGTTTTTTCTTGGATTTATTAACTGTTAATTGCTAGTTCAAACTATTACTTCAAATCTATTTTTCCATAGAAGCAAGCACGTAAGCAG
Organism: Amazonocrinis nigriterrae CENA67; assembly: GCF_016056305.1. Classification (GTDB taxonomy): domain Bacteria; phylum Cyanobacteriota; class Cyanobacteriia; order Cyanobacteriales; family Nostocaceae; genus Amazonocrinis; species Amazonocrinis nigriterrae. The sequence goes on along the minus strand of NZ_JAECZC010000052.1, from coordinate 6,645 downwards.
TTATTAATAGCTTCAGAAAAATTTATTGCAAAAGTAGGCAGTATTTTGGTAATAATACTTAAAGCAGCAAAGTACAAACACAAAGATAATTAAAGTGCAATATGCCAGTTGGCAGAATTACTGAAATGCTGTTTATCAGGAGAATTGAGGATGCTATATACCAAGTGGCACAAACCCCGTAGTATCGCGCGGACTATTAGTACTGTTTTCCTAGTTGGATTATCGTCTACTTACTTTCATCTACAGTTGGCATCTGCGTGTACGCAAGTTTACTCGCTTTGGTCTGATTCGGTTCAGCCCACCTTTGCGGACAGTGATAATAACCCTGTAGAACTGGGGGTGAAGTTCCGCACTGATGTGGACGGCGAAGTTACCGCTATCCGATTTTACCGAATTGTGCCTATTGATAGTGGTTACACGGTTAACTTATGGAGTGCTACAGGTCAGTTGTTAGGTTCTGGAGTAGCTGTCGAAGGACAAAGTCCAACTCCAGGCTGGCAAACAATTCAACTGTATCCACCAGTTCCCATCAAAGCAAACCAATTCTATATAGCCTCCTACTATGCAAGTAAGGGAAGATACACAGTAACCGAAAACTTTTTCAACAACACTGGGGTTGATAGCGGCCCACTGCACGCACCGCGAGATGGTGAACAGGGAAGTAATGGTGTATACACTTACAGCCTTGGAGGTGGCTTCCCAACACAGTCCTATAATGGTAGTAATTACTGGGTTGATGTCAAATTTCAGACAGCCTCTACTGATCACTAGTGCTTTAAAAAATTTTCAAAATTGATGTCTACTAACTGTCAGATACACTAATTTTGGCATCTTACAACAAAAAAATGATTAATGCACAATAACTTTAATTATTAGGAAAAACCCGCTTCAAAAATTAATTTATTGACATAGACCTTACGCACTGTACAAAATGACTATCATGTATATTAACGAAATTTTAGGTGTTTCAGGTTGTTGGTAGCTACCTTTAGATCAAAGTGCGTAGGCTTAGCCCAAGCTAGACATCACTGGCTAATAGTGAAAAAACCCAACATGAATGCCTGAAAATCTACATACATTTTTAGTTACTTATGTCAATGCGTAAGTTTTATTTTAAATAAAAGAGCAAGTTAATAACATACAGTCTATTGATAGCAAGCTGAAAGTGAAATGGTATGACTACGTTACGACACCACTCAAGGCGCTGGCTCACTTGTGACCTACTCGGTAACAGTAGTAGTTAGTGGTGATAGTATAAATAGATAGAAATAATTGCGTTCCAAATTCTTCCCTGCATAAGACTTTAATTTAAAATAGTATTATTTAATACTAAATTTATGAGTCAATCACAAAAAAATTTTTGCTTTTGTACATTAGCGTTGGGTAAGAAATATCGCTTATTGACTCAGCAATTAGCTAAAGACTTGGAAAAAAATGCTCCTGGGACTTTTTTAGTCATTTATACAGATGAGCCAAAAGATTTTAGCCAGCAGAGTAATACTATAGCTGAGAAATATCGTCAAACAGGAATTCTTTTTTGTTATCATGATAAACGATTTGTGCTAGAAAAAGCTTTATCAGAATTTCCAGTTGCGATACAGATTGATGCAGACACAAGAATTTTAAAAAGCGTACCTGATGTTCTACCTTTTGCTGGAATTGTAGGGCGTCAGGAAAATCTTGTTGAACACGTAAAAAAGTATAATCCGGAAAGATTAAAAGCTATTAAGAAGGTAGCATTGAAGTTAAATGTACCTCTAGAAACTGCTCCCTATGTAGGAGAATCTTTATGTTTTGTTGGTAGAGACAACGGTAAAGAAAAAGAATTTATTAAATACTGGGGTATGATTGGTAGATACCTAGAATTGCGAGGAATTCATAGCGGAGATGGTATTGCCATTGGTTTGGCAGCAGCAAAAGTAGGATGGACAATTAATAGTGATAATTGGGAAACTTTTCGCAAGATATCTCAGCATCTAGATGCTTCCCATGAGCTAAAGACTGATAATTGGTTTCATAATTCGCAACGTAGGCTTAGCTATCACTACCGCTTAAATCTAGCTAGGTTAATGGCTCTAAAAAATTTTGAATTTTACTACAGGTAATATATAGCAACCCTAAATCATTCGTGAGTTCGATGAACCTCTCCCCAACCCCTCTCTCCGCGTCGGAGAGGGGCTTTAAGCTCCTTGCTGAGTAACGAAAAATTAAGCTTTTGAAGCCTCCGACGCCACTTGCTACAAGTCGGGGAACCGCGCTCTTCGCAGTGGCTCCTCCTTGCAGGGGAGAGGTTTGGAGAGCAGGGCTGTTTCATTCGCTGATGATGGGGATTTGTACTGAGGATAATCTCACGCAAAGATGCAAAGAAAAATCGCATATTTTTGGTTGGAGGCGCAAAAATTTTTTACTAGAATTATGCGCTTGCTCTCAATTTTTATTTCTTTGAATCTTGCTATTTTACCTATTTTAGGGAACGAAACAGCCCTGCTACGAGGAGAGGGGTTTTTAAAATCCGTCGAACTCACGTTAAATCATTCGTGAGAAATTTAGAAATATAGTAAAGTGCTGAGTCTTTAGTATAAGCTAATACCAATAAATTTAGCTCTAAGCTCGACTTTATTCATTGGTTATTGATTGGATAAAGTCGAGCTTATATACTCAAACGGAAAGCACATGTGTAAAACGATTTATAGGTGTTCACACTTGAGCTTTCTTAATCCTTCTAGAGAGAATCTAAATCTAGCGATCGCATTCCTTGGCGTTCTGCAAAACTTAGCATACTCCCTAACTGCAACCAAATCAACAAGCAGGTGAGAAGGCTAACTGGTAAACCAACTCCTAAAGCTAGCAAGGATGGAAAGCCAAATATCTCTAAACCAGAGGAAAGAAATAAACAAACACCAGCAGTTATTCCTAGAAATGGCACAAACAATTGTTTTAGCGAGGAACTAGATTTAAGGTTTTCCTCGCTATTTTTTTGCCATTGCTGCACAATTAATTTCAACGTGCCAGATAATGCCAACCCAGAAGTTAATGCGATGAAAAAACCAATGGCTAGCAGTAAGTAAGGCGGTTGTTGAGGATAATAATACATGAAAGCTCCAAATTGATATTAAAAGGTATGAGTGTTCCACGAGGGGGGAGTCAAAAGTGAAAAACAGGGTGTCGGGTGTCGGGGGTAGGGGAGATTGTGTTGCTTGGGGCTTCCAACCCCCACCAACACAATCTCTCTGAAAGAGGCGGGGCTTGTGACCCTCTAGTTGTTGGGGCTAGTTGTTTCCCTACACTCCACACCCTGTCCCTTTTTCCAAATGACGTGAAAAGTCAGGATTATATAAGGGTTTTAGTGAGTGTTTGTTAATAGAGATGCTGTAAAAACTTGGCATTTCTATTTTTGATTTTGTGGCTGATTTCCTGCAAAAGGAATCAGGAATGTAGCTTTTGGTAGAATCGCAGCTGCACCTTCTCTGGATAAGTCTGACAAAACACCGATCGCTACATCTAACAAGCGATTTGGCTTCAAGTCATCTTTAACCAAATTCCACAAGCGTTGGACTTCTTCTGTATGCAGGCGGTCATCTTCGGTGAGTGCTAGGACTAATTGTCGCCGGAGAAATTTGCCTTCATCAGACAGCAGATATTGCAACCCCATCTGGGCTGTTGGTAATACGTCAAAGTTAGTATCAGTACGAGCGATCGCAATTAAATTTTCTAAGCGCTCCCACTGAAATCTACCATCTTTAAACAGCACATTGAGTAATCGCCGCCGTAATTCGGGCGATTCTCCTGTCAATAACCGCCGTGCTATATATGGATAACCCACCTCAACAATTTTGAAGTTTGGGTTGAGGCTTAAAGCAATACCTTCCTGCGTCACCAGAGAACGAATAATCAAAGCAAACTTCGCTGGAACTCGGAAGGGATATTCATACATCAGTTCCGAGAACTCATCGGTGATGGTTTTGAAGTTAAAATCCCCAACGTTTTTGCCAATGGCGTTCCCCAACACGGCTTCTAATGCTGGCACAATTGGGCAAATATTGATGTCTGGAGTGAGAAACCCCAATTTTACAAAGTCTTCGGCTAAATCGTTGTAATCTTTATTCACTACATGCACTAAGGCATCCACCAGCGTTTCTTTGGTGGTTTCCTCTAATTGATCCATCATACCGAAGTCAATGTAAGCCATGCGACCATCGGGCATAGCAAACAAGTTACCGGGATGGGGGTCAGCATGAAAGAAACCGTATTCCAACAACTGTTGTAAACCCGATGTCACGCCGATTTGGATAATTGCTTCTGGGTCTAAACCTGCTTCACGGATGCGTTTAATATCTGTCAGCTTGAAGCCATTAATCCATTCCAGAGTTAAAACATGGGTATTAGTATAACGCCAGTAAATACTCGGAACTTTGACTTTCGGGTCGTCGCGGAAATTACTAGCAAATTTTTCCGCGTTGCGACCTTCATTAATGTAATCAATTTCCTCGAATAGCTTAGTGCCAAACTCGTCTACAATTAATGTCAGGTCGTGACCGAGATTGAGAGGTAACCAGGGAGCTAGCCAACCTGCTGCCCAACGCATCAAATACAAATCGCGTGTCAGAATTGGGCGTAAGTTGGGGCGTTGTACTTTTACTGCCACTTCTTCGCCGGTTATCAGACGACCACGGTATACTTGACCCAAGCTAGCAGCAGCTATTGGTGTTGGTGATAACTCGCTAAAACTTTGAGCAATTGGGCGGCCTAGTTCTTGTTCAATAATTTGGTAGGCGATCGCATTATCGAATGGCGGCAACTGGTCTTGCAACTTCACCAGTTCTTCTAAAAAATCTTTACGTATCAAGTCAGGCCGAGTAGACAAGGCTTGACCAACCTTAATAAAAGTAGGGCCAAGGCGGGTGAGCAGTTCTCGCAACTGGGTGGCGCGTTTCCCCCTATTCTGCTCAACTTGATCTTGCCATTCATCCCACTTCAGACTAAAAATAAATCTGCCAAAAGACCAGATAATTCTCAACAAGCGCCCCCAAACAAGCCAGGGCTGATAACGATAGTGACGAGCGATTTCGTCTGGGTTGTAGCGCCCTCGCTGACCAGATTGATACTGACCCACGCTTTTGTTTGCCTCTTCCACTGGAAAATTTACATTACTGTTAGATTGTTGTTTGTGCCCTGACTCGCAAGCTAGTTGCGAATCTAGGATATCGATAGTTTTTATAAAAAACTATTAAAGTTTAGCTATTGCCAAGCAGTATTCAAAGCGAGCTTAGCCCACTTCACTGCTTAGAGTTTTTATCTTTTTCTTAATTATACTTTATAAAAGTACAACTATTTCCGACATAAGCTGTAATGCTTTGTATGGTGGCTGAAGCACTGTAACTTTTAAAGCATCAGAATTACGATGATTGCTGTTGAGAATGCCAAAATCTACGTCGCGAGCTTAGCTCAAGTTCAGTCTCAATCAGGATGATGTGTAGAAAATTCATGTATATCTTGACAGAAGATATATGTTATGCGTTTCAAAATTCATCCAAATAGATGATTATACAAAAGTTTTCCGTATAATCATGCACAATGTCGCTTGGGTTTTTGGTTTTGGTGGTGGTTTGAAACATAATTGTTAGCCTTCAAAATTAAGTTATATGAAAGTCAATGGTGAGGCATTAATTAGAAAGGAATTGGTCAAGCGGTGACTATTCAACTTAAAAAAGACTGCATCTCAAAACTTTCATAGCTTAGAAGAATAAGCGTGCTTTTTATTCAAATTATCAATCTCATAACCTGTGTTTAGTAATATGAAACAGTTTTTTCCCATACTGAAGCGAAGCTTCCTTGTTTTGGCACTGATGTCTTTTTTGATATTAGTAAGTATGGTAAATTTACAAAGTGCGACACCATTGAATAATGCTTTTCCTCATAACTGGCAAGGCACATGGAAGGGGACAATGCTTTATCGCTCAGTGCGAGGAAAGTCTAAAACTGTACCAATGACACTGCGGATTCAGCCAATCTCTAGCAATCCCATACGCTACACTTGGCAAATCATCTACGGAGAGGGGGCGAAAAAGCTGGTGCGTAATTATGAGTTAGTTGTTAAGGATCAGGGTGTTGGTCACTTTGCCATTGATGAGAAAGATGGAACCATAATTGATGCATGGTGGGTTGGGGACAGGCTCTACAGTCAATTCAGAGTTGGAAATAAATTACTTAATACACAATATGAGCGACAAAATAATCGGCTTCACTATGAATTAGTTGCCTATCAACCGCTGAGTTCACCTAAACCAAAAGATTGCCAGCAAGAAATTCCTTTCGAAAGTTACCAAATTCAGGCTGTTCAGTCTGCTGAACTATCGCCCGTTACAGAGTAATTTGCACGTTGAGGTAGTAGGGGGAGATGGGGAGCAGGGGAGCAGGGGAGCAGGGGAGAGGGTTTGAAGCTTTTATTTACACTAAAAATAGTGCAACTTGTAGACACGACAGCTTGAGTGACACCCCAAACAACTAGCCAATCTACTATCATACTCGCGTCTGCCTAGTCTTAGACTTCGAGTATATACATCAGCCCCAGGAAATGCTCCAGATTTCAGGATATTTGAAGAAGTGGCACAAGGGAGATGGGGAGCAGGGGAGCAGGGGAACTCG
>NZ_JAECZC010000051.1 GCF_016056305.1 Amazonocrinis nigriterrae CENA67 | reverse complement strand
CCGCTCCCCCGCTCCCCCGCTCCCACTAGTTATCATGTAGCAATATGATGTTATGAATACATTTGCGTTACTTACACCATGCTAGGAAAACTATTAGATGGGCGTTATCAAGTTATCCAAGTTTTGAGTGCTGGAGGATTTGGGGAAACATACATTGCGGAAGATACCCGCCGACCGGGGAACCCAAGGTGTGTTCTGAAGCTGTTAAAACCTGGGAATTCTGAGCCTTATTACTTGCAAGTTGCCAGACGCTTATTTAATAGCGAAGCTGAAATTCTCGAACAGTTAGGCAACCATGACCAAATACCTCGGCTTTTAGCTTATTTTGAAGACAATCAAGAGTTCTTCTTGGTACAAGAATTGATTGTCGGACATCCACTAAGTCAAGAATTGCAACCTAATGAATGCTGGAATGAAAGCCAAGTCATTCAGATGTTACAAGATGTTTTAGGAATTTTGGCGTTTGTTCACAGCTACGGCGTAATTCATCGTGATATCAAACCTGATAATTTAATTAGACGAGACTCTGATGGCAAATTAGTCTTAATTGACTTTGGCGCTGTCAAACAAATACAAACACAAATGGCTGCACCACCTAGTGAAATAGTTGCTACCGTAGCTATTGGTACTCCTGGGTATATGCCAGCAGAACAAGCACAGGGTAAACCACGCCAAAACAGTGATATTTATTCAGTAGGAATGATTGCCATCCAAGCGTTAACAGGGTTGTTTCCAGCGCAATTACCAGAAAATCCAGCTACAGGTGAGATTGCATGGCAAAACCAAGGGCAAGTTTCTCCTAGACTAGCCGCAGTTGTACAAAAGATGGTGCATTATCACTACCGCGATCGCTATCAGTCTGCCACAGAAGTACTACAGGATCTTAGAGAATTGCTCAGTCCTTTCGCCCCAACTCAACCATTTGTTCCTGCTGTGACATCACAGCAGCTATCATCAGTATCTTCTTCTGCTACAAACTACCCCAAAACATCATCGGCAATTCCATCGCCAGCTTTGTTAAATAAAACTCTATCTATAGTGAAATTTATCCCTTTTATTAGTGCAGCAGGATTATTCTTTTTTAAAGCTGCAACCTGGATTATTTTCATAGGCGTTGGTCTAGTAGCTTGTGGTACGGGTTTATTTTTACTTGGTTCTTGGTATCCCAATCTAGGACGAAATTATGATGCCATTTTTGCTGTAATTTTTTGCCTATGTGGTATTCTGCTGTTATTTCAAGAGTTTCAAGCTTATCAAACTCAAGAAATACCCATAACTCAATTTTTGCTCGCAGGTGCAGCAATTTTATCTTTAGCTGAAACTATTCGTTTACGAGATATCAGAAAATAAATTTCATCGGTTGAGCAATCAAAATTTAATATGTTGAATAATCCGCTTAACTTAATTGGCATTATTTTAATAGTCATTGCCCTAATTCTGGGTATTTTACCTTGGATACGTCCACAAAACTTTCGTCGGCAAGATATCGTATTAATTTTAGTTTTTCTAATTTGCGGTTCTATTTTATTGTCTCAACAACGCTGGTATAATAAAGAACTAACACAATTTAATTTAATTCTGCTAACGTTACCTGCTGTTTTTTATACATTTGAAAACATCACTTTGCGAAATAGAAATAACCAGAAATAAATACCCTAATATTCCCAATACAATAAAGATGGGTGTAACTGATCAATCAGGATGCGATCGTGAGTGACAAGAATCGTTCTCAATGGGACTTAGGTAGATTTGTCGAAACTCTGACCTATTTCGAGGTTATTCCTTTCCTTAACTGGGTACAACAATTAATCCAAGGTCGTTTCACAGATAGTCAAGCTAAACCCAATGGAGGGAAAAACGTGGGTGTAATACTAGTAGCAGGTGCAACTGGTGGACTTGGTAAACGAGTAGTGCAGCGACTGCTGGAACGAGGTTATAAAGTCCGCGCACTTGTGCGAGATATTGAGAAAGCCAGAACAATTCTGAGTGATGATATTGACTTAGTAGTTGGTGATATTACTAAACCAGAAACTTTAACTCCTGTAGTCATGGCTAATATCCAAGCTGTAGTTTGTTGCACAGCAGTGCGTGTACAGCCAGTAGAAGGAGACACAGCAGATAGAGCCAAATACTATCAAGGCATCAAATTTTACCAACCTGAAATTGTTGGCGACACACCAGAAAATGTAGAATACCAAGGTGTGAAAAACTTAGTGGAAACGGCGGTAAAATACTTACCCCAAGCAAATGAAAAACTAATATTTGACTTCAGCAACCCATCAACAGAATTAAAAAATATCTGGGGTGCAGTTGATGATGTGGTCATGGGTGGTGTGAGTCAAAGTAATATCCAATTAGTAGAAAATGCCGCTTTCTTTGCTGGTAATGTCTCCACTGCAAACTCTGGAGGATTTGCTTCTGTGAGAACCAGAAATTTTGATCCACCCTTCGATTTATCTGGTTACACAGGTGTAAAATTGCGCGTTAAAGGTGACGGTCAGCGTTATAAATTCTTCCTGCGGACAGATACACAATGGGATGGTATTGGTTATAGCTACTCTTTCGATACAATAGCCAACACTTGGATAGATGTTACCATCCCGTTTACAGATTTAACTCCTGTATTTAGAGCAAAAACTGTCAAAGATTGTCCGCCAATCGATTCTAAGAGAATTCGCTCTTTTCAACTAATGTTGAGCAAATTTGAATATGACAATGCTTTAAATCCTAATTTTTCACCAGGTGGTTTTGTTTTACAATTAGAATCAATTAAAGCTTATGGTGGGGAAACTTTCCCACAATTTATTCTCGTCAGTTCAGCAGGAGTTACACGCCCTGGTCGCCCAGGTATTAATTTGGAAGAAGAACCACCCGCAGTCAGATTAAATGACCAATTGGGAGGAATTTTAACCTGGAAATTAAAGGGAGAAGATAGCCTAAGAGCTAGCAGAATTCCTTACACAATAGTAAGACCATGTGCTTTAACAGAGGAACCAGGGGGTAAGTCCTTGATATTAGAGCAAGGTGATAATATTAGGGGAAAAATCAGCCGAGAGGATGTTGCAGAACTTTGCGTGCAAGCATTACAACAAAGAAAAGCGTGTAATGTCACGTTTGAAGTTAAGCAGGCAGAAAATAGTGTTAATTCCATCGATTGGCATCAGCTATTTTCTAACTTACAACCTGATAAATAAATGCAAGATTAGGGAATTGGGAATTGGGAATTGGGAATGGGAATTTTGGAGTGTATCCTCATTCCCAAAAAGGAGTAGATGATTATGTGGCGTAGAATCTTGTTTGCTGGGATTTTAGTAATGTTGATTTGGATGGGGCTATTATCTAACAAAGCTTCTTCACAGCAATTAGAATCTCGCATCAACAATTTAGAAGCAGACTTAAATCGTGTAGAGTCCCGGTTAAATCAGATAGAGTCTCAACTTGGAAATCGTTCGCTTTCATCTCCAAGAACAACACTCACTCCTCCATCATCAAGTTCTAGACGAAACTTATCACAATCCGAACGCGACCGTATGTTTGACCGCTTAGCAACTTTAGTGATTGAATTAAAACAACAAGTGAATGAGTTAGAAGCACGCGTCTCTAAGCTAGAGTCTCGTTGATAACTGTTGACTGTGAATATCGAGATATTTTTTATTTGAAAATTCATTAATAAAACATTATTATCTACTCCCTACTCCCTACTCTCTTTCCTACAAAATATGACAAGTCATAATAAACAAGTAACTTACGAAGGTGGATGTCATTGTGGTGCAGTACGCTTTCGGGTAGAAGTTGACAATCATAAAGTGGATGATTGTAACTGTTCAATTTGTAGGAAAAAAGGTTTTTTACACTTAATTGTGCCGCGAGAACAGTTTACTTTGCTGCAAGGTGAAGATAAATTGACAACTTACAGATTTAATACAGGAGTTGCCCAACATAAATTTTGCAGCATTTGCGGAATGCATCCTTTTTATATTCCCCGCAGTCACCCGGACTGTATTGACGTGAATGTGCGATGTTTGGATGGGGATGTGATAGCAAATTTTGAAATTCTACCTTTTGATGGCGCGAATTGGGAAGCAAATATTCACAAGTTACGTGAAGAATCAAAATAAGTAGGGGTGTACATCTGTACGCCCCTACAAAACTGTTAACAGTCATCCGTCATGCGTCATCAATTCCCTTAAGTTATTGACTCATTAGTTAATATCTCTGGCGCTTCCTGATCCTCAAATGTCTTATCAGCATAATTAGATTCAGAAAAACCATCTATTACATCTTTGATAAAACCAGCCACCGGTACTGCAATTAGTAACCCCAACAAACCACCGATATAAGTTCCTACTAATAAGGAAATTAGTACCCATATTGGTCTAAGTCCTGTCAAACTACCTAAAAGACGGGGTGCGATCGCTTGGTCAATTAACTGGTCTATAATAACTGCGATCGCTAAAACTTTCACTGCTAACCAAAAATCATGTGACGCTATTATTAAAGTAATTGAAATCAAACTTACAACATCACCAAAGGGAATTAAACTCAAAATCCCAATAGTAAAACCAAACAGTAAACCAAACTGAACTTGGAAAAGCAAAAACATCAATGTTTGTGAAATTCCCATCAATACAGCCAAAGTTCCTTGACCAATTAAGTAACTTTGAAAGTTTTGTTGAATAGACTCGCTTACCAATCGGGCAAAACTCAAAGGCAACCTCTTAAATATACTTTCCCAAAGTCTTGCCCCATCTAATAAAAAGTAAAATGATAGTACTACTGTAATTAATGCTTCTGAGAGACTATCAATAGTATCTTTAATAATGCTTAAAATTTTGTCAAAAAAATATTCTAATTCTTCAGGAATCTTGTCAGTTATTTGTGTAAATAGTTGACCTAAATTAATTTTTAGGTGTTGATTTATCACAGAACTATTATAAATCTGTAGCTTCTCTTGAGTAGAATCAATCCATTGAGGAAGTAATTTAGCTGCTTCATTAAATTGTTCTAAAACAATAGGTAGTAACGTAATACCCACAACAACTAAAATCACCACAGCTAAGATAAAAACTACTGCTACTCCATATTTACGTTTAACTCCCCGTTTTTCAAGAAGTGAAACAGGGTAATTTAATATAAAAGCCAACAAAATCGCTAATACAAAAATTGTCAGCAATGGTTGAAAGTATTGAAAAAAGCGAAACGCCAGCCAGCCATTAAGAAAAATCAAAGGAAATATTAATGTTATAATCAACCATTTAAGTAATTCTTTGAACGAAATATCCATAACTAATACAAAAAATATCTTCAGATTACTGACTAAAAAAAGGCACAAAGCAGTGACTTACCTCCTGACGACCGAGGTCTTGATACTCCTGTGGCTTACTTTTCCAGTGTAAAGTATTGAAGCGATCTAAATGTTCTCTTCTACAAGGATGTCTCTTAAGTCTTATTTCTTACTCGGCTCGGCAGCTAGAAGTCACGGCTATACTAGACTTTACCTGGCTATCTTGGGTTTAAAACCTTTAATTCTTGATCAGTCCGCCTAGGCAAACTTTATTTGTATAGCAACTAATTATATTTGGTCAAAACTTAAGAGATATCCTCTAACGTTCTGAAAAAGCTAAAAACTGCTCTTCATTAATTCGCCCTGATAAATATAAAGTATTTGTGATTTCCGAAATCGTGAAAACAGCATGACCTTGGTAACCATTTTCTATTAACCTATCTTGTACACCTTGTTCGTGGTCAATCAACACCACAATATCATTCACATTTAATCCTGCTGATTTTAATTTTTCTGCCCCTTCCATCACACTTTTACCGCTAATGAGAATATCATCAATTACCACCACCGTTTCACCAGGACAGAAATTACCCTCAATTAACTTGCGAGTTCCATGTGCCTTTACTTCTTTACGAGGAAAAATCATAGGACAATGAAGACGTAATGCTAAACCAGTGGCAGTTGGTAAAGAACCATAAGGAATACCTGCTAATCTATCAAAACGTAGATTTATCAAAATTTCCTCATAAGCACTCAGGACTTGATTAAAAATTTGGGGATTAGAAATAATTTTACGTAAGTCTATGTAATAAGGAAATACAGCACCTGATGCTTGGACAAAGTTACCAAACATAATGCAGCCAATATCATAAAGTTGTAAAATTAAATCATGTTGAGGATGCTGATTTAATAAACAAACATCAGGTAGCCACACAGAACAGGTAGAACCATCACTGATAACTTCATTTCTCACATGGTTAATTTGTGACCGTAAAGATTGAATTTCCTCAGATAATTTTGGGCTGGCTAACATATCTTGCGGAACAGGAATCAGCAAACCATCACCATTACTATTCAGACCTACTTTTAAAATTTGACTAAAGTTATTTTCCTCTTCCCAAATACTACGTACCATAATAATTCTTTCAGGGGCAGTAGCACGAATAAAACCCAAAATATCAGGATTTGTAGTACCAACTTCCAAACCTAATTGTTCTGGAGTTCCCCAGTTTTTTGATTCTTTTACTACCTGTAAATAAAGAGGAGATTCATTGCTAGGATAGTGCTGTAAAGTTTTTGCTCCTAAATTAGAAGTACAACACAAAATAAACACCGCTTTATCAGGATAAACTAAAAACGGCGCTACATGATCTTGCCCTGTATAAGGGCTGAGTGTAATTGCATCTATCTGCCATTCTGTAAACACAGTGCGTGCAAAAATTGTACTTGTGTTTAAATCACTGTGTTTAGCATCTAAAATAATCGGTATATATTTTGGAACAACTGCTAAAATTTTGTGCAGTAATTCTAAACCTGGAACACCTAATGCTTCATAAAAGCCAAGAGTTGGCTTATAAGCACATACAAAATCACTAGTTTCACTAATAATAAACTGTAACCAATTCCATAAACCAGTAATGACATCTTCAGATTGATAAAAAGCAGGCATCATCTCTGGATTCGGATCAAGCCCTACAAAAAGTAAGCTTTGATTTTGCGATATATTATTATGTAATTTATCAAAAAAATTCATTTTCTTTGCTTAAACAATTAATTAACACATCTCTGCAAAATTCACACTTAACAACTTCTTACTCCTAACTCCTAACTCCTTAAAGTCCTGCAAACCATTCATAGCCTTGATCCTCCCAGTAGCCTTTAAAAGGCGATAAAGAACTCACAAGTGAAATTCTAGTCACCCACTTACTCTGCTTATAACCAAGTTTAATTGGTGAAGCTAAACGTAAAGGCGCACCATTATCAACTGGCAAAGGTTCACCATTTTTTTCATAAGCTAATAGAGTTTGTGGATGTAAAGCTGAAGCTATATCCCAACTTTCGTAGTAGCCATCCGCTGATTTAAAATAAGCATACTTAACATTATTTTTAGGTTGAGCAAGAGCAACAATTTCTTGTAGACGTACCCCGCTCCATTGCACGATCGCAGCCCAACCTTCCACACAAACATGACGTATAATCATGGAAGTCAAGGGCAATGCCTGAATTTCAGCCATACTAAGGCTCAGAGGGTTGTTAACCTCGCCATCGACAATTAAACGATACTTTTCTATGTCAATAATGGGAGTATATCTAAAGCTATTAACTATCAATGCTTCTGGTTGAATTTCACTGAAATAAAATTCAGGTACAGGTTTTTGTGAATTAAATATTAAGCTTTCAAGCTTTTGATTGAGTGGCTCAGAAAGTGTACCTATCAAATCTTCAAATGCAGGCGTACCACAGCCGCCTAAAAGAAAACTAATGCTAGACAATCCAGAAATTTTTAATAATTGTCGGCGCGTTAATTGCTGACGGCGTAAGTAAATTAAACCCATATCTATGTAATTTGTCAGTTATCAGTCATCAGGAGCCAGCGCGTTGCGGAGGTTCCCTCCGTTGTAGCGACTGGCGTTCATCAGTCATCAATCATCAGTCATCAGTCATCATTGTTCCTTTACCAAAACATTGATTCTGTGAGTTGTTCACCTCCAGCTTTCCGCCCTAATATAGAGTGAATGACTACAAATACAATCACCATTGGTACTGAGGCAAAGTGAACGACTCGTAGTGCTTGCCAACTGCCAAACATATCTACAATCCAGGAAAATTGAGATGGTTTATACATTCCTATGCCTGTAAGTAACGCCAGTAGTAAGATAGGAATAATGGCTGTATAGACAATACGATGCCAAGCATAAATTAGACGTTTGTAATTATGACTTTTTTGTAATGCTTTAATATCATTTGTACCCACGAATCGATGTCGCCAACGTCGGGTAATTAAAATATAAATTCCATACCACAACAGATTCAGCGAGAATAGCCACATGGCTGCAAAATGCCAATGTCTACCTCCCGCAAGCCAACCCCCTAAAGTAAATATGGGAGGAATGTGTAAGCCTGCACGTCCACCAAAAATAGGGTTGGCATTGTATATTTGTAATCCACTTGTAAGCATCAAAAATAAGCTAATAATATTACAAGAATGAAAAAATTTAGCTCCTATTGCTTGAGTTGGTAACTTCCGAGGTTTAAGGGTATCATTTGCAAGCATAAATATAAAAGTTCTATCGCAACAAATTGACAAGCGCTATCTCCAGCACTTTTTACACATCCTTTTATTTTCTCATCCCACGAATCAATTGAAACTAGTATATATCGTAATAGAACTTATGTACTGATATGAGTAAGCAGCTTCTGTTACCATATAACGCTAAGCTAAAACACCTTTAATTTGCACAATCGCTTGATCTGGTCGTTCTTTGTCAAGAGTCATTTGTCAAAAGTATTTCCACAGGATAAAGGACTAATGACTCATGACGGTCTTAAGCAGATATTTTGTAACTTGGACGCATATTAGCTGAAATTTGAACAAAAAATTAGCTACATTGTATCTATCTACCGTCCAAATATATAGAATTAATATTTGATTTGTTAACAGATATGTACAAGAGCCTTTGCAGTCTGGGGATTTCTCCAAGTAAACCAACTGGCATTGTCATATCGCTAAAGGTACGGCATTAAGCGTTAATAAGAGTGCCTTACTCTCGTCTAAGACATCCTACAAATACATAATTTTATTTAAAAATCAAACCGGATTACTATATATAAAATAAGTATATAAAACTACATAAAATTTGCTTAATTCACGCTCAAAAATTCAGTAAAAATCCCATAACCTAAGTCAGGTAAAATATTTCATAACTAAAAAAAATTGTCAAGGCTTATTTGTAGCTTTTTTGCTACGCTCATTTTTATCCAAACTACGGTATTTACATCTAGCTTACTGTTAAAAAAGTAAAATTTTACACATAGGAACATCTTAGGAAAATGTCATACAGAAGTTGAGCCAATAACGAATGAGTATAGATGAAGTCGTATTGCTATTAAAAGCCAGCCAAGCAAATGGTTTGACGACACTCCAAGAGACGGTATTGCGCTCTTCGTGGGAGGGAAAAACTTATACCACCATAGCAGTTGAGGCGCACTACGGTGAAGAACGTGTGAGGAAAGTGGCTTCTAATTTATGGCAATTGCTGAGCAATTTTTGGAGGGAACCAATCAATAAATTCAACTTTCGTTCCTCTTTGGAACCTCGCTCTCTAAGTAAAATGCATCAACAGTTAATTCAGGAATTTAACAGGGCAGCCACAGCTATATCCTTGGAATTTCCTAGTGGTCCGGTATCCCTTGACTCCAGATTCTACATTTCTCGCCCACCAGTTGAGGAACTTGCCTACACACAAATAGGTGAACCGGGAAGTGTCATCTATATTAAAGCTGCTCAGAAGATGGGAAAAAGCTCTTTGATTCTCAGACTTCTCGAACATGCTGTTAATCAAGGCTTTCACACTGTCAGTTTGGATTTTCAGCAAGCAGACAAAGCAGTCTTTGCTAGCTTGGATAAATTTTTACGTTGGTTGTGTGCCAATATCAGTCGGGAGTTACAACTAGAACCAAAACTGAATGATTATTGGGATGAGGAGATGGGTAGCAAAGTCAGCTGCTCTATCTATTTTCAGAGTTATTTACTGCCTGCTCTAACAAGCCCCCTGGTTTTAGTATTCAACGAAGTGGATTGGGTGTTTGAGTATTCGGAAATAGCGGGGGAATTTCTACCATTGGTACGCTTCTGGCACGAACAAGCTAGAAGAGTAGAGATTTGGGAAAAACTCCGCCTTGTCCTCGTTTTTTCCGCAGAAATTATTGTTCCTCTAAAATTAACTCAATCTCCGTTTAACATTGGTTTGCCGATTAAGTTACCGCCGTTTACAACAGAGCAAGTACAGGAGTTAGCCCAACGTCACGGCCTCGATTGGACAGACGGTAAAGAAGCTTCGAGTTTAATGGCAATGGTAGGGGGACATCCTTATTTAGTAAGACTAGCTTTGTATCATCTTGTAGGTAAAGGTGGCTTAGAAAGGGACTTAAATCAGCTACTACAACATGCAGCAACAACAGCAGGAATTTATCACGAATATTTAAGTCAGTACTTATTAGCACTTCGAGAGGAGCCAGAATTAGCAGATGCTTTCTACCAGGTGATTACGGCTACAGACTATGTGAAGTTAGACCCAGTAGTAGCCTATAAATTACAAAGAATGGGATTAGTTAACGTAGAAGGCACTCGTTGCACTCCTGCATGTGAGTTGTATCGTCTGTATTTTCGGGATCAACTCAATACAATTAAAGATGCGAGAAATATTAGATTTGAAGAGTTAGAAAAAGAAAATCAACAGTTGCGTGACCTCTACAGGTTTGATGAACTCACTCAATTAGCTAATCATCGCTACTTTCATAACTACCTGCAAGTCGAGTGGCAGAGACTAACTTCTAAGAATGCCACCCACAGGCCACTTTCTGAGAAAGGCAACTGTGAGGTTATATATGATCCCACCCCTCTATCATTGATTTTATGCGACATCGATTATTTTAAAATTTACAACAAAATATATGGTAATCATGCAGGAGATAATTGTTTGCGACAAATTGCAAACACTATTGTTAACGCAGTTAAGCAGCCGTTTGGTTATCACAGCTTCTCATTTGTGAACAGTCTTACTTACCAAGCTCATCATCATTTTGAAACTTCTCATACTGGAAATTCCCAAATGAAATTCAGTTCAGTGTTGGTAACTCGCTATGGTGGTGAAGAATTCGCCATTCTCACCCAGACAGATGCCACTGCTGCTGTCTATATTGCCGAACACATTCGCTCCTCAGTAAAGGCTTTGGAAATTCCTTGTGAGTATCCTGGGATCGATGGACTTCCCGCTACTGTTTTAACTGTCAGTTTAGGTGTTGCCAGTATGATTCCCAATGCAGAAAATGAGCCAAATACCTTAGTAAATGCTGCTGAGCAAGCCCTTTATCAAGCAAAAAGAAAAGGACGCGATCGCGTTATCCTCATTTAGGCAGGGGAGTAGGGGATTAGAAGCAATGAGGGGATGGGGAGATAGGGAGATAATTCTTAACTCCTAACTCCTAACTCCTCATGCTTTATTTACCATCAACGAAGAGTGACGAGTGGTACACCTAACCACCCGGCAAAATTTTCTTTTTGTGTGGGATCGGGATTTTGTACAGTAACCACCTGATACTTAGTAGGAATTGGGGCAGCAAGAGTTACAGAATAAGTACGCAGTTCATCTTGGTGAAAAACTGTCACCTCAATGGTATCGTTTGGCTGGTAATCTTTGAGGCGATCGCTAAGTTGATTTGCTGTGACTTTGATTCCTGCAATAGCTAGCAACTCATCACCTGCATCAATTCCCGCCAGTTGTGCAGGCGAGTCCGCTTCTACCAACTTAACTATTTCTCGTCCATTTTCTGTTTTTGTCTTCAGACCGAGGTAAGGTTCGTCCTCTAGTTCCGACACCAGATGCAAGCCAAAAGGTTCGAGGTATTTATTAAAGGGTAATTCTTCAGTGCCATCAATATAACGTTCAAAGAAATCAGTTAAATCTACTCCCGCTACAGATTCAATCACTTCCTGTAATTGTTCTGGGGTATAGCCAATTTCTGCCTGCCCAAATTGCTCCCACATTTGCCGCATCACATCATCAAGAGAGCGCTGATTGCTATGCCGCACTCGAATGAGCAAATCTAGCAACAAAGATACCATTTCCCCCTTCAAATAGTAGGAAATTTGGGAGTTAGGACTATTGGCATCTGGACGGTAAAGTTTAATCCAGGCATCAAAACTCGACTCAGAAAGCGGTTGTACTTTGCGTCCTGGCGTGGTCAGATATCTAGTAATTTCTTTACTCCAATTATTTAAATACGACTTAGCATCATAAATTCCTGCTCGCAAAGGAATCAGCAAGTCGTAATAACTGGTAGTACCTTCACAGAACCATAGAGACGGTGTATAGTTTTCGCGATCGTAGTCAAAACTCTCTAGGGCTTTTGGGCGAATGCGTTTCACATTCCACAAGTGAAAGAATTCATGTGCCACCAATTGCACAAAGCGCTCGTATTTATCCTGAGAGCGAAACCCAAAACGCTGGTAAATCAACGAGCAGGAATTTTTATGCTCCAAACCCCCATAAGCTTGGGCAAATAAATGCAGCAGAAACACATATCGTTCATAAGGCAAACCACCGAACATCTGTGCTTCCACCTGAACAATTTTTTGGATATCAGCAATCATGCGCTGTACTTGCAAATTTCCCTGTCCCCAGATTGCCAGTTCATGAGATTTGCCCAACACTTCAAAGTGATACAAATCATGAGAACCAATCTCAAAAGGACTATCTACCAAGGTGTCGAAATCAGCAGCATAGAAAGTATTAGCTTGCTCACCTACAGGTGGTAAGGCAGTAGTTACCTGCCATTCTGGGTGTGGTGGTACGATGGTAACGCGAATTGGGAGCCGCTCCCAACCCGGTAGTCTAAAAAACAGGGCTGCACCGTTGAAATAGCCGTGGGTATTATCCAAGTGATTTGTGCGTACCGACAACTCGTTGGCAAAAATCCGATAACGCACAGTTAATTTAGAAACACCAGTTTTGTTGACTTGCCAGTGATTTTTACTAATTTTCCGCCAAGACAAAGGCTTATCCCCAGCAAATGCCTCAAAATCTTGTAGATTCTTGGCGTATTCCCGCACTAAGTATGAGCCTGGTGTCCATACTGGCATTTTTAAGTCAAGAATTGATGATGGATAGTTAACCAGTTGCAAGGTTACCTCAAACAGATGGGTTTCTGGTTGGGGCATCGCCACTTGGTAATAAATCGTCGGTACGGTTTCCTGGACGCCAATTTCGAGACGAGGTGCTGTTGCTTCAGTCATCTGTAGTTAGGAGTGATAAGTTCAGAGTCAATAGTTAATAGTCAATAGTCGTTAATAGTCAATAGTCAATAGTTAGTAGTAAAAAACTTTGAAGTTAGGGCTTAGGACTAAGTACTCTACACTCCATAACTTAACGCTTAGCAACGCGCTTGTGCTACCCTGTGGGTTCTCCTGTGGAGTATGGGGGTAGGGTCCGGTGTCGGTTTGGGCAAATTTCAGTGACTCAGCACTTTCGTTAGACTTTGCCAGCTAAATTCATCAACTGTTTGAAGTTGATGATATAAATGATGTTGTTCGCGTTGTCAATGGTAATCCAACCTTTTTGATGTAATTTTTCCATAATTTTAGTCGTTTCTTCAACTCCGATTTCAGTAACATCTGCTAAATCCTTAAAAGGAATATTAAAAATTTCTTTACCTTTGCCTGATTCGTGCCCATAACTTTCGCCTAAACTAACTAGGGTATGGGCAAGCTTGACAGCTGGGGGTGAAGACCGGATTTGCAAGCGCTGGTTAATTTGCCGCAATCGCCGCACCATTAGTTGCAGCATCCGGTGATGTAACTGCGGGTCTTTAAACAAAATTTGAATAAAACGCTCCCTTGAGATGCTAAGCAACTTTACTGATGAAAGGGCAATAACATCAGTTGAACGCGGAGATTCATCTAAAATCGCCATTTCTCCAAAAAAATCACCTCGACCCAAAATTGCCAAAGTCACAGCATCATCTCCACAGGTGCGTCGAACTTTAACCCAGCCAGAAACCATGAAGTAAACTGCATTACCCCAGGCATCTTCCATCAACACAGCTCGCCCTACTGGGTATTCATGTTCAATTGCAACATTGAGCAGCCATTCCAAAGTCTGTGGGTTGGCTGTACTCAGTAAGGGGAATTCACTAAAAACCTCAGTCTGCATGAAATATCTGCAAAATAATAAGTTCAGGAGCAAAAAAGTAATTTGGCTACTATTAAGTTATAAAACCGTTATCTTAGTATAAATAACAGCATTAAAATTGTTACATATTAAACCAAAACCACGAAACTAATACCAATTTACAAAAGCAAGGGTCTAAAGCTTTGCGCCCTACAGATTCCAACCTAGAAACCCAAATGAAATCTGAGTAAGGGTGCTGCGGCCATGTCGTCTATTAATTACGAATTACAAATTACCAATTGGTATAAACAGGTCTGGGCTTCCATTAAACATAACAATTATGCATGGGATCGAAATCAGCGCTTTCACTGACCAAGACCTTCGGACTATTAACAGGGAATCTAAAATAGGGAACAGTGGGAAAATCTGCCCGAATATTGGAGCATAAACTCTGAACTTATGTATGAACACTTTTTAAGAAGACGCGCAGCGCAAGAAAAAGCGAAAAACGGGGTGAAGCATTAAGGTGAGGTAGCCTCCGTCTTGTACTGTTTCACTTGAAAGTTGATCATTCAAGCAAGCCGAGGGAGTAGAGGGAGCAAGGAGAGTGAAAACCTTACTAACAATCACTCTCTTTCCCGCCAGCTTCCCAGCGCCTCCCCTGCTCACCACCACGCAAAGTTTGTGTGGCGCACCACAGTGTGGTCTGGCAACCCAAAATTGCCGGTTGGAGGTAGGGAGTAGGGAGGAGCCACTGCGGTGAGGCAGTACGGTCTTGGGGTCTCACGCCACTCCCTTTGGCTGTCGGGAGACCCGCCCACGGGGGTGGCTCCCCAAGTGGAGCATGTGGCGTTATACCATTTCACGAAAAATGTGATACAAATTTTTTCACCCCTGCTCCCCTGCACCCCTGCACCCTATTTGTATCAAAATTAAAGTGAAACGGTATTAGGGGGTGGGGAGTGGGGAAAGAGTTTTTTCTATTTCTGACATTTACCTATCCCAAGCAAAGATATCTTGCCAGAGTACTAGTTACTCTTGAGTTCTTAAAGCTTGGGCTGCAAGATAAATCTTAGTCCATTCACCCATAACTTGATGGCTTTTCAAACCTAATTTTTGGGCTGTTGCTTCTATGGAGTTGCCTGCTTTTCGTAAATTCAAAATCTGCTGCTCAATAGAAGTTAATTTTTCCTCAAGTTGTTGCCATTGGCTTTGTGTAAGTCCCAAATTATTTTCTTGTAAGGAAATAGAAAGCCAATTATCTACGAGTTCTGGTTTCCCTTTGAGAGCGAAGACACGTACAGCGTGGTAACTAATTTTTTCTCGTAAACGATAGATTTCTTTAATGGGCTTATTTAATTTCTTAGCAATTTCATCTTGAGACTTGCCTTGTAGATACAGTTCTAGCCATTCTACTGCATCTTTTCCAAGATTTTCTTGTAAATAATTGGCAAATTCCTTTTGTACTGTCTGCCGCAGCGCCTGTTGCTCTTCTATTTGTTGTGCCTCTTGATATTCTGCGATCGCTTGATTATCCACCAAGTTCACCCGATTATCATTGTCGTCTGTGAGAATTTCTTCTGAAACTAGTCTTACTAAGTCACTACTTGGTACTTGGGTTAAACCACCACGTTGAGTACGTCTTAAATAATTTACAAAACGATAGGCTAACAACGGTTGATTACGTACTGGTCGTAAAGCATACTCTTCTATGCTGGCAAACAGCAGAGTATCTTGGAGTCTTCTATCAGTTGTAATTTCAGAGATGCAAGCCATCTGCTGTTGCATGTAGTTATCGCTTTGCAATAATTCTTGGATGACTTCTTGCAATACGTCGATAACACTACGCTGGCGATCGCGACTCAGAGAAACCCAAGTCTGAATCTTATTCCTTAATGTGACTAGACTCCCCAACCTAGTGATCAGGTTGCGATAAGCACGTTCTCTACCAATTCCCAAATAGCGTTGACGCAAAATTTTATAGCGATATTCCATCGCTTGCTTGGCGATATCGAGTTCCTTGGGGTTGAGCAGATCAAACCGTTTTAAATC
The DNA here is from genome assembly GCF_016056305.1 of Amazonocrinis nigriterrae CENA67. Lineage (GTDB taxonomy): Bacteria > Cyanobacteriota > Cyanobacteriia > Cyanobacteriales > Nostocaceae > Amazonocrinis > Amazonocrinis nigriterrae. Next base: position 24,104 of record NZ_JAECZC010000051.1, on the reverse strand, counting down.
ACGTCCCAAAAGCCAAAGAACAATACTTTCCCTATTGGCCACACTTTGTTCTGGACATTCAGCAGCTAGCCGCTTGTGCCAATCTTGCGCCAGTTTTTCTGCTTCTGTTGCCATAGCGAGATTGCGCTCCTCGAAACCCTGTTTTAAAGTTTGCATCACAACCCCCATTTATCGCACTTAAATTAATACCTGGCAGTTACCCATGAGTCTGTCACCTTCATAGAGACATCTCAACGTTCACATTGTTATTACGTCTTTATTGACTAACTTTATGCAAGTTAAGCAGGAATTTTGCCATTTTTGTTTTTACTTTTAATCACTAAATGCATCAAAATCATGGCATTTGGGGCATTTGCCTGAATGGATGCATAATTTTAAGTTTTGTAAACTGAATTTTGAGAAACACACAACGCCAATTTACCTTTATCTTAGTAAGTATACACTTATACTTATATCAGTTGCGAAAAACTGACATTTTGCACCTGTTGTAAGGAGCGAGCATGAGTTACTTCAAACAGGACGCCGTTTTATCCATATATGTTTCACCAGCTTGCTGCTTTCCTGAGATAATATGGGAATTTTGGTGATTTCACGCCATTAGCCAATTGATATGATTTTTGTTCAATTAATCATAATAAAGACATTCCAGTCCCAACCCTGTCAGGTCAAAGCTATTAGAAAAGATTAAATGTAGGGTTGCCTAGGTAAGGGTAGGGGGGTATTAAGAGTAACAAAGAAGTTACATGACATAATATCTAGATTTTTATAGAATTTATGGAGGTTAATAAACAAAAGAAAGTTAATGTTTGGATAGTTATTCTATTAAGTTAATTGGACTTGAACTTGCATATTAAAAGTTAAGTTAAGAGTTGTGAAAGCTTCGTTATTCTGAAGAAGCAACTTCAAATTTCAAAGTTACCTTACGCATATCATTTTAATCAAGGAAGTTGAGAGTTGTTTGACTAACAGACTATGGTATTCAGTAGCTGGGTGCAGTTAAATATATAGCAAAGTGCGATCGCGCAAAGTAAAAGTCTATGAGTTAGCAAACTAGACTTTTATCCGTCTTGATAAGGCGGGGCAGTGAAGCGGTACAGTAAGGGAATTGATATTACGCCACTCCCAAAGGCTATCGGAAAACTCACCCACGGAGGTGGCTTTCCTGGTGGAGTAATTGCTGTATCTGGAGGGTCTTGGGGGTTTCCACGGTACTTGCATTCTATGAGGAAACTCCCTACCCTTCTTCTTCAAAGATGCGCTTTGTGTAGCTGGCTTAAGCGTAGGGCTACGGGAACGCAGGAGAGCGAACGGGTTCAGGGGTGACGCTACGAGGATCGCTAAGGCTTTTTGAGCGTCATCCCAAAGGCTTATACGCAGTTGATGATGGCTACTTAGTTTGCGTTAAACCTTGATTCAGTGCGTATTCATAATGCTTCACTGAGTTAGCTCACTAAGCTTGCTAACATCAGTTCAATTAAATGAATCTTTTATCTCAACCTGACATCTTAGAAAAACTCAATATCCAAAAGTCTCTGGTCAAGAGTGGATAATTAGTAAGCACCCTAGACTATTAACTTCTGACTTCTATTGAAAACTAACGATTCTAACTTTATCGCCCGTTTGATGACCTGATAATTGGATTTTCCACTGATTCCCGATACTGTTGGACTTGTTCGGTGTAAGCAATTGGTAGAACAGCTTCGACGTTTTCATGGGGACGAGGAATAATCACCCAGGATTCTAAAGTACCACCATGAACATTTTCTGCGGCTTCAACGCCAGCAGCCATAGCAGTTTTTACCTCAGAAACATCACCGCGAATATTGACTGTAAAACGAGCGCTACCCACTCTGATATAACCAACAAGGGTGACTCGGCCAGCTTTGACCATAGCATCTGCTGCGGCTAGTACAGCAGGAAAACCCTTGGTTTCAAGCGATCCAACTGCCTGTAGTGACATTAGCAATCTCCTATATGAATAAACGTATGTGGCGTAACAAGTTAATTGTACGTAGCTTCGCTACGAATTTTAATGGCAAAATCGCTTAGAAGATACGGAAAGGTTCGGATTTTTGAGTAAAGTGGATTGGTAGGATTGTTTCCACGTTTTCCGGAGGATTGGGGACTATATAGTGAGTGATGACTGTACCAGCCTTGACTTGCTCTCCAGCAGCTATTCCTGCTTCTACAGCTCTTTTCACTTCAGCAACTTGTCCCCGAACTGCAACTAACAAGCGAGCGCTTTCGGCTAGACCATAATACACCAGTGTAACTGCGGCAGATTTCACCATTGCATCTGCTGCGGCTAAGACACTGGGAAAACCTAAAGTTTCAATTACGCCAACCGCCATCGGCATGGCATCAGCTCCTAAGTCAAGAATAAGTGATATCAATTGTACGAGGCTTTAGTCCTAATTTTGACATTTAGGAAAACTTTCTTTTTAGGGAGTGGGGAGTAGGGTAAACTAAAGTTTATGTTTCCGAGCTTTTTACCTACCGCAGTTGGGCAACTGACAGAATCTGCCTCGATCGCTCTAGCTCAAAGTATTCAATCTCAAGCGATCGCAACTCCCCTAACTAGTCAACCGATCACCACTACCTATGCGCGTCTAGGTAGTGGTGGTACACCAATTTTATTAATCCACGGCTTTGACAGTTCTGTATTAGAATTCCGTCGTCTTTTACCACTCTTGGCAGTTGATAATGAAACTTGGGCAGTGGATTTGCTGGGTTTTGGCTTCACACAGAGACTTGCAGGCATACAGTTTAGCCCCACTGCTATCAAAACCCATCTATATTATTTCTGGAAAACTCTGATTAACCAACCTGTTATTTTGGTAGGTGCATCAATGGGGGGTGCAGCAGCGATTGACTTCACTCTCACTTACCCAGAAGTGGTACAGAAATTGGTGTTGATTGACAGTACTGCTTTAAAGGGGGGTTCACCATTAAGCAAATTGATGTTTCCCCCGTTGGGTTATTTAGCAACTGAATTTTTGCGTAATCCCAATGTCCGCGATCGCATTTCTCGTACTGCTTATAAAAACCCCAGTCTTGCAACTGTGGATGCTCTCAATTGTGGAGCATTACATCTACAAATGGAAAGTTGGAGTCAAGCTTTAATTGCTTTTACTAAAAGTGGTGGTTACACTGCTTTTAGGTTTAAAAAGCTTTCTGAAATTGTACAACCAACTTTAATTTTATGGGGTGATTCTGATAGAATTTTAGGCACGAAAGATGCCAAGCGATTTAAAAGAGCAATTCCCCAAAGTCAGTTAATTTGGATTCCAGATTCTGGGCATGTTCCTCATTTAGAACAACCAGAAATTACTGCAAAATCTATTTTAGAATTTCGCAGTGACACAAAAATAAAGAGTTAGGAGTTAGGAGTTAGGAGTTAATAATTATTCTCCCGCGCTCCCCTGCTCCCCTGTGCCCCTAATCCCCACTCCCTCCGGTCGTGGGGGCCCCGAGTTCCCCTGCTCCTCTGCTTAGTCATACAACCAAGTATTGGACGAAAAATCATCATTGGTATCTTTTGGTGCTTCTGGCAGTTTTTCAGATATCCGGTGTGATTTTCTGTAATCGCTTGGATTATATTTTTCTCTTACTTGAATTGAAGATTTATTTTCTTTTTCTTTTACAGCTGCTTTATTTTCCTTCTCTTGTTTGAAAGAGTTATTTTCTTCTATTAATTTAGAATTAGCTTCTGCAAGTTGCAGGGCTGTATTTTTAGCTTCGTTAAGCTCTTTTGTTAGCCGTTCTGCGGCTGCTTGTTGTTCAGATAAAGCTGATTGTAAATCTGTAATTTTTTCCTGAAGAGTTTTTTCGTTTTTCTGCGATTGTTCTAGAGTTTCTTTTAGCTCTTTGAGCATCACTTCTAAATCAGCCTTAGTAGGGTTAGTACGTCTTGTAGAATTTAGTTCAGGTGCCGACGTTGCTGATTCCTCAGCTACTGAAGTATCCTGTTCAGCAATTTCTACAGCATCAACTTCGATCGCAGATTCTTCAGTTGGTGTCAATTTTTGTGCTTCTTCTTGTAATAAATCAGACAAACGTTTCTTAACCATTATTTCCTCCAATCACGCTGTAGTTCATCAGCCACACGGCGGTAGTCTGATTCTGCTTCTTTAGCATTTTTTCCTCGCCATTGAGTAATTGCCACACCCTCTAGTGCTGCTCGTTCGTGGGCTTTGTAGGCACGGATGAAAGCTTTGCAAGCAGGAATTCCTAGCCGCTGGAGAGTGTTTTGTGCTTCTATTGCTTCGCCTACACTCCGCATATCGACTTTAGTCAATAGTACCCGATGGGGGATTTTCACAGGAACGACTGCTGTTTTGACTGTCTCAACGAGTACAGCTAAGTCCATTGCTGCTGGTGGTGTAGGCAAAACTAGATAATCTGCGATCGCCACTACTGTCGCTAATGCTTCAGATTGCAGCGCCGGAGGTGTATCCACCACTACTAAATCGTAACCTTTTATTTTTCGTAAATCACTTAAAAGTTGTGGATTTGTTTCTTGGGATAAATCAAATCCCATATCATTCTGATTCCGGCCAACCCACCAACTGGCAGAACCTTGAATATCTGCATCAACGAGAAGAACTTTTTTTTGTTTCCCAAACTGTGCAGCCAAATTGACGGCGGTAGTCGTTTTACCGACTCCTCCTTTACCGTTGAGAATAGCGATGATTTTCGGCACTGCTTACTTCCGATGCTGCCATAAATGAATATACCGCTTTGTGCGCTCTTTAATACTAATTCGTAATTCGTAATTTAAGACACGCTTTTGGTTAGGGAATGGGGGAGATGAGGGGATGGGGAGATGAGGGGGATGAGGGGGAAGTAACTAATGCCCCATGACGCCAGTTGCTTTCCGACGCAAGCGCGATTGTTCGCACTGGCTCCCCAATGCCCAATGCCCCATGCCCTATTCCCTTTTTCTTCAGTATGAACAGAAAAAACTCGTAAAGATAGAATTATAAGCCATTAACTCTCACAACAGCTTATGACAGCAATTAACAGTTTGCCTGATGGGCCAAGAATACACCGCCTGGTGCGACTATTCAAGTTTATTACTCAGCCAGTGGAGTATTTAGAGGATTTCGCCAAAGTCTATGGTGACAACTTCACCATCTGGGGAAGTAGAGAGGCGCAACTTGTGTACTTTAGTCATCCCCAAGCGCTAGAAGAGATTTTTACTGCTGATGCTAGCTACTTCGAGTCTGGCAGGGGAAATGGAATTTTACGATTTTTGCTTGGTGATAATTCCCTAACTTTACTTGATGGCGATCGCCACCAGCGCCAACGCCAATTATTGACGCCTCCTTTTCACGGTGAAAGAATGCGGGCTTATGGTGAGACTATCCGCGAAATCACTCAGCAGGTAAGTAGTGAATGGAAGATTGGAAAGCCCTTTAATATCCGGGCATCAACGCAAGAAATCACCTTACGGGTAATTTTACGAGTGGTATTTGGTGTAGATGAGGGGCCATTATTTGAAGAACTGCGGCGATCGCTAACTTCTGTATTAGAATTTACGGGTTCTCCCCTGATGTCCGGCATGTTATTTTTTAGTTTCTTGCAAAAAGATTTAGGTGCGTGGAGTCCTTGGGGACGAACTGTACGCTTGTTACAACAAATTGATCAACTTATTTATGCTGTAATTCAACAACGTCGGGCAGAATCTGAACAAAATCGCCAAGATATCCTTAGTTTATTAATCTCTGCTCGTTATGATGACGGACAGCCGATGTCAGACGCAGAGTTACGCGATGAATTAATGACAATGTTAGTTGCGGGACATGAAACTACAGCTTCGGCGTTGACATGGGCTTTTTACTGGCTTGACCAGTTACCAGAAGTGCGTGAAAAATTCCTAAAAGAATTGGATAGCCTTGGTGTCAACCCAGAACCGAGTAGCATTGCTAAACTTCCTTACCTCACAGCAGTTTGCCAAGAAACTTTGCGATTATATCCAATTGCAATGAGTGCTTTTTTCAGGGTTGTGAAATCACCAATTGAAATTATGGGCTATAAATTGCCTGTGGGGACAGCAATAATCCCCAGTATTTATTTAGCACACCACCGCGAAGAAGTTTTCCCAAATTCCCAGCAGTTTAAACCAGAACGCTTTTTAGAAAGGCAATTTTCCCCATACGAATATTTTCCATTTGGTGGTGGAAATCGCCGCTGTATTGGTTTGGCATTTGCCCAATATGAAATGAAAGTTGCATTGGCGACGATTCTATCGCAGTATCAAGTATCTCTGCTGAATCAGCGTCCAGTGCGTCCGGTGCGCCGTGGTTTAACTCTAGCTGCACCAGCAAGAATGCAAATGGTAGCAAAACCTCTGTTAAAGCAGGCAAATACTCCTATTGGCGTGTAATTTACGTTGAAATTTGCTGTATGTAGCCAGGGAATTAATTTCCTGGCTCATAGCACCAGTCTGTTGAACTTGAAGTGTCGTGTTCCAAGCTCGAATGATGGTGTTATAAAGGCGATCGCTCCCCTTCAGATTATAAACATCGCTTCTGGCTGATCTCCATCAAAGCCAAGTCCTACTCTGCAATCAAGATTAATCAGCAATTGCGATGCCTACTACAACAATCCGCAAATTTAATTCATTTATTCTTCATATTTATAAACATAATGTTGGCTTTTGAGATGTTTTTACACCATTGCCAGAATGGTATTTTGTCTGTTTATTTTCTGTAGTAGAGAATAAAGATATTGACAATGCTGATTTACTTAAATAACATGATTTCAGAAAATAAGTCATACTAATAATAGATAGTATTAGGTCGCACAAATATTTTGCCGAGAGAATAATAACAAGTAAAAAAGAATTGGGATAAAACTAATGAACGCTAAAATTGTTACTGTTCTGACAATTATGGTAGCTTCTGTAAGCTTAGGATACCCGGTTCGTGCCCAATCACCAGAAGCAGCAACCAACTTAAACACCGAAACCTATAAATTAACTGGTGATTCTCTAGAAGGGGTTGGTCATAGAACAGCCCAGGAAGACTTCACGAAATTTTTTGATAGCAAAAATTCAATAAGCATCTCTAACGATAACGAACAGAAAAATACAACTCCAGGTAGACTTCGCTTAAACCAGACAATATCATTACCAGAGACTCCGATTTTATTACAGCCAGCGGCTCAGTCTGTGAACGGCAATGATGGAGTGCAAGTGCAATTGGATTTGGGTAAAGAGTAATATTGTGTTCGCGTAGCAGCAACTAAAAAGAAGTCTGTTGACCGATGACAGATGACAGTCATCAGTTATCAGTCAACACAATTACTCCCTACTCCCTTTTCTCCTCATCTCCCAACATTCGCAGTAATCTTCTGGCAACTATAACACCTACAACCCCTGCACCAACTAATTCCACGGCTTGCACCACTTTTTTGCCGACATTGTGAGGGTCAAGGTGATGATGAAAAATCTCTTCATCCAGCCATTCAGTAGTGGCTTGAAAATCATGAATGGGAGTTGGCAATAACGTTAAATAAGTGCCTTCACGGATTAAGTGTGCGGGTTCGCCTGCAACTTCAAAAATATTGAAAAGGTTAGCAGCAGCATCATGTATCCCCAACTTCAACAGAGTTCCCCGGATGTTAACCTGGGCTGGCTTGGGATCTTCTCCTAAAGCCAGTGCTTTCAAATTGCGAGCAATATCAGCACCTTGTTGATAAGCCACCTGGGCTGTTGGTGGTAGCGATTTGTCTTGAATTGCTGCACAGTCACCCCCTGCAAAAACTTCTGGAAAGTCAAGCAGTTGCAAAGTGGGAGTAACTAAGGGGCGACCATGATGATCTCTACGTTCTTGAGAAATTGGCAAGTCTTTAATTAGCGGATGGGTAGAAGTGCCAGCAGTCCAAATGGTGGTAAATGTTGGCAGTTTCTCGACTTGATCGTGGTATTTATATTCAATTAAATTAGGATGAACAGCAGTGGCTTCTGCTTCCAGGATGATTTCTACAGGTACAGTGCGTTTTTTCAATTCCTGTTCAGCAACTAAACGTAGCGGATCGTTGATATCGCCTTCAAGAATTGCTTTGCCGTGATGAAGCACTACTACACGGATTTCACTAGAATTGCCTCCTAAAGCACCATACCAATGTGGGAGAAAATCAGCTAAAGTAGCCGCCATTTCTACACCACTGGCACCACCACCAACCACTACTACTGTTAGCAATTGCCGACGTTGTTCGGAATCTTCGGTTTGGATAGCTTGTTGCAAACAGTCGCGTAAATGTCGGTCAAGAGCGATCGCATCTTCTTGTGTCCAAAAAGGAAAGGCATGTTCTTTTGCACTTTCAACCTGGTGATAACCAGTAACACTGCCCAAAGCTAACACTAAGTTGCTGTAGTTATAGGAATTTCCTGAAACTAATTTGACTTCCCGTTGATGCAGGTCTATCGACTGGACTGTATCTTGAACAAAGATGACACCGCTACCTTTCAGTAATTCTGAAAAACGCGGTAATACTTGAAAACTATCCATCTCGCCATCAAAATACTCGTAAAGTAACGGTTTAAAACAAAAGCGTTCATCTTTATCAATCAAAATGACAGACCGAGGATAATGTTGGTGAGCCAAGTGCAAGGCTGTAAATATTCCGGTAAAACCACCACCAACAATCACAGTTTGATAAACTGGACTATTCATAAAATACTCTCCCAATTCTTGTTAAAGTATTTGTCAGTTGTTAGTTGTTAGTTGTTAGTTGTTTTGTGACCACTGACCACTGACCACTGACAAACTTGTTATACAACTAAAAACAAAGCGATTAAAATGGTGCTGAGAACAAGAGCAAACACAATCGCATATTCAACTCTGCGGCTAAAAAAGCCTACAGCAGCGACTAGAGCGATCGCTAGCCCAACAATGCCGATATACTGTTCTTTTTGTAGACGGTGGGCAATTAATGGATCTTGGTTTTTATCTAGTGGGCTAGCTCCTTCAATCGCTCTCGGTGATGGCAATTCTTGTGCTAAGAATAAATTCATAAATACCTCCTAAAAATACAAGTATTTCGCAATACTTCTAGGCTCGCCAAAGGTAGATAATAGAGAATAAAAAGACCCAAATCACATCAACAAAGTGCCAAAATAGAGTTGTCGCACTTGCACCAAAGTGACCCTTGTGATAGTTACCTGGAATGAAGGAGCGGGCAAGCATAATTATTTGGAGAAGAACGCCAGCAAGAACATGCAGACCGTGGAAACCTGTCAATAAATAGAATGTTGAACCAACTAATCCTGTGTTTAACCCAAAATCGAGTTTGCTCCACTCAATTGCTTGACCGATTAAGAAGTAGGTTCCCATGCAAATTGTCATCAACCAGAACAAACGGAATTTAATGATTTCTCGGTGCTGGAGAGCGTTTTCTGCAAATTGAATTACTCCGCTACTGGAAAGCAGTATCACCGTGTTGATAATCACCAAATTAGACAATTCTGGCCCTGAAACACCAGGTGGTAGCCAATTTTTTGAATGAGTCAATCGCAGACCAATGTATGTCAAGATAAAACTCAAAAAGACTAAGCTTTCTGACAAGAGGAACACGGTGAACCCGAATATTGCTTTGCCATGATGATCTTCAGCACTTCCGCCACCACTAGGTAAAAAGCGCTGTGCCTTATTTGGTAAGCGTCGCCGCCACCGCTCAAAACGGACAGGACTTTCATCTATATAGATGGTGCGACGTTGGACAATACGAGATTGAAAAAAGCGACGTTGCATAATTTTGCGAAATTGGGAATAGGGAATAGGGAATAGGGAATAGGGAATTGGGCATAGGGCATAGGGCGTTAAAAAATTTAGAACTATATCTATTTCCTAGTACCCAGTACCCAGTACCCAGTACCTAGTACCTAGTACCCAGTCCTTGGCTTCCTGACTCGTTGTCGTCAGTAGGTTCTATGACTGAGTATTTGGGATCGCCATAGTCGTAGGGAGGCCTTCTGACAATTGGAATCTCCTCAAAGTTATCTGGGGGTGGTGGTGAAGAGGTTGTCCATTCTAAACCGCTGGCGTGCCAAGGATTATCAACTGCTTTCGGCCCGTATAACCAGGAAACCACAATGTTAGCAATAAAGGGCAGTATGGATGCACCCAGCAAGAACGCCCCTAGACTAGCGATGATGTTCCATCCCTGATAGCGTGGGTCATAAGAAGAAACTCGGCGTAACATTCCCTGCAAACCCAACGGGTGCATGGAGAAGAAGGTGAGGTTGGCAGGGATAAAGGTCAACCAAAAATGCAGCTTACCCCAACCTTCGGCATACATCCTGCCAGTGATTTTAGGAAACCAGAAGTAAATGGCTGCAAAGATTGCCATTGTGATGGTATTAAAAACAATGTAGTGGAAATGACCCACTACAAAATAAGTGTTGTGGACGTGAATATCAAACGGTGTTGCAGCTAGCATCACTCCGGTAACACCACCGAAAATAAACATGGCTGCACCTCCCATAGCAAACAGCATTGGTGTTTCTAGGTGCAGCTTGCTCTTCCAAATTGTGGCAGTCCAGCCAAATGCTTTAACACCAGTAGGCACAGCAACTAACATGGAAGTAACCATGAAGGTCATCCGCATCCAACCAGGGGTAGCACTGGTGAACATATGATGTACCCAAACGAAGATACTAACCAAAGCAATGCCTAACGAAGCAATAGCTAATGACCGATAGCCAAACAGAGGATTGCGGGAAAATGCAGGCAGCACTTCCGCAAAAATTCCAAAGGCTGGTAGTGCCATGATGTAAACTGCTGGATGAGAGTAGAACCAAAATAGGTGCTGATAAATAATTGGATCGCCACCCTCCGAAGGTTTGAAGAAATGTGTACCAAATGCCAGGTCAAATAAAAGTAGGATCAATACGCCTGTTAAAGAGGGTAAATTAATCAATTGCAACAACTGAGCGCTGAGAACTGACCAAACAAACACAGGCATCCGAAAAAACGTCATCCCTGGTGCCCGCATCCAAAAAATAGTGGTGACAAAGTTAATAGCCCCCATGATTGAAGAAATGCCTATCAGCAGCAAACTTACAATCCAAACAAATTCACCATTAATCGGTTGACCAGGCGGAATTTGCAGACTAATTGGTGGATAAGACCACCAACCAGACTGCGCGGTACCATTGGGCAGTAAGAAGCTAGCTAGTAATAAAATACTGGCTGGTGGAATCATCCAAAAAGAGATGGCGTTAAGCAAGGGAAACGCCATATCCCGCGCTCCAATCATCAACGGTACTAAGTAGTTAGAAATACCAGCATTGAACGGGATAATCCACAAGAAAATCATGATTGTCCCGTGCATGGTAAACAAGCCATTGTAGAGGGGGCGGTCAACAACATTTAATTCGGGGGTGATCAGTTCAGCACGAATGATCATGGCCAATAGCCCACCGATCAGAAAGAAAATGAAGGTGGTCACCATGTATTGAACACCGATGACCTTATGGTCAGTGCTGAAGCTGAAATAGCGTCGCCAGTTATCAACAGACTCCCTAGCTTCAGTTATTTTTTCAATGGGATTATGTGTCATTGGTTACTTTCCCTTTGCCTGTAATCACATAGGGTTGTGCTGGTGCGACAGTGTACCAGCTAGTCTTAAACCATGTCTTTGGTGGTTGGGTATACTCGACAACTGCTTGATTTGTTGCTGAAGCTGGTTCTTGAGTAGCCGTCTGGTTGAGCCACTGGTTATATTTTTCGGGAGATTCAACGTATACATTCGCATCTAGCAAAGAAAAGTAAGTACCGCTGAATAGAGAATCTTTTAAATGGTATTTGCCTGTGCGAATGGGCGTTAGCACAAGATCAATATTGCGTCCGGGGACAATATACTGCTGTAAGCGGAACTCAGGGACGTAAAAACTGTGAAGCACGTCTTTAGCGTGCATATTGAGGCGAGTAGAAAGGTTTACAGGTAGGTGTAATTCATTACTAATGACATTATTCGGATAGCGAAAAGACCAATCCCACTGCTTGACAAAGACTTCAATAGTTTCAACTGCTGGTTTGGGAACATCGCTGATTTCTGCGGCATAAGCTGGTTCCGGTTCTAGAGGCGTATGCAAATGTACAATTTGCTGCAAGCCTATGATGTTTAATTGCTGATAAATATTGAAGCCTTGAAAAGCAATCCACAGCACTAACAAAATTGGGGTTGCCGTCCACAAAATTTCTAGCCTCACATCACCTCTAGAGGGATGGCCTTCAGTGTAGTCTTCCTTGGGCGCGCGAAAAAAAATAACTGAATACAACATCATGCTGTTAAGCCCCAGGAAAATGAATGCCCCAATTGAGACTAAAAAGCTAAACAAATCATCTACCTTTTGTGCTTCTGCTGTCGCTTCAGCAGGCATCCAAGAAAACGCCTGCTGCCCAATCCAATGGCTGACGACGAGCAAAACTGCAATATAACCAGCTATTAGTAAATATTCTAAAATTCTCACCATAGACTGTCATTTGTCATTTGTCATTTGTAAGAGTTTCAAGCCCATTTATGTTTCGTCACATAGTTTGGTTTGTTTCCACCGAATTACTTATTTTATTGGAGTAGTAAATTAGGGTTTTTGCCATTCCTCAGCAACTCAGCAGCAGTTACATGAATCCCGAATTGCTCTCCTAGGTGTGCCCCTAAAGTTCCATGAACGTACAATATGCCTAGCATGGCAATGCCTACTAATAAATAGCTCCACTGCACTTGTCTGGAAGCATCTTTGCGAGTGCGATCGCGTTGCAAACCTCTCCATACAGTCATGGCAACAATAATTCCCAACAGCAAAACACCACCCAAACCATGCAAAAGCATTGTCCAACCAGCATTCAACCCCCAATCACTCTTTTGATTAACTGGTGGGTTCGCCAGTAATAACTCGAAAAAACCAAATGCAACGGTAAAAAATGTGACAACAGCTGCTCCTACTAGGTTGTACCAGCCCACATCGAAGAATCCAGAACGGATGGCAGTCAGACCCAAAAATTTGAAAATAAATCGTTCTGTGGGGAAAATAGCTCCTGCTATGTCAAATAAGATGCTGATAATAAATAAACCCAATGTCAGATGCACTAACTGCGGATGTATGGGAATTTCGTAGGGTAGACCGTTAGCATTCAGCGGTAACCTTAACTGGTCAATTAGTTGCGAGTTCATCACAACACCCCCTGCTTCATCGCTTCAACTACAGGCTTGACATGAAACCCATAGACCCAAAATAGTTTGCTTCCTAGATATACTTGCAAGCACACCAGACAAATCAAAAACGTTGCGACACCAAGGTAAGCAGGTGGTATTTTTGAGGAATGGCGATCGCGTTGTCCCCGGCGTAGGCGATCACGGATTACATAACGCCAAGCTGTTATCCCAACAACAATCACCGACAGCGACCAACCCATGACTGTATGAAAATTCAGTGTTGGCTCGGCTGCTTTTGAGACTTGTGCTAAACCTGCTTCAAACTGACCAAAGATAACCGCTAGAAAAATGGCTCCCGAAGCCACAAACATATTCCAGAAGCTGACTTCAAATAAACGCAAATTGTGAGTGAAATAGCCCACCACATCACAGAAAAATGAAAAAAATACCATCGCAATTACAAAGTGGACGATGATGGGATGTATGGGGTCAGGGTATGGTAGATTTTCGCTATTCAGAGGCAGAGCAAGCATTGCTTTTTACTTCAAGTATTTACGCGCTATCATGACTTTTTGAGTAAACATAAAATTTAGTCTTGAGTTTTTTTGTACTTTGAGTGATGCTTAGTTTATTCAAATAAAAATCTTTTTACCTAGATATTTATTTCTCAGTAAATATATTTTCTGAAATATCAAGATAAAAACACTATCTTAAGAATGATTTTTATAAGAAAGTATTTATTAGTTCATCTCTATATTTTTAATAGATAGAGAAAATTATTTAGCTAAGTTAATAATAATTAATCAAATATATTGTATACACATCTATTTCAGTAAAAGCTTGATAAGGCTTGATTAGCAAGCTTTTTAATTTTTCGCTCAAGAATAATTAAGAATCAAATATATTTGATTCTTAATTATTAGTTAAAACTTACTGTTGACTTAATATTATAAAGATTTCATCCAATAATGAAATTAGAATGAAAATTCTCTCACTCTTTAGTTAGATAAGTAAGTCGGTGGGAATAAACCAAACTATATTACGAAAAGTAAATACGCTTGAAACCCTTACTAATGACACCACGTGCTTCCTTTGGTGAGGAAGTTGCCGTCTTGGTTAGTCCAGCCCCCGTCTTGGTGTTAGCGTAGCGGTAGTGACGTAGGAGGTCGGCAGTGCGGTCTTGGGGTCTCCCCAAGTCGAGCAACTGCCGATCTTCGCAGCGTTAGCGAGGTACGAGCGTCACCCGTAAGGGCTTGTTGCCAGATGGGGAACTGGCGATTTCAAGAGCGAAGCGCGAGAAGCGCGAGCGTCACCCGTTCGCTCTCCTGCGTTCCCGTTCGCGTAGCGTCTCCGTCAGGAGAAGGGTAGGGAGGTTCCCTCCGTTGTAGCGTCTGGCGTCCGGCTTAGCCGACTTGGGCTTTCCTGGCGTTGAGGGGAGTTTTGCGACCATCAGAACTTTGTAAGAGAGGACAAATGATGACCCTCACCAGTTATACCGTTTTACTTTAAAGTTGATACCTTTAGGGGAGCAGAGGAGCAGGGGAGCAGAGGAGAAATTATTTGTATCATTAATTTAGTGAAATACTATTAGCTTTATTTGCACTGACCTACTTATGTTTATTATTCCAACAGCTAGAAGCGATCGCTACTGGAAGCCTCTAAAGTAATGCCAGAACTCAAATAATTAGTTGTCAACCAAGAATTATCAATCATCACACTTGAGTTTTGCTGTCAATTTTCAGTATCAGCAACACTCAAACTCTACATCTAGAGAAAAGATTATCAACGATTATCCTTACCTCTTCAAAGGTCAAAAAGCACTTACATAGCCGTAGCCAGATGTTTTAGGACAATAAAGATTTGCCTTTGTAAACATGAGCCTCAATCAATGGTCGTGCAAGCAAGTTAAACAACATTGGCTGGTGAAAAGCCTGCGTATCACCGCATCCCTCAAGTAGATGCTTTTTTTTAGCTTGTATTCCTTACTGTGTCTATGTTGTGATTTACTAGAGTATTACTTGGAGTAGTTTTCCAAGTAGTTTAGAACATAGACAGAAAAAGATAGGTAGCTTTTCATGGTCTACCCCCTTTCCCTGGTAGCAGGATATGGAAATGGTACGCTCTCAAAGTGAGCATTAGTTGAGCATGACAATGAGTGTATAAATATGTTCACAAATAATGCTTAAATACAGAGAAATAAACTTTTAAGCATTACATGAGCATTTTAGAGGGTTTAAAGGCTGAAAGCATTTACTTTAGGAGGTTTACTAGATGACTCGTGTCATCATTGTTCGCCACGGACAAAGCAGCTATAACACAGAGCGGCGTATCCAAGGACGCACTGATGTGTCAGAATTAACAGAAAAAGGTCGTAACGATGCCAGGAAAGTAGGCAAAGCCCTCAGTAATCTTTCATTTAATGCTATTTACAGCAGTCCTCTCCAGCGAGCAAAACAGACAGCACAGGTCATTAACAGTGAGCTAGCAATTCATGTTAGAGAGACTGCTGTGATCCAAACAGACGATAAACTGCTGGAAATTGACTTGCCTTTGTGGGAAGGAATGCTTACATCTGATGTCAAGCAGAAGTTTACTGAAGACTATGAAATTTGGCATGAACGTCCCCACGAACTGCGGATGTTGCTGAACAATGGAGGGGAAACAAGAGAACATTTTCCTGTCCTAGCTTTATACGAGCAAGCGCGGCAGTTTTGGCAAGAAATTTTGCCCCAACATCCAGGGGAAACTATTGTGATAGTTGGGCATAACGGTATTAATCGCGCTCTGATCAGCACAGCATTGGGAATTTCTCCAAGTCGCTACCATTCCATACAGCAATCTAATTGTGGCTTGACTGTATTGAATTTTGCTGGTGGATTAGAAGAAACAGTCCAACTAGAATCAATGAATCAGACGCAACACATGGGAGAGACTCTGCCTTCATTGCGGCCTGGGCATCAGGGGGTAAGATTGTTGTTGGTACGTCACGGAGAAACAGAGTGGAATCGCCAAACTAGGTTTCAAGGACAAATTGACGTTCCTCTTAACGACAATGGTAGACAACAGGCACAAAAAGCTGGTGAATTTCTCCAAGATGTACCAATTGACTTTGCTGTCAGTAGCTCAATGCTGCGTCCTAAAGAAACAGCAGAAATTATCTTGCATCAGCATCCCGATATAAATTTGGAATTAGAAGATGGTTTAAGGGAAATCAGTCACGGACTTTGGGAAGGAAAATTAGAAAAAGAAATAGAACAAGAGTTTCCCGGAGAATTAGAGCGCTGGCGAACACAGCCAGCAGGTGTACAAATGCCTGAAGGAGAGAATTTACAGCAGGTGTGGGAGCGTAGCGTCGCAGCTTGGCAACAGATTGTGCAAGCAGCATTGGATAATCAATTCAAAACTGGATTAATAGTGGCTCACGATGCAACTAATAAAGTTTTGCTGTGCCATGTTCTAGGTTTATCAACAGAAAATTTCTGGAATTTCCGCCAAGGAAATGGTGCAGTTAGCGTCATTGATTACCCCAGTGGGCTAAATGGTTTACCAGTCATGCAAGCAATGAATATCACTACTCACTTGGGTGGAGGCGTACTGGATAAAACAGCAGCTGGAGCATTGTAGAAAAGTTAGGAGTTAGGAGTTAGGAGGCGCAAAGTTAGTTGTAGGGGCGGGTTAGCTAGAAATTCAAGTAGCAACAAGATATGCCGGGTTTACCCGCCCCTACAGGAGTTGGGAGTTAGGAATTAGGAGTTAGGAGTGAGGAATAAATTTAGGAAAAATGTAAAAAATTTAGGGGTGAAGAATGAGGAGTGAGGAATAAAGTAAGAAGTCAGTAACAAATAATTCCTAACTGCTAACTGCTAACTGCTAACTGCTAACTCTAAAATTCCTAACTCATAATTTTTATGACTGAACTGTTGCAACAAGTAAGGGTAATTGACCCAATTTCTGAAACTGACCAAGTAGCTGATGTGCTAATTGCTGATGGTGAAATCCAAGCTGTTACAGCACACATTTCTGATATCAGCGCCGATACGCAAATTCGAGATTGTCGGGGTTTAGTGTTAGGGCCTGGGTTAGTTGATTTGTATAGCCATTCCAGCGAACCAGGGTTTGAAGAACGAGAAACTTTGTTGTCTTTTTTGCAAGCTGCTGCTGCTGGTGGCTTTACCAGAGTTAGCCTCTTACCGGATACATCTCCGCCAATTGATAATCCTGCTCTTGTGGCACAGTTGCAGAAGAGGAGAGATGGGGGGATGAGGGGGATGAGTTTGTCTCCCCTGCTCCCCCCCTCCCCTGCTCCCCTGCTCAACATCTGGGGTGCTATCACCTTAGATATTGCTGGGAAACAAATGACGGAATTGGCAGATTTAGCTGCTGCTGGAATTGTTGGTTTTACCGATGGTAAGCCATTGGAAAATTTGGCTTTGGTGCAACGGGTTTTGGAATATCTGCAACCTTTGGGTAAACCAGTGGCTTTTTGGCCTTGCGATCGCCAGCTTACATCTAATGGAGTCATGCGGGAAGGGCCGGATGCGCTGCGGTTCGGTTTGCCACCAATACCCGCTAGTGCAGAAACAACTGCGATCGCTACTTTATTAGAATTGGTAGCCGCCACAAATACACCTGTACATATCATGCGTGTCTCCACAGCTCGCAGTGTGGAACTGATAGCAACAGCCAAGGCTGCTAATTTACCCATTACCGCTAGCACCACTTGGATGCATCTATTACTTGACACTAAAGCAATTAAAAGCTACGATACGAGCTTGCATTTAGACCCGCCTTTAGGCAATCCCAGTGATTTGGCGGCTTTGCGTGCAGGGGTGCGTGCGGGTATTGTGGATGCGATCGCAATTGACCATGCACCCTACACCTATGAAGAAAAAGTCCAAGCCTTTGCCGAAGCGCCACCAGGAGCAATTGGTTTGGAGTTAGCATTACCGCTATTGTGGCAGTATCTTGTGGAAACTGGGGAATTTACAGCTTTAGAATTATGGCGGGCGTTGAGTACTAAGCCTGCGGAGTGTTTGGGACAGAATATGAGTGCAATTAGTCCTCAGCAAAAGGCTGAACTCACTTTATTTGACCCGCAGCAAACCTGGAAAGTTGAAAAGAAAAATTTGTATACGCTTTCGAGTAATACACCTTGGTTAGGACAACAATTGCAAGGTCGAGTTGTACAAACTTGGTGTTATAGCAAAGTGCAAAGTGCTGAGTGCTGAGTGGAAACCTAGTTTGACGTTTTCTAGACTCTGGAAGACGGTAGCACTCAAAAAGTAATTCATGATAGACAACTGTTGCTGTCGCTATTTCATTTTCATGTTGCCGTAGCATTTCGATAACATTGGGATTGGGAATTGGACGCAATGGTTCGGAAAGAATATTTGTATCTAATAAAAAACGCAAGTTTACCAAGTTACCTCACGTCCTGGTGAAGAATCTCGTACATCTGCAAAAATTTCTGGTTCAATACCTGCGGTTTCTAATTCTTGTTCTTGGCGGAATTTTTCCAGGGATTTCCAGAATTTCGATTCACTATTAACACTTGTTTGAGAGTTTTCGTATAGAATCTCAATGAATATTTCTTGTCCATCAGGAATGTTGATTTCCTGAAATATTTCTATTGTATTTTTGCGCTTGATGCCTTTGATTTTCATAATGTTTATTCGATTTTGCTGCTGCTAATGGTCAATGATAGAGCAAGCAATAGCCAGAGTAAGCAATTTTAGATGTTAATGCTCTGATGAATTGCTATAGCGATCGCACCACAGCCTGAACAATACCAAGCCAACCTTAGCGATCGCAAGTAATATCATGTCCACCTCGATATCAATGGTCAGCAAAGACGCGCATCGCTATTCACAAACCTTCATTGACTCTTGGATCTTGGTTGTTGCACCTCAAAGCATGAAGTTCCGAGTTCTGAAGACAAAGTTTCGAGTTCAAAGCATGAAGTTCCGAGTTCTGAAGACGAAGTTTCGAGTTCAAAGCATGAAGTTCCGAGTTCTGAAGACGAAGTTGCCAGTTCAAAGCATGAAATTCCGAGTTATGAAGGGAAAAATTGGAGCTTTCAACCTCAACATTGGACATTAAAAGCAAAATGGGCAGAATCATCACACTTTCCTTGTGACAATAATTTTGACAATACTCCTATCTACGCTACGGACTGATTGTTTCTGGCTGACTTGCAATGTGGCTTCTGATATCGTTTTTGTCATCACAATAGCAAGGGGACTTTGCTTGTATAACCAAGATTTCTGATTGCTAGGGCTACGTGCTTTGTAGGGTTTCTTAAAAATCTGGGATTTTAAGTTTCATCGAACAGTTTATCTTTATTTAAAGAGAGATCATATTTGATAAACGATACGAAAAAACAGCTATGGGAAGCGGTGAAATGTTTGATGCCGAAGCAAAATCCCCAGCGGTGCCAAAGGTCAACTTGCTGACCGTGTTCCGACTAGGGTTATTTCAAATGGGGTTGAGTATGATGTCCATCTTGACTCTGGGCGTACTTAACAGAGTCATGATTCAAGAAATCGCAATTCCGGCAACGCTGGTAGCATTGGTGTTAGCACTACCCGCATTTGTTTCTCCTTCCCGCATCTGGTTCGGTCAAATATCCGATGCTAAGCCGTTGTGGGGATATCACCGCACAGTTTATGTTTGGGTGGGGGCGGCAATATTTACGATCGCTGCATTTTTAGCTGTACAAGTAATGTGGCAGCTGAATAATGCCGCCAGTAGTGCGGGTGGCTGGGTATGGACAACCCAAACAATCGGCTGGACAGCACTATTATCCTTGGTTTTTGCTGTCTACGGTTTAGCACTTTGTGCTAGCGGTACTGCCTTTGCAGCTTTGTTGGTGGATGTATCAGAAGAAGACAACCGTTCCAAAGTCGTTGGTATTGTTTGGTCAATGCTAATGGTGGGGATAATTGTCGGAGGGATTCTCGCTAGTAAGTTGCTACCACCTGAAGCAACAGCAGCCAACTTACAGTCAGCAGTCAACAGACTATTTGTCATTGTCCCAGCACTGGTATTTGGTTTTGCGATCGCAGCAACAATTGGCGTTGAGAAAAAGTACTCGCTTTACTCCACCCGTTCCACGTTGGTGAACCGGGAAGACAGCATTACTCTAGGCAAAGCTTGGGAAATATTAACAGCTAGTCGGCAAACAGGTTTGTTTTTCACTTTTTTAATGGTGATGACACTCTGTTTGTTTATGCAAGACCCCGTTTTAGAACCCTATGCAGGACAGGTGTTTAAAATGCCTTTGGCTGAAAGCACCAAACTAAACGTTTTCTATGGCATTGGTCTGCTAATTGCCTACAGCGTTGCAGGCTTTTTTGTTGTGCCACGTTTGGGTAAGCGCAAAAGTGCCCGCCTAGGTTGTATGTTGGTGGCATTTTGTGCAGCATTGCTAGGTTTATCAGGATTCACAGCTAATCCAGCTTTTTTGAAGCTAGGTTTAGTCTTGTTTGGTTTAGCTACTGGTTTCTTAACTACAGCAGCAGTTAGCTTGATGTTGGATCTGACAGCAGCGGAAGCCGCAGGTACATTCATTGGTGCGTGGGGACTAGCACAGGCCATGTCTAGGGGAGTGGCGGTAGTTTTAGGTGGTGCGGTTTTAGATGTTGGTCGCAGGTTGCTACCTAATTTGGTGCTAGCCTATGGATTGGTATTTGCCCTCGAAGCTGTAGGAATGGTGCTGTCGATTTGGTTCTTGAATCGAGTCAATGTCACCGAGTTTCAAACAAATACCAAACAAGCGATCGCTTCTGTTCTGGAAAGTGATCTAGACTAAACTAAAAGCTGCCCAGCCAAAATCTGAATTTACCTATCTTGGCTCAGTAACGCCTTTGCGCGAGAATTAATCAATGAATGATTTTTGGACAACAGTTCTCGATTTTGCCCAGACTACCACTACCAGAGTGGGAAAGCAACTCATGCAGGACTTTGGGCAAGTGCAGGCTTTGCAAAAAGCCGATGGTAGTTTGGTGACGCGGGCGGATAAATGGGCTGATCAAGAAATTCGGGATGCGATCGCTTCTAGTTTCAATGGCTACGGCATTTTGAGCGAAGAAAACGATCAAGTCTTTCCAGATAGAGAGTGGTGCTGGGTAATTGACCCTCTGGACGGTACAACCAACTTCACACGGGGTATTCCCATTTGGTCGATTTCTTTAGCTTTACTGTATCAAGGCACACCGATTTTTGGTTACGTTTACGCGCCGCCACTCAATCAAGCTTTTCATGGTTTCTGGGAAGGTTCATCTGGTTTAGCAACGCCATCAGGTGCATTTCTCAATCATCATCCCATCCACACCAGTGTTGATGCTCCCAGCAGCAATCATTTTTTTAACCTTTGTTCCCGTAGCACCGCTGTCATCCAAAAAGGATTTCCCTGTAAAATTCGTATGTTGGGTGTAGCGAGTTATAACTTCCTGACCGTTGCTACTGGGGCAACATTAGGCGGCGTTGAAGCGACACCAAAAGTTTGGGACTTGGCTGGGGCCTGGGTAATTGTTCAAGCTGCTGGTGGCGTTTGGTCATCACTGAAATCAGAACCGTTTCCTTTGATACCAGGACAAGATTATAGCGATCGCTCTTTTCCCACCCTGGTGGTCAGCCGTCCCGAATTACTGACAGTGTTTGAACCGTTTCTTAAAGAATTGAAAATTTAATTGGTTGCTTTTTTCACAAATTCATTAAGCGACGTATGCAATTAGCCTACACTTTGCTGCAAAAGTGTAGGCTTTTGCTATGCAAATTTAACGATAATTTGAACCTATGATGTTTTTAGGATGAATTCGGTTGTGTTCATCTTGAGAAAATGAAAGACTAGTTTACCTAATCAATTAAATAACATTCTGGTTCGTAAGCTATTACGCTAATAAATTGCACATTTATTCTAGTTGAACGTTGACTGTTAACTATCAATGTTCATGAAAATTGTTGTGTAAATTAAATACGTTTTAGCTTATGAAAACGTGAGTTCTATGAGTACTGTTTTGACCTCTCCCCCAGCCCCTCTCCTACGAGGAGAGGGGAGTAAAACCCTAGTTTGTTCGTTGCTCCTCCCTCTCCTTGTAGGAGAGGGAGGTTGGGAGGGTGAGGTAGTAGCGAACTCACGTTATGAAAGCATAGCTGCAATATAATTTACTATGTTGTCTAATCTAGATTTAATTCGTGAGTTTGTAGAAAAATCTTGCCACAAACAAGATGTTTTATTATCAAATTCTACTTTAATAGCACAGACAGTTTATAAAAGTAATCAACTAACAGCTAAGTCTGAAGGATTGATTGCTACAGCCCAATTCAATAATAAACTACCTGAGTTTTTCATTCAGGCTAAGTCATCTCATTGGGAATTGATGAATCAAGCATTGGCGGAATACTGTTATCTCCTGAAAGGAGAAATAGATCATCGTGGTTTTTATCAATATCAATACTACAAAGTGCCAAAAGGCTATCAAATGCACTGTACTAAATCTGTGATGTTATGGCGAGCTTGGTGGAAATATCGTAAAAATCTGTTAAAGGGTGGTATTCCATTGGATCTTTTGATTCAAAATCGAGATTCATGGTATCCCATCAGAGATTTAATTATTAGCGATGGACTTCTTTATATCAAAACTTTAGGGAGTGAGATAGAGTTTCATGCAGATGATTTGGTGATTTGGTTAAGTAAAATTAATACCAATTTAAATATTGAAAATGCTGATTCCACAGGGTAAAACTACCGTCTTGGCACATCTGTTGAATTCAATTGAATGTTGAAAAATTGTTATACTGTTTACTGAGTAATGCGGTTAATACCAGCTTAAACAGTGATGAAAGGACTCTGGCTCGAAAATAACGAATTACAACTACGTACAGATATTCCTATTCCTGAGCCACCACCAGGAGAAGCTTTGGTGCGTGTCTTACGTGCGGGTATTTGTAACACTGACCTCGAATTAAAAAAAGGTTACTATCCCTACACTGGCATTTTAGGACACGAATTTGTTGGTGTGGTGGAACAAGGGCCAGAACACCTATTAAATCGGCGCGTAGTTGGAGAAATTAATGCTGTCTGCGGTAAATGTCGTTTTTGTCTTAGCGGACAACCAACTCACTGCGAAAACCGCACAGTACTGGGCATTGTGAACCGTCACGGAGCTTTTGCAGAATATCTCTGTTTGCCAGTGGTAAACTTGCATCCTGTACCGGATCATGTACCAACAGAAGTAGCAACTTTTACAGAACCATTAGCAGCAGCACTAGAAATTCAGCAACAGGTATCCTTGGGTAAAAATGACCGAGTGCTGGTGGTTGGAGATGGCAAACTAGGACAACTGGTAGCCCAGACATTAGCTTTAACAGGCTGTGAACTTTTGGTAGTGGGGCGACATCAAGACAAACTTGCTAACTTAGAGGCGAGGGGTATCAAAACGGGTCTAGCCGAGGCTGTGACAGATAGAGCCTATGATATCTCAGTAGAGTGTACCGGCAACCCAGAAGGATTTGCGATCGCTCGTCGCGCTTTACGTGCCCGTGGTACTTTAGTGCTTAAAAGCACCTATGCTGACAATCTCAACATAGATGTCTCTTCTTTGGTAGTAGACGAAATTACTCTTATTGGCTCTCGCTGTGGCCCCTTTCCGGCTGCTCTTGAGCTACTCGCCACAGGAAAAGTAGACGTACAGCCCTTAATTCACGCCCATTACCCTCTAACTGAAGGGCTTGTAGCTTTTGAACATGCTCAGCAGCGAGGAGTTTTAAAGGTTTTGTTAGAAATTAGTTAAGAGTCAGTTGTCAGTTGTTAGTTGTCAGTTGTCAGTTGTTAGTTGTCAGTTGTCAGTTGTTAGTTGTCAGTTGTTAGTTGTTATTTCTCCCTCATCCCCCTATCCCCCCATCTCCCCCGCTCCCCTGCTCTGAAAGCTCCCTAATAC
>NZ_JAECZC010000050.1:25758-66589 GCF_016056305.1 Amazonocrinis nigriterrae CENA67 | reverse complement strand
GTGCAGGGGAGCAGGGGGGGGATGGGGAGAATTTCTAACTCCTAACTCCTAACTCCTAACTCCTAACTCCTAACTCCTAACTCCTAACTCCTAACTCCTAATTTTTGACCTACACCGTTCTTTTGTGCAGCATCATCGTCCGGTAGTTCGACACCAAAGATTCGGGCAAAAGCTTTTTCTACTTTGTAGCCGGAATCAATTGATTCTAGGGGGTCTTTCCGCAGTCTGTGACGCAGGCATAAAGTTATTACACGCCGGATATCATCAACTGTGACTTCGGTACGCCCTTCAAATGCTGCTAATGCTTTGGCGGCGCGGTTAGTCACAATGTCACCCCGTAAACCATCGACATCGAGTTCCGAACAGACTTCAGAAATTTTCACCCGCAGGTCATAGTCAATTTTTACTTCCTTCAACAACTGTTGAGCATTGACAACTTGCTGTTGCAGTGCTTGTTGCTGAGATTGGTATTTTGCTAGAAATTCTGGGGGGTTTTGGTCGAATTCTGCTCGCTGTTCAACGATTTGTACCCGCAAGGCTGGTTCTTTGACAGTGTGAATTTCTGCGTGCATCCCAAAGCGGTCTAGGAGTTGAGGACGCAATTCACCTTCTTCCGGGTTGCCAGAACCGACAAGCACAAATCTGGCTGGGTGACGGATAGAAATACCTTCCCGTTCTACAGTGTTCCATCCACTAGCAGCCGAGTCAAGTAACACGTCTACCAAGTGGTCATCCAGCAAGTTGACCTCATCCACGTAGAGGATGCCCCGGTTAGCCTTAGCCAGCAGTCCTGGTTCAAAAGCTTTGACACCTTCAGATAAAGCTTTCTCGATGTCAATGGTGCCACAAACTCGGTCTTCTGTGGCTCCTAGGGGCAGGTCTACCATTTGGACTTTTCTGTGATTTACAGGAACTTCTGCCCCTTGTTCCAACTTTTGGCGGACTTCATCGCTCATCAAATCGGGGTCGCTGGGGTCACTGTTGAAAGGATCATTAGCAACCACGGGGATTTCAGGCAGTAGATCCGCCAGCGCCCGGATAGTTGTGGTTTTGCCGGTGCCGCGATCGCCCATAATCATTACACCACCGATTTTGGGATCAATGACATTCAACAGCAGCGCCAGTTTCATTTCTTCCTGGCCCACAATTGCCGTAAAAGGAAACACCACGCGACGCGCACTTGCCGTGGATTGAGCAGTTGGAGTCACTAAATTACCTTAACAATATTTTTCTTATTACAATTCTTTATTGTGCCACAGTTGGGGTGTAGGGAGATGAGGAGATGGGGAGATGGGGAGCAGGGGAAAAGAACAAATGACAACTGATCACTGACCACTAACCACTGACAACTGACAGTGATACCATATTGTAGTTAGCGCTCTAATCTCCCCTGTGATGAACAAAGCATTGGATGAAACGCTTTCTCTTAAAATTGCTGAAAGCATAAAAAGCAAGGCTAATCAGCCGTTTGAAAATGCTTATAGAGCAGTATTAGCCACTGAAGGAGCAAAGTATGTGCAGGGGTTTTTAGCTGTTGCACGCAAACCATACCAACCCATTGAACACAGTTGGATTGAGTTAAGCGATGTTTCCGGTGAAGACTCTGTTGTACGCATTGTCGATCCCACACTCCCACACTTGCGTAAAACTCATCAGGAACTTTGGTATTTTGCAGCACAAACTTTGAGTGTTAAGCAACTCAAAGCAATAATAGAAGAATCCAAAGAAGATTATCCAGAAGACGATCCGCTACCAATCTATGGTGATGCACCTTATGAATATTACGGCGATGTGATGTTGGGTGGCCAAGAATACTTAGTAGCATATCAAGCGGCAGAAGCGAAATGCAGAGAACTCAAAGAATTTAACTGTGAAAATAACTAATAAAAGTAATCAGTCATCAGTCAACAAAGACGATTTTCCATCACTTCCAAAATATTCTCGATAGCCACAAATTTTGTTTTCACATACATCAAAGGAAACAGCTACCCGATTTTTATAAGGCTGTGTAAACAAACGTCCCTCATCATGAAACTCAAAAACAACGGTTGTTTCATTGCTAGTCACGCTGTCTAAATTCAGGTGAAGTCCTTCTTGAAAGGATGCAGAAACATATAGAAAAAATTCTTTTGCTCGTTCTTTTCCTACATTCCAACCCTGAAATTGTCCTACTGGAAACCAAAAGGTAAAATCTTCGGTGAGTATATCTATAAATGCTTGCCATTCACCAGTGGCTAAACCTTTTGTAAAATGTTCAAAGGCCTGCTGAGCAACTTTTAAAGTATTTTCTGTCTTTTCTATCATTGTAACTATCCTTTAGTATTTAAAACTTGAGAAAAATTTCAGATGAAAACTTAAATTGAAGGCTGTATTGATCTATCGCTAAAACCTGACAACTACTTTTCCACAATTTTTACCACTCAGCAAGTGTTCTACAGCAGCAGGAATGGACTCTATACCGTTAAACTGAGTCTGGTCGATAGCAACTTTGAGTTTACCAGAGTAGAAGAGATTAAACAGGCGATCGCGTGCTTCTGTCATATATTCTTGATAATTAGACATGAGAAAGCCGCGAACTGAAGCAGCTTTCCAAAGTAGCTGGTGATAAATGCGCGGTTGGGTAATTTGTTCTGGGGTTTTGGCGTATTCGGAAATAAAACCAATTACCACTAACCGTCCCCGAATAGCCAAATTTTCCACGCAAGTATCGAAAACCTGTTTCCCTACACAGTCAAAAATCACATTAATGCCGTTGGGGTATTCTTGCTTAAGGACTTGGTTGAGGTCTTCTGTACGATAGTTGATCACGCGATCGCACCCTAATTCCTTGAGTAATTCTGCCTTAGCTTCAGAACTACAAGTACCAATTACGTAATTACCTGCTAGCTTTGCCAATTGTACCGCAATATGACCAGTTCCCCCTGCGGCTGCTGTCACCAAAACCACTTCATTACTTTTCATCTCCCCCACTTGTTCTAAAGCAACCAAAGCTGATACACCAGTAGGCATGAGTGTTAGCAACTCTGGTGTAGCTTGGCGCACCCTCACTGCTAAATTTGCATCAATAACCTGATATTCTCGATAACCACCACCACGGGCTGTAGTGACGACAGCATCACCAATTTGAAAATCTTTGACATTTTCACCCATAGCCACAACTTCTCCCACAGCTTCCACACCCAAATCAAAAGGAGGAATTAAGTTAACATAAGGAACATCACCACGACAAATTAATGTATCAAAACCACCGTTAATTCCAGCAAATTTGTTTTGAATCAAAAGTTGATTACCAGCAGGTACAGGAAGAGGTATTTCAACAATTTCAACGGCAGATTTAAAATCTTGATTTAGTTGTTTTGCTATTAATTTTTTGTAAGTTCTTGCATTCATTGTCAGATTTATTATCTAATTACAGATTTATATGAATGTAGGGTGCGTTGTCGCGCAGCGCAACACACCACCAACATCAAAGTATTGACCATTGACAGCCTCAACTCCAATTTATGAGACTTACGTAAATCCTCAACTTATAAAGCTTTATCCCACTCTAACTGATGAGCTAAACCGTATTTGATAAAATCTTCTACTTGAGCTTGATCGTTTTTACCAAAAACACCTAAGCTGTAAGGATTATCTTGCATACGTTGTGTGACTTGCTCTTTCTCAAATCGAATGACTTCCTCTCTAGGTTTATCCGGTTTAAAAAAGTCGATAACCAAGACAACTCTGTCATAATTGGTGTAATTATGCGGGCAGTGCGGATAGCTATGATCTAAAATCATGAATTTCCCTTCATGCCAATAAAGCTTGTCATGGCATATTTTCATAGCTATATCTCCCTCTGGCACAATTAATCCTAAATAGCCACGATTCATATGAGGGTTATAGTTGACATGCAGCTTCACATCCAAGCCTGGATGAAATATCCCAAAATACACATTTCTGATAATATTATCATTACTAAAGTTGACTTTTTCTATCACCTTAGCCAAATTGGAGAAATATTTCTCTCTCAATACCAGCGCTTTTTCTGATACTTCATTTGAAGCATAATCAGGATATTGTATTTGATGCTGTTGAATATATTCTTCAATAAATAGACCTTGAAATAAAATCCCAAAAGCAGTGTATTTTGAATTACCCTTAGTTTTAATAGTTTTATTTTTAGGCCCCAAAATCTCGTAAGTGAATTTTAGCTCCTCATCAGATGCTTGCTGCATAAAGTTTGTAAATTCATCTCTAATCTCTTGCCAGTTATCTTGAAAGCTTTTGAGAAAAGGAAATTCTTCTGGATTCAGATGATATTCATTAAAAGTTTCCATTGTCTTTTCTCCTGAAAATGATTTCATAAAAAACCGTTACATAATAATGGTATTTGGTCAGCCTTCCGGTACGATGTTGAAATTCCGACTCAATCAGAGTATTCATCCATTTTAGTGTGAGGTCTACTGTGTCTGAAGCTTCCCTATTAGATCAAATTATCAAAAATGTGCGAGTAGTTCGTCCCCATCAGGATGATATTGAACTACTTGATTTAGGAATTAAAGATGGAAAATTTGCTCAGATTGCTCCTCATATTAGCCCAGACAGAGGCAAACAGGTATTTGATGGTAAAAATTTGTTAGCCTTTCCTGGGGTGGTGGATGCTCATATGCACATCGGTATCTATCAACCCCTAGATAAAGATGCTGTGACTGAAAGCAAAGCAGCGGCTATGGGGGGAGTCACAACTAGTCTTAACTACATCCGCACAGGGCAGTATTATCTCAATAAAGGCGGCTCTTACAAAGATTTTTTTCCAGAAGTATTAGCCTTATCCGCAGGTAATTTTTATGTTGACTATAGCTATCATATCGCACCTATAGCCAGTCAGCATATTGACGAAATACCTCTACTATTTGAGGAATACGGTGTATCTTCGTTTAAAATCTTCATGTTTTATGGTGGTTATGGGTTGCATGGTTTGTCAGACCAGCAAAACTTATTTTTGATGATTAATAAAGAGGAACGTTACGACTTTGCCCATTTTGAATTTATTATGCGCGGTCTCACTCACTTAATAGAAGCACATCCAGAAGCACGAGATACTATTAGCTTGAGTTTGCACTGCGAAGTTGCAGAAATTCTTAACGCCTATACTAAAATAGTTGAAAATGATTATAGTCTTAGCGGACTGCACGCCTACAGTGCAGCGCGTCCTCCCCATTCTGAAGGCTTAGCAATTTGCATTGCTTCTTATTTAGCCCATGAGACTAACTGTGCAAATATCAATTTGTTACACCTGAGTTCACGTAAAGCAATGGAAGCAGCTTTGACTATGCAAACTGCTTTTCCTCACATCAATTTTCGGCGAGAAGTGACTGTTGGACATTTGCTTTTAGATGTTGATACACCTAATACAATCTGGGCAAAAGTAAACCCTCCTATTCGTCCCCGTACTGATGTAGAATACTTATGGCAAGCAGTACTCAACCATCAGGTAGATTGGATAGTTAGCGACCATGCTTGCTGTTCTGCTGAACAAAAAAGAAGTGCTAAAGACCCGAATAATATTTGGTTAGCAAAATCTGGTTTTGGTGGTACAGAATATTTACTTTCTGGTGTATTTAGTGAAGGTAGTAAGCGGGGAATGTCTTATAACCACATGGCTGAGTTATTAAGTTGGAATCCTGCGCGGAGATTTGGGTTAAGTTCAAAAGGTGATATTGCAGTTGGTTACGATGCTGATTTAGTACTTTTAGATCCTCATGAAAGTTTTGTTGTTCGCGCTGCTGAGTCAGAGTCACAACAAGGTTACACACCCTTTGAAGGAGTGGAGTTAACAGGACAAGTCAAAACAACTTTTTTGCGAGGAAATCTTATTTACAACAACGGAAAAGTTCTAGGTTCAGCCACTGGTCGCTATTTGAAAAGATGTTAAAGTAATCGCAATAAATCTTGTTGCTTAAAATCTCTATTCATTACTGTCTACATATGACAAAACTGTAGCAGTTTTTGATAAATCTCTATCAATTCTAATAAAGAATAAACCGCCATCATCTGTTCTATGCCAAGGAGCTATGGTAAAACTGGGAACATAGGCAAAGCAATCTTTACTAAGACGATAATCTCCAATATCACAGTATCCAGCTAAACAATAACCTTCTTCGTTATAACATTGTATTTCTGCATAGTAACCGTCATAGTGAGGCAAGATAGCTAGTAACCATACTCCACCACCGTTAGCATCTTTCCTTAACCATTTTTTACTTGCTTTGATAAATTGAACTGTATCCGTTTTAGCCCACGGCAGTAATTTACTATCCAAGACTGGGATATATTCATTTAACTTAGCATTTGGATGATTATGAGATAAATTTTTATATTCTAAATAGCCATTCTCCATCCATAAGATTTCTACATTTTCATTACCTAACACCTGCCAATCACCAAATTGCACTCCAGCAGGAATAAAAGAGTAACAATGTTTAGTAAGTTTCCACTCACCAATTTGAATCGCTCCCTTAAGTACGAAAAGCTCTAAATCAGTGGTAAATATGCCAGATTTTGCTTTAAAGCGGTTTGGCAACACGACTCTTGATGTAGAAGCCCCGCAATCTTGCCATGTTAGTAATCTACGGCTTCCAACTGCTACTTCATCCGGCATTCCATTGATTCGCCATTCCCGTTCTTCTGGTACAGTATTGCTGTCAAAAAAAATATATTTACGAGGTATGTACTCTGGAGAAATTGCAGTACGCCTTCCTGATAAGTTCATGCGTCCTCTACCGTCTCCACCCCAATCTTCCTCAATAGAGGTTATATGCAATGGTTCATTTGTCTGGTCTTTGGGCGCAGGATTGTATATATTTTCCATGTATTTGTGCCTCAAGCAGTGAATTTTAGCTAGTATGGTACATTCATCAAGTAATGCGCTTACACTAAGTAAATTAATTTTTAATTAAAATAGTCGGCGTTTAACTTCCTCTGCCAAATTTTCTAAGGATACTTCTACTTGTTCACCTGTTTTTAAATCTTTGAGTGAAGACTTTTGGGCTGCTGCTTCCTCTGAACCAATAATTACACAGAATTGAATTCCTTGTTTGTCTGCTAGTTGGAATTGTTTACCCAAAGCCCGCTTGTCAAAGCTAGTTATAACATTAATTCCAGCTTGGCGCAGATTTTGTGACACTTTTAAATAAATGGGCATTAAATCCTCTTGCATATTTACTACCATTACCTGTGCTGGTGTGGCAGGTAAGTTGGTCAGAATACCAGCTTTTAGTAATCGACTAATTAAGCGAGTTAAGCCAATGGAAATGCCAACGCCAGGCATTTTTTCACCTAAAAATGTCCCTACTAGTTCTTCATATCTGCCGCCAGAACAAATGCTACCCAAGGCTTCGTGTCCTAATAAAGTTGTTTCGTAAACAGTGCCGGTGTAGTAATCAAGTCCACGTGCAATGGATAAATCAATACAAAAACGTTTTTCGGCGACACCTAGATTACGAACGCCTGCAATTACTGTTTCTAACTCAGTGACACCCAATTGAAATTGTTCGGCTTCTGGTAAATTTTGAGCAAGGTGTTTGAGTTTATCTAACACTTCGTCAACTGTACCATCAATTTTAATAAAGTCGATGATTTTTTGAGTTTGTTCTGTTGCAATACCTTCTTGTTCTAAGTGATGCTTGACTTTCGCTTCACCTACTTTTTCTAAAGTATCGATGATACTAATACAGGTTTTAATTTTGGTTTCTGCAATTCCTACTGACTGAAAGAAACCTGTGAGAATTTTACGATTATTGATGCGAATTAGAAAATCACCGATATTTACTGCTTCAAATATTTCAGTGATAATTGCAGGCATTTGAGCATCATACAGCAAGCTGAGTTCTCGACGCGCAACTACGTCAATATCACACTGACGAAATTGCCGAAAACGTCCATCTTTTGCACGTTCACCACGAAAAACTACATCCATTTGATAGCGAGCAAAAGGAAAGGTTAATTCATTGAGGTGACGGGCAATATATGCTGCTAAAGGAACTGTTTGATCAAACTTTAAAGCTCTAGCTTCTGAACCTGTTTCTCCTGCTTTATCTTTTTCGGCTTGTCGATTTGGTGGCAAAATAGGATCAATACCATAAATGATATTGTCGCCTTGATTACCTTTGGCTTGTAGCACTTCTAAACGTTCTACTGCTGGGGTTTCGATGGGTGTAAAGCCATAGCTTTCAAACACTCTACGAATGGTATCTAGTAAATATACTTCTAGGCGTTTTTCGCCGGGAAGAAATTCTGGAAAACCACTAGGAGTTGAGAAATTGATTTTGTCTGCTTTTGCCATGACTTTATTGTAGATTTTAGATTTTAGATTTTAGATTTTAGATTAAAAGTAGCTATTTAGGATATATGGTGGTTCTCGTTTGCAGGAAATATGCTTCAACCGCACCCCCAACCCCTCCCCGCAAGCGAGGAGGGGAGTGTTAAGTCCATTGAATTTATTTACTCAGAAAATAGTGCGCTAACAAAGTGTAACGCACTTGGGAAGTTAAAATTTAGTTTATCAAGCATCTGGTGAGTGTTGAAGTTATGAGCGTAGCCGTTCTTCTTGGATGAGAGTGCGCTGAAAAAGTTGATGGTTTTTGAACCAGTGCCAAGTACGAGCGCGGTAGTTATTACAAGGACTAAGAAGTATCATTTCATATAATGACATCTCTGGTTGTTCCTTGTATGTAAAATGCAAAATAACGGTGGAATCATCTGCTTCCCAAGCTCTACCTTTAATGCGATTGGTATCAAATAAAAGATTTTTTTCACTATAGATTCCTGGAAACTCATACTCTTCTTTTTTACCATCAGCCCAGCTGTAGCGGTTGATTTGGTAGTAGGGATAGGGAGCATTTTCTGGAAATTGACAAGTTAAATGAGATTCATACTTGTCAAGGATTTTCCCTTGTGTATCAATTAATGTATATGTTCCTACCCAATCTCCCTCATGACGGGCAAGTATAGGCATTTCTTCGCGTATATTAGACATTAATACAACTCCAGACTATGAGAACTCCAAGAAATAAATTGTTTCTGTTACAGTTGTTGACTGATGACTGTTGACTTTTGACTTTTGACTGTGACAATCATCTATTATCTGCCGCGATCGCGTTCCAAATCATCTATTACTTGTTGTAAATACCACTCATCTGTCATCCCAGGATAATAATCTCGCTTCTGTTCTATCAATCTTTGGGCAATTTCCCAATATCCCCCAACTAATCGTAACACCCGCTGACGTAGTAAATTATACTTTTGATGTCTGGACTCAGGATGAGATTTGTTGATTTTTTGCAGGCTATTTAAGACTTGGTGGTAATTGTCCCAATCTTCTTTTTCACAATAAATACTAGCTGCTCGCTGATAATCTGCAACAGCCGATGGCATTTCTTCTAAAAAAGTGTAGGCAATGCCACGATTGTAGTAAGCTTGAGCATCATCGGGATTGATTTGCAAAGCTTGGGTATAGTCAGCAATTGCACCGAGATAATTACCCATTGCCCGATAGGCGTTGCCTCTGCCAACATAGACTAGGGCATCTTGGGGTTGGATTTGCAGAGCTTGGTTAAAATCAGCGATCGCTCCTTGATTATCACCTAAAAGTGAGCGTGCTTTGCCGCGGTTGCGATAAACAACGGCATCTTGAAAGTTTAATAACAGTGCTTGGTTAAAGTCAGCGATCGCTTCTCGATAATTCCCCATTTTGCAACGTACCACGCCACGGCAACAATAAGCTTGGGCGTCTTGCGGATCAGCTTGCAATACCCAGTTTAAATCTGCAATTGCCTCCCGCGTGTCTCCCTTTTCTGCTTTTTCTAATAACTGGGTGAAATATGCGTTTGTGGATATGATGGGTACATTCGTAGAAATTTGTTGCTCAACCACTGGTTTTTCTGGTGGTTGTAGCTGTTTAATCTTTTCCAAACACAGCCGACAATTTTCTTTGTCTTTTTGTTGTAAGTATAATTCTGCCGCTTTTTTAAAGCTAGCGATCGCATCTTGAATATATCCTTGTTTGCGCCGCACCATCCCCCGCAGGTTATGAGCCGCAGCATAATTGTAATTTAGGCGAATTGCACTTTCCACATCTGACAGCGCCCCTGGCAGATTTTTCAGTGTCACCCTTGCCAATGCGCGACAATAATATGCTTCTACACTCTCAGGATTCAGCCTGAGCGCTTCTGTATAATCTGAGACAGCTTGGTGAATTGCTCCTGAGTCATAATAGGCTAAACCTCTTTGCAAGTAAGCTTCAGGAAAGTGAGGCGTCAGTTGTAAAGCACGGTTAAATTCTGCAATCGCTCCTGCATAGTCTTTTTGTTGCGCTTTTTCTAATCCTTGATTGTAAAATTCATCATTCATAGCATTTGCTTAAGTAAAAGGGACTGGGGATTAGGGATTAGGGATTAGGTTAGAACTCTTAAAAATTATGGAATTTACTCTGCCCCTTCCCAAATTTTAATTAAAATATCTTCCTAATACCCAGTACCCCAGTCCCCAATCCCCTTTTGTATATTGCTTTATGTCTTCTAGACAAAAACTGCGACAGTTACTTGCGCGTCCTGAAATTCTAGTTATTCCTGGTGTCTATGACTGTCTGAGTGCTAAATTGGCTGAACAGATAGGTTTTGAGGTAGTGGCTACCAGTGGCTTTGGTATTGCAGCTTCTGTGTTGGGTTTACCAGATTACGGTTTTCTCACGGCTACTGAAATGCTTTACAGTGTGGGCCGAATTACTCAGTCAGTTAATATTCCCCTAATTGCCGATTTAGATACCGGCTATGGTAATGCCTTGAATGTGATCCGCACCGTCAAGGATGCTGTGCAGTTGGGTGTTGCTGGAGTGTTGCTAGAAGACCAAGAATGGCCCAAAAAGTGCGGTCATTTTGAAGGGAAGCGAGTCATCGCTCAAGCCGAACATGTAGGAAAAATCAAAGCAGCGGTAGAGGCGCGTGGTGATAGTGGTTTGGTAATTATTGCTCGTACTGATGCTCGCGGCCCGCTGGGTTTAGACGAAGCGATCGCTCGTGGTCGAGCTTACATTGCAGCAGGGGCAGATATACTGTTTGTAGAAGCTCCTCAATCTATTGAAGAGCTGCAAGTTATAGCTGCTGCTTTCCCAGATGTGCCACTAGTAGCCAATATTGTTGAAGGTGGTAAAACTCCACAACTTTCTGCCGCCGAGTTACAAAATTTAGGCTTCAAAATTGTCTTTTTCCCACTCACTGCCCTGTTAACAGTAACACAGGTGATGAGTACTTGCTTGCGTCATCTCAAAGAACAGGGAACCACAGCTAATTTTCCCGACTTGATTAACTTTAAAGATTTTCAAGAACTTGTCGGTGTTCCTAAATATCTGCAAATGGAACAAGAGTTTAAATCTTAGTTAGAAAATGGGTCATATCATGTCCGTTTAAATACTTGTGATACCTGTGGAGGTCGGTAATTGGTAATTGGTGAGCCAGCGCGGTCTTGGGGGTTCTCCCCCAATCCCCACTCCCTTTCGGTCGTGGGGGCCCCGAGTCCCCCATGAGCGACTGGCGTTAGCGCAGCGTTAGCGAGCTTGCGAGCGTCACCCGAAGGGTAATTGGTAATTGGATTTTACTATTAGTCATCACATCTCACCCATTATCCATCACCCATTACCTATTACCATGCAAACCGCCTATATTGATCTAGTCTTTCTGTAATTTGGCATCATCCTAATAAGAGTTAAAATCAAACTCAGTAGATTTACAATATCAAAAATTATGAGTCAGAATATTGGCGCTGCTAAAATTTCGATTATTATTCCGACTCTTAATGAAGCAGGAAATATTAAAGAAGCGATTGCAACTACTCAATCCAGTACAAATATAGAAGTAATTGTGGTAGATGGTGGTTCCCAAGATGACACGGTAGAAATTGCTGAATCATTGGGTGTAAAAGTTATTCCATCGTCTCCTAGTCGTGCTAGTCAAATGAATACTGGTGCTGTAGCTGCTAGCGGTGAAATTCTGTTATTTCTCCATGCAGATACGCGGTTACCGACAAACTTTGATATGATGGTTCGCACAGCTTTGCAAAAACCTGGAACAGTAGCAGGTGCCTTTGCTTTGCAAATTAATGCACCGCTTTTGAGTTTGCGATGGGTGGAGTGGGGAGTCAAGTGGCGATCGCATTTTTGGCAAATGCCATACGGTGACCAAGCAATTTTTTTAACAAAAGAAGTATTTCAGCAAATTGGTAAATTTCCTGAATTGCCAATTATGGAAGACTTTGAACTCATGCGTCGTTTAAAACGCACTGGCAAGATTGTAATTATTTCTGTGCCTGTTGTCACCTCAGCCAGGAGATGGTTACAAAAAGGAGTGTTCCAAACTACGCTCTTAAATCAAATAGTTATTATTGCTTATTTACTTGGTATCTCACCCGAACAAATTCGTAGCTGGTATCGCCAAGGGAAATTTAGAAAAACTTGAAAAGCTTATACTGCAATCATTTTAGCAATTGATACACAGATAAGTTTTTTGTCTATCTTCAGAAATATTTTAAAATTTGATATTAGTAATTATGCTATTTATATTCATCTGTTTGTTATTTGTTCATTTTTCATAACTCCCTAAATTAGTGCGTAAAAGAGTTTAAGCAACAGCTAAATGTGATGTTAATATCTAACTTACATTAGTTAGCTATAAATTAGTAGCTTTAGATACAAATAGTATTGAATCTAGCAGTAGGGAGTATTGTTAATAAATCAATCCTTAATTCTCTAAAGGATCAAAATATGTTAAAAGCATCATAATTGCCTGTGAATATATTCAAAAATCAAACTTTGTCATAATTTTATTTAATTATGAATCCGACTAATGGCAATCTAATATTATGAGAGTTTTTTCCTTTTGACAAAAGTTGAGAAAATTAGGATAATTATGTCTAAAGATTACCAGTTTTTTTGTAGAGATTTATGGCTTCCTAGTGATTATGAGTCTGAGAAAAATGGTGAGAGTTTTATATTTGCTTCTGATGGTTTGGATTTAAGTATAGCTAGCTTTTCTATTATTAATTATTGTCTAGAAGAAGAAAATAAAAATAATGTTAAATATGAAAGCCTTTTGCAAACTTTAGCTTTTTGCTTAGATTTATTTGGAGAAGAAGTTAGCTTTTTATCGCAAAATAGCGCGATAGTTCTATTAAACGAGATATCTAACAAGTATTCTTGGGAGCTTACTTGCTGGCTACAAAATTACATTTATCCTTCGTGGGAGCGTCAAAAAACAATAGATATACCTCGTGTCATTGATTCTGCTACTTTATTTAAAACCAGCTTAATTACTTGGTTTCCTGTACTGACAAATGCTGAGGCTTCAATATAAAAAAATAAATACAAACTGCTATGCTGAGTAAAACTTGCAGCTAGTATATATCGAGCGATCGCATTTGCAAAAGCACCATCCGCCGCTTAAAATCTAGTTCTCAGAAAAACGCTCAAAATCCATAGTGGACTGACACAGCTAAAATAGTGCATTAGCAACTCTTGTAGGATCGAAGTTGCGTCTCCGTAAAAAGAGGGAGGAGTAACGAAAAAATAAGGGTTTTATACCAATTCGTAATTCGTGAGGCAGCCCCCGTCTTGGCGGTTCCCGTCGATGGGGGACTGCCGAACCCGGGGGGTAATTCGTAATTGTAGAGACGATTCGCCGAATCGTCTCTACTCAGGTATAGTCTGGGTTTTGGCGTTTGAATGTGTTGCCGGATTTTAGAGAATTGGTATTACTCCCCTCTCCTTGTAGGAGAGGGGATGGGGGAGAGGTCAAAACAGCACTTGTCGAACTCACGTTAAATAAGCATGAAGTTTTACTGTAAAAAGTTACATATAGTTCATAAAACCTCGACAATAACAAACAATCAATTATGATTATGTAATCAGCTTGATGTTTGGCAGGGCGAAGCGGGGGCAAAATCCCTGGAGTCCCGCCAAAATCGCCAGAACCTTGACAAATCAATAATTACAGCCTTTCAACAGTTAGGGTAACTGCAACTATTTTGTAATAAGAGCGGCTGAAAATAACCAAAATTTCTCCCCCGCCAAAAACCCTAACAGAAAGCTTGCTCAGTAATAGTTTCAGAAGGCAGAGTTTCAACTTTCTACTACCCCGCAAGGGGATTGAAACAACCTAATGCTGCTGTATCAACAACTACAACCAGGGTTTCAACTTTCTACTACCCCGCAAGGGGATTGAAACTAAGGGTTAGGTATTACCCTCATCAATGCTTCAAGTTTCAACTTTCTACTACCCCGCAAGGGGATTGAAACAAATAATTAAATTCAATTCTAAACTGCTACATCGTGCAAGTTTCAACTTTCTACTACCCCGCAAGGGGATTGAAACGAGTACCTAGCCGCAAGCCGGGGGCATCGTCGTGTTTCAACTTTCTACTACCCCGCAAGGGGATTGAAACTTCAACTAGCTTCTTGAGACTCTACAGCCACGCTAGAGTTTCAACTTTCTACTACCCCGCAAGGGGATTGAAACGTTTCAAAGATGTCACAATTATTTTGTGCCCTACACTGTTTCAACTTTCTACTACCCCGCAAGGGGATTGAAACCTTAGTACCATTGTTGTTACTAGCTGATTCTAAAAGTTTCAACTTTCTACTACCCCGCAAGGGGATTGAAACTGCATCTTTTAGCGATGCATATATATTGATAGACTGTTTCAACTTTCTACTACCCCGCAAGGGGATTGAAACAACTTCTACTGTCTTGCCTGCTATGTCTCCTAGTTTCAACTTTCTACTACCCCGCAAGGGGATTGAAACGTCTTTATTTTATCGATAGCACTACCAAAAAGGGTTTCAACTTTCTACTACCCCGCAAGGGGATTGAAACCAGCACCTTGCATATTTTCTAGGTCAGGTTGCTGAGTTTCAACTTTCTACTACCCCGCAAGGGGATTGAAACCAGGCTAACAGAATTTTTACTAAGAATGATGATGTATGTTTCAACTTTCTACTACCCCGCAAGGGGATTGAAACTTCTACATCTGAGCTTTTACAAGATTTTTGAGTTAGTTTCAACTTTCTACTACCCCGCAAGGGGATTGAAACGCAAAAAAACCTGATCAGTTTTATGAATTGTGTATGAGGTTTCAACTTTCTACTACCCCGCAAGGGGATTGAAACAATTATTAGAAGAATCCTCACAAGAAAAGAAAGGGGTTGTTTCAACTTTCTACTACCCCGCAAGGGGATTGAAACTTACAACAAGCCAAGGAAGTAAAAATTGTGGTCGCGTTTCAACTTACTACTACCCCACAAGGGGATTAAAACTACCAGGGAAAGATGGATTAAGCGCCTAAGAGTTGTGGCTTATTTCAACTTACTACTACACTTTATTTCCTCTCCCCGTTGACGGGGAGGGGATTAAGGGGTGGGGTGCAATCTTGCTATAACTCTGAACTCAACACTTAGGACTTTTTAATTTTTCCCATTGGGACGCTGAATAATCGTTTCTATCACCCGACGCTTGGCTTTCGGATCAATTCCTACCAAACGCACATACTCATTGCTATATTCAGCTAAACTCGATTCTAAACTTGAGATGGCATCTGACTCTCCATCGATGTGGCTGTTAACACAACTTTGCCAAGAACCTGTACGGAAACGACGCTCATCTACGTGTTCAATGCTGATTTTGTAACCTTGAGACAAAATTTGTCTAATTTGTTCTTGTGTCTCTAGGCTCAAATGGGTATTTGATGCTTTCTGTTTTGCAGAACCATTGCTTGACGGCTGAATACTAATTTCCTCAGCAGCAGATGGTGCAGATTGATAATTTCTACCTCGATTGAGTCGATTATATTCATCAACTAACTGTGAACTTTGTACCCGTTTTTGTTCACCCACCATGAATTTACCAGACTCAATTAAATGTGACAGACTGAAATCTGGTTTTTTAAAGGTTGGTGGCCCTTCTACGCTATTCACCACACGCAAGGAAATCCGCTCAAAACCGATTTCATGAATAAAATTACGGATTTGTTCGTCATAAATTCGGGAACGCAAAGCGCTAAAAAAGTCAATCGATTGATTGGCAAAAGTATCAACTAATTGTTCTACTTCCCGCTGTGAAAGTCCATCTTCAGCAAAAATTCCGCTAACAATTCCCACCTTATCATCGCGGTTGGGTTCCCAATAAAATTTCTCCATCCGACCATCCCGAATTAATGGTGCATAAAGGGTGGAAAAATCATTACCTGTGACAATAATTGGCACACGACGTAAAGGTGTGGAATCATAACTTCCAGGCAACTGCACATCTGTGGGATTATCAGCAATATTCATCAATGTGGCATTCACCAATTGGGTATTTACTGTATATTGAGTGCCTTCATCAAAGCGTCCTGCACCCGCATCTAAATCATTAATCATCAGCACGCACATTTTACCGCGCACTTTGATTAATTCTGCTGTTTCACGATAGCGCAGACGAATTAATCTTGCTGGATCTCCTGCATCTGGACTTTCCAATTCACCGCCAGATATCAAGGTGACTTCGATACCCATTTTCTCGAAGACTAATTCACATTGAAAAGTCTTGCCTTCACCTTTACGTCCATGAATCCCCAAAATCAAGGGTACTCGCACGCCAGGAAGATTCAAAAAGTTTTTGGTGATGTGGACGGCAAGTTTATCTAAAAAGCGAGGAGCAATATAGTAACTCATGAAATTATCTTTACTTAATACGGTCTAGAATAATGTTAAGTTTTTTTGGGTGCTATTTTTCATTAGCTTTTATAGCAAAGTGCTGAGTGCTGAGTGCTGAGTGCTGAGTGAAAACCTAGTTGTTCCAAGGCTAATAGCAATCAATCTTGTCCTAATACATCTGCCTACGGCTATAAATTAAAAATTTCTTGTTAGCTGCTGCACAAAATCTGCATGTTCTTGACTATGCAATCCTTGTTGTAATACGGCTAAAACTTGTGTCATTTCCCCTGTACGTAATGCCTGTATATCTAACCACAAACCAGGAAAAACGCGACTTTTGATCACTCCATCTGTACCAGGTTCTAATGAGACATATTCTTCGTTTTGCAAACTGAACCAATCAAGTTTATTTTCTAAGCTTTGCCAAACAATGTACTCTTTCACACCGTTGCGACGGTAGGCTCTTTTCTTATCATATAAGTCATTCGCTGCGCTGCTTGCTGCAACTTCTGCCACTAATTCTGGTGCGCCTTCAATGTAATCATCACTACTAATACGTGCTTGTCCACCTAAACGTTCATCGATTAAAAGTACTACATCAGGCTGTGGTTCGTTGTCTAAATCTAGCCGTACTGTAGAATTATCACCTAACTCAACTCCAGGAGTAGAAACTTTGTAAATCCATAACCAACCTATAAGATTTGCATGAGGTTTTCCATGACTGTTGAAACGCAAAGGTGAGGCCAGGTAAACAACTCCTTCTATTAATTCTGCCTTTTTAATATGTGGCATCGCCGTGTATCGACGCTCAAATTCGTGGCGTGAGAGTCTGTCACCACTTTCTAAGGGCGGAATTCTTGCACTTTTATCGAGGTTTTGTTCTATGGATGATGTCATTGGCAGATTCCTCAAAGGATTGTTGCTACATTTAGTATAAGCAATTCTTATCTAAACCAATTTAGCCAAGCGTCCCAATTTTCTACGATTCGAGCAAATTCTGTATAACCTCCTGCTCTGGGATGAGCGCCATCATTGGCTCTTGCTTCATCAATCCAGATATTTGATTTTTCTAATATGGGAAAAACATCTAAATAAGGTATATGCAATTCTTCACAAATTAAAGCAAACTGTTTTGATAAATCGGTAGTTCTCTTTTTTCTTTGGGGGTCTTCCTGTTCTGCATATGGTGCTGGCCCAATCATTAAAACAGGATATAACTGTTTAGCTTCACTTAAAATTTTGCGGGCATTTCTGATTGAATCTATAAAGTCTACACGAGTTTTACCATTTTCTACTGTGGTGTCATTTAGCCCAAAAGAAAATACTACTCTGCCAGGATGTTCTTTGGGTAGGCGAAGCAATACTTCTTGCAACCAACGCTTTTCTATATCGGTACTCGTGTTTCTTCTAATTCCCAAATTGTAATATGTAATATCGTAACCTTTTTTATTAGCGTTAGTACATATTCTGCCTGTCCAACCAAGGCATTCTGGATCGCCAGTACCGTTGACAAAAGAGTCGCCAACAAAACAAATTCTTACTTCTGGTAGATGTAGGAAGTTCATTATTTAATATCACGCAGAGGCGCAGAGACGCAGAGAGTTTTGATTTTTTGAACGACTAAGACACTAAGAAAAAGAAGAGAGGCAGAATTAACTACCTCTCTGATTGAAAGTGAATTTAAAAGGTGTCAGGTGAAGTATTTTTCAGCTTTGACCTTTTTAGTATCTGCTGGGTTTGTGAACGATAAAGCTGAGAACTTGGCACTGCTTGATGTTATCAAAACCTACAACGCGGATGTAGTTGTTGGAATATTGAGAACGGCAAGCTTGCACTTCGTTTAGTACTTCTTGAGTAGATTTAGCGCCAAACAAAGGCAGCTTCCACAATGTCCAGTAGTAATCTGTTGGCTCAGAGGTTTCGTTGAACTCGATTGCTGGAATATAACCTTGAGATAGGATGTACTGAATCTGCTTGGCAATTTGAGCGTCAGACAGAGCAGGCAGATAGGAAAGGGTTTCGTAACGACGCTCTTTTGGTAGAGTTTGCATGGCTGGTGATAATAGGTTGCTATGTTTTACTACTAGGTTGACCTAGTAAGTGGATAGTTATCCAAATCTTGGATCTCTTGTTTGTCTACTATTCGGTTTCAGGGCTGGGGTTGGAGAAATTGAGTTGTGTACTCCGTTCTAAGTGCTGGCGTCGTTGTTCCATGTTGGCTTGCTGAATGCCAGTACGAACCATTTCCGGTAAGAAATCAGTTACTTCCTCGGCTATATGTTCTCTGACAGTCATTATCCGCAATGCCAAATCTGGCTTTTCTTTGAACAGTGCTTTAATATATGCCTCTCCATCTTGAACTTTGCCAGATGAGAAGTTTTGCAGCCAAAGTGCCAACGGAGGATTCGTTTCGCCTAGCTGTGCCAAAACTGTCCTCAAAGCCTGATATGTCAGGTAACTTTGGAGAGTCTTGGCTGTATCCTTTGCAATTTGCTTAAGATTCATGCTTGACCCCAGCCAGATAAGAGTTATGAGTTATGAGTTATGAGTTATGAATTATTAAATGTAACTCCTAACTCTTAACTTCTAACTCCTAACTTGACATCAGACAGTATCAACTGACTCGAATTCAAACTTAATTTCTTTCCACAGTTCGCAAGCAGCAGCCAATTCAGGAGACCACTTAGCAGCTTCGCGGATAATATCGTTACCTTCACGAGCCAAGTTACGGCCTTCGTTACGAGCTTGAACACAAGCTTCCAAGGCGACGCGGTTAGCGGTAGCGCCAGGAGCGTTACCCCAAGGGTGACCGAGGGTACCACCACCGAATTGTAGTACGGAGTCATCACCAAAGATTTCAACTAGTGCGGGCATGTGCCAAATGTGGATACCACCAGAAGCAACTGCCATTACACCAGGCATGGAAGCCCAATCTTGGGTGAAGTAGATACCGCGAGATCTGTCTTGCTCAACGTAGTTTTCGCGCAATAGGTCAACGAAGCCCATTGTGATGGCGCGATCGCCTTCTAATTTACC
This sequence comes from Amazonocrinis nigriterrae CENA67, assembly GCF_016056305.1. Taxonomy (GTDB): domain Bacteria; phylum Cyanobacteriota; class Cyanobacteriia; order Cyanobacteriales; family Nostocaceae; genus Amazonocrinis; species Amazonocrinis nigriterrae. The sequence continues at coordinate 46,830 of NZ_JAECZC010000050.1, read as the reverse complement.
AACAACAGTACCTGTGTGGATGTGGTCACCACCAGACATCCGTAGAGCTTTTGCCAATACACGGAAGTGGATACCGTGGTTCTTTTGACGGTCGATTACTGCGTGCATCGCGCGGTGGATGTGCAACAGGATACCGTTGTCACGACACCAGCGAGCCAATGTGGTGTTAGCGGTGAAACCTGCGGTCAGGTAGTCGTGCATGATGATGGGCATGTTGAGTTCTTTAGCGAACTCTGCCCGCTTCAGCATTTCTTCGCAGGTAGGAGCGGTAACGTTTAGGTAGTGACCTTTGATTTCGCCGGTTTCTGCTTGAGATTTGTGGATTGCTTCAGCTACGAACAAGAAGCGATCGCGCCATCTTTGGAATGGTGCGGAGTTGATGTTTTCGTCGTCTTTGGTGAAGTCCAAACCACCGCGCAAACATTCATACACAGCGCGACCGTAGTTCTTCGCTGATAGACCTAACTTGGGTTTGATGGTACAACCCAACAAAGGACGACCGTATTTGTTGATTTTGTCACGCTCAACTTGGATACCGTGTGGAGGGCCTTGGAAGGTCTTCAGGTAAGCTACAGGAATCCGCAAGTCTTCTAGACGCAGAGCTTTCAAAGCTTTGAAACCAAACACGTTACCTACGATGGAGGTAAACATGTTGGTTACGGAACCTTCTTCAAACAGATCCAGAGGATAAGCAATGTAAGCAATAAATTGGTTATCTTCACCAGGAACTGGTTCGATGTCGTAGCAACGACCTTTGTAGCGATCTAGGTCGGTAAGCAAGTCTGTCCATACGGTTGTCCAAGTACCAGTGGAAGACTCAGCCGCTACCGCAGCACCAGCTTCTTCAAAGGGAACTCCTGGCTGGGGTGTAACCCGGAATGCTGCCAGAATATCTGTATCTTTTGGTGTGTAATCGGGTGTGTAATAAGTTAGTCTGTAATCTTTAACCCCGGCTTGATACCCAGATTTTGACTGAGTCTTCGTTTGAGCGTAAGACATAAATTCCCTTCCAAGAAGTCATTCTTTTTACTTATCAAATCACGTTCTGTGCAATTTCCTCTCACATCCACCTTTTCCTGCCATCACCGACAGGAAAATCAGGAAAAATTTTTTGTTAGAGGTTGCCTTTGGCAGAGGGTAGCGATTTTTAGGCAGCGAACACTTAGTTACAAATGTTATCCCCACTTCTGGGTGCATGACCTAGCGCTTTTACTTTTCCCTCGTCCCATGAGTAAAAATTCTCTTTTCTCTGTTCCTTTTTACTCTGCTAAATCTTGTCAGTTATAACAAAAACTTTGCAACTTGCAGAAAGTATTTAATTTTTACCCTACACACCGGGTAATTAGGGAAATGGGCTTATTATCCCAAATTCCCGCCTCCTTACTTCTGTTGTCTTCCTTATTGACGGGAAGACTGGGAGAGAATTTGCTTGACGGAGATTCAACAGAGTGGTATGTGAAAGTTTCAGACAATTGCACACCGCGTAATTTGTAACTTGTCTCACAATATATCAAGAAATTGATAAGTTATTCTTTGAAAATTTTTAACTTATTTATTTAAATTTGTTATTACATAAAGATTTAAACATTTTGTTAAGAATTGTTTACAAAAGCATACTGTGGTTGTATTGGGGATTGGTAATTGGTAATTGGTAATTGGTAATTGGGAAACTCTTCCCCAGTCCCCAGTCCCCAGTCTCCATTGCCCCTAATCCCCACTCCCTCCGGTCGTGGGGGCCCCGAGTTCCCCAGTCCCTAATCCCCATTGCCCCTTATCCCCAGAGGGGGCCCCGAGTTCCCCAGTCCCCAAAAATCTTGTCGGTGACGTTTAAAAAATATTGAGCGGGGGAACACTGATGTTAATCGTTAGCCAGTTTTGGCAATGGTTATGGGTACTGTCTCTAAAGGAAATGTCACTGTGGTCTTGTTTCGTCAGCGTATTAGTTTATTGATGACTTCTGTGTTGCTGGGGTTGATTGCTGTGCCGAGTATAGGGCTTGTAGCAATGGCAAATCCAGCTATCGCACAAAAAAATGGTAGTGGTGTCCCGCCAAAAAAAACCCCCGATATTAAACCATCGGAGACTACGCCTGCTTATCCACCTTCCGCACCACCGCCACGAGTAGACCCTTTACCAGATGAACGGGGTCTGGAAGAGCGATCGCTTGAGGTCGATTACCGTGTTAGCAATTTACTGGGAGATTTTACAGGTAATCTGTGGGTGGGTTCTTGGCGGGGTTTATCACATATTGACCCCAACACGGGCAAAATTTTAGCTCGTGTAAACTTGCCAAATGTCGCTATTGGTGCATTAGCTCAAGATAAAGTCGGGCGCTTGTGGGTGGGAACTTATGAAGGACTGATGCGAGTTGACCCCCGCACTAATGAAATCACAGCACAAAATTTGTTTTTACCTTCTAAACGGGTGTTGTCACTGTTACTTGACAAACGGGGCTATTTGTGGACTGGAACCGATAACGGCTTAGCCTTAGTTAGTCCCGACCAAGGTTTAATTATGACAACATTAAAAAATTTACCTGGTGTGAGTGCTAATACCATGACTTTAGATGCTGAAGGTCATGTGTGGGTAGGTACTCTTGATGGACTAGTGCGGGTGAATAGCGCCAAAGGTACGATTATGCAACGTATCGCTGATTTACCAGGGGCGACAGTACAAGCCTTAACTATCAGTCCAGAAGGTTTGATTTGGGCGGGAATGCCGAATAATTTGCTAGTGATTAACCCCAAAACTGGTGCAGTGTTGAGGTCTGTGACTCGGTTGCGTGGGCGTAACGTCACAGCAGTGCGTTTTGCCAAAGATGGTAGTATCTGGGTTGGTACTAGCAATGGTTTGTTACGATTAAATCCAAATACAGGAGCTGTATTAGACAGTGAAGTTCCAGGACTTCCTTCCAGTAGGATTTTAACCATTGTGCCTGATGTCGGCAATAAATTGTGGATAGGCACTAGTGAAGGTCTGGCTTGGTTAATGCCCAAAATGACCAGTGCAAAACCCCATCTTGCTTTCAGTCGCGCTGTTAAGTGAAAGTTAAGAGTTAGGAGTTAGGAATTAGGAGTTAGGAGTTAGGAGTTAAGAGTTAGGAGTTAAAAGTTATCAACTAAATTCAACTCTCAAATATCTACAATCATAACTACCAACTCTATTCCTAACTTCTCACTCATAACTCCTAACTCCTCAGCACTCAGCACTCAGCACTAAAAAAATGGTAGTCACTACTCAGCAATTAATTCAATGGAAACAACAAGGGCGTTCAATTGTAGCGTTGACCGCCTGGGATTATGCGATCGCTCAACTTCTCGATGCTGCTGGTGTAGACTTGATCCTTGTGGGCGACTCGATGGCGGTGGTTTTAGGCTATGAAACAACGCTGCCTATTACTTTAGATGAAATGCTCTACCATGCTAAATCTGTGCGTCGTGGTGTGAAACGAGCTTTGGTTGTGGTAGATTTGCCATTTTTGACTTATCAAGAAAGTTTGCAACAAGCAATGCATTCTGCTGGGCGAGTCCTCAAAGAAACCGGCGCTCAAGCGGTAAAGTTAGAAGGTGGCTATCCAGCGATGGTAGAAACTATTGCTCGGTTAGTACAGGCGGGTATTCCAGTCATGGGTCATGTAGGTTTGACACCACAATCAGTACATCAAATTGGTTTGCGTCAACAAGGAAAGACCCAACAGACAGCAGACAGAATTTTAAACGAAGCGATCGCTCTCGAACAAGCGGGTGTATTTGCCATTGTGTTAGAGCATATCCCCGTTGATTTGGCAATGCAGATTTCACAAAAGTTAAGCATTCCCACCATTGGAATTGGTGCAGGGCCTCACTGCGATGGACAAGTTTTAGTTACCTCTGATGTTCTCGGACTTGCAGAGAAGCAACCACCCTTTGCCAAAGTTTATACAAATCTGCGCGAGACAATTAGCAAAGCCGTGCAGGATTATGCTATGGAAGTGCGGGAAAGGAAGTTTCCATAATTGGGGACTGGGGAATTGGGAATGGGGAATGGGGAACTCGGGGCCCCCTCTGGGGATAAGGGGCAATGGGGAATGGGAAGTAGCAAAGAACAAATGACAACTGACAACTGACCACTGACAAATGACAAAAGTGCTGAGTGCTGAGCTTTAATTATAGTAGGGTGCGTTATGGACTCTTGTCCTAACGCACCGCATAACAGTGATGGTGCAGCATTTGGCGACAACACACCCCACGAATACATTATGAAAAAAATACACCTAATAGGAGAAAAATGCCAGCCATTGTTAAACTACAACTCTCCTTAGAAACTTTAGCAGAAGCAATATCTTCCCTTGATTTAATAGAAAAACGTCAACTTCAAGAGCTAATAGAGCAACAAATTTTTGAAGCTGAAGAAGCATTGTATGAAGATGATGCACAAACACAGGCAGAAATTCAAGCAGTTCGCGCTGAATATAAAGATGGTGATTTCATGACTGTATTCGATCTACCTCTCCCCAACCCCTCTCCGACGCGGAGAGGGGCTTTAAGATCCTTAATCAAGAACAAAAAATTGGGGTTTTGAAGCCTCTCTCCTTGCAGGGGAGAGGAATGGAAGTGGGGTTTTTAAAATCCGTCGAACTCACGTTAAATCTCTGGCTGTGTTGACGCTGGCGCAATAACACATTCTATGAATGCTTAAGCTACTTTTAATGGCTTTCCTAAAGTTTGAGGTTCTGGCAAAGGTTGACCATCTTCTAATGATGATTCTATGAGCATTTCTAAAACTTCTTGAGCATTTTTGAGGGCTTCTTCGTAAGTATCTCCATGAGTACAAGGTTGCATTATATCGGTAAACTCAGGTAGCGACACTACATAACATTGGTCTTCTTCTGACCATTGAATAATTATTGTATATTTCATTCTTTTGGCTCCTCCCCTTCTTCTATTTTTTTTAATTCTGCAAGTGCTTCATTGACTTGTTTTTCTAAATAAGGTTTGGCATCGCTACCATCTTTACCAGCAATGATAATAGCTTTAGGCAATTACGGATGTATCCATTTACTGTGGCTACCCTTTGCAGGTTTAAATGTAAACCCTGCTTGCAACAACAAGCTTTTGAGTTCTCTGATTTTCTTGGGCATAGCCCTATACTAAGTTGCGTAAAAAAAATATCTAGACATGGGTAAATAATATCCCCCTCATCTCCCTCATCCTCTCCACTTTCGATACAACTCAGTATTACCAAACAATAACTTGAAGTTAAGCTACTTTCAAAGGCTTTCCTAAAGTTTGAGGTTCTGGCAAAGGTTGACCATCTTCTAAAGATGATTCTATGAGCATTTCTAAAACTTCTTGAGCATTTTTGAGGGCTTCTTCATAGGTATCTCCATGAGTATGACAAAATTCACCCCACTCAGGAAGACTGACAACAAAACATTCATCTTCATCAGACCATTGAATAATTATTGTGTAGTGAGAATTCATTCTTGTTCTTCCTCTTGTGCTTGTTTAATTTCTGCTAACTTTTGAAGTGCGTTATTAACGTCTTTCTCCACAGTCATTGCACCCCACCCCCAACCCCTCCCCGCACGCGGGGAGGGGAGACGAAGCGTAGCTTTGGCGGGGTGGGGTAAGCGCGGATATTAAGGGTAATCAAGCGGACGTGATATGACGAAGTTTTGTAGGGGAGCCAGTGCGTTGCGGTGAGGCAGTCGCAGTCTTGGCGGTTTCCGCCGATTGCGAACTGCCGAACCCGAAGGGAGGTTCCCTCCGTTGTAGCAACTGGCGTTGCGTTATGGACTCTTGTCCTAACGCACCGTCAGACATTTGCGGTGTTGACGCTTACAAATTACGAATTACGAATTACGAATTACGAATTACCCCACTGCTGCAACTGTTTTTGAGCATATTCCCGCACTTGTTCATCTGGGTCATTCTCGGCTTTGTCGCGCAACAGTGGTAAAGTTTGGGGATGTTGAGGAAATTGTTTGATAATGATTTCTATTGCAACGCACCGAGGGTTGTTTTCCCAACTTTTCCGACGTTGAAAGGGGTCGTTGACAGCACAATTGTAGTAAATTTCAAATAACTCATCTTGATATTTAAAGTATTTGGCTAAAGCTTGGATAGCTGCACCTCGCACATACTCACTTTCATCATCTAGGGCGCGACTTTGCAGGATAGTTTTGGTTTGAAAATCATCTTTATAATTGCTGGCTAAAGCTTGGATAGCTGCACCTCGCACATACTCACCTTCATCATCCTGGGCGCGAGTTTGCAGGATAATTTTGGTTTGGGGGTCATCTTTACAATTGCTGGCTAATGCTTCGATAGCTGTACGTCGCACATACTCACTTTCATTATCCAGGGCGCGAGTTTGCAGGAAAGTTTTGGTTTGGGGGTCATCCTTATAATTGCTGGCTAAAACTTGGATAGCTGCACCTCGCACATCCTCATCTTCATCATCTAGGGCGCGAGTTTGCAGGAAAGTTTTGGTTTGGGGGTCATCCTTATAATTCCTGGCTAATGCTTCGATAGCTGCATATCGCACATCATCGGAATTATCGACTGTGGCGAGATTTTGGAGAAAGGTTTTGGTATCCTGGTTAGTTGGGAAATTGCTGGCTAATGCTGCGATGGCTGCACCTCGCACATACCCAGAATTATCCATATTGGTGAGATTTTGGAGGAAGGTTTTGGTGTCATTGTCAGTTGGGAAATTGCTGGCTAATGCTGCGATAGCTACACCTTGCACATACTCAGAATTATCAGCAATAGCGCAGTTTTGAAGGAAGGTTTTGGTGTCATTGTCAGTTGAGAAATTGCTGGTTAATGCTTGGATGGCTGCATGTCGTACATTTTCATCTTCATCAGCAGCGGTGCGGTTTTGGAGGAAGATTTTGGTGTCCTGGTCAGTTGCGAAACTACAGGCTAATGCTTGGATGGCTGCACGTCGCACATACTCATATTTATCAGCAGTAGCGCAGTGTTGGAGAAAAATTTTGGTGTCTGGGTCTTGGGAAAAGTTGCTGGCTAAGGCTTGCATAGCTATACCTAACACATACTCATCTTCATCAGCAGTGGCGCAGTGTTGGAGAAAAATTTTGGTGTCTGGGTCTTGGGAAAAGTTGCTGGCTAAGGCTTGGACACCTGCACCTCGCACATACCAAACTTCATCAGCAGTGGCGCAGTGTTGCAGGATAGTTTTGGTTTGGGGGTGATCTTTCCAAATTGCGGCGACTGTTGCAACAGCTTGGGTATTAATTCCCCTAATTAAATCTCTTTCTTCATCGGAGTCATAGTAGTAAGGAAGGTCATATTGAATTAAATCTTGGACTTTCTTAAGCAAGCTATCCGCTTTTGACTTAATTACCAAAGGATTTCTGACTTCTGAAAAACACTGCGCTGCTAAAAAGAGATTAACAAACTTTACCGCTTCACCATCTTGCTTCATCAAATAATCCAGAATATCACCAACAAACTCTGCATCAATCATTCCCGCAATTAGCCGCAATACTTCATGCCAAGTTTCATCTTGCCAGTGTTTGCCAAAAACTTCTGTTTTTAGTTCTTCTAAAGTTAAACCCTTGTCAGTTCCTCGTTTGCCAAAACGCTGCACAAACTCCGAAGCGCAAAAAAATTCTAAAAATGTCCGATGCACAAAGGCATAATAATCTGCACCCATGAAACATAACATAAAGTTACGAATCCGCAGTTGTTCTCTCAACCTCCTGGCTTTAACTCTGGCATCAGTCAATGATATACTTTGCAAATAATTAAACAAAATTGTTTCTAAATCATCTGCATGAATAATGTTGCCAGCTAACCCTTTTTCACTGGTTTGCATTTTATAGGCAACTTGACGCAACATTGCTTGTTTATCTTTATAATCAATGCTTGTCAGTTGTTCGTCTGAGATTAAATTGCGTCCACCATCCCAATTAAGCAGCAATACCTCGGAAGCATCTTTATACAGTTCGCTTCTATCTCTGGGCAATTCTCGCTTGAGGTTGAGAATTGCCATTATTGTTAATAATAAAGGATTCCCTGCTAGTTCTGCGATCGCTCTCGATTCATCAATTACTCTTTGCAGTCGTTCCCGTTTAATTCTCTTATCTTCTTGCTCACTTGCAGTAAAGGTTTTATCATGCCATTTATCGAGAAATTCTTGAACTTGGCTTTTGTCTAAATCTTGCAAAATCAAGTGTCTAAATTCGGCATCTCTAAAACGTTCCGGCTTATAGCCAATAATCCGAGATGTGACAATCACCTGCACATTGGGATATTCATTAGTAAAGCGATGAATACAAGTAACTATTTCCTCTCGGTCATCGCCTGCAAATACTTCATCCAAACCATCAAATAATACTATAGCGTTACCAGCCTTTAGTTGTTCATGCAATTTATGCTGATTGAGGTGAAAGAAACAGCCAGGGCTATCATGATAAAATTCTAGAAAATTATTACACTTGCCGTTCTGGCGATCGCGCATATAAGTGCGTAGTTCAATCAACAAAGGAATCGGCAGCGAAAAATCATTGTTAGCCAGAGTTTTATCTACCCAATCTAATGCTAAATATTGCAACAATGTAGACTTGCCGGCACCAGGATCGCCTAAAATTACTAGATAATTCTTAGATCTTTTTTCTTGAATAACATCTAAGACTGAACGGATTTGTTGTTGGGAATAGCTGCGTTGATAGCGTTCTGATTCTTCTTGAATTCTTTCTATCTCAAATTCTGCATCTAATTGATTGCTTGCTTTCAGCCTGCGGAGATATTCTTTAGGCAATTCTGGTAAAACCTGATAAACTTGTCGCACATGTTGGGGAACAAAGATTTGCCATAAATTGATGGGATTTTCCCGTGATCTACTTTCTAAAGTATCTAACTTCAGACTGCCGTAGCGTTCGCGGATGGCTTCTTGATATTTAAATAAATCAAAATCTCGCGGAACTGGTGTATTATCTGCTATTTGTTGAAGATTATCTTTGATAGCTTCTATATTTTCTGAATCTAGAATAGACCGTAATTTATCCGATTCTCTGATAATGGCTTTAACTTTTTTCAGATATCGCTTACCAACTTGTTCCCAATTAAATTGATTATTGAGAATAGGTAAATTCAGTTCCCGCCAAATAGTTGTCAAGCTTTGATAGTCTAAAACTTGGCAATCTGCTTGAAAAGGACTTCCTAAAATTTCTTTAACAGATTTATTGCCAATAAATTGTTTTAGTGGTTTAATATATTGCTTAACTTCTGCTTCTTCCAAGTCCGCATCTTCTAATTCTTGCTGCATGAGTTGCAGAAATTCCTTGATTGCTTTACCAGCAGCAATATCAATATCTTCTTTTTTGAGTGCCGCTAAAATATTGTTAGGAATACCTTTTAATAAATCTTTAGCCCAGTCTTTAGCAGCGTCTTTGGCTAAGTCTTCCAATATCGGCTTAAAAGCAAATCCGACAGCTTGAGCAACTCCCCAAACCACTAACCATTCCATAATATACACGCTTGCTAAGTGCTTGATTATGAGTATATACACCAGCCTCAGCAAGCATTTCGGATATTACGATAATTTAATCTCTCTGTGTTCTCTGCGCCTCTGTGGTTTAATCATCTCATACCACAAAGGCACAGAGAGTAGCCTGAGTCCTAACGCACTGAGAAATGATATCATGTCCGCTTGATTACTTATTAAACTGTAAGAACCCCACCCCACCAAAGCTACGCTTTGTTTCCCCTCCCCGTGAACGGGGAGGGGTTGGGGAGCCAGTGCGTTGGGCGGCTTTGCCGACTTGAAGCATCTGGCGTGGTGGGGTGCAATGACTGTGGGAATCATAACTAATTAACCGGACTTGATATGAGTAATGGTGCGTTGCGCTTTACGACAACACACCCTACGCCTAAGCGATTTTAGCATTTTGATTTGCTGCTTGTTCTATATCATTTTTCTTACGGCTTGATCTAATTTTACTGATGCGATCGCTACTACGAATGCCACCCGCCATTTCATATTCAGGGCTATCTTTGCCGTACTTGATAGCAACCACCATTAGCATCTTTTCAGAAAGCTGACTCAATTTTTTTTCCATCTGTTCGATTTCAGTTTTAGAAGAGTCAACCACAGACAAAGCAGTATTATAAATATCAATTTTTTTACGTAACTGCTCGATAGAGTCTATCAGTTTATCCATATTACATTCATCATCAAATTTGATAGATGGAACAATCGATTTCATGCCAGCGGTTCTTAATTCAGCTTTTTCTAAAATGCGAGATGTGCGTTTTTGGCGAGGCATAAAATTACTCCTATAAAATGCTTACAGAGCTAGCTTGCCTCAATTAAACTGTATTCTGGTTCAGCAATACTCGCAGTTTTTTTTAATCAATTTTTTCAGCTACAGTAGTAATTTCTCGGAATTTTATGACTATAGCAGGGGACTGAGTGAAAAGTCCGGTAGGGTGCGTTATCACACCAGCGTCAGCACCGCCAGATTTACTAATGCAAAATATAAATTAACGAATACCGTTACCACAAGTCGTGGAACCATTACACTAAGTTGTGGAACCGTTACCACAAGTTGTGGAACCGTTACCGCAATTCGTGTAATCGTTACACTAAGTTGTGTAACCGTTACCGCAATTCGTGTAATCGTTACACTAAGTTGTGGAACCGTTACCACAAGTTGTGTAACCGTTACCGCAATTCGTGTAATCGTTACACTAAGTTGTGGAACCGTTACCACAAGTTGTGTAACCGTTACTGCATTGTGAATTGCGTTCTTGCAATTGCAAATTGGTATTAACTGACAACTAAATCCTAACTGCTTTCTCTGTGCATGTATACTGGGGTATCCAACCCTCAGTACTGATGAAATAGCGTACTGCTTTAACTCGTCGTGTTGGGGTTAGATAAAACCAGTGTTCGGTTCCCGCAGGTACGTTGATGTATTCTTCTGGTTGGACGGTGAGTTCTACTTGAGTGCGATCGCTACGTACAAAGCCAAAAATAGCTTCTCCATCAATAACATAGCGGACTTCATCATCTGCATGGGTGTGGATCTGGTCAAATTTTGCCAGCAATTGATCCAGGTTTGGAATCCCTGGATGGAGAACAATCAAATCGCGGGATTGATAGCCTGCTGTTTGTTGTAATTGCTCAAAATAGCTATCTAGGGCTTTTAGTATTTGTTCTTTTTCATCTTCGTCGAGGCTATCTTGTGCCAGCAACCGACGCAAATCAGGATTATCCCCCACAGGCCAGCGATTCAGTTGAATGTTAAGGGATGCCAATTCTTGAGCAATGTCCTCAATATCTGTTAGTATTGTTCCATTTTCTAGTTTAAGAATCGCCATAAATTAATTTCCCTAATGAAAAAATAACTAATTGCTGTTGTAGCAAAGGTAAATTTATCCGCTAGCTATTTTGCCAATGGTGATTATTTTAACGCATTAATATTTATTAAATTTGTTATCTTATAATTAATTTTTTATTAGCTAAATCAAGTAATTGTATAACTGATAACTTTTTCATAGTTAAATATAGCACTAATATCACAATTTGAAGATTGATATTGTCAGCTTCCTATCACTTAGCTGATTCATCAAAAGGAAAATTCATAAACAGATGAGTAAACGATTTAATCGACGTAATTTTTTGATTTACAGTTCTGCTACTCTCGGCAGCAGCCTTTTTCTCAAGGCTTGCGTGAATAATTCCCCAAGCGCTACAGAAAAACCAGCCACCTCTTCTAATGCATCTCCTGTGGCTGCGACTGATAGTAAGACCATAAAAGTAGGTATCTTACACTCTCTCAGCGGTACAATGTCTATTAGTGAAAAAAGCGTTGTAGATGCTGAAAAATTAGCAATCAAAGAAATTAATGCTGCTGGTGGTGTTTTAGGAAAACAAATTGAAGCAATTGTGGAAGATGGTGCTTCTAATTGGGATACTTTTAGAGAAAAAGCAACGAAGCTAATTGATCAAGATAAAGTTGCTGTAGTTTTTGGTTGTTGGACTTCTGCTAGCCGCAAGAATGTGAAGCCAGTATTTGAAAGTAAAGATCATATGCTCTGGTATCCAGTGCAATACGAAGGTCAAGAGTGTTCTAAAAATATTTTTTACACTGGTGCCGCCCCAAATCAACAAATTGAACCATCTGTTGATTGGTTGTTAAAAAATAAGGGCAAACAATTCTTCTTAGTTGGCTCTGACTACGTTTTTCCGCGTACTGCTAACACAATTATTAAAGCACAATTAACGGCACTTGGTGGGACAACAGTTGGTGAAGATTACTTACCGCTAGGCAATACAGAAGTTACACCAATCATCACGAAAATCAAGCAAGCTTTGCCCAACGGTGGAGTGATTTATAACACTTTAAATGGTGATAGCAATGTTGCCTTTTTCAAACAATTAAAAGGTGCGGGATTAACACCAGAAAAATATCCCTCTATGTCTGTAAGTATTGCTGAAGAAGAAGTCAAGGCAATTGGTGTAGAGTATCTTAAAGGTCACTATGCAGCTTGGAATTACTTCCAAACAGTAGACACACCTGCTAATAAAAAGTTTGTTGCAGCTTTCAAGAAAGAGTATGGTGAAAATCGGGTGACAAATGACCCAATGGAAGCAGCATACATTGCAGTTTATTTATGGAAACAAGCAGTAGAAAAAGCTGGTACTACTGACTTAGCTAAAGTGCGTGCAGCAGCATACGGTCAAACCATAGATGCGCCTGAAGGAAAAGTGACAATGGAAGCCAATCATCACATATCTAAAATTGTGCGGATTGGTCAAGTTAGGCAAGATGGTTTGTTTGATATTGTCTATGCTACACCCGCACCAGTTGATCCAGTTCCCTGGAATCAGTTTGTGAAAGAGACTAAGGGATTCGCTTGTGATTGGTCTGATCCAAATAAAGGCGGTAAGTACAAGAAAGCGTAAGTCAAGAGTCAGTGGTCAGTGGTGAGTCAGTGTGGTCTTGGGGGTTTCCCCCAAGACCGTACTGCCTCACAACTAACAACTAATAACTGACAACTGACAACTAACTATTAAAATTTAGGAGAAAAAGTGTTCACAGTTTTCTTAGAAGCTGTATTTAATGGTATTAGTATTGGCGCTGTATTATTAATTGCTGCGTTGGGACTTGCCATTATATTTGGATTGATGGGTGTCATCAATATGGCACATGGGGAATTGATGATGTTCGGTGCTTATACGACATTTGTTGTTCAAAATAGCTGTAAACAATTGGGTGGTGTATGGTTTGAAGTTTATATATTTTTGGCTTTGATTATTGCTTTTATTTTTACTGCTGTCGTGGGTTTAATTCTCGAAAGAGGTGTGATTCGTTATCTTTATGGACGACCTCTAGAAACTCTACTGGCAACTTGGGGAGTCAGTTTGATTTTTCAGCAGTTTGTTCGCAGCGTAAATTTAGTTTTGGTAATTGGTATAGGACTATTTTCTATATTATTTTTTGGAGGTTTGTGGATTTTAAATTCGCGTACAAATTTGGCAAGGATTCGTAACTGGGTTGTGGCGGTGTTGTTATTGTTGTCGCTGGGGGTGACAATCACGACGTGCAACTTATTGAGTCAAACTTATCAGCTGACAGTGACTCAACCTTGGTTTGGCGCTCAAAATGTGGATGTAACAGCGCCTACTTGGTTACAAGATGGCATATCTTTAGCTGGTGTGCAATTACCGTTTGCTAGGTTATTTATTATCGGTTTAACGATAATTTCTGTGACCGGAATTTATCTATTTTTGCAAGGTTCTAAATGGGGTTTAAGAATTAGATCTGTTACACAAAACCGCAGTATGAGTGCTTGTTTAGGTATCCCGACTGAAAAAGTCGATGCTATAACTTTTGCACTGGGTTCAGGATTAGCTGGTGTGGCTGGATGTGCTATTAGTTTACTAGGTTCTGTAGGGCCAAATACTGGACAAAATTATATTATTGATACTTTTATGGTGGTTGTTGTGGGTGGTGTGGGTAATTTAGCTGGTTCTATTGTGGCAGCTTTGGCAATTGGTACGGCTAATTTCTTAATTGGTTCTAGTACTTTGGCTTCGTTGTTAACTCCTGTTAAACCTTTGGCTGATTTCTTTGCGTTTTTTGCAACGACGAGTATGGCTAAGGTGATGGTATTTGCGCTGATTATTGTATTTTTACAGTGGAAGCCTAGGGGTATTTTTCCACAAAAAGGACGTAGTGTTGATGTTTAAAACGAACCGCCAAGACGCCAAGGACGCCAAGATGAAAAAGAAGGGAGGAAGGTTAATTGAGGTCGGGGTGGTGGTCGCGATCGCACTCGTCCTCATATTAATTATGCCAGTGATGTTGACGGAGTTTCGTCTGAATTTGTTGGGCAGGTTTTTATCGCTGGCTATTGTGGCTTTGGGTATTGATTTGATTTGGGGTTATACTGGGTTACTGAGTTTGGGTCATGGGATTTTTTTTGGTTTGGGTGGATATGCGATCGCTATGTACCTGAAACTGCAAGTTCCATCTGGTGAGTTACCTGATTTTATGGGACTTTATGGGGTAACGGAACTTCCCTGGTTTTGGCAACCTTTTTATTTTTTTCCGGTGGCTGTAGCTGCTGTGGTGATTATCCCAGGTTTATTAGCGGGATTGTTGGGGTATTTAGTCTTTCGTAATCGCATCAAAGGTGTTTATTTTTCGATTTTGACTCAAGCCGCAATTATTGTATTTTTCAATTTCTTTAATGGTCAACAACAACTTTTTAATGGCACCAATGGTTTAATAGATTTTACAACTTTGTTTGGGGCAACGGTGAGTGATGCCAAAACACAATTTGTTTTTTATGTTTTGACGGTGGTGTTCCTTGCAGTTACCTATGGAGTTTGTCGTTGGTTGACTAGTGGACGTTTTGGTAGATTGTTGATAGCCATTCGTGATGATGAAAATCGAGTGCGATTTTCTGGCTATGATCCTACAGATTTTAAAGTATTGGTGTTTGCAGTTTCCGGTGCGATCGCTGGCATAGCAGGAGCATTTTACACCCTCCAAAGTGGTTCTGTATCACCCAGAGCAATGGATATTGCTTTTTCTATTGAAATGGTGATTTGGGTAGCGGTGGGAGGACGCGCTACTTTAATTGGGGCTATTGTGGGAACTTTATTAGTTAATTATGCCCGTGCTTTTTTAAGTGAACAATTTGCCGAAATTTGGTTATTTTTCCAAGGGGCACTATTTTTAATAGTTGTGACAGTGCTTCCTGATGGCATAGTAGGATGGTTGCGTAATCAAGACTTTCCTCTTTTCAAACGTCGTCAAGAAATTGCTACATATCCTGCTTTAGAAGAAGACGCCCAAGTGCAACATGAACGTGAAAATATTAGAAACTGAAAACGTAACTGTAAGCTTTGATGGTTTTAAAGCTCTCAACCAGCTAAACTTTAGCATGGATGTTGGTGAATTGCGGGTAGTCATTGGCCCCAATGGTGCGGGGAAGACAACATTTCTAGATGTGATTACCGGAAAAGTACAACCAACAGTAGGGCGAGTTTTATTTAAAGGAAAAAATCTGCGTTCTTTACCCGAACATCAAATTGCCAGATTGGGAATTGGACGGAAATTTCAAACACCCAGAGTCTACTTGAACTTAACACCGCGTGAAAATTTAGAAATTACCAGCAACCGCAATAAAAATGTCTTTTCTACCTTGTTTGGTCGTCCTCATGCTGCTGAAAAGAATAGTATTAAAGGATTATTAGAAACAATTGGTTTAACTGCTAAAGCAGATATCAAAGCTGGGTTACTTTCTCACGGAGAAAAACAACGTTTAGAAATTGGCATGTTAGTAGCACAGTCCCCTAATTTATTACTCGTTGATGAACCAGTTGCAGGTTTAACAGATGAAGAAACTTATAATATCGGCGAATTACTTTTAGCGCTAGCGCAAATTCATTCAATTTTAGTCATTGAACATGATATGGAATTTGTGCGTCAAATTGCTCGGAAAGTAACAGTATTACATGAAGGTTCGGTGTTGTGTGAAGGCAATTTTGAGGAAGTGCAAAATGACTCTCGTGTGATTGAAGTATATCTAGGACAACAGCAAGAATGAAAAACTTCACCTTGGGCATAGGGCATGGTATTGTGACTGGTGCTAAGCCACAACCAGAAGCAAAACCAGAACAAACACTTCAACAGCTACTTAATTATGCAGGTGCAATTAGCTTGGGTTATCCCACAGGTATAGACAATGAAAGTATTGATGCTGACTTGGCAAAAGCTTACGCCAATGACTTCTAAGCAGTTGAATAATCCATCTCATAAAAAACTATAAAAACTCAATTCTTCCTCTCTGCGCTTTTGCGCCTCTGCGTGAACTAATGCTAAAAATCTCTAACCTCAACGTCTACTATGGCGAAAGCCACATTCTCCGCAATGTAGATTTAAGCGTACCATCCGGACAAATGGTCTGCTTAATTGGACGTAATGGTGTAGGAAAAACCACCCTACTCAAAACCATCATGGGATTACTCAAACCCCGCAGCGGTACAATTAACTTAGATGAACAATTAATCAACTCCAAATCTCCAGATCAAAGAGCAAAATTAGGAATTGGTTATGTTCCCCAAGGACGAGAAATTATCCCCCGTTTAACAGTCAAAGAAAATTTGCTGCTGGGGTTAGAAGCCAGACGCAAACCAGTAAAAAAAGCAGAAATTCCCGAAGAAATTTTTAGCTTATTTCCTGTGCTAAAAACCATGCTTTCGCGGATGGGTGGTGATTTGAGTGGGGGACAGCAGCAACAATTAGCGATCGCTCGTGCTTTAATGGGACAACCCCAATTACTCGTATTGGATGAACCCACCGAAGGTATTCAACCCTCCATCATCCTGGAAATTGAAGCAGCAGTCCGTCGTATCGTTGAAACCACAGGCATTTCTGTATTATTAGTAGAGCAACACTTACATTTTGTCCGGCAAGCCGATTACTACTACGCTATGCAAAAAGGCGGTATTGTCGCCTCTGGTTCAACTGACGAACTTAGCCAAGATGTGATTCAAAGGTTTTTGGCTGTTTAATTTTTGACATCAATTAAAAGAGAACAAAAATCATCGGTTTGACTCAAACAAATAAAGCTTGAAAATGAGGACTTATTAATATTGATATGACAAAGTGCGATCGCCTCCCCCGACAACTGCTAGAATTTGACACAGGCAGCGCGATCGCCACAAATTACCCCATCCACTCCACCCAATTGGGCAGAGTAGTTGTACCTAAACGCAGTTAATTAACTATGTTTGCACTAGCTCGTTTTCGCTGATACACAAGTAAGCCAGCACTAACAGCAGCTAATGTGCCAAGTATTGAATCTGATTCGGGTACTGCTACAATTTTGCCCGAACCGCTAATTGTGTTAGTAAAAGTACCAAAGTCATTTACTCGCCGACCAGTTGTGACTAAAAAGTAATTTCGTTGAGCAGTTAGTTGTCGGCTGAATGCCGGGCTACCGTTATTAGGAGTAGTATTTGCAATGAGGACATTGGTCAATTGCTTAGTGGGATTGAAACTGTCTTGATATAAAACTAAAAAATTATCCCAGGCTCCATCATTTGCTGATGTCGCTCCAGGTACACTACTGCTAAATGTATACAAACCTGATTCTTCAACCACAAACTGAAAAACGCTGTAAGGTACGATCATACCCATTGTTCCGTCTCTTTCACCACTTACTAGAACAGGGGGATCGCCTGGTGCAGTACGTCGCCAAGTCGGCTGATTTGTAGTATCACCTTGATAAGTCAAGACAGCAGCCTTAGCAGAAGTTGCGGTACATAATGTAACCAATCCTAATCCTAGAGCAATAAACTTTGTGACAAATGTTGCTTTCAAAATCAAATTTTATCCTGTATATAAATTGGTGTAGTAAGAAAACTCTTTAGTAAGGTTCGGACTGTAACAGTTGAATTTTTATAACTGTCGTAGGTTCAGAATTTAAGCTTCTAAATAGTAATGCACTCTACTGCAATACTTGGCGAGTTCTACGCAGCTTCAAAAGTATGAGTAAAGATACACCAACTGAAAGACCTCCTGAAATTGATGGTTCTGGTACTTTTTTAATTACTAGTGAAAGATTATTCATTAGAGTATACTTTGTTACTAACAAGTTTTTTTGGTTTCTAGTATCCTACCAACTAAGTTGGACAAAATCAATTCAACTAGGTAATCAAACGCTGACTTTATCAAAACTTTATACTTAAAGTTTTCTTGGTCTGGATGAAGATACAACATACAGCAGAAATTAAGAGTGAAAATTCAAAATTTATAAATACACAATGCCCTTCAATAATCTATTTGGGACGGTTAGCAGACATGATTGCTATGAGAAAAATGCTGATATAATTAAGTTTGAAAAGTTCACAGCTTTGGCTCTGGTTCCCAACTTTTTAGTAGAACGTTTATTTCAGGTAGAATCACCACCTTTAATGGTTAATAGTATTTGCGATCGCCCCACAATGCCCAGGCTTATATTTATCTGTTGCGGACTACAACCGCCATCATTTTGTTCGGGATGAGGCGTTTGAGCAGTCTTGGGAACACATTGATGGTGAAGCAAGGCAGGCATTTATTGAGTATTTGGAACGCTCTTGTATTTCTGAGTTTTCTGGTTTCTTGCTCTTCAAGGAATTATCCCGCAAGTTGAAAAACCGCAGTCCACTGCTAGCCGAGATATTTCAACTGATGGCGCGTGATGAAGCCCGCCACGCCGGATTTCTCAACAAAGCAATGGGCGATTTTAAACTCTCCCTAGATTTAGCCACTGTTACTAAAACCCGTACTTATACGTTTTTCCCAATAGAGTGGGTAATCTATACTGTCTACCTATCAGAAAAAATTGGTTATTGGCGGTACATTATTATCTATCGCCATCTAGAAAAGCATCCAGAAAACCAGTTTTACCCCATCTTTCGCTACTTTGAGAGTTGGTGTCAGGACGAAAACCGCCACGGGGATATATTTAAAGTACTTTTACGTTCTCAACCTCAACTTTGGAATAACTGGAAAGCAAGATTATGGAGTCGCTTTTTCCTATTATCAGTATTTGCTACCCACACCATGACAGTTCACGAACGGGCTGGTTTTTATCACTCACTAGGGCTGAATGCAACAGAATTTGATCGGCAAGTTGTATACGAAACTAACGAAACTGCGGGTCGTGCTTTTCCGGTGAAGCTAAATACTGAACATCCCCAGTTTTTCCCACGTCTGCATCGCTGTTCAGATTACAACATGAAACTGTTGAAGATTGACCGTAGTTCTGGGCCAATAGTTGTGAAGCTTGTCCGCAAATTACCTTGGATTACGGCAATTGTCTGGAATCTGTTGCTACTCTATCTCATCAAACCAATTGATACTGAAGCATTGCGGGGAACAGTTCGTTAGCTGGTGCGATCGCATTTTGTGGTGTTTTCTTGTTGAGGGTAGGGGATATTTTTGTTCAAAAAATTGCTGTTTTGCTGCCAAAAGCTTTTAGGCTTTCAGCCTGCTGTTGTACACGCTCACTAATGCGATCGCAGGCTAACTCACAAAGCTCAAAAATCATGGGATCGGCAATCTCATAATAAGCACTTGTGCCTTTGGGCTGACGAGATAAAACCCCCGCCTGAGTTAATACTTTCAGATGCTTAGATAGATTTGCCTGCCCTAAGCCAGTAGCCTCGGCAATTTCCATTACATTCATTGGGCCTGACTTGAGACAGGCCAAAATTTGTAATCTACTCACCTCTGATAAAACCTTAAAGTAGTCAGCAACTGCTACAAGAACAGTTGCATCGGTCTTGGATGGCTTAGCTTTGGGCATAGGGAGATTTAATAGTCAGGACAATCTTGCTTGATAACTAATTAGTAGTATAACTAATTGTTAATTAGCGATCGCCCATCTTTAATCATGAACCGTGCCATCGGGCATGATCGCGCCCTGGAAATCAACGTCAGTGAGAATGGCTCCGGTTAAGTCTGCTCCTTGCAGATTAGCCTTTCGCAAAATAGCACTATTTAGATCTGCATAGCTCAAATCTGCTCTTTGCAGATTAGCTTGACTAAGATCCGTTGCCAAATCTCCCCATTGGATTGTCCGACTCAGATTTGCCCGACACAGCTTTGCTCCATCTAACTTAGCATGGTGCAGTGAAGCGGCTCGCAAGTCAGCGTAACTCAAGTCTGCCTCAGTTAAAACCGCATATCCCAGGTCTGTGCGTTGATTGGAACTAGGACGCAAGTCTGCTTGAATTAGTAGAGAACCAGAGAGCTTTGCACCATTCAAATTAGCACCACATAAACTAGCTTTGATTAAATTAGCTTTGTCTAGGCGGGTCTGAACCAGCTTTGCACCAGTTAAATCAGCCTCACGCAGAATGGCGCAATACAAATCTGCTTCACTTAAGTCTATTCCCCAGAGGATCGCTTCACTCAGGTTGGCCTCCCGCAGACATGCTTGGTTGAAGTTGGTTTTACCCAGCCTCGTCTGACGTAAATCGGCATTGCTAAAATCTGCGCCTTTGAGGTTGGCATTGGTCAATTCTGCTTCTTGCAGATTTACTCGCTGAAAGCTTCTTTCTCCAGCAGCATAGCGTTTGAGAATTTTATCCACGTCCATAATTTACGACCTTTAATTTACCTGGAGCGCGTTCTTCCCCTAGACAACGACCTTTGACAGCATTGGCTTGTGAGGTTGGGTTAACTCTGCCATCAGTTCTGTGACAGACATGATTCTTTCACTCTAACCGATAACAGGGGACTGGGGACTGGGGACTGGGGACTGAGGAATTTAAAAACCCCCAGCTTGGAGAAGTGGGGGTTTAGCATCAGGAATTAGTGAAAAGCGATCGCGATCGCTCTAGTCAACTCCCGAAACAGCATATTAGCAACCTTAGAGCTGAGCTTGGACTGCAAATGTTTACCGTTGAGTAATTGTTTGCCAGAAGCATCAACATTTTTCTTAAGTTCGGCTTTATACTCAGCAATCTCAAGGCCAATATTATTGTCAGGCAAGCGGTCAACTTCAATTTTAGTTATGACATGTTGCCAAAAGTTCATTCTGCAAAGTGCTG
>NZ_JAECZC010000050.1:23526-23774 GCF_016056305.1 Amazonocrinis nigriterrae CENA67 | reverse complement strand
GCGTTTCTGTTTGAGGCTTGCCGCCATGTCGTGAATATTTGGCTTTAAATCACACGATTCAATTACCGCTGGTAAGCCGTCAATGAGAAATGCGGTAATAGCTGCTATTTCACCTGGTTCTAAGTCGGGGTGAAGGCTGTAAATGTAATCTACTAATTTCTGTAATTTGCTTTCGAGGATCTGTGTTATTGGATCTTCCATTTGTCTAATTGGGTATTGGGCATTGGGCATTGGGCATTGGGGAGCAG
>NZ_JAECZC010000050.1:15496-23238 GCF_016056305.1 Amazonocrinis nigriterrae CENA67 | reverse complement strand
TGCGTCGCGCCTGCTTAATTGATCAGCTGCCAGTTACCTCCTTGCTTGGTGGGCCAAAATCATCAGGCAGATCCTCTAATGATTTGCCCAAGGCACGACACAAAGCTTTGACTTGGGGAATAGTTAACTCTGGCTCATACTCTCCTCTCTCCCATCCACTAATTACTTGCCTACTCAAAGTTTTCTTTCTAGATTTGTCAGGGATACGGCTTGCTAGTTCTGCTTGCGTCAGGCCAGCAGCTTCGCGCAGTCTTTGCAAGGCTGGCATATCTTCAGGATTTTCCGGTTTCTTCTTTCTTGCCATATTTTTAAGAAAAAAGCAAGCACGCTTGACATCCATAAGAGAAAGCAAGTATGCTTGCTTTTGTAAACAACAGAAGACCAGCCGAAGTAAAAACCTCGGCAGAGAAATTACTTTGGCTAGTTCACAACTGATACTCGCACCCATTGCATAACAGCAAAAGCGGGAAGTTAACAGCTTATGTATTTGGCAAGCGAACACTGATGAAGAGTAGTTCAGCCATACTTAGTCCCGTGTGAATTGCGATTGTATTGAGTGCTGAGTGCTGAGTTATTAGTCAACAGTTAACAGTCAACTGTTAACTGATAACTGAACATGCCGTTGATTGGAGGTATAAAACACCACAACACAATGCGATTAGTCTGAATTTTCATAGGGTTTTCACACTCGCCGGCACTGCTGGCGTTTCCTGGGTGCATTAACGGTTTAAGTGAGCCTCGGCGGCCTTGCTGGGGGTTCAATTCCCCCGTGTACCCACAAGCACTAGTACTTGCCAGTAACACTCAACTTTCCGTTGCTGGCTTTCCTACAAGATACACGAGGTATAAATTTAGACGCTAATCAACAAACAAATTGTGAGGTGTGACATAAATAGCCATCAGTAGCGCCAGCATACACCCGCCTACTGGCGCGACTATGTATAACTGCTTCGTTAACGTTCATAAAACAACACCAGCACACCGCTAGAGTGCTGGTGATTTCTTAAAAACTCAAGGATTTTAAATATGCAAGCTACACTCACTAAATAAACCGTGGGCGATTTTCTGCACGTCTAAAACTTGTCAATATGAATGCGTTGGGCGATATTTTAACCGCCAAGATGCCGATGATCAACTAGCTTTTTTACGCAAACATGTACCACAAGCCGAGTTTGTTGTAGTGTACGACATCAAACAGGAGTCGTGATGGGTAAACCACTGGGATATTACACCAACCACACTCCCGGCGACGATACCCTGCTGGGGGACTTAGAAAAAGAGTTTGGTAGCCATTTTGAAAACATGTCTAAGCGTGACAAATTTTACCTCATCAACAGCCTGGCTCTCAGTTTGTGTGGCGAAGCAGCCGGAATCAGCAACCGAGCTATAGCAGTTGGTGTTCAATTAATGCCAATGCCTACTTCTACCAAACAAGACTTAATCCGGTTTCTGATTGACCAGGTGTAATCAAACTGAAATTTTGTTGCGATCGCGCGGTTAATGGAGTCACGCGATCGCTCTTTTGAATCCGCGCAACGGAACCAAGAAATTATGCAAATTATATCAGTCAACAGCGTGTTTACTTGCAAAACACCTAACTCTGGTTGGTTGAACCTAGCCCAAGTTCGCCAGCTTCACTTTGTACCAGCAGCCGAAGCAGTTACCGAAATTGGTAAATCAAAGGATTTCGTCGTTGTCACCTGGCACAACGGCGACAAGCAAATATTTTCTGATGAAGATGCCACAGCCATTCATCAAGTTTGGGTAGAAGCTACAGCGCTCATTCAACAGCGCTGCAACTGTAATCACCGTTTTAAAAATCGGAGGCAATTATGAGTCAAGCCGCAATTAGTCGAGGTAAGGAGATTATTAAACAACAGATTCGGTTAGCTCTACGGGATGAAGTAGTCCGCATCCCCGTTGAAGATGAGGCCAATTTAGCTGTATTTGAACAAGCACATCGTAGTTTCGATATACAGCGAATGCTTGTACAGAAAAATGTCTCAGTTGAGTTTTATATTCCCGAACCGCCAATTGAACAGGGCAAAAAATGGATGTTGCAATTCATTAATAATGCACCTGCTGATGTGAGTCAAATTATTTTTCCATATCGAGCGCGTGACTGTGCTGATGCACAAGCCGCTTTAGAATCCCCAGAAGTGCAAGCACTATTGCAGCAGCGAAATATCACAGCTTCAATACAGCGAGTTGATGATCAATCTGACCAACCATCAATTGTTATTGCCACTTACGACCAAGTAACTAATGGTGAACTCGATAATTTCTTGAGGAGATATCAGCAATAACTAATGATTAGAGGTGGAGTTTTAACAGTTATCAAAGGTGAAGGTATTTATGTTGATTTTAGTCGCATACTGTGGTTTAAATCACCTCAACAAAGACAGGAAATCATCAAATATTGGCATTCACAAGGTTTCGCTGAACCTGAAAGACTGCAATACATTTACTCTGATAACTGTCTCGAAGTCGAACGAGATTTACCTGAGTATGGTTTTTTTAAAGGCACTGGTACTTTGGATGAGCAAATTTACAACATACCTTTTTAATTTGATGAGGTAATATGAGTAACTCTGAAACAACTAATAATATTTGGCAACCTGATCCGAGTTGGGATTACTACATACTTTGGCATTCATTCCTTTACGTCAAAGCTAAAATTGATGCTGCTTTGAGTTGCATAAAAGACGAAGAGTATGCCATGCCTGGTGTAGAGATTGAAATCAAAAAAATATTAGAGCCAGCTTCAAGCAAACTAATAGAAATCGTTGACTCATTGCCCGAAGAAGAGGAAGAGGAGGACGACGAAGAAGAATAACCGCCTGATGATGGCTACCTGACACAGTAGCCGAAACGGGGGCAATAACGCCCCCGTCGCGGGTTGTGTCCAAAGCAATCCGCCCCATGTTTCGCGCTGCTTGGGGCGTTAAAAATGAAATGCACACCCAGTCTGTGGGGTGTTCACACTTTCAAGCGCACCAGCGGCGCGAACGACCGGGATAAACCCAGCGTTAAGAGTGAATCGCGCCCCTCTTTTGGTGGGGTGTTAGGGGATTCAAGCGTCAAAACTGGGCTTTTAACATCGTGTTGGCAGCACGAACACTAAACCCCAATTATCGGCAGAACCATGACAATTAAATCAATAACATCTTTGGGAGTTGATGTTAGTAAATCAAGCGTTACTTGTCATATTTTAACATCCTATCCCAAAGGCGGATTAAAGAATTATTGGCAAAAGTCACGGACTAAAGCTAATAATTTATTCCCTACTTTTTACTCTAGTCCTAAGCCTAAAGGCAATCAAAAATCAGCTTTTGATTTTGCTGATTATGTAAAAGATAATAATCCTGATGTGGCAATCCTTGAGCCAACAGGCAATCATTACTCTAGACTATGGGCAAGGATTTTAGAAAGCTTAGGAGTTAAAATTCTCTGGGTTGGTCACATTGAACTGCGGCGTTATCGCGGTGGTAAGAACCTACCTAACAAGTCTGATGCTGCTGACGCTTTGGCGATGGCTGCTTACGCTTTAGATCAAGAGAATCAGCTAGAGTCTGGTGAACTCAACGAGCGCCAATTTCTCATGCACAGGCCCGAGGTTATTGACCAGCTGCGGGAACTGGTGCAGAAACTAGAACACCTCAACCGTGTACAGTCGCCAATCATTAACTACACCCGTCAGGCCCTGGCGTGGCAATTCCCAGAAAAGGCACACAGTAAAACTGAAACTACCAAGCTGGGAAATGTCCCTCCATTGTGGGGTTGGTTAGCGCAGCGGGAACTGGAGGTACACCCAGCAACTTACAAATCCCTCACTAAAGCCTACCAGCAGTCGGTAGCAGTACAATTTGGATTTTCCATAGATCCATTTGTCAGGCTGCACGCTGATTGGTTGTGTGATATCGCCCTGGAGGAGCAACGCCTGGAGGTAGAACTGAAAGCACTGGTTAATGATCACCAGTTTTTTAAGTACAACCAGGTTTTTGACAATTTCAAATTCGGTTTGCGGGTTCGTGCCAGGCTGCTGAGTCGGATTTACCCGTTTGAAGCGTTCCTGGTCAATGGTAAACCGTTGATTGAGCGAGAAGTCCGGGAGGTAAAGAAGAAGGAAGTCACCCGCGAAAACGGGAAACGTGTTGTGAAATTCTCCCCCGGTGACGTGAAGCGGGTTAAACGTAACCGCAGCCGGGACGCTTTCAAGCTGAGGTTAGGTATGGGTACAGTCCTGGAGCAATCCGGCGATAAGCTGGTGGAAAAAGGTAGCGGTTCAGCACTTTGCAGAATGAACTTCTGGCAACATGTCATAACTAAAATTGAAGTTGACCGCTTGCCTGACAATAATATTGGCCTTGAGATTGCTGAGTATAAAGCCGAACTTAAGAAAAATGTTGATGCTTCTGGCAAACAATTACTCAACGGTAAACATTTGCAGTCCAAGCTCAGCTCTAAGGTTGCTAATATGCTGTTTCGGGAGTTGACTAGAGCGATCGCGATCGCTTTTCACTAATCCTGATGCTAAACCCCCACTCCCCAAGCTGGGGGTTTTTAAATTCCTCAGTCCCCAGTCCCCAGTCCCCTGTAATCAGTTAGAGTGAAAGTGTCCATCAAGCTTGCGATCGCATAATCATGAACAGCGAAAAAATAACAGTGGAGTCTTTGTATACTGTCACTGATGAAGAATTAATGCTGATGAGTTCGCAAAACCCAGAACTGCGTTTTGAACGAAATGCCAATGGAACATTAGAAACTATGCCTCCAACTGGTGGAATTTCTGGAAATAGAGAAGCAAAAGCAACTGCCTATCTCCTAATTTGGGTAGAAAGCCAAGATTTGGGCGAAGTATTCGGCCCAAGTGCTGGTTTTAGGTTAGCAAATACTGCTGTCAGAGCGCCTGATGCTGCTTTTGTGGCTAAAGGACGTTTACCACAAGGGTGGGATCAGCAAGAAGACAAATTTATCAACTTAGCACCCGACTTTGTGATTGAAATTCGTTCTCAAAATGACAGCTTACAAAAACTTCAAGCCAAAATGGTAGAGTATATTGCTAATGGTGTGTGGTTGGGATGGTTAATTGACCGCCAAAATCAGCAAGCTTTGGTTTATCGTCAGGAAGGTTCAATTACCCAGTATCCAGCTACAGCAATTTTGAGTGGTGAAGATGTTGTGCCTGGGTTTACTTTGCCTTTGGCAAAATTGCTGTAATTGACTGTAAATTTGCAGATTAACTACTAGTCTCAGATTATTTGTTTGTCGGCATTTCCTAATAATAAATCAGTGATGGTATTTCAACCAAACAAGTTGCCTGAAGTGAAATATGATACTGATATATTACCTGTTCTCGAAGTGTTGGCAGATTGGCAGGTACAAACGGCAGATATTTTTAGCTTTTTGAAGATTAAATAATATAAATTTCATCAAGCTACACACATGATGAATGGTAACTCAACAGCAGTTAACGCTAACACCACAGCGCTGTCTGGTCAATGCAAAGGGGAATCAGTGCTTGAAGCAACAATTATTGCATCCGATCAATAGTACGATACTGAATCGCCTCCGCCACATGATTAGCTTTTAGGTGATCATCACCAGCCAAATCTGCAATAGTACGCGCTACTTTGAGAATGCGATCGCTAGCCCTTGCTGATAAACCTAATTTTCTAATAGCCGCTTCCAACAAATTCCGACTACCATCATCCAGCTTGCACCATTTTTGCAAATGACGACTTTGTATTTGGGCATTGCAACGCAGATTTGCTTCTCCTTGGAAGCGGGTGACAGCGCGATCGCGTGCTTGTTGCACTCGTTTCCTCACTGATAGAGATGGTTCTCCCATAGGTTGTTGAGTAATCTCCTCTGGTTTCAAGCGATTCACCGCTACTTGTAAATCAATTCGATCCATCAATGGCCCAGAAAGCTTAGCCCAATATTGCTCGCGTTGCCTTGGTGAACAGGTACACTGTTGAATGGTATCGCCATAAAAACCGCAAGGGCAAGGATTGGTACTCGCCACTAAAGTAAACTGTGCAGGAAAAATTACAGATTGTTTCGTGCGGGAAATCGTCACATACCCATCTTCCAAAGGCTGACGCAAAAATTCTAAGACATCACGTTTAAATTCTGTTAACTCATCGAGAAAAAGAATACCTCTATGTGATAGAGAAATTTCACCTGGACGGGGAAAGCTACCACCACCAACCAGAGAAGGCCCCGATGCTGAGTGGTGGGGGCTGCGGAAAGGGCGATCGCGTACTAAAGACCCACGATTTTTTAATAAACCAGCTACTGAATGAATGCGAGTCACTTCCAAAGCTTCAGCGAATTCTAGAGGTGGTAGGATTCCCGGTAAGCGCCGTGCCAACATAGTTTTACCGCTACCAGGCGGCCCCACAAAGATTAAATTGTGACCGCCAGCAGCAGCAATTTCTAAAGCACGACGGGCATGAGCTTGTCCTTTGACATCCTGCAAATCTGCACTATGGTAAGATATTTGTGGCAACTCCCCTGAGTTATCTAGTTGCACAGGTTTGTAAAGCTGTGGATTATTTAAAAAATCAACCACCTCACAAATATCTTTGCACCCATAAACAGCCAAGCCTTGCACCACAGCTGCTTCTTGGGCATTATCAACAGGTACAATTAAACCAGCAATTCCCATTTTTTGAGCAGTTGCAGCAATCGGAAGAACACCAGCAACTGGCCGTAAGGTACCATCAAGCGAGACTTCCCCTAGAAATAGATAATCTCCCAACAAATCAGCACTCACTTGTTCAGAAGCCGCTAAAATTCCCACACTAATAGGCAAATCAAAAGACGGCCCTTCCTTGCGTAAATCTGCCGGAGTTAAATTAATTACTATCTTACGCATGGGAAAAGCAAAGCCAGCATTTTTCAAAGTTGCTTTCACCCTTTCTTTGGATTCCTGAATTGCTGAATCTGGCAATCCCAAGACAACAATTCCGGGCAATCCCCCTGACACATCGACTTCCACGCCTACCTTCACCGCATCGATGCCGATAATTGATGCACTCCAGACTCTAGCAAGCATTTGTTATATAACAGTAAACCTTTAGAATCACTAACATATAAGTAGGTAAATCCATATGAGTGAAACCACAGAAACGATTTTCAGCAAAATCATTCGTCGGGAAATTCCAGCCAATATCATCTATGAAGATGAATTAGCCTTGGCATTCAAAGATATTGCCCCCCAAGCACCAGTTCACATCCTCGTCATTCCGAAAAAACCCATCGCTAAACTAGATGAAGCCGAATCTGATGATCAAGCTCTTTTGGGACATCTGTTGTTAACTGCTAAGAGAGTTGCCCAAGAAGCTGGACTGGAAAACGGTTATCGCGTTGTCATCAACACCGATGTTGACGGTGGTCAAACCGTCTATCATTTACATCTACATATCCTCGGAGGACGGCAAATGGCCTGGCCTCCTGGCTGATGAAACTGGATGAATCACGTCAACAGACGCGATTCATCACAAAAATAAATCAATTTCATAAGAAAAATTTAATTAAAAGAGCTTTACAAATCTCAATTTTTCTTTTAAGCTATAGCACAGGTAAGCAAGTTTACCTACAAAATCATAAAAACCAAAGCATTCATAAAAAAATGACCACAACCTTACAAAGACGCGAAAGCGCTAACGTATGGGAGCGGTTCTGCAACTGGATCACCAGCACCGAAAACCGGATTTATGTCGGTTGGTTCGGCG
>NZ_JAECZC010000050.1:0-15358 GCF_016056305.1 Amazonocrinis nigriterrae CENA67 | reverse complement strand
CTGCTTGGCCTGTAGTGGGTATTTGGTTTACCGCACTGGGTGTCAGCACCATGGCGTTCAACTTGAACGGTTTCAACTTCAACCAATCAGTGATTGACTCCCAAGGTCGCGTCATCAGCACCTGGGCTGACATCATCAACCGCGCTAACTTGGGTATGGAAGTAATGCACGAGCGTAACGCTCACAACTTCCCCTTAGACTTGGCTGCTGGTGAAGTTGCTCCTGTTGCAATGAGCGCTCCTGCTATCAACGGCTAATAATCAAGTCTTAGCCCAATAAAAAACGCCCCCCGGAAACGGGGGGCGTTTTTGCTTTTATAAGATGATATATAGTTATTATTAATTTTACGCAGAGAAAACACTGCGGTGGCTATTTACTGGAGATGTTACTTGCCAGCCGAGAGAATTAAACTATACGCGAATGAAATTAAGCCAAGGTTGCAACGTCTAAAGCGAGAAGCTTTAAAGATAGAACCTAAATTAGTAGTTCGCATTAATACAATTGGGGCTACACTTTCAAAATTTAAGGATGAACTTCTTGATAAGAAACAGTTTTTAATTGAGTTTATTAATGAATTTTATTACGATATCCAAACCTATCTATATGACATCAAACCTCGTTTGAATTTATCTCAAGAAGAAATAACAAAATTCTTAAAGGAAAAGAATTTATCTGTAACCGAATGGTATTGGTACAGTGAGATATTACCTATGTGGTTTAGTCTGCAAGACCCTAAATTTTCTAACTGGATAGAAAAACTGTTATTGGAACAATATACAGGTAATGACCAAGCCCTGATTTCTGCTCTCACTCAAAAAATTAATGCCAAGTCTGACGGGAGTGCTTCACACCGTTATATTCTTGATTTATCAATGGCGACAGATTTACTTGGTTAGTCATGTTCCTAGTGAACTTGAGCCTGTCTTTATCCAGCTTAAAGGCATTCCTATATTTCGTGATGGACAACGCAACCCAGATTTTATAAGTGAGCAACAACGATGGAACAGTACTCTCACATATTGGGTAATTAAACGACGTTTACTCATTTCTCATGATGCTAGCGTGAAACGTTTGGAGAATCTTGTTAGCTTAGCAGATGCTATCCTGAAAGAAAGTAATGAGCGTCCAGCAGAATTTATTGCCACTATACCCTTCTCTGAATAACACATGACTGAAAATGTAAACATGTATAATGAGTCAAGCTCCGAAGTAGAAGGAAAATTTCTGCAAGCATCTCAGCAATTACAAGCAGATAAGCAAACTTATGGTTCAGAGCATATTCATCTCTATGTTGAAGATATAGAAGGTGATTGGCTAGAAAATTGGGATTGGGAAGATAATCTAGCAGATTATGTTGATGCTTTTTATGCTCATTGTCAGCAAAAAAATTATCTAGCTGCTTACGATACTCTGAGTGCTTGTGATGAACAGCTGCTACAACCACAAAATTATCAAAAAAGGCTTGAGCTTTACAGTCATTTAGCTCAAATTATGAAGGCACAAACTTCGCCACTCTCAATAGATGAGGCACAAATACTAACCAGGACTGAATTTCGGATTTGGGAAGCTGAATCTTTAATCCAGCAACTCACTATAAATAATTCCCATACTCTTTGAGTAGTTGAATAGCCACTCCAAAATTCTGTAACAATGTCATTATAGTTAAGGTAAAAACATTCTGGAGATAAAGCCACGGTTTACGCACGTCCTCTAGCACGGTTAATTGAGCAGCTACAACGCTTACCTGGAGTTGGGCCTAAAACAGCCCAGCGTCTAGCTTTGCATATCTTAAAACGGCCAGAAGCAGAAGTAGAAGCTTTGGCGCAAGCCTTGATTGAAGCAAAAAAACAGGTAGGCTTGTGTTCTGTCTGCTTTCACCTCTCTGCTGACCCAGTTTGTGAAATCTGTCGCAATGTCAACCGTGACACTAACACAATTTGTGTAGTAGCTGATTCTCGTGATGTGATTGCGCTGGAAAAAACCCGCGAGTATAAAGGCAAGTATCACGTTTTAGGTGGGGTAATTTCCCCTATTGATGGTATTGGCCCAGAACAGTTAACTGTTCAAGCTTTGGTGCGGCGGGTGAGTCAGCAAAAACCTCAAGAAGTAATTTTGGCAATTAGTCCGAGTGTGGAAGGGGAGACAACAACACTGTATGTTGGGCAACTACTCAAACCATTTACCAAGGTGACACGAATTGCTTTTGGTTTACCTGTGGGTGGTGATTTAGAGTACGCCGACGAGGTGACGCTTGCAAGAGCTTTGGAAGGGCGGCGAGAGTTGGATTAAGGTTATAGCAAGGAGGAGAGCAGGGGAGCGGGGGAGCAGGGGAGCAGGGGAGATATGATAAAAGCAGTATTTAGTACTTTTGTACTAAATACTGCTAAAATTCCTTACAAGTTCAGTAGCCTGGCAAGAGAAGGTATGAAACAAATCGAATACAGCTACAAAAATCAGATTTCACTCCCGTCTTCGCTGTTAAAGCCTACAACTGTGAATAATGCAATAGTGCCACTACAACCCGAACAAGAAAATATGAGTGCTGGGTGGGAGCGTTTGGTGGTGCAAGTACAACGTATCAATCACATGGCAGCAGAGTTAGAAGCCACAATATTGGAGTTGAAGGCAATAGCTAGTACTATTAACAGGCAAAGAAATTATCTGCAAGAGAATAGTAAACCACATAAAAGCATTTGTCAGTATTTAACAGTTAGCGTTCCTTGGGTAAGACAAAACCCAGATGAGTCATTTATCCTCACAACACGGAAAATAGATTTATACCGAGCAGAAAGGGAAGCTACACTGTTAGCCCAGAAACTCCGCCAGCAAACTCAAAGAAAAAAATTGGCATCGCAGCGACACAGAAAAAACAAGAGTACAGTTGATGGTGATATAAATTACTTTTTTAAAGAGTACTAATCAACAAATCTTAAAATTTTCAAGACTCAACCATAGGTCACACCCCAGGCTGTAACAGTTATGCTGGTTAAAGTGGTAGTTAGTACTTTTTTCAAGTCACTGGATGCCACACTGCCATAGTAATCCGCAACAACTTTCCCAACTTCTCAACAGTGGGAAAAGCTGCTTCTGGAAGCAAAAAGGCGTAATTGCCCTAGGGGTTGCACTATTGGAAACAACAAGAGTGTAACAGTAGGGACGATCATCAATCAGCGTATAAAAGAGGTAAAAGAAGGTGTTAAAGACACTTTTGGTAATTATCGTTGGTTTTTTACCGTCCCTGTTTTCCCTGTGGATGATTCGTAAAACCCATTTACGAACACGTTCACGAATGAGACAAGCAGCCATGAATTTTTCCGGGGTAAGGATACGGCAAAATATCCGACCTGTTGAAGGCGATCGCTACTATCTAGATGGGGTAGGCTACCTCATAGGCGATGTCAGTTGTAAATTTAATGCCAAGTCTGGTTATATCCGCTGTGCTGTTAACCCCAGTGGCCCCTGTCAAGGTTGCCGTCACTATGAACCAAAGGAATTAGCTGGTAGTGAACATACAGTTTAAGCAATTAAAAATTTAAAAGCAATTCTCGCAGAGAATTTCACAACTTCTACATCTTGTGAATGCTGCTAAGTATCATTTCAAAATTGAATAACCCAAGTTGTTAAAATAGGTTTTAGCTTAAAAGCTGAGGTTTATAGATGCCTATTTATTTCTACAGTACTCGTGAACAATATGGCTGTTTCTCTAACTTTTCACTCCACGGTTTTGAGTTAGATGATTTGTATTGGCGTACAAGTGAACATTATTTTCAAGCACAAAAGTTTGCCGATACATTCCATGTAGAACAAATCCGTCTTGTCAAATCTCCTAAAGATGCAGCAAAAATGGGGCGTGAAAGAACCCGTCCTCTGCGTCAAGATTGGGAACAAGTAAAAGACGAGATTATGCGAAAAGCTGTGCTACGAAAATTTAAAACCCATGCAGATATCAGGGAAATTTTGCTTTCCACAGGCAATGAAGAAATTGTTGAGAATTCACCTATTGATTATTATTGGGGGTGCGGAAAAGATGGTAGTGGTAAAAATCGGTTGGGCATAATATTAATGGAAGTGCGAAAGATACTGCGCTATACCAACGAAACAGAGGTTGAGAATAGTACTGTAAAATAATGTTGTTACTCTGAATGCTGATTCTTGTGGATGCCTAAAATAAGTAATCAAGTAAAATTAATTTAAAGGCATCAAACTAATCTTGACAGTTACCAGCTTTTAGTAAGATGTTGCCTTGCCAAAGCGTTTTGTCAGATTTAATGTACAAACATACGCTCAGCTAAACTCCAGAAAAATTGACTGCACAATTGATTGAAAGTAGCAACCCCCATAGGAGTGAATAAATTATGTCTCTATCAAAAAAAATTGAGAAATATTGCAAATGGTTTTGGGATGAAACTCTTGGTGGTGAATATGATGCCTGGGGAACTTGTACCTACTTGATGGAAGTGGGTGCTAATTTACGGGCTGTTAGACAAATAGAGGTTTATGAAAATGGCAACGTATTATTTTACGATAGGAGCCACTTGACAGATAATTATGGGATGTTATCCGATAAACCATTAGGTGAACAGGATATCCAAGAATTTGGCATTACCAAAGCTGAATTTGAACAAGTGTGGAATACAAAAATGCCAATGAATATGATGAAGTAGGCTGGCTAAATTTGAGAAACACACAAAATCGGAAGCATAACAATTAAGCGCGATCGCTCTTTTATTTTCATCCTTGATCAGTTTAGCCTTGTTCAATGCAAAGTGCGATCGCGCCCCTTGAAAACCTTCACCTCAAGCAAACTAACCTGAGAATTGTAAGTGCGGCGTAGAGAGAATCGCCAAATAATTTTTCTGTTGCACCAAAGGCGATCGCCTCTTGAGCAAAACTAGTATTTACCTAAGTGAAGTCCATCGCATCATCAGTGACTTCAACAAGCGCTCCATAACTTCTAGCTCAGTCTTTGCATAATCCGTCCATAAATTCACCATAAAGAACTTGCAAGTAAAAAAATATCCCTCTGTTGATAGTCGTTATCAGTCAACAGTCAACAGTCATCAGGAGCCAGCGCTGTGCGGGGGTTCCCCCCGTTGAGGCGACTGGCGTTCATCAGCAGCGGAATGTTTCTTCATGTAAAGATGGACTCTGGTTTTGGGAACACTAGATTTATCACCAAACTTATCAGGAATTGGTCGATGTCGAACGGTGAATCGAACCACAGAATCAAAAGTACATTTCCGGTGCAACTACCTGCAACATACCTGAAACAAATCAGGCGGAACACAATTACTCATGAATTTGACCAAAATGCGTCACAAGAGGAGCTGCTTTCACAGGGAACTAATGAACAATTATCAGAAGCATCCAAGCTGCTGCGACTGGGAGTTCAACAGCAGCAAGCTGGTGAATTGTTGCCGGCATTAAAGTCATTACAACAAGCCCTAGAGTTGTTTCGGCTAGTTGGGGATATACAACAACAAGAACAGGCACTTTCTTTTTTAGCACTAGTAGCTTACGCTTCAGGGGATTACAAAAGTGTTATTTCTTACTCCATACAGTGCCTAGCTTTGGAAAAGACTACTCCAGATTTATTGGTTCAGATGCAAGCGCTTTCTCACTTAGGTAATGCTTACCGTCACCTGAACGAACATAACAAAGCAATTGAGTATCTGGAAGAGTGTTTGAAAATAACGCAAAAGTTGCAAGACAAGCGCAGTCAGGTTGCTGCATTGAATAATCTGGGATTGGTGTATAAAGCTTCAGGAAACTTTACACGGGCAATTGCCTATCAGGAGCAAAGCTTAGAAATAGTCCAAGAACTTCAAGATAACTGGGGCATAGAACAGGTACTGAAAAATCTCGGTAATGCTTGGTATGCTTTAGACAATTACCCAAAAGCGATCGCCTACTATGAGCAATGTGTCAAAATAGCGCGCTCCCTTAATAATGCTCGTAGTGCTTCTCAAGTACTGAAGAATTTGGGCAATGCTTGTTATGCCATAGGCAATTATGCCAAAGCTGTTATTTATTATGAGGAGCGTTTGCAACTCGCTAAACAACTCAAAGACAAGCGTAGTGAAGAACAGTCTCTGGGCAGTTTAGGTGTTGCTTGTGAAGCTTTGGGTGACTATACCAAAGCAATTAAATACTATGAAGAACGTTTACTGTTAGCCAGAACCATCAAAGACCGCCGCATTGAAGAACAAGCCCTTGCCAGTCTGAAAGTTGCTTGCTATGCTTTGGGCGATTACGCAAAAGCCATGCAATATCAGCAAAATACATCTACAAATAGTTAGAAATTAGTTAGAAATACTGCACTCAGATCCCCGACTTCTTCAAGAAGTCGGGGATCTAAACTTCCACCCTCATCATTTTAGATGCCTACTGAATTTTGGCTGCAATTTACTGATACAATAAAATCCATGCCCATATTCAGTATTCAGCAAGCAAGAGATATAACTATATTTCATTGAGATTAAACAGCTGGTGCTGATCCCAACAAGCGCGATTTTCATGAGCAGCGAAATTCAACTCAGCCTCTTCGGTAACTCCAACGATAACCAAAAAGATCTGATTCCCACAGACTCGAAAATTCCCATACCTCCAGGAACTTACGGCAACATAGCCGAATTGGCACAGCATTGTAATCAGTGCCACCGTTGTGAATTGGGAAATACTCGTACTCACGCTGTTGTGGGACGAGGTAACCTCAAAGCACTAATCATGATAGTTGGGGAAGCCCCAGGCCAAAACGAAGACGAAACAGGTTTACCATTTGTAGGTAAATCAGGGCAGTTGCTAGAGAAAATTTTAGCATCTGTGAACCTGAGTACTGAGGAAGATGTATACATTGCTAACATCAATAAATGTCGTCCACCCAATAACCGAGTGCCTACTCCTGACGAGATGGCAGCTTGTAAACCTTACTTATTAGAACAAATTCGCTTAGTTGACCCCAAAATTATTTTGTTAACAGGTGCAACTGCGGTCAAAGGAATAACAGGTGATAAGCGAGGGATTACTAAAATTCGTGGGCAGTGGCTAGAGTGGGAAGGGCGTTTGTGTATGCCGATTTTCCATCCATCTTACTTACTGCGTAATCCTTCTAAGGAAAAAGGTGCGCCTAAATGGTTGATGTGGCAGGATATACAGGCAGTGCGTGCAAAGTTTGACGAAATTCGCAACAACAACTGATATCATGTTCGTTGAAACACTTATGATATCTGTGGAGGTCGGTAATTGGGAATTGGGAATTGGGAATTGGGAATTGGATTTTACTATTAGTCATCACATCTGGCCCATTACCTATTACCTATTACCAGGCAAACCGACTATATCGTAAGCAAAGTAGGGGCATACAGCTTTACGACCCTATGGTTAATCCATGTTTCGCAAAGATGATTTAAATTGGTATAAACTATGTGACTACGGCTATACTACAAAATTTGTAGAACAACCAGCGTCATATCATCGGTGTTTTGCTGTTCAGTACCGATAAATTTCTGAACTTGGTCAAATAAATAATCTACAATCTCCTGTGGTGCATTGTAGTAACAGCAAGCCGTATTAAAAGCGGCAACAAAATTTTCTTCATCGAAGCGATCGCCACTTGCAGCCGCAGCATCAGTCAGCCCATCTGTATAATAAATTACTGTATCTCCAGGCTCTAACTGTGCCTGAGCATCTTCGTATTGGCTGTTAGCATCCAAACCGATGAGCATTCCTAAAGTATCCAAACGAGTGACAGTTTTTGTAGCTGCGTGCCACCACAAGGGAGGATTATGTGCGGCATTGCTATAAGATAAAATCCGAGTTTTGGGATTATATTCTGAATAAAACAAAGTCACAAAGCGGTGAGAATTCTCCAAATCCGCATACATGACTCTATTCAAGTTTTGCAGAATTCCGGCTGGGGAATTACCATGCAATACCTCTCCTTTCAGCATTCCGCGCATCATTGTCATAATCAGCCCTGCGGGGACACCTTTCCCCATCACATCCCCAATTACCAAACCCCAGCGACCAACTTCTTGAGTAACTTTGCTGTTTGGTTGAATTTGATTGTGATTGGTGGGAATAAAGTCGTAGTAGTCTCCCCCAACGCGATTGGCAGGTTTGCAGCGTGCAGCTAGAACTGCACCAGGAATATTAGGACATTGGCGTGGCAAAAGTCGCCGTTGAATTTCTGCCCCAATTTCTAATTCTTGGTCTAGGCGTTCTTTTTTCCTCAGTTCTACCGCTAATTCATCATTTTCAATCGCTACAGCTGTTTGGTCTGCTACTAACCTGACTAACTTTTGCCTGGTGTCTGTCCAACTATATTCCGGATCGCGGCTCAAGACATACAGCCACCCCCGTTCTGTGTGTTTCACAAGAATCGCCGTGCCAAAGATTTGCACATCTGGCCCCAAGTAACGATGCATTTGATCGTCCAACATCCCTGTGGCAGTTGCCAAAGGTGCCGTATTGGGTAAAAGGGTAATTTGACTGCTAGCTGTTTCTAGGGCTTTGCGGATATTCTTGCGCTGATTACTGTCTTGCCAATGTAGCTGTTCTAACCTAACTTGACCATTAGGTTTATAGAGAAACAGAGCGCTGCCATCTGCATCTGTTACTCTTGTTGCCATCAGTGGAATCAGCTCTAAAAACTGATTCAAATTATTGAAGCTTCTGAGGGCAAATCCTAAAGAACTCAGCAAATCTTGGATTTTGTTCTGTTCTCGATGCAGTCTTGCCACGAGTTCTTTTAGTGCCACGACTGGTGTGACATCTGTCGTAGCACTACTATTACTATCAGTGGGTTGAGAAGGCACTTGAGACACAGTAAATGTACTATTACACTTGAAAACAGTAGATTTTAGATTAATGATAAATTCTTTGTTTGTGGCATTGCTAAACCATATTGAACAAGAATTGTCACTTTAGCAAGAGTAGAAAGACGTAAGACACAAGTTGATATAAGTATTGCATTTGCTTATGACATTTCTGGTTATATATAGTAGCTGCTAGGAGCGTACTTTTAGTCATAATCTGCTTGATAAAAGTTAGAAATTCCTGCCAGCAATTAGAAAGCCATTTATGTTTTCATAACTTAATCAGCAAATCATACATCTTGAGGCATAAAAAATCCTTTCGTGAGAAAATAATTGAGTGAGATTTCTAGAGTGATTAATGGAGGTTTATCACGCTACTAGCTGAGTGCTTATAGCTATCGTGATGTGTAACTGGGTAAACAAAAAAGCAAACACTCATACCTTAGACTAGAAATCAGTAAATTTGACACGCACTTTAGGTTACTCAAAAAAGAATCATAAAGCTAGTGACACACAATTAAGAAAAACCATACCCCAAAACCTTTAATTTAAAATTAAAAGTATTATATTGTAGTTTGACAGTTACATTTTAAACATCTCATTTGATTTACTCACAAAAAATATTTGTCAGTTATCTGCCAAGTGAACACTTAGAGTCAACTCGGTACTATTGCCTGACTTGACTTAAACAGCTAACTTTTTCGGAATTGTACCGCTTCGCCCAAGTCAAAAGTGAGCTAGCGCGGTGAGTCAGTAGGTGTGGTAACCACAAGGGCAAAGTGGGTCTTTATGAGGAACTGCCTAAGCTTAACGGCTAATCCCAAAGGAGTCAAAAGGTTTTTATTGGAGGCTTTTATGCTGTTTTGAATGGTATCCATCTTTTTGCTTGCTGTACTAGTGTAGACACATGGAGTCAGGCAACCTGCCGCTTGACAGGTTTCTGACGCAACCGAATGTCTGTACTGCTGAATCTGACAACCCCATATGGGGTATAAGAAAAGCAGTATTAGAGTGAAATTTTAGCAAAGTTTACTCAAACCTGTAGCAAACTACGGTTAAGGGTAGGAAGTTAGGAGTTAGGAGTTAGGAGTTATTTCTCTCTCATCGCCTTATCCCCCTCATCTCCCCTGCACCGAAAGCACCCCCGTACCCCTGCCTTTTTAAACTAGCCACTCAATAAAGCTTCAACAAACTCGTAGCTAGAAAAGGGACGTAGGTCTTCGATGCCTTCACCGGCGCCAATAAAGCGAATGGGTAAACCCAACTGCTGCACGACCGCAAGGGCAACGCCTCCTTTAGCTGTACCATCTAGCTTAGTTAGTACCACACCACTGAGTTGGGCTGCTTGGGAGAAGACTTCAGCTTGTCGCAGTCCATTTTGACCTAAAGTAGCATCTAATACCAATAAGGATTCAATTTTGGCATTAGGAGCTTTTTTGTCAATAATCCGACGAATTTTACTGAGTTCGTCCATTAAATTTTTCTTATTTTGCAGTCGCCCAGCAGTATCCACTAAAAGTAATTCGGTTTCTCTAGCTTGGGCGGCAGCGATCGCATCAAATACCACTGCTGCTGGGTCTGTATTCTTGCCAGGATTGGCAATTACTTCTACACCGCTTCTTTGCCCCCAAACCTTCACCTGTTCCACAGCAGCAGCACGGAAGGTGTCTGCTGCACCAATCAAGCATTTATAGCCGGATTTTTGTGCTAGGTGAGAGATTTTACCGATGGTAGTGGTTTTGCCAGCACCATTTACCCCCGTGATTAACCAAATATTTAAGGTTTCTTTTTCTGGGGCAAAGCTAACTTTAGCGGATTTTTTCAGCGGTTCATCCAACATATCCCGCAGAATTTCTTTTAAGTAAGCGATCGCCTCTTCTGGAGGAGTTACTTCTTCTCGCAGTTTTTTCTGAAGTGAACTGATAATGTAATCTGTTGCTTCTACGCCTACATCAGCTTGCAGAAGTACAGACTCAATTTCTGCTACTGCTGCTTGGTTCAGCGGCCCTTGCCCAACAATTGCCTTCAATTGGTTCAAGATACTACGACGGGTTTTATCTAAACCTTGCCGTAGCTTTTTCAGCCAAGTGATTTCTTCAATAGAAACGTCTTCTGGACGCCTACCTTGGGCCGCTAATACTTCCGCTGACCACACAAACCCTTCATCAAAAGCCAGTCCAGGAATTTCCTGTGCTGTTTCTGGCGTGGCAGTACTGGCTGCTGCTTTTTGCACTTCTTCTGGTACTTCAATCGCACTCGCGATCAGTCGTTCTTGCTTGGCTTGCCGTTCTGCTGCTGCTCGTTCTAAAAAAGATAGAGTTGCTGGCTGTGGTGACTCTGTTGCTGATTCTGCTTCACCTGCTGTAACTTCTAAACTAGGGGGTACTAGCTCCTCAGTAACTTCTGCTACTGATAAAACCTCCGTTGAAGATGCAGAAACCTCTTCAGCACTTGTTTGAGCAACATTTGTGTCTGCTGCTTCTAACTGTGTTGCTTCCGTAACTTCCACAGGTTGTTCAGAAACAATTGTTTCGGCAGCATCTAGCTGTGTCGCTTCAATAGCTTCTACAGGTTGCTCTAAAACAGTTGTATCTGCCTGTGGGTGTTGTACCGTTGCATCTGCTGTTGGAGTTTGTGCTAATTCTATTTCAGCAGTTGCTGTTTCTACAGTTTCAGGTTTTTCTGGGGCTTGTGCAGTTGCTGAGTCAGAGGGAGTTTCTACTTCCTGGGATTGTTGTTTTTGCTGGATATTTTTATATGCAGCTTTAGCAAATGCCAACAAGTCCGCCGTCGAGTCTTGTGCAGTTTCTGCCGTTGGGGTTGACGTTTCGGCTGGTTCTGGTTGGGGTTCTTTTGCTTTTGGGGTTTCTCCCTGTTTGTTTTCGGAGGGAGTATCAGAGGAATCGTTATATTGACGACGGAACCAATTAAAAACCATTGCAGCTTGCGGTATTAGTTGTTATGTGGGTTATGAGTTATAAGTTATGAGTTTAATTTAACTGTTCACTCTTTCCTGGGGTGAAAACCTCCGGGTTATCCTCACCTCTTATCCCAATTGGGGCAGAACTTACGCAAGAACTCTTTGAACGTGTTATTTCTATTCTTCAAGAAGCGATCGCCTCTTGGGCAAAGATTCGCACTTCGCAGTTGCCTGCATTCGTGTCTACGTGTCCTTGGCGACGCCAGTCTTCATTCTCAACTCACAACTTGCCACTCATACAAGTTAGAACGAAATCTTATGCAGTCTTTTTTTGCTCTGTGACTCGGCGCAGAACACCATTAATAAAACGATGACCTTCATCTCCACTGTAGCGTTTAGCTAGTACTACAGCTTCGTTAATGGCCACGCTATCTGGAAGACCTAAAAATAGCATTTCTGCTACAGCAATTCGTAGAATATCTCGGTCAATTTGGGCAAGGCGAGTCATTTGCCAATCTACCAAGGCAGAGGCTATGCGCTCATCGATGATATCTCGTTCTTCGTTGACTACTTTGACAATTTGGATTGCATACCTGCCAACTTCTTTATCTTGATTTGCCAGCTGAATTAATTCTGGAAACTCAACTGCTGCACCTAACTGATTGATTGCTGTCTGGGTGTATTCAACTGCTTCTTTGAGCATATTTCTAGCAGTCTTGAGATCTGAGGCCCGAGTTTCGCTAGTTAAAAGGCGATCATTACTGCGTTGCAGTTCAGCAGCAGCATTGTCTAGGGTATCTTGCACTTCTGCTCTCAAGGTGCGTACAGTGGCTAGTACCAACTTTGGCAGATGTTCTTCTGTCAATTTCTTGGGATTTACTGGCAACTGGCTCAGACTTAAAAGCGCCAGTTCACGAGCAATTTGTTGGGGTTTGCGGTCTTGCATAAAAGTGAGTGTCTCAGCACTAATTAAGTAGTTAAGAGT
This sequence comes from Amazonocrinis nigriterrae CENA67, assembly GCF_016056305.1. Classification (GTDB taxonomy): domain Bacteria; phylum Cyanobacteriota; class Cyanobacteriia; order Cyanobacteriales; family Nostocaceae; genus Amazonocrinis; species Amazonocrinis nigriterrae. Next base: position 2,637 of record NZ_JAECZC010000050.1, on the reverse strand, counting down.
TAATCAATTTTGGTAGAGTCAGACAACCATCTTATCCATATTGTTTGTAACTCTGCCGGATTAATTTTAAGTTTCTTCTACAGGGATAACCGGTCGCTTGTTTTCTAGGGTTGGTGCTTCTAGATTGTGTACTTGGGGGATAGTTAAGGGCGGTAAGGCTGTATTCGGGGCAACAATGCCACCAGAGACTACTACTTTAAAGGCATCTTCTACCGACATGGATATGTTTACCACTTCGTCCTCTGGCACTATTGCATACCATCCTGTAGTTGGATTCGGGGTGGTAGGAATGAATACACTCAGCATGGGGCGAGACATATGGGCTTGAATTTCCCTATCCATAACACCCGTGACGAAAGCGATCGCCCACACTCCCCGTCTGGGATACTCTACTAAAACTACACGGCGAAATCTACCATTAGAATCTTTAAGTAGTGTTTCCAAAAGTTGCTTCAGGGTTTTGTATACTTGCCCTGCTAAGGGAATCGCCTGCAATACCCGTTCACCAAAATCTAGCAACCACCGCCCAGCAATATTTCGAGCCATTAACCCAATCAAAAGAATGCTCAACAGTGGTACAGCTAGTCCCACTGCTAGGTTCAGTATATTTACTAATATTGGATGTAGCCCATCAAAGGGATTCAGTTGTTTGGGAATTTGGGTGAGAAAGTTGATTACCCAATTAGCAATAGTAATGGTCAGCCAAATGGTGGTTGCTAGCGGAATCACCACCAACAAACCTGCAATCAGGTCATTTTTCAAATCTTGTTTTAGGCGATCAATTCCCAACCCCTTATTCTCCTTTTTGAGGCTAGTAGAACTTTGATTATTGGTATTCATACCAGCAGATTTGTCAAATCACAAAGGCAATATAAGTATTTTTGACTAGTAAGACTACTGCCTAAAGTCGCAAGCAGCCGGGCTACTGCCATGAGAATAGGCACTGGTTGCTGGAAAAACAGCTGTTGTTCTCCAAACCTGCACATTGAGATGTACTAACCAAAATGCTGGCTAGTTTGTCTTAGTGGATGTTACTTTTCTTTGTACGACTTGTAAATGATTGTTGCAAATCTGTGAGATATTTCTAATCCTACCGCGCTCAATCAAAAGCTGCTCACGCTATTAAAACCATTAGTATACGACTAGAGTAACAATTTTATGGGGCTATTAACTTGTAATCCGCTAAGGGTAATTTTTATGAAAAAGTTTTGTTGAAAATTCAAAATGTTTATTTGCCGTAACCTTCAAGAATACTTAGGCTAAAACTAGTAACTTGTATGAACGTGAGTTCGATGACCTCTCCCTCCCGGCCTCCCTCTCCTAAAAGGCGTACTCCTTCAAAGAAGCAAGCGATCGCGTTGCGTCTGGGTAAGGGGAGGGAGGAGGAACGAAAAAATAAGGGTTTTACTCCCCTCTCCTTGTAGGAGAGGGGCCGGGGGAGAGGTTAAAACAGCACTTGTCGAACTCATGTTGTATTACATTTACGACTATGACAAGTTAGGGACTAACGAATAAAAAAGTATTCCATCGTAATTGCTGACTGCTGACCGTTGACAGTTAACAGTCAGCAGTCAGCAGTTAACTTTTACCTACCGAAATTTTCAAAGTGTGGCTTCTGAAGTCGGATGCGCTTCTGGTTCACTCTCCCCACCCTGAGATATTTTTGTATCTAAATTGGGAATGGGTATATGCTGCATTTCCCAAACTTTTAGCAAAATTAGGTATTCGTAGAACGCTTGCAATGTACACCAAGCCAAGCCAGCGCGTCCATCTAAGCAGCCGCCTAGAAGGAAATACATGTATAAAAAGCGTAGCAAAGGTCTGGCGGGTAAGCGCAAAGACAAATCCTTGAGAGCGCGGCGTCTTTCAACTTCAGACTGGCCGAAAAACAAATCTCGCCATTTTACAGTACCTTGTTGTAACTGATACAGTGTTTCTCTAGCTTCATCTGTAGAATAACGGTTGTGTTTTTCAATCCAGCGGCTAAAACCCTTGCTACAAGTGTAATGAGGATAGGTTTGTTTTAAAAAACTAGTAGCACCGTCACAAACTTCCCGTTCAGTGTGACCGTAGTCTGTAAACCAGACTTTCCCGTGGCGGAAGAGGCGCAATTGGTAACGGGGATATTGAGTGCTGTAACGAATCCAATGATTCATGAACATCACACGTTCAGCAGCGTAGTAGCCAATGTAGTCTGGATTCTTACTTGCCTGTTCGCATTCAGCAAACAGTTCCGGTGTCATGCGCTCGTCGGCCTCAAGAATATACACCCACTCATGTTTCACAGGGATAGACTCTAACATCCAGGTGCGTTGCTTTCCGTGGCTTTCAAAAGGGTGTTGGAAGATGCGAACAGGATAACGACTGGCAATTTCCACAGTGCGATCGCTACTGCATGAGTCTACAACAATGATGTCATCTGATAGCATTGCCGACTCAATACAAGCAGCGATATCTATTTCTTCGTTATATGTCAATATGTAAATTGAAAACATTTTTAAATTTTAGTTAATAGTTGATAATTAAAAGTTAGGAGTAATTACGAGTTAGGAGTTAGGAGTTAGGAGTTAGTTGTCAGTGGTCAGTTGTCAGTTGTCATTTTCTTTATCCCCCCATCCCCCTCATCCCCCTCATCTC
>NZ_JAECZC010000005.1 GCF_016056305.1 Amazonocrinis nigriterrae CENA67 | reverse complement strand
AGATAGGGGAGATGGGGGAGATGGGGGAGATAGGGGAGATGAGGAGAAGAATAGACCTCTTGCAAAAGTCGTTCTTAGCGTTCTTTTCTTTGCGTCTTTGCGTCTTTGCGCGAGACAAAAAAATATTTATGCAAGAAGTCTAATAACTAAACCAATTCCCAATTCCCAATTCCCAATTCCCAATTCCCAAAAATTAAATGACTCTTAAACCGTCTCAGAGAGTACTTTTACATGCTTGTTGAGTCTGATATCTTCCGGTCAACAACAAAACTGTTGTCAGGTAAATTAATGACTCGAATTAATGGATTTATCGGTCGTCGTGATTTCTTTAAGTTAGCAGGGATAGGAAGCTTTACCATTACAGCATTGGGTGGTATCGCCTGGGGTACACAAGAAGCTGCGATCGCTGATGTTAATCCAGCTAACTTTAATCCTGTAAACTCTAATCAAGCTCTGAGATTGTTGCTAGATGGTAATCAAAGATTTATTCATCAAAAACCTAAGTATCCTCATCAATCATTGGAACGTCTGCAATTAGTTGCAAAAGCACAGTATCCTTTTGCCGCTATACTGGGTTGTGCAGATTCTCGCATACCTGCGGAGATTATTTTTGATCAAGGACTTGGGGATTTATTTGTTGTGCGAGTAGCTGGTAATGTGGCTAGTGACATGGCTATAGGGAGCTTGGAATATGCTACAGCCGTGTTAGGTACACAGTTGATTGTAGTTTTAGGTCATAGTAAATGTGGTGCAGTGGCAGAAGCTATTAAAAATGCACCTCTTCCTGGCAGAATTGGCTATATTGTTGAGAACATCAAACCAGCCTTGGCAAAAGTCAAACCAACCACAGGCGATCGCAATTATGATGCGGTCATAGCTAACATTCAATATCAAGCGCAAAAATTGCCACAAGATTCAACAATTTTGGCCCAATTGCTGCACAAAGGTAAACTAAAAATTGTTAGTGCTTGTTACGATATCGACACTGGCAAAGTCTCTATTATTGCCTAAAGTTTTCACAACACGCCAAAGGACTGACAAATCAAAGAATATCCCATTGTAATTATTGATTACTAACTGTTCACACTCATCAGTCATCAGTCATCAGCCCTAGTATGGTTTTGTTAGCGAGGCTACCCACGAGGGGTAGCTACTCACATCAGTCAAATTTTGCTAGTCATCCTACATGGTATTGGCTTAGAACAATTCATAATATTTGATTGTTACTTCCAATTTGGATATAAACACAGCTGTTTTTAAAATTACATATTGATTATTATTGCTTATATTTTATCCCTCCACTCCCGTTTTACTGCCAGTTAGAAAATTATTGTAGTGTTGGCTAGCTTCTAGGTGACCTAATTCTTCCCTAGTCATCCTCAACCTTCACTGTTTTTGCTTTTGGGAGAGTTTGCTTTTGGGAGAGAATTTTTCTGTGAAGCTGGCAGATCGATATCATTTTTGGCTAACCAATTTTCAATCAGTTCAGCTGTCACGTCAGACATATTCAATCCCTTAAAAAAACAAACTGTTTTAAACCTGTCTTTTGTTTCAGGCGATAGGTAAACCCTTATAGAAGCTTCTCCTTGTGCCACACTATACTCCAACTTATGAACCTATTCACTAGTTTATTAGTGCAATGGTTCACAGAGCAAAATTATACATTGGTTGACTAATGCACTAGTGCATTGGTATAGTATCACCTATACCCAAAGAAATACACCCAACAAAGGCAACAGACGCCAGAAAGTGTACCCACGGGTAGATAAATAACAAATGGGCGAACGAAGCCAATTTTGGCTTAAGTTAGCTTATTTGCTGTGGAATTAAAAGTTGTCACTCAACGTGAAACCAGATGATTGTTTTCAAACAGATCACAAACGATGCTTCCAAATCACATCATTTGCAAATACCCTGTAGGCATTATTCAGGTTGTGTTCGGGCATCATTCATCTTGCCGCTAGCTTGAAAATAAGGAGTAGGGAATAGGGAATAGGGAGTAGGGAAAATGTTATTTTCATGCCCTCATTGTGTGATTTATCACATAACTGTCTAGCTTGAAAATAATGTTGATTTATTAGCCACAAAAGAAAAATTGTCGTACTGTGTTGTGAGCAACAGCGCATGAAAGACTATTCAGAAAAAAGTTGTTTCTCACTGAATACATCTACTATCTGTCATTGTTCACCATTCCTCAACTAAGGATAAAAAAATAAATTATTAAGCACTTTCTGTATAGCTTGATTAGCTTCTAATTATTGACAATTACCAACCTATATTCATACTATTTCTTTTTGAAAATGTGCCTATAGGCTTTACAATTGCACTTTGTCGGAGCAATTCATTACGTGAATCAAGCACAACCTCACATAGAATTGATATCACCACCGAACGCACCTCATCTCAAGAACATAAAATCTGAGTTAGAAATTGATATTTTCCTATAAAAAGTATTTTCAAATAATCCGTTTATCTAGAATAGTAGGAGCTTAGGTGTGCTAAAAAACTTCTGGTATGCTTGTGAATTTAGCTCAGCTGTCACTAACAAGCCCAAGCAAATTGTGCTATTAAATCAGAGATTTGTCCTCTACCGCAATCAAAAAGGGCAAGTTGTAGCACTCAAAGACCGATGTTCTCATCGTGGTGCTGCATTATCTATGGGCTGGTTAGAAAACGGTTGTATCCGTTGTCCCTATCATGGATGGAAATTTCAAGCTGATGGGCAATGCGTTGAAATACCTTCTAATGCACTGGAAACACCTATCCCTAAAAGAGCTAGTATAGATAGCTATTCAGTGCAAGAAAAATATGGTTTTATCTGGCTGTTTTATGGGAATTTACCAGAACAAGAACGTCCACCAATTCCTTCTTTGCCAGAATACCAAGACCCAACTATGCATCCCATTTACTTAGAATATCAGATGAGAGCTAACTATACTAGAGTCATAGAAAATGCTCTTGATCCGGCTCATCTGTATGCAGTCCATGCTAATTCTTTCGGGGCGGGATTCGCACAAGATCCAAGAGTTGAAGACTATGTAGTTGAAAATGAAGATTGGGGCATAAGTACCAAAATCACATATAAAAATTACACTAAGCCTAAGAATGGTATATTTAAAGCCTTCTTTCGTCCAGCACGCACACAATTAAATGCCAAGACCACTTTTTACCTGCCTAACATAACTAAAATTGAGAGTGATTTTGGTCGTGGCAAAATGATCAATTATGCTGTCCACATTCCTGTTGATGACAATACGACTATTAGTAAACGAATTCAATTTCGTAATTTTTTTACTTATTCTTGGGCAGATAGCTTGTTTATCAAGTTTCATCATAAAGTTGGGTTGGAAGATCAGATAGTAACCGAGTCTCAATATCCCAAATTGATACCTGATACTTTATCAGCTGAAGTCCATGTTCCTGCTGATGCTTTGACCCTTGCTTATCGTCAACTGCGTCAAAAATATTTAGCTATGGGTTGGGGTTTGCAGTCAAATCAAAGCGAATTAAACAACTGTCAACGAGATGTCAGAAACCTGATAAAACTTCATTAATTAACTAGATTTGTATCTCATAAGAGTTGAGTTATAGACCAAGTTAATGAGCGTAATTTTACATTGAATTGCCAAGACAATATATCTAGAGATGGTAGGAGGCAAATACTTTGAATAACTTCTGGTATGCTTGTGAATTTAGTTCAAATGTCACCAATAAACCCAAGCAAATTGTGATGTTAAATCAGAGATTTGTTCTTTACCGCAACTCTCAAGGACAAATCGTAGCTTTGAAAGATCAGTGTCCTCATCGTGGTGCTGCTTTATCTCTCGGTTGGGTTAAAGATGACTGTATCCGTTGTCCTTATCATGGATGGAAATTTCAAGCTGATGGTAAATGCATTGAAATTCCTTCCAATGCACCCGGAATACCTATCCCTAAAAGAGCTAGTTTAGACAGCTACCCGGTGAAGGAAAAATATGGTTTTGTCTGGCTATTTTATGGAGACTTACCAGAAGAAAAACGTCCTACCTTGCCAACTTTTCCAGAATACATAGTCAAGACTATGCATCCTGTTTACGATGAGGGTATAGATAATGCTAACTATGCTCGACTGATGGAAGCTAATCTTGACTTTACCCATGTGATTGCAGTCCATCGTAAATCTTTTGGGCAGAGAATTCCCATCAATAAAACTATTAAGTATAAAGTCGATAAATACGATTGGGGTGCAGTTGCCAAAGTTAAGTATGAATCTTTAGGTAAATCGAAAAGTATTTTGAATTTTTTACTCGGCGGACGCCCAGAATTGAACACAAGATTGACATTATATTTGCCTAACGTTACCCTAGCAGAAATTAGTATAGGTAGAGATGATAGGTTTGATATCAAGTTTGGGATTTTAGTTGCCCACCTTCCTATTGATGACAACACCACTGTTGTTAAACGTGTTTTGTATCGCAATATTTTACCCATAACTTGGTTAGATAATTTTTTCAGAAAGCTTGACCACAAACTCGCCCAAGAAGACACAGTAGTCGTTGCAACTTTAGATTCTCAACCAATGCCTAAAATATCAGAAGAACTCCACGTTGCTGCTGACGCTTTGGATATTACTTTTCGCAAGCTTTTGCAAAAGCACTTAGCGCAATCCTCTAACAATTTAGGATTTTAGATTTTGGATTTTGGATTTTGGATTTTGGATTAACAATGAATCTAAAGTTATCAAAGTAGACAGAATATAACTTTTTTGCCAGAAAGTGACTAACAAATTTGCAGGGTATCGTATAGCAACAATGACGCAACTGCAACTTAGGAAGACTTAATCAATAGTGAGTGAGGAGATAACCATGACCCATATTCTAGAAAAATCGGTGACACAACAACCGAAAATTCGCGGGGTAATCGACGAGACTTTCAGACAGATGTTTGAGAACACTTGCCAAGCTCTTGAGGCGCTAGATGGTAAGGGGTTTATGGAACAGTCTTGGACTCGTGATCACAATGGTATTTGGACAGTTGGCGAAAGTAGTGAAAACGCCATATATATCGATAGATCTCTGCACAATGGCAATGTCTTTGAAAAAGTGGGAGTTAATTATGTAGCCATAGAAGGCGAATTACCGCCTGGAATGTCCTTCCAGCAATCAGGCGCTTTAGCAACAGAAGTAGCAGATCAAATCACTAAAAATAAAGGCAATCGTTACTTCGCTACAGGTTCTAGCTTTGTGATTCATCCCCAGAATCCCATGACACCTACCGCTCATGTGAACTATCGCTATTTCGAGATCAATAATGGCACTCAGCCTATTTATTGGTGGTTTGGCGGCGGAGCAGACTTAACACCGGCTTATTTTTTCGAGGAAGATGCAGTTCATTTCCATCAGGTGCATAAAGAGGTTTGTGACAAGTACGATTCTTCTTATTACCCTCGTTTTAAAAAGTCGTGTGATGAGTACTTTCACATTCCACATCGTGGTGAAAGTCGAGGTATAGGTGGAATTTTCTTTGACCAACTTAATCAAGGTAATCCCCAAAAACTTCTTGCCTTTGTGACAAATTGTACTGAAGCTTTTCTCCCTGCCTATATGCCGATTGTTCAAAGACGTAAGGATATGGCGTTTACAGAGAAGAATAAGTACTGGCAGCGTCTTGTACGTGGACGTTATGTAGAGTTTATTTTGTCTTGCGATCGCGGTCTTCGTTTTGGTCTGGCAAGCGGTATGGTTAAGCAACAAAGTGTGTTTAACTGTATGCCTCCAGCTGCAAGTTGGGAATATGATGATCAACCCCTCCCTGGTAGTCAGGAAGCAATACTTAAAGAAGTACTAAAAAATCCTCGTGACTGGCTATAAATTTTTCGATACTGCTAATTATTTGGAATTAATGGTCACATAAACAAAAACGAATGAGCAGAGAAAAACAGATAGTCATTGGTGAGTGAAATGAGAAAAATAAAATCGGTGGATGTGAGGCAAGCAAAAGCAATAACTATGTCAAAAAATCTCTCTAAAATCTATCAACAGCCTTTACAAATAGTAACAAATTACTTCTTGTTTGAAAATACGAAACCGCACCAAGTTATAAGCAGTGAACTGGAAATAGATATTGTATTAATCTGCCTTAATACTTGTAGATATGTGCTGTTTTGGATAATTTGGCTTTGTTTATATGCAAGTTTATAATTTGTCATTCGTCAAGCAGTAATGAGGTAGCCTCCTCGACTTGGGGGGTCTACCCAATTTGAATACCCAAGCTTTAACTCTAGGGTAATAATTACGAATTACCCATCACCAATTACCAATCATTTTGACTGATTCATGATGTCATACCATTTCTTTGTGAGGCTGCACCAAATTTTTCTTTCTTTGTGTCCTACCCTTCTCCTTCGAAGACGCTACGCCAACGGGAAGCCACTTCGTGTCTATGTGCCCTTTGCGGTTCGTTCCTCATATAGTTTGGCGCATCTTCATACAGAATTGGTATCAGGAAGGAATATAGGAGAATAAAAATGAAAACTGAAACTGAACTGGTTACAGGTAACCTTCGCATGGAAGATATTATCAATCTTGATGAATCTAAAGCGATGAATCTGTTTAGAAATAGATTTAAAAGATATAAAAAACTAGTAGAAGAAATGGGAGATGCAGCTGCTTTTGAAAAAATTATGGAAAAATATCCTGAGCAACAAAAGGCATTGATGGGTACTTTTATTGAGAACAATAGTTTAGCTCAAGGGTTCAAGAAAGCGGCTCCTCTACTGGGACTTATGGGCTTTGTTATGGAAGTAGTTGATATTTCTCAGAGTGAAACAGATGCAGCATTGGAAATTCAAAGAATTTGCCCAATTTTGTCTATTGCTAAAGAATATGGTTTCGATAATCCCTGTCGTGTCTTTTGTGAAATGGAACAAGAAGCCACTAGAAGAGCTTTTCCTGGTATGAAGGCTACAATTCTTAGTAAACAAGCAGAAGGAGACTGTGTTTGTGTATTTAAGTATGAAAGACCTGCAAGAAAAATGATGTCATCAATTACACAGAAACAAAATTATCATTTGCAATTAATAAAACACGCCATCGAGTTAGCTAAACTAATTCCTAGCTTGATACAAATTGGTATTAAAGTGATAAAAACACGCTTTAATTAGAATTAGTTTCATCATAAATTATCAGCAAATATACGCTAAGCAAGGTTATTAAGATGAACAGCATTATTACAGATCTAAAATATATTATTGAGGGTGAAGTTAGTGATGCCAAAACAGACTTAGAAGCAGTCTCTCAAGACTTTGGCGGCATTATTCAAAAATTTCCCCAAGTTGTTGTTCGTCCTCATAATTCTACTGATGTTGCTAAAGCCATTAAGTATGCTGCTAACCATGATTTAACTATTTCATCAAGGGCTTCGGGACATTCGTTAAGTGGTCAATCTTTAAACCAAGGTGGAATCCTCTTAGATATGAGGAACATGAATCAAATTCATGAGTTCCACCCGGATGAACTTTGGTTCAAAGCTGATGCTGGTGTGACTTGGAAGCAAGTAGTAAATACTTCAATACCGCATGGCGTAATTCCTCCTGTCCTCACAAATAACTTTGAAGTCACTTTAGGAGGAACTCTTTCAGCAGGTGGTTTAGGTTTGAGTTCTTTTCGTTACGGATCTCAAGCTGATAATTGTTTGGGTTTGGAAGTTGTAACTGGAACAGGCGATATTGTCTGGTGTACGCCAGAAAATAACAGTGAACTTTTCTATCATGTTCTTTGTGGTTATGGTCAGTTTGGTATCATGACCAAAGTACAAAATAGGCTAAGAAAATATCGCCCGTTCACTCGCAGTTATTTTCTTTGCTATGACGATTTAGATAGCCTGTTGAATGATCAGCGTCTTCTGATTTCAGAAAATCGTATCGATGGTTTAGTATCGTTATTTTCTCCCTGTTTACTAGGAGTTTCTAGAGCCAGTCAAAAAGGGATAAAACCCCTAATCCAGTGGTTTTACAGAATGCAAATTACTCTAGAAGTGGATTCTGTAAATGATATCAAACAGGAAAAAATACTCTCTGACTTAAATTTCTATCGTCACATACATACCGAAGACCTGACTTTTGAGAAGTTCATCCAACCAATCGCAGAAGTACCACATCCTGTAGATACTGCTAATTCTTGGATAGATGTTCTGTTACCAGCGTCAGCAGCTAAAAACTACATTGATATTGCACTCCAACGCATACCCTCTTTCCTCGATTTTCGGACTATACCTGTGGGTTCATTTTGTCTAAATTCTCATAATACTAAAATGCCTATGTTTCCTTTACCTGATGAAGAGTTAATTATTGGGTTGGGAATGTATCCTACTATCCCGAAATCCCAGGTTAAGCCTGTGATAGAGCAGTTAAATTTACTGACTGATATTGGTTTCCAAATGGGTGGTAAAAGATATATGGCTACTTGGGTGGATTTTGATATTACAAGATGGCAGCTTCAATTTGGTGATTACTGGCCTCAAGTTAATGAGATTAAGAAAAAGTATGACCCTAATGGGATACTTAATCCTGGTTTTTTTAAGTATGAAGAGGTTGTACGGGAAGAAGTGAATGGGAGTTTATTTCATAGTATTATTTCTGTTGCATAAATATTTTTTTATCACGCAGAGAAGAGTGTGAAAGATGAATTTTACAAGATATAGATGACAGTATGAAGTATAAGGAATTGTAGAATGTTGCAAGATTCTGAGGAAGTTAATAAAGTTTCTCTATTTCCACACTATTTTCGTTGGTTAGTCGTTGTGGGTATTGTGTGTATGGTGGGGATAGGAGCAGGAGTATTATATTTAGCTCGTTTATCAGCTACAACTAAAGTTTCAGCAGTGGTTCCAGAAGTTAACCAGCCAGTTGCTTCAAAGGTTAATGCTTTGGGAAGATTGGAACCAGCAGGTGAAGTGATTAAGGTTTCTGCTCCTACTAATCCTAGTATTGGTAGTGGTAGTCGTGTGGCTAAATTGTTGGTTGATGAAGGCGATGTGGTACGATCGCAACAAATCATCGCTATTTTAGATAATCGCGATCGCCTGCAAGCGAATTTGACAGAAGCACAAAAGCAAGTTAAAGTTGCCCAATCTCGTTTAGATCAGGTTAAAGCAGGGGCAAAACCAGGCGAATTAGCAGCTTTACAAGCCAATGTGAAGAATCTACAAGCAGAGTTAGATGGGGAAATTCAAACCCAGAAAGCTACCATCGCTCGCTTAGAAGCAGAGTTGCAGAATGCAGACATCGAATTTCGCCGTAATCAAAGTTTATATCAACAGGGAGCGATCGCAGCTTCAGCCTTAGATAGTCGCAGACTGGCTCTCCAAACAGCCCAAGAGCAGTTAAATAGCGCTAAAGCAGACTTAGAGCGAACTCAACGCACACTTACGGCCAAAATTCAAGAAGCCAAAGCCACTTGGGACAAAACAGCCGAAGTGCGTCCCACAGATATAGCCACAGCACAAGCAGAGGTAGACAGTGCTATTGCTACAGTTGGCAAAATTCAAGCTGAACTCGATTTGGCATATATCCGCGCACCCAAAGCAGGTACTATTTTGAGGATTCAAGCTCATCCTGGGGAAACAATAGGTAATGAAGGAATTGTAGAACTTGGTCAAACTGACCAGATGTATGTCATTGCAGAAATTTACGAAAGTGATATTGCTAAGATTCGTCCTGGTCAAACTGCCAAAATTACCAGTCCCAGCAATGCTTTTGTTGGGAAATTAAACGGAACAGTTGAGCAAATTGGCTTAAAAGTGGCGAAGAAAGATGTCTTGGACACAGACCCAACAGCAGCAACAGATGCAAGAGTAATCGAAGCCAAAATTCGTTTAGACAAAACTGCCAGTCAGCAAGTAGCTAACTTAACAAACCTTCAGGTTAATGTTGAAATTGATTTATGAAGAAGTTAGTTGTTAGTTGTTAGTTGTCAGTTGTCAGTTGTCAGTTGTTATTCTCCTCATCTCCCTCATCTCCCCACTCTCCACTCTTATGTTTCAACGCAAGATTCCCTTAGCTTGGTTGCAATTACTGAAGCAAAGAGGACGTTTTATTGTTGCTCTTTGTGGAATTACCTTTGCTGTTTTTTTAATGTTGATGCAATTAGGTTTTCAGTCAGCTTTATATGATAGTAATACCCGCTTTCATAAACTCCTGCAAACAGATTTGGTAGTGATTAGCCGCCAAGCACAAAATTTAGGGCTTTTGAGTTCTTTTCCTCGGCGTCGTTTATTCCAAGCTTCTAATTTAAATGAGGTTGAGTCAGTTAATCCTTTATATATCCGTTTAGGAGTTTGGAAAAGTCTAGAAACCAAGCTGGATGAATCAATTCTAGTTATCGGGTTCAACCCAGAAAAACCTGCGTTCAATTTGCCAGCAGTTAATCACAATTTGGATATCATTAAATATCCAGATAATTTTTTGTTTGACCGCAACGCTAATGGCAAATATCAACAAGCGATCGCTCAAATAACTCAAGGCAAACCTATAACTACAGAACTTCAAGGACGTAAAGTTACAATTGCAGGTTTGTATGAGGTTGGTGCATCGTTTGTAGCTAATGCTAGCGTGATTACCAGTGACCAAAATTTCCTCCGAATTTTTTCGACACAGCAACCAGGTAAAGTCAACCTTGGTCTAATTCAGCTAAAGCCTGGTAGTGATGCCAATGCAGTAGTTAAAGCGTTACAATCTTACCTTCCCGATGATGTGAAACTTCTCACTCGTCAAGAGTTTATTGATTTTGAAAAAAAATATTGGCAAGAGAGTGGGGCAATTGGTTTTATCTTCTCTTTGGGTGTGACTATCGGATTTTTAGTTGGTGTAATTATTGTTTACCAAATTATTTACAGTGATGTGATAGATCATATGGCTGAATATGCCACGCTCAAGGCAATGGGTTTTCGCAATATCTACTTATTATCTGTTGTATTTCAAGAAGCATTGATATTAGCTGTACTTGGTTACATACCTGGATGTTTAATTTCTTTTGGTATGTATAACTTGACTAGAAATGCAACCAAATTACCGTTATTTTTGAATTCTGAGCGGGTAATTCAAGTTCTGATATTAACGATTGTCATGTGTGTAATTTCTGGAGCGATCGCTATGAGAAAATTAAATGCAGCAGACCCAGCAGATATTTTTTAGGGCATGGGGCATGGGGCATTGGGCATGGGTAAAACTTAATTTTTTTAAGTAATGTTGATTAGTTAGTTATATAAAAATACGAATTATGCAACTATTGAATGGCTATAAAATAAATGAATTTATAAATAAAAAACCTGTAATTTCTATATATGAATTAAATCACTTTTTTGGGAAAGGAAACTTAACTAAACAAGTTTTATTTAATATCAATTTAGATATATACCCAGGTGAAATAGTAATTTTAACTGGGCCATCTGGGTCAGGAAAAACTACCTTGTTATCGCTGATTGGGGGATTGCGTTCTTGCCAACATGGTAGCTTAAAGGTGATTGATCAAGAACTCTGTGGTGCTAAGCAAAACCAACTAATTCAAACACGGCGGCAGATTGGTTATATTTTTCAATCATATAATCTCTTGGATAGCTTAACAGCACGGCAAAATGTGGAGATGTCTTTAGAACTGCACAATCATCTATCTTGGAAAGCAAGACAAGCTAGAGCAGTGCGAATGCTAGAAGCAGTAGGATTAGGAAATCGCCTTAATTATTATCCAGAAAATTTGTCTGGAGGTCAAAAGCAAAGAGTAGCGATCGCCCGCGCCTTGGTGGCGAATCCTAAAATTATTCTTGCTGATGAACCAACAGCATCACTTGACAAACAATCAGGGCGGGATGTGGTAGAACTAATGCAAAGCCTCGCTACTGAACAAGGCTGTACCATCTTACTCGTTACACATGACAACCGGATTCTAGATATTGCCCATCGTATTATTCATATGGAAGATGGTTATTTACAAGGGCATAGGGCATAGGGCATGGCTTATTTTATTACTATTCTCGAATTTTCAGTCCCCAATCGCCAGTAGGGTGCGTTGTCGCCAAGCGCAACGCACCACCAACAATTAAAGGTGCGCGATTCCTATGACATAACACACCCTACTTGGCAAAGTGTTTATAAAATATTAGAAAGTAAAGTTATTTTATATAGAATTATTGAACTCATGAGTATTAATCTCAAACCCGAACACGAGCAATTTATCCAAGCACAAATTGCTAGTGGAAGATTTACAAATGCATTAGAAGTAATTGATGCAGCATTGCAATTGCTGGAGAAATTAAATGATGAGTATATGCAATGGCAAGAAGAAACTCGCCAAAAAGTAGATGTCGCCATTGCAGAACTTGACCGAGGCGAAGGATTAGATGGTGAAACAGTTGTCATGCAAATACTTGAAAGATTCCAAAAGGCGCGTGAGGCGTCAAAATGAGTCAGTATATTATTTCACCGTCTGCAAGCCGAGATTTAAACGAAATTGCAGATTATTTTTTGGCGATTAACTTGGAAACAGGAGAAAAACTATTTAGAGAATTTAACAAAAAATGCCAAAACTTAGCAAACTTCCCCAATATGGGACGTAGTTATGCTCATATTAGACCGGATTTACGTGGTACTCCACTTGATGGCTATGTCATCTTATATCGAGTGTTGTATGATGGGGTAGAAATTTTGCGCGTGGTGAGTGCGCGTCGAGATTTAGAATCATTGTTTTCTGGTTCAGATGATTCTTGAAGAGGTATTAATACGAATTATTAGCTAGACAATGTTACCATAGTCGTTCACCAGCTGAATCAGACCATGAAACTAGTTTGCGCCCAAAGCGACCTCAGTACCAATCTCTCACTTGTTAGCCGTGCTGTGCCGTCACGACCAACTCATCCGGTACTTGCCAACATCCTACTGCAAGCGGATGCTCAAACTAACCAGGTAAGCTTAACAGCCTTTGATCTCAGCTTGGGTATCCGTACCAGCTTTAACGCTGATGTATGGCAAGGAGGAGCGATCGCACTTCCTGCTAAACTACTTGTAGATATTACCTCTCGTCTTCCTGAAGGAGAAATTACCCTAGATGATGAATCAGCTCTACAAGCTGAAACCTCTGGAGGAGAAGGTTTAATTGTTACACTCACACCGAAGAGTGGACATTACCAAATACGAGCAATGGGAGCGGAAGAGTTTCCCGAATTACCCTTAATTGAAAATACCGAACCCCTACATCTGACTACCACTGCATTAATTGAAGGATTACGGGGTTCATTGTTTGCTACCAGTGGAGATGAAACGAAGCAAGTACTGACTGGAGTACATCTGACTGTTAAAGAAGACACCTTGGAATTTGCAGCTACCGATGGACATCGTTTAGCAGTAGTAGAAACCACCAATGAACGTCCTTTGACTGGTAGCAGTCAACTAGAAGTCACAGTACCCAGCAAAGCTCTACGCGAACTAGAGCGCATGTTGGCTCATAATGATGCTGATGAAGCAATAGCCTTATATTTAGATCAAGGTCAAGTTGTGTTTGCCTGGGCTAATCAACGCTTGACCAGCCGCACCCTAGAAGGACAGTATCCTGCTTATCGGCAACTCATTCCTCGACAATTTGAGCGACAAGTAACAATTGAACGACGACAATTTTTAAGTACTTTAGAGCGAATTGCTGTTTTAGCAGATCAGAAAAATAATGTTGTTAAACTCAGCATTGATAGCAATAGCCAAGAACTGACCTTATCTTGTGAAGCTCAAGAAATGGGTAGCGGTAGAGAATCAGTCCCAGCGCAAATATCTGGAGAAGATATAGAAATTGCTTTTAATGTCAAGTATTTAATGGAAGGTTTAAAAGCCTTGCCTTCTTCAGACATTCAAATGCATCTGAATCAAAACCTAACGCCTGTAATTTTTACACCACTAGGCGGTTTGAAGATGACGTATTTAGCTATGCCAGTACAAATTAGAAATTAGTAATGAAAAGGGTGTAGGGTAACCCCATGTAGCGGCAATTCATGAATTGACGCTACAACGCTTTTTTTTGCGTGATATTATTGATATATGAAGTTGAGCGAAATATTTATTTTATACTAATCAAATTTATAAAATTTTCAAATCACTCTGGAATAATTCATAAAAGCGATCGCTCATCTCAAGCTGTAACGATTTGAGAGAAAACTGTATGTTGAATGATTCATTGATAGTGAAATCAGGGTTACCACTATTCATCCTGACAATAGCCTCGTTAATCCATTCTCACGCCTGGGCAGGAATGGCAGAGACGATTTCGCAAAATCAGCCGCAGCAATGGAGACAACGGCAGGATGCATTGCAACAACAATCTCAACAACTATGGCAACAATTCAGACAGCAGCAAGATCGATTCAGACTACAACAACAACACCAGCAGGAACTATTTAGACTACAAAATCAACTCAGATTTCCACCACAGCAGCAGGGAGAACTATTTAGACTACAAGATCAACTTAGACTCCGACAACAACAGCAGCAGGAGCAATTGAGACAACAACAACAGCAACAGTATAGGTAAGGTACTTCCAGAAAATAAATTATTCCGGTTGAAGTTGCTGACTGATGACTGAATGACTGATGAACGCCAGTCGCCTCAAGTCGGGAAACCATGCGCGGCAGTCGCTCATGGGGGACTCGGAACCCCCAAGACTGCGCTGCCTCACCACGGCGCTGGCTCCTGATGACTGTGAACAATGGAATATTTTTTTTACTTGGAAGTCCCTAATTGAATTAAGGGGCCATTTGGTCAACCACGGCTTCCACGTCTTTAAGACTGACTTCATATCGATCTGCATAACGTTCTAATTCCCCTCGCTGAGTTTTTTCAATCACCTCAGCGATTTTTTGGTAAGGCTTTGGATGAAAGCTGAGGGAAACAATATCAGGACGAGAATAGTGACCTGATGCATCAATGATAGCTTTCCAGACTTTAATCATTTGAGCAGGACATACGGCATAAACAATAGTGTCTCCGGAAGTTGGTTTTACCAAGGGAATACCGAGAGGGGCTGATACTGAACTGCCACCATGAGCATAATCAATATTCAGCGTCTGTTTCATGGGAAAATCTTCAGAAATATCATCCTCAGTGATGTAACCACAGGCAGAAAGCACAAACGACCCAGATTCTAAAGCATGAGCGCGAGTAGATGCATTTCCCCAGAAAAACTCACCAGTTAAATCAGCTTCTTCCAACTTTGGGCCGCAGTGCAAAGCAAAAGCACCAGGGAAAACAGCAATATGAAAGTCTTCTCCTTGCTGAATCAAATGAGCGCGTAGAAGCGTCATCAAGTTTTCGCCACAAATTAAACCACCAATACGACCAATATCGGTCTGGAATGAGATTAAATCAGAACCATCTCCCCAACCCCAAACCGCCCGCTCCACAAAGGTAGGCATCACTTTACGGTGTCTACCTAAAACTTTACCATCCCGGTTAATGTAAAGTAACGTGTTATAGATCGTATACACGCCAGGACGAGAGTCCATTTCGTTACAACCAATAACTACAATCGCATTCGCTTTTGCAGCCGCTTCGCATAAACGCTCAGTGTCTTCACTCGGTATGAGCATTGAGTTATCGAAAAAGCGAGTGCGGAGTTCCATCCAGCTATCTACAGGTGATTCCCATCCTTCACCCCAGTAAGGGTAGCCAGCAACAAAAGCTTCACCAAAAACAATCAGTTCTGCATTATTCTTAGCCGCCAAAGCAATGTTTTCACAAGCTTTGTTAATAGTTCTGTCCTTGTCTAAAAAAACTGGCGCAGTTTGGACAATTGCAACTTTTACAGATTCACGTCCGTTCAGAATCTTTTGGGTAGGTTTCACAGAAGCTCACTTGCTAGCTAAATAATATTATTTTACTACCTCATAAATCTCCATCAGTCTAGGTGAGTTCGATTGAAACAACGGCACCGTAACTAATTGAGTTTTTTGAGTTTTTGCGATCGCCTGAAAATTGCACTTATGGTAGTATCAAATTTAGCTTAAAGTTATTCATCAGATATACGCATGAGTCTGCAACAAGAGATAGAAGTTTTATTAAATCAGGCAGCTTCATTTCTCCCACCCGAAATACTAACAATCATTCAGCAATCAATTGAAGAAGTAGCAAATTTAGGAATTGCTGAAAAAGCCCTCAAACCAAAGGATCGCGCACCCGATTTTACTCTCTCCAATGCTGTTGGACAACCTGTAGAATTGCAAAAACTACGAGCCAAAGGTTCAGTTGTCATTACCTTCTATCGTGGTTTATGGTGTCCTTTTTGTAATATAGAGTTGTTAGCACTACAAAAGGCTTTACCAGAAATTCAACAACTAAACGCATCGCTGGTTGCCATTTCACCTCAAACACCAGACAACACCCTTTCTACTGTCAAAGAACACAGCCTTGGTTTTGAGGTATTGAGTGATGTGGACAATAAAGTTGCTAAGCAATTTGGACTTGTGTACACTTTGCCAGAGTCAATACAGGAAGTGATGGAAGGATTCGGTATAGATTTAGAAACTTACAATGGCAATGACTCTAATGAATTACCTGTGACTGCCACTTATATTATTGACTCTGAAGGAATAATTGTTTATAGATACCTTAACCCAGATTATACTAAGCGTCTTGAGCCAAAAGATCTCATCGCTGCATTGTCCAATTTAAAAACAAAAGCATAATTTACCTTAATCAAAAAGCATCGGTAGTTTTGTAGGGTGCGTTATCGCGCCAGCGTAACGCACCATTACTAATTTTCGGTGCGTTAGGACTAAAGTCCACAACACACCCTACCATCTAACTAATTAACCGAACTCACATTTAATTAATTTTGATTTGCCGCAATTGATTTTTCATATTATCTAACGCTTGCTGCCACTGACTTTTTTTTGCTGGTGCAGGTATAGCTGCCGGAGGTAGCGCTGGATTAAGATGACGATAATGTTCCCAAATTTCCCAGTAAGGACAACCTGGTTGAATGCGAATACCTGCCCAATGAAGATATTGCAGAGGTTGATTAACGGTAGTATCAAATAATATATAATCTTGTTGCTGAAAATGTGGACTTCCTGCCCAATTTCCTGGTGCTTTACCTTCCCTACGAACAATGTTAAAGCGACGCGGAATCCGCTTGAGCAACATATAATTAATAATCGGTTGATCGGAAGTTTTTTCCGAAAAATCAAAGTATTCTGGATGGGCAGCACACTCAGCAAAAGTTTCATACAAATCTTTTTCTGAGATCAGATTTTTCTTTGACCCCCAAAAACCACCGTTGAAAATATCTTTAACTTCAGTTTCAGTAAAGACTTTATCTTCTAATACCTTGGGACTGAAAACATTTTTAATGCCACCTAAATGTTGATAATCACAACAAATAAAGTCAGTTTCAGCAAGGTAGTTAAGATTGTCGATAATCTTTTCAAAGACAACAATATCGGTATCAATATATAAAAACTCATCAAATGGGCCAAACCAACAAGCCTGTTTACGAAATTGATTAGGACGGGCAAAAAATTGACCACCGAAGGTTTCGTGCAATTTCAGCGCTAGACGGTCAATAAAATCTAGGTCTGCGTATGTTTGTACACCATAATATTTGTTGAGTGTATCTGCTATATTCTGATACTTGTCATCATAAGGAATGAGGATAATTGGTGTATCATGATCATGCAAACGGATACTGTTGAGTAGTGCGATCGCATGATCCATTACCTTGTCATTGGCAATAATATAAATTCCACGGGTCATTGTCTTCACCTCAACCTGTTAATCCTAATTTTTTTAAAATTCTTGTGCCTAAACTCGGAGGAGCATTGTAAGCTTTGGCTTTAGTTGTGAACTTGGGACGTTGTTCTGGTTCATGCAGATAGCGATAATGCAAGAAAATATCTCGATAAGGAAAATCAATATTTTCTCCATCACATACTTGGTTAAAGAGTTTGGAAGATAAACCTATATAGTGTAGATAAGTCAGTCTGTTTCCCTTATCGTAGAGAATATAATCTTTATTTTCAAAGTGTGGAGAAGTTACACAACAACCAGTTGCTTGATTGGTAGGTAAATTGAGGGCAAAGTTGTAGAAAGAGACATTCGCCTTCATCCTCATATAATTAAGCACAGACTGATTGGGAGCAGACATATATAAAACGTCTGAATCTCCATTGTTGAGTTGAGATAATAACCAATCTCTTTGGTCTGGCGGAAATATTCCTCGCTTAGAAGCATAGAACCCTGAACAAAAAATTTCTGAGTCAATACGCTCTTGGCTAAATACTTCTAAGAGTTTTGGTGATGATAAATTGTATATATGACCAGGGTCTTTATATTGAAAGTCATAGACCACAAAATCATATTCATCTAACTTATCAAAAACAAAGTCTAGTGGCTGTAATACTAAAGTATCAGCATCCAGGTAGATAAACTTTTCAAATTGACTTTTACTATCAAAAGCACAGTAACGGCGATTTTCTCCAACTCGGTAAAACTTCTTAATTCCTTGTTCTTGCCAAGCTTGAATCGCAGAGGGATGTGATTGCCATACCTTGTAAGAAAATTCTTCCCAACGAGCAAAAATATCAGGATTATCTAGTAACGTGACATTTTTTCTCGATGCTATTTCAGCGCGAACTTTATCTACCTGATCATTATAAGCAATGACACATACTGGCACATTCCCAGCATTCACTTCTATACTATTTAGTAATGCGACAAGTTGGTTATAAACATAATCATTAGCTAGTGTATAAATTCCATTTGTCATAGCTTTTATCCATTTTTCTCAACAAAATATGATAGCCAATTAAGCAAGTTTAATTTGTGCAAAATTATCTGACGAGCTTCAGCGATCGCATCTTTAGCAGCATACCAAGCATCAGGAGTAGCAGTCACTTCTTGTATGTAGGCAATTCCCTTTTCATCTAAGCTTGGTAATCTCAAAAAACTACCAGGCGGCAATAGTTTATCAGCAGCAGGCCCACCATAATATATTGGTAAACACCATGCTAACAAAGCATCCCAAAGTTTCTCACTAACATACCAATTATTATCAGCATAATTTTCTATTGACAGATTGTAATAATATGGTGCCATGCCATACCATTTATTACTTAGTTCTCCTAATTTTTTTGCCCATACAGGTAAGTCACGTCCATACAAATCAAATTTAATTTCGCTAGATTGTAAGGACTGCAAAAAGTTTAAACGTTGGCGATGATTTACTGTGCGGCTAATTCCAGAAGTAATCCAACTACATGGAGAAACTTTTGCAGGAGGTGGCATTTCATTTAACTCTCGAAATGAGTTGCTATGGTACCAAATCGCAGGCATATAGTCAGGAATGGGAGCAAAGTCTTCAGGGCCAGAAACGTAACCACAATATTTCTGAGCTTCCTGATAGATTTTATAATGGTTATCTTTAACTTCATCTAGGGGCGGTTCTCTTAACAGATAAATTATTCTTTCTTTACTGACACCGCGTAGAAAAGATTCGACGTTTATTTCTGGTTTTTGTTGTTTTTTGCGAAAGCTATCTAACCAGGATTTCGGCTGGGGTTGTTTGGGAAAGTCATACTGATACATCAACAAAAAATCTGGTTTGGGTGCAAGTGCTTGAATCTGTATGTTTCCCCAAATACCAAATGCATGGGGGGTTTGTTGCCACAGCCAATCGCCTCTTTTTTCTAGACCTCGATAGCTGCTAATCATGCCAATAGTTTTTATATTCATTTTAGTTAATAGCTAGTTGTTAGTTGTCAGTGGTTAGTGGTGATTTAGCTTTTATGCGATAATTGGTGGACGTAGAGATTCATCTACGTAACTGAGAATTTTGGCTGCTCGATTTTCCCAAGAAAATTGCTTGACAAATTCTATTATTTCTGAATATCCGTCTATTTTTCTGGGATAATTTTCTAAAATTCGTTTTAAAGATTCGGCAAATTTAGTTGGGTTATCTGGTTCACACCAAGCTGCGATCGCCTGGGTATTTTTAAACTCTGTCAATGAAGGAATTTCTGTGGCAACAATGGGAGTTCCAGAGGCGAAATAGTCAAATAGTTTCAAGGGAGAGGTGAAAGTTGCCGCTTGTCCAGAACAATGGGGATGAGCTAAAATATCAGCAGCTTGTAGCAAAGATGCTAACTCATCATGCAAGATATAACCCAAAAATAAAATGTTGCTAACTTGTTTTTCCTTTGCTAATTGCTGATAATGTTCTACCTCTTTTTGCTTTCCACCTGCACAGGCGAATTGCACATTTGGCATTTCTTTAGCAACATCAATCAGTATATCAATACCTTTAAATTGTTGTAATGCTCCCGCATACACTATCAAATGGGAGTGTCCATGATTCAGCAGTTTATCACGCCATGCTGCTGCTTTTTCTGGCTGTCTAACCATAAATAAGCGATTAAAACCATTGTGTAGCTTAATCACTTTTTCTGGTGGCATACCATTTTTAATCATACTTTCGCGAATCGTATCTACAACTGTAACGGCAAGTTGTAAAAGCGGACTTTTGACAATTTCTGGTTCAAATTTTTTCTCTTCATGGTGGTGATGTTCGTAAATTGCTGGAATGCCATTTTTAATTGCAGCTTTGACTAAATTCCAATTGCGGCTATGAACAAGTTTAGTAGTAGGAAATATATAAAAGGGAAAATAATATTTTGCAGCGATGGTATTAGAGTTAGTAAATTTGTTCTGGAAATGGTCAATAGGCCAAGGCATAGGTAAGGGAGCAACTTTTAATTTGTTATGCAGGTTATAGTATTTCACAAGGTTTTCTGGTGCTTCCCTTGGTTGAAAAGGACGAGCTAAATTCACTGGATTCATCGCTCCTAATCCTTTATGGGGATATACTAAAACGGTCGAATAACCTAAGTTAGCTGCTCCATTTGCTGCGTTGGTTGACTGCACTAAATGAGCTTCTGGCTTAGGTAACTCTGATTGCACAAAGAAAATATAGTCTTTTTTCAAATTAGCATTTTTCATTACTTTCCAATTGAATAGTGTTTTCAAAACCCTCTAACTTATCGAGCAAATTTATTGCAGAATCATAGGCTTTTGTTAATAATTCGCTGTCTTCTGGCGGTGAGTCTGTAACATTGTCTGTTAAGGAGCGGAGAATACCCAGAATCATATTGAGGCAATTCCGGAATTCTTCAGAGATATGTGTAAAAGTTTTGTATTGAGTCGTAACATTATTATTTTTGTCTGCAAATGAGAGTAATTTACCCTTGATTTGCAGACTAAAAATATCATCAAAAACATCAATAATGGTGAGAATTCTTAAGGCTGATGTATGGGATTGTTCAATTAATTCCTGCCTTTCTTGGGCATTATCAACCATATCATCGAGTAATAAGAGTAGGAAACCAAGCATAGAATTAAGCTGTGTCCGAATTTCGTGAGAAATGCGGACTAAGCTTTGATGTTGTTTAACAGTAGCTTCTGCTTGGTCGCTAAATTGCATTGAGTAGAGGCGTGAGTAGTAACCACCTTTTCTTAAAAGTTCTTCATGGGTTCCTACCTCTACTACACGTCCTTGATCTAACACAGCAATTTGATCGGCTTTTTGTACTGTAGAAAGACGGTGAGCAATTACCAAGGTTGTACGATCGCGGCTAAGATCATCGAGTGCAGCTTGTACTAAGCGTTCGGAAACGGTATCTAAAGCACTGGTGGCTTCATCGAGAATCAAAATGTCAGGATTCTGTAACAATGCCCGCGCGATCGCTAATCTTTGTCTTTGTCCACCAGACAACATCACGCCGCGATCGCCAATGGGGGTGTCAAATTTTTGGGGTAATTTGCTGATAAACTCATAGGCATTGGCCCGCTTTGCTGCTGTGGTAATTTCTTCTTCGGTGGCTTCTGGTCGTCCATAGGCGATGTTATTCCCCACTGAGTCATTGAAGAGAAAAGTATCTTGACTGACGATTCCCATCCTCCTACGCAAAGATGCAATATCGAACTCGCGTAAATCCTTACCGTCGATGGTAATCCGACCAGACAAAGGATCATAAAATCTCGGTAAAAGGTCTGCGAGGGTTGATTTTCCTGCACCAGAACCACCCACCAAAGCTAAAGTAGTACCACGCGGTAAAAATAAATCTACATCCTTAAGTACTAGCTTTTCATGACCAGGGTAAGCGAAGGAAAGAAAATCAAAATGCACTCCTTCCTCTAATTTTGTGTAGGGAAGCTCACCCTTAACCATGAATGGCTTATCATTGCGATTTAAAAAATCAGTCACCATTTCCACACTAGTGGAAGTACTGGCGAAGCTACTACGAATAGTATTTAACTGAGAAAGCAATGGTAGCAGTCGCAGTAGTATTAATAGATATGTTAAAATTACAGTGGAAAGCGAAGCTATTTGAGATGCAAAAAAAGTTTTACTCAAAAATACAATCAGCATTAAAGCTGTAATTCCCATCACCTCACTCAAAGGTGCGATCGCTTCAGCATTCATCTGAGATTGAAAGTCTGCTTTCTCGCGTGCGCGAATTAACTTTTGAACCTTTTTATATTCTTTTTCTTCATTTCCCGTTGCCTTCACTAATCTAATACCGTTGAGGAGTTCCAGCATAGCGATTGAATATGCTTTAGACATCTCACTCAGCTGCTTCCCAAATTTTTTAGACCTGGCAATGGCATACTGATTTACCACTGTCACCAAAGATAGCAAAACCGTAGCAGCTATGGTCAACTGCCAAGAAATTGACAGCAATAAACCGACGAAAACTAAAATTGTAATCCCGATAATAATTAACTTTACTGTATTGCCAATAGCAGTAGCCGCTCGACCAATTTCTCCTCCAAGACGGTTGATTAAATCACCAACTTTCATCTTGGAATAATAATCTATATCTATTTCTAGTAATAACTGTAATCCGGCTTCTCGCATATCTGATGTTAGCTTTCGAGTTAAAGAACTTGATGCTAACGTACTAGAGTAAGTAGCTAAATTTTTTAAGCAAATTGTGAATATAATAGCCCCAGCCATTACCACTATCCGGTAATTTTCTGGAATATTCTCAAAGGGAGCCATAATTCCTTTTAGAACACCTGGGGCTTTAGTTAAATCTACCTCTTGTCCCACAATTTTTAAAATTACTGGCACAATTAGTGCTGTGCTGACACCATTAAATAAACCTCCAGAAAATCCTAACACTATCGTGAGCAGAATTAACCATGGATAAGGTTTGGCAAATCTTAATAGTAGTTTTCTGGTAGACATTGGGTATTTAGTTCAGAATTCCTTGATTATTAACACATTTGTCAGTGGTCATTGGTCAGTGTTCAGTTGTAGAGGTGTCAACTGTTTTTAGATTTATTCAGTTAGATGGTTGATATTCACATAGTAACTAATATCCTCTAATTCAAGATTTTTTCTATTTATTATGACAATCGAGCTATTACTGAACTGAGAGTAGAAGCCATTGCCTCTATGCTATATTTTTCTATGCATCTTTTCCTGGCGCTGATACCTTTCTCATTTGCCAAATCTAAATCCTGAAATATTAATTTAATTTGCTCAGCAATTTGTTCAGGACAACTCGGTTCAGCTAAATAACCAGTGTCGCCCAAAATTTCGGGAATATCTCCTACACGCGTCGCTAATACAGGTTTAGCCATTGCCATCCCATCTGTCAACTTTAGAGGAAATTGGGCACGAGTTTCAGGGGTATCTCGCTGTGGAACAACAACAATATGAGCAGCAGCAACTACATCAGGCATCACATCAGCTGGATAATTGGGTAGTTTAATAATCCAGCGTCCCCAGCGTTGTTTAAGTTGCTCATCATAATTATCATAAGGACTGCCACCGACAATCACCAGTTTTAAGTCTGGCTGATTAATTTTATCTAGTGCAATCAGGACATCTTCTAAACCTTTATAAGGTCTTGGCGCACCGGGAAACATCAAAACTCGATATTCTGACAAACCATAACGACTTCTGCTTTCGTCAGGATTATATCGAACAGGATCAAATAAACCAGTATCCTTGCCATTAGGTACGGATATACCTCCAAAACGCTGCTGTAAAAAGCTAGTATGCACTGTCACTGCATTAGCTTGATTCACCAAACGTTCCATCAGTTTTAAATAGAAAGGATGATGAGGTAACCTTAACGCACCATCTTTTTTAAGTAAATCCTTAGCTAACTGTTTGAGTGTAGGATGATAATGCCATTTATCACCACCATGCCAACTAAGTTCCCAGTCATCTATGTCTAGAATTACAGGCTTTCTACTGTATAATTTATTCAGTAATGCTACGCCAAAACTCGCCGGCTGAGGTTTAATTGCATAAATAATATCTCCATCAATAAGTTTTAAAATTTTACTAATAGATTTAATAAAATTAGGATAATTAGAGCCTTCTACAGTATATAATTTAGTTTCGGCAGGAATCGCTCCATATAGTTTCTCTCCAAACAAAAAGCCGAGGATTTCCACTTCATACCCTAACTTATTCAAGGCTTTTTGTAATAAAGACGCACGCATGAAACCATCATTGGTAGATAAATTCCAGACGAGTAGCGAGACCTTGACTTTCTCTTTCATTGTCAGCAGTTTTCCTACCTATAAATCATTTCTTACGCCAGGGATTGGTTACTTGATTTGGTAAAAATACTTGAGCAAATTTGTCAAATATTCTTGTGTACAATGAACGAGTAATATTTTTGGCGTACTGGGGTCTGTAAGGGTAAGTACAATGTAGTACTTTAATTTCTCCAGTAATATTGTATGTATCCTTCCACTTACTGAGATAATTATAAGTGGGTGGTAGTATTTTCATCTTGGGTTTTACGGAAGCGATCGCAGAAGCAAAAGCTCCTTGATCTTTCAAAAGTAATTTATCTTGATTATTTTTCACAATCTCAAAATAACGTTTAAAGTCATCAAAAAATACCTTGGTTGTTTCTGTTTTCCGAAAAGCCATAAAACCGCCGTTGTACTGCACACTATCTTCCCGTAGCGGTAAACCTACAGATTGCAGAATCGGCAGCACATTCGGCAACATATCTTGTTGCTTTCCCCTGAGTAAATTTGTGGCTTTTGTAATACTAGGTTGCACATCTTCCGTTAACAAAAAATCATATTCCTCCAAATATTCAAAGACATCATTAATATCAGACAATAAGCAAATATCTGAATCTAAATATATGGTTTTATCAAACTCCGAAGCTTCATATAAAGCTAATTTTGCTTTTCGTGACGCTAAAACAGTATTTTTATCTGCTGGCGCTGGTTTTAAAATTACATTTTTAAACACTTTCAAAAAAGGATAAAGAATCTTCGGAACTCGGTCGATTAAAATAATTATTGGTTCCTGATGAAATTTCCTAATTGCTGCTAAAAAATGAATGCAATCTTGAAAGGAATACAATCCTGTTAAAATTGTAATAAATCCTCTAGTTTTTACTGTCATAAATATATTTTTTAGCTATTTTTATAATTAAAAATAACACAACAAATTTAACTTCGTATTCCTTGACTTCCCAGAGGAATTTTACTGATAAATTAAAATACTTTGTGAAAGTTTTTAATATGATTTAGGTAGTAGTACGGTTGTATATTATCATGTTTAATGAGAATTGACAGCTATCATGGACGAAATATCAAGATCTCACATAACTTTTATCAGTAGCTTGGTTAGTTACTGTAGTAAAGTATGCACTTAAATACCAAACCTCACATGCAAGGGAGGCAGAGAAAATGCGGGTAATCCGTCTTGAGGCTCTCTCAGACAACTACATATTCTTGCTGTACAACCAAGAACAAAATATTGCCGCTGTTGTTGATCCAGCCGAAGCCAAACCAGTATTAAAAAAACTTGCAGAACTCAAAGCAGAGTTAGTCGCAATTTTTAATACACACCATCACAACGACCACGTAGGCGGCAATCAGCAGTTAATCCAACACTTTCCGAAAGTAGTAGTTTATGGTGGAGTCGAGGATCGAGGTAGAATACCTGGACAGCAGGTATTTTTGCAGCAAGGCGATCGCGTGGAGTTTGCTGACCAAATCGCGGAGGTTATTTTCGTACCCGGACATACCCGCGCTCACATAGCTTACTACTTTCCTCCCACTACAGCCGACGAACCAGGCAACTTATTCTGTGGCGATACCTTGTTTGCTGGTGGTTGCGGTCGCTTGTTTGAAGGTACACCCAGCCAAATGATAGATTCTCTTAGTAAACTGCGCTCTCTCCCAGATCATACTTATGTTTGGTGCGCCCACGAATACACCTTAAAGAATTTACAGTTTGCCCTGACTGTAGATAGTGACAACACCGACTTACAAAAGCGCTACGATGAAGTCAAAGTCCACCGCAGCCGAAAAGAAGCCACCGTTCCCTCGCTATTGGGAGTCGAAAAGCGTACCAATCCCTTCTTACGTTGGGAACAACCATCATTACAATTATCTGCCAACAGCAGCGATCCAATACAAACATTTGCCCGTATACGGGGAATGAAAGACAAATTTTAGTCAGTTGTCAGTTGTCAGTTGTCAGTGGTCAGTGGTCAGTTGTCAGTTGTTAAGAGTGCTGAGTGAAGAGTTAGGAATTAGGAGTTTGAAATTCTTCCCCTGCTCCTCTGCTCCCCTGCTCTAAAAATTTTCTGGCGGCTAACAGTTGCGATCGCCCCCTACCTTTCGCTAGGATCTGTAAGCTTTAGGGTACAAGCAAAGCTACTTGGGATACAGCTAGACATATGTAAGCTATCCTACTGAAACCTAAGTTAATGAGATTTTACAGGAAAAACGAAAAACAATGGCGAAACGCGTGCAGTTAGTTTTAAATCAGGATGTCAGCAAGCTAGGCAAATTAGGCGACCTAGTAGAAGTAGCTCCTGGCTATGCTCGTAATTATTTGATTCCTCAGAAATTGGCAACTCATGCCACTCCCGGTATTCTCAAACAAGTAGAACGCCGCCGTGAGCAAGAGCGTCAAAGACAGTTAGAACTCAAACAACAAGCTTTAGAACAAAAAGCAGCTTTAGAAAAAATTGGCAGCTTGAAAATTGCCAAGCAAGTTGGTGAAAACGAAGCCATCTTTGGTACCGTCACCAATCAAGAAGTGGCAGATGCAATTCAAGCAGCCACCAATCAAGAAATTGATCGTCGTGGTATTACCATCCCCGATATCGGCAAACTCGGTACTTATAAAGCCGACATTAAGCTGCATTCTGAAGTAACGGCCCAAATCGATATTGAAGTCGTCGCTAGCTAATTGAGGGAGCAGGGGAGCAGGGGTGCAGGGGTGATGAGGGAGAAATAATTCCCAATCCCCATTGCCCCTTATCCCCAGAGGGGGCCCCGAGTTACCCAATTCCCAATCCCCAATCTTCAATCCCCAATCTAAATCGCTTATGGCTGAAGAACTAAGTTTTCAAGGTGATGCTAGCAAGATGCTACCACCCCAAAATATCGAGGCGGAAGAAGCGATTTTGGGAGGAATTTTACTAGATCCAGAAGCGATCGGTCGAGTTAGCGATCGCCTGGTTCCAGAAGCTTTTTACATTAGCGCTCACAAAGAAATTTATCAAGCTGCGCTACGCCTGCATACTCAAGGTAAACCCACAGATTTACTCTCAGTTACAAGCTGGCTGGCTGACAACGATATCCTAGCCCGAATTGGCGGCAGAAATAAATTAGCAACATTAGTAGACCGCACAGTTTCAGCTGTGAACATCGACGCCTTAGCAGGGTTGGTAATGGATAAATACCTGCGGCGAAGGTTAATCAAAGCTGGTAATGAAATTGTGCATCTCGGTTACGAGACAGAATCTGAATTACCCAAAGTTTTAGATCAGGCAGAACAGAAAGTCTTTAGTGTTACACAAGAGCGTCCCCAATCAGGTTTAGTTCATATTTCTGATACCCTGATTAATAATTTCCAAGATATTGAGGATCGAAATCAAGGCATTGCCTTACCTGGCATTCCCTGCGGATTTTATGACTTAGATGCCATGACTAGCGGTTTCCAGCGTTCTGATTTGATTATTGTCGCTGGCAGGCCATCAATGGGAAAAACGGCCTTTTGCTTAAACCTGGCTCATAATATCGCCGCTTCTTATAAGTTACCAGTTGCTATTTTCAGTTTGGAAATGTCTAAAGAGCAACTGACGCAACGGTTATTAGCTAGCGAGGCACAAATTGAAAGTGGTTATCTGCGGAGTGGTCGTCTCAGTCAAACACAATGGGAACCTTTAAGCCGTGCTATTGGTATCCTCTCAGAAATGCCAATTTATATTGACGATACGCCAAATATTACAGTTACACAAATGCGTAGTCAGGCAAGGCGACTACAAGCAGAGCAAGGAACCGAACTAGGATTGATTGTCATAGATTACTTACAATTAATGGAAGGAGCAGGGGATAATCGCGTACAAGAATTGTCAAAAATTACGCGTCAACTTAAAGGTTTAGCTCGTGAATTATCTGTGCCAGTAATTGCTTTATCTCAGTTAAGCCGTGGTGTAGAAGCCAGAACCAACAAGCGCCCCATGTTGTCAGATTTGAGAGAATCAGGTTGTTTAGCAGGTGATAGCCTAGTAACATCAGCAGATACTGGCTCTCAAGTTCCGATTCAGAAATTAGTAGGTAAATCTGGTTTTGCAGTTTGGGCGCTGAACGAAGTTACAATGCAGTTAGAAAAAGCAATTGTCACCAATGCTTTTTCCACCGGCATAAAATCTGTGTTCTCTTTAAAAACTCGTTTAGGGCGTAAGATTCGTGCAACTAGTAATCACAAGTTTTTAACAATTCACGGCTGGCAACGACTTGATGAATTAGAAATTGGCTCCCGCATTGCCTTACCAAGATATATACCTATTCCCTATATGCAGACAATGAGCAATGCCGAAATTGCTTTGCTGGGACACTTAATAGGAGATGGCTGTACTTTACCTCGGCATGTTATTCAGTACACTACCAAAGAGGAAGATTTAGCTAATCAAGTAGCATCATTAGCAACCGAAGCTTTTGGTAATTTGATTATTCCTCGTATCAATCGGGAGCGTGACTGGTATCAAGTTTATCTGACAGCGGGATATCATTTAACACAAAATATCAGAAATCCCATAGCTGAATGGCTAGATTCTCTTGATATTTTTGGTTTGAGATCCTATGAAAAATTTATTCCCAATCAAATTTTTGAGCAACCCCAAGAATCTATAGCTCTTTTCTTACGACATCTCTGGAGTACTGACGGTTGCATTAAATCTACCAAAGGTAAATGCTTTTATCCTGCTGTCTATTACACTTCCAGTAGTGAAAAATTAGCTAGAGATGTCCAGTCACTTTTAATGAGGCTTAATATTAATGCCAAGCTATCAGTAGTTTCCCAAGGAAGTAAAGGACGGGATCAATATCAAGTTTGGGTAACTGGTAAATATGATTTAGAGAAGTTTATTGAGACTATTGGTGCAGTAGGTATTTATAAAAAGCAAGCTATTAGAGAAATTGATAAATATATTCAAGTACGTTCTGCTAACACTAACAGAGATGTAATACCTCATGATATATGGAAATTATATGCTGTTCCATCAATGCAGCAATACGAAATAACTATACGTCAAATGCAGTCTCTACTTGGTGTTGCTCACTGCGGTACAACACTTTATAAACAGAATGTAAGTCGAGAAAGAGCTTTAAGATTGGCTACTGTTGTAAAATCCGATAAAATCAATGTCCTAGCCAAGAGTGATATTTATTGGGATGAAATCGTTTCTATCGAGTTTGATGGTGAAGAGGAAGTTTACGATTTAACAGTTTCTAATTTGCACAATTTTATTGCAAATAACATCATCGTTCATAATTCAATTGAACAGGACGCCGATTTAGTAATTATGTTATATCGCGATGAATATTATAATCCCGACAGCCCCGATCGCGGCATTGCAGAAGCGATAGTAGCTAAACACCGCAACGGCCCTACAGGTGTCGTTAAACTTTTGTTCGACCCGCAGTTTACAAAATTTAAGAATCTAGCTAGACCAGGTAATTATTAAAATTGGGAATTGGGAATTGGGCATTGGGCATTGGGCATGGAAATAATTCTTCCCCATTCCCCATTCCCCATTCCCCATTCCCCATTTTCTACTTCGTCCCTAGTAATTCCACATCAAAAATCAGGGTAGCGTTGGGTGGAATGACACCACCAGCACCACGGGCACCATAACCTAACTCTGGTGGAATGATTAACTCACGACGGCCGCCTACCTTCATAGTGCCGACTCCTTCGTCCCAACCTTTGATTACTTGTCCGACACCGATTTTAAACTGGAAAGGTTGACCGCGATCGCGGGAACTATCAAACTTTTTACCATCTACCAAAGTGCCGGTGTAGTGAACAGTTACCGTTTGTCCTGTTTTAGGAGTCTCCCCTGTTCCCTCTTGTAAGTCTTTGTATTGGAGTCCAGAGGAGGTAGTTACCACATTGGCATCAGACATAGGCTTGCTCGCAATTAAGGTATTGTTTTCAGTAACAGTAGTGGATGCTGCTGGTGTAGTTTCAGTCAAATCAGCAGCAATGGCATCCTGTTTACTGCCAACTTGTGCCAATACTAAAACTAAAACACACACCAGCATGAAACCCACGCTGAGTAAAATCGTTTTCAAAATCAGTCCTCCCTACTGAGGTAATCTGACAATAAGAATACCAACAGGACACAATTAGTTTAAATCAGAAAGGACATCCTAACGCCAAAGCTTATTTTCCAAATCACGCACTTGACGCTCTAAACGGTCAATTCTACCCCGCAGTTCATCCACCTCAGACTGACGGGCCACGCCCAAATCCTGCATCATGTTTCGCATTTGCCTTTGCATTTGGACTTCCCAATTTCCTTGCTCAGATTTTAACTGCTGTACAACATCATCCATCACTGCCTTAGCTTGCTCAGGATTCAGCTTACCGTCCTTGACCAATTCATCGCTGACTTCTCGCAGTTTTTCTGCTACCAAAGACGTTGTGCCAATACCAAGTATCATTAGCTGCTGCAACCAGTTGTTGCTGTCCATACTCCCGACCTCTTCATTTTTTCAAACCAGCCGACCCTTGCTCTTGAATGCGTGCAATCAAGCTATGCTGGAAGCCTTGTTATTCTAGCCTACACCTCTATTTTGGCAAATTGCCATTCCCCACAGAATCAAAGAGTGTGGTTGAATTCCAGAATCTTATTGTTCATATCAAGTTGTGTTGACAGATGGGGAAGTAACATCTCTCTCATCTCCCTCATCCCCCTCATCTCCCTCATCCCCCTCATCTTCCCCAGTGAATACAACTCGGTATCACGAATGATTTAGGATTGCTATGGAGGCTCAAGTTAAAAACAGACTATGACACCTGAAGAAATTACGGTTACGCTCAGAGAATTATTTGGTACAGATCCTGTGCAAGCGATCGCTCCCAGTTCATGGCAAGTAGACACTGATAATTTTCGGCTGTTAGTACTGCTTGCCGATGATCATTCTTGGCTAAGAATTTTACTACCGATCATGCCAATTCAACAAGCCCAACAGTTTTTAGGCGAGTTTTTAGAAGCTAACTTTGATGAAACTCAGGAAGTACGCTACGCTTTGTATGAAAACGTAGTTTGGGGAGTATTTCAGCATAATAACGGCACTTTGGTCAAGGCAGATTTTACCAGTGCGATCGCCAGACTTGTATCTCTACATGAGGCTGGTTTAGATAATGTCTTCAATCGACTAATCGAAAATCGTATCCGGCAAATTGTCCTAGCCGCAAAACAGCAAGGACAAACCCTAGAGGCTACTATGCAAAACCTAGAACGCTATTATGCAGAAGGATTGATGGGTGAACTCAACCAAACTTCGCAAGATAGAGAAGAAGTGCTAGCAGCTTGGCGACGACAATTAGAACGACTGTGGAATCAAATAGATTTGAACCGCTAAGTAAAAAGTAGGAGTTAGTTGTTAGTGGTCAGTTGTCAGTTGTTAGTGGTCAGTTGTCAGAAGTTCTCCCCTGCTCCCCTGCTCCCCTGCTCCCCTGCTCTTCACTCAGCACTCAGCACTTTCAAAAACTATGTCCACCTACTTAATATGTCTATGCATTATGGATATTATTGAAATCCTCAAACAAGACTATCAAAGATTTCCCAGGAATCAAACGTACAGTATTTACGCTCCAGATGTTTATTTTCAAGACCCGCTAAATAAATTTCGTGGCGTTGAACGTTACAAGCAGATGATTAATTTCATTCAAACTTTCTTTATAAATCCCAAAATGGATTTGCACGATATTCAACGCTTGCAAGACAAAATTAAAACCGAGTGGACACTCAGTTGGAATACACCCTTACCTTGGAAACCACGTATCTCTATATCTGGCTGGAGTGAATTAAGTCTCAACTCTGATAATTTGATTGTCTCCCATATCGATTATTGGAACTGTTCACGCCTAGACGTAATCAAACAACATTTCTTTTCATAACAGTTATTTGAACTGGCATGAGATTACGTCTTGACAGGTAAACGGGAAATTGTCCATAAGATGAGTAAGAAGATTAAGTAAATCGCGCCAACCAGCCCAAACTCAATTAGAGGGATATAAGTTACTTCGTAAATTCTGCCCAAGCCACGTTCAGTCAGTCCATAAACGGCCAGTACACTCACTAAAAAGGCTCCATAGATAGTACGTTTCATCGTGATACCTACAGGCAGACCGTGGAGCTGGGTAAGTACAAGAATACCAAGAAAACCAAAGAGAAATGTTGGCCACTTGCTCTGTCCTAGCATCCATGACACAACTACACTATGTAAAAGCACCGTAATTTCCAAAGTGAATGTCCACCAACGGTTTACATGAGTGCGGTTAAAGATCAACGACGATTGCAGCAGCAGCAAGAACATATAGAAAAAACCAATTAAGTGCCCCAAAGTCGCTTCCATTGGATGATACCAAAAGGTGTAGATCGCGGCGAAGGAGAAAAAGTAGCCGTGGTACAGCTTGATAATTCGCAAAAACTGTTGATGGAATCGAACAGAATTACCAAAAAATAGCCCACGTCGAGGCGTTTCCAAAATCAGTACGAAGACTAATAGAAATACAACCGCACCTTGGGAAGCCCAAATTGAGGTATCTTGAGCCAGAGCATCGTACCAAATATAGGTCTGGAGAAAATGTAAAGCGATGAATACACCATTAATAGCAAGCATCAGGTAATTAATGGGGTGCAACGCTGTTTTGTATTTCAGCTGCATTTGCTGCGCCCACCAGATACACGCCCAGATACTCAACTGATGTCCAAGGTACATGCCCCAAGCCGTCGTTCGGCTCCAAAAGGTCGGGTTGGGAAGCTTCCAATAATACCAACTTAATCCTTGGTCAGGAAGTTTGGTGATGCTTGCAGGAATGCTCCCACCCAACCAAATTGCGTAGGTGAGGAGAATGCTGACAATAATGCCTAGAAACAATACTCGGCGACCTGTCATACTAATTCGTAATTCGTAATTCGTTAAGATTTATGCAATAACTCTCTGAAACTCTTATAGGACTTACGCACACTCTACGAATTATTGGCGCTCTTGGCGGTTCGATAAATTAAGCTTAGGAGCAATTTTTGCGTAAGTCCTATTCGTAATTCAAAGCAGGATTTTCAGACTATACGTTCTGGCTTTGGTTCAGATGCGTTTTTAGTCACTCGCCAACTCAGAGTTAAAGCTACCAGCATTATTAAAGAACCACTCAAAAAAGGAGCGGAACTTCCAAATTTCATAAAACTAGCCCCTGCCCACGTTGGCCCTCCAATTCGTGCCAACGCAGAGCAAGAACTAGCAATTCCTAATATTTGTCCTTGTTCTTCTGGGGCTGTGATTTGAGAAATCACGCTGTTTAATATTGGTTGGCTGACACTAATTCCCCATGCTACAAGCGTCGTAGCCACTAACAATAAAATTAAGCTTTGTGAGAATCCAATTAGCAGTAATCCTAAACCTAATGCTGATATCCCCAAGGTAAGTAACTTGATTTCACCTAAGTGTTTCTTGAGGAATCCGATGAGTCCTCCTTGAACGATTGTGCTGACAATGCCCATGAAGGCAAAAAGATAACTAGTTTGTTGAGGGCCCCAGTTTAATTGCTGCTTAGACCATAAAGCCAATGTAGAGTCCATAGCCGCAACAGCAAAGGTCACTAAAAAATAGATACCAACAAGCATACAGAACTGTGGGCGCTGTGACAGATCAAGCAAGCTCAGCCTTCGCTGATGGTATCGATGAGCTTGGATTTTGGCTTTAGTCTCAGAATTTAGTGATTCTGGAAGTAACGTTAAAGCACAAAGCAAAGCCAATAAAGATAATCCAGCTGCGAACAACGCCGGTAGATGGAAGTTAGCTTTGTCCAGATCAGGCCCTGTCAGAATACCTCCAATAGCTGGGCCGAGAATGAAGCCAAGACCAAAAGCTGCCCCAATTATGCCCATGCCACGAGCTCGATTAGTGGGCGTGGTAATATCTGCTATGTACGCTTGAGCAGTGGCAATATTCCCTGCCATCATTCCGGCAAGACTACGAACAATAAACAAAACCCATAATGAGTTGGCAATGCCTAACCCTATGTATGCAATTACAGAACCTGATAAGGTGAGTAATAAAATTGGACGGCGACCGTAGCGATCGCTAAAGCTACCCCACAATGGGGCAAATAAAAACTGCATCAAAGAATAAATAGCTATCAGTAGAGTCGCTTCATTAGGTTTTGCGCCGAATTGCTCAGCATACAAAGGTAGTATCGGCAGGATAATTCCAAAGCCAAGCAAGTCTATAAATACAGTCAAAAACAAGACTAATATAGCTCTGCTATTATTTTTACTCTCCATAGGTGCAATTCCCTTTTAGAAAAAATTATGTGTAACTTAAATGAGTTTGATCGACATCAGGGAACGCTTGATCATAAAAACCCATTGAACGCAACCAGTAGTCAGTTCAAGCAAAGTGCTTTAATTTGAGCCTGGTTGAGCAAAATAGCATGGAACAAACCCATTATAAAAATCAAGCCAATGATACTACTAATGAAAGCAACTATCATCTCATGCTTCCGTATAGCTTTTTTTATCTTAGCGTCTATGATATTTTCTAATTCTTTGTATGACATTTAGTTGAATTTCGCTAATTACAACATTTATCTAGATTTGATGTACTTACATAAGTTTGAGTATTTACGAAACTCTAACTTATTTGCTTAACTAGAATTAAACTGTTTAAGCTTATATCAATTGTTTGTGAATATCCACAGAAAATAAAATTTTAAAATTTCTGCATACAAAATTTTTGTACTAGAATTTTTCTATACATATTCACATGAAATTTGCATAAATACTGATTTTTCAAAAAAGTCATACACTTTCTAAAATCTAAATAGTAGATTGATTATTTTATTAATAATCGTTAAACAATCTACTAATGGTGTAGATATACCTTTGAAATTCAAGATATTTCGATACCGTGCAAATGTAAAGTGCGTCGGCGTAGTTTAAAAACAACACCTGAAACACCAAAAGCTAATATTGCCAAGGTATCAGTTGGCTCAGGAACTGCAAGAATGCTTACCTGATTAATCGCTAAGCCGTATTGTGGATAAGAGCTGCTAAAAACGAGCCGCGAGATGTTTGGAGTGTCACTACGAACCCCCAAAAATACTGCCGAATTATCTAATGCTAGGGATGAAGTACTTAGAACTGAGAAAGCACCCAACAAGTTATTGGCCTTATCAAAAGCGCTGATAAAAGTTTCAACTTGTAAATTACTAATGTCTACAGCTATCTGAGTACCAGCACCAAAAACAGGCTGGGCAAAACTGATAGTAAAAGGCCCTCCATTTCCCTGAGTACGAGGATCAGGAGCACCTTCAGGAAGAGGTTGAAAACCTGTTGGATTTATACCTCCAAAGAGAATAAAATCACCATTAGCGAAGTTAGTCCGAATACCAGGAGGAGGTAAAGTTTGGAAGACAAACGGTGGAGTAATCTGAGGATTATTAGTTGGAGCTATATTTACATCCAACCCTAAACCACCTTGAGATATTGCTGAAAAAGAGTTAGGTAAAAAAGCAGAATAGTCAGAAGCGACGGGATTGAATACTTTACCTAAACTTACCCAATTAACTTCATCATTACCTCCCAAAGCAGCGCGTTCACTTACAAAAAATGTAGCTGCTTTAACTGGTAATGGAATAACTGTTATGAAAGCTGTAATTACTGGCAAATATTTGGCGGAAAACTTGAAGAATCGATTACTCATCACTGCCACAAAACTTACTCCTTAATTTCGTAGAATAACATCAATATGTCAGAATTATTTACCAAAAATGAGGCAGTATATCGCTCTATTTGATAGATTTAAGCAACTGCCGTGTTCAACATTTGTGTTGCAAAACTTTTTTGATGGTTAGCTGGTCAAAGTTGAGAAATTCATACTTTTACCAGCGCCACCTATTTTTTTACAACACAACGTCTCTCTATGATTACAAATACAATTACTTGTATTTATACCACCCTAAATTCATGATTAGGAACTACTAGCCAAGTACTTATAGAAAAAACCGTAAAAAGATTTAAGTTGTTATGCAATGGTGAGTCGTATTAGTAGTTTTTAGACTAACTTTTAGACTAACTGAATACTGAGATTGGCTGAGAGATTTTCAATTAAGGCAAATTGAGTTCCTTGGAAAGACAAGTTACCGCTAGTGTTGTCGTAGGAAAAGTCGCTGAGGCTAGTAGTACCAAACCCTACTTTAGAAATTTGGATTACGTCGTTTTGACCAAAGTTGTAATCTGTGATGGTATCAAGGGCATCATCAAGGCTGTTGAAGATAAACTTATCTGCACCAAAGCCACCTGTAAGAACATCGTCGCCTAGTCCTCCGATGATGGAGTCATTGCCAAAGCCACCGGAGATGGTGTCATTACCATCTCTACCTTCTAATCGGTTATTTTGGCTATCGCCTGTAATGCTGTCACCTTCATTTGTGCCGATGAGATTATCAAAGTTGAGTACATTAAATGTGATTGTCCCTAGATTAGGAACGTCATTGGCAGAGATAGTTTGCTCTTGTAAGTTAGCGGTGACAGATACACCAGTAACAGATTGGGAAGCATCTATGGTGTTATTAGCAACACTAGCATCAGCAATAACAGTTTCTACTTTAAAAACTGTGTCTGTTCCGAAGCCGCCAGCTTTGGTTATTTTCCCTACGCCTGAGAGGGTAATGGCTTTACCTAATTTGCTGTAGTCTACAGTATCAATGCCATTACCACCATCAATATTGTCGTTGCCCCTACTGCCCTTGAAGGTGTCATCACCTGCACCACCTATCAATGTGTCATTGCCCAGTCCACCGTCAATCAGATCATTGCCATCTCTACCATTAATCAGGTCATTGCCAGCCAGACCAGATAATTGATTATTTCGAGCATCGCCCTTAAGGGTGTCATCGTTAATTGTGCCGATAACATTGTCAAAGTTGATGACATTAAATGTTAAATTTCCCAGACCAGGAACATTGAGGGCAGAGATAGTTTGGGCTTCTAGGTCAGCAACAGCAGCTACCCCAGACAAAGATTGAGAAGCATCTATAATGTTGTTACCAACACTGGCATCAGCAATCACTGTTTCTACTTTAAATACTTGGTCTTTGCCAAATCCGCCAGCTTTGGTAATTGTCCCTACACCTGATAGAGTGATGCTTTTACCCAAGTTGCTGTAATCTACAGTATCAATGCCATCTCCACCATCAATGCTGTCGTTTCCTCGACTGCCCTTAAATGTGTCATCGCCACCATTACCAGTTAATTTATTACTTTGGTTATCACCAGCAATGCTATCACCTTCATTTGTGCCAATCACATCGTCAAAGTTAACTACAGTAAATGCCAATGTACCCAAATCAGGAACGTTATTGGCAGCTAAAGTTTGGCTTTTTAGGTTAACAGTGATAGATACACCAGGCAAAGATTGAGATGCATCTATTGTGTTGTTGGCAACATTAGCATCGGCAATGATCTTTTCTACTTTAAAGAGTGTGTCTTCCCCTAATCCACCAGCTTTAGTAACTGTCCCTACTCCTGAGAGAGTAATGGTTTGGCCTAGTTTGCCGTAGTCTACAGTATCCGTGCCAACTCCACCATCAATGCTGTCGTTACCCTGACCACCCTTAAAGGTGTCATCACCTGCACCACCTATCAATGTGTCATTGCCTTCTCCACCGTCAATATTGTCGTTGCCACCTCTACCATCAATCAGGTCATCGCCAGCCAGACCAGTTAATTGATTCTTTTGCCCGTCGCCCTTAAGGGTGTCATCGTTAACTGTGCCAATAACATTGTCAAAGTTGACTACATTAAATTTTAAATCTCCCAGACCAGGAACATTGAGGGCAGAGATAGTTTGGGCTTCTAAGTCAGCAACGGCAGCTACTCCAGGCAAAGATTGGGAAGCATCTATAGTGTTGTTGACAACACTGGCATCAGCAATCACTGTTTCTACTTTAAAAACTGTGTCTGTTCCGAGTCCGCCAGCTTTGGTAACTGTCCCTACTCCTGAGAGAGTAATGGCTTTACCTAATTTGCTGTAGTCTACAGTATCCGTGCCATCACCACCATCAATATTGTCGTTGCCCTGACCACCCTTAAAGGTGTCATCGCCTGCACCACCTATCAACGTGTCATTGCCTTCTCCACCGTCAATATTGTCGCTGCCACCTCTACCATCAATCAGGTCATCGCCAGCCAGACCAGATAATTGGTTCTTTTGCCCGTCGCCCTTAAGGGTGTCATCGTTAACTGTGCCAATAACATTGTCAAAGTTGATGACATTAAATGTTAAATCTCCCAGACCAGGAACATTGAGGGCAGAGATAGTTTGGGCTTCTAGGTCAGCAACGGCAGCTACTCCAGGCAAAGATTGGGAAGCATCTATAGTGTTGTTGGCAACACTGGCATCAGCAATCACTGTTTCTACTTTAAAAACTGTGTCTGTTCCGAGTCCGCCAGCTTTGGTAACTGTCCCTACTCCTGAGAGGGTGATGCTTTTACCCAGGTTACTGTAGTCTGCTGTATCAATGCCATCTCCACCATCAATGCTGTCGTTTCCTCGACTGCCCTTAAATGTATCATCGCCACCATCACCAGCCAACGTGTCGTTACCCAGTCCACCATCGATTGCGTCATTTCCAAGACCAGCGGAAATATTGTCGTTGCCTCCACGACCAAAAATCTGATCGTCATTACTAGTACCCAACAAAAAATCATCGTTAGCAGTACCAACAATAATTGACATAATGTATTCTCTTTAGTTCTACAAATCAATGCATTTGTATGGTTACGCCTGATGTGAATTAAGTTTTAAAACCCTTATCATCTCGTCAATGATTAAAAAATCACAATTAGGAACAAGTCTTAAAACCCTCACAGCACAAGAGGTGTTTTTAATTCACATCAGATGTTAGTTGTAATACTCGCATATTACAATTATCAAAATTGTGAAGTTATGTTTAAATATATTTAAGCAGAATGTAAAGTACTGAAATATACCTACTAACACTTAGAGTTTGGCTTAATTTATGAGCTGTAACAAGACAAATCGATTCAACAGAAGTGTTCTGGTTATTGCAAAGAGGCTGACATAGCCTGTAGTATCCATGACCTGAGACACATAGACGCAACTGAATTGATCAATGAAGGAGTAAATCTAAATACTATTGTTTTTGCGTAAATTCAATGGATTTAAAGACCTGCAATTAAAAAAATATCCAACTAGTGGTAATAGGTGCGTTGTACCGTCGCGTTCAGACACCCTACTGGATAATTGATTTTTTGTCAGTTCCTTAGAACAATGATCAAGATAGATGAAGCCCTCAAAAAC
Organism: Amazonocrinis nigriterrae CENA67; assembly: GCF_016056305.1. GTDB lineage: Bacteria > Cyanobacteriota > Cyanobacteriia > Cyanobacteriales > Nostocaceae > Amazonocrinis > Amazonocrinis nigriterrae. Next base: position 84,267 of record NZ_JAECZC010000005.1, on the reverse strand, counting down.
TACTCAGTAAATCTTTTACAATCAAAAATCTCAAATCCAAAAACGTATAAGCGATCGCAATAGTCAAAAGCCTTATTTTTGGTCAGTTGTATTGATATAAGCTAAATTGTAAATAAATATAAATAATTCTCAGACAGGACAAAATTATCCATGCGTGTAATATTAATGACAGGTAAAGGTGGGGTGGGGAAGACATCAGTTGCAGCAGCAACTGGACTTCGCTGTGCGGAACTAGGCTATCGTACACTGGTTTTAAGTACAGACCCTGCTCACTCCCTAGCAGATAGTTTTGACCTGGAAATGGGACACGCACCGCGAGAAATTCGACCAAATTTGTGGGGTGCAGAACTAGATGCGCTACAAGAACTAGAAGGAAATTGGGGTGCTGTGAAGCGCTACATTACTCAAGTTTTACAGGCTAGGGGTTTAGAAGGAGTACAGGCGGAAGAATTAGCCATTTTACCAGGTATGGACGAGATTTTTGGCTTGGTAAGGATGAAACGCCACTATGATGAAGGTGAGTTTGATGTGTTAATTATTGACTCAGCCCCCACTGGTACAGCACTGCGCCTGTTGAGTTTACCTGAAGTTGGTGGCTGGTATATGCGCCGTTTCTACAAACCGTTTCAAAGTATCTCCGTGGCGCTGAGACCTCTAGTTGAACCTATTTTTAAACCCATTGCTGGGTTTTCTTTGCCAGATAAAGAAGTAATGGATGCACCTTACGAATTTTATGAACAAATTGAAGCTCTAGAAAAGGTCTTAACAGATAATACTCAAACTTCTGTACGCCTTGTCACGAATCCCGAAAAGATGGTGATTAAAGAGTCTTTACGCGCTCATGCTTATCTGAGTTTGTATAACGTTGCCACAGATTTAGTAATAGCTAATCGCATCATTCCCAGCGAAGTACAAGACCCATTTTTCCAGCGTTGGAAGGAAAATCAACAGCAATATCGCCAGGAAATTCATGATAATTTTCTGCCTCTGCCTGTCAAGGAAGTTCCGCTGTTTTCTGAAGAAATGTGCGGTTTAGCTGCATTAGAAAGGTTGAAAGAAACTCTCTACAAAGATGAAGACCCAACTCAAGTTTACTATAAGGAAACAACTGTCAGAGTTGTACAAGAGCAAAATCAATATAGTTTAGAACTTTACTTACCTGGCATTCCCAAAACTCAAATTCAATTGAATAAATACGGTGACGAATTAAACATCACCATTGGGAACCACCGCCGCAATTTAGTATTACCCCAAGCATTAGCAGCATTGCAACCTTCAGGAGCAAAAATGGAAGATGACTACTTGAAAATCCGTTTTGCTGACAATGTAAGAGTTTAATTTTGCTGATGGGGATACGCACAAATATTTCAAAGCTAAAAGCAAATTTTATTTTAGCTTTGAAAGATGAGATAAGTAGGTAGGTGTAATACTTTTTTGCTGAAGATGCACCTATAAAACTGACATAAAACTGCACACTGTAGGAGCAATTCATGAATTGCTCCTATGCAAATAAAGTGCAACATCACTTTGAAAAAAAATTAGTTGTTAGTTGAGTTATAAACTTTTATAAATAAAAGTAAATTTTATTGTCAGTATTTTGCCGTGGTTTTACTGACGACAAATCAATTAATTAAATTTAAAAATGTTTTTAGAATTCTGCATATGTAGATATTTAATTTTTTGAAAAAAATTTAATTAAAAGCAATGACCCCGATCGCCAAAGTAAACTTGCGGGTAGATATTGATATTGAAAGTGTACTGCGCCGAATTATAAATCGTATTCGTCAAACATTAGATTTAAAGGAAATTATCACAGCAACAACGGCGGAAGTATGCTCATTACTTGGAACTGACCGCGTAATGATTTACAAATTCCATGCAGATGGAAGTGGTCAGGTCATTGCTGAGTTCATTCATGAAAATCGCTTACCATCCCTACTAGGGCTAAATTTTCCAGCTGATGATATTCCACCCTATGTGCGTGAACTGTTTATCAAGTCAAGGGTGCTTTCAATTGTCGATGTTGATACTCAACAGATAGGTCAAGTTTATCTGCAAGACTTGGAAAATGGAGAAATTATTTTAGAGGATATCCGTTACCGCCCTGTAGAATCATGTCATATTGAATACTTAACAGCGATGGGGGTGAAGTCTTCTCTAGTAGCGCCTATTCTCTATCAAAATGAACTTTGGGGGCTACTAGTATCTCACAATTCTCAGCCACATTCGATACCAGAATATCAAATACAAGTAGTGCAGATGGTAGTAGATCAGCTGTCAGTAGCGATCGCTCAAAGTACTCTTTTGACTCAAGCTCATGAAAAAGCTGAACGGGAAGCTGTCATTAACCGCATTGCTAATTTGCTACATTCATTACCCACCATTGTCCTACAGCCAGCTTTAGAAGCAGCTGTAGCTGCCTTTGATGGTGCTGGTGGTAGGCTTTGCATTAGAAATGAAGGCTTTAATTTCCAGAATGGCAGCGTTAAAACTGTAGCAGAATGTTTGATTCCTGGCAGCGATTGTATCCAGGTTTATACCTGCGGAAGGCAACCCATGATGCCAGCAAAAACTATATATCCACTGATGGAGCAGTATAACGTCTGGCAGGAATATTACAAATCTCATGACTATGATGTCTGGGCAATTTCAGACTTATATGAAACTCCAGGTTTGCGAAGTTTAGAAGCTGCTTTTCAACCTACTAAAATTCGCAGCATTTTGATGATTCCGCTTCAGTATCGTCAGCAATTATTAGGCTATTTAACTATTTTCCGCAATGAAATTGACACAGAAATTCTCTGGGCTGGTCAATTTGATTTCGATCAAAGGCAACTTTATCCCCGTCGTTCATTTGAGGCTTGGCGACAATCTAAAAAGGCTCAACCTCGCAAATGGACAGTTGAAGAAATTGAACTAGCTAGAGAACTTAGTAAACACTTCGCCTCGGCAATTCAACAGCACGAACTGTACCAGCAAGTACAAGCTTTTAATGCTAAATTAGAACATCAAGTCAACAAGCGCACACATGAACTCCAACGGACAGCTGAACAACAACAGGCTGTATTTGGTGTGATTGCCAAAATTCGCGCATCTTTGGATACTAATACTATTTTTCAAATTACCACCAAAGAAGTTTGTCAATTACTCAAAAGCGATCGCGTTTCTGTTTATCAGTTTAATTCTGATTGGGGTGGCGAATTTGTCGGTGATTTTGAAGCGGCTAGTCCATACTGGTTAAACGAGTCCAAACTAGGTATTAATCTTGTTTGGAATGACACGTATTTACAAGAAACAGAAGGCGGACGCTACCGCTACAATGAAACCTTTGCGGTGGATGACATCTATAAAATGGGATTCACTCGCTGTCATGTGGAAAATCTGGAAAATTATCATATCTATGCTTTTGTACTTGCCCCTATTTTTGTTGGGCAAAAACTTTGGGGTTTACTAGCAGCTTATCAACACTCCGGGCCTCGACAATGGAGAGCTTCTGAAATTAACTTTATCAGTCAAGTGGCTGCCCAAATGGGGGTAGCACTGCAACAATCTGAATTACTTACACAAACTCAAGAGCAAGCATTGGATTTACAACAAGCAGCAGTACAGCAACGGGTATTGTTTGAAATTGTCGCCAAAATTCGGGAATCTCTTGACCTGGATGCGATTTTTGAAGCTACCACCCAGGAAATTTGTAAATCACTGCAAGCGGATCGTGTGGCTATCTACCACTTTCAACCAGATTGGAGTGGTGAGTTTATCGCTGAGTTTGTCGGTGAGGGTTGGGTAAAGTTGGTAAATGGCGATATCAATACAGTTTGGCAAGATAGCTATTTGCAACAAACCCAAGGCGGACGATATCGCAATAATGAAACTTTTGCAGTCGATGACATCTATCAAGCTGGACATTCTGAGTGTCACATTGCATGTTTAGAGCAATGTCAAGTTAAAGCATATGCGATCGCGCCAATATTTATTGGACAACAACTTTGGGGCTTGCTTGCAGCTTATCAAAATTCTACACCCCGCCAGTGGGAAGATTCAGAAATCAAGTTTATCGCTCAAATTGCTAATCAGCTTGGGGTTGCACTGCAACAAGTCGAATTACTCAGACAAACTCAACAACAAGCAAACCAGTTAGCACAAGCTTTACAGAATTTACAACAAACTCAAACCCAACTCATCCAGACTGAGAAAATGTCTAGTTTGGGTCAATTAGTAGCAGGTGTTGCCCATGAAATTAACAATCCAGTAAATTTTATCTATGGCAACCTTTCCCATGTGAGTGACTATACTGAAGATTTACTCAGTATGTTGAATCTCTATCAACAAGAATGCTCCAACCCCAGTCTGAAAATTTTTCGACGTGCAGAAGAGATTGACTTAGAATTTATCATTGAGGATTTGCCCAAAACTCTAGCTTCCATGAAAATCGGGGTTGATCGTATCCGTCAGATAGTCATGTCTTTGCGGAATTTCTCTCGCCTCGATGAAGCGGAAATGAAAGCTGTAAATATTCACGAGGGTATTGATAGCTCTCTACTAATTTTGCAACATCGCTTGAAAGCCAAACCAGAAAGTCCCGCCATTGAGGTAATCAAAGAGTATGGTGATTTGCCATTAGTACAGTGTTATGCTGGACAACTGAATCAAGTATTTATGAATGTTTTGAGCAATGCGATCGATGCTCTAGAAGAACACCAGGAATCGAACTCAGAACCTTACCACGGTCAAATTGCAATCCGAACCACTGTTGGAGAATTCAAAAGTAATGTTAAGAGTGTAGTGATTCAAATTACTGACAATGGTGCCGGAATCCCAGAAGTAGTTAAGGCGAGAGTATTTGATCCATTTTTCACAACTAAACCAGTAGGAAAGGGTACTGGCTTAGGACTGTCAATTAGTTACCAGATTGTCGTGGATAAACATCATGGTGTTTTTAAATGTGATTCGCAACCAGGATTAGGCACAAAATTCTGGATTGAAATTCCAGTTTCCAATGTTACATTTAATTTGTAAAATGTGATTCTTATCCTGTGGTTATACAATGTCAAATTTCTCCGATGAACTCATACATATCTGGTTGGAAGATGGACAAGGTATAAGTAAACACTATTCTGAACTTGCCTTAAAGGAGGGGCTAACCTCAGCTAAAAGCATTGGTGAAAGAGATGATCAAAGAGATTTTAAAGTTTTCGATAAGCTTTTTGAAAGCGTTGTAATTCAACCAGATTGCTCAATATTAGATATAGGTTGTGGCAAAGGGGAAGTTATTGATTATTTGTCGTTGCGTTTACCAGATATTAATAATTTTAATTATTTGGGAATAGATATTGTCCCTGCTTTTGTCACAGAGGCAAAGCATAAATTCCCTTTAAAAGAGTTTCAACTAAACAACTTTATTAGTCCTGATTTTTCCCCAGAAAATAAATTTGATATTGTGTTGGCTTTAGGAGTTTTAGTAACTAGAGTACGTGAATATGACCTATTTTTTGAGTATTTTGTGAGAAAAATGCTCAAGTGTGCTAAAAAGTATGTTCTTTTTAATATCATTTCCTATATTGATTCAACTTCTCCTAATTACTCACAACCGAATGGAGTTGCACACTCCACAGTTTTGAATCCTGATATTTTGTACTTATTGATGGATAGCGTTGACTGTTACGCTTGGAAAGCGGAACCTTATAAGATTTTTCCAGATGCAACCGACCTTTTTGTACACATTCAGTTAGATCCTTAAGGAAGGAGTCAGTAGGAAGTATCAAAACGAGAAATGATATTAAATTGCTAATACCTCTTCTCCACCGGGATAGCAAAATGAGGCGCGAGGTGCATAGAAGCCCCAGAGGATTTGTAGTGGTGTCTTTGGACGTAAGGCGTAGACTGAGTGGCTTGGTTCCAGGAATTCAACAGAGAGGATTTCCCAAGGAGTAACCATCTCAGAGATAAAAGGATAAATTCCACTCACAAATGTGTTATTTAATTTGGTGATATATCGTAGTTGACCACGGGACACGCCGCCAATAGTACTGCCCACCCTAGCAGTAGTCCGAATAATAGGGATACCATCAGACTCGGTGGTAGCAACCAAGCGATCGCCATCGAGAGTAATAGTTGTCTGTCCTGGTGTTGCAGGTACACCGTGTTCTTCAGCGTAAGCACGGACGGAGGGACTAGAATTAAAATAATGTGTCCACCATCGACCCGGAATTGCACCATCGGGAGTATCTAATCCTTGGAGATCGGCACCGATGTATGTGAGTGAATATGCACCGAAACCCGATGTCTGTTCTTCAGTATCGACTACATACTGATTCATAAATACAGCACCATTATTAGCTGGCTCCAGAGCATTTGGAACAAGTGCTTTTACGGCATCAGGATCTGCCGGTATCCAGCCATAGTACAACATCCGGCTATTAATAATTAGTTGTCCAGGGACAAGCTTTTGCTGTGGACTCATAAACTTTTATCATTAAGTGGGAAGTCGCTGAAGTAGTTAAAAATTTAGCACAAATTCAGTCATCATTTGAGCTAATTAGTAGCCGATCAACTTCCCAACAATTTTTTAACATTAGCTGATTGTAACATTATTTACGTATGTACTTTAAACTTGACTGTATTTGATGAATTAGTACTCTGAATCAAAATTTTAATGCTAATTCAATTAGTGATAAACTATACTAATACCCAAAGCTACAATCAACGGAATCAAAATTGGAATTGCAACTATAAGTCCCCATTTGCCAAACTTAATTTCTTCTCCTTCAGATTTTAAGAATGCAATCCAACCTACAACTCCCATTAAAATCCAGATACATCCAAAGACAAGAAATATAACAAAAACTGAGTCTTCCATTGCCGTTAAAGACCTCTGCTGAATATAAACAGGACTGACGCAAAAGTATGATTGTCCAAGAGTGACCCCGATATTGAAATACAATTCGTCTCCAAAGCTTCAAGTTAAATAGAAACTCTTTACCTAATACGTTTGCTTCTAATTTTCCGCAAAATATTTCGCAGTTCTTCAGGGCTTACCATCTCAATGGGTGCTTTTACTAGAACAATACCCATTGAATTGGTGTATATTCCTGAGAACTCAAAGCCACATTTTTCTTATAGAGATACTTCTTGATTCATATTTATCCCAACTCTTAGGACTTATACAAGAAATAGCCAAAACCCTGATTTTAGCGTAGCGACAATACCCTGCGGGAAGCCGCTAGGAGTCTACAAAAATTGCCGCTACAGGGTTTGGTCTGCAAAACAGCGTTGACCCTTAGAAAGGAATATCATCAGGATCTGCTTCTGACTCTGCAACTGATGAATAGTTGGTCAGTTCAAAACTGCTTGGTTGAGAGATGGGTTCAGTTGTTTGGGGAACGACACCAACAGTAGTTTTAGCTGGGGTAGCTGCTGGACGAGGTGAATCATAACTGCTATCACTCGCAGATGATGCCACACCAGAGGAAACTGCACCAGATGATTGCCGCGCAGGAGTTTCTGCAACTGATGTATTTCTGGATGAAGTAGTATTAAAATCACCTGCTAAAGATTGAATTTGTTGCACTGTCAATTCAGCACGTTTTTCTTTAAAACCTTCTTTACGTTCAACAGTATGCATACCCAAGCGACCTACTAAAATCACGCGATCGCCTTGATGGTAGTTTTGCTGAATTTCTGTTGCTAAATTTCCCCAACCTACAACTTTCAATGTGGCTGGTTGATCATCTTGCTTTTGGGAATTGGGAAACTGCACAAGCATTTCCGTAAATGCCAAGTTATCCGGTGTATAGCGTAGTTGCGGTTCTTGAACTATTTGGGCCATTAAAACGCAGCTGTTCATTAAATCCTCCTGATTGGAAAAAGTGCTAATTACAAAAGGGGGTTTTTATATGTGGCGCCAATCAATACCTAAAGTATGTGCAATTTTTGCATTTTTTAATATTGCCTGAATCCATTTCCTACAAGCACTTGCGGTTTTGAGTTATTTCTAGCATAAAAGTCAAGCGATCGCTTTGAGATACATTCAATATGCCACTCATCACTTTCGCCTGACTGGTACGAGCATTGAATTCTGCATGATGAATAGTATAATTGTACCATCAAAAGGCTGCTAAGACTAAAAGAATAATTACGCAAGTGTCATATATAGCAGTCGAAGCATAGTTGAAGACAGTGCTGATTGCTCAAAGCTTTAAAATAACTTGGTTTTTACTCAGCACTCAGCACTTTGCTATAAGTCCTGTAAAACTTACACTTGTACATGTACAGGAAATACACCCAAGGCAATTAACCGTGCTGGGAGGTCGCGCAAAATGGGCAACTTCAACAGAACAGGTGGTTGAAAGGTACGATTTGAGGTAAGAATTGGGGCGAATACCTGCTTTTGAATAAAAGTCTGAAATGCCTGAATAATCCGTGTGGGTAACTCACGTTGACGTTGTACTTTCGCAAGGTCACTAAGTTCTATATATTGTTTTTTTAGCGGTTTAGTCAGTACATTTGCAGCCACGACAGCATCTTGAATCGCGTAGTTAATGCCAACTCCACCCACAGGAGACATGACATGAGCAGCATCACCAATGAGTAGTAATCCCGGACGATACCAACGCTTGACGCGGCTGGACTCCACGGAGAGAAAAGCGACCTGTGACCAATCGTGCAAGTGTGGGATACGATCGCTCAATTCTGGCACAACTTCCACCACAGATTTTTTTAATTCTTCCAATCCCGCAGATCGCAATTTTTGATACCCTCCCTTGGGGATGACGTAGGCAAGTTGCCATTCGTCCCCACGGTCAAGCATAGCCACGATATGACCAGGAGCGAAACGCCCCATCCCTCCTTCAGGGTCTTCTGGCTTTTTAGGTAGGCGGAACCAAAGAATATCCATTGGTGGTGAGGTTTCAATTGACTCAAAGCCACCGAGTTGTCTTAAACGTGAATGGCGACCGTCTGCACCAACTGTAATTATGGCTCTGACTTCGTGCCAGCTACCCCCACCTCGATAGCGGACACCTTGAATTACCCCATTTTCTGTAATTAATTCCTGTACATTTGCACCCGTCAACAGCTGAAAATTGGGATATTTTTGTGCTTCTTGGGTGATGAACTCCAAAAACCTCACCTGGGGAAGCATTGTGATATAAGGGTATCGAGTTTTCAAATGACTAAAATCTGCTAGCGTGACCGTATTTTGAGGAGTTTTAACGTTAATACGACGCATTTTGGCATGGGGCAATTGTAGCAAGCGATCGCTTAAGCCTAATTCCTCCATAATTTCCATCACCGATGGATGAATTGTATCTCCCCGAAAGTCACGATCAAAATCTTTATGTGCTTCTAACAGCTTGACGCGAATACCTTGACGCGCTAACAAAAGAGCTAACACAGCCCCAGCAGGGCCACCACCCACAATGCAACAATCTGTTGTTTGTACGTCTACAATCTCATGAGCAGGGTTAACACTGGGGTCTTGGGAAGGATTTTCATTTACATAGGTAGTCATCACAGTACCTATTGACAGTCCTACAATACAGGGTAGTTTGCTTTTTATGGTTTAAGCTGTTTTTTTGACTTTTCGTATTGACATCGAACGTGTATTATGGGCGCTAAACTGTCCCTAGTCATTTGTCAGTTGTTAGTTGTTTTTATTATTCGCTACTGACCACTGACCACTGACTACTAACCACTGACCACTGACAATCATTAACACCCGTGGCCCAAGTTATTTTAGAAAACGTTTATAAAAGTTTTCCCCCACGTAGAGGGGAAGTTGTTGCTTCACAACCCCAAACTCCACTTGAATCTGGCAACAAAAATGATACAGCGCAAGAGCGTGCAGGAAGTGTTAATGTCTTGCGACGGATTAACCTAACCATCCCAGATGGGGAGTTTATGGTGCTGGTGGGGCCTTCTGGTTGCGGTAAAAGCACCCTTTTACGGTTAATCGCTGGTTTAGAGGTGATGACTGGAGGCAATATTTGGGTGGGCGATCGCTTGATTAATGACCTCCCACCCAAAGAACGCGATATTGCAATGGTGTTTCAAAATTACGCCCTCTATCCACACATGACGGTGTATGACAATATCGCCTTTGGACTACGCCGCAGAGAGAAAGCAGGGGGAGCAGGGGAAGCAGGGGGAGCAGGGGGAGAAATTACTTCCTCATCTCCCCATCTTCCCATTTGGGCAGAAAATCTATTAATGGGAGCCACAAGGATACTACCAAAGGGACTCCGTTATATTTCTGACAAAGAACGGCAAATCAATGAGCAGGTACGTAGTGTTGCTCAACTGTTGCAAATTGAAGGTTTGCTGAATCGCTTACCCAAACAGCTTTCTGGAGGACAAAGGCAACGCGTTGCCCTCGGACGAGCGATCGCCCGCAATCCCCAAGTATTTTTAATGGATGAACCGCTTTCTAATTTAGATGCCAAGCTGCGTGCTGAAACCCGCAGCCAAATTGTCAAATTGCAACGCCAACTAGGAACAACAACAATTTACGTCACCCACGACCAAACAGAAGCAATGACAATGGGCGATCGCATCGCCATTATGTCTGAGGGTAAAATTCAGCAAGTTGCTTCTCCATTAGAAATTTACAACCGCCCAGCCAACCGCTTTGTTGCAGAATTCATTGGTTCACCACCAATGAATTTTATTCGTGTGGAATTTCACGCCCCGTTGTTAATTACCAATTCCCAGTTCCGTCTCACGCTCCCAGAAATCTGGGAAACTGCCTTGCAAAAATATGATGGGCAAACCCTAATTTTAGGTATTCGTCCAGAACATTTGAGTATAAGTGTACCTGCTACCAAAAATCTGCCAGTACAAGTAGACTTGGTAGAGAACCTCGGTCACGATTCTTTTGTTGCAGTCAGACTTGGCGATCAAGGCTCTCAAATTACCGATAAAGGAAATTACTTACAATTACGAGTGCCACCAGACCGATTAGTTCGGTCTGGTGAGCAAATATGGTTATCATTGACTCCAGATAAAATTCACTTTTTTGACCCTGAAACCGAGTTAGCTATATTTCCGAAGCAATAACTCTTTAACTAACATTTATTCTTGCGTAGCTAGCTTGAAAATAGGTACTGGGGACTGGGGAACTCGGGCCCCCCACGACCGAAAGGAGTGGGGATTAGGGGCACAGGGGGGATGAGGGAGAAAACAATTAATCACCCATTCCCAATTCCCCATTCCCAATTCCCCATTCCCAATTCCCCATTCACAATTTCCTTTTTCATCAAGTTTTTTGTTGCACCATAAGGTACTCTCAGCTTGGCATAAACGCCACTCAGTTGAACACGTTCGGGTGGTTGGTGTAAAGCTGCACAGCATCTTTGTACTGCCGCTTGGTACTCTCGCCATTGCTTACGGATTGCTATACTAACAGCATCATTACCTAAGTCTTCAAATTTTAACCCAGCCCTACTGAGCCAGGATTCCACATCAGTTGTTTCACCAATTGGTTCTGGTATAAAATTTATATTTTGCATAAAGTTTTTCCATCTTTTTTAAGTGGAAACTAACTAAAAACTGTTTCCGTTTGCTTATAAATACCATGAATGAAAGTTGTAAGTGTATTCAACAATAATTAATTTAACTTTAACCCTACATAGTAATAACAGCCAACATGATTTATTCTCAAAATCATAAATAAAAATGATGAAAAAATTATCCGACAGGCAGAAGGATTTTTCGGAGCGATCGCGCTATAATAAGGTGTTTGCAGTATTGCAATTCGCTCCAACTTCCAAGTATGATCTGGGCTTGCGCCTAAACCTCTTTTATTGACTAATGTATATTTTTGTTCTGCGATCGCTTATGTTTGTAGCGTCAAGGAAAAGATTTTTTGCTACTTACGGCTGATTGTATGGACGAAAATGAAAAACTAATCCTTAATTCATGGGACATCAATGCCAAGTTATGGACACGCACAATTCGTGACAAGCAAATAGAAAGCCGTGCGATCGTTACTGATGCGGCTATCATCAATACTGCACTCCAGTTGAAACCGCAAACATTCTTAGATATTGGATGTGGTGAAGGATGGTTATGTCGTGAACTTTTCTCTCAAGGAATTGATGGGTGGGGAGTTGATGTTTGTGCCGATCTGATTGCAGCAGCTAAGTATAGCGGTGATTCTCGTTTTCTTGTTTGTTCTTACTCTGATCTGCAGTGGCAGAAGTTCGCAAATATTCGCCATTTTTCTTGCCTGATTTGTAATTTTTCAATTCTCGGACAATCTGCTCTTTCTGAGATTGCCGAAGCTGGTTTGAACTTATTAGAAAATCGCGGTTACCTTATCGTCCAAACTCTTCACCCTCTCATCGCCTGCGGTGAATCTCCTTATGAAGATGGTTGGAGAGAAACTTCATGGCAAGGAATCGCAGATGAGGTGTTTCACCCTGCTCCTTGGTATTTCAGAACCGTCGAATCATGGATTAAAGAGTTCCATGCTTGGAATTATCGATTACTAAATTTACAAGAACCGTGTCATCCCAGAACGAAAAAGCCTATCTCAATCATTTTTGTCTTTCAGCGACAGTAATACCATTTCCTTGTGAGGCTGCGCCAAACTCTTTTCTTCATTCTTTGTGTCCTTTGCGTTCTTTGCGGTTCGTTATAAATACAAATGACTAATGACTAATGACAAAGAACCACTATATAAAGTGATTGTGCAAATGAAATGTGTTTTAGTTTAAATCAAAGAAAAATTTCCACCAGACAAACGATATTTTGGTTTTAGTTCCAAATAAATAATACAGGCAATCAACCACACTAAACCTATGGCATAGCCAGCTAAGACATCAGTAGGCCAGTGTACGCCTAGATAAAGGCGACTAAAACCTATGGCAAGAATTAAGGCAATGGTCAAAGCTGAAATCTGTTTTTCCCATTGAGGAAATTCTTTAGCCAAAATATAGCCGATGAAACCGTAAATTACCATTGACACCATTGCGTGACCACTGGGAAAGCTATGGAAACCCACATTAGTCAGACGATCCCATAATGCTGGGCGTGCCCTACCAAATAACAATTTCAGTAAATAATTTAAGCTTACTGCACTGGCTGTGGCGATCGCTAATTTAGTTGTTTCTTTCCGACGCTGATAAAGCAAAACTATTTCTACCCACAAACAAATCGACACCAAAGCCAGTGGTTCACCCAAAAAAGTTATACCCAGCATAATGCTATCCAAAAGTGGTGTGTGCAGCTTTTGAATTGCTAGCAAAATAGCTGTGTCCAGTCCATACCTGTGTAGCAGCAAGCTACCCCAAGCACAAGTAGAAACAACCCATGCTACTGGAATCAGTTGATTGTTCACTAGGTTTAATTGTTTTTGTGCAAGTGCTTGAGCTAATTTTTTGGTTTTTTCTTGCCCTATATAGAGATTAGTTTGATACCTTGTATAATCTAAGACAATGTTCTGGAGAAGCAAAGCGATCGCATTCGCACTAAAATCTGGATGGAAAATCACAAGAACATTTCCTGTCAAAGGATTAGCACGAAATTGCGTGACTATTTCCTCCTGTGACAATCTCAATTCCAAGTATCTTTTGCAAGCTTGCGAATGATACAGTCCACTTATCTTATATCTAGCTCTTCCTTTAACGGCAGTATGTACCGCTCTAATTAAAGGATTTTCATGAGAGAGATTATTAAAATAAGTGTTCATCTTGCTACTTAACCAATTTTTGTGCTAGCAGTTTGGGAGTATTTGACCAAAGGCTGTAAAAATCTCCTCGTCTAAGCTAGCAAATCCCCGCTTTCATTGAGGGTATACATATATTGCTCTGGATAAGAACCAAACCCAACATCAATTTCTGCTTGAAGTTAGGTTTGACTCTCTCAAGGCAACGCAGGTGGTTCATCATCTATTTTTGCTTCTTGATTACCTATTCTTAGTTGGTTTTTGCTGTGCTTTAACTTTTTCCATAGTGACTTAATTTGCTTATAAGCCTCTTCGGGAGTCAGTTTTCCAGATGTTTCTAGATTAGAGATATAACCTACTTTTTGAGCAAATTCTTGAAGATTTGCATTAAATATTAAATTTTCTGGTCTAACCTGACCATAGTAGCGACTGCGGGGGTAAAGAAAGTTATTTTTATCTTCCTGATTAGATTTTTCCATTAGTCAAGCAAGTTCAACACTACCGTGATATTTCTTACAAGATATTACTTTTATGCGTTGTAATACATTTAAATACAGTAAATTTCTGCCAAATTGGCATGAAATATTTGGCGCTATTGTTAAAATGACCGCTCACTCCGAACCAACCCTGTTGCAATCATTTGTAACACTATTCGTCAAAGAAGAGAGCGCTACTATTTGTGATCGCAGTCACATACCCACATAGACAACAAATTAAACTAAAAGCGATCGCCCGTGGCTTCCTGAATTCAAAAGTTAAACCCAAACATTAAATTAACTAATATAATAACCCCACAGCCATAAAAAAGGCTTTAACAGTATTAATTCAGCAAACATCCATCATTAGACAGAGTTTGCACTGTAACCACAGTGATTTCCAAAGTTGTACCCTGAAATGCTGCTGTCGGTGTACTCAATTTGTACTGCATACATCAGCTACCTTTTTGCAGATTCAGCAAGTTTGATAGTTGGTTGCCAATTTATCTTTGTCTAAGCTAATCGGCATTAAAATTACAAAATTGCTACTATGACCTTGTTTTTTATCTGACTATGCTACTTAATCAACAACTCACACTGACCCAATAGCTATTCTAGTAAAGCCTCGAATTCATCTACCTATTGGAATAGGTTTCTGAGAAAGTAATCTATTTATTAAAATTATGAATACAAAGTAATTATATGATGTTATAGTTTCAGCTATAAACAGGTAAGAATTAGTATTTTTCTATCATCAATTCCCATTCAATACTTAAAATTATACGTATTTTTTACTAAAAAATATAAAAATATATTTGTGATATTAATTATTGACTATAATGTCTTTTTATATGCATTAATCTTGCCAAGATGGCATTACTTAAGGAATAAAAAGCTGCTATAAAATTGCAAGATTATACTTCTGGATACTACAATGAAAGATTGGTGGAAAGCCACTTTTCCTAAAGGTCGGCAGAGTTTGATTATTCCTGATGCTCAAGGGTATCCTGTAGAAATAGCTTATGGTGAAAAAGGTAGAGGTAAACCATTATTTTTATTACATGGTATGGGTTGCTGGAGCTACAGTTGGCGTCATAGTATAGCATTATTATCTAAGTATTTTCGGGTGATCTGCTTTGATGCCAAATGTACTGGTTTTTCGGAGAAACCATTATCTCGTAGAGAATACCAAGGTCACCAAGTTCTGGAGTATCAAAGAGTTATTCAGGCATTATGTGATGAACCAGCAGTGATCATAGGGGAATCTTTAGGAGGATTAGTTGCACTTGCCCTTGCTCAAAACAACCCTGATTTAATCAAGCAGTTAGTAGTAATAAATGTACCTATCTTTTCTGAACGTCTACCTCATTGGGCTATGTCTTTGTTTGCTGAAATACCCTTGCAAATTATACAAACAATAGACTCTTGGCGTTTGGCATATCTGTTTGCACCTTTTATAAGAGCAATTATGACATTAGAATGGCGAACATTACTGTTTGATCCATCAATACTAACAGAGGAAGATATCTATTGGTTAACTTATCCGTTGATTGAAATACCTGGTACTATTACTAAAAGTACTGAAGAATTACAGATAGCAGTCAGAGAATTTGAGTCTTTGAAAGCGAATAAGCCAAATATGCTCACTAAAATTCAAAATAATCTCAGTGCTATTAAGTGTTCTACACTAATTTTATGGGGTGAGCAAGATAGTTGGTTTCCAGTGAGTCATGGTAAAAAATTACATCAATATATTCCAAATTCTAAATTTCAAATCTTACCTAACTGCTGTCATGATGCTTCAACAGGTTCTTTTAAAGTGTTGAATACAGCCATTCTTAATTTTTTAAAAAATTCAATTTTTTGTTAAGCTCATCCCACCCCTAAAAGGGAGTTGGATGAGAGCGGGCATTGGGCATTGGTGGCTTTTCCCATGCCCCATGCCTCAAGTCGGCGGGCGGCGGTTCATCCCACCCCTTGAAGGAGTGGGCTTTCCCGCCGACTTTTGGTAAATTTACAGTTGTATTTCTTATCGGAATATATTCAAGAATAAAGTTTCTGCCTCACCAAGATGGGACTGCTTCACCTCCTACCTCAAAACCTGTAGCTTTTGTACTTCTGTCAACGAAAATTGCTGTATGACCTCATAACGCCCAAAGTCAACACCCTACCCTAAAGCCTGTTGTAAAATAAACAATAGAAGGATTCGGGGGGCCATTTACTGGTCATAAACGCCTATAGAGACTATCTTCGGAAACTTGCAAGGTCTAAAGTCCAGCCAGCTGAAGCAACTACAGCGGCTGTACCACCAGCGCATACCAGGCGATCGCATCACCACGCCTGAGTTCTCCCAGCGTTTGGCAGCAATTAGTACAGAAATTAATCAACCTGTGTGTGCTTACCTCAACCGTCGCGGACAAGTCATCCGTGTAGGGGTAGGTACACCGCGTCAAACGCAAATCCCACCGCTGGAATTGCCCCGTTATGGTGCAGAACGTCTCAGCGGTATTCGTTGTATCGCTACCCATCTCAAATCAGAACCGCCGAATGAGGCGGCACTGACAGCTATGGCGTTGCAACGTTTAGATGCGCTGGTAGTCATAAATATTACCGGAACAGGATTTACACGTCGGGGAGGAGGCGCTGCGGGGTATGTCAAAGAAGCTTATTTAGCTCACCTGATACCCCAAGAAACTCGTGCCCTAATGACTAGTCCTGCTGGATTCAAGATTGAGGAAAGCCAAGTCCAATCTCCAAGTTGGACTATATCACCGCCTCTGAGCTTGGATATGCTGGCACAGCAGGATTTTATAGACTTGGTAGAAGGACTGGAAGAGGAATTCCGCCGGGAATTCGTCGCCCAGGAAGTAGATGCAGACCACGATCGCGTGCTAATTGTGGGAGTAATGACCGATGAAATGACTCTCCAAAGATTCCAAGACACCTTGGCAGAATTAGCACGGTTAGTAGATACAGCCGGTGGAGATGTATTACAGACAGTACAACAAAAGCGATCGCGGATTCATCCTCAAACTGTAGTCGGCGAAGGCAAGGTGCAAGAAGTTGCCCTGACAGCCCAAACCTTGGGAGCCAATCTCGTCGTCTTTGACCGCGACCTCTCACCCGCCCAAGTCCGCAACTTAGAAGCACAAATTGGTGTTCGAGTAGTTGACCGCACAGAAGTAATTTTAGATATCTTTGCCCAACGCGCTCAATCCCGTGCTGGTAAGTTGCAAGTAGAACTGGCACAGCTAGAATACATGCTGCCGCGACTAACTGGTAGAGGTCAAGCGATGTCCCGATTAGGGGGTGGTATTGGTACTCGCGGCCCTGGTGAAACCAAACTAGAAACTGAACGCCGTGCCATTGGGCGGCGTATTTCCCGACTGCAACAAGAAGTAAACCAATTACAAGCACATCGTTCGCGCTTAAGACAGCGACGACAACATCGGGAAGTTCCCTCAGTAGCTTTGGTTGGTTATACCAACGCCGGCAAGTCCACCTTGCTCAATGCCCTCACTAATGCTGAGGTTTACACAGCCGACCAGTTGTTTGCTACCCTTGACCCGACCACCCGCCGCTTGGCCATTCCCCATGCCGAGACTGGCGAAACCCAGGAAATTCTAGTTACAGATACAGTAGGGTTCATACATGAACTACCTGCATCGTTAATGGATGCCTTCCGCGCCACCTTGGAGGAAGTCACAGAAGCCGATGCCCTACTGCATTTAGTAGATTTGTCTCATCCTGCTTGGTTGAGCCATATTCGCTCAGTTAGGGAAATCCTCGCAGCAATGCCAGTCACTCCCGGCCCGGCGTTGGTTGCCTTTAACAAAATTGATCAAGTGGATAGTGAAACTCTGGCTTTAGCTCAGGAAGAGTTTCCTCTAGCAGTGTTTATTTCTGCAAGCCAGCGCTTGGGATTAGAAACCTTACGCCAGCGCCTTGCACAATTAGTGCAATATGCTGTTGACTCTCGGTAAATACTGAAAATAAATTGAATTTAAAGTAAAAAATGCCGTAGTTACATAAATTACGGCATTTTCTATTAACTTTAGTTGACCGTTGACAATCAACCAGGAGTTACGCACGGACTACGATTTTACGTCTGCAGCGAGCGTACTCCTTCGGAGAACCCGCTTTCAATGCGTTCGCCGTTGGGCGGAAGCCCTTCCCGCAGGGTAGGCGTTCCCGAAGGGTAGTAATCGCAAAAGCTTAGTTTTTCGTCACGAGTGCGTAAGTCCTATCAACTGTCAACAAGTTTATGTGGAATTTGCTGAATGACAATGTTGTAAAAGACGTGCTAGAACCATTGATGAATAGGCATTCTTATATGTAAAAGGGGCTGGGGATTAGGAATTGGGGATTGGTTAATCAAGACGAAAAATGATGAAATTTGCTCTAACCCCGACGAACATATTTTGGAATGTTTTCCCAGTACCCAGTACCACCATATGCAATTAGCTTCGCAGCAGTTTGAGTCTAAAGATGTCAAAGTCCAGCTTCTTTTAACTGGAGGACATCAATACACAGTTTATTTAAAATCGGATGCACCTGTACTGCATAGTCTGTTAACAACAATCGTAGCTCGTGCCTATAAACAAGAATCTGCCTTACACACTTTATTTCAAATTCCTATAGATGCAGGTCATTCTGCTTTGTCTTTTTCTAGTGATAACCTCGTTGGTGTTGTGACAGAGCCTCCTATTTGGGTAGAGCAAATAGAGGATGAGAAACAACCATTACCTAGTATTTTAAATTCTAACTATATACAGATAGAGAATTTTTTAACTCCAGAAGAACACGAGCGATTAATCAAATATGTTCTTGACAAGAAGGCGAATTTTGTACCCACTAGCACTTCCTCTAAAGAAAAAGATTATCGTCGCTCAATGGTTCTCTACTCTTTTCCAGAATTCACTGAACTGATTGTCAAGCGCATTCAGGAAATAATTCCTGATGTAATTAGCAAATTAGGTTTACCATCATTTGCTATATCTCAGATTGAAAGCCAACTGACAGCACATAATCATGGAAACTATTACAAAATCCATAATGATAACGGCAGTCCAGAAACGGCTACAAGAGAACTCACCTATGTTTATTACTTTTATCGAGAACCAAAATCATTTTCTGGCGGTGAATTACTAATTTATGACAGTAAGATTGAAAATAATTTTTATGTAAGTGCAGAGTCTTTTCAAACAGTCGAGCCACGCAACAACAGTATTGTATTTTTCATCAGCCGATATATGCACGAAGTTAAGCCTGTGATTTGTCCATCTAAAGCTTTTGCCGATAGCCGTTTCACTATCAACGGCTGGGTACGTCGAGCATAATTTTAAGTATAAATGCTGTAATTGATTATTTTGAATTTTCTCAAAGGTCAGGCGATCGCCTGACTTCTACAGCTAATTAGCATACCAAGAAGCAATTCATGAATTGCTTCTATAACTCAACCGTACCTTACTCGGATGAAAACCATTATAGTATTCTTTAACTATCAGGACTTACGCAGCAAGATTATTGGTTGAGGTCGGGAATAGGGCATTGGGCATTGGGCATTGGGCATTGGGGATTTTTTCTGCTCCATGACGCCACATGCTCCACTTGGGCAAAGCCCAAGACCGCAGTGGCTCCCCCATGCCCAGCCCAAAGCCTTAATTTCTCGTTTACTATGCGTAAGTCCTAACTATAAATCACTTTCATAAAAATTTTATATTTGATAAACTTTATCCACTAGTATTAAGAACTTTTAGTATTGTTTTATAAAAGTATTTAGAGATTAGATGTTGATTCTAAATCAAAATATTTTTCGGGAATACTACTTAGATAAGACAATAAAGTAAAAATACTGAATAAATACAAAAATACATAAAAAATATTTGTTTTTATTGATAAATTAAAGTTCAGATGAAAATCTAGATAAACCATAGACTTGTAAGAAGTTATTGTGGCAGATTAGATTTACTCAACACTGATAACAAATCAGTTTCAGAGCTTGCAATAATATGCATCCCATTTTTCATTCCCTATTAATTAGAAATTGCAAATATACAAACTAAGTCGGCTGGTTGATATATCAAAAAATAGATACACTGCCGCAACAATCTGGCTTTGACAAAACAATTTATTCTCGAAGTTTGTATAGCATAAAATTCTGTTTCCAAGGGATGTTTGAAATTTGGATGCTGTTTTTTGATGCTCTCCATAAATACAAAGGAGTTTCAAATAAGTGTCTACTAATTCAAAAAAATTAATAGGTTATATAACCTGTGGTTTGTCATCGTTAGCTGTAGTTATGGCTGGGCAAATGTCTCAAGCAAATGCAGAATCTATGACTTTTGCAGGAACAGGAACCAATCCCGCATCTAATGGAACTACTAATGCTTTAGGAGCATCGGTCATCTTTGATGACAGCCTAAACCCTGGAAAATTAACAATTACCCTAAAAAATACAGGGCCAGGTGCCACAGCACCCTCTGATGTCCTGACAGCAGTCTTTTGGGACTATGGCGGATCTGCTCTCACAAACTTGTCGTTGTATTCTGCCACAGCTCCAACTACCGTTGGAGGCAATGCTGGTAGTAATATCAATCTAAAAGCGCTTGATGAATGGAAATTACCAAACACTGGCAATGGTACAGCTGACCTTCCTGGCATAACCCAAAACTATGGTATAGGTACTGCTGGATTAGGTATTTTTCAAGGCGGTGGTGGACAGCAATTTAATTACGGCATCATCAGTGGTTATGATGATCCAAACCCAGCAGTAACTAAGGGGACTTTTGTTAAAGACTATGCCACCTTTGTGTTATCTGGTCTACCCAGTGCTTTTGATATAACCAAGATTAGTAATATTCGCTTCCAGTTCGGAACCAATTTAAGCGAACCTAGCTTAGTGGGCGTACAACCAGCACCAGCACCCGCACCCGCGCCAGCACCCGCTCCAGCACCCGCTCCAGCACCCGCACCCGCGCCTGCTCCAGCACCCGCACCCGCTCCAGCACCCGCGCCAGCACCCGCGCCAGCACCCGCACCCGCGCCAGCGCCAGCACCCGCACCCGCGCCAGCGCCAGCACCCGCACCCGCGCCAGCACCCGCTCCAGCGCCAGCGCCAGCACCCGCGCCAGCACCTGCACCCGCGCCAGCGCCAGCACCCGCACCCGCGCCAGCACCTGCACCTGCACCAGCGCCCTCACCTACAACTTACCATCCGCCTACTCCGACACCGAAGCCGCAGGAAGTACCTGAGCCTGGCGCGATCGCAGCTTTGGGCTTGTTTGCAACAAGTGCTTTAAGAATTAAGAGGAAAAACAAACACAATAACTCACAAACTTAAACAATACTGTTGAGTTCTCATATTAGTTAGATTGGGTTCAGAAGTGGATAAACACGTCTAACCCAATTTTTTGCATCCTCACGGTAGTTATTAATTTTTCTGTGAACTCTAGCAACTTTCTTTCTAGCTTGAGTGCGGTTGTTAGAACCTTTCTGCTTTCTAGATGATTGCTGTTGTTTGAGTTTTAAATTGTTTTCGTGCTTGCTGAGTATTCGTGGATTGTCAAACTTAGATCTATCACTGGTAACAGCGAAGTGGGTTAACCACGCTCCCTTTGGGTGGAGCATAGGGCTTGTGTCGGTTTTAGCTAAAATTAAGAAGTATTAAATTAAATTGAGGACGTTATGGCTGCCAAAGTAGAAATTTACACTTGGAGGACTTGCCCATTTTGCATCCGTGCCAAAAATTTGCTGAACAAGAAGGGTATTGAATTTACAGAATACAGCATTGATGGAGATGAAGTTGCACGGGCTAAAATGGCTCAGAGGGCAAACGGAAGACGCTCATTGCCCCAAATTTTTATCAATGATTCCCATATTGGTGGTTGTGATGACATCCACGCTTTAGACAGTGAAGGCAAGTTGGATGAGTTACTAGCTTCCAGCCAGAGTGTGTAGATTGAGTTAGTATTCAGGTTGCACTTTCAGTGGAAAGCAGTGAGATTTGGGATTTGGGATTGAAATATTCAAAATCCGTCTTGAAAAGCTTTGATCGGAGGAAACCTCCGCTCAAACTTTTCGCAAAATCTCAAAATGGACAAAGCAACTAATTTCAACTCTGGAAAAATCCCAAATCTACAATCTTAAATTCTTCATCTCAGGCCCTGCCTACCCTGCGGAAACGCTGCGTTAACAGGTATGGGGTCAATCTAAAATTCCAAATCCAAAATTGATTAACAAGATGCTCTGCCTCTAGGCAAATTGCCTAAATCATCAGAGGATAATCTAAATTGAATAACCATTCAACTTGGTGATTGAGGCAAACAGCGTGAAACTGGCTTTTATTATTGATCCCATCCATCAGCTTGACCCATGTCATGATACCAGCGTTGCTCTGATGGAAGCAGCGCAAACCTTGGGACATGAAATTTGGGTGACTCAAGCAAATTGGCTGAGTGTAGTGGAAAGTAAGGCTTGGGCTATTGTACAGCAAGTAGAACTAGTACCAGTGCAGTTGGTGGAGGGACGCTGGATAGCGGCGAATCCCTGGTATAAGTTAAGCGATCGCTCCTTGATTCCCCTGGAAACAATGGATGCTGTATTCATGCGGACAGATCCACCAGTGGACGATGCTTATCTCTACGCTACCTACATTCTAGATTACATTGACCAAGACAAAACCCTGGTGATTAACAGTCCCAGCGGCATCCGAGGGGCAAATGAAAAAATGTATGCCCTCCAGTTTACCAAAGCAATTCCAGAAACGATTGTCAGTGCTGATAAGCAGTTTATCCGGCAATTTGTCGAAGCGAAGGGAGCAACAATTCTCAAACCACTGGGTAACAAAGCTGGGGAAGGAATTTTATTTTTACAATCAGGCGATCGCAACTTCAACTCCATTGTCGAACTCAGTACCCTCCAAGGTCGCATTCCAGTTATGGTGCAAACCTATTTACCAGAGGCAAAAGAGGGAGATAAGCGGATTATCCTCCTCAATGGTGAACCCATTGGCGCTCTCAATCGTCTTTCTAGTGGGAATGATTTTCGTAATAACATGGCGACAGGTGGCACAGTCGCTCAAACAGAAATTACCCCCAGAGAGTATGAAATCTGTGCCCAAGTGTCTGAAAAATTACGTCAAGACGGCTTAATTTTTGTTGGTATTGACGTGATCGGTGGCTACCTTACCGAAGTCAACGTCACTAGTCCTACTGGCATTCGCGAAATCGACCGTTTAAATGGTACTCGCCTTGGTGATCAGGTTATTAAATGGGTTGAACAAACTCTACAAACCAAAAACAGCAAATAATTTGCATTTAGCTGCTACTCTTCGTTGCTGATACAACCATTCTCATTTAACCTTGGGAGCGTTTATTTACCGTATTATTACGGTCTTGCTTGGTTATTTATTGCTATGGAACAAAAGACCGAGAGCATAAAAGGGCGATCGCACCTGTTAACTAAGTTTTTCCTCTTTGAGGCACAGGTGCTGATAACACTAAAGGAGGCCATGACCTAGGTCAAAACTCTTCGCCCCCGCTTTTTTGTTCCAAACACAAGTAGACATTTGAGTCTGCTGACTTCTCCCTAATTTTATTTGATATCTGAGTACCATTGACAACTATACTTGTCAATTGGCTACATCGGCAATGATCACGAAGTGCTTATTCCTGTCCCTTGCGAACCCTAGACATAGCAAATTTTATACAGCGCTCAGCCAAACCTGAGACTGCAAATTTCATCTAAAATTTCAAATTTAGAATCAATTAATTCCGTGGTTTATGCCGATTTCGCAGAAAATCAGGAATATCTAATCCAGATTTTTCTCTGGGTTCATTTATTGGTGGTTGGGGAGTAGGAGGAGTAACTGTTGGTGGCTGTGGCGTTGGTCGCTTTGTGGGAGTTACTACCCTGGTATTAACCACGGTTTGTTGTGGTGCTGATTGCACTTCACCTGTAAACCCAGTGGCAATTACAGTAATTCTCACCTCACCCTGTAGCCTGTCATCAATCACCGCTCCAAAAATAATATTAGCGTTGGGATCAACCACTTCATATATTGCTTCTGCGGCAGCATTCACTTCATGCAAAGTTAAATCGCTACCACCAGTAATATTAAAGACAACTCCTCTAGCTCCTTCAATAGAACATTCTAATAATGGTGAGGAAATAGCTGCGATCG
This sequence comes from Amazonocrinis nigriterrae CENA67, assembly GCF_016056305.1. Taxonomy (GTDB): domain Bacteria; phylum Cyanobacteriota; class Cyanobacteriia; order Cyanobacteriales; family Nostocaceae; genus Amazonocrinis; species Amazonocrinis nigriterrae. The sequence continues at coordinate 59,942 of NZ_JAECZC010000005.1, read as the reverse complement.
CTGCTTCTCTGGCTCTTGATTTTCCTGAGCTTACACCTATCCCCATCAATGCCGATCCCGCATCGGCCATCACAGCCCGCACATCGGCAAAGTCAACGTTTACTAAACCTGGAATCGTGATGATATCTGAAATTCCTTGTACCCCTTGACGCAGTACATCATCTGCATAACGAAAAGCTTCTTGCACTGGTGTTTGCTCTGGGATCACTTCCAGCAGCTTGTTGTTAGGGATGATAATCAGTGTATCTACCCGACTTTTTAGCCCTTCAATACCTTGTTCTGCCTGACTAGTGCGGCGGCGTCCCTCAAACACAAATGGACGGGTGACTACGCCGACAGTCAAAGCCCCCATTTCTTTTGCAACTTCTGCGACGATTGGAGCTGCACCTGTTCCAGTACCACCTCCCATACCCGCAGTGATAAATACTAGGTCAGCACCTTCTAAAGCTGTAGCAATTTCGTCCCTTGATTCTTCTGCTGCCTTTTGACCAATAGCTGGATTACCACCTGCTCCTAAACCCCGCGTTAGCTTCTGTCCAATTTGCAACCGACTAGGAGCTCCTGCTAAAGTCAAAGCTTGGGCATCAGTATTAATTGACCAAAATTCGACTCCAGAGACATCAGACTCAATCATGCGGTTAACCGCATTTCCACCACCACCACCAACACCAATCACTTTGATGTTCGCAACCCGACCGGGAACAATCTCGCCAATGCGGCTATTTTCTGTAGAAATCTTCTTACTGTCGTGGTTTTGCCCAAAGTTCAGCCCAGAGTGATTAAAGGGATTGGTCGAGTTAACTGCCAGTGAAAATCCTGGCTGTCCCAGAGATTGGGAGTTTTTATAGGTCAGCTCTTGGTTATTATCAAGTGTCATTGGATTATGAAAGGGTAGATAAACGACTTTTTCAGGTGTTTTTCACCTAAGAGTCAACTATAGTTTGACACTGCCAAAATCTATGGCATTGTTCTTGATTGCGATCGCTACTTCCAACCTTAACAGGATTGTCAGTGCGAAAGTTTGCTATGTGATCAGCCATTAACGCAGCCGCTCCCACAGCTAATTTTAGAGAAGTATACCTACATTTACTTAAAATTGAGCTGTATAACTTCCACAATATATAAATATTTTCACCACTATGCTGCCAATTGCTCGCCAATTTGGCACAGTATAGCTTTGGTATAGGCAATTTCATCCTCCTAATCCTATTAATGATTTAGATTGGTCATTACTTTGACAACTATCAGTGTTAATTTGTTTTTCCTTAGCGATCGCACGCATTTTCTTAAGGTTGTATATTTTGTTATGCTTCAGCAAAATCAAATACTACAAAAACGAGTTTTTCTTTGCCTGATGCTTAATTCTTAGGTCTGGTTTTCTTAAATCAAATATACTGTTACTAACAGTATAAAGCTCAACAGTGCCAAGATTCTAAGCAGATGAAATAACTTGTAAAGGCGCACCCCAAGGCATCTTGTATGCCTTAATCGTATAGTTAATGATAGGTTTAACCATTGGAGATGATTGCAATTTAAGACACAAAATAGTCTTCTACTTACTTATAGTTCAACGTTGAGATCAGGAATACTATGCTTATCAGTTATATAACACCCTGACTGATTTGCTGTTTGGTGTGCCTGAATCAACACTTGTTTGGAATAACAATCTACTCCGTAACAACCTTTACCAGTACAACTGATCAACCAGAAGTGCCAAAAATATTTGGCAACCAAACTTTGGTTGTAGCACAGAGAACTTCGAGATAACTGCTTAGCAGCAATGCTGACAATATTGAGGGCAGAATTTATTATTTCCTTTAGGAAGCTCAGGCAACTGTCTTGAGAAGGATATACAGAGCAAAATTGATCATGGTGATGAAAACTATCTACTCTACAGCACCCCTCTAAGAACTTGGCTTTTGCATTAGTGGGTTTGTCAAACTCTTGAGAGCGATAAACCTCGACTCTGCTTTCAACCATCTTTTGGGCATCTACGTCAGTATTAGCAACTATTAGATGGTTTTTGCTCAAACTGTCTACCCTGGTAAAAGTCACTCCCCCAGTGTCTAAACCAGCGTCCTCAAGTGAGATCAGGCATTTTTCTGTTTTACAAGCTTGGTTCAGTCGAAGATTGAGTGAGCATAATGCATTTTCTACACCAAATGCCATCATTCGATTGTCTAACATGTTGCACCCGTCCACGCTTATGTCAGGGTAACAATTGTAGGCCCTTTAATCTCAAACCATCTTAATTAATTAGAAGTGAACGCCAATTTTTTGAGGTTACTGGAAAAATGAAAATAATCAATAAATATATTTATCTATTGGCATATAACTTTTTAATTGAGTAAAAGTGTTTGATACATTAAACCTGCTGGATGTTTCTATGGGGTTTGGGAGTTGACCTGGGGATTTTTTTGGTTCAAATGTACTAATGGAGATTCGGGATTTTTCAGATCAATATAGTCTATTTGACTGGTATTAATTTTTGTTGGTAAATTTCGCATTTGGGCCAGTACTTTGATTTGTTCCGGTAACTGGGGACTAGGGGCACCAAGATAGACATTTCCTATTTCTGTTTTCAAAATTAAATTAGTTGGGTCTTGGCAATCAATTTCCATGACTTTTACAGAACTTTGGTTTAATGCTGGATAAAGCTGACTCCAGTATTGGCGGTATTGTTCTGGTAATCCAATGATTTTGAGGGTTGGTAATTTGACAGTTGGATTGACTAATTTGTATTTTTCTAAAGGTATCCAGGCCCCAGTTGCATCTATTAAGCCCGCAGACAGTTGTTTTTTGCCACTATCAGTATTGCTTTTTCTGTCACTTTGAGCGATAGCCACAGGAACTCTTTGCTGAATTTCGATGATTAATCCAGGAGGAAAAAGGCGGCGACTGACGGTTGCTTGGGCAATGGTCGGTTGTTGCTTGAGAGAGTTAGCGATCGCACTTGGTTGAATCCGCCATAAAGACTGGGGATAGGAAAAGGTCAGCAACGACTCAATCGCTCCTTGTGAAAGTACTTGATTGCCTGATTTCATCACTATTTGTTTGGGAGCATTCAGCACCCATATCGGTTGGAGTGCCACCCACAGCAAACCACCCGCCAGACCAGTAATGGCAAAGCTTCGCCAAATAGCCTGAACAATCTTCAACTGCCGTTGCCGACGCAATTTCTTACGGCGCTGAGCTAAATCTGTATGTGAAACTGATACTATACCAGCCATTCAAACCCCTTTCTGGTGTCGGTCTTATTCGTTAGTAGGCTAACAGCACTGATTAATTACAGTAAACCCTGTTGGTCTGTTTTAGCCCCTACCTCAAGACTTTTTTATTTTTAGTATTAAATCGAATGTAGCCTTTTTGTCTAGCAGTCAGGGCTTCAACTGCCAAAAAGGCTACAAAATACTATTGACAAATGTTTTGATATTTGAACTTACTTGTAGCAAAACTTTACAGGCGCTATGGTGCAAATCTCAAAGTGCCAAAATGGGGGCTGTCTGGAGTGAATCATGCCAAATTTACCGTCTTTATCAAAGACTAACTGTAAAAAATGTAGCCAATTTTGTACTGGTAGATTCTAAGTCAACAAATAATGATTTTTGACTGGATGTCGAAAAGTTACAAAGTATTAAATTAAGAATACATAGAGCCTATCTATTTTATTCGACCGAAAATCAATACGGCGCAGAGCAAGCGGATTTATCGGTGGGAAGAACATCAAAGATAACGTGGCGATCGCTTGTTGTGTGATGATATCAGCCGCAGGCACTATATTTAAGAGCTAGGAGACACAGAGTTCACAGATGGAAAGAGTTGTGAATTCACAACTCAAAACTTTTTTCTAAGTTCCCAGCTAAATTAGCATCGCTCTCCAGCACATCATCACTGTTTTCCTCGTTTGTAACCTCTGGTGGCAAATTTGCTAAAAAGGCTTGTAGCCTCATGCGCTCGATATAAGGCCAGCCACCCTCAGACTCAATATCTTTCAGTAGGGCGTAAAGTTGCTGGCGATTATCAGGTAAACTTTCTTGAAAAGCACCATCCCGGATCTCTCGGTGTAATTGCTCTAACTGCCGCAGTAAATTTAAAAGAGCTATGGCGTCACCTTGGCAAACCTTAGCTACATCATGCACGGCAGTTGCGATCGTTTGCAGTTGTTCGGACAACTTCTCTAATTCAAAACTCTTATTTTTGTTCACGCTACCCTCTGTATATAAATCAGGTCTACTCAAATTTACCGAAGATTGTTAACTTTCATCTGCTGTCACAGTTTCAGAGCATAATCGGTGGGAGTCAAGAAGATAAAGTTTTTCTTCCCCTTACCCTTGTAATTTTGAACCTGTATCACACAGGTTCAGCCCCTTTTCCCTTTCCCTTACCCTTCTGTTGGCTATGACCTCAAAAAGCGCGTAGTAACGTTTGGGGCAGCCTCTACGCGAGTTAGGTGCGATCGCGACTTATTATTTAAGGTTAGAGTGCTTTGATTTTGAGTTAAAAAAAATCGTATGATCTGGCTGATTTACCCATAAAGCAATTGGGCTGTATGTAGTGGCGACACATACATAATACAGAACGACTACAGCGATGCCGCAAATGCTATCAGCATTCGCAAAGCGCGAAGTGAAACACATTCGCGCTCCTCAAAGCACGCACTTATGTGGCTCTGTATTAGGGCATACTCATTTTCGTACCGAAACCCTACGGTGCAGTTTTACAACTTAGATATTAATTTTTGACATTGAGGTTGACCATGAGGTATCGCGCTTTAATTGTGGCATTCTTGGCTTTGTGCCTGGGGTTAATAACTGCTTGTAGTGATGCCCCTTCTACTAGTAGTAGGGATATACTCACTTACGAACAAATTCGAGGTACAGGCTTGGCTAACAAATGCCCCCAACTGGCAGAAACTAGGCGTGGTTCTATTCCCCTTGACGCTAGCCAGTCCTACGCCATCAAAGAACTCTGCTTGGAACCAACTAATTTCTTTGTGAAAGAAGAACCTACTAATAAACGGCAAACAGCAGAATTCGTGCCTGGCAAACTGTTAACTAGGTATACTTCCACTATTGACCAAGTTCAAGGTGATCTGAAAATTAATCCTGACAATAGTCTGACCTTTGTAGAAACAGATGGTCTTGACTTCCAAGCTATCACCGTGCAACTTCCTGGTGGTGAGCGAGTACCTTTCCTTTTCACCATTAAAAACTTGGTTGCTCAAAGCCAAGCTGGTTCCACCAGTATCAACACTTCCACAGACTTTGAAGGTTCTTTTAAAGTGCCTTCCTATCGTGGTGCTGCTTTCCTAGATCCTAAAGGTCGCGGTGTCGTCTCTGGTTACGATAATGCCGTAGCTCTACCTGCTCAAGCAGATGACGAAGAATTGACTCGTGCTAACGTTAAGCGTGCTGAAATTCTCCAAGGCAAAATTTCTTTGCAAGTAGCCAAAATAGATAGCGCTAGTGGCGAAATTGCTGGCACTTTCATTAGTGAACAGCCATCTGATACCGATTTAGGTGCAGGCGAACCTAAGGAAGTTAAGATTCAAGGTCTGTTTTACGCTCGGGTTGAACCAAATCGTGGCTAAATCCTCTTGAGTACGGCAATTTGCTACTACTCAGGAATAAAATTGTGAGCCATCAGGCCTCATCCCCAGAGTTAATCCCTTTGCCCCCAAAAAAGGGGGCAAGAAATTGTAACTTCAAATTAGACCAAGATGGCAATAGACTGAATGACATCAAAGGGCTTTTCGCCCTTTTTTTATTGCTAGGGTTAAACAGACCTATAGCTATTTGCAATTGATAATATCTTTTACATAAGAATTACATATCTAATTGTGATAACTGATAACTGATGACAGCTGTCAGTCATCCTGACTTTTCACGGTATGTGGAAAAGGAGCGAGGGTGTGGGGTGTGGGCTGAGTGGGTGTAGTAAGGCTTTCTTCTTTTCCCTACACCCTACACCCTATCCCCTACCCCCTGCCTTGACGGGGATTTTAGGATTTCCCGTCAAAAGTCAGGTCAGTCATCAACCAACGGCCTTCTCCAAAAGGAGTACACGAGTAATTATGCAATTTATAGCAGTCGAAGCATAATTGAGGGCAGTGCTGATTGCTCAAAGGCATAAGCAAATTGCACTCAGCACTTTGCTTATGGATGTGCTGAGTGCTTATCAAACCCATTTTTCTATTGGATTAATTTAGCCTTGCCACGCCAGTAAGCTAACGCACCATCCCAGATTTTCGGTGCGTTAGGACGTTCTATTCACAACACAGTCTACTCAGGTCAGGCAAGAATTATGAGACTTGTGTGTACATGGTAGAAAGGCAATTGATGAATTGCCTCTACAATTAGCCCGTACTTCACTCACATGAAAACTGCTATATGTTGAAAATAGGGAATATTGAGAATAAATAAGACAATATAAAGAAAAGTAAATATTTTTAATAGTTATTAGTTGTAGTTACTACTGTTTATTCCTTCAATAGCAACCTGAATAGTTATATTGATTTGCGTTTAGTTACTTAGTTATTTTAAAGATTATATAAATATTATTTTTTATCTCTAGTAACTTTACGGATCAACTAACTCTTGATACTCTATCAAATTTTTGATAAGCAAACTTTGTGATTTATTAACCAAATTAAGTACAATCGCGGTTTGAAATTTAACAAATAATTTTATACTTTATTCCTATGCAGCTTTCAAAAGCTACAAACAATACAAAATTTCAATAAAAAACAAAATAACCATGTTTTTTAGGAAAATTTTGACTAATTGTCAGCCTCTTAGTAAATTTTGATCAAAGAGATTATCTACACCTAGAAAATCATAGGTTTGTAGCATGATATTTACTTTCTTTAATATCACGCAATCTTAGCTAGGTTTAAAAGCGAAGAATTTACTTGTTATTTGCTAAATAAATGCGCTGCTATGCCTACCACAGCAACCAATGAACTAAAGCATGAAATTTGGCAGTTGTTGCGAGAATATCAGCAATCTCGCTCAGAGACTGTTCGGAATCAACTAGTAAAACTCAATTTTGGATTAGTGAGAAAAGAAGCTCACTACTGGATGAATCAATGCCGTGAAAGCTATGATGATTTGCTCCAGGTTGGTTGTTTGGGTTTAATTCGTGCTATTGAAAGATTTGAAATTTCTAAAGGACATGCTTTTAGTTCTTTTGCCATGCCCTACATCCGTGGTGAAATTCAACACTACCTGCGAGATAAAGGTGTCACAGTACGAATTCCTCGCCGCTATTTGGCACTGCAACAGCAGGCAATAGGGGTTTCACGTTCTTTGCGTGCAAAATACAATCGCCAGCCTACTGACTCGGAATTAGCAGCAGCGCTCTTGATTTCCACAGATGAATGGCAAGAAATCAAATTAGCATGGATCAATCGCGCTCCTTTAAGCTTAGATGTCCCCGTTCAGGATGGTGAAGAGGGGGCTACCAGCTTGGGAGAATTGGTTCCAGATCCCCATTACCGCAGTTTTCAATTAGCCCAAGAAGACCAAATTCGTCTACAGCAAGCATTGATTCAACTAGAAAAGCGAACCCGTGAAGTGTTGGAATGTGTGTTTTTGCAAGATTTAACACAAAAACAGGTAGCAGAACACTTAGGCATTAGTGTAGTCACGGTTTCCCGCAGAGTCAAGAAAGGACTGGACTTGTTGAAAAATCTCATGGGTGCAACGGAGGATTAAGCACGTGACTTTTCCACATACCGTGAAAAGTCAGAGGGTGTGGCGTGTAGTAAGACTTTCTTCAGTTCCCACAAGAACCACACCCTATGCCCTACTCCCAGTCTTGATCAGGGTTTCAGTACTTCCTGTGAAAAGTTAGATTAAGCACAAGCCATTTGAAACCGCATTTTTTCTGAGGCAGCAGTGCTAAAAATAACCCTTGAAATCCCAAAAGTTAGGTTATAAAGGAAACAGTCTTCGCCCAGAACACAAATAAGCAAATTTTCTTATGGCTTTTGAGAACGGCTAATGAGCAGAAAATCAAAAATTGCAGTTGCAACTATTTTAATTTTGGCGATCGCTGGATGTGCTTCAGAAGAAACACCACAAGCAATCAATCCTGTCCCGCCTCCACCAGCAGTCACAAAGTCGCCACCAAAGACTCAATCTTTAGTAGCAAAGCCACCATCCAAGACTCAATCATTTAATGACCCCTTGGTAGCTAATGCTAAGAAGGCTCCCACAGGTAACTCCGCAAGTACTAACTTAATTCAACTAACCAATCCCACAGAACGGGCAATTTTAGTCACAAAAGGTCGCATAGACCCGTTTGCCCAAATTATCGGGCAGACAGTTCCTCAAATGCCCACAAATACAGTTGTCAAACAAGTGCCGAAGTTGCCTCCCCTACCGACTGTATTCAAGACGGCACGAAAACTACCAACACCCAATACAGTTGTGGCTAAGAACACAACGGTAAAAACTCAAAAACTAAAACCAAATCCTGTTTTAGCTCAAGTCTTACCCAAGGTTTTGCCACAGGTTGTCCCCAATCCTACTTTGGTATCCGTACTACCACCACCAGCACAACCTGAAACAGCAAGAGCAGCGTTTGTCAGTGGTGTAGTTCTAATTGGTAAAGAACCCCAAGCTATTATCAAAATGCCGAATGAACAAACGAGTCGCTATGTACAGACAGGACAGCGATTGGCAAACGGTGTGTTGATTAAACGTATTGAAATGAATCAGGGTTCCAATCCGATCGTAATTCTGGAACAATACGGTATTGAAGTTGCGAAAATGGTAGGAGAAGCACCTGCTGGTTCAACACCGTCAGGTACAACTCCTGTATCGGTAACAACACCTCCCCCAAATTCTGTTATTGTTGGAGCTTCATAAAGATGGAGACTAAGGAAAAAATTGAATTTGCTGGTTTACCCTTAGCAGTCTATCGAGAGATAGTAGCCCATTTGCGTCAAGTCGAAGGGGTAAAAGCGGATTTGATTCCCCAGTCATCCCAAAAATTTGATTACAATCAAAGCCAAATTGGTGGCTTGTGGATCTCTTTACCACCAAACTCTAGTTCAGAAAAAAAGCAACGCGTTCAACAAATTTTGGCTTTTTATCAAAATCGCTATGGTGTTTAAACGCTTGATTTACAATCAAGTTTTTAACTGTATCTATTTGCGTTGACTGATAACTGTCATCAGTCATCAGTCATCGGTCAACAACTTTCTCCTGACCTTGTTTATCCAAGTTATGGTAGTATCTGAATCAAAAAATTACATTTGGTGATGCAATTACAGATTGCTGAGGTAAACTTGCAAGCAAGGTAATGCAAAATATTACTCAGCTGCTTTTTGGTCTGGGCACCACTCACAATGGAACACTGGCAATTTCTGATTCAGAAACAGGGCGATCGCTCTTGGCATGTCCTGGAGTCGCCAAACTTAGAAATTTTTGAAGGTCGGTATCGAGTTTTGGCTCGTTCTAACCTTCCCTATACAGATGTGGAAGTGCGGGTGATTCACTCTTCAACTGAGGAAGTTCCACCAAAACGGCGAATTCAAAAGCGATCGCGACGCACTAATTCAGAAGGATTAATGGCGGTAATTCCCTTCACTCATCTCAAGCCAGGAATTTGGGAGTTACGATGCTCTGGCGACTTGATGTCGGACATTTTTGGCAAGTCCTGGCAATACAGCTTTAATCTGCAAGTTTTGTCTCAACAAGCTGATGTGCCTGTAGTGAGGAAGTTAGGGTTAGAGGAGAGTGTAGAATCTAACTCACTAGATCACTCAGATTCTATTTCTAATAAGAACTTGATATCTGCTGCTGTAGCAACACAACTAGTTACCATACAAAGCAACGCTGATACTAGTAATTTACCAACTGAAGAACAGCAAGAGGCAGTTATTGATCAACCTGTTAGCCCAGTTTGGAGCAAAACAGAACTAGTTACCGTACAAAGCAGCACTGAGACCACTGTACCAACTGACGAACAGCAAGAGGCAATTATTGATCAGCCTGTTAGCCCAGTTTGGAGCAAAACAGAACTAGTTACCATACAAAGCAATGCTGATAGCAGTAATTTACCAACTGACGACGAACAACAAGAAGCTGTTATTGATCAGCCTGTTAGCCCAGTTTGGAGTAAAACAGAACTAGTTACCATACAAAGCAGCATTGAGACCACTGTACTAATTAACGAACAGCAAGAAACTGTTATTGATTATCCCATTAGCCCAGCCTGGATCAAAGGGGAAACGACAGAGCAGATTTTACAAAATTTAATAGATTTAGCTTTACCAATCTCTGAACCATTGCTGGAGGATGAAAAGGCTGAGGATTCTTTTGTCATACAATCACCACCTCCACTTGTACTGACCTTAGATCAAGAAAATTATATTGCTCGTTGGGGGCAAGCACTCACCATTAATGGGCGCGTGGAGCTACAAGAAAAAACTGATTTGGAGAGTCCATCATATGCAGAAAGTCTTCATAGACTGGAACTACGAATTGAACTCCGTTCACCCCTGAAATCAGGAATATTGACTCAAGTACGGCAACCTTTACCAGATCAGTTGCTACCCTTGACGATCAACTCCTCAATTGATATTCCTGCTGATTGTGAATCGAAGTTAATTTTGGCAGACATCAATTTGTGGGGCGCACTGGTCGATGGTGCTGAAGTAATACTGTTAGCTAGCCAATCTTTCACAATTACAGCTGATGTCACAGAATTATTGGCAATCACAGCGTTAGAAAAATCTAGTCAACCAGACTTACTAGATGACTCTAGCGGATCACCGATTGTCGATGCTGAAGAGCCAGAAACATCTATTAGTCTTGATTTAGAACTTTTCAATCTGGTCAAAACCGCAAAAACAAACCAGTCTCAGTTTAGCGATTCATTGCCAAACAAGCCCCTAACATTGCCAACCAACCCAGCAGTTCTAAAACCAGCAGGTGTTCGGGTATCTAAACTCAATAAATCAGGAGATTCGCGATCGCCACAGTTGCCGAAGTTGCCTACAAGCGAAATTACCAAAGCCAAGTCTCTGGACTCGCCGCTGAGTGCCTATATAACTAATTCTAAAGTTAAAAATACTGAAGTCACAAAATCTCATTTACAGTCAGAGTCTGTAACAAATAAACACATCACCCCCGTAGCCCCCATTAACTTAGAGCAGCTTGTTATTAAACCTCATCGATCGCATTTACTCAACACTTTTCCATATTTGAAACCTCTTAAGGCCTTGGCTGACAACCCAAAAGTAGAAAATAATACATTAAGTTCATCAGATGGGTTGGAATCTCAGACTACTGAAGACTCACCGCAGATAGACACGACAGTAGATGAGTATGTAAATACATTTGAATTAATACTCAGTGATGGACAATCACAAGATGACACTGTACCAGAAGTCACAGTAGAATCACTGACTTTGGAATTAATAGATGACACTAAACCAGAAGTCGCCCTAGCACCACCGACTTTGGAATTAATAGATGACACTAAACCAGAAGTCGCCCTAGCACCACCGACTTTGGAAGTTACCCCATCTCCCTTAATCAGGAAGTGGATGCAAAGCCAAGGATATTCCCTACCTGAATCCATCTATTTGCAACGCCAAGGCAAAGCTACTGATGTTGTAGAACATCAAACTCCGCCTGACAAACAGGCTGCTGTTGATGTGAATTTGCTATTAAACCTGAATCCAGAAACGGAAATGGAGACAGATTTGAATGCGGTAGAAGCAGAGGAGATAAGTTTACAAGGACGTGCGGACACTTCAGACTATACGGAAACAGACAGCAGTTCCGACGAGGAAAACCAAGCCAAAGAAACTGCGGTGCTGGGGGAGAGTTTAGTTGATGGCGACTCTGGATTAGGCGATCGCATCGTTGAAGAAGCAGTTATTGAAGAGTATACGAAGCAAGATACTGAGGAATTTTCACTTCCTGTGTCTTCTTCCTCCTTGTCAATGCTTCCACCACCACCACCACCTGCTCCTCATATAAAAACACCAGCTTGGTTAGCACAAGAAATTGTTGTAGATGATACAGAAAGTGAATTTCAGGTGGACGCGCCTGAGAGCTATCTGACTGAAGAAAAGGAGCAACCAGAGGAACCAATATCAGATTTATCTGGTTCGCTACCTCTGAGTGCAGCAATCATTGAGCCTTTGCCAATTCCGCAACTACATGTCCCCGACAGTGAGCTAATTGCAGGTGAATCTGTCAGAGTACGCGTAGAACTACCTGAGATTTCCTCACAAGTTGCAATCAAGTTATGGATTGAGGATTGTCAAACTCGTGGGTTATTAGACGGCCCCCATTTACTGAAAGATTTGTTACCTAACCCTTCGGGAGGTTGGGAAGCAATGACTCAATTAAAAATTCCCTTTGGCTGTTTAGAGATTCGCCTCGAAGCGATCGCTTTAGACATGGCTACCCAACAAGAAAGCCACAAAGTCACAACAGTGCGGACTGTGATTCCTCCAGATTTGCCCAATTTGCAGCTAGATGAATTACTGGATATGGATCTTTGATGAGGGGATAAGGGGGATGAGGGGGATGAGGGAGATAATTCCCAATACCCAATCCCCAATCCCCAATACCCAATCCCCAATATCATCTGTGTTAAAAATCTTTAGAATTTAAAAAATTTCGCATGATTTGCAGTAAGCTCATCTTGAATTGTAGTGTGATTTAACAGGAATCTTTTCTATGGCCACTTCATTTTTGCCTTCTATCTTGGCATATAGTTCATTCTTGCCTTCTATCTTCGTTCCCATAATTGGTTGGGTAGTGCCAATTGCGACATTTGCGTTTTTGTTGGTATACATTGAAAGCGACAATATCGCCTAATGTAGTCATTAGTTATTAGTCAGTGGTCAGTGGCAAAAAACAACTGACAACTGACCCTTCGGGTGACACTCGCAAGCTCGCTACCGCTTTGCTAACGTCAGTTGCTCATGGGGGACTCGGGGCCCCCACGACCGAAGGGAGTAGCCACTGGGTTGGGGAGCCACTGACTAATGACAAATAATTAATACCGCCTATCTCATAGAGACAGGCGGTTTTTTAATGTCGATTTTTAAACAAGTGCTAGGAAATCCAAACTAAATAATGTTTGGTTTAGCCTAATTATTACATCGAAGAACCGATTCCAGCGTAAGCACCATAGAAGAAAATGCCTACAACAGTAATTACACCTAACCCTGCGATCGTAGCGACAACCCACAGGGGAATTCTCCCACTTCCAGCAGACACAGCTTTTCTCCTCCCTTAACAACAAATCAACACAGATGAAATAGACAAAGATTGACAACAGTTCCAGTTAGTTAAAGAAGTAACTGGAAAATAGAATTCCTAGAACAAAAACCAGTAATAGTCCCAGGTACAGAGAAGTCCGGTTGAGTTCGACCGGTTGATTATTGGGATTGGGCGTTCTTTCCATGAGTTCCTCCTAGCGTTGAATAAACTGCATTGCGGCGATCGCGCCCAAGAAGAATACAGTTGGCACACCTAAAGTGTGAACTGCAAGCCATCTAACCGTAAAAATTGGATAGGTAACTGGTTGATTGATGTTATTTCCGCTAGTCATGATTTCAAACTACTTTCCAATAAATTCTTCAACTTGCTTTTTAGCTTCAAAACGGTTCTTCACAATTGGCAGTTCTTGCCGTACTTGTGTGTAGTACTCGTTGGGACGGGGTGTGCCGAAAACATCATATGCCAGTCCGGTGCTGACAAATAACCAACCAGCAATAAATAATGCTGGAATGGTGATGCTGTGAATTACCCAGTAACGAACGCTGGTAATAATGTCCGAAAACGGACGTTCTCCAGTGCTACCTGACATTTAGATCCCTACCTTCACAAAGATTGTTATTGAGTTTATTATCCTACAAAGTTAAGAAAGAGTTACAAGTTGCAACGTCCTTCTCAGAAATCAGTACTGGGTATTGGGGATTAGGTATTGGGTATTTAGAAAATCTTTCTCTAGTCCCCAGTCCCCAGTCCCCATTAAGCTGCTTCTGGTTGCGAAGCTTGTTCAGATTTTGGTAGGTATTTCAGTAATACACCGTGATCACCGATGATAAAACCGCGATCGCTTTCCAAAAACACGATTTTGTACAAATTCGCTGCTACTTCTTCAACAGCACGGTCTTTTTCCCAAGTTTTACCGCCGTCGGGACTCCGCAGCAAATTCCCACTACCGCCACCTATCCAAAGTTCGTCAGGCGTGCGATATGCCAAATCCAGTAAACCCCAGCTTGTAGACAACTCTGGACTTTGTGCCTCTTGCCACTCATCAGGTTTATTGGGGTCGCTAAACTGAATTTGACCTCCCCGTGCTAATAACCACAGCTGCCCATTTTGCGAGAAGCCCATATTTTCTAGACGGCGGGAACTATTGCGGTTGTGAGGTACCCAAGCATTTTGTCCTGGTTCCCAAGTTGAGTAGAAGCTACCTTTAGAGGATACAGCAACATATTTACCATCAGCAGAACGGTTTAAGTTACGCACCACACCAACTGCTGCTTCTACTTGGGCTTTCCAGTTTTTACCGCCATCTGTGGTTTTATAAATTGCTCCCACATCTGTGGCCATCTCAGCTGTATTTTCAGCTAGTGCTTTGATAGCGATCGGACTACCGGGTAACTTTTCGCTCAAGGGAATACGCGACCAAGAACGACCTTCATCAGTAGTATGTAGCAGCAACGAAGGTTCTCCCACAATCCAGCCTTCTTTGCCAGCAAAACTGACTGCATCAAAGCGAGTCTTTGGTTCATCCAATGTCAGTGATATCGGTTTCCAGGTATCACCACCGTCATTTGTTTCTAAAAGCGTGGCATTGCTACCAACTAAGAAGCCATGCTGAGGATTATCGGTAAAACCAATATCCAGCAACTTGGCATCTGTTGGCACAGAAATGACTTTCCAAGGATTGTAGCTAACGGAAGGAACTTTGCTACAACTTATACACATGAAGACTACTATCAACAAGGCAAGTATTCTTTGCCAACCTTTCACAATACCCATTGAATGCATCAGTATTTCTTAGTTGTTTCTAAACTTGTGTAATGGTTCCCTAGATTTTTAACTTCAAGGGTAGAGGAAATCCCCTAAAAGAGGTAAAAAAGATAACGGGTCTTATTGTAAACCGTAAAGACTGATAAAAAACAAGAAGGCAAGAGCCAAAGCACCAAAAATTAGGAGATTCTTTTGAGCTGGCGTGAGCTTGTTAACACCTAAACCATAACCGAGGTTTTCTTTAAAACCCGAAGCTGTACCCGCAGGCCCAATGTTGGTGAAAGCGGTCTTCTTGGCAGTACAAACTGGACAGCGCCAATTTACAGGGAGTTCTGCAAAAGCTGTTCCAGGGGCAATGTCATGGCTATCATCTCCCTTCTCAGGTTCATAAACATAACCGCAGGCGCGACACTCGTAGCGGTCTAACACCGGAGTCTCAACAGCTTGTTCGCTCATGGCTAAAGTCTCCCAGAGGGGAATTATTAAATATACGTTAAAAATTATGACATAACTGTTAGACTTTTCTATCACAGGTAAAAACGAATCAAATACCTAAAATGCTTCTGTTTCCCAGATTTCAGAAAAATCAAAAAGATATAATGTAAAAGAAAGTAACAGCCTTATTTACACCATAAGCGGTAGATATTCATTGTGTTTGTCCTCAGCGGTTACGAGTATTTTCTAGGCTTCCTAATCATCTGTAGCCTAGTGCCTGCCCTAGCGCTTTCAGCGTCCAAGCTCCTGCGACCCACTGGCAACAGCCTGGAACGTCGCACCACCTATGAATCTGGCATGGAACCAATTGGGGGAGCCTGGATTCAGTTCAACATCCGCTACTATATGTTTGCGCTGGTCTTTGTCGTCTTTGACGTGGAGACTGTGTTTTTGTATCCTTGGGCGGTTGCTTTCCATCGTTTGGGGCTATTGGCATTCATTGAAGCCTTAATTTTTATTGCAATTCTTGTAGTCGCCCTAGTTTATGCATGGCGTAAAGGAGCTTTGGAATGGTCTTGAATTCTAATTTAACAACCCAGGACAAAGAGCGCATCATCAACCCCATTGAGCGTCCTACAGTCACTCAAGACCTTTCAGAAAATGTGATTCTGACTACGGTTGATGACCTCTACAACTGGGCGAGGCTTTCAAGTTTGTGGCCGTTGCTGTTTGGTACGGCTTGCTGTTTTATTGAATTTGCCGCTTTAATTGGTTCTCGGTTTGACTTTGACCGTTTCGGGCTAATTCCCCGTTCTAGCCCCCGCCAAGCTGATTTAATTATCACAGCTGGCACAATTACCATGAAGATGGCACCGCAATTAGTGCGTCTTTATGAACAAATGCCCGAACCGAAGTATGTAATTGCGATGGGAGCTTGTACCATTACAGGTGGCATGTTCAGCGTGGATTCTCCTACGGCTGTACGTGGAGTTGACAAACTGATACCTGTGGATGTGTACTTACCTGGTTGTCCTCCCCGTCCAGAAGCAATCATTGACGCAATTATTAAGCTGCGGAAGAAGATAGCTAATGATTCGATGCAAGAACGCGGTCAAATTAAGCAAACTCACCGTTTTTACAGCACGACTCATAACCTCAAGCCCACAGAGCAAATTTTAACTGGTAAGTATTTGCAGTCAGACACTCGCTTTACACCGCCGAAGGAACTAGCAGAAGCAATTGGTTTACCAGTACCACCTGCGTTGCTGACAGCACAGAAACAAAAGGAGGAACAAAACCGTGGCTGAAGAAGAATCTAAACCAGTACCAGCAGCCCAAGAATCTTTGGTCAAAGCTGGTGTAGTTTCCCAGTGGTTGACGGAAAACGGTTTTGACCACGAGTTTTTGGAACCTGATAAAAACGGGGTAGAGATAATTAAAGTGGAGGCAGATTTCTTGCTTCCCATCGCTACAGCCCTGTATGCTTACGGGTTTAATTATCTCCAGTTTCAAGGTGGTATTGACCTCGGCCCAGGACAGGATTTAGTTAGCGTTTATCACTTGATTAAAGTCGGTGATAATGTTGATAAACCTGAAGAAGTGCGGGTAAAGGTGTTTTTACCTCGTGAAAATCCGAGAGTTCCTTCAGTGTACTGGATATGGAAGACCGCGGATTGGCAAGAGCGCGAGTCTTACGACATGTACGGCATTATCTACGAAGGACACCCCAATTTGAAGCGAATTTTAATGCCGGAAGATTGGGTGGGTTGGCCTTTGCGGAAGGATTACGTTTCGCCTGATTTCTACGAGTTGCAAGACGCTTATTAAAAAGTGCTGAGTGCTGAGTTTCAGCATTGATTAACCCCTTTCCATCGGCGGAGAGGGGTAATGTTTTTTAGGGTTATGATGGAAGAAGATAATATTTTCTTTTTAATAGCAATTCTCCATGAAGATGCACTTAATATTAAAAAACGAACCGTCAAGAACGCCAAGAACGCCAAGGAAGAGAGAAATAACCATTTAGTGCAAGTGTATAGAGAATTGGTATAAACAGAGACGCATAGAGATGGAGTGAAGATTTTTGAGTTGGGGCTAGACAGGCAGTAATATAAATAGGCAGTAAAAATATTATTTTGTCAGAGCCTATGTCTAACGAATGACAAGAGTCTTTTAAGCAAGCGTATTCTAACCTCGAATTATTACCACTTTTGGAAAAGAAAGAAACTGAGAATTTTAGAGTAGATTATGGTAATGATTCTATAGAGAAGTTAATTCAATATATTGAATACAGTCCTAATGGTGATGCGAAGATTGTATTTACTGGACATCGGGGCTGCGGTAAATCGTCTTTATTAGCTGAGTTAAGTAGACAAATTGAAGATAATTATTTTGTAGTTTTCTTTTCTATTGCTGACAGTATTGAAATGTCGGCTGTTAATCATATCAATATTTTGTTTGCGATCGCTCTTAATTTAATGTCTGAGGCGGAAGCACGCAGAGTAGAAATTCCTAATACTACTAAAGAGCAAATCTATGGGTGGTTTGCAACTCGCACTCGGACTACAGAGGCGGAGTTAGGAGGTGGGCTTGAAGCTGGTTTTGATTTCTCAAATCTCTGAAAGTTCAATTAAAAGCTGATGCAAAAGTGAGAGAAGAAATTGAACAGCAATTTGAACGTAAAATATCGGACTTAGTTGCCCGCATTAATGAAATTGCAGCATTGATTCAATTTACTACTAAAAAAGATACTCTAGTCATTATTGATGACTTAGATAAATTAGACTTGGCAACAGTCAATGAAATTTATGGTAACAATATTAAATCTCTCTTTTTACCTAATATTCGGATTATTTATACTGTCCCTATTGCAGTGATGTGTAACAGTTTTATTTGGGAAAATATTAAGTCAGAAACCAAAAACCAAACTGAGGTAATGTCTGTTATCAAAATTTTTAATCAGGGTGATAATCGTTTGCCCGATGCCAAGCCTCGGAGTGAAGCAACAAATATTTTATGTGAAATTTTACAAAAACGAATTTCTAGTGAATTAATAGACAAGTCTGCCGCAGAGAAGATTGTTGTCTACAGTGGTGGAGTGCTGCGGGAGTTGATTCGTCTGGCTAATATATGTTGTCTAATTTGTTTGAGACTCATCAGGCGGAAACCAGGAGAAAGAATTGTGATTGATGACCAAGTTATAGAACAAGCAATTAAGGAAATGCGTAATGACCTATCCCTGCGTTTAGGAAAAGAAGATTTTCAAATTTTGAAAATTACTTATGATAATTTTGAGCCTGATGACGTACAGCAGCCAGAGTTTTTAGAATTACTACATGGTTTGCGTATCTTGGAATATCGTAATGATGTAACTTCGTATGATGTTCACCCCATTCTTGTAGAAACTTTGAGACGCAGGGGGTTGATTAATTAATAATGAATGAACACTTACTGACAGATGATGAAAATAGAGAAGCTTATGATTATTTAACTATTTCCATTGAAGCTAAAGCAAATCGATTAAACTTACTAATAGCAGTTTGTGATGATGCTAGTTTTCGTGATGAAATTATTGCTCAGTATGAATCAGAATTACAGCCAGAAATTCGTTGCTATCGGGTGACATTGGCAAGGGATGAGCCGAGTTTAACGGCTGCTATTTCTCAATTGGTAAAAAGTGAAGAATATTTGCAGCAACGTAACCCAGCAGTAATTACTGTGACTGGTGCAGAACAGCTTTTTTTCCTCAAACTGGGGAAGGAACGTTCAGAACAAGAGGTTTTTTTCGGTTACTTGCAGTGGACTAGGGAAGCATTAAGGGCATTTCCTTTTGCCATTGTCTTGTGGGTGACTAATCAAATATTAGTTGAGTTAATTCAAAAAGCACCTGATTTTTGGAGTTGGCGCAATGGTGTTTTTCGGTTTGCGTCTAGGAAGAAAAACACTATTTCTGGTAGAGAATTAGAACCGATTCGTTTTGCTTTCAGTGGCAATGAGTTTTCAGGCTTGGATGATGATAATCCTTATTTATTGCCAATAGAAGATTTGCAAAGATTCATTGAGGATGCAGAACAGCGAGGTGTAAAAGATTCAGCTTTAGCGACTTTGTACTTTAGCTTAGGAGTTATTTATAGAAAAAGACTTGAGGGGGGTGAGTTTCAAGATTATAGAAAAGAGCAAGAATTGGCAATTGAGTATTTAAGCAAGGCTGTGGAACTGCAACAACAATTAGGTTTAGAGAAAGACTTAGCCAACAGCCTTAGTAACCTCGCGTTCCTCTACCGTTCCCAAGGCAGATACAGCGAAGCTGAGGCTTTGTACATCCAAGCTTTGGCACTTAAGCGCAAGCTGCTGGGAGAATCACACCCAGGTATCGCCACTAGCCTCAACAACTTAGCGTCACTCTACCATTCCCAAGGCAGATACAGCGAAGCTGAACCCTTGTTCATCAAAGCTTTGGCACTGTGGCGCAAGCTGCTGGGAGAGGAACATCCATCTGTCGCCTCTAGCCTCAACAACCTAGCGGCACTCTACGATTCCCAAGGCAGATACAGCGAAGCTGAGGCTTTGTACATCCAAGCTTTGGCACTCAGGCGGAAGCTACTGGGAGAGGAACACCCAAATGTCGCCTCTAGCCTCAACAACCTAGCGGCACTCTACGATTCCCAAGGCAGATACAGCGAAGCTGAGGCTTTGTACATCCAAGCTTTGGCACTCAGGCGGAAGCTGCTGGGAGAAGAACACCCACATGTCGCCATTAGCCTCAACAACTTAGCGGGACTCTACTCTTCCCAAGACAGATACAGCGAAGCTGAGGCTTTGTACATCTAAGCTTTAGATATTTTAGAGCGACGTTTGGGAGTAAATCATCCCAAAACTGTTACTTGTCGTAAAAATTTAGCAGATTTGTGCGATCGCCTGACCTCACAATAGCAAAAAGCCCAGCCAGTAACCTAACACCGCAGCAAGAAACAGCAATTTATCAGTTCGCCTTAGTACATATCATTATCAAATTGTCAAGCGCGATCGCTCAAACACCAACTTTCAAGTTTTAATCTCAAAGTTCCGAGTTCTGAAGTCAAATGATGGTGTTCTGAACTCGAAGTTTTGTGTTCTGAAGTCAAACGATGGTGTTCTGAACTCGAAGTTTTGTGTTCTGAAGTCAAACGATGGTGTTCTGAAGGCGATCGCTTGACTTTTGAACTCGGAGTTTTGCGTTCTGAGGTGGAATGGTGGAGTTGTGAAGGCGATCACTTCACCTTTGAAGCTCAAACTTGATACTCTCAGCTTGAACAATGCTAAAAAGTATTTGCTGAGTTTGTCAATCAAATTCTGAAACTTCAAACTAGAGACTTTGCTTAAACTGAACTTGGTTTTAGGAGAGCGATCGCTATTTTTGATAAACTTTCAATATTCAATAAACTCAAACCCCTCTTCACGTCGGTGAAGAGGGGTAATGTTTTTGAGTGTAGAGTAAGAACTTTTAACTTTACCGCTTATAACTACTAACTCTACTCAAATAACCTGAAATAAGGGTAGCGCACAGGAACACCTGGCTCTTTCTCCAAATCAAAATTAATCACTTCCCAGGAAGGATCTTCTGAAGAGTCGGGGCTAAATTCTACTGGTAAGCCATAAAGACGCGCAGATGCAGCCTCTGGTTGTCCAGAACGCCAAGGTGTGCTGCGTTCTAAATAGCCACTCATCAATTCCTGATAGCGTCTAGCAATAATTACTCTTGTTGCTCGGTAGCCCTGAGTATATAACTTGTCTAGCGCTTCGTGAATTTCAAAGCGAATGCCATCAGGATGAGTATGTTGTCTATACCATTCATTATTCCACCTCCGCCAATGGCGTCCAGACTGGAGATGGATTAATTCTCCATTTTTGGGATTAGCTTCAAAAGCGCCATGACGCGGACACAGATAAGTATCAGTTAATGTCAGTGCCGGAATAGTCTGGCGACAGTGGGGGCACTGAATTTCGGGGCCAAATATGGGGTACTGCAAGCCTGGATTCATCATGAAGTGCGTACAAACATAGTTTCGTATTCACCAGCACCAGTGGGTTGGATTTTACACTTCGGCTCTACTACTTTGGGCAACTTGTTTACCGCAGCAAAGACAAAAATTTGCCGGATAAACAAATTTCGTTAGTATCTTCCTCAGTGTAGAGGGTTGACACCATGATATTCTGGTTGTGCAACCAGCCTCAAAGGTTGGAGTTTCTCCAGTGTTCCTGGGTACCATATTCATATTCTATCGTGTCTACTGCTTCTTACTGGCCGTCTCCTGATTTTTCTCAAGCAGCCTTTGTTGCAGCCAATGCTGTTGTTATCGGTTCGGTAAACATAGCCGCAGGGGCAAGCATTTGGTATGCAGCCGTGGTGAGGGCTGATGTGGAACGCATTGACATTGGCGAATGTACAAATATTCAAGATGGAGCAATTCTACATGGTGACCCAGGTTTACCAACAATCTTAGAAGATCATGTCACTGTAGGGCATCGCGCTGTGGTACATTCCGCCCATATTGAACGTGGCAGTTTGATTGGTATTGGCGCGGTAATTTTAGATGGGGTACGAGTCGGTGCTGGTAGCATTATTGGCGCCGGCGCAGTGGTGACTAAGGATGTACCGCCCTTATCTCTTGTAGTTGGAATTCCCGGAAAAGTGTTACGTAAATTAACAGACACCGAAGCCGCAGAACTGATTGAACACGCTGAACGTTACAAAAAGTTAGCTTTGGTTCATGCTGGTAAGGGGAGTGATATTGGCTTTGGTTAGTGGGGAGATGAGGGAGATGAGGGAGATGAGGAAGATGGGGAGAATCACAACTGACAACTGACAACTGACAACTGACAATTGACCCTTACTTTAAAGATTCTTTACATAGAGATCTGGAAAAAATGCCCAGTTCAGCTAAAAATAAAAAATGAGAACTGTTGACAAAACTTTAATTTCTACTTAAAAGAGGGGTTCTAGATCATGGATGGTATTGATTTTCGTGTAGTAATCGTTTTAGCACCAGTAATTATTGCTGCTAGCTGGGCTGCGTTTAATATTGGCGCTGCTGCTTTAAGACAAATTCAAGGCTTTTTGAATAGAGAAGCTTAAATCTCAGTTAAAATCACCGATATTTAGCCGGCTGTTTCTCTGTTTATCAGGCAGTCGGTTTTATTTTTAATAGTCAGTTGTCAGTGGTCAGTTGTTAGTGGTTTTATACCCCTCTACTCCCTCATCTTCCCATCTCCCCTGCACGCCTGCACCCCTGTTCCCCTGCCGTCCCGCCCCCCTGCACCCCTTGTGGATATCGATTCCTTGCTACAATCATTTCAACGCTTTGGTGTCCATCTAGGACTCGATCGCATTGTCAAACTTTTGGCAAATCTCGGCAACCCCCATCACCAAGTTCCAATAATTCACGTTGCCGGTACCAATGGTAAAGGTTCGGTCTGTGCCTATCTTTCCTCAGTACTCACTGAGGCTGGTTATCGTACAGGACGCTACATTTCTCCCCATTTAGTTGATTGGACGGAACGCATTTGTCTGAATGAACAGCCGATTTCTTCAGAGACATTGAAGCAATTATTACAACAAGTCCAAGCAGCAATTTGTCCTGATGAAGAATCACCAACTCAGTTTGAAGTAATTACCGCAGCAGCTTGGTTATATTTTGCCCAGCAGCAAGTTGATGTAGCAGTGATAGAAGTAGGGCTAGGGGGGCGCTTAGATGCTACAAATGTCTGTTTTAAGCCTTTGGTTAGCGTCATCACTTCCATCAGTCGCGAACACTGGCAGCAACTAGGCCCTACTGTGGCTGACATTGCCAGAGAAAAAGCAGGTATTCTCAAAGCTGGATGCCCTGCTGTAATTGGGCCATTGCCACCGGATGCCCTCCAAGTTGTGCGATCGCGTGTTCAAGAATTACAATGCCCAATTATTACACCTCAACCTGCACGCCAAATCGCTTCCGGTTGGGCAGAATATCAAACAAGTAAAAGGGACTGGGGATTGGTTGAAGATACTAAAACAATAAAATATCCTTTACCCTTACATGGACAAATTCAATTAACTAATTCAGCTTTGGCTTTGGCTGCTTTAGAAATTCTGCAAAAACAAGGTTGGAAAATTTCTGAAGAAGCCATAATCAACGGTATGGCAAAAACCAAATGGCCCGGGCGAATGCAATGGATTACTTGGAGAAATCAAAACTTATTAATTGATGGCGCTCATAATCCTGCCGCTGCCCAAGTTTTGCGTGATTATGTAGATACCCTAGATACCCAAACAGTAACTTGGGTGATAGGAATGCTTTCTAATAAAGAACATGCTGATATTTTCAAAGCTTTACTACGACCAAATGACCGATTATATTTAGTGCCAGTACCAGACCATAGTTCAGCCGAGCCAATTGAATTAGCAAAGCTAGCTAGTGAAATTTGCCCTGGATTAAGCCTTTGTCAAACTAATTCAAATTTATCATTAGCACTAGAATCAGCCTTTGCTTCAACAGATAGTTTAGTAGTTTTGTGTGGTTCCCTCTATTTAATAGGACATTTTTTAAGAATGGGGGAATAGGGAATAGGGAATGGGGAATGGCGAATTGGTGATTAATTATTTTCTTTTTACTCCCTCATATCCCTCATATCCCTCATCTCCCCTGCACTCCTGCACCCCTGCACCTCATTCCCCATGCCCAAAATTTACCTATTATTCCACTCTTGTGCTGCATCTTCTACAGCTTTATCTACACTTTTTTCTCCTAACATTGCTGCTTGTAAGTTCTCGTAAATTGCCTTTTGAAGTTTGTTAAAATCCTTCAATGTCGGGGTTAAAATTTCTGCTTGTTGGAGTTGTTTGGTACTAATAACTCTTGCCTTTTCCACTGTTGAAGCTGTCGCTGGCACATCTTTGAAATAGCTATCAGACAGCGCTTTAACTGTAGATGGCAACACGTTAGCAGCTTTAGCAAAGGCTAGCTGATTTTCGTCATTAGTGACAAATAAAGCAAATTTAACGGCCTCATCTGGATATTTGGTTGCACGCGGTATAACTATATTCATCACAGCGACATTTTTCTTACCTGTGTCACCTGTAAGTTGAGGTGCTATGGCTGACGCTTGAGCAACTTTTGGGGCATTATTAGCGATGGTTTTGAGAAACTCTGGCCCAGAAGCCAAGAACGCTGTCTCTCCGGCTTGGTACAAATCAATTGCGTGGCGATGTCCCTGTGTTAACGCCTCTTTTGGTAGTAACCCTTTTTTGTACATATCTACCCAATACTGAAATGCAGCTTTTCCTTGTGGTGAGTTAAAAGCTGCTTTACCCTCGGTATTTACTAGAGTCACTCCCATTTGCACTAATGATTCCATAACTTCACCGGAATCCTGCGGTACGAAGGTCACAAAGAAGGCATATTTGCCAGTCTTATCTTTAATTTGTTGCGCCGCCTGTGCTAGTTCTGCGTAAGTACTGGGTACTTTAGTGATACCTGCCTGTTTTAGTAAATCAGTGTTATAAATGGTTAACCTTGTGGTGAGATACCAGGGAACCCCAAAACTCTTGCCATTAAGTGTACTTGCTTTCCAGATATTTGGTAGATAGGAGGAGCGTACTTCATTTGGGACTTTTGTATCCAGATCCAACCAAGCATTTCGTCCAGCAAGTTGGGAAGCAAAATCTGGATTTAAATTAACAACATCAGGTGGCGTATTTGCTGAGACAGCTGTTAAAATTTTGTTCTCCATAGCAGACCAAGGTATATCCTGCCAGTTCACCTTTATACCTGGATTTTGCGATTCAAAATTCGCAATTAGGCTTTGGAAGTAATCGATAAATTGAGGTTTGAGTTGCATCGTCCAAAACTCAATAGTTGGTGTGGGCGGAAGAGGAGGCTTAGAGACGCAACTTACCATCCAACTGGTTAGTAAGCCAATGAGTGCCAAAGCAGCCAGTTGTTTAAATTTTCGCAATTGAATCATTTTCCCAGTGTTTTTACGCTTGATCAGAGTGAAAAGCTTATGCAGAATTGTCGAGATTATAGGCTAAAAAAATTACCTATTGCCAAGAGCATTCTTTAGTATCGTTTAAATTTTCAATTTAGCAGTCCAGCGGGCACAACTGTGGTAAAAAGCTTCAATAGTCTGTTTGGGAAATCTAATAAAGGGGTGGGCATTGAACTTGCACCAGAACGGGTGAATATAGTTCAACTACGTAAGCAGCGCCAAGGCTTGAAAATAGAATCCTTGACATCCGTACCAGTTCCAGAAGGTATTGTTACTGATGGTCAAATTGCTGACCCCGCAGCAATGGCGCAATTAATTCAGCAAGGACTGGCTGAAAGCAAAATCAAAGCTTCTCGTGTTGCCACGGGTGTACCGGGACGAGATTCGATTGTACGTATAATACCTGTACCAGCTGAGTTAGATGATAAAGAACTGCGGGAAATGGTGTTAAACCATGAAGCAGGTTTGTATTTACCTTATCCTCGTGAAGAAGCTGATGTAGATTATCAGAAACTTGGGTATTTTGTAGATGAAGACGGTATTGAAAAGGTTCAGGTATTACTAGTTGCCACTCGTAAGGAGGTGACAGATACATATATTAGTACGTTTGAGCAGGCAGGATTGCAAATCGACGTTTTAGAGATTAGTAGTTTTGCTCTGATTCGGACAATTCGTGAACAACTGCGGCAATTCGGGCCACAAGAAGCAGCAGTACTAGTTGATATAGAATTCGACAGCACAGAAATAGCCATCATCATTAATGGAGTACCGCAATTTTCGCGCACCGTACCTATTGGTGCATATCAATTGGAAACAGCTTTAGCAAGGTCAATGAGTTTACCGACCTCTCGCGATATGGAACTGTTACAGGGAGTAGTTATTACCCCAACTCCCATAGATGGTGGAAAAACTGGTATTACTGAAATTGATCCTAGTATGGCAGCCTTGTTGAGAGTCTTAGGAGAATTAACAGATGAATTGCGCCGTTCCATCGATTTTTACCTCAATCAAAGTGAAAATTTGGAGGTAGCGCAGATTTTCCTAGCTGGGCCAGGAGGCGGACTACAACAGCTAGATGAGTTTTTTACTCAAAGATTAAGCTTGCCAGCCACTCAGGTAGATCCAATTGGATCTTTGTCCTTGGAAGTCGATGCAGAAAAGTACCCGATGGTACGACGTTCTGGCCTGGGGATAGTACTTGGTCTAGGCATGAGGGAGGTGTAACAGAATGTACAGTCTAGATATTAACTTTCTTAAAGACCGCCCAATTTACCAGGAGAAGCCTGGTAAAAAGCCAGGAAATAAACTTCCTTCAGGAAGCTTAACACCCATATATATAGGAGTTACCTTGGGTTTGTGTCTTCCAGTTTTTGTAGCAACTGGCTGGTGGATTTTACAAGCGAAAAATAGCGAATTGGAGCAGAATATAGCACAACTCGATCAGGAGAACAAGAAATTAGATGCAGAAATAGGAAATATTAATAAAATCCGGGAAGAAACTAAAAAAATTAAAGCAGAAACACAAAGTTTAGTCACTGTATTTGACCAAATTCGTCCTTGGTCAGCCATGTTGCAAGATTTACGCGATCGCATACCAGCAACAGTACAAATTAGTAACATCAAGCAAATTCCACCCACACCAGCAGCAGACGGTAAACCATCAAATAATCCTGCCGGAGGAATTGTAATTAACGGATTGGCTCGCTCTTTTAATGATGTCAACGATTTCTTGCTGGTTCTGCAACAGTCTCGCTTCTTGAAGTCGTCAGAAAGCAAAATTATCTCAGCAAACTTAGTAGATGCACCATTACCACCAACTACCAAGACATCTACTAATAATATACCAATCAAACCACCTCAAGTAGTGAATTACAGTATTCAATCGAGTCTCAGTGATGTTCCTGCTTCTGAGTTAATCCGAGAGTTAGAGCAAAAAGGTACAGTGGGTTTAGTGACTCGTATTCGCAGTATGCAACAGATAGGAGTCATTCCAAAATGACGGTAAGTGATGATTTAAATTTTGCAGAACAAGCCGGGGAATTAGATTCAGAAACACCAGGCAACTTTGTTCTCTTTGGCATTACCTTCACTCCCAAAATCATTGGTATACTGGCAGGTTTATTGGGAGTTGCTGGAGCAGCTTATATACTGCTAAATATGGTCATGCCAGCTTGGGATAACTATCAACAACAGCAAGTAAAAAGTAGCGAACTGCAAGGGCAACTTGACCAAAAGAGAGCTTCTATTAAACAAGCTGACAAGGTAAAAAAAGAACAAGAAGAAGCAAAGCAACAAAAAACTCAAGTTTTAGGTTTATTTGCTAATCAAAAAACTTTATACACTTTGCTGCTGGATCTGAATCGTTTAGTTGAGTCTGGCAATGCTCAAATTCCTGTTAATGGAGTTAGAGCCAAACTACAGAAGTTTATGCCAACTGCACAAGAAGCAGAAATAATTACTGATGGCTCTCTAGGGCCACTGGTCAATGGTCAACTCAAACGCAGCAGTGTAAATCTCGAAATTGTGGGAACTTATGAGCAAACACAATCGATTATTCGTAATATCGAGCGTTTACAGCCTTTGTTAGTAGTTAAAGACTATCAATCAGCATTGGCTCCAACAGATCCGCTAAAAACAGGAGCAGGGCCTGCACAGATTACTACATCGTTTCAGCTACAGGCATTGATGCCGCTTACTCCAGAGGACATAGCTGCCGCCAAAGCAGCAGCACCCAAGAAGTAGTGACGAAAAGTTAGGAGTTAGGAGTTGGGAGTTAGGAGTTGAAAGAAAAATACTCAGCAACGCCACATGCTCCACTTGGGGAGCCACCCCCGTGGGCGGGTTTCCCGACAGCCGCGGGAGTGGCGTGAGACCCCAAGACCGCAGTGGCTCCTCAGCACTAAAAATTGTTGATTAATAAGGTCGTATCAGGTGAGGAATGAACTGTGAAACAACTTCACGGTAATAGTTTAATATTGGGTGCTGCCGCTTTTGTATTTTTGGCAGCTCAACCAGCATGGACACAGACTACTCAAATTAATCAAGTACAGCTAAACCCAGTTGATGGCGGACTGAGCATTGTTTTGAAAACTACCACAGGCGATCGCCCGCAAGTTTTCACAACAAAAAGAGGCAAAGCCTTAGTTACAGATATTATTAATACTCAACTGCGTTTACCACAAGGTAATAATTTCCGTCAAGATAACCCTGCTCCAGGAATTGCCTCAGTTGAAGTTGCTCAACTTGATGCTAATAGCATTCGGGTGACGGTGACTGGCAGTAACAACACACCCAGCAATCAGCCTGTGGTGCGACAGCAAAACACAATTACTCTCGGTTTTGCGCCCTCAGGAGGTACTACAGCATCAGCACCAACACCCACAACACCCGTAACACCCACAACACCAACAACCCCGCCTGCTTCTACCCCAGTTCAGTCTGGTACGAAGCCAGATGTCCTCGTCCCTAACCCAGAGGTGACAATTGACGGCAAACCTGCTGAGGCAGCTGGCCCAGGTCAACCTCTGAGCCAAGCTCCTCCTTTCTTGCCCAGAGCCGTTGCTCCACCAGTAGGAGATATTGCCATTTCTACTGCTGATGCTTCTCCTAGCACCATTGACTTGGGCACTCAAGAGCGTGTTCCCCGTTTAGTATTGCGAGATGCACCAGTGCGTGAAGTTTTATCATTACTTGCCCGTGCTGCTGGTTTAAATCTGGCTTACATAGGAAACGCAGCAACTCCAGGACAGTCTGGTGGAGGTCAACAAGCTGCTGCTAGTGATGGTCAAACAATCTCCCTAGATATAGAAAATGAGCCAGTGCAAGATGTTTTTAACTATGTCTTGCGAATGAGTGGTTTAGAAGCTAACCGTAGTGGGCGGACTATTTTTGTGGGAACTAAGCTACCCAATGCCACCCGTGATATCGTTATGCGTAGTCTCCGACTTAATCAGGTGACAGTGGGGGTTGCCCTCAACTATTTGGTTGGACTTGGGGCAGAAAGTGCCATTAGCCGCGAACGACTTGTTACTAGCGTCAATGCTGTACCTGTGGGTAATGGAGCCGCCCCCGTCACCCAAACTCAAACGACCACGGAAACTAAATTAGAAACTCAACGAGCTGAGTTTAAAGACTCTAATCCATTACTTAGAGGTTTACAGGCATTAGGAGACGAGCGCACTAATTCTCTAACTTTAATTGGGCCTCCTAGGTTAGTTGAGATGGCAATGACTCAACTCACTCAACTTGATATCCGTCGTCGTCAAGTAGCAGTTAACGTCAGAATTATCGATGTTAATTTGTTGAACACCCATGACTACAACGCTAGCTTTTCTTTTGGTATTGGTAAGAACTTCTTCACTAATGATGGCGGTGCAGCATCTCTGAATTTTGGCGGTTCGAGACCAGCTACTAGAGCTGAAGCATCAAGTAGTGTGACTAGCACACCAGTCATCACAAATCCTGTTACAGGAGAGCCTTTCCTTGACCCAAATAGCAGTGTATCGATTCCAGGAACCACCCCAGGTACAGTAGTAGTAGACGCAAACGGCAATATCACTAGAGTCGCAAACCCAGGCTCTGGAAGCTTCTACAGACCTACTGCGCCCACTGGAGACCCACTACAACCAGGTTTTTCTGATATCACTCCGGCAACTGATAACATTATTACGAGGAACGCTGATGGCACATCGACTGTCACACAAGGGACTCTAGGTACAGCCACTACATCTCTTCCCTCTTTATTCCAGTTTCCTAAGCGTCTACTAGCTAGCTTGCAGGCTCAGGTACAAAGTGGCAACGCCAAAATTTTGACCGACCCAACCTTAATTGTGCAAGAAGGTCAAACAGCTAATGTTAACCTTACTCAGGAAGTAGTAGGCAATATTAAAAGGGAAATAGTTCGCGACTCGAATCTTGCCACAGAAACAATTTCAGCAGAGAAAGACCAAGTAGGTTTAACCCTAGCTGTCAAAGTTGAGCGGATTGACGATAACGGTTTTGTTTCTCTATCGGTAGCTCCTGTTGTCAAAGCACCCCAAGCTCCAGCTACTATCAATGTTGGAGGGGGTGGTAGCCAACAAATATTTTTGGTGTCTGAGCGCTCACTTAATTCTGGCTTAATTCGCTTGCGAGATGGGCAGACCCTAATTCTTTCAGGCATCATTCAAGATTCAGATCGGACAAGTGTGTCCAAAATCCCTATCTTAGGTGATCTTCCACTCATTGGTTCGCTGTTTAGAAGTACAAATAGACAAAACCAGCGCAATGAGGTGATTGTGTTACTCACACCCCAGATTATGGATGATACAGAGAACTCCGCCTATGGCTATAATTACACCCCCAGCCCACAGGTGCGGGACATTCTTGAACGTCGTGGTTTGAACACACCTAAGCGTTAAACTGTTAGCTTGGCGAAGACATCGAGTTCCTCACCTCACCACTCAGTATTACAGTTATATTTAGGACTTACGCGAAAAACGTCTCAAACTCTCATTCCTCCGTGTCGCG
Organism: Amazonocrinis nigriterrae CENA67; assembly: GCF_016056305.1. Lineage (GTDB taxonomy): Bacteria > Cyanobacteriota > Cyanobacteriia > Cyanobacteriales > Nostocaceae > Amazonocrinis > Amazonocrinis nigriterrae. The sequence goes on along the minus strand of NZ_JAECZC010000005.1, from coordinate 28,977 downwards.
CCAGTTGCTTCAACGGGGGGAACCCCCCTTCGGGTTCGGGAGTGACGCTCCTGCGTCGCTAACGCTGCGAAGATCGCAATCGCCGGAAACCGCCAAGACTGCGACTCCCGACGCTCCTACGTCGCTAACGCTACGCTAACACCGCAACGCACTGGCTTCTCTGTGCCTCTGTGGTTCGTTTTTCCATGACTTTTACGTAAGTCCTGATATTTATCAAAGCACCCAGTAGCTCAAGAGCTTTGTGGTGCTTTTTTTGATTGCTATAAGTAGTATTGAACAATAGGATGCTGAAAAAAGTTCAAGGTCGTAAGCACATCTTGGTTGTGATCCAAGGCAGAACTGAACTATGGTAGCGACAACACTCGCAGAAACTAGGGTTTTACTCCATAACATCACCTGGCAGACATTTAAAACCATGCTAGCTGAGATGGGTTGTGAGCGTAACTCCCGACTGGCTTATGACAATGGAACTATTGAAATTATGACCCCACTGATGCCCCATGAAAGCTCAAACCGCTTAATAGAGGTTTTTGTTGGGGTGCTGTGCGAAGAGTTGGGTTTGGAAATTAGACGCGCTGGTTCACTGACTTTAACACGGGATGACTTAGAGAAGGGAGCCGAGCCGGATAGTAGCTACTACATCCAAAATGAATTGCTAGTCCGAAATAAAGAAAATATTGACCTAGCCATCGACCCCCCGCCAGACCTTGTGTTAGAGGTGGAATATTCTCGGTCTGCAATAGACAAGTTTCGGCTTTATGCAGCGATGGGAATCCCCGAATTCTGGCGCTATAACGGCGGTGTGTTACGAATTTCTACCCTTGAAGCTGGGCAATACTCAGAAGTCCAAACCAGCCCTACCTTTGCACCTGTGTTAGTCAAGGAAATTCCCCGTTTTATCCAAGAAGCCAAAAAAAATGGGGAAATTGCTACTACCCTTGCTTTTCGTGCTTGGGTGCAACAGAATATTTCTGGTACAGAAAAATAGAGCAATAACTAAAGCGAAGTTTTTGACTGATGACTGATGACTGTTGACTGATGACTGTGAACAGTAGGATATTTTTTATTTTTACTTGGAAGTCTCTAGAGTATTTTAGCTAGCTTGTAGCAATGTCACGAATTGTAACCTTCAACAGATTTTGACTAGTTCGTTCTACCCTGTCACCCTCACAACAGGGGTATTTACTAGGTATTTTTTCCTACTTTCAGTATGGTTTTGAGTGCAACAATCACCTAAAAATCACAAAAAATCCTGAAATCTATATAAATTAATGGTTTCATATATCCACTTCAGGCTACTACACCTTAGAATGATTCATTGAAAAGTCGAGCCGATGGGATTTACAGCGATTTTGAGTAAAAATACTCCCAAGGAACGATTTTTGTATTTCTCCCAACAGAGATTTAAGTAAAGATGTACTCTGATGCATCTGTAAAAAATCTCAAGTAAACCTTAAGGAGTTTGACATGAACAAAGGTGAATTGGTTGATGCCGTAGCTGAAAAGGCTAGTGTTACTAAAAAACAAGCGGATGCAGTCTTAACTGCTGCTTTGGAAACGATCATTGAAGCGGTTTCTTCTGGCGATAAAGTCACGCTGGTAGGATTCGGCTCATTTGAATCACGGGAACGTAAAGCTCGTGAAGGTCGTAACCCCAAAACCAATGAAAAGATGGAAATTCCAGCGACCAAGGTTCCTGCCTTTTCCGCTGGTAAGCTTTTTAGAGAAAGGGTAGCACCCCCAAAATCATAGGTTCTGTCTTTAGGAACCTTGGTTTGATGCGTCAACAGGCTCATGGGGGAAATTTAGCCTGGGCAGCAGCACTGGCTGGCTGTCCCCCTGAGGCTATTCTGGATTTTTCTGCCAGTATCAGCCCTTTGGGGCCACCAAACAGCGCGATCGCTGCAATTGCGTCCCAAATGGGTAATCTTAGGCACTATCCTGACCCCAATTACAGTGAACTGAGACTTGCTCTCAGTCACTTCCATCAAATGCCGCCTGAGTGGATTCTGCCTGGTAACGGCTCAGCAGAATTACTAACTTTGGCAGGTAGGGATTTAGCAGAATTAGCCGCAACAATGTTAATTACTCCAGCCTTTGGCGACTATTACCGTACGCTGGCAGCGTACAACGCTAAAGTACTGGAGTTTCCCTTGAATTTGCGAGATGCAGATAATTCGTCATTAGTCAATAGTCCTTTGTCATGTTTAGTTGACTTTGGACAAAGGACTTTGGACAAAGGACTGCTGCTAAATAATCCCCACAACCCAACGGGAAAGCTATTTTCGCGAGAGGCAATTTTGCCCTACTTAGAGCAATTTGCTTTGGTAGTGGTGGATGAAGCGTTTATGGATTTTTTGCATCCTGATGAAGAACAAAGCCTGATTCCGGTGGTGCAGGAATACGCGAATTTAGTAGTATTGCGATCGCTAACGAAATTTTACAGTCTCCCAGGACTCAGGCTAGGATATGCGATCGCTCATCCCGACCGCCTTCGGCACTGGCAGTTGTGGCGCGACCCATGGCCCGTAAACACCTTGGCAGCAGCGGCAGCGGTCGCTGCACTCAAGGATCGGGAGTTTCAAGAGCAAACTTGGAAATGGCTACCACCGACACGAAACCAACTCTTTCAAGGTTTAATCGCAATCCCAGGATTGCAACCTTTTGAAAGTGCTGCTAACTTTTTACTTGTTGAATCACAACAGTCGAGTTCGCAGTTGCAGCAACAATTACTCCAAAATCACCAGATTTTAATTCGAGATTGTCTCAGCTTTAAAGAACTAGGCGATCGTTTTTTGAGAGTTGCTGTACTTTCCGAGTCTGATAACCAGCGCTTATTAACAGCGCTAAAAGAAAGTTAGGAGTTAGGAGTTATGAATTATGAGTTGAAGAAAAGTTCTAACTCTTAACTTCTAACTCTTAACTCCTAACTCTTAACTCCTCACTCTTAACTCCTAACTTCAAATTTACGTGACTATTGACTACGATGTCGTAATTATTGGTGGCAGTCTTGCCGGGCATTACGCTGCTTTGGCTGCAACCCAACTACACGCTAAGGTTGCTTTGGTAGAATCTCAACTAAACTATGGGTTTATTCATCACCAAGCTATGAGCGAAATCGCCAAACTCGCTCAAAATTTAGGTGATGCACCTAGTTTTGGTATTCATGCCACCCAATGCCATACTTCAGAAAAATGCAGCATGTCTGTGGCATGGCAAGAGGCGATGCTGTATGCTGACGGTGTTGCCTCGAATATTCAAGAACAAAATTCTCCCGCCATCCTAGCCGCGCTAGGAGTCGATGTAATTCTTGGCAAGGGTCAATTTCAATCCTCACCTCATTTGGGATTTAGTGTTAATAACCGCCTGCTAACTGGACGGACTTATTTGCTGGCTACTGGTTCCCGCCCTCTCATTCCAGAAATTGATGGTTTACAAACCACTGGTTATCTTACCCTATCTAATATTTGGCAGTCTCTGAAAGCATCGGCACTACCGAAAAATTGGGTAATTATCGGTGGTGTTCCACAAAGCATTGAAATAGCTCAAACTTTAGCAAGGTTGGGTTGCAGCGTCACACTGGTAGTTAGGTATGCCTCTATTTTGCCCTGCATTGACCTAGAGATAGCCCAACTGCTTCAGGCGCAGTTAGAAGTCGATGGCGTACGCGTCCTCACCCAAACCCAAGTCACTCAGGTGATGCGTATTGAGGATAAAAAGTGGATTCAGGCAGCAGATAAGGCAATTGAAACTGATGAAATTTTAGTAGCGACAGGACAGCAGCCTAATGTTGAATCTCTAAATTTGGCAGCAGTAGGAGTGAAATGGCATCGGCGTCAGCTAGCAGTGAATCATAAACTACAAACTACTAACCACCGTATTTACGCTTGTGGTGATGTAATTGGTGGTTACGACTTTGCCAATGTTGCTAATTACGAAGCCGGAATTGCCCTAAAAAATGCTCTGTTTTTTCCCAGGTTTCAAGTTAATTATCAGTATGTTCCTTGGGCAATATTTTCTCAGCCAATGTTGGCACAAGTAGGTTTAACAGAAGCACAGGCTAAACGTGAATTTAGTCGAGATGAAGTTTTAGTGTTACGGCAGTATTATAAATCAGCAACACTAGCCCAACTACGTGGCGAAACTACAGGTATTTGTAAATTAATTGTGCTACGTAATGGAAAAATTTTAGGAGCCGCCGTGTTAGGGACAGAAGCCAGAGAGTTAATAAATCTTATTGCTGTTGCTATGTCACAAAAAATTTCAGTCAAGCATTTAGCAAATTTATCTGCTGTATATCCTAGTTATTCAGAAATTCTTGAACAAACAGCAAGAGAGTGGAATAAACAAAGGTTAAATAGCAACATTGCTTTGCAAGACTTTCTGGAAAGTTTCTTCCATTTTCGCCGTAATTGGAATTTGTGAGTAGGGTAACTTTTTTGTCAGTTGTCAGTTGTCAGTTGTTAGTTGTCAGCTGTATTTACAAAGGACAAGGGACTAATGAAAAAGAACGACCACATGAAGTAATTGTGCAAATTAAGTAAGTCGGTGGAAATAAACCCAACTATGTGACGAAACGTAAATTGGCTTGAAAGCCTTGCAAATGTCCGAGGACAAATGACAGTCCTCGCCAGTTATCTCTCATTGCATCACCCTACTTAAATGTGTTTTATGATCCATGCTACCCCTGCGGCTACCAAGGGAACACTCAGGTTATCTGTACCGTGAGGCGAGACAGCCTCAGCTAGGGTAGCAAAAGTGGCACTGACTATGGCTGCTAAACAGACCCTTCCTACAGTAAAAGGCTGTGCTAGAGGGCTGAGTAATGAACCAGGCAATAACAGCAGCACCAAGAATATCATTACTGTACTTACCAGTAACATCGCTGCTGAACCTTCCCAGGAACGTACAGAATTTCCTACTTGGTATTTATGCTGGCCAAAACGTCTGCCAATTAACGCCGCTAGGGCATCTCCCCAAGTCATGGCCATGACTCCAGCTACAGCAATAGGAACGTTATCTACTGGCCCGTCTGGTCGCCAGAATAACCCAAATAGCAGTGTCACCGAAATAGCAAAATAGACTGTACCTGGTGAACTGTCTTCAGTGTCCATTGCGCTTATAAAACGATAGCGGTAGAACAGGTAATTGAGTCCAATAAATGTGGCAAAGGGTAGAATACCAATTTGCCAATGTTTAAATAGCAGTAGTACACCGAAAACCCACATTCCTGCACCGATATGAATAACTTTACGCGTTAGTTCTGGTTTGACACCAAACAGCCTACGTAGTCCCTCACCTAGGATGAGTAGAGCGATCGCATAACCATAAGAAGCTGCAAGTCCGATAAAATCGTTATTAGTCATTTGTCAGTTGTCAGTGGTCAGTTGTCAGTGGTCAGTTGTTATTAGTTATTCGCTCCCTCATCTCCCTCATCCCTCATTTTTGTCGCTCATCATTTCGTTTGAAGTTTTTTTCTTGTAACGATACACTGCCAATACCTTGCAGAATACCACGACCAATTAAACCCAAACCCCTACCGATTATTTGGGTGAGAACGAAGACAATACCACTACCTACAAAAGATAATAGCGATCGCAACCGTGGAGCGATCGCATCTCGAAATTCTAAAATCAGCGTCACTCCTAAAGGTATTCCAGAAAGCTGTGCTAATTCCTGACCACGGGGAGCATAAATTGAAGTTTTGGCAATCCCACGAGGCGTTAATACAAATAATTCATAACGGCTTTCAAAAATTCTTTGAGCTTCCTTAATATAATTATCCCAACGATATTTCCATGATAAATTGTTTCTAAAGCGTTCCATCTCTCGTGTAGAAATCAATCTTCTATCATAAAAATTTTGTTTGATAGCTTCTACATCTGCTAGATAGTTCAGCAACGGTTGCATCACACCATTTGCCATTTGAATTAACAGATTCTCTAGGAGATTTTCTGCTTGTAATTTGGCTGCATTACTAGCAGATGGATAAAAGTTATTATCAATATACAAATCTGTTTGGAATAGTAAATAAGCCAATAATTCAACAAATAAAGGAATTTTATCAAAAATCTCTGTTTGCACAACTTGAGGATTTTGCAGCAAGACATTAACAATTTCTATATTTTGCTTGCCTAATCTGACTCGTGAAAATTTACCAAAAAAATCTGTAATTGTTGCTTGCCATAAATCTAATAATATGGTGAGTTTCAAATCTTCTAATTGATTGACGATGATTTGAGCATTACGCAGTTCATCTAATTGTTGAGCTAATTTTTGCAGAATCAAGTAAAGTAATTCTCGTTCTTTATCTTCACGAAGAATATCAATTTCTAAAGTAACATCTGTCAAATTTTGTAAAGAAAATTGCAATTTGGTTACACAAGATGAAAACAAAGCAGCTTGCAACGCTCTTGGGCTAAATACAGGTAGTGCAGTTTCCTGGTCAATAGTACTACTCAGCGAGGAAATTGCAGACAGTTGCTGACCAGAATCGATGAATTCTCGCTGTTGTTCCTGTTGTCTTTCCCGTGGTGAAACCAACAATCGATTCAAAAGCCAACGAGCCGCTAGCAGTTCTCGTCGGTGTCCAGCCAGAACTGCTCGATCTAGTAGTGGTAATCCAGGAGTTTGTAATTGTGCGGTAACTTGCCTTAAAGTGGCATTAATGTAGTCAATACCTGACAAACGCCAATTTTGCCGCAACCGAGAAAAGGGGAGGGAGGAGTTAGGAGTGAGGAGTGAGGAGTGAGGAGTTAGGAGTTGTTCCCCCGCCCCCCTGCTCCCCTGCTCCCTCTCGTCCAGCCAATAAGAACCGCCAGCCGCTACTTCTTCCATAGCAGCAACTAGTTCTGAGACAGGAGTGCCTTTAGGACAGTATCCTTCTACACCAATAGCTTTAGCTGCCAAAAGTAGTTGTGGTTCAGTGACAGAACTTAGCAGCAAAATTGGCAACTTGGGGTACAAAGCTTTCAGTTGCCGAGAGAGTTCTAAACCTTGCTGTTGACTGTAACTAAAGCGACCATTACCTAATTCCAAAACCACCAAATTTACTTGGCCAGGCTCTTGTGTAGCGAGTTCTGCCAGTATCTGCAAGGCAGCAGTATCAGTTTGTACTGCCGACACCACTTGCAGATGAGGAATTTCTGACAAAGTAACCCGTAGTCCTAGCTGGAAGATGGGGTCTTGGTCGATTAATAATAATTTTAAGGGGCGATCGCTCATAGTCCGCTCAAAAACCAGCTTTCATACTTAGCTGATTTCTTCCCATTGTCACCTGTTTTCGCCAAGTAATAAATGGATGATAATTGCCATAGGCAGCTATTAAGTATGTAATTAAATGAACTTGAACATACGGCATTGGTTGGCAGAACGCCATATCCAAATCAAAGAAATTAGAGGGTTTTCATCTGGTCAATTAGCAGGTATTGCCTACCGTATTGTTCAGGATATGGAAGTCAAAAGCCTCATGCCGTTTGACATCTGTACTCTTGCAGAGGTCTTAGAACTGCCTTTAGAGGCTGTTTGGGAAGAAATTACCGTCATTGCTTTGTTGAGTGAACATTTGTTACGTAGTCTCAGCCAAAAAAAAGCTTTAAAACGCAACGAAGGTACATGGCTGGCGTTTCAAATTGCCTATTTGCAAGCTCTACAACAAGTTTTAGACCAAGAAGCAAGCTTACAAAAACCTTGGGTAAATCGGGCGATGATACCCGCCCAACCACAAATCGTTAAAGAAGGAGTCAGCAAACTTATTCTCCAGGATGCGAAACTACAAGGCTTACTGAAAACTCTCAGTCCTGGTAAATTGACTGACACTCAAGCCGAACAAGCACTCAGTTTGATGGCAGACTCATTACTGGTGCAACAGATGAACAATGCCAGTGTAGCTTGGTTTATCGTCAACGGTGCAGAAGAACTAGAAGCTAAACTGTTAACTCAGCGCTTGTCACACGCCCTTGGTGGACATCTTCTAACAGTTATTGCTCAGAATGCCCCACCTTTAGCTCAACTACAAAAATTTGTCCGCTTAGGGGGCGCTAGCCATATGCAAAATTTAGTTTCTGGAGTGTTAGCAACATCCTCCAGTGGTTTGGAAGGTGACAAAATTGATTTGCATCGAGAAAATTACCGAGCAAGTCTGGTACAAATACTCAGTACACCCTTGCTGATGGAATCCTTTGCTCTTAAGGATATTTATGTAACCCCCAGAGGTTTGCCAGTAGAGGAAACTACCTCAACGCCAGACAAAAAGACAGCTTCAGCAATTAATTTAACAGCATGGGCGCAGGAACAACTAGCTGATTTAAAAACTATTGCCGTCATTGAGTCGAAACCTGGTTATGGTAAAACCAGTTTCTGCCAAATTTGGGCAGCACAAGTGGCACAGGAACTTTATCCTACCTGGATGCCCATAATCATTAGACTACGTGATGTCAAGTATGGCAATTCTTTAGCAGAAACTCTCAATTCTGGTTTTCTGGCTAGTTCTCATACCAAGCTCAGCAGTTGGCTAGAACAAGATCATCCCCGCTGTCTGTTACTGCTTGATGGTTTAGATGAATTGCCTGCTTCTCGACAGGGTAAAAGGGCAAGAGTAATTTTTATTCAGCAGTTATTGAAATTTCAATCTCAGGGACGACATAAGATTATTTTGACAAGTCGCTGTTCGACTTTGCCAGAAATCGCCCCGGATATGCTGTTACAATTCAGACGGGTTTCTATCCAGCCGTTGGATGTGGAAGAACTGAAACAATGGTTTCAACAATGGGCAAAAGTGCAATCTTTACCCATTGCTCAAAACTATTTTACCTTCTTAAAGCAGACAGGGTTATTTGCTAGCAAATCCCAGTTTCCCGAACTCTCTGCCCTTGTCCACCAACCCTTGATGCTGTACTTGTTAGGCGTTTTGCACCGTGATGGACTCATCGATGATTTGGTGTTGCAATTAGCCACTAACAGTCCCAAAAATACCAGTGCAGCCTTATTGTGGGAAATTAACCATCGTCTCAAGCGGTGGTTATTGGGCTATCCGCTAACTGGGGAAATTACAACAATGCTATTGCGGTCAGGATCAGCTCATATCCACCGTACACCAGAAGCGATCGCTAATCTACTTGATGGTCGCCATCCCCAAGACATACTTGATGTGATGCAACAAATCGCCTTGAAAATTTTACATAGCGATCGCTATCAAGTTATCCTACCTAAAGATCTCAATACAAATACCCTACTAGCTTTTTATTTCCGCTCTTTTGTCAGTGGTCAGTTGTCAGTAGTGAGTCTTCATCAGCAACTAACAACTGACAATAGACAACTGACAAATAAAACAGAATTCTCTCATCCCAAATTCGGAGAATACTTGTGTGCGGAAGCTATTGCTGCTCAACTGCAAAGCTTGACTCAATGCCAAGAAGATGCTTATGGAACGCTCAGTTTTATCCTTGACTCTCCTGCTAGCGTCGCCCAGCACCTCTACAATTTACTCGGTTATGGTATTCTCACTCCAGAAATTGAAGAATTAGCAATTGAAACTTTACGGCGTCAGCAGAACAGTGACTTTTGTTTTGAAGTTTTATTACAACGTCTTGAGTCTTTCTGGCGTGCTTACTGTCAAGGTCGTTGGTTGGATGAAGGCATAGCACACAAAGCCTTAACTCATTTTCACACATTGCACAACCCGGTGAATGTAGAGCAAATCAATGCCAATGCGGGAGTAAATACGTTTTTATTACTGAGTGCTTGTCACCGAGAAACAAAAGTCACCTTTTGCCCTTGTGGTCATCCAGCCAATATGGCAGAGTTTTATCCAGAAGCACTGCTGGTACTGCTTGGTAAAGCAGCAGTTTTGTCTAATAACAGTTTCAACAAGCGAATATGCGCCCAATCCCTAGCTGGAATCAATCTCTCAGGAGCGTATTTATCACAAGTAATGTTAGCTGGGGCAAATCTTGAACAGACCAATTTATCAGATGCTGTGTTGACTGGGGCAAATTTAGCAGGCGCGAACCTCACTGGTGCTAACCTCATCGGTGCTAACCTCGCTGGCGCTAACCTCACAGGAGTGAATCTTCAAACCGTTAATCTCACCAATGCCTGCTTAGTTGATGCTATTCTCTCTGAGGCTGACAAAGAAACTGCCGCACTCAATGGTGCTTTATTCTCTCTAGAACAGTTTCAAACCTTGAAAAGCTTAGTTTCACAGCAATCTATTCTTAACGTCAATAATGCTGCCAACACAGATACTTGGGTTAACAATACTTCCAAGATGCAGCTAATTGAAAGTTTAGAAGGGGAAGCAATTTCGCCAATAGATTTATACGATGATGCCTCCGAGGATGAGACAGTTTTTGGTGTTAATCCTGGTGATTATGATCGTGAGTAGTTGTCAGTTGTTAGCTGTTAGCTGTTATAGTTGTAGTCGCATAGGTTAGGACAATGTTTATTGCTCAAAGCCTTATTGATCTAAAATCCGTCTTGAAAAGTTTGCTCAACGGGGAGAACCCCCCTTCGGGTTCGCCAGTCACCTGCGGAGGGAAACCCTCCCGCAGTGCTGGACTCACCGCACGCAACTTTTCGCAAAATCCAAAATGGTTTAATTTACGATTTCTCACTGAACACTAACAACTGACCACTGACCAATGACTACTGACCATTAATATCTGGTGATGACTGTTCTTGTGAATTGCGATAGCCATAAAAGTTAATGGTATATTCAGTAATCCGTACTCCTGTTTGTTGTTCAACTTGACGGATGAATTCTTCTGGCAGCGTTACATGCACATCCAGAATTTGGTTGGTATCAATACAGTTGACATGACTGTGAGAATCACTGATATTGCCGTATAAACGCCCGTCGCAGTGTTCAATACACTCGATTATGCCTTGACTTGATAAGGCTTCTAGGTTTTGATAAACAGAAGTATGACCAATGTCTTTACCTTGCTGGTTGAGGCGATCGTAAATCTCTCTAGCAGAAAGGTGTTCATTTGCTTGCCACAGCAGTTCTAAGATAAATCGACGCTGGCGACTGACACGCATACCCAGTATCTGACACTGCTCAAGCGCATCTTCTAAGGAACGAATTGGTTTTGTAGATATTGCTTGCTTTTGCATAGTTAATTCTGTTAACTACTGGGGGGATTTTCCCATTTCAATGTTTATTAGTTTTTTTATATACAAGGATATTTTGCACCACATTTTCACCTCTAGCTGTGTTGTTGCTTCTGCTTGCTGCGAAATTCACACTTTGAGGTGATGATTGTAGTTGCTTGCTGACAGTTACTTAGCCACACCCTAATCTAAAACAAACTCATTACAACTTTAACTTAAAATTGTTAAAAATGTCCACCACATGGCAGGTGTTGCTGCTGCCAAAGGGAGGTGACGAAGATTGAATGTTAAGTTGGCTGGTGATAATCGTACGTTTCGTGCTTATTGGCAATCATGCTTGATAATGCCTAGACAGAAGATTTTTCTTCAAATGTTGACCAAAACTAGGGTGTGGGGTGTGGGGAAGAGATAGCCCCAAACAAAAGGATACAGAGCAACTAAATCTATTGATGGAAAAGAAAAAGATGTATTTCTTATACTACGTATCTTGAAATACAGCGCCCTTGCAGAGAAATCCCTGCTTTGAAGTATGAGGTTCCCCACACCCTACACCCTACCCCCCACACCCTTCTCATCAATCGTGTTTTGATTTTGCTATGCGGCAAATCTAGCGTGAATCCCTGAAAGCTGGTACTGTGGATTCTCGATCCTACTGTTGAGCATAAAAAAGTGGCTGGTGAGTCAATGACAATCACGATCGCAATCAATACTGACTCCATTAACAATCTGGATCTGTCGCCTGCATTAACGGTAATTGAGCAATTGCTGCAAGAGGGAGTCGCTTCCCATGAACAGCAGCTAAGCTTTGATATTGACTTTACGCTAGAACCTGGCGATCCGCGAGAACTTTCAGAAATTCCAGAGTTACGGCTGTGGTTCGTCCGTTTGGATGCTAAATATCCTTGGTTACCATTTTTACTAGATTGGAAAGCTGGGGAATTAGCCCGTTACACTGCCATGCTTGTACCACACCAATTCAGTTCTAAAGAAGGTATTCAGTACAATCCTGAAGCTTTAGAAATCTTTTTGATGCACAAAATTTTTGTTTTGAGTGATTGGTTAAAACAGCAAAATATCCCGTGGCAATCGCGGCTCAAGTCTATGGCAAAAATGCTCGGATATGAATTAGATGATGCCTTGTTTGAGATATTTTGAACAGGGGATTGGGAATTGGGAATTGGAATTAGGACTTACGCAAAAACCTCTCAAACCCTCATTCCTCTGTGTCCTCTGCGTCGCGCCAGTTGCAACAAGAGCGGCTCGCCGCCCAACGCACTGGCTTCTCTGTGGTATCCTGCGGGAAGCCCTTCGGGTTCGGGAGTGACGCTCCTGCGTCGCTAACGCTGCGCTAACGCAATCGACGGGAACCGCCAAGATTGCGACTCCCTCACCGCTTGCGCGTCTACGATTTTCCGTTACCTGTGCGTAAGTCCTGGGAATTAGAAAGTTGAATAAAGCTTTGCTAGATGATTTTTTTGATTAAAAAGCCAAAATCCGCCAAATTTACCAGGTTAAATTTAGCGGATTTCAGGTGGTAATAGCACCAAAATTGGGTAGAGGTTATAAGCTCAAGACTAGATCTGTTCGATGGAAGTATTTGCCAGCTAAGACGCACTCACCAAACTACGAGTGTGGCGAAATTTTACAATGGCAGCATTTTTAAGAAAACCGCTGGTTTAACCACCCCAGATTTTCTCCAAAACAGTTTTTGGCGGAATATCTGCCACCTTACCAGTAGAGGATTTAATGGCTAGGAATCTATCGTTTTTGGGTAATAACTTTGCTGGTTCCGTGGAGCCAAATAATCCAATAGTATAGGTTTGTACTGCCACACTTAGGTGCAGTGGTGCGCTGTCTGTGGACAACATCAAATTCGCTCCAGCGATTATGGCAGCTAATTTACCGATATCATCTGGGGTAGTCACCTTGATTTCTGGAGAATACTCCAACAGCGATCGCACAAACTGCTCATTGTCAGCTCCTTTAACGACCACCACAGGCAAATCTGGTTGCTTGTATTGAAAGTCTTGAATAATTTGCTGCCAATTACCCACAGGATAGATTGTATCCGCATCTGTAGCCAGGGATACCTGGTCAGAACCGTTATAAATTAGGACATAGCCTGTTTCATTCACCCCTAAACGTTTTTGTTCCCTTTGTGCCCACTCAATATCTGGTTTGGGCACATTCAGTGCTAACTCTGGGGTAGGGGACTTAATACCTAATGGTTGCAGCAAGTCGTGGTAAACTGCTGCCGCATACTGAGACGGTTTAAACGGAACAACATCGGTGAGAAAAACGGCTCCTTTGCCTTGATAGCCAATGCGTTTGGGAATTCCTGTCAACCACAGGAAAAGACCCACTAACCAGCTTTGCCCAGCAGCGATGGCGACATCGTACTCGCGATCGCGAATCGAGCCTACCAGGTTGCCCCAATCTGCCAGACTGTTACGGTCTTTGAAATCAAAGGCCAGTACTTCATTTACTGACTTGCTCACCCGGTAGGCAGCCTTTGACCGGGGTTCAACAACGACATCTATCTGAGCGTTGGGGTAATAGCGCTTCAGGTCATCTAAAGTTGGAAAAAAGAGGATTTGATCGCCAATCCCACCAGGTACAAGGGCTACTACTCGCATAATATTTATTGACGCGTACTCGCTCCCTATTTTAGGGGAATATAGGTATTAGGGATTGGGTATTGGGGATTGGGTATTGGGAATAGGTAATTGGGAATTGGGAATTGGTAATTGGATTTTACTATTAGTCATCACATCTTACCCATTACCCATTACCCATTACCCATTACCCATTACCTATTCCCTATTGCCAGTTTCAAGATTGAGGATTTCTGTGTATTTATTAATTCCAGCTGCGGGAATCGGTAAAAGAATGGGGAGTAACCGAAATAAACTCCTGCTCGAAGTGCGATCGCAACCAATTATTGCTTGGACTCTGAAAGCGGCAGCAGCGGCCGGTACAATCGAGTGGATAGGAATTATTTCCCAACCCACCGATTGGCCAGATTTTAAAGCAATTCTCGCCGACCTCAAGCTCAGTAAACCTGTAGAACTAATTATTGGCGGCTCTACCAGGCAAGAATCGGTTTACAACGGCTTGCAAGCGCTGCCAGCTGCCGCAGAGCAAGTGTTAATTCACGATGGCGCTAGATGTTTAGTGACACCAGATTTACTTAATTCTTGTGCCCAAGCTATTCGCCAATGTCCTGGTTTAATTGCTGCCGTGCCTGTGAAAGACACAATCAAAGTTGTGGATGAAAATGGCATAATTCAAAGTACACCCGACCGACAGCAACTATGGGCAGCACAAACTCCCCAAGGTTTTAATGTCAAGTTGTTAAAACAGTGCCACGCTGAAGGTGTTCGTCAGGGGTGGGAAGTAACTGACGATGCGGCTTTGTTTGAGATGTGCGGTATCGAAGTGCAAATTGTCCCAGGTGAGGAGACAAATTTAAAAGTGACCACTCCACAAGATCTAGCGATCGCAGAATTTATCCTCAGCAGTCGAGGCTTGTAAAAATTCAATTAGAAGGGTGTGGCTCTTGTGGGTGCCGGGTGTAGAGTAATTGCTGTCAAGCTCTGTACCTCTATTAGTGCAGGGGAGGATGTACAAAAATACAATTAATTTTTTCTTCCCCACACTTCACACCCTAGTTTTGGTCAATTATGTGACAAAAATTTTGGACAAGCCACTAACCAAATCTGGTTATGTTAAGACATACTTGACTTTTGTCGAAAATTATTGTATAATCCCACACACCAGTTCATCATCCTGGTTAATTGTCAGTTGTTAGTTGTAGTTGCTAATGACAAATGACAAATGACAAATGACCAATGACAAATGACTAATGCCTAATGACTACAGCCACAGCGACTAAGATAGAAGCGATTCTCTACTTAAAGGGTAAGCCCTTGTCGCTCGGCGAAATTGCCGAGTATGCCGCGTGCGATCGCGCCACAGTTGAAGAAGGCATAATTGAACTGATTGACAATTATGCCCGTCGAGATAGCGCCTTAGAAGTTGTAGAAACTCCAAATGGTTACAGTCTGCAACTGCGGCCTGACTTTCATGACCTTGTACAAACACTAATTCCTGTAGAATTAGGTTTAGGCGCATTGCGAACTTTAGCAGCGATCGCCCTGAATAGCCCCATACTACAAAGCGAATTAATTGAATTACGCGGTTCTGGAGTATATCAACATGTTCCAGAACTAGTTGAACTTGGTTTTGTACGCAAACGCCGAGATAATGATTCTCGCTCCTACTCGTTACAAGTAACGTCAAAATTTCATCAATATTTCCAAATCGAGCAGCTTCCTCAGATATTGTCCAATAATCAAAAAGAAGAACAACTAGAACTAGACCTTACAGTCAAAGAAGAATCAGTAGCAGAAGGTAGGAGTGAGGAGCCAGAAGTGAGGAGTTAGGAGTCAGTTGTCAGTCTTTATTCTCACATCTCCCTCATCCCCCTAATCCCCCTCATCTCCCTCATCTTTCGATCTCCCCATCCCCCTAGTAGTTCACCACGGAAATGTTGACAGGTGAAGACCGGGGAAAGGGGAAAGGGGAAAGGGAAAGAAATTAAAAACATGCGCCCCTTTACCCCTTACCCTTTTCCCGCCTGTCAAAATCTTTTTGGCAAGCTACTAGCTTTCTTAAGGTAGAAGTAAAGCCTATACCCGTGGAGAATGCATAACCCTTGTACTATGGTTTAAAGTAGAATTAGCAACTCAGCTAAAAAAAACTGCCAATGGTGTTTGATCCTAACTTTTTGAATGACAACTCTGAGGAACACCCTAATCAGCTTCTTAATGACCACTTTGAGGAACAATCTAACCAGTTACTCAAATATTTGCAACATCAGTCTCCTGAAGTTCTAGCTCGCGTCGCTCAGTCCGTCAGCCCCGAAATTAAACAAATCATCTCGCAGAACGTCCAAGGGCTGGTGGGAATGCTCCCCGCGGAAAATTTCAATGTGCAAATTACTACAGATAGGGATAACTTAGCGGGGCTATTAGCGTCAGCGATGATGACAGGGTATTTCTTACGTCAGATGGAACAAAGAATGCATTTAGATCAAAAGTTATGACGTGGGGGTTAGAAGTTAGGAGTTAGAAGTTAGGAGTTCTGAGTTAAGGAAAGCTTTTAACAGCAAATTCCTTTTTCCAAACTTCAAACCACGATTTCTTATTCTTAACTCCTCACTCTTAACTCCTAGCTACTCTCAACTATTTGCTGGGATAAACTCCTGACTGCACTTTGAAAGTCTGAATTTTCCCGCTACGATTAACTTCGATTACCAAGATATCGCCAACTGAACTGGACTCTACCAGCTTTTGTACTTGGGCTGCTGTTTTAACTGGTTTACCGTTAATTTTTTGAATTACGTCTCCAGGAAGCAGTCCTGCCTTTGTTGCTGGTGAGTTTTCCATGACACCTTTAATAACAACGCCCGTGTCCTGCTGAATGTTCAGCTTGTTTTCTTGATTGATTTGCTGTTTTTTAGTGGGAGACAAATCTGCCATTTCAATCCCCAAGAAAGGATGTTCTGCACGCCCTTTGGTAAATAGTTCATTAGCAACGCGGGCAGCAGTTTCAATGGGAATGGCAAAACCAAGTCCTTGAGCATCGGCACGGATGGCAGTGTTAACACCAATAACTTCACCTTGGGCATTTAACAAAGGCCCACCAGAGTTACCTGGGTTAATTGCGGCATCGGTTTGGATAAAACTGACTCGCTTATCTGGAACACCAACTTGAGCGCTGGTGCGGTCTGTAGCGCTGATGATGCCAATGGTGACAGTATTATCTAAACCCAAAGGATTGCCAATAGCGATCGCCCACTGTCCAGGAATCAAATTTTGTGAATTGCCTAGCTTCACAGTGGGCAATTTATTTTCGGGAATTTTCACTACTGCCACATCTGTGATGGCATCAACTCCCACTACTTTACCCTCAAAAGTCCGACCATCTTTAAGAGTCACTTGTACTGTATCTGTATCCGCGACTACATGGGCATTAGTCAGCAATTCCCCATTTTCACTCAAAATAAATCCTGAACCTGTACCGCGCTCAATCCTCTCTTGGGGAATTGGTTGCTCATCCTCGCCAAAAAATCGGCGGAAGAAGGGATTTTTCAAAGCATCAGAGATGGGATTGGGAACTTTGCGGGTAGCATTAATTCGTACTACCGCTGGGCCGACCTTTTGCACAGCCGTGGCAATAAAATTGACATTATCGCCTCCAGTAGGGCTATTGATTCCACTCACAGAATTAGGAACTACTGATTCTGGAGGCGAAGCCACTGTGACATTTTTTAACTGTTGAAACGAGTGATTTTGTGGCAATAGATAGCGACTGCTTAACAAACCTGCACCGCCACCGATCGCCAGTATAGATAGATAGATAGCCAGTTGCTTTAAGGATAATTTCATAATCATCAAGTTTAAGGACAGCAGTGCAGTTGCTAATTTCTAAGTGTAGTCAAGCAAACGGCAACTGGACAGATGCATTTAGATAGAAAAAGAAAAGATTTTGGGAATGGGGCATTGGGCATGGGGTATTACTTATTTCGCTTGTCCCCTCATCTCCCTCATCTCCCTCATCCCCCTCATCCATCCCCCAATCCCCAAACTCGCCATCTAAAATTTAAAATTAGCGCTCTCTTGAAGTATATATATGGCTTTTCCCTATCGTCTGTTTTTGCTCTGTAGCTTGGTTAGCACTGTTGGACTAGTATCGACACTTGGAAATTTCAACAGTGCTGATGCTGCTGTACCGGGTTGTCCAATTCCAGCCCTATCTCGCTTCCAACGTCATAAAGTTGCTCGTGGTGAGACTTTGGACAGCATAGCCCAGCGCTACAATCTCAATCCTGCAACAATTATTGATATGAATCCAGGTTTGAGAAATGGCGGTCTGACTGTTGGTAGCGAACTTCAAATTGCTCCTTACAATGGGATTGTTGTGGAAGTGCCCAGCGGTCAAACTTGGCGACAAGTCGCAGCAAAGTATAAAGTCCGTGCGGATACACTGTTTGAGGTGAATGGTTGTCAACAAAACCCTAGAATGGTGTTTATTCCATCGGGAAATACATCACCGAATCGCCCCGTTAGCGCGTCTGTTGCGCCTGCTGGTAGAGAAGCAAGCAGCAGTGTATCTATATCAGGGTATCCTTTAGCACAAGCTAAAACTGTAGGATTACCTTATGGCTGGCAGACTAATCCTAATACTGGAGAAGTGTTCTTTCATAGCGGTGTAGATTTATTAGCACCAGTAGGTACCCCTGTAGAAGCGATCGCCCCTGGAACAGTGGTATTTGCTAAAGATCAAGGTACTTATGGCAAATTGGTAATTATTAACCACAGTGGCGGACTTCAAAGCCGCTATGCCCAACTTGACAGTATCAAAGTTAGCGTTGGTCAGCAAGTCAACAAAGGAGACTTGGTAGGAACAGTTGGTACTACTGGACAACCGACTTCCAAGCAACCTCACCTCCATTTTGAAATGCGTGCTAGCTCAGATTTAGGTTGGGTAGCAAAAGATCCCAAAGATTATCTGAAGTCATCAAGATGAGGGAGATGAAAAAGCAGGGGGAGAAATAACTAATGCCCTATGCCCCATGCCCCATGACCCATTCCCAATTTCCAATTCCCAAATTCCGTAGATTTGACGATGTGCATTCCTGCTTGTGCAAACCTTGTAAATGCTGCATCTGCCTGTTCTGTGTAGTCAACAACACCCGGAACCACAACGGGGGAAGTGCAATCTTCTAGCAAATAGATTTTTTGAGCCAAGGAAGCATCTACCTGATTAATTTCTGTTAATAAATCCTCAATTGTCCAGGCTACACAGTGACTTTTAGCTTGACCGCCAATAATGACAGCATCAAATTCTAAAAGTTGCTTAATCAAACCTGTATTCTTTTGGGCAAGTGGACGTTGCTCAAAATCTTCCAATACTTCTGGACGTAAAATTGAATAATTTTCTGTTAAGGGATTCTCACCTTTAATTTCAAATTGCGTTTGACTCTGACGAGCAATACAGTGAAAAAAGATTGCTTCCTCTATCGATGAAACTAAAGCATGACCAATGCCGCCCAACATTGAATGATAAGGCCAAACAATGAGAGGATATTTACCATTTTGAGTTAGTTGTTGGACGTAATAATAAGCGTGTTTTTCTAATAATTCGTAATCGCCGTTAGTAATACTATAAGAAACTGGTGGATTAACTTTCCAAATTCCTTGTTCTATATCTGCTGGAGTGATATTAGTCGCTGCTGGTGTAGGATGTTCACCTGCGGCATTCACCCAAAAAATCGGGTGAAAAATTTGCATTGCTTTGTGAGTGTCTAATGTCGGTATAATTGTTGTAATCGCTTGTAAATTACGATAGATAAACTCACACAATCGCCGATTATCAACTACTGCACCAGTTCCTGATTTTCCTCCGACAAATAATTCATATTCTGGGATGCAGAAGGTGTTTTGAACATCAATTAAGAGTAGGCAAATCCGGGTTTTATCTAAAGATGCTGGTTTGATATCATGTTGTTTCGCCCATACTTCAGCTTCAGCAGCGCGTTGTTGGTAGGGTACACGCCAGACTTCGCCGACTTGATTGGGGTTAAAGTGTTGCGGTATTGGGAGTTGAGTTTGTATTTGAGTATTCATATAAAATCTGCACTGATGGTTGAATTTAGGACTTACGCAAGAACTCTCTGAAACTCCTATTCCTACCCTACCCTGCGGGAACCCTCTTCGAGGGAACGGGTTCTGCTTCGCAGTACGTGTCCTTTGCGTCCTTTGTGAAGCAGTCGCAATCTTGGACGGCACTTCCTTCAAGCCGGGAAACCCGTCCAACGGAGTGCCTCTGCCTTGCGTCGATTGCGTTAGCGCAGCGTTAGCGACGCAGGAGCGTCACTGCTGAACCCGTTCGGCGAAGCCGTTCCCGAAGGGTAGGGTGGTTCGTTTTTTCATAATTTTGCGTAAGTCCTGGAATTATTAGGGTTGGTTTAGTTAAAAACAATACTTAATTTAGTAAACATCATCATGAGAGCCTAATGTTAGCAATAAAATTTATTCTTCTCCTGATTCAGGATTTGTAAAAAATCTAAATAAAAGACGATTACTATAATCAATCGAACATTAGTATCTACTCGATAAATCACCTTTGGGCTTGTGGCTACGTAAACTAGGATGAAATGGATCTTCAGCTATTTGTTGTAATACTTGCTCAATTTGAGAACGTAATTCCAGATTTTTATTAAGTACACATTTAAAAGCTCGAATAAAAGTTAGACTCCAAACCAAATTTTTCATTTGTCCAACTTAGCCATTAAGTCTGCAACTGAACCACGCCGGACATTACCCTGAGCATAATCACTCTCTGCTTGTGCGATTTGTTTTAATAATTCATCCCGTCGCTTTGGTTTGAGACGCTTTGACTGTCAATGATTGCCTCGGATGGGCTTGGGTGGCGTTCTATCTCAATTCGAGTCCAATCTTTGAGTTGATCATGAATCATCAGCCAAGTCCCATCAATGCGCCAATTGCGAAAATATGTATACACAGTCTGCCAGGGAGGAAAATCTCCCGGTAGCGTTCCCGCTTCGGGTTGCCGCAGGCATCGCCATCTGACTCCCTCTGTCAAAATGTAGAAAATTGCGTTCAGCACTTCCCACATATCAACTTCACGCTTGCGACCACCCGGTTTCGCTTCCGGAATTAAGTCACTCATTAATTGATATAGTTCCAAACTTAGGTTACTAGGGTAAGCTTTACTCATACCACTCTCTCGGTGCTGTTTATTATCTATACGAGCGCGTATACTGAGAGAGCTTTTTTACAACATCCCCTACTTTTCAAACAACCTCTAAGACATGGCGATCGCTAATCCGTCGAACATTAACTCAAAAGCTTTATACATGCGATCAATCATATTAGAAATGTTATTCATCTCTTCATGGTTTAGCTGTATATTATTGAGGTATAATTGAATTTTATCCTCAAAAAGTTCGTGTTTTTTCTCAATGCCAAGATGATGATTGGAAAAATATTTGAACTTATGATTATAGTTGTGTTTATCGACAAAATTAGCAACAGATTCAAAAAAAACATGGCCCGCTGATTCTAACGTTAGTATGATAATAATTCTTTCATAGTCATAAGTAGCCCGAAATACTTCTGACATCAGAGAAAAAGTGGCATCTCTTACATCTGCATGAGGTTTACTATATAAAACCTGCAAGTTTGGTTGTTCCAAATTCATTAGTTCCAGGTCATCTAAAAACCACTTTTCATGACCTACATCTTCCATAAGATGCTGTCGAACAAGTTGATAGTATTCTTTATCAGTAACTTGGGATAAATTTATTCTCAATAAGTCTTGGAACGACATTACCCAAAAACTAATATTGTGAGCTATTACGGCAAATTCATTCAATTTGTATTTACCGCTATTTAATTTTTGAGATAGCTGATTATTTATCAGCGTCTTTTGTTTGGCTATGAGATATTCTTGTGCAATCATCATATTTTTCTTGGTTTTTTTTAAGATACCTTTATTGCCCGCGATTGTAAAGGTGCAACTGGGTCAAAATTGCTTTATGCTGCAAAGCTTGCTGGTCACTTTGTCAAAGAAAATCCCAATGACCAGGATTTGCAAAACCTTGTAACCACTTTGGGGTATTGCGACTATTACACCACTCAACCAGTGCCACTACTAGAAATAGAGCAATACAAGCTTGTCACCATCAAAGCTTACGCTTGTGACTTAGAGAAAATCCAACAATTACAAAAGCTTTGGGGATTAGGGTCAATCAACTGTTGGAATAGTGGAGTTGCTCGTTTATTCATTTATACTTTTAAATAACTCATCTGTTCGATAAAGTTATTCAGTTATGTGCGCTTTCTTTTAACGGGACTTAAACAAAAATTATGCCCAAATGAAGCCCAAACTAGCTTTATAAGCAGCAAACAAGTCACGATGAACGGTCAGCCAGTCAAAAAACCGAAAAGACATAGCTGTTCGGAAGGCTTCTAAAGCTTCAATAAAAGTGTTCAAATCTTTGTTTGCCCATGTTCGTCTTAACCCCCCAGTCAGCTGATGCCAAAGAATAAAAGTATAGGCACAGAACACCAAGATAAAATGCCTCATTAGACTTCTTTTATCTCGCACTTGATATTCTTTCAATCCTAACCAGCCCTTGGCCTCTCGATAAAAAAACTCCACCCAATTTCTTTGAGAATAGGTATTGACTATCCATTCTGAGGTGACAATTGATGAAGAAATATTAGTGATAAAATAGTCGATATCAGTAGCTTCTGAGAAGGTTGCAGCGTTTTTTGTAGTTTATCCAATTAGAGAATGTTGCAGTTGAAAATGCTATTGAGGTTGTAATTGCAAACCTGATAATACTACCAACCTGATTCTGCACCACTTCCCTCAAGTTAAATACCCTACGCATAAGTCTTATTAAATGTATTATTTATACATATGTTGTCTGTAGTGGTATTTTTGATACAAGGGAAAATTTACTGATAATGATTAAGATATTTCAGGCTTTTTAAATAAATTTACGGTACTGCTAGCGATACTGGCTAATAAATATACCTATTTTTGGGAATTAGATACTGAGTTAAAAACAAATTCGATAATTTTTCCGCTCTTTACCCAGTCCTCAGTACCCAATCCCTAACTCCCAGTCCCTTTTACTTGGTGATCCTTCTCCACTTGACTCTTTATTTTCTTTTTTGCTATCTCGTTGTCCACAAAAGCTCTTACTGTGGCAATCTGAAAGACAGAGACTTTTCCATCTGATATTGAGCTACAGCAAATTCACCGAACTAAGGTTATGCAAACTCTGCCAACCCCCACAACATCCGACACCACATCAAGCCAACCCACATTTGATACAACTATCAAACGGCGTAAAACCAGACCTGTAAAGGTGGGAAATGTCACAATTGGCGGTGGCTATCCCGTGGTGGTGCAGTCGATGATTAACGAAGACACTCTTGATATCGATGGTTCCGTTGCAGCTATTCGTCGTTTGCACGAAATTGGTTGTGAAATTGTCCGCGTTACAGTGCCAAGCATAGCTCACGCTGTAGCATTGGCAGAAATCAAACAAAAATTAATTAAAACTTACCAAGACGTACCAATAGTCGCCGATGTGCATCACAATGGCATGAAAATTGCCTTGGAAGTCGCCAAGCACATAGAGAAAGTACGGATTAATCCAGGGTTGTATGTATTTGAAAAACCCAACCCCAATAGAACAGAATATACCAAAGCTGAATTCGATGAAATTGGTGAAAAAATCCGCGCAACCCTAGAACCTCTTGTGGTTTCTTTGCGTGACCAGGGTAAAGCGATGCGAATCGGGGTAAATCACGGTTCCCTTGCTGAAAGGATGCTGTTTACATACGGTGACACTCCAGAAGGAATGGTGGAATCTGCTTTAGAATTCATTCGCATTTGTGAATCTTTAGATTTTCGTAACATAGTCATTTCCATGAAAGCCTCGCGGGTACCTGTAATGGTAGCCGCCTATCGCCTTTTGGCAAAACGCTTTGATGAACTGGGTATGGATTATCCTCTGCATTTGGGCGTGACAGAAGCCGGTGATGGTGAATACGGACGCATTAAATCCACGGCTGGTATTGCTACATTGCTCGCTGATGGAATTGGAGATACAATTCGGGTGTCACTGACAGAACCACCAGAAAACGAAATTCCTGTTTGCTACAGCATTCTGCAAGCTTTAGGATTGCGGAAAACAATGGTGGAATATGTCGCTTGTCCTTCCTGTGGACGCACTTTGTTTAATTTAGAAGAAGTCCTGCACAAAGTCCGCGAAGCCACCAAGCATTTAACTGGGTTAGACATAGCAGTTATGGGTTGTATTGTGAATGGCCCAGGAGAAATGGCTGATGCAGATTATGGCTACGTTGGCAAGACCCCTGGTTACATTTCTTTGTACCGTGGTAGAGAAGAAATTAAAAAAGTCCCAGAAACACAAGGAGTTGAAGAATTGATCAACCTAATTAAAGCAGATGGACGCTGGGTAGAACCTTGAATAAATTGGGGAATTGGGAATTAGGAATTGGGAATTGGGAATTGGGTATTAGTTATTTCTCCCCCTACTCTCTACTCCCTACTCCCTACTCCCTAATCCCTACTCCCCATGCCCAGTTCGCCGGATTGTCAAGTATTTTAATGAAATTAGAAATACATGCTCGACCGTTACAGTAGTACCCTGTGTTAGATTGGGCATACTGACTATAATTTTTTCCCTCTGACAAAGCTGTCATTATGGTGATTACAAAAAATAGGCTTGTTTTGGGTGCTACGGCAGTAACACTCTCCACGATCGCAGTTACTAGCCTTGGCATTCACTCACGAGGTCAGGCTTTATTTAAAGCTAGTCCCAAGGAAACGGTAGACGAAGTTTGGCAAATTGTTAACCGCCAATACGTAGATGGTACTTTTAACCAAGTAGATTGGCAGGCTGTTCGTAAGGAGTACTTGAACAAGTCCTACAGTAGTCAGCAAGAAGCTTACAAGTCCATCCGGGAAATGCTCAAAAAGCTCAATGACCCATACACCCGGTTTATGGATCCAGAGGAATTCAAGAATATGCAAGTGGATACCTCTGGAGAACTCACAGGTATTGGTATCACAATCAGTCAGGATGAAAAAACCAAGCAACTAGTTGTGATTGCGCCAATTGAAGATACACCTGCATTTAAAGCCGGAATTCTAGCAAAAGATGAGATTTTGGAAATTAACGGCAAAAGTACCAAGGGGATGGATACTAACGAGGCAGTATCTCTAATCCGAGGTGAAGCTGGAACAAAAGTCAAACTGGCAATCAGGCGTAACAATCAAATCAAACAATTTGATATCACACGGGCGCGGATTGAAATCCATCCGGTGAAGTATTCCCAAAAACAAACACCAGTGGGCAACCTTGGTTACATTCGCTTGAATCAGTTCAGCGCCAATGCTGGCAAGGAAATGCAAACCGCCATTAAAGATTTAGAATCGAAAAAGGTAGCTGGATATGTTCTAGATCTACGTGGTAATCCAGGTGGCTTACTATTCTCTAGTGTGGAAATTGCCCGTATGTGGCTGAATAAAGGTACAATTGTTTCCACAATTGACCGCGCAGGTGAGCGAGAGCGGGAAACAGCCAATGGACGGGCTTTAACAAATAAACCTCTGGTAGTGTTGGTGGATAAAGGTTCAGCCAGTGCCAGTGAAATTCTCTCAGGAGCGTTGCAGGATAACAAGCGTGCAACTCTAGTCGGTACTCAAACCTTTGGCAAGGGACTAGTACAATCGGTACGTCCTTTGGAAGATGGTTCGGGACTAGCAGTAACTATTGCTAAATACCACACACCTAGTGATAAAGATATTAATAAGCATGGGATTGATCCAGATGTCAAAGTGGAGTTGACTGATGCTCAACGACAGGATTTATGGCTCAATGAACGCGATAAACTCGCTACATTAGCAGATCCCCAATTCGCCAAAGCAGTAGAAGTCCTAGGCAAACAAATTGCTGCTAAAGGAACTACGAATGCAGAAAAATAGGGGAATGGGGAGTAGGGAGTGGTGAGTAGGTGAGTCCACTTGCCGTCTTGGCGCTTTGCGTCGTTAGCGCAGCGTTAGTGAGTCTTCTCCCAAGGGGAGACGCCAAGGGCGAACGAGCGTCTGGCAAAGTGGCGTTAGCGCAGCGTTAGCGAGCTTGCGAGCGTCACCCGAAGGGGAGTAGGGGGAGAAATAACTAATTCCCAATGCCCCATGCCCCATGCCCAATTCCTTTGAACTAAACTGGTTGGCATTTGCCAGCTCTAATTAATCCAATGCGACGGGCGATCGCTTCTTCTTCGGAAGTAAAAGGCCCCCATTGTTCTATAATCTCTGGATTATCGTCCCCAACTTGGTTGCTGGGGACGATTTCACAATTTCCAGTAGGACGCTTGACAATATACAAAGCTTGTGTATTGCTCATATGCTAGAAATAAAAATTTTGTTTTTTACAGAAAAATTTTACGGCATACTTCAAATATCTACGCGGACACAAACCAGATTTCTAAATTAGGCTTCCCTTGCTTTAGTTTGCACATTCCGAATACTCTTGAGCAGGTCAAGAGTGAAATATGATTACGTAATATCCTGGGTTGGTGATTTTGTAGATTATACCAATTCTCTTAAATCTGGCAACACATTCAAACCCCGAAACCCACGCTATATCTGAGTACAGACGATTCGGCGAATCGTCTCTACAATTACGAATTACGAATTACGAATTACGAATTAGTATTAATCGGCTAAGATGCAAATCGATCTTATCCTTACTCAACCTCATGAAAAGAACCTTTGTTATTGGTGGGATGATTTTTCTGATTGCTGAATTGGGATTACAGCCTTCAGTCACACCCGTCAAAGCAAAAACTCCATTGGAAGCTAAACAAGTAGTCAATAATGCTACGAAAATTTCCCTCGCTATCAAACAACCCCAAATAGAATTGCTCAATGCAGGAACTGGAACTAAACAAAAACTGCGTTTCCAACCTCCAGTTAACTTTAAGCAAACAGCAGTTATGACTGTAAATATGAACATGGCAATATCGATTGCAGGTAAACCCTTACCTACTTTCAAACAGCCAGCGACTGTGATGACCCTACAAACAAATGTCACCAAAATTGATCCCAATGGAGATATTCACTACGACTTTTCTTACTCTGATCTAAATTTTATAGGTGATACAAATATGCCGTCACAATTATTAAATACAGTACGTTCGCAACTAAAAAAGATAGTTGGTACTAAGGGTTCTGTGATTGTAGATAATCGCGGCTACACGAAACAAGTTAAGTTGGTTTTGCCCACGGATTTAGATCCAAACCTCAAACAAATTATGCAGCAAATGACGAATTCTTTAGAACAACTTTCTTCGCCAGTTCCTCAAGAAGCTGTGGGTATAGGATCTCAGTGGCGAGTTACTTCGACGCTGAATGTTGGTGGAATGAATCTCAAACAGATAGCTACTTATCAGTTAGTAAATCTGAAAAATAATGTTGCTACCCTCAACATCAACGTCAAACAGTTAGCATCATCATTCCAAAAGTTGACTACACCAGGACTGCCTCCAGGAGTAACATTAACTGTAAAATCCTATGATGGGACGGGTCAAGGACAATCAACTCTGGCACTGAACCAACTGATGCCAACTCGTTCAGCCATATCTTTTGATAGTAATACAGAGATGATTCAAAAATCTCAAGGTAGTGCAGAACAAACAACAATCAATCAAAAATTATCTATGGCAATGACCATTGAGTCTAAGTAATTATCTGTTTTGCATGTGTTGCCTTGTTTTGGAGAATTGATATAACTTGAAAATTTCTGCTTCTTGATAGGGCAACTTCTATTACACTGTTACGCGATTTCAGAAAATATTGTCTAAATTCATTTGGTTAATTTGGCTAATCAAACCCACTACAACATAATTTTTTTAGAGATTAATTTGGGAAAATACAGATGCCAAATTGTAGCAATCTGTATATAGTTTTAATTTTCCAGAAAATCATCTTCTTACTATGTCGCACCAAAAGAAAAAGCCAAATGGATGTGGATGCTCAAATATTCCGTTATCTCTAATCATACTGATCTTTGGAGGTGGTTATTGGTGGTTCAGCCAGAAAGGGAATCTAGACATCAGTAAATTTTTAGTTAATATTCAACAAATAACTATTCCGATTTTGAATTCTAGTCCAATTGCTTATTCAACTCCTAATCCAATTACTTCTTCAACTCCCACACCATTTTTATCAAGCGCTAAAAATCTTCAATCAAATCAAAAACAAGCTGTAATTCCAACAATCACACGTCCAAAAACGCCATTACTCCAAACTCCTTGGGAGAAAAAAGTAATTAGAGGAATTTATTTAAGTCGCTACCAAATCACCAATAATACTGACGAGCAAACTATTCGCGAAAGAGTGCGTTACTATCGCTCTCAAGGAATTAATACGATTATTCACGGTGTTTGGGGTAATGGTTGCACAATGTACAATAGCGAAGTTTTGCAGCAAACGCTAGGGTATAAAAGTTGCCCAAATCAGTTTCAAGACCGATGGTTAGATTGGTTGATTGATGAGGCACACAAACAGGGTATGCAAGTTCACGCTTATTTCGAGAAAGGGATTAAAATAGACAAAAACAGTCCAATTTATGATTTAGCGATTTCTCGCCAATGGGTTGTTCCTGGTGTAGATAAAACCTACGTTGGTATCGATCATTATGTTCTTGATGTGCAGATTCCTAATGTTGGTAATTTATTTAAGAATATCTTAGTAGAGTTCGTCCAAAAGTATCCCAAGATTGATGCAGTTCAATGGGATGATTATCTAGGTTATTATGCTGAATTACCTGGCAAAATTGATCGCACTGCTAAATTAACTAAATTTTTGCAGCAAATGATAACTGCAATGAAACAAGCTAATTCTTCAGTTAGTTTTGATATTTGTCATCATAACCCTTATTGGGCTAAACGATATTTTGCAGCTGATTGGCAAAAGTGGCATGTGGATAGAGTGTTTATTCAAGCTTATAATGAGGCAAATTTCAAAGAAGAATTAAATTATGCTAAAAATTATGCTGGAATTGCTATTACCGACCAACAATTACATCGCTTAAAAGAATTAGTAGATAACCAGGAAATCAAGAGTATTTTAGTTTTTCCTCTCTCTGGTAAACCAGAAGAAACAGCTTCTAGATTAAAAATATTGACGCAATATGAAGAGCGGGGGAGCAGGGGAGCGGGGGAG
>NZ_JAECZC010000049.1 GCF_016056305.1 Amazonocrinis nigriterrae CENA67 | reverse complement strand
ATCTCCCCTACTCCCCACTCCCTACTCCCCACCCAGCGCTGGACGATGGTGAATCCAAGGTTTAGCGGCTTCTATTTGGGCTGCTAGGCTAATTAAGGTGGCTTCGGCGGCTGGTTTACCAATTAGCTGCACGCTGATGGGTAAACCCTTACTATCAAAACCGACAGGCAGGGCGATCGCAGGTTGTCCAGTTGCATTCGCTGCTGGACAAGGTGCAACCCAGTTAATAATATTTTGGAATGTCTCTTCTGGACTCAGAGAAGCCCATTCGCCAATGCGGATTGGTGAATGTAAATATACTGGCAACACTAATACATCTACGGTATCAAAAAATGCTACGATTTGCCGTGCCACAATTTGCATTTGGTAAACTGCCTGGATGTACTCGGCAATAGTACCTGTGCGTGCCAACAGCCAGCGATTCACTGGCTGCAATAACTCTGGGGGAAGTCCTGATGCAGCCACCGCAGATTGCCAGACGATTTGGAACGGTTCAACTAAGCCGCTGAAATGTGGAGATTTTTGTTCTACTATGTGACCGAGTTGTTCTAATATTTGCACTGTTTGCAACACACCTTGCTGACAGTTAGCATCAGCTTCTCCCAAGGGAGGGATACTGGTGGCAAAGGCAATTCGCAAAGCGCCGGGTTTGGTTTGAGTAGCGGCTAGAAATGATGGTTCTGGGTCTGGAAGCCAGTAAGGATCGCCTGTAACATAGCCAGATATGGCATCTAATAAAGCAGCAGCATCAGCAACGGTACGGGCGATGGGGCCATTGGCAGCAATCCCCGCAAGGCGATCGCCTACTGGTGCTTTACTCACCCTTCCCCGCGATGGTTTGATGCCCACCACACCACAACAAGCCGCAGGGCCACGAATTGAACCACCACCATCAGAACCTTGGGCGATCGCACATAATCCGGCTGCTACTGCTGCGGCTGCACCACCACTGGAACCCCCAGGAGTGTATTCTAAATTCCACGGATTTCTGGCCGCGGGTAAACCCGTAGGTTCCGTGTAAGGAAATGAACCTAATTCTGAAGTTGCAGTTTTACCCAGAATAATAAACCCAGCTTGTTTAATCTTTGTGACGACTCCATCATCATATTCGGGAACATTATTCAGCAATACTCGATTTCCGTAGGTACAAGGCACACCTGCAACGGCGTTGAGGTCTTTAATAGAAATCGGCACACCGAAAAACGGCGGTAGTTGCGAAGTGGTTGTGAGTAATTCTGTTTTAGCTTTAGCATCTGCGATCGCTAATTCTGCCGTCACCGTAAAATAACTCCCCAATTGGGGATTAAACTGCTGAATCCGTTGTAAATATATTTCTACCAACTCCAGCGGCGACAGTTCCCGACGATGGATTAAATCCGCCAACTCTAGCGCTGGAGTAAAAGCTAAATCAATTTCATTCATAGGTTAGTTATTGGGCAGTTTTGTCTTTTTCTACAAGTCTCAAACTGGACTTGTTACTTTAGCAAAATTTCCGGGAACTATAAATCTATCGCTCCTGAGATTTGTGAATTAACCAGGATGCTTAGCTTCAACAAGTATGGTTACGTTGTTACTCCAGCTGTAACTCCACTGTCCAAACATTTTAATTGTTTTTCATCTACTTTCAACAAATCCTCAAGGGATATTTATGGCTGACCTAGAAACGCTAGTTAATGAATTACCAATACTTTGTCAAAAACTTAATTTAACCATTGGTAATTCTCATGACCTCATGCAACAAGTTATCATCATCAGTAATGTTCAAGAACAACTAAGGAACATTCAAAAACTAATTGCTCAAGAATTAAAAGTTACAAAAAATAACACCAATGGTATTAGTACGCTTAATCGTATTGTTTCCAGAGCCACTTTGTTAAATTCTACTGTTGATATAAGCAGTACAGATATCACTAATAGAGCAATATTGATTAGCAAAAAAATTGCTAATTCTGGAAAAGAAATTTCATTAATAGACTTGCAATTTCAAATTAGCTGCTGGCTCGAATGGGGCGATTTCCTTCAGGCTATAGTTGCAGATATTTTAATAGACTCTCAAATAGTAAAACAACTCAATTCCAATATTAACTATCCTAGTCTATCAGAAAAAAATCAAGAATTTGAGGAAATATTAGGAATAAAATTAGTACCGGGTAATGCTACTACTTTAAAACAGCAAGTTTCAACTAAAAATAATCTTCAAGAAGATATTTTACAAGTAAAGCAAAAATTAGATGATATTATCAGCACTCTCAATAGTAGTCAAAACTTCTTAACAATATTACTTGCAATATCGTCATTTTTTGGTAAATCTGGCTTTGTTCTAGAATGGTTGGATGATGACCACGAATTAATGATATCCAGTAATAGTCAATTTCAAGAGCTTACAGAAATTATTAATGATTGTGAATTATTTCAAGAAAAAATTAATACCATATTAAATAGTAATTTTTTCAGAAAACAATCAGAACCAGTTGTGAAGCATCTTGATCAGAAAAACGAAACAAAACATCGTAACAACTCAACAAGAGTATTACCTAATTTTATAGAAGAGAAAATACAAAAACAATTCAAATTAGGACGTTTAACTTTAGTTATAGCTTCGAGTTTAGCTGTCTTAGGTTTGGGAGGTTGGATAAGTAAAGACAAATTTCTAGACCTCCAGCACAAAAGCCAAAATGTAAATCAAGAAAAAAGTGCTGTTACAAATTTTAAATCTGCTTTGCAGCTTGGTCTGGAAGCTTCTGCTTTAGTGCAAACACCACCGCATCCACTAATCGTTTGGCAACAAGCAGAAACCAAATGGCAAGAAGCAATAAGTTTGTTAGCAAATATTCCTGAAGGAACATCAGTTTTTACTCAAGCACAGAATAAATTAACTCGCTATCGTTTTAATTATACTGCTATCAACCGAAAAGTTTTAAATGAAAAGAAAGCAGTTACAGACTTACAATTAGCCAAAAAACTAGCAACTGAAGCTACTTTTTTTGTGCAAAATTCACCTCATTCTTCACTTATTTGGCAACAAGCATTAGACAAATGGCAGCAAGCAATCACTTTATTAGAAGCTATTCCAGAGAGTTCCTTTGTCTCTCAACAAGCTAAAGATACACTTCCTAGTTATAAAACAAACTATGCAGCTATCAGGACGATAATAAATGACTAATATAACAATTCTTTGAGAAGATGTGCCTATAAAACCTACGCAAAACTCAGCTTTGTAGGGACAATGCATGAATTGTCCCTACGTAAAGAAAGTACAAATTCATCTATAATTAGTATAAAAAAAGACTGAAAATTAACAAAATATTTGATTCTATTTGCACAGATGATATGATTTAAGAATACAAAAACATAGAAATAATTAACTTCATCAGCACAACACAATAAGGGGATAGTGACAATGACCGCCACCCAAAATCGCCTGTGGACGGTAGAAGAATATCACCGGATGATTGAGGCTGGAATTCTAACTTCCAAAGATAAGGTTGAACTTTTAGACGGTCGTATCATCCAAATGAGTCCACTAAGTCCACCCAATGCAGCTACTACTCAACGAGCATCTGATTACCTAAAAGTACAACTAATGGGAAAAGCTCATGTCAGGATGCAATTACCTATTACCTTGTCTACCTCAGAACCGGAACCTGATATTGCCGTAGTCCGCATTGATGCAAATGGATATGCTGATCATCACCCCACACCTTCGGAAATATTACTATTAGTTGAAGTCGCTTATAGTAGTTTAAATATTGATCGTGAAGAAAAAGCTCCTATTTATGCTAGAGCAAATATTGGTGGTTATTGGATTTTAGATATTATTGAACGTCAAGTTTATATTTTCCGTCAGCCATCAAATTTGGGATACCAAGAAGAAACTATTCTTCAGCAAGATGCAGTCATAGCACCAATAGCTTTTCCCGAAATCGAAATACCTTTTTCTGAATTGTTTCTTCCTTAACCTTGCCTTTTATAAAATTTGCATTATTCTTTGCGTGACGGACACTTTGCTAAAGTCGGCATAACACATCTGGCTACTGCTATAAAAGAGGCAAATTGCCATTTGATGACGCTTTACCTCTTGCAACACTAAATATCGAAAATTAATCTTAAACCTGAGAGCGATCAGTTAAAATTTCATAGCCAGATTCCGTTACTAAAACTGTATGCTCAAACTGTGCGGACAAAGAATTATCTACAGTTACAGCCGTCCAACGGTCAGATAGTGTTCGCGTATGTCTCGAACCTGCATTCAAAATTGGTTCAATTGCTAATGTCATCCCTGCACGTAATTTAACATTCGGCATGTCTCTAGTACGAAAGTTAAATACTGAAGGTTCTTCATGGAGATTACGACCAACACCGTGTCCGGTGAATTCTTCTACTACAGTGAAACCATTAGCTTTTACATGGTCTTCGATCGCTCCAGCCAAGTCAAGCAAGTATACCCCTGCTTTAACTTGTTCAATGCCCTTATAGAGAGCTTCTTGGGCTACGCGAATTAGTTTAGCAGCATCAGGGGTGACATCACCTACAGCGATCGTGATGCAAGAATCGCCATGAAAGCCTTGGTAATAAGCACCTGTATCTACTTTTAATACATCCCCAGTACGAATCACTTTCTTAGGACTTGGGATACCATGAACAACTTCATTGTTAATACTGGAACAAATAGAACCGGGAAAACCATGATATCCCTTAAAGCTTGGTGTTGCACCCATTTCTCGAATGCGTTTTTCTGCGTAAGCATCCAAGTCAGCTGTAGTCATTCCTGGCTTCACCAACTCAGAAATTTCTTTGAGTACGGTTGCTACAATTTTGGCTGATTGCCGCATAATTTCAATTTCACGCGGCGATTTAATTTCGATACCCCGGTGTTGTTTTGCTGGACGTGTTGGCTTAGGTGTTTGAGAAAGTAAGTTACTGAGAATGTTCATGGGGAATTAATAATTGCTGGCGCTTTGCTGCTACCGTGACAGTGTTTTTTTCTAGATAGTTGAGAAATTATATCTATATTTACGTTAACTTATTTTTAGCACTACGCTCTGTCACCTAACGCAATCAGGCAGTGATACTGAAGAAGCTCAGCCTGCACAGTAGGCTTTTTATGCTTTTTCGACTTGATTATTGCCACCACGCTGCACAAGCTGAAGTGACGTGAGTTCGACAGCTTTAAAAGGCCCCGCTTCCATTCCTCTCCCCTGGAAGGTGAAAGGCTTAAAAACCTTAATTTTTCGTTCTTTACCAAGAATTTCAAAGCCCCTCTCCGACACGGAGAGGGGTTGGGGAGAGGTTCATCGAACTCACGTTAAAGTGGATTGAATATACATATCAGACACACGCCTAGCTATTACTCAAATGATTTTTAATTTTTAATTGGTAACTACAATCTCTCCAGTCATACCTGCTTCTGTATGTCCTGGTATGGGACAGCGTAAGCCATAGTTTCCTGGTTTGAGGGTTACAAACACCCATTCTGCCTCTGCACCTGGCTTCAGTTCCAGTTCGTGGATGGCTCCTTTAATTTCTACTTTGCCTGCTTCGACTTTTTGTGTCCAGATGCTATCTGCAAAATCCTTGGCAGTAAAATAGTGCTTCTGTTGGCTGGGATTGGTCAATCGGAGTTGATAACGTTTGCCTGCTACCAATTCCAAATGATTTGGTTCAAATTTGAGTTCATTAGCAGGATTACTTAAGCGGACTGTAATTTCTGTAGCAGGTTGCTTGAGTAAACTACCAGAGGTATTTGCCGCCATTGCTGGAGTGGCACAAATGAAAGTCAGGTAAACTAGCAACTGAAGTATGAAGGGACGCAAACCTTTGCAGACGTACTGTGAGGTATAAAATATTAATTTGTTCACGTTGCTTTTGTTGGTCAATTAATTTAGAGCCTTTGAGTCAAAGTATACAAAAAATTAATAAGACTGAACAAAATCGGCGTAAGATACCCCCGTAGGGGCGTACAGCTGTACGCCCCTACAGCTGATTCATGTGTTGCAAATATTTTTAGAAATGGTATTTTCTCACGAAATATGTTCAAAGAAAGTTGAGTCAAAATTAGCCGAGTTTAGCTAAAAGTCGAATAAATTCTAAAGGTAAACCATCAGCGTCTGCGATGAAGGCGACTTCCCAAATGCGATCGCCTATTTGCTGCTGTGTGGGTTCTAAAAGGACTTTTAGGGGTTGTAATTGTTCTGGTTGACTTGTTACACGTTCTTTGATATTTGTCAACCAGTTGGGTAAATCTGCTGTAATATCAGTTAAATCAAATGATAGATGATAGTAGCCTACGTAGTGTTCGTCTGCAAATGCATCTGGGGCTGGTTTTGGTTCAGGAATTTGGATGAGTTCGATTCTGCCCCCTAATCCTTCCATCCAACAAGCTAGGGTGTAGCCTGTGGTGAAGCGTTCACAAACTGTAAACCCCAGTATTTCATAAAAAGCGATCGCCCGATGAATATTTGCAGTCCGAATAGAAGCGTGGTGCATAACAAAGTTAGGAGTTAGGAGTTAAAAGTTAGGAGTTAAGAGTTTTAATCTCCCTCATCTCCTATAGTATAAATTCAAAGCAGCAAACAGACCCATTTCTATCTGTTTGCTGCTTTTAGTATGCCAGTTTTACATCTTACCGTGTTGCAGAACTTCTTTTAGATGATTGCGAATTTCTTGTGCTTGCTCTATGTCAGACTGCCGCAATTTTTGAAACAATTCTACACAAGGCTGAGAATTTGCTTCTTGTGCGTCTTTGATGTAGCTGTCGTATGCTTTGACGGCTTCAGCCTTATTATGCAACACGGTGACAAAATCGTACTCTAGGTTGCTAATGGGTTCTTGAGAATGTCCGTTTCCTGTAGTCATAAATTTACCCTGTTTGAGCTTTCTCATTAATTTTTACTAGCGCTAATAGAGTAATTCATCTCCCGAAAAGCTTAAAAAAAAATACAAAGGCTGCGTAAACAGCCTCAGTCAAAAGGAGTTCTAGATTGCTACTCATGGCTGAGTTTATCTAGCTACAGAATGATTACCCATTGGTTGATTTACCCCAGAGACATCCATCAACTATTGTTTACCAAGTCAGATGAAAGTCTCTTTAGTACTTCATACTCAGCAACGCCACATGCTCCACTTGGGCAAAGCCCAAGACCGCAGTGGCTCCTCAGCACTTTTACCCCAAAGGTTGGCTTTCATCATAATGACGTGAATACTGAAATTTCAGTTCGTTTTGCCTTTCTCTATCTCCTTGATGGACAATAGGACATAACTTGGTGTTAGCACTGATACAATCCATGTGTGGGGTTTTAGCACACACTACTAATAACCCACCTAGAATCAGTAATAAACCACAAATTGCTGCCGTTTGAATTCCGGAAATTTCTAGCGCACCGTGAACAACTACTTCTCGCAGTACTGATACAATTGTGACTTCAACTGCTACTCCAACAGCGATGCTATGCTCTTGCAAATAGACCATTAAGAGTCGAAATAACTCTACCAAAATCAACACAAATAGGATTTTGGCTGTCACCTGCTTATAGTCTAGTGGCTGTGTGAGGGCAATAAATATTCCCCACAATTGCATCAGCATGACGGCGAACAAACCCAAACACAGGACAATCACAATTAAATCTTGGAAAGCCTCCATGTTGCGAACGATCGCATGTCGATCAAGCCAGCGGTCAAAAAATAAAAATCGACTCTTGAAGCGCTTTTGCATGTACGTTTCCATTTCAATTGGGACTAGTTCACACCACACCAGCCTGTTAACCCAATAATCTTATGTTACGCAATATTAAGCGATCGCGCCTCAGCGGGGTTGGTAATTTAAATTTTGTGCTTGTTGTAACAATTGTTCGGCATTTCTTGCCCATTGAACATTACTTTGAGCATTATATAAGTCTCTAGCATATTGAAATACTTGCGCCGCTTGTGCA
Source organism: Amazonocrinis nigriterrae CENA67 (assembly GCF_016056305.1). Classification (GTDB taxonomy): domain Bacteria; phylum Cyanobacteriota; class Cyanobacteriia; order Cyanobacteriales; family Nostocaceae; genus Amazonocrinis; species Amazonocrinis nigriterrae. The sequence goes on along the minus strand of NZ_JAECZC010000049.1, from coordinate 32,903 downwards.
TACTGCTTTTGCTGCATAAAAACTAACCCAGCACCATAATAAGCATTGGGATAGTTGGAGTTAGCTTGAGCAGATTTTCTAAAAGATTCCAATGCTTCTGTTAATTTACCTTTACTAAACCAAATAGTACCGAGATTATAGTGAGCTTCTGGATATTTAGGATTAAGTTTTATTGCTTGACGGAATGCATCTCTGGCTTGATCAAGTTTGCCTTGTTGAAGATAACACATCCCTATATGGTAGGGAGGTTCTGGGGCATTTTTACTATATTCCATTGCTTTTTTAAAGGAAGCGATCGCACTATCCCACTTTCCTTGCTGTTCTCGTACCAATCCTAAGTTATAATGAGCAAAACCCAGTTTTGGGTCAAGTTCTAATGCTCGTTGCAAGTAATCGTTAGCTTGTTGTAAATTATTTCCTTCTAATAATGCTCCGCCTAAATTAGCAAAGGCTAAGGCAAATTTAGGATCAGCCTGGGTTGCTCGATAAAAAGCTTCCGCAGCTGGCTTTAATTGTCCTGTTTGTCGCAACGCTAAACCTAAATTGTAATGCGCTGCTGCTAAGTTTGGATCTATTTGGGTTGCTTTTTGAAAGGCTGCGATCGCATCTTGTAGCCTTCCCGCCTGAATTAATAGTAAGCCTTGGTTTAAGGAGTTTGTCGCAGTTTGAGTCGTAGATTGGGCTAGCTGGGCGGGAGTTGGGGGAGATGAGGGAGATGAGGGAGCAGGGGAAGCAGGGGGGGAGAGGATGCTAATAACCACTAATAGCAAACTGGCAATTGCTGCTATGCGATATTTATAGAATAGACTTCTTGCATAAATCAAAAAAAAGAACCCCACCCCGCCTTTGACTTGCGTCAAAGTCTCCCCTCCCCGCTTGCGGGGAGGGGCTGGGGGTGGGGTGTTAGGGAACTTTTGCAAGAGGTCTAATGATAATGCCATTGATTCTTTGACTCGCAACAGTTTAATAATTATTTCAAATCCACAAACAGATATAAATCTAGCAAACCAGGCTGTATCTGAGTACAAACGATTCGGCGAATCGTCTCTACAATTACGAATTACGAATTACAAATTGATATAGTTACGTTTACTTCATGAAAAGTTTTCTTACCAATAACGACTTAACAAAAATTTTTGGTTTTGTATTAAAGTTTGTGTTACTTAACTTTTCTTAAGCTAAATCTTACGACAAGCTACAATTTTTTTTACTTGTAATTAAAAAGAGGATAATGACAAGTTAAGGAAGGGATAACCTAAAAACATCTGAGTTGTCAGTTGTTATTTGTCAGTTGTCAGTTGCTAATAACTAATGACAGTCTTAATCAGAGAAACTGCAACTTAGAGGGACAATAGCTTAACTTTCCTTTGAAGAACGATGAATTATCCCTGAAAAACACAGAATAGCGCGGGTAAGAGTGACTTACCGCAAGGGAGGTTTTATGAACGAAAAAGTAAAATCGGGTTCGCGGAACGTTGCAATTGTTGGGCCTTATTTGAGTGGAAAAACTACTCTACTAGAAAGCTTGTTATTTGTCACAGGAGCGATTTCCCGCAAAGGCAGTGTTAAGGATGGTAACACAGTGGGAGATAGTGCAACCGAATCGCGCGATCGCCACATGAGTGTAGAGGTTGGCACTGCTAACACCGAGTATGAAGGAACTCGTTTTACCTTTATTGATTGTCCGGGTTCGGTGGAATTTGTCCAAGAAACATACAATGCTTTAATGGGAGTTGATGCCGCAATTGTAGTTTGCGAACCCATACGCGATCGCGTTTTAACTCTTGCTCCTTTATTTAAGTTTCTAGACGATTGGGAAATTCCTCACCTCGTCTTCGTTAATAAAATGGATCGGGCAAATATTAATGTCTTGGAAACATTACATGCCCTCAAAGCAGTTTCTAGCCGTCCTTTAGTTGCCCACCAATACCCCATCATGCAAGGGGAACAACTCACCGGCTTTATTGATATGGTGAGCGAACAAGCATATAAATATCATCCAGGCGCACCTGCTGACCCTATACCCTTCCCCGAAAGCTTAAAAGCAGAAGAACATACAGCACGGGCGGAAATGCTGGAAGCCCTGGCAAATTTTGACGACCATTTACTCGAAGAACTTTTAGAAGATATTGAACCACCCCAAGAAGAAATTCTCAAAGATTTAAAAATGGAATTAGGGGCAGATTTGGTAGTGCCTGTTTTCTTTGGGGTGGCGGAACAAGATTATGGTGTCAGACCTTTGTTAGAAGCTTTGTTAAGGGAAGCACCAGAACCAGAAACCACAGCAGAACGTCGCTTAAAAAACATCAAAGTCAATACACCTTTAGCCCAAGTATTGAAAACTTACTACACTCCCCAAGGTGGCAAACTGTCCCTAGTGCGGGTTTGGAGTGGCAAATTAACTGATGGTATTGTCCTCAATGGCATTCGCGCTGGTGGAATTTATCGCCTCATGGGACAACAACAGCAGTCAGTTAATGAAGCTGGTGCTGGTGAAATTGTGGCGTTGAGCCGTATGGAGGGAATCAAGACAGGGGATATACTCTCTACAGAACAATCAGCTATGGAATTACCCAAAGCTGAACAGTTGGAACCAGTGTATGCTCTGGCTATTACACCAGAAAAACGCAACGATGAAGTTAAGCTAAGCAGTGCCATCACCAAACTATTAGAAGAAGACCCTTCTCTAGCTTGGGAACAACACGGCGACACCCACGAAGTTATTCTCTGGGGTCAAGGCGAAATTCATTTGCAAGTTGCTTTAGACAGACTGCGCCGCAAGTATAACTTGCCCATGACTACCCACTTGCCCCAAGTGCCTTACAAAGAAACCATCCGCAAACCTGTAGCATCAGTGCATGGGCGCTACAAGCATCAAAGCGGTGGTCACGGACAGTTTGGTGATGTTTTCCTTGATATCAAACCCTTACCACGCGGTGAAGGCTTTAACTTCAAAGAAACTATCGTCGGTGGTGTAGTTCCCAGACAATACATTCCTGGGGTAGAAATGGGCGTGCGGGAGTTTCTTGCACATGGGCCTTTGGGTTTCCCCGTGGTGGATGTAGCGGTGACACTGACCAATGGTTCTTACCACAACGTGGATAGTTCCGAACAAGCCTTTAAACAAGCCGCGCGTTTGGCTATGCAAACGGGGATACCCCAAGCGCAACCCACCCTGTTAGAACCGATTTTGCGCGTCTTGGTGACAACACCTAGCGAATTTACCTCCAAGGTGCTGCAACTGCTCAGTGGTAGGCGAGGGCAAATTCTGGGCTATGAAGGTAGAAACGATTGGCAAGGCTGGGACAGTGTATCTGCATATTTGCCCCAAGCAGAGATGCAAAACTTTATTGTAGAGCTGCGATCGCTCACCCTTGGCGTTGGTTCCTTCCACTGGGAATATGACCATTTGCAGGAAGTGCCGGAAAAACTCGCTGAACGTGTGCTTGCTAGCAACACCAATGGTAGTAACGGTAACGGCAAATAACCAGATCAAGCACATATATTGTGTTTCTGACTAAGTTGCAATACAGTCGCAACCCCACCCCCGCCAAAGCTACGCTTTTTCTCCCCTCCTCGCTTGCGGGGAGGGGTTGGGGGTGGGGTTCTATGAAACCAATCTTTCCAAAATAGTTTCTAGTTGGTAGTTGGTAGCGACAGATATCAATGCCATTTTTTAGCATTCATATATGTTTGTATAAATGCGATAAAAGTAGAAACTATTCCAGCTTTAATGCACTAATTGAATTGCCCTTTTGGTCAACGCCTCCACTGTCAAACCATTAAACGCCATCAACTCGCCAGCACTGGCTGTGGTTTCTCCACGCTTCCAGGCGAAGGTATCGCGCTTGACTGTAGTGCGTAACAAAATTGGTTCCAGCATGGCAGCTGCACCACCAGTCACACCAATTAATGCATCACCACCAAATAATTCGGCAAATTTAACATCATCCAAAAAACCACCATCGGGTTCTGAACAAGTATCCCAGGCAGTATCATCAGGACGATACAATCGACGAGGATTAATTACAGAAACAATCTTGGCACCAATACCTTCATTTTCTAAGAAAGCGGCAGCTTCAAATACTGGTAATAATGTCATGTCGCCAATGACAGCAAACACAACTTTTTTATCTCCTGCAACTTCATACAACACTACTGCACCATCTTGTAATCCTTGACGAGTTTGGGCAAAAGTTGTGCGAATTGGTAATGGTGACTTACTTGCAGTAATAACAATTCCCTTATTCTTAGTTGTTAACGCCCAGTCATAACAAACTTGAATACTGTTAGCATCGGGGGGAAATAATGGGAAGACATTACCATTTCGCATCAGCGAAGCAAAATAAGCTTCAATTTCTGGACGTTGATGAGTCCAACCGTTGCGCCCTTGCTCTAATGCGCCAGCTGTGAATAAGGTAATTGTTGAGGGAGTTTGACGCCGCAATTCTGCCATTGCTTGCGTTACAGTTTGCCAAATTGGTAATCCGTTAATGGCAAAAGATTCGTAGGAACACCATAGAGTTCTCGCACCCATCAGCGATAAACCAGCAGCTAAACCTGCACAAGCATCTTCACTCAATGGTTCGTAAACTTGTCCGTTTGGTGCTTGGTTGTATAAGTCGTCGGTTGTGGGGTGAATGATTTTGAGTGCTTGGTTGATGTTGGCAATTCCTGATGCTTCGTTACCGTCAGCGTTGGTGACAAGGAAATTTTTATCTTTTTGTCCCACTATTCCCACTAACCGTCCCATTGCGGTTGTGGAAACTTTCGGTTCTCCACTGACTGCATATTCTTCTAAAGGTAATTTACCTAAGTCTGGCAATGGGAATTCAAATTCTGTCACCACGGTTTTAGCAGCCGGGCCTCCACCAGCACGTTCGGCGTTTGTGCGTACAATTTGCCATACTTCTGGTGCTAAAGCACGCGCTTGCAATGCGCTAACTATATGGGGAGCATCGAGGGTATCTTTAGGATAGAGGTTGTGAGATTTTGCACCCCTGGCATGAACTCCTGCACCTTTAAGTTGTTTAATGATGAAGACGGTAAGTTTACCATTGAGGGCTGAACCTGCTGCTTTATCTACACCAACAAGTACAGCTTTGGTAAAGGCTAACCGCTGTTCTAAAGAAAAGGCGGTACTATCAACGTAATCCCCTGGTTGGTTTTGATCGTCAAATTCTTTGGCATCGACTAACACGACTTCATCAAAACCGTTACCTTGCCAATATGCTTGCATTTGTTCGTTGGTTTTGAGGGAAACCATACTGTGGTGTTCTTGGCTGTAACCGTTCCACACGAGTACTGGCAAAAAGTTGGTGACAGTGGGGTAAGCGGTGTGGAAGTGAGCGATCGCACTTACAATATAAGGTTCACCCAATCCCCCATCGCCAAGGGTAAAGGGAAATAACTTGTCTTGATGTAGCAATGCAGCTGCCATTGCAAAGTGTTGTCCTTGCCCCAAAGGCCCCGCTGGTGCGAGAATACCTGGTATGTAACCAGAAAGATGTCCTAAAAGTCCATGCTTTTCTCGGAAGCGATCGCGCAATTGTTGTACTGTGAAAATTCCCATATCCTCTAATGAGCGATCCAGGAACATGGCACTATAAAATCCGGGGGCGTGGTGTCCCACTTCAGTGATAATGTTTTTATATCCCAGCATGACAAGAGCCGCATAAGCTTCCGCTTGGCTGGCAAATCCGCCTGGATGTCCAGAAGCTTTACTACCCGTGATTTGTAATATCAGGTAACGTAAAGCATCGGCTGCAAGTAAAGTCTGATACACAGCATTTGGTTCTGTAGGAGATGCGATCGCTACTTTGCCCGACTCTACAGCAGGGGTTGCACCATAGGTTTCAAAACCTGGTAGCACTTCACTAAAATATTGAATTCCTTCACAAAAATCGGGAAGTGCTGAAGATGCTTTTGGGGTAATTGCCGTCATGCTGAGTACCTTATACAAAAAGGAAATGATAGAAGATGCTGGTTTAATTTAACAGAAATTTTACATCTTTCAGGTTGTAACAGTTGATTGCTTTTTTGCAACTTCAGGATAAATAGTTTAAATCGTTACTCAACAATAATTTATGAGTTTCAGTTGTACACCGCTACAGTTATACCAATTCTCTAAAATGAGGCAACACATTCAAACCCCGAAAGCCATGCCATATCTGAGTAGAGACGATTCGCCGAATCGTCTCTACAATTACGAATTACGAATTACGAATTGGTATGAGTCCATATATCGCAAATATCATTTAAATTTGTATAAAATTTTATAAGTATATTTATAATCAGGCGATCGCCTGAAATCTTCAAGTTAAAAGTTATTGTTGCATAATTGTTTTATATTCCAATTTGGATATTCCGTGATATAGATACTTTCTTGATATCCAGCGTCTAAAGTAAACAGTAATAGAAGATGAGGAAATTTGTATACATGCCTGATGAGCAACCTTTAGAAGCACAATTACTATCCCACGCAGCCGAAATAAGAATATCACAACAACTGGATGAAGTAGAAAAAATCGACATAGATGTGCAAACTGATCTGTTGAAAATTGTTCAGGGAAAAGCAGAGGCAGTTTCCGTTACTGGTCAAGGATTAGTAATACAAGAAGATATCCGCGTCCAAGAAATCAAACTGCAAACAGATAACATTTCTATCAGTCCCTTCAGCGCTCTTTTGGGTCAAATTAAATTAGATGAACCGGTTAATGCTGTTGCTCGCATTATACTCACAGAATCTGATATTAACCACATATTGCAGACAGATTTTATTCGGGATTTTACAGAAAACTTGCAATTAGATATAGATGGCGAAACTCTGAGTTTAGATTTGCAAGAAACTCAGGTGCTTTTACCTGAAGATAGCAAAATCGAATTGAAGGGAAGACTACTAATCAAGGAAAGAGAAAATACTCAACCATTAGCTTACACAGTCAGAATTAGCCCACGTTTTGACTCAAAAACATTGATGGTGGAGAGTTTCAACTGTATTGAGGGAGAGGGTATATCATTAGAATTCATCACAGCTTTGCTCAAGAAAGTCAAAAAACTCCTCAAGATACGACATTTAAAGTGGGAAGATATGACGATTAGTATTAAAGATATAAAAGCAGAAAAAAATAGTTTAAAACTTTTGGTAGAAGCTTACGTGAAGCAAATTCCCTCATCTTCAGATATACTATATCCTTAGTATGATATATTTTAAAATAAATACTAAGTTTTGTAACTAATGAGTGATGGAGATTGCTGAGAAAGTTTTTTAAACTAAATAAGCTAGTTGATTCTAAAATAACAGATATGCAAGAGTATGACGTTGTAATTATTGGTGCAGGACACAATGGCCTAGTGTGTGCAGCTTATTTGCTGAAAGCTGGTTATAGCGTTCTACTACTAGAAAAGCGTTCAGTTCCAGGTGGGGCAGCAACAACAGAAGAATGTTTACCACAAGAAGCCCCAGGATTTAAGTTTAACTTGTGTGCTATCGATCACGAATTTATTCACCTGGGGCCAGTTGTTGAAGAATTAGAACTAACAAAATACGGCTTGGAATATCTGGAGTGCGATCCAGTTGTATTTTGTCCCCATCCCGATGGCAAGTATTTCTTAGCGCATAAATCTGTAGAAAAGACTTGTGCAGAAATTGCCAGATATAGCGATCGCGATGCCAAAAAATACGCAGAATTTACAGACTACTGGCAACGGGCACTCGGTGCAATGATACCCATATTTAATGCACCACCAAAATCAGTTATCGATATTGTCGGTAACTACGATATCACAAAACTCAAAGATTTATTTTCAGTAATTGGTTCTCCCAACAAAACACTGGACTTTATTCGCACCATGTTAACCAGTGCTGAAGATTCACTCAATGAGTGGTTTGATTCAGAATTTCTCAAAGCGCCACTAGCAAGACTAGCATCAGAACTGGGTGCGCCACCATCGCAAAAAACCCTTGGTATTGGTGCAATTATGATGGCAATGCGTCATAACCCTGGAATGGCAAGACCACGCGGTGGTACTGGCGCACTTGTGCAAGCTTTGGTGAATTTAGTTAAAAGTAAAGGCGGCGTCATTCTCACAGATCAGCACGTTGAAAAAGTTTTAATTGACGATGGTAAAGCTGTTGGCGTGCGGGTTGCTGGTGGTAAAGAATACCGTGCTAAATACGGTGTGATTTCTAACATCGATGCCAAACGGTTGTTTTTACAAATGACTGATAAAAGCGATGTCGATGCAGCAGATCCCGACTTGTGGGAAAGATTAGAACGCCGTATCGTTAACAATAATGAAACTATCCTCAAGATAGACTTGGCTTTAGACGAACCCCTACATTTTCCCTACCACGCCCACAAAGATGAATATCTTGTTGGTTCCATCTTGATAGCAGATTCCGTGTCTCACGTTGAACAGGCTCATAGTAAATGTACCTTGGGTGAGATACCCGATTCTGACCCATCAATGTATGTGGTGATGCCTAGCTATTTAGACCCTAGTTTAGCGCCACCAGGTAAACATACCGTGTGGATTGAATTTTTCGCTCCTTATCAAATTGCAGGTGCAGAAGGTACAGGTTTGAAAGGTACTGGTTGGACTGATGAATTAAAAAACAAAGTTGCAGATAGGGTAGTTGACAAATTAGCAACTTATGCACCCAATGTGAAAAACGCAACCATCGCCCGCCGTGTAGAAAGTCCAGCTGAACTAGGCGAAAGATTGGGTGCGTACAAGGGGAATTACTATCATATTGATATGACCTTAGATCAGATGGTATTTTTCCGTCCTTTACCAGAAATAGCCAACTACAAAACCCCCATTGAAAATCTGTATTTGACTGGGGCGGGTACTCATCCGGGTGGTTCAATTTCTGGAATGCCAGGACGCAATTGTGCGCGATCGTTTTTGCAGAATAAGCATCCCATTGCCCAGACTTTCAAAGATGCAAGAGATTCGATTAAGTCAACTGTCGGGTCAGTGTTTGGAATTATTTAGGTTTGACTGAAAGACGCAAAGGTGCGAAGAAAGGTTTCGTATCTTTGCGTCTTGGCAGTTAAGTATTAAGCAAAATTAATAAAATATGTGGTGCTTCTCTGCATATAAACTCTATCTCAGTAGACCACATAAAAAGGAAAGTGGATGGTGGCTTAGGTACTCTGGACAATGCACAGCTTACTCATCCATTTTGTAATACAACCGTAAAAAACTAAATAGGAAACTATATCCTAAAATTAAGATCAGAAATTTCCTCAAATGGCAAAATTAATGCAAGTCTCGTCATCAAAAATTTAGAAATGCTAGAAAATAAATATGTCTGCTGAAATTGTTACTCTTCAAATCCCTGAAATCCTCTATCAACGCTTGGTCAATACTGCCCATGCGACCCAGCGCCCCTTGGAAGAAGTAATACTTCATGCACTACAAGTAGGCAGCCCCCCTGCATGGGATGATGTACCAGAGGAATTTCAAGCTGACCTTGCATCCTTAGATAAGCTAAACGATAACACTCTTTGGCAAATTGTTCATAGTCGTAAAACAGCAGCTGATATGGAGCGATACAATATCCTGCTTGAGAGCAATTCTAGAGGTACGCTAACACAAGCGGAACGCTCAGAGTTAATGACACTACGGTATGAGGCTGACCTTTTCATGTTACGCAAAGCCCAAGCAGCAGTATTACTCCGGTGGCGGGGATATAATGTGCCAACCCCTTAAATTGTCGTGTCTACATATATTCCTGAAAGTTTACGAAACCAAATTGCAGATAAAGACAAAGCACGTTGCTGCTATTGCTTGACATCCGAAGCCAATAGTGGAATTCCTATGACGCATGACCATATCCAACCAATTTCTCAGGGTGGAAAAACATGCTTTGAGAATGTTTGTTTAGCCTGTCGTTCATGTAATGAATTCAAAGGGGACTCAACTCAAGCTATAGACCCCTTGACAGGAGAAACTCTGTCACTTTTCAATCCCCGCACCCAGGTATGGTTTGAGCATTTTGCCTGGAGTCCTGATTTTACAAGGGTTGAAGGCCTAACTGGTATTGGTCGGGCTACTGTTGTGCGGCTGCGAATGAATAACCCTGTAATCATTGTTGCTCGGAAGCGCTGGGTAGTTAGCGGTTGGCATCCTCCTGCTGACTGACAATGGTTTCTTTCATACCTGCGGCAGAGGTAATCTTCACCAAAACAATTGTCATTATAGCAATAGAGTAATGTACAAGCGCTATTTGTAGAACTCCGAGATAGTTATGGATGCCTACATCAAAAAAATAACTTTTAATACATTCAGTTCTGGGATCAGTGATGAAGATTGGTTTAGTTTAGGAAAATCTGATGCCTGGGCTGGAAAACCCAAAGCATCACCAGAACAAGATTCTCAAGCTGCTAGTATGTACGATTTAGGTTACAGCGAGGGAAAAATTCAACATCCACCAACTGAAACTAGAAAGGCTTCTCAGTAATCAGAAATCGCCAAAATTAAATGTTTAAATCGCGTAAAGCCAAACGAATTTGCTCCATACGCCTGCGGTTAACACCAAGATCCGATTCTCCCACGCGAGATGCCGATCGCAGCTCAATCACTGACTCATCGGGAGGGAAATAAAACTCTACATCATCAATAAATTTGAAAATGCGGCTTTTAGAAAGAGCGTGGATGTAATTATCTGTTTGTTCTATTACTTCTGTACGGGGAACAACCGTAAGAACTTTGAGTAAAGTTTCTCTAGCTGCATCACGGCTTACATGATAAGGAATCGGGTCAATAGCATGTTTGGCATCTGCATTTTGACTCACAACACAGTTGTTTGAGGCTGGACAAGCACTCAGATGACCGTTATTAACTCCCAAACTAGAAGCAGCCCAACTAGGGGTAGCAAGTATTAGACCACAACTTAGGGTTAGGAGTATTGCAAAAACACTCAAAACGAGCCGCCGCGCGATCGCATTTAACAAACCAGACATGATAAATCTACTCCTCAAGCTTTAAATAGCACTCAATTATTTTCAGCTATTTCAGGGAAATTGTAGGGGCGTACAGCTGTACACCCCTACTCTGCGTCTCTGCGTGAGAAATCACAAACTACCTTTCCAATTTGCCAAATCAGCCAAAGAGCGATCGCGGTAACGTCCATAACGCTCCTGCTTATTCTTAATCTTCACACCCAAATCTGGCAAAATGCCAAAATTCGGCGGCATCGGCTGAAAATGTTTCGGTGAAGCAGAACTGATAAACTCAAACAGCGCCCCCATCATCGTTGTCGGTGGTATAACCAACGGTTCCAAACCCAAAGCCAGACGCGCCGCATTTCTCCCAGCCAAGCAGCCACCCGCCGCCGCCGCAGTGTAACCTTCAGTACCAATCAACTGTCCCGCAGCGAACAAAGTCGGACGTTGTTTAAATTGCAGGCTAGGATGCATCAACTGGGGAGCATTAATAAACGTATTGCGGTGCATCACTCCCAGCCTGACAAATTCCGCTTCCTCCAAACCTGGAATTAGTCTAAATACACGCTTTTGTTCACCCCAACGCAAGTTAGTTTGGAATCCTACCATATTCCAAAGTTGACCGGCTTTGTCTTCTTGTCGCAACTGCACCACCGCATAAGGACGTTCACCAGTACGGCTGTCAGACAACCCCACTGGCTTGAGGGGGCCGAAGCGCATTGTATCTTCGCCGCGCTGTGCTAATTCTTCTATTGGCAAACAAGCTTCAAAAAACTTCGCCGTTTCCCGTTCAAAATCCTTGAGTTCTGTTTGTTCAGCTTGGCGCAGTTCTTCCCAAAACCGCAAATACTGCTCTTTATTCATTGGGCAGTTGAGATAAGCAGCTTCACCCTTGTCATAACGTGATGCCATAAAAGCAATATCGCGGTTAATCGATTCTCCCACAATAATCGGGCTAGCGGCATCAAAAAAGCTGAGATATTCCATTCCCGTTAAGCGGTGCAATTCTTCGGCTAAGTCGGGACTAGTTAAAGGCCCAGTCGCCAAAACTACAATTCCTTCGGGAATGCTTGGGACTTCGCCGCGACGAAATTCAACTAAAGGATGGTTGGATACAGTTTGTGTTAAATCTTCGCTAAATTGTCCTCTGTCTACAGCCAACGCACCCCCAGCCGGGACAGCGTGTTCATCAGCTTTTGCGATGACAATTGAATTAAGTTGACGTAATTCTTCGTGCAACAATCCAGTGGCGCGATCGCTTGCCATTGCCCCAAAGGAATTACTACACACCAATTCTGCCAAATGTTCTGTATGATGGGCAGGGCTGAAGCGTTTGGGGCGCATTTCATGGAGAATCACAGGCACACCAGCCTGGGCGATTTGCCAAGCTGCTTCTGTCCCAGCTAGTCCACCTCCAATTACTTGTATCGGTTGTTGAGTCATAGTTAAAATTTTGATTCCTAGTTTAGTTGAAGATAATTTGCTGGGAATGTATCTGTATGATGTTTATTATAATTTAAGTAATAATTCTTGGTAGCTAACAATTTTAGAATTTTCCAATTATGAAGTTGAGTAACTAAAATAATTTCTTCTATCTATTTATCAATTAACAGCTGAGTTGTTTCTTGATTATTAAAAAATTGAAGTATTTAAATTTATCAAAACATCACCATTGAGGATTTGCCATAATTAATGCTGATGCATCTGAGCTATTCAATGGAGGCGAGAAAAAATATCCTTGAGCATATTCACAGTTCAATTGTTTAATACAAGCTAGTTGTTCTTTAGTTTCTATTCCTTCGGCAGTCACCTTTATACCTAGTTTTTGTGCTAGTGTGACAATGATCTCAATAATTTCTAAATTTCTGCTATTAGAATCCATCTGACTGATGAATGATTTGTCAATCTTCAACACACTAATCGGAAAGCTAGAAAGACGGGCTAATGAAGAGTGACCTGTACCAAAGTCATCAATTGATATTTCAACGCCCAACTCTCGAATTTGTGAGAGAGTAGCGGTTGTTTGCTCGCTGTTTTCCATAATTACGCTTTCAGTAATCTCTAAAATTAAAATGCTGTGGTCAATACCAGTTGAGCGTAAAATCTGCTCAATCTGCTTAATTAAATTTGGTTGAGAAAACTGTTTTATAGAAAGATTAACAATAATTTTCTCTAAGCTGGGATACTCGTTGAATCGCCAAGCTTGCATCTGCTGACATGCCTCATGCAGTGTCCAATAGCCAATCTCGATAATTAGTCCAGTTTCTTCTGCTAAAGAGATAAAATCTCCCGGATTAACCAAACCACGTTCTGGATGTTGCCAGCGTAGCAGAGCCTCAAAACCAATAATAGAACCACTAGTGAGCGAAATAATCGGTTGATAATAAACTCGAAATTCTCGACGTTCAATTGCACGGCGCAAATCGTTTTCTAAGTGCAATCTGGCTATAGCTGACGCATACATATCTGAGTTGAATAGCTCATAGCGCGCTCTACCCAATGCCTTAGCTCGGTACATTGCCGTATCAGCATCTCGAAGCAGGTCTTCTGGTTGGCTATAGTTTACTGTGGAACTTAAAGCGATGCCAATACTGGCCGTTGTAAACACTTCTTGTCCATCAAGCTCAATAGGTGACACCAGTTCTTGTTGAATCCGTTCAGCGAGTTTAATAGCGTCTGAGGCATCTTGAATTGGTTCAAGTAAAATAGTAAATTCATCTCCTCCAAGTCTTGCTGCTAAATCCGTGGGTCGCAGACATACTTTTAGTCTACTAGCGATCGCCAGCAAGAATTGGTCTCCAATTATGTGTCCCAGACTGTCATTAATTACTTTAAACCGATCCAGGTCAATAAACAGCACAGCAAATAAATAATTCTCTTGTAGCTTAACTTGCTGGAGTGCATATTTTAAGCGTTCTATAAACAAAGCTCGGTTTGGTAAATCTGTTAGTGCATCATGAAAAGCATTATGCAGCAATTGTTCTTCTACTCGTTTGCGCTCGGTAATATCATAGGTATGCGCGAGAATTTGATAAATTTCTCCCTGTTCATTTAATAGTGGAATGTAAGTAACAATTATGGTAAATATCCCACCAGGCAAATTAATCTTACATTCTCCAGTTTGTAAGGTGTATGTCTCTACAGTTTTTTTCAGCAGTGGTAAATAAGTATTTGTAACTTCATCTGGGAATAGTTCTTCATCTGTGTGACCAATAAGTGCTTCCTCAGAATAACCACTGCGGTTAATGCCAAAAGCATTGACAAACTGCAAACGTCGCTGGGCATCATAAATTATAAATGGATGGGGAATATGATCAATTGCCAATCGAAATCGCTGTTCGCTGAGACGCAAAGCTTCCTCTACTTGCTTACGCTCGACAATCTCAGCTTTTAGTCGCCTGTTAGTCTCTAATAGTTGAGCAAATGACTCTTGTAATTGAGTAGCCATTTGGTTATGAGCCTCAGCAAGCACTCTTAGTTCTTGAATACCTTCTACTGCAACAGTTTGGTCTAATTTTCCCTTAGCAATTTCCTTAGAGGCTAAACTTAAGCGGATAATTGGTTGAGTAATCCAATGAGCAGTAATCACTCCCGTTACTGTAGTCAGTAACAATGTTCCTAAGCACAGTAAAATAGTGGTTCGTTTATTGGCTTCAATATGTTCCATAAAGTCGGTTTTTGGAACCACCACGACAATTACCCAATCTAGTCCGTAGTCATCTTGAAAAGGCATTAAATGTATGAATTGCCGCTTACCATCAATTTTAAAGTCGAGCTGCTGGCTAGAATGAATATTGTTAAAGTTAACAAAGTGTGCATTCAAATACTGTGCTGTTAAACGAGTGACACGATCTCTACTGTTTAGAGATGACAGCCGTTTATGCTTCCTCTGTCTTGGTATATTATTAAGTATAAAAAGTTGTTCATTCGTGGAACTAGCTACTAAGTTTCCAGAACGCTCGATAATAAATGTCTTTCCTGAACGTCCGATTTTTAAACTTTGCAAAAACTTACTAATTTGGGATAGAGACAAAGTTGCATTCGTTACACCTAATAAAGTATTTTTTTGTCCATAAATAGGTTGTGTAGCGCTGATTGCTAGACCTGATGAAGAAAAATAAGGATAAATTTCAGTCCAAGTATTTTTACCTGCTTTCACCGCCTCTGTGTACCAAGGACGAGTGCGAGGATCAAAAGTTGTGCTAACTCGAATTAAATTAGTACGATTACCTTGGCTATCTGTGGCATAGGTATGATACTTACCACCTGTTGATTGGTTTTTGATGCGGATTACTAGTGAACCATCATGCAAGCGATCCACCGCATAAATTTCTCCCTGTTCACTGCCAAAAGCGATCGGGCTGAAAGACTTGAATATTTCCATTTGATGCCAAAAATGGCGTTCTAGACTTTTGGGTTGTTTCAAATTCAACTCACCAAAACCAATGGCATTGGCGTTTATTTGGGTGACGATTTGGGGTTTCTCCATGTAATCTGTGATATATGAATGAATCCGATTTGCTATTTCGTTTCTCAAATGAATAGCAACCTCATCAACAGCTTTCTGTCCATTTTTTAACGAAAAAAATGCTGTTAGTCCTACAGATGCAAAGATTTGCAGTACAAAAGGTACTACTAGAACTACACGAAGCGGTATTCCCATAAACCCAATAAATCTAGTCACCAAGGCAAGTATGAAACTAAACTTAAGAGACATGCTTAAGTTTTATCTTTATATCGTGTCAGAATACACAATTATTAACAGTAAGTAATGAGTGGCTTGGATGAATAACACTGCCGCAATTTTATACAAAAAAGATGGTTACGATACTTCAGGCAAAAGACTTTTAGGCCGTCAAGCTGCTGGTGAAGGATTTCTTAAAGCTTTTGTCCAATATGGAACAGCGGAATTCCTATATTGCTACGCAGACAGTCAAAAAGAATTTGCGGAATTTTGCCAACGCATTCAACCTTGGATGCAACGTCCTCGACAAGTGCAATGGCTACCTACCAGCAACCATCAGTCACTAAGCAAAGCAGGAACAATTTATCAACCCGATCCCCTACTATCTAAACTTGCTTGGACTAGACGATTTGGCGAACAACGGGGATATAGTATTTGTGGTGTGACTCACACGATCGCTAGTACAGGAGTTATGCAAGGTATTGGTGATTTACTCATTGCACCTATAGAGCCTTGGGATGCTTTAATCTGCACTTCTATTGCAGTCAAAACTGCTGTTGAACATATTCTCAATACTTGGGCTGAATATTTAGCTCAACGTACAGGCGGCAAACCTAATATTGATATACAACTACCAATTATTCCTCTTGGTGTTGATTGTAGTGCCTTTGACCACGGCGATAATACTACAAACATCCGCAAAAGTCTGCGTCAATCACTTGGCATTCCCCAAGATGAAATTGTTGTGCTATTTGTGGGCAGATTGTGCTTTTATGCTAAAGCACATCCTGTACCAATGTATTTAGCTTTAGAAAAAGCAGCACAAGCAACTAATACTAAAATTCATTTTGTCTTGGCTGGTTGGTTTGAAGACGAAAGAGAAGAAATCAGTTTCAAACAAAGTACTCAAATGTTCTGTCCGTCGGTTAATTGTATTTTTGTTGATGGACGTAAACCACAAGTTCGTGTGGGAATTTGGTCTGCCGCAGATATTTTTATTTCCTTAGTAGATAACATTCAAGAAACTTTTGGACTGACACCAATTGAAGCGATGGCGGCTGGTTTACCTGTGATTGTTTCAGATTGGGACGGTTACCAAGAGACTGTGCGTCATGAAATTGACGGTTTCCGAATTCCGACGCTAATGCCTCCACCAGGATCAGGATATGATTTAGCTTATGGATATTTCAGTGATAACTTAAATTACAGTAGTTATATTGCTCATTCATCAATGACAATTGCTGTTGATATTGATGCCGCAGCAAAAGCGTTAGAAAAGTTGATTGTGAATCCTGAATTAAGAAAGCGCTTAGGAGAAAATGGACGACAACGCGCTAAACAAATTTACGATTGGCAAGTGGTAATTGCAGCTTATGAAAACCTTTGGCAGCAACTAGCAGAAATTCGCGCTACTGCACCGATATCTGCACCAGTTCTACCAGGTAGCCCACCTGCACCTTTGGGTGATGATCCTTTTAGGTTGTTTGCCCATTACACCAGTGCAAGACTAAGCCAAAATTTAGTGTTAATACTTGGTGTCATGAGTACACCAGAACATTTGCAACAATTGAGGCAAAATTGGCTCACTAATTTTGGTGCAGATAAAAGGATTACAAATGCAACTATAGATGCAATTTTAGCTGCGATCGCACAACAAGGCTCAGTATCAATTGCAACCATCCTCCAACAACACGCAGATGTCTCTCCTACACTATTACTTCGCACCCTAATGTATCTCATCAAATTTGATGTCCTGCGTGTGGAAGGTTCACTCTAAAGTATTGGAAACTGGGAACACGGAAATTTAAAAGCCTCCACTTCACCAAAGTGGGGGTTTAACATCAGGGATTAGTGGAGTGCGATCGCCTGAACCTGAGTTCATAACAATTCTCCATAACGATGAGCTTAATATTTTGTAAATTAGTTGCCTAAAAACCTTATCTTATCGGGTTATTTGTTAGCCAACATTTAAATTAACCTAACAAATCATTGGTATAGTCAAATGCAATATCTATAACCAAATACAAAAGCAATTAGATAAACTTAAGCTAATCTTTAAATACACAGTAGAAATACTTATGCAACTATGAAGTTTCTGTAAAGATGTCAAATATGTGGCTAAGCAATTCTGAAATACTAGAAAAAATATGGTTTTATTGATGCTGTACACGGTTAAAAGCATTTTTAATCCCTGATCAAGTCAAGTGTTATATTTGCTTTGCTTTCTGTGTCTGCTACAAAAAATCACAGGGAGTTTGCTTTTAATCTGTAAAAAACATAAATATTTTCGACTGGTGGTACTTTTTGCGTAAAAAAGTATCTCAATTGTGCTGCTTTAATTTAGCCTTCCTAGTCGAACAAAAATATTTTTGAGTAACTTTTGTTGCTTGCTAATAGCAAGCAACAACAAAATGCATTTACCAAGACCAACAGCAATCATTTCATACCCAAAAGGAGCATAATTTCAATGGCTATTTATGGAACTGCTGGAAATGACACACTCAATGGCACTACTAGTGCTGACAGTATTTACGGCTATGGAGGTAACGACATCCTCAATGGCGATTTAGGTAATGACTATCTGTCTGGTGGTGACGACAATGACAAACTAAATGGTGGCGATGGCAATGACCGACTTTATGGCGACAATGGTAATGATACGATTGATGGAGGCACTGGAAACGATAGCCTGTATGGTAATAGCGGTGACGATTCCTTAAATGGCGGTGACGGCAACGATTATTTTGAAGACGGTACTGGCAAAGATACCATTGTTGGTGGTGCAGGCAATGACTATCTCAAATTAAATATATCGTCTGCCACTGCCTCCTTGACCGTCAATTACACCAGTACTTCATCAGGTACAGTTTCTAATGGCACGACGTTTAAAGAAATTGAAAGTCTAGAATTATACACAGGCAGTGGTAACGATAGCATCAATGTGACTGCTGCTACCTATGCCAATATTCACGGTGGTGGAGGTAATGACACTATCACCACTGGTGCAGGTAATGATGACCTCTACGGAGATGACGGTAATGACAGTCTCAGTGGCGGTTCAGGCAATGATTATCTTTCCGGGGGTAACGGCAATGACACCCTCTATGGTCAAGATGGAAACGATAAGCTATACGGTGGTGCCGACAATGACAAGTTGTATGGTGGTTACGGAAATGACAATCTCAATGGCGATGCCGGTAATGACACCCTTGATGGTGCTGATGGCAATGATTCGGGTTCTGGCGGTGACGGCAATGACTCCCTCACTGGTGGATTAGGAAATGATAATCTTTCCGGCGGTAATGGTAATGATTCCCTCAACGGCGGCGATGGCAACGATTATC
This sequence comes from Amazonocrinis nigriterrae CENA67, assembly GCF_016056305.1. GTDB lineage: Bacteria > Cyanobacteriota > Cyanobacteriia > Cyanobacteriales > Nostocaceae > Amazonocrinis > Amazonocrinis nigriterrae. Next base: position 13,920 of record NZ_JAECZC010000049.1, on the reverse strand, counting down.
TCTACGGTGGTAACGGCAATGACTCCTTGCTTGGTGAGGTCGGCAACGATATTCTTTATGGTGATGGTGGCAACGATACTCTCAATGGCGGAGACGGAAACGACTCGATTTATAACAGTTATGGGGTACACACAATAGTTGGTGGTGCAGGTAATGATTACCTGAGTTTAGATTTTTCCTCTACCACCACTGCTTTAACTGTCACCTATACCAGCACCTCAAATGGAACAGTGTCTAATGGCACGACTTTTAAAGAAATTGAAGAGTTAAGGCTGTATACAGGTAGTGGTAACGATATCATCAATGTTACTGCCGCTAGTTATGCCCTGATTTATGGCGGTGTCGGTAACGACTCCATTACTGCTGGTGCGGGTAATGATAACCTCAAGGGTGAAGATGGTGACGACACCCTCACAGGTGGATCTGGAAACGATCTGCTTTATGGAGGATATGGTAACGACAAAATATATGGCGGTGTGGGAAACGATTATCTTGAGGGTGGAGACGGTAATGATACCCTTGATGGCAGTGATGGCAATGATGATCTCACAGCCTCTTATGGTAATGATAGCCTGTTAGGCGGGAATGGTAATGATAATCTTTCTGGGGGTGACGGCAATGATACCCTCAAGGGGGGAAGTGGAAACGATACTTTGTATGGCTATAAGGATAATGACTATCTGTATGGGGACGCTGGAAACGATTATCTTTCCGGCGCTGACGGTAATGACTATTTATCGGGTGGGGATGACAATGATCGGCTTTATGGTGGTAACGGCAATGATACTCTCCTCGGCTTGCTAGGGAATGATAGTCTGTATGGCGAAATAGATAACGACTCACTTAATGGTGGAGATGGCAACGACTCCCTAATTGGTGGAGATGGCAACGACACATTAGTTGGTGGTGTTGGTAACGATACTTTAACTGGTGGTGCTGGCAATGACAAGTTTTACTACTATACCTTTAGCGAAGCTGGTGACAATATTACTGATTTCCAAACCAGTGGTGATGTCATTAACTTAGATGCTCTTTTCTCTAGCTTAGGTTACTCCGACAGCAATCCCGTTGGCGCTGGTTACTTGCAATGGATACAGTCGGGGTCAAATACTTTAGTCCAGATTGATACCAATGGTGGTGGTGATAGCTTTAGTACTTTAGTGACGTTGAATAACGTGACAGCATCTAACGTGACTATTAGCAACTTCGTGGTTTAATTTTTGCGGCTGGGGTTCAGCTAGCACCAGATATAGCAACCTCAGCCGAATTGCTTGATGCTGACTACAGTTAGAGGCATACAGCTGTACGCCCCTACAGTTAATCCATGTGTCGCAAAGATTATTTAAATCGGTACCAATGCCCAATTCCCAAAGCGGCGGCAGATCAACCTCAACCACCCGCAAGGAGATGGACTTTCCCGCCGCTTTCGATGAATTCTTGACCTTTTTGCTGTCCATGCTGATAAATAGCAGCTAAACCCTCTTCAGTGGCTTTTGTAAAATCAACGCCTAATTCTTTGGGGTCTACATCTGGTTTAATAATATGGATATTGACTCCTTGATAGCTTTCGGGAATTGCTTGTGTTTGAAACATATCTCGATATAGAGTGCCTGGTTCATTAGCGATCGCAATTACTTGTTGATATCCTTGTTCAACCATTTCTATTGCTGGACACAAACAGGTGTAAGAAGCATCTACAAAAGGCTTTCCCCCTATCCAAGCAGCAATATCCCAAGCATGAAGCATCCGCGAAGAAGCATAAGCGACTTCTTCAAAGTTACCAGCATCTAAACGCAACTCGTGTCTGGAGTTACTAACACTAAACAAAACCGGCTGCAAGTGTTCATCCACCCAACTGCGGTCTTTTTTCCCAGCGGCTACTAACAAGCGTTTCCCCAAACGTCTCGCCTTTTGACTTTGAGTTTCGTTAGCAGCACTTTCAGAAACTACAGCACTAGTAGCAATAAAATATGGTGGTGTTTCTGGTGCAAACAGTTGTTCTTTTGGCGGACTGCACTTGTTAATTCCCGCCAGCACCACCTGACTCATACCCACATTTGCTTGCTTGAGTAGCTGTAAGCCACCAAACCAGTAATCTACACCCAAATCTGTTGTTTTGCCAATAGCAGCCCAAGCAACGGGTATCACAGAGGAAGACGCAGCAGCATAAGCATCTCCTCTAATTTTGCCTGCTTCTAAAGCACTTAACACACCGTGAGCAAATGCACCTTTAAAACTACCTGATGCACAAGCAATGGCTAATGACTTGCTAGTTGTTTTCATTTTATTTGTTTGCTTGATTCAACTTGTGTCGATGTAGCTTCACTAAAACTCTGACTCGCCGCTTGAATTGTTCAAAATCTTCTGCACTTATTTCTGTTTTCTGCCATGCTGGACGTTGCATTAAACGCTCATACCAAGCTTGAAGCTCAGGGTAATCATCGAGATTAATACCTAACCTCGGCAATAAAGGTACTACAGCTCCCGCAACGATATCTGCTAATGTTAATTGTTGACTGCCAAAGAAAGTCCCAGTGCCTAAAGCAACTGTGAAAAATTTCAGTACTTGATCTATATGCTGTTTAGCTTCTGCAAATTGCGGTGAGTCTTCACTTTCATAAATGAGAGAAATCACTTTGGGAAACAATTCATTAGCTGTTACCATTTGTACCATCCGCACCGTTGCTAATTGCTGAGGATCGGTAGGTAGCATTGCAGGTGTAGGATATTTACTTTCTAAGTAGTCCAGAATTGCCAAAGATTCTACAACTCGAAAACCGTCATCCACTATCACAGGAATGTGATGAAAGGGGTTAATTTGCAGAAAATTTGGTTTTAATTGATCACCATTTAGTTTAACCAATACCGTCTCAAAAGGAATTTCCTTTTCTAACAAGGTGAGCCATACACGGCGAACATTAGGCGAAACAGGGTTGTAGTAAAATTTGAGCATAGAAAATCCTGAATTTACGAATTATTAATTGGTAAAATTTGCTGAAACTCTAAATATTTCTTATGCAATTCCTCTGGAATGGGAATAGGACGATTATTCTGTAAATTAACAAAAGCACCCTTCTGTGTTGCTAGTGCTGCTAATTCATTGAAAGCGGCGGGAAACCCCATTCCTCGTGGATGGGGAGGAAAGCCGCCCCGCCGCTTTGGTAATGGGTAATGGGTAATGGGCCAATTACCAATTACCAAATTCCTCGTTGCTGACAATTCCTGCAAAGTCGATGTCATATGTCCTTACAGGTATTTCTAATACTACTTATAGTGGTCTGTGCTGTTTGTTAGTTGCTAGCATAATTGTGCATTATTCTGATTTTAAGACCGAATGGTCTGTTAATTTCTAAAAAATTTGAGCTATATCAGCTCAGAATTTCATACCAGAGATTTAAAGATGACTTTCTAGGTATTCATTGAGATGATTAATTGCCCTTTGTATATGAACTGAATCTTCGTATAACTTGCTCATCATGATAGCTCCTTCTAACATTGCAATGATGATAGTGGCGATTTCATCAGCATTTACCTCAGAGCGAATTTCGCCCTTTTTAATTCCCTTTTCCAGAATTCTACAAATCAGGTGTCGCCAAGAGTTCATCGCCTGTTGAGCGCGTTCTTTTAATATGGGATGAGCATCATCACTTTCAACAGCAGTATTCAGTAGTGGACATCCTCCCTTAATCGGTGGGTTGTCTACATAGTTGCGAAAGATATCAATCATTGCCTGCAAGCGTTCAACTGCATGGTGTTTGTTTCGCAATGCTGCTCTATTATGTTGGTTGATGCGGGCGATCGCAAAGTCAAAAGCCTGCAACGCTAGCTCATCTTTGCTTTGGAAGTGATTATAAATTCCTCCTTTCTGTAATCCAGTCACACGCATGATATCTGACATGGACGAGCCAGCATACCCCTGTTGGTTAAACAGTTCGGCTGCTTGTTGCAGAATTCTAGCTTTGGTTTCTTCGCCTTTAGACATCACAGTGTTACCGACCGATTGGTCTGATTGAGATTAACATGACGAGTGCGTGAAAGTCAAAGGTTATTTGCCTTGTTACTTTAAATTGCCTTTAGAGTTTGGGCGATACAGGAAAACTCTATGGTTCAGGCAGTAGAAAAATCTGCTATTTATGCGCCTCCATGTAAGCGCGTAACAACGTATTTATCTGTGTTTGATATCCACGCCCTTGGGACTTAAACCACTCCAGTACATCACTGTCAATACGAAGTGTAAGTTGAACTTTGTTTTTAGCAACAGGTAAACCCCGTCGCACTACTGCCTTAGCAAACATTTCTGGTGTAATCTCTGGGCAATCTGATAAATCAATATCTTCATCGCTCATTGCATCCAATCGTTGCCAATCAGTTTGAGAGTTGCTCGAAATAGATTCGTTGTTCATACTTAGTAGCTTTCCTTGCAGAAATAATACGGGTACAGTCTTCTCGCTCGGTATGAACAACAGCAATTACTCGCCCTTGCAACAAACCAAACGTGACAAAACGCTGCTCTCCGTAGCTGTAGCGATCATCCTCAACTGTTAAAGTATCTCCATGAAATACATTTGGGATGTCGATAAAATCAATCCCATGCTTTAGAAGATTAGCAAGGCGCTTTTCTTCATCCCACTCGTATTGCATGACTTGACAACATCTACAATAATCAATTGTAGTTACATTTTGTCATTACAGCCACCAAGATTGTGCGATCGCCTGTAGGTTAGGTCGAATATTTTTGATATTTGAGATAACGGTGAGTTAAGCTTACGGCAGGGATGCGATCGCATACCCTCTTGCTTGCACTTATAAGACAGTAGCTACAAGACTTTACACTTTTGTATTAAAGGTCATATACTAGCTTGCCTTCAAGCTGAATAGCTTCAACCTTAGTTTTTAAAAGAGATTCAAAAGAGTTTTCGCTTTCTAAGAGAAGTACTAACTCCTTTAAGGTGAAAAGCACAATAATTTTTTGATTAAGTGCTTTTTGGATATTAATAATTGTTGCATCTGTATACCCGGATGCTGAAATAAAAATACCACGAACATCACTTCTCTCAAAAAGCCGCATTACATGCTGTGCTACTTCTCCAGGGCCTAATGCTTCTTTCCACCATTTCATTTCAATAAGATAAAGATGACTATTGACCTCAATTGCTCCGTCAATTTGCTGAATTACTCCTTCATTATTTTCGCCTTTTATAGTGAAAGATTCTCTAACTAAAATTCCCTCGCTCTCAAAGAAACGATTCAAAACTCCCTCTAATTGCTTTCCTCGCTTTTTAGTGTCAGTTTCTTGGTAAAGAGCGCTCAACTCCGATTTAATATTCTGTCGTTTTTCTCTCTTTTGCTTAAGCTGTTCAAGCCTGGCTTCTTCCTCTAATTGGCGTTTCTTCTTGTCTTCCTCAAGCCTAGATTCATAATTCTGTTGTAATCTTGTAAAAGAGTCCTTAACATTTACTAACTCTCTAACTTTAGCTACTAACCCCATAGCTGGTATTTGATCGTCAGGCCAGCATCCTGAGAAATCGTTAAACTCAACAACTCGTTTAACTATTTCTCTCCTTTCACGGAGTGCAGCATCACCAGCATCATTAAGCCGTACCAATGCTGTTCTAGCAATCTCATATTTATTAATACTGCTTGCATCTTTCTGAACTTTTTCGTTGAGATCTGCCAATAGCTTTTGATTAACCCCAGCACTAGAGAAGAATATTATAACGTCTTTCTTTCTCTTGCAAAGCTTTGGAATAGTATTTACGAGTAAATTCAATAAATCAGGTTGAAAATGATAGACTTGACCGCCCATGCTTAAAATTTTTAGTGACGATAATAGAGGTTAGTTTAGTCTTAGTGAAATAACCAATGACTAACTGATAGCATGAATTATATCTTTTTCAATTAAGTACCTGCAAAAAAGTAAGTACTTGTAATCAATTTATTATACAAAAAATTTTGTGTATTTTCTAGATTTATACCGTGTTTGTAGGGTGCGTTAATACACAAGCGTCAAAATTGGGATAACAAGGTAACAAACTCAGTTGCTTTAACAATCTCAATATTTTGATACCTTGCTAGAGTCAAAAGATGTTTATCGCCTGTAACAATATGCGTTGCATTACCGACTATGGCACACTCAACAACCATATTATCGTCTGGATCATCTGGTACTGCCTGTAATGTCGCAGAAATTTCAACTAAACGAGAACAAGTACGTATCTCTTCAACCGCCGCTTGTGCCATTTCCTGAGAAAACCTGAACTTGAGTACCAACTTTTCGGCAAACTCATTGAGGATTTCCTGACAAATCACAGATTCAACTTGTCCAATCTTTGCCAGTGCTAAACACCGAAACGGATTGCTAGTTGTAGACAACAAAGCAGAGATCAAAATATTGGTATCAAAAACGGCAACGTATCGTACTAATCCTCATGCACGACTTCATCAACGAAAGTTTCGCGCTCTTCTTCGGTCATTGTATCCCAGTTATAACCTCGTTCTTGAGCGATAAGTCTAACTTGATCAACTCCATAGCGCGATAATGATTCCCACTGCCCCCATTGTTGCAAAAGTAGAAATTTAAACAGTTCTAATTGCTGTTCAGTGGGTAGCTGTTTGATTAATTCAATTACTTGCTCATTGGTTAGCTTTAGTGTGGGCATTTTACATATTTGTAAGTTTATTGTGTTACCACTTCTAATTTTAGGCAAAATTAGGGCTTTAGCTGTAGAGTGTTTGATAAATCCAGTTTTAACAGCATTAGGATTAGTCAGTTGGATAAATGCAGGTATATTTACTGAAATTTATTTATAAAAACAGGTTTACGAGTCGCAAAACCTAATTTACGAGTCGCAAAACCTAGTTTACGAGTCGCAAAACCTAATTTACGAATCGCAAAACCTAGTTTACGAGTCGCAAAACCTAATTTACGAGTCGCAAAACCTAATTTACGAATCGCAAAAGTTAGTTTACGAATCGCAAAACCTAATTTACGAATCGCAAAACCTAATTTACGAGTTATTTAACATTGTGGTGCGTTGCGCTTTGCGACAACGCACCCTACATTAGAGTTGCGATCGCTCCCCATTTCGTTAATAATTTGGCGATACAGGACATACTGCTCTAATGCTGGCTCTAATGGTGTTAATACAAATTACTGTATATCGTCTGGATTTATGGGTTTGAAGGAAAGTATCTAAACTAATTCAGTTCTTTAATATTATTCATCACTTGTTGGTACAAGTCGTTGTTATTTTGACTTTGAAAGATGGCTGCTGCTTGTTGTAAGTCTTGGATTGCTCCTTGTTTGTCTCCTTGAGCTGCACGAGCATTTCCTCGGTTATTGTAGGCTGGGCCAAAGTTGCGATTGAGGCGAATGGCTTCAGTATAATCTTGAATCGCTCCTTGTTTGTCTCCTTGGGCAGCGCGGGTATTGCCTCGATTGTTGTAGGCTATGGCTGATTTGGGGTCGAGGAGAATAGCTTGATTGTAATCTTCAATCGCTCCTTTTTTATCTCCTTGGGCTGAGCGAGCATTTGCTCGGTTATTGTATGCTTCGGCGTAGTTGGGTGAAAGGCGAACAGCTTCGTTGTAATCTGAGATTGCTCCTCTATTGTCTCCTAATGCCGCGCGGGCATTTCCGCGGCTGTTGTAGGCTTCGACATCGTTGGGAGTCAGGCGAATAGCTTCGTTGTAATCGGCGATCGCTTTTTGTTTGTCTCCTAAATCAAAGTAGGCTAGTCCCCGCCCTTTGTAAGCAGCACTATATTTAGGATTCAGGTTAATCGCTTTAGTATACGATGCGATCGCGCCAGTAGAATCGCCTTTGACATGCTGACTCTGGCCCTGAATGTATAATCTCCCCGCTTGGGATGTTGTCGCTACACGACGACTAGGAGGAGTAACCCCTATTTCTGTCACTAACACATCTTTGTTATTACTGCAAGAAACGCTGGTAATTGCGCTCAGTGCGGTAACCACAGCTATGGTCAATGTTCTTTTAACTCTCACCCGCTTTTGCTCAAATAACCGCAGTTTCATAACTTACTCTAAACAGCCATTACACCTAGATTAAATTAGCATCAATTTTAAGTTCATTCTGCAACCAAAGTACTGATTCTAACTTTTTGTAGATGTACCAAGTCAATTGACATGCCCACTTCATAACCTCTAGGTTTAATTAACATTTATTTGCTAGATTAACCGGGAAATTCCAAGAATAAATTCTTTAGTATAAAACTTTTCACTTCAAATATTCTCTATTTATTATTTGTTGGATATAAGTTGTTTATGAACTAGCAAATATGATTGTCTTATGTTATTTATTATACTTTTTAATCAAAATTTTAAACAATATCAAATTTTTGCTAAACGAATCACAGAGAGGTTGTTTGTCAAGTATCAACAATTTTGATTGAGAGTATAATTTTTGTTTTATCAGTATTGTTACAAAGCTTAAGACACTATATTTTTTGCTTGACACTACTTTCCATTTCCAGACAAGTGCCGCGGCCGCTGCGCTCCTACTGTATCAGGTACTAAATTAATAAACAGACAAAAAGCCGATGTCTGCGACAAGCCGCCAAGAGCGTCTACGCTCAGTCACCAAACCATGGAAATACATAAATTTTTCTTAAAAAGTTATGAGTTTAGCGGAAAAATGCTGTATGTCTACGAGTTTTTCTAGCATAACTTTGCAATACTTAATTTATTTCTAATTAAAAATAGTAAATATAGATTAAAAATAATAAATAATATAATAATTCATGAAGTTAAATACGCTATATTAAGAGTATGCTTAATCATTGAAGCCTAGTTGAAAAATCAGGTAACTAAGTGTAAACAAAGTCCATCAATTTTAGTTATTTGTCATATATTTAGAGCTAATAACTAAATAATTAAAAATTTGTTTGCACTAACTTACTTACTAGGTTGTTGAGTCAGGCGTTGAAAACCTCAAATAAGCCAAGCAATTAAGAGCAAACACCAAAGCAACCTTAACAACAGAAAGTAACAATGATAGAGAAAATTTTGCTAGCGGTTTCTGGCTTGGGACATGCAGAAGAAATGCTCAAGACCTTGAAAGAAATACCATCAATACAACAAGCAAAAGTTACAGTTTTGCATGTTGTTCCTGCCCAAAGTACTGCTGCCGCTATGACAGATAAATGGGAAGAAGGTGGTAAAATTCTGGCTAATGCCATTCAGACTTTGAATTTAGATCCTAGCCAAGTTTCTTCGATTTTGCGGCAAGGCGAACCCAAGGATGTAGTTTGCCAAGTAGCAGATGAAATTGACGCTGATCTAATTATTATGGGTTCACGCGGACTTAAGCGTCTGCAATCGATTTTATCGAACTCAGTGAGTCAGTATGTTTTTCAGCTATCTTCTCGCCCGATGTTGCTGGTTAAAGATGACATTTATGTCAAAAGAATTAAGCGCGTGATGGTGGCGATGGATAATTCCGATGCAGCTAAACATTGCTTGAATTTAGCTTTGTTCTTACTGAAAGACATTCAAGGTGGTCAGTTAATTTTGACTCACATTACTACAGATTTGCGTGGTAAAACATCGGAAATTAACGAAATTATTCCAGACAAAAATTCACTTTTAGCACCAGCAGTTGCTGAAGCGCAAAAATACGGTGTACCAGTTCGTTGTTACACTAGTAGCGGTAAACCGGCTGAAGAGATTTGTCGCTTGGCAAACGAGTTGAACATCGACTTATTATTGATTGGTTCTCCAGACCGCCGTCCATCGGTAGCTAAAAGCTTTGTTGATATAGACCGACTAGTAGGTGCTTCTTTGTCTGACTACGTTCGAGTCAATGCCACTTGTCCTGTGTTGTTGGCGCGGACAGTTGCTTAAGGTCAAAATAAATTTAGCGGTTGATAAACAAAAACCCCTACACCATAGATGTAGGGGTCTTTATTTAATGCACAAAGTTTTAGCTATCTTTTTTACCTTCGCGGCTAGCAGTTTGGATGTACAGAATTATTAAAAACACGGCGGGTACTAGCACGAACAGAATGCTCGCTACAAACCCAAGGTCATTAACTTGCATGGCTTGAAAGCCTCTCTTTAATTTTGATTTCCAGTCAACAACTTTAGAATAGCATCATCGATGCCAGTATTAGCTCAAATTTTTTACAGAGTTAAGGCTTTGTCACCACGCTTACAGGGCCATTCACTAAAGTTTGACAGGCAAGGCGGTAATTAGCAGGCTTTTTCTTTAATTTTCGGTTTTCTACATCTGTGGGATCAGAAAGATTTTCTATTCCTTCGACTATTTCAACAATGCAAGTACCGCACTGACCGTAGCCGCCGCAATTGGTCATCTTGCCAAACAATGTATATATATCAATGCCATTTTGAATTGCTTTTAGTCGGAGATTAGCACCATCTGCCGCGATTACTTCTTTATTTTCTTTAACAAATTTGATATTACCCATAGCCGATAGATTCCTCGTTGACTGTAAACGTACCTGGAAAGGCTGAGTTTTTAATAGGCTTTCTACCTATCTTACTTAATTTCTCGAAAAATATTACAAAATATTAATAATTATCAAGTTTAAAGAAGATAATTTTGCAAAAAAATAGGACAGGAACTTTAGCCTGTCCCAGCAATTGACAATAAATTAACTTACCTAAATCCAACAGCTGCTTGCCAAACAAAAGCAAGTAACAAGAAGAAAACAGGAATAACTGGGAGAACGTCTACCAAAGGGTCAAAGATTTGGTAAGCTTCAGGCAGTTTTGCTAATAAAAGTGCTGCTTCCATGTTCGTTTAAATCCACCTAATCCAACACAGCTTTCATAATTGAGATGTATCTTAACATGGTTTGGTCATTGGTCATTAGTCATTGGTCAGTTGTCAGTTGTCAGTTGTTATTTCTCCCTCATCTCCCTCATCTCCCTCATCCCTGATCTCCCCTGCTTCCTCAAGCCACTGACCAAATTCTGTAGGAAAGCGATCGCTCAATATTGATTCTCTGATCTTTTGGGTAAAACGAATCAGTTCGGTAATGTTATGAATGCTCAATAATGTATAAGCTAAAATCTCTTGCGATCGCACTAAATGAGATATGTAAGCGCGGCTGAAATTTTGACATGCATAACAAGGACAAGTTTCATCTAATGGTGCAAAATCTTCACGAAACTTAGCATTTTTTAAATTCCAGCGATCGCCTTGTACCATCGCTGTACCATGTCTTGCCCAACGGGTGGGAATCACGCAATCAAATAAATCTATACCAGAGGCGATAGCGATCGCCATTTCCCGATAAGTTCCCACACCCATCAAATAACGCGGCTTTTCGGGTGGTAGCAATGGTGCTGTAGCTTGCACAATCTGAGCCATCAATTCTGGCGGTTCTCCCACACTCACGCCACCAATGGCATATCCAGGCAAATCCAACTTAGCTAAAGCCACAGCCGCTTGAGAGCGTAAATCTAGATACACGCCACCTTGAACAATCCCAAATAGCGCCTGATCGCTACGAGTATGAGCCGTAATGCAGCGTTCTAGCCAGCGATAAGTCCGATTAGTCGCAGCTTCTACCTCTTGGCGAGTAGCTGGGTAGGGGGGACATTCATCAAATGCCATGATTACATCCGCCCCTAAAGTATTTTGAATCTCGATAGAGCGTTCTGGCGTTAAGTTAATAATTTGTCCATCATGAGGTGAACGAAATGTTACCCCTTCCTCAGTAATTTTTCGCATCTCGCTTAAACTGAAAACCTGAAATCCACCAGAATCGGTGAGCATGGGCCCATTCCAACCCATGAATTTATGCAATCCGCCACCTCCAGCCACAATTGCTTCTCCTGGTTGGAGGTGGAGATGATATGTATTAGATAATATCATTTGCGCCCCAGTATCTTTCAGTTGAGCAGGGGTAACGGTTTTGACATTCGCCAGCGTTCCTACTGGCATAAACCTGGGAGTTTCTACAGGGCCGTGGGGGGTGAAAAATACCCCGGCTCTAGCTTTTGTCTGGCTACAGCGAGCTAGGGTTTCAAAAGAAAATACAGCACTCATACCATTTTGGATTTTAGATTTGAGATTTTGGATTTGAAACGCTCACTGAGAAAGAGTTTCAAAAATCCATGACAAGTAGCCATAAAACCAAATGGTATTAGGGCAAATCAATATCTGGTTGTTCTTAGTCATGAGTCAAAAGTATTTACAAAGGACTAATGACTAATGACAGTCGTAAACCAGATAACAAAGCAATTATTTAAAATGAATCAGAACAATCATCATCAATTTCCGCATCCCATCTGGCTGAGAGGACTTGCTCCATCATCGCTTCTATAGCGCTAACATTCAAGTTCCGCTCCCTTCGCTCTTGTAGAGGGGTAGAAAGGGGAATCAGGCGTAGACACATACCTTCTTGCATCAAATCAAAGCATGTTTCCTGCTGTACCGACAGCTTCAGTTCCAGATAATCAAAACTACAAACATTCAGGTAAAGCGCACTGTTAGCAACCAAGGTAGACCGTTGCGGGTTGGCAAACACTTCCATCACATCCCCTTCACCCTCGCTCTGTAGCTTGCCTTCTTGGGTGTAGATGTAGTGGACTCGACCTAAATCAGCCAGCAATCGGCGCATGTCGAGCTTATTCACGATAATGCCCGTGTTCACAATGCATGGAGCTGGTATCCTGGCGTCGGGTAGATGATGACTCATAGGAAATTAGGAAATGAGCGAAGGTGAGTTACAACACAGCTTACATAATCAATTGAACAGCTTGTTGGTCTCCTACATTTAAAAAAATATCAATTTTGTGGCGCGATCGTCTAACAATCTAGGCTAATTTATTCGTTGAAGGATAGAAAGGACGACTTTTTTAGTGAAATTCTAGTTGACTAGAATCTCTTAACGCCGAGTTAATTTTAGTACATGAAATCTTTATGTTACCGAAACCAGCATAGCAAAATTTTTTGAATGAATCTTTAATCACAAGCAAACTTATCCAAAGCTTTAAAAACTGCCGCTGCTGATTGTAACGCAATTTTCAGCGTCATTGGTGCAACTGCCTCTTAATGAATATAACCCATATGTCACATCAGTGTTGGTGGTGGAAAAAGCTCCTTTTAAATATATATTCTAGTATATTATTTTACACCTCAATTCCTCTGCCTTATCTAAATGGATTAGATTTTCAAGGGGTAGCGCATATTGCACCGTTTGTAGGGTTGGTGATTGGGGTAATTTTGGGGTTGTGTGATGCAGGAATGAATTATCTGGGTATGCCAGTGTTAACTCGTAGCGCGTTAGTAGTAAGCATTTGGATTGCTATTACTGGAGGATTACACTTAGATGGGGCAATGGATACTGCCGATGGTTTAGCAGTGGGAGATCCAAAGCGGCGACTAGAGGTGATGGCAGATAGCGCTACAGGTGCGTTTGGAGCAATGGCAGCGATCGCGATACTATTGCTGAAAACAACAGCCTTAACAGATATCTCAGAAAACCGTTGGCTGATGATGATGGCGGCTTGCGGTTGGGGACGCTGGGGACAGCAACTAGCAATTCTCCGATATCCTTACCTCAAACCTACAGGTAAAGGCGCATTTCACAAACAAGCCATTCGTTCATACAAAGATTTATTACCAGGATTGCTATTACTGTGCAGTTTGAGTGGTTTACTTTGGCTATTAAATGGCAAACACCTATTTTTGGCTTTGGGAATGATATTTACTGGGATTGCGATCGCCACTCTTACCGGAGCATGGTTTAATCACAAATTAGGCGGTCATACAGGAGATACATACGGCGCAGTAGTTGAGTGGACTGAAGCCTTGTTTCTCTGTGTGCTAACCACTTTGGGAAGTTAGGAGTTAGAAGTTAGAAGTGAGGAGTGAGGAGTTAGAAGTTAGGAGTTATTTCTCCCTCATCCCCCTCATCCCCCTCATCC
>NZ_JAECZC010000048.1 GCF_016056305.1 Amazonocrinis nigriterrae CENA67 | reverse complement strand
AGTTTTGCAACATATGCAAGAGTGGGAAGATTTGCAAATTGTTGCTCAAAAATCTTTAGAGTTGCATCAAACTTATGGCAGTCAAATTCAACTTGCTTGTGACTACGGTTTTCTGGCTCAAGTGGCTTAAAGCGATATTGATGCGGTCACTCACATAATTATCTAGACCGAAAACAAATTTTAAACTAGCGTGTAATTCTGGCTCTAAAGTAATACCACGCTCTTGCAATTCTTTAATGGCAAACTGGAGTTCATCGTTATGCTGCCAAACTTGTTCGAGAGTAGAATAATTGTCTAAATTTTCCGGTTCTTGGTGTTGTGCAGCATCCTTTGGTAAAACTGTGGCAAACAAAGAGTCAGTTTCCTGTTGCAAAAATTGCAGCAGTTGGGGAGTAGTCATTTCAAACCGAATTGGTGTAGCCGCCCAACTAGCAAAATCTGGTGCAAAACGTACCACTTTTTGCAAGACTTCTTCATTCACCCACAAAACGAAAGCAAAGGGGTGAGTTTTGCGAAATTCATCACGAATATGATTAATTGAACTGAGTAAATCGTCAATTGCCTCCACAGCCTCTAAACCCAAAACCATCAAGGCTGAGGGTGGTTTTTCCTCAGTCACTAGTTGTAAATGGATGTTGAGATAAAGACTTCTAGCATTGCGGGGCAAAACCACTTTTTGTAGATGTTCTGCTTGTAATATTTCTGCGAGTCTTTGCAACATTTCCTCTTGCAAAACTCGATAATTACAACATGCCAAAACCAGAGAAAATTGACCGCTGGAGAGAGAAATTGCCCTCCCCAAACTCTGTAGAGCGCGTTCATTAGCTGCTCTTATATCTGCTTGTGGGTGTCGTTCAACCATGATCTAAATTTTGGCGTTTCTTCTAAAACTGGGTTGACGGCAAACCAAGCTCCCTGGCGATCGCGATATTCAAACACAAATAAACTCCGCAACAGGGTATGGTATTCGATATCACCTCGGACTCTTTGCTGTTGCACCACCTGAAAAATTAATTCCCATTCTTCAGGGTCAATGGCATTAGCTCGATAGTCCCGCTGTCTTTGGATGACTAATTCAATACACTCCCGGTCAAATGGCGGGTCTTGTTCCCGCAGACAGTCAAACAGCAACCCTAGCAAATCACGCACATGACCACCACTAATCAGGCATAACCGATCTAAGGTTTCCAAATTATCAAACACTTCTGTAATTAAGCTTAAGCGATCGCTAGCCAAAATGTCAGGAAAAGCTCTGGCCAACACCATTTGTCGCATTAATTCCAGCCCTTCGGTAAAAACCTCGCCAGAACGCAAACGCACAGGTATCATCGGTAAAACTTTGGGCGCGACTCCACCCCCCAAGCGATGTTGTAGTTCGGCGCTATCGTTGGAGAAAGTCAGAGCCAGGGGAATAGTGTAAACTATATGACAATCAAGTTTGCGTAACTGTTCACCCCGCTCGATAAACAAGTATTCTGGTAGCGATCGCCCTGATGGTAAAGGCCGAATTGCTACTCGATCCAAGTTATCAACAATTACTACTAAGCCTTTTTTACCCAAAGCTTTCAGTTCTTGGTTAGCACGTTCTAGCAGTTCAGTATTAATCGACTGCAAAATATTTTGGGTGCGTGGTTCTAAATAATCTCTTAATCTGCGCCGCAATTGTGGACTTTCTTTGGTCTTAGCGGTAATTTTACCAATGCCCACAGACAATTCTGCTTCTAAACCAAGTTCAATTGGCGTTTGCAGAAAATCAACCACCTCAGCAAACAACTTAGTAAAGTAGCGGGGTTTGAGGCGGATTTTCATCGCTTCTAAACTTTCGCTGACTTGACCCGCGATGGCCAATAAAATATCAGTCACATCCACATCTGCCATTTCTAAGACATGGGTAGACTCAAAGTAGACTACATGAAATTGCTGCTCCTCTAACTCGGCTTGCAGTCGTAATAATTCCGTTGATTTTCCACAACCGAGATGCCCTGTAAATAGCTGACAAGTTGGTGCATCCGGCGATATCCTAGTAATAGTACGCTGCAAAGCCTCAATGATTTTGCCACCCCGCACCGCAGCAAAATCGATATAGTACTGGCGATCGCTAGCATTTCCCACCATTAGAGGTCTGCTTGGATTACAAGCCTGATAAAATCTTGCTAAATCTAGGATCATAACTAATCGAATTCACTCAATAGGGGGAAAGATGAAATCTGCTGAATTAATATATTTATTTTCTGAAATTTATGCTTTAGTCTAGGTTCATTACCATTAACTTACTAATAAAATTAGCAGCATTCAGGATGATTTATCCTAGATTATGCGTTTTTTTAGGTACATAGTAATACAGCCATTTATGAAATAACGTGAGTTCGACAAGTGCTGTTTTGACCTCTCCCCCAACCCCTCTCCTACGAGGAAAGGGGAGTAAAATCGTAATTTTTTCGTTTATCCTCCCTTGCCTTTTAGGAGAGGGAGGTTGGAAGGGAGAGGTTCATCGAACTGACGTTAAATAAGCAAGAATACTACTATGAGAATTAGCAAAAAATCTTGATATAAAACAAGTTACTGTTATGAATATTAAAAATATCCAGCAGATAAAAAGGTACTGTGAAGTACAATTTTGCAATGTTGTTGACTATCGAGTAATTTTCTATGGTCAGAGTTAAAACTTACAGTTCTAATCAGCTTCAGTTCCAATACTAAATTGGATTTAAAGTATTACAATTTCTGCTCCCCCGCTCCCTCTGCTCCTCTGCTCCCCTGCTCCCCCGCTTCCCCGCCCTATTCCCTACAAGTGCGATCGCGCAGGCAATCTGGTAGTTGGTCATCTCTAGCAGCTATTTGCCACGGCGTTATGCGTGAGTGAGCATTTGTGCCGTGGATAATTAGCCCACTTGCTATAGGGTTTTGATGTTGAAAAAATGGTATTATATTACAGGTATTGTGTAAATAAACAGGCAATGCCATCAGACCAATCAAAATAGTCCTATTCATACAAACCTCAGCAAACAATTTGCGATCGCGCCATACAGACGCAACCTTAATAAACTAAAGTTGAAAAACTGAGCATTGTATGTTGATATTGCGTCAATTTACTCAATGCTACTACTGAAACTGACGTGAGTTATCAAATATCAGTTCCACCCTTTTTTGGGGATAGGCATAGCCTACAAGATAGCCTCCCACTAACTTATGCACAATGACACCCTAAAAATCAGGACAAAAATCTCCCCCAGCAGCTAAAAACCTGTGATTAGCAGAAGATTCAGAAAAAGTTAAGCAAATGAAGGGAGTGTAGGGCATAGGGTGTGGGGTGTGGGGAACCCCATGATTAAAAAATGAATATTCCACTAATTAACCCAGAACAACCAGGAGATTTAGACGAAAGGTTAGACATATAGCTGTCGGCAGTAGTGTTAGGACATCAACAGATGATAAAACCTAGACACAAAAAGACTTTTCACCCAGTCCCTAGTCCCCAGCTATATGTGTTAACTCCTTAATTTCTCTTTTCAATCTGTTTCTATATTGTGATTTGATGCTTTTGGGTTAAACAGAAAGCAATATTTTTTCATACTAAATGTAAAAGTTGTATGGTAAGATGCAACACTAAAAATGAATGTATCTACTACCATGAGTCAACCAGCAATTATCGAAGCTTTTGTGGAGCTGAGAGACTCCCGTCGCCGTGCTGGTCAACGTTATACCCTACCATTGTATCTAGACTTATTTACCCTGGCGATCGCGGCTTGATTTTAGAACCTTGTGAAGTTGATGCGAAAAGTAATGAAATAAAAGCTCTACCGATTTGGATTCAAAAAACTACTGCCTTTCATCCCTATACTTCGCTTCGCTGCGTATGGGGTCTTCCCAGCAAAGTTGATAAAAAGAATCACTCCTAACAACTAACAACTAACCATCACCCCTAATTTGATGTTTCAATGGATAAGTTGTATCTTGCTCGCTGCTTCCCCAGATAAAATAGTTAACAAATGTTGCCTTATAGCTGACTCATGACGCCTTCACAAGATGTAGACGCTGTAACCACTCCTGATATCGACCTGGAAGGATACGGCAACTCAGAAATTGATCCTCTCGATGAGTTACCAGGAGAGGTCGAAATGTCCCTTTTCGACCACCTAGAAGAGTTGCGACAGCGGATTTTTTATTCTCTCATTGCTGTAGCAGTGTGTGTTATTGGCTGTTTTTTTGCCGTTAAACAAATTGTGCAGCTACTAGAAGTCCCGGCCCAAGGAGTAAAATTTCTCCAACTTGCTCCTGGAGAATATTTCTTTGTCTCTATTAAAGTTGCAGGCTACACCGGCATAGTACTTTCTAGTCCGTTCATACTTTACCAAATTATCCAGTTCGTTCTTCCTGGGCTGACTCGCCGTGAACGCCGCTTACTAGGGCCTGTAGTTTTGGGGTCGAGTGTGCTGTTTGTTGCTGGGTTAGTATTTGCCTACTTGCTCCTAATTCCTGCGGCTTTGAAATTTTTCATCAGCTATGGAGCAGATGTAGTAGAACAACTGTGGTCGATTGACAAATATTTTGAATTTGTGTTGCTGTTGTTATTTAGTACTGGCTTAGCATTTCAAATACCTGTAATTCAACTTTTATTAGGTAATTTGGGAATTGTTTCTTCTCAAAAAATGCTAGCTGGTTGGCGTTTTGTGATTATGGGCGCAGTGGTTTTGGGAGCGATTCTCACACCTTCTACTGACCCCCTCACCCAAAGTCTTTTAGCGGGTGCAGTACTGGGACTGTACTTTGGTGGTATTGGTTTGGTTAAGCTTACAGGCAAATGACACAAATCAGTGATAACGACTTTGAGAAAGTTGAAATTCTTGTTGGCAAAGTGATTGAGGTTGAATATTTCCCCCAAGCACGAAAACCAGCTGACAAATTGTGGATAGACTTTGGCGATATACATATACATGAGTAGGGGTGTATAACCAATTACCCGAACTTGATATAATTACGAATTACCAATTGGTATTAGGGGTTGAGCCGAGACAAGAAAATGGGTATCCAACGATGGCTACCCATATGAATCCATAAGTTATGAAAAAAATGCTAATTGAACAATTCTTTCTCGGAAAATTTTACATTGGCAAAGGTGCCGGAATCGTAATTCCTTTAGCTACAGCAGGACGAGCTGCAATGCGCTCATACCAAGCGGCTAAGCTAGGATACTGCTCAAAACTAAAACCCATACGCTTAGCTGTGTGTATCCAGCCAAAATGAGCAATATCAACGACCGAATATTCATCACACAGATAATCTCGTTTTTTGAGCCGTCCCTCTAAAACACCATAAAGTCGCTCACTTTCCTTGGTGTAACGTTCAATTGCATAAGATATTTTTTCGGGAGCAAAAAATGTAAAATGCGCTCTTTGCCCAAACATCGGCCCAATATTAGCCGCTTGGAAAAAGAGCCATTGAATCGCTTCCCATCGATTTGTCGAAATTAATTTGCCAGTTTTATCAGCTAAATAGAGCAGAATTGCACAAGACTCAAAAATAGTCTGACCCGTTTCGTGATCGACAATTACTGGAATTTTAGCATTTGGGTTCAAAGCTAAAAATTCATCTTTGAACTGTTCTCCTTGGCGAACATTCACGACCTTAACGTTGTAGGGGAGATTCAGTTCTTCTAGACAAATCGAAATCTTGTAACCATTGGGAGTATTTTCTGTGTATAGGTCAATCATAAGCAACTGCTGTTATCTTAATGATAACTATGAATTGAAGATATGTGAGTTAGATTTATTCTGTGAATTCGATTTTTGCTGATGGGCAAGCTTGAAACCAAGCCATAAAGCACCCAAAGACAATAATCCATAGGTTAAAGAACCTTCAGGGACTGAAGTAGCACTATTAAAAGTAGCCTGATTTTGTAAAAGTCCAAGGTATGCTCCATTCGTTGGAGATTTCAAAAGCAGATCTAGCGATGGACTTCCTAGAGGAATAGACAAGTCTAGCGTCTTTAGACTTTCGCCAATGCCAAAGTTGACCAAAATATCCGTGATGTCTCCCACTTGTAAAGTAACGCCCACTGCTTCACTGGGATCTCCAGTACGGATAATAGTGACTCCTGTATCAGAACTAAATTGAGAAGACGCAAAAACAAACGTACTGGGAAATTCTAATCCATACTTTGCTCCCGCCACTAGAAGTTTTTCAGGCAAAAAAGAGGGTGGATTGATCGGATCGGTGACAGGCTGACCAACCTCAGTAAAGAAATTTTCGATTCCCGAAGGCTCATAGAATAGAAGCATCCTCACGGGCGTATCAGTCAAGTTTCTAAAAGTGTGCAAGTGACCTTGCGGCCCGTAGAGCAAACTACCTGTACTCCCCGCGATTACTTCATCGTCCATCTGAAATGAGGGATTTCCATCAACAACATAAAACCACTCAGCTTCTCGATTGTGGATGTGTAAAGGAGGGCCTACATTAGGTGGAACATACAAATCAAACAGTGAGTACTGTCCGTTTGTATCCGCACCGGTTTTTAAATAGGTATTGCGTCCCCCAGCAACCCAAAACTGTGTCTTGTTTGGATCGAGAGGGTCAGGTAAAGTCCCCGCTTCCGCCAGATGAATATACTCCATCAAATCATCTGGAATGGGGGGAAGATCATCAAAAGTATGCGCTTGAACTTGAGAGTTCATCGCAACTGTAAATAGTAAAGAACTTGCAATACCTAATCCAAAAACATTTCCTTTCATAGTTTAATGTGTATGTAAAGAAGTTGATTTGATTATTAAACAATACCAACGTAGTTACGGGCAAAGTTTTTAGCAAATGTTATTGAAGTTCTTAATTGCGCCAATTTGGAAGCACTCAATTTATATAGAAAACGCACATCTTCAGGGTTACTTCCTTCAGGTAAATGCACCATGTTTAACAAACTATAAGAAAATTCCTGGGCACGCCAAATGTAAGGTAGACGAATTTCTGAGTAGCGATCCAAATAAGAAAGCTCATGGCTTTCCAGGTAATAACCAATTAAAGTTTCTGCCAACACAGCTGCATCTTGTACCGCTAGGTTTAACCCTTTGCCACCCATTGGCGTGATGATGTGAGCAGCATCACCTGCCAGGAGTAATCGTTGATAACGAAGCGGTTCAATGACATAGTTGCGTAAGACCATAATTTGCTTTTGGATGATCTTGCCTTGTTTTAGTATCCATTCTGGTTTAGCCAACCGCTGACGCAAGCTTGCCCAGACCCGTTGATCTGACCAGTCTGCCAATTGATCATCAGCAGAAATTTGCAAGTAATAGCGAGAAATGTGACTATTACGTCGCATGTAAGCAGCAAAGCCTTCAGGATGTATACCATAAAGCGTATGGGAGGATGCAGGGGGAGCAGCGGCTAAAATAGCTAGCCAACGATAGCCGTACTCCTTGGTATAAACCTTGGCAGCGTTAGCAGGAACGGATTGACGGGCTAATCCGTGATAACCATCACATCCAGCAACAAAATCAGCGTTAATCTTGAGTGTTGTGTTAGTATCTTTGTTTTCACACTCAACTATAATCCTATCATCAGTTTGAGTGAGCTGAATTCCTTCATGGTGAAAGAGAATTTGACCACCGGCATCGATATATTTTTGAATGAGATCTTCGTTGAGATCACTTTGGGGATAAAAGTAATGTACATCACCGTCGCTGAGCTTACCATATTCCAAGACAAAGCTATCATCGGGATAACGAAATTCACAGCGATCGTGTGGATATCCTTTGAGCAGAATCGTATCAGCTAATCCGTGTTTTTTGAGGAGAGCGATCGTTGTACTTTCAATTGCGCCTGCTCTTCCTCTGGCGTAAATTTCTTCTCGATTGTAGCGATCAATTACTATGCAATCAATGCCATTCTGTAGCAAGATATTGCCTAGTACGATGCCCGCCGGGCCTGACCCTAAAATACAAACAGATGTTTTTATTGCTGTTTCGTCATTCATGCTTTAAACCCTCTTTGTTGATTTCAGCAATATTTCAGTTTCCGCAAGACTGTTACAGCCAGACCAAAGACTAAAACATAGCCCAAAAGTGATATCTCAGGTTCAGGAACAGATCGAGTCGCTTGGACGATCTCTAACACCTCTGGAACTGACGTAATCGCTTTAGCAGCCTCGTCAGCAATCAAGTCATGTCCAAGAGTTGTCGGATGAATGATGTTCCAGAACAGATAAGGATCTGGATTCGTCGTGCCAGAGGTCAAGAAATCATCCGTTACATTGCTAAAGCCATATTTAGCCGGCTCGGCAATGATGTCATCAAACAGAGAAGAGACATCAAGATTAATAATGTTGACCTTTTTCGATTGCTCCAGACCAATCAAAGCCTCGGACAAAGCCTGATTGTGTTCTTGACTAACCTTGGTTAATCTCTCCTTGACATCAGAAGAACTCTGTCGAGCTAGAGGCAGCGTTCCCAAGTCAAACAGATTTGGTACCAGAAAATTTTTTGCTCCAATAGCAGCTAACTTGTTGATCGATGTCTCCAAGTTATGCACCGTCGTCTCTACATCGGTTGAAGCAAAACCCACATAGTCATTACTTCCACCCCAGATCACGTAAAGTGCGTTCGGGTCTGCACTTGATGTCTGCGCTACAAAAGTATCGATAGTTGTCTGAATACCTGGTAATGGGTCGTAAGAGATAGGAACAGGCTTGCCAGGATTATTCGGGTCAAGAAAATTCAGAATATTCTGTGTTCCAGCTGATGCTCCCCCTACTGCAAAATTGTAAGCAGGATTTGCTGTTATTGACAGTTTCTCAGCTAGAGTTTCTATCCAAATTTTACCATTAGAGAAACGTCCTTGATAATTAGGAAAGTCGGGAAATATACCTTTCGTTAATGCAAAAACATTGCCAGTATCCGAAAAGCTATCACCAAAGACATAGAAGTCACTGAATAGAGAACGGGGGCTACGTCCTTCAAATTGACCGAACTTGACATAATGATCCAATGCACTACTTACTTGTCCGCTAGCTATAGCATTGGCTACATCTGGGTTGTGGTTAAGGTAGTATTGTTGGTCAAAAATCTCATTAAGACTTACCATAATTCACCATTTTTGAAGGACTGTTGATCTGTCTAGTAACTAGAGTATTGCCTACCTCTGGATTGGGGTTTATTCGTGAGAGGTTAAGACTATATTTTATTTGTCAAGAAACAATAATTAGGCTGGAAATCGGGGTTGAAAACACAATTTTTAGGCAAGC
Source organism: Amazonocrinis nigriterrae CENA67 (assembly GCF_016056305.1). GTDB lineage: Bacteria > Cyanobacteriota > Cyanobacteriia > Cyanobacteriales > Nostocaceae > Amazonocrinis > Amazonocrinis nigriterrae. The sequence goes on along the minus strand of NZ_JAECZC010000048.1, from coordinate 34,271 downwards.
GATGCCCAAGGGCAAACTGCTACTGTTTGAGAAGGACTTCGTTGAACGCGTCTAGGCTAAATTTTGATACACCTATTTTATTATTGCCCTATCAGTTTAGTACAAGAGTTAACTTATGAAGTTAACTGCATACATTAAGTTTTTATAAATTTCCAGCAAAATTACTAATTGACAAAATTAATGGTGTTTTAATGTCTCACAAATAGTTGTGGTAGAGGTAATATTCTGGGTCAAAAATCTTTAGGACTTACGCAAATAGCACACTAAATATAAATTAGAATTGTCAACAATCCACAATCAATAATCAAGCTTTTTTAGATTATTAACCCCTTCGGGGTGAGGCTTCTTCTCCGAAGGGGAGACACTACGCGAATATCGCTAACGCTTCAGTTGTGACTTAAACAGCAGCCAGTTCTTTAACGGTAGTATTAAATCGAATCTGTTTACGCAGTTGTTCGGTCATTGGACGCAAATCGCGCGGTTGCGTGGTGGGTCGGAATAGTCCATCAGCTTCCCAGCGTTCGGGGTCTAAACTAATTGCCCAGGCATTTAACCAAAGATCTGGGGGAAACTTGGCTAATTGCTCCGGCATTGTATCTTCGATAGCAAAGCGGAAGATCACTTGAACGAATTCTTCAAATCGTTCGATACTGGCGATATGATCGTCTATTAACTCTTGTTCGGTTTTATCAGCCTTTAGATTGCGAGTGCGTAATTCACTGACAAAAGGAATTGTCAAATAATCTATAAACTCAAAGGAAGCGCGTCGCTGGGACTTGGCAATCCAATCACGGAAAAATTGGCTCATCCGGTTGGATAAGAGGAAAAATTGTCCAGTTCCTTTGCGAACTTTGGCTCTTTTACTTGGCTCAAGAAACAGAGAATTGAACATTAACGGCGCACTAAAAGCCCATGCCGATAAAACATCCCACAAGAATTTCATAGACATCACTGTCTGATTACCGAAACACAGATAGGTAGCGTGAATATTGGCCGTTACACTTTCGTTATATGAGATGAGAAAACGATTGGCCTCATCGACGATTTTGGGAGTCAGTTGACCCTGACGATCAAGTTCAACCATCTGGGTAATCAAGGAATTACCAAAACCAATTAAATCAGTACCAGGAGAATAGAAGGGGTCAGCAAATACACCAGCCACGCCAACACAAGCCCAGCGATCGCTAGAAAAAATCTGCTCTGATGAGTAAGTATATTCAGGCAATTTCATGAAATCTACAGGTTGTTGCTTTCTTAGTTGGTTAGCTACGGCAGGTTCATATTTTTCTAACCACTGAAATGCTTTTTCATAGGTATGGTAGGTACTAAAAGGATGAACGTCTTCATTGGTAACAATTCCCAGACTGGTAAATCCCGTTGATAAAGGAATAATCCAAACCCAATAGCCTTCACCACACAAATGATTCGTCGAAAAATAGCGGATTTGATTTGGAACTCGCTCATGCCATTCTCTCTCGGTCTGAGGCACAAAATCATCAACATCAAAACGGCCTTCTACGCGGAACCATACAGCACTAAAGTTGGTTTCAAAGGGCTTACATAAATTCAATTTCTTTTGCAAAATTCGACGGCGACCTGTGGAGTCAACAATCCAACGCGCTTGAATTGTGCGATTGGTTTTATCAGAACCATGGGTATAAATTACTTCATGTAATTGCTCTGATTCAGAAGCTAATTTGATATCTTTGATCAGACAGCCTTCAAGTAACTCAATCCCTGCTTCTTCATTGAATTGACGTAAATCATTCTCTAGCAAACCTCTATCAACTTGATAAGAGTTTGGCTGATGAAATTCTGAAAGTCCAATCTCAGGGCGCTGATGAAATGGGCCAGTTGTATCACCTAAAAAATAACGAAAGCCCAGTTTATGAAAGTGATGTGCTTCAAAGTAATCCGTTAGCTGGAGAACTTGAGACAGATAAAAAGCACCTACTTCAACTGTTGATTCCCCGACTTTAAAACCTGCTTCTGGAAGAGGACGAGCTAGCCTGTCTAACATGACAATGGAAATATCAGGCATTTTCAGCTTTAATTGGCGTGCTAAAGTTAAACCTGCTAAACCGGAACCGCAAATGGCAACATCATAAATCTTCGTCATTGGAGTAAACCTTTATCTTGGATAATTACTAACAATTTGTTTGTGCTTGATTGAGGCAAGCTTTTAATTTTTCAGCTAAAACTTGCACATGAGGCTCTAGAAACAGGGAAAAATGATCGCCGGGAACATCATGAATTTGTAATCCTGTACTGGCTAGTCCACTCCAACCATGTTGAGGATCTCTACTCGACCAGTCTTCAGGAGTCGGTAAATACAACTTGTTAAAAGTAGATGGCTCACTAGCTCGAAACAGTGTCACCCGACCGGGATAAACTTTTGGGGTATAACCTTTTTTGGCTTGCATGTTAGCTTCTGCCACTAATGCTCTTGAGTCAGCCTGGTTCAGAGAATGCCCTAAATTTAAATAAAGCTGACTCATCATGACTTGTCGTCGCTGTAACAGTTCCCTGATTTCTTGCCACAGCGATTTCGATAGACCGAGTTGCCAAAGATAAGGCCAGTAGTGCTGTTGCCGGAATGAGAGCCGAGGAAAACAGCCTCGACCAAAAGTATCAAACATCACCAATGCAGCAACCGTCTGACCTTGTTGTTGAAGTTGCTGCGCCATCTCAAAAGCAACTATTCCCCCCATCGAGTTACCCCCCAGGAAATAAGGGCCTTCTGGCTGAATAGTGCGGATTTCTTGGATGTAGTGGGCAGCCATATCTTCTATCCGAAAATGCGGAGCTTGTTTGCCGTCGAGTCCCCGGGACTGTAAGCCATAAAAGGGTTGTTCAGAGCCAAGATAGTGGGCCAAGCCCCGCAAGTTTAAAACACTGCCTTGTTGGCCATGGATACAAAAGAAAGGCGGTTTGTGACCGTTTGGTTGCAGAGGGACTAAGGAAGACCAAGATGCCGCGGCTTCTTGTTTTAGTAGTTTTGCCAACTGCTCTACCGTCGGTGCTTGAAGTAAGGTTGTCAGGGGTAGAGTTTGACCGAAAGTCTCTTCAATGCGAGCAAACAACGTCATTCCTAGTAACGATTGTCCACCCAACTCAAAGAAGTTATCTTTTACACCAATTGATGGGATGTTTAACACCTCACTCCAAAGCTGAGTTAGTTTTAGTTCCACAGCATTTTGAGGAGCGATATAAACTTTTTCCGGTTGGGAATTTTCCTGCTTTGCTCTTTTTTGATGTAACTGTTGTTGTTCAGTTTCAGTCAACGGCAACAAGGATGAAAGCGACTGCTCAGGATTGGTGACAATGTTTTCCAGAATCGTCTGAAAATGTTGTAGCATCTGCTGAATTGTTGTCGCTTCAAACAAATCGGTGTTGTATTTGAAAACCGCTGTTAGGGTTCCCGCTTCTTCGATGAGATACAGATATAAGTCAAAATCGGCTGTTCCGGTATCTACATCAAGATTTTTCACCGTTAAACCAGGTAGTTCTAGCTGATGGATCGTCGTATTTTGCAGAGCAAACATCACTTGAGAAAGTGGTGCTTGCAGCAAATTGAGCGATCGCAACAACTGCTGAACAGGCAAATCTTGGTAAGCATAGGCTCCTGAAGCCACCTGACTGACTCGACCTAAAAACTCTCGAAAGGTGGGATTACCAGAAAGATCAGTTTTTAAAATCAGTAAGTTGACAAAGTAACCCATTAACCCTTTGATCTCTTTGCGAGTCCGGTTAGCTGTGGGACTGCAAACAAAGAGTTGTTCTTGCTCGGTGTAACGATGCAATAGCACGTTGAAAGCTGCCAACAGGGTCACGAATAAAGTTACTTTTTCCTGACGGCTCAAGGTTTTGAGGGCTTGGCTTAATGCCTTCGGTAGTTTCACCTTTTGTGAGGCACTACGACAGGTTGGCGTGGCGGGTCGAGGGTGGTCAATTGGTAGCTGTAATTCTTGCAGGTTGCTGCCTAGTTGCTGTTTCCAATAATTCAATAGAATTTGTAAGAAATCTCCCTGCAACCATTGCCGTTGCCAAGCGGCAAAATCTGCGTACTGAATAGGCAGTTCAGGTAGTGGAGAAGATAAGCCTTGGGAGAAAGCTTCGTAAAGGGCTGCTAATTCTTGAAAGAGAACGCCTTTTGACCAAGCATCAACAGCGATATGATGAACCGTTAGCAAAAGGATATGTTCTTCACGCTCAAGCTGGATGAGAGTCCCTCGTATCAGAGGTACATCTTGCAAGTCAAAAGGTTGCTGAATATCTTCTTTCACCTGTTGCATTGCCTTAGCTTCCCGCTGCATTACTGGTAATTGTTGTAAATCAATCACCGTCAAGGGTAAAGGAACAGGTGGATGAATCAACTGAATGGGTTTCCCTTCGACCCAGCTAAAGGTGGTTCGCAAGGCTTCATGGCGGCAAAGAATTTCGTTGAGGCTTTTTTCTAGAATCTGATGGTTAAGAAAGCCAGTAATCCGAAAAGTAAGGGCAATGTTATAAGCCGAGGCCTTGGTGGATTCTAACTGATGGAGGAACCACAGACGTTCTTGGGAAAACGAGAGTGGAAGAAACTCTTGACGAGAAACCCGAACCAATGGCGGTGCTTGATTCTGCCAACTGATAACGGTCTGGATGGCTTGCCACAGGTTTTGTTTTGCAGTCTGGCTGATGGCTTCTTTTTGCGAGACAGGTTCAAGTTGACCAACCATAAATTTTCATTTCCACAAGATTAAATCAAGGGCCAGGAAGCTCAAAAGCTTTTCTTTTGCTCGACCATCGCCGCAATTGTTACAATGTTTTGAAAATTCTCGAAACTAATTTCATTAGGCTCTAGCTGAATATCAAAGACATCTTGTAGATTAGCAACGAGAGTCATGGCGTTAATGGAATCAAGACCCAAGTTGAAAATATCCACATGATCTTGTAAATCCTCTGAAGTTATATCAGGAATAATTTCTAAAATTACGCTGATGATTTGTTGTTTAGTGTTGCTTGCAGTCATGATCATTGTTTTGCTACCTTTGTCTAAGTGTTTGCGGACTAAACTAATTCTTTTCTAAGAATCTTACCTAAAGGACTTTTAGGAATTTCTGAACGGAATTCCAGAATTTTAGGAATTTTAAATTCTGCCATTTGCGTTTTACAGAAAGAAATAATTTCTGAATTGTCACAGGTTTCTTGTGGCTTCTTGACTAGAACTGCTTTAATGAGTTCTCCTGCATATTCGCCTTTGACCCCTACAACCACTGCTTCTTGAATTTTGGGGTGCTTCATCAGAATTTCCTCAATTTCGAGGGAATCAACTTTGCGACCACCTGTATCAATCAAGAGTTTTTTTCTACCGGTTACATAAAGCCGTCCAGTGTGATCTTTTTTTCCTAAATCCCCTGTTAAGAAACAACTGTCTTTAAAAGATTGCTGATTCAATTCAGGCTGATTTACATAACCACTGGTTAGAGACAAGCTTTTGATCATAATTTCTCCAATCATGCCATCTGGTAGTTCATTCTCTGATTCATCGATAATTTTGATTTCGACATTCATTAAAGGGAAACCAACAGAAGTCCAAGTTTGTAGAGGATATATATCTGAATTAATCGCAACAGCCCCTGCTTCTGTACAGCCATAAAGCTGTCTAATAGGCTGGTTAAAGCGGGCTAAAAATTTGTCAAAAATCTCCTCAGATAAGAAATTTCCAGCTGAAAAACACAATCTCAAGCTAGATAGATCAAAACTTTGATCAGCAGGAGTTTCGGCCATTGTGTTAAAGATATAGGGAACACCTGGAAAAATGGTGATTTTTTCAGTTTTGATCAATTCCAAAATTCTCGGACGGCGGAAGACAAAGGGAACCTCAACAGGTGTGCCATCTTTTTGTAAAACAGGTTCAAGAATGACGAGGGTTGCACCATTACAAGTAGCAGCTAGTAAACAATTACCTAACCCATGTGAGTGGTACAGAGGAACAGCACATAAAATTTTATCGTTTGCAGAAATTTGAGTTGTTTGAGCAAAGTTTTTGGCCTCATGATATAAGTTGTCTTGGGTGCGGCAAATTCGCTTCGGTTTTCCTGTCGAACCAGATGAATACTGATAAAGGAAATTTCCTCTAAAAACTTCATTTGACTGCCTTGTGACACTGGTTGTTTCTTTGGTTACTAAGTCATAAAAGAAGTGTGTCCCAGAAACCACACGATCCACAACAATAATTTCAATCTCTTGATTCAGTTTGGCGATTGCTTGAGTACAAATTTCTAGCCGCTTATAATCGGTAATGATGGCTTTTACCTGACTATCCGCGATACAGTAGCTTAATTCTTCCTCTTTAAACAGATGATTTAAGGGAAGAATAATAGCATTTAACTGACCGATGGCATAAAAGCTAAAGACAAATTCTGGACAGTTTGGCAGAACAACAGCGATACAGTTACCTTTTGTTATTCCTAAATTGCTTAATCCTTGACTCAATCTCTCAACATTCGTGTCAAGTTCTTGATAACTAATCTTTAATTTGTCATAAACTATCGCTGTTTTTTTAGGAAATTTTTCTACCGTTTTTTGAAACAGTTGAAATAACATCTTAACTCCTCAATATTTACTTATTTAAAACTGCCGTGTAAAATAGTTCTCAGGGAATTTTTCAGTAATCATCATAGTGTAATTCCCATGAGAAATCACACAATATGTCCTAAATAGTAGGTTTTCTTTAGGATCGATATCAAAATAATGTCCTAATTCTTGAGCAGGTATTTTACCTGTTTCGAGAGTTTCTTTGAAAATCTCAACCTTGTTTTCAAGCCAAATTTTACCAATGGGTTTTTGAGTATTTAATAGACTTTCTCTCATTTGTTCATCAAGCCTTTCCAAAGCAATTATTGACTCTGCATATACATAATTGCGTCCACTAATACCACCTCTTAAGAGAATTTTTCGCTCCAGGACTTTTGCACCTTCATTAAGCTGCATTGGCTGAAGTTTATCATTTAATGTCATAATGTTCTCTGACACCTTTTTCACCTTAATTGATTCACTTGTATATATTTCGATCAAATCGGTAATTGTGCCATTATTTGTTAGTAGAATTCTTTGAAAAATACTTAATACAATGGGGTCAATATAGCATTTCTGTGAAAATGATACATTTCGATTAGAGTTGGGGATTATTACAGCCGTTTTACCGTTCATCTTTATTCCTCTTTAAGGTTATTACTATTTATATGCATATAGAAAGCTATTATCGACAACTGACACTAAGTATTATTGTCAGTTGAAATAGCTGCTTGTCTATTGCAGAGTTTTTAACTGAACTACTCAATTAGCCTCAAATCAGTGCCAAATTTCATTATGAAATACACTTAAAGCGTTCCAAAGAGAACTGAATATGTATTTACCTTTGTACAAAAAATGAAGTGTTTTGGGCTTGAATTAGTAAGTCTATTGATTATTCATTTCTAGTTTGGAGTTTTACGCCAAGACTAATTTTTTCGTTACATTACTTTACAAATACTCGAAGTAGCAAAGTTAATACAAGCTGCCTTGTGATGGCTGAAACTTTTGCTAAATAAGGGTTGTAACAGTAAAAAAATTGTGATTTCAACCAAAGAAAACGCAAAAAAGCTGATTTTTGCTGTGTCAGTTGAACTTGAAGTTAATACTGTTCAGGAAATTTATTTTGAATTTTCACGGAAAGTACTGAAACTAGATCAGGGCTGGGGAGTAGGGGGTTTTTAAGCCTAGATATTCAAAAATCAGGCAGTAGAGAGGATAATTTGAGAGACATGATATTGTAAAGTGAAGCTCGACCAATGCAAGCGGTAAAAACTACCTTGGGGTAATAGAAGAGGATTCAGAACAGCAGCCTGAGTCACAAAAATTAACGACGAAAACAACTTAAACAACGATGGAGGACAGTATTTTTCAAATTGCGTCGTGCAACATAAGCTTGTAGTAGTTCATCTAAACTACCAATTGGTATACGGTACTGATTGCTAATACAGTAAAGCGATCGCTACTTTGTGGAAGCATATGCTGCCAATGCTAGGCGTTCTTCTTCCTTGACAATAGCTAGACTGCAAACAAACTTCGTAAACTAACTCATAGTTGCGTTCTCCTACTGAAGTTAGTTTGCAAGTTTCACTCAACTTATACAACCCAAATTAAGGAACTTAACAAACTTAATAACTAAGTTAAAAATTTTGGCTCTTCATTACTTATTATGCTAAATATGTATGTAAATAAGCTTGAAACCCTTACTAGACAATAATAACAGCTGTTTATATTAACGTTGATGGAAGTAGAATCAATAAAACTAATCCCAGTAATTTATACTGTGCGCGTATGCAAAAAACAACACAATAGCATCAAGCACCACGGCATCAACTTGACAAATCGCGTGTAGCTGACTAAATTTGGAAATGCACTATGCCAACGAGAGCAGTACGTGCAGCTTATAGAACTCCTTAAATGTCCGGTAGCCTGAGCCATGAAAAGCGATGGCGATAGTTATAACCTCGCTCATGTGCATCCTGGAGCTACTACGGCGTTCACCGCTCATTGATGGCAGCTGAGGTACTTGTTCCCAGATCTTCTGCCATCGCTTACAGAAATCATCTACGTCGCATAAAATTTGTGTAATGTCCAGGCGAGATAAAATTTTAGACATGACCGAGACCCTCATTTTTGTTAGATATTCGTAAGTCTCGGCTTTTTTTGTGACTATTTTACCGATTTTCCATCAATCGAGTCCGATCGCGCTGCTCAAGCCCAGTTATGCAAATCCGCAGATAGCAAGCTTTTTGCCTTTTTCGCTCCCGTCGAACTCACGTTTACTTACGCCTGATGTGAATTAAAAAACCTCTCATACCGTAAGGATTTTGATAACTGCCCAAAATCATAGTTTTGGAATGACCAACGAAATTGCAAGGATTTCAACACTTAATTCACATTAAACGTAACTTCAGTACAGGCAAGTCATAATATCCATTCAGAAGAGCGTTCACCTAAGTCTAAAGGTATGCTGACAGCTTTGCCGAGTCGGGGGCGATCGCGCGTTTGTGTAATAAATGTTTGTACCTGGACTGCCCCACCCAACGCATGAAGATAGTTAGCAACGCTGTCAAGATGGGCTTGGTACTCCTCCTCACTTAAGGGAAAAGAAGCTTGCTCTAGATACTTCCACATGATTTGTAAAAATATCTTGCCTTGTGTACGCCTAAACTGCACATCGTATGAATATCCCCATTTGTCAAGTAATAGCTTGCGTAATTCCTGTCCTGTCATAGCTTTTCTCGATTAGATTTTACATTTAGTTATGATGTTAAGTTCCGTAACTCAAGTATGATAGGGATATAAAGAAATGTAATGCTAACAGAAAGGATGCTAAAAGAATCTTGGAACAGAGAAGTTTAGCATCGTTACAGGCGTTAGCATTTCGACTCGACAGGAGTTGATCAAGTATTGCTACTCTTGTCAGAATGCTTAACAAAATACACAAAAAGCGCGTAGATTATGGCTCAATTTTCTGAATCAGCAGACGTGCCCGATATGGGGCGTCGTCAGTTCATGAATCTGCTCACTTTTGGGACTGTGACTGGAGTAGCCCTGGGTGCATTGTATCCCGTTGTCAATTACTTTATTCCACCTGCTAGCGGTGGCGCTGGTGGTGGGACAACAGCAAAAGACGAGCTAGGCAACGATGTCAGCGTCAGTAAATTTCTAGAAAGCCACAACCCAGGCGATCGCTCCCTAGTTCAAGGACTAAAGGGCGACCCAACCTACATTGTGGTAGAAAGCAAAGAGGCAATTGCCGATTACGGCATTAACGCTATCTGTACTCACTTAGGTTGTGTTGTACCTTGGAATGTGGCTGAAAACAAGTTTAAATGCCCTTGTCACGGTTCCCAATACGATGCAACTGGTAAGGTTGTTAGGGGGCCAGCACCACTGTCTTTGGCTTTAGCCCATGCCAATGTCAACGACGACAAAATCGTCTTAACTCCTTGGACTGAAACCGATTTTCGTACAGGCGAAGCACCTTGGTGGGCTTAATAATTTTGTCCTTGGTTATTTGTCCTTTGTCGTTTGTCCTTTATCCAGAGTTAACTAATGACTCTTTACAAATGACCATTGACTAATGACTAATGACTAATGACTAATGACTAATGACTAATGACCAATTCATCAGAGAATCGTTGTCCTTATTGAGATGAGTAATGCTTTTACAACAGCGAGGTTAACTCGCAGTGCTAGGGCGATGGTAAAAACATTGCTCGTAGCGATCGCTACCGTGACATTTTTCTTCACCAGCGATCTAGCTCTTCCCCAAGCTGCTGCTGCCTATCCTTTTTGGGCACAGGCAACCTACCCTGAAACTCCCCGTGAACCTACCGGACGGATTGTTTGTGCGAACTGCCACCTAGCAGCCAAACCTACAGAAGTGGAAGTTCCCCAATCAGTGCTGCCTGACACTGTATTTAAAGCTGTAGTGAAAATTCCCTACGATACCAGCGTGCAGCAGGTTGGTGCTGATGGTTCAAAAACTGGCTTGAACGTAGGTGCTGTGCTGATGTTGCCAGAAGGCTTCAAGATTGCACCAGAAGACCGCATTCCTGAAGAACTCAAAGAAGAAATCGGCGACACTTACTTCCAAACCTACAGAGAAGACAAAGAAAACGTCGTCATCGTCGGGCCTCTACCTGGTGAACAATATCAGGAAATCGTCTTTCCAGTTCTTTCTCCTAACCCCGCAACTGACAAAAACATCCACTTTGGCAAATATGCAGTTCACGTAGGTGGAAACCGCGGACGCGGACAAGTTTATCCAACTGGTGAAAAGAGCAACAACACAGTTTACACCGCTTCTGCAACTGGCACTATCACCAAGATTGGCAAAGAGGAAGATGAAGACGGTAACGTTAAATATGTCCTGAGCATCAAAACCGAATCTGGTGAAGTAGTCACCGATACAATTCCTTTAGGCCCAGAATTGATTGTTTCTGAAGGACAAGCAGTAAAATCTGGTGATGCTTTGACCAATAACCCCAACGTCGGCGGTTTCGGTCAAGACGATGGAGAAATTGTATTGCAAGACCCATCTAGAGTTCAATGGTTGATTGCATTCATCGCCTTGGTAATGCTGGCTCAAGTAATGCTAGTACTGAAGAAAAAGCAAGTTGAAAAAGTTCAAGCTGCTGAAATGAATTTCTAAAATCTCTGTCAAATTATTACTTAATAAGACAGGCGCGACGCCTGTCTTTTTTTATTTTTATATTATGTTATAACAATAGTTATAACATAAAATCTAGATATTCTAATGGCTGACAAAATTTATCCTATAACTCATGCAAAAGTTGGGAACCAAGACGGCTTTCGCTTACCCCGTGCATTCTCCAAGGACTACCCTCATTTAGCCAATGCTTCAGGCTACATTGAAGTATTATCTGAGAATACATTTTTAGTTCGCCTAGAAACTGATAATGCTGATGAAGCTGATGAAGCTGAAAGTATTATGATGAGCCTTTTTCTTGACTTTTTAATTAAAGATGCTATACAAAATCCATCTGAGCTTGTTGCTTATACCCAAGAAATGAGTGATGAAATGGATGATTTACTGACTGATGTAGTTATAGACCAATGACTGCATTCAATTGTAATGGATGGCAAATTTTTTTCTACCCATTGTTTAATGAGCAATGGGTAGAATTGCGTAATAGAGTTCGGATTTTAAAAAACGATTTACCAAAACAAGAATTTATTCAACATCCCGATGCAAAGTTATTAAAAGCCTTGAATATTGGCATTAAAGAAAAGATTACTCAAGACCCCTTTACTTCTTACTTTGTTTTACAAAAACCTTTGCAAAAGTACGGTCGTCTCAAAAAAATGGGGCTAACTGAACGATATCGATTATTTTTTAGAGCGTTTAGAGAACAAAAAATTATTATTATTCTTTGGTTAGGTTATCCTCGAAAAGAAGGCGATAAAAAAGATTGCTATCAATTTTTTACAAAAAAAGTTGAAAATGGAGAGTTGCCTGATAGTATAAATGACCTGCGTGCAGAATGTGAGTTAGATGATTCTGGTGATAATAACGAAGATTAAATAGATTAGACACTGCGAAGATAGCTCAAATATAAGTATAAATTTAATGATTAATAAAGAGACTGCCGAGCATTATCTATGGGGTAATAATTGTCATGGTTGGTATCTTGTTAAACAACCACATTTGAGTGTAATTCAAGAACTGATGCCACCAGGAACATTTGAAGTCAGACATTATCACCTGCGATCGCGCCAATTTTTTTTTATTTTATCTGGAAAAGCAACATTAGAAATTAATGGTTTGCGGCAAGTGCTTTCTCAACACCAAGGCGTAGAAGTTTCGCCTAATGTTCCTCACCAGATATTCAATGAAGGGGACTGTGATTTAGAATTTTTGGTGATTTCTCAACCGCCTAGTCATGGCGATCGGATTCTGATTAGTTAGCTCTGTTACCCTTCTCCCAAGGGGAGAAGGAGCGTCACCCCGAAGGGGTCATCAGTCATCAGTTATCATCACTCAATTGTCTTGAGTGTGGAATACCCTACCTATGCCATCGGTATGCACACCTTCTGATGATTTGCAAGTTTTAGTGCAAAAACGTTAAATTTATTTACATAAAGTTATAAAAATTAAAACCGAGGTTTGCAATGACTATCTTAATTGCATTATTAGTTGTAGGTTGGGTAGCTGTTTCAGTTTTAGGTTCTCTAGCTTACTTTCTGGGAGAGCAAAGCAAGCCTATCCACGAGCGCAACTGGCGTTCTGATTCCTTTGAAAAATTGGCTAAGTCCATTACTGGTAGAGACATAGATTATAGCGATCGCACTCCTGCCTATGCTATGGATGCTTATGCTAGCCGCACTCTGCCCCAATAACTGGTTACTAGCATGTCGATAAAAATAACCCCCAGTAGCGTTACTGGGGGTTTTGCTTTTGGGGGTATGAGCTTAATATCCAGAAATAGACAATCACTTCAAAGTTCACCATTAAGCTTACGCCTGATAATTTCCATCTGTGCTTGCATATCGGCTTCTGTTAAAGGAGTGGGATACTTTGGAGAGTTAGGATCACGTTTACTCATCAGAAAACGTAGAGCTTCAATATCTTCGCGGTTTTCGATGACATAAGCTCTTAATTCTGTAAAACTCATTTGCTCATAATTCGGGTTCATTGACAAACTCCCATTCGCCATTGGGATACACAATAATTTGAAGTTCATCCGCAGCAAGGATATAAACTTCCCCTGTTCTGTCATCAAATCGAAATAAACGGATGTCTTTGTATAGATTTGACAACATTTGACAAACCCGTACACAGCTTAAGGCTTGCTCTGTTGTTGGTAAAATAAATGCTCCTCACTCCTAATATAGAACTTACGCCAAATATTTCTCAAACTCTTACTTCTCCCTTCGGGTGACGCTCGCAAGCTCGCTAACGCTGCGCTAACGCAGTCGCCTGCGGAGGGAAACCCTCCCGCAGCGCTGTCTCACTGTGTTCTCCGCGCCTGGAGTGGTTCGTTATTCCATAACTTATGCCTAAGTTTTAAAATATCAGGTGGGCATTGCCCACCCTACAACTACAACGGACGGTACACCCGATAGTTGATTTCGGGGAAGATATTATCCATCAATTCAACTTTTTCTAGCCAGCCGCTATCGACTTTACCGATTTTAATGTCTTCGTAGAGCTTGTTAAAACGCATCAAGTGCGATCGCGTCCGTCGAACAGCATAAGGTACCATTGTGCCTGTCCGCATAATAAACGCCCAGTCAGAAGATTGCGCCAACAGTAATTCTCGCGCCGCTTGGTTAAGCGATCGCAACTGCAATTCATCCTCTGGTTCCCGCGTTGATATCTCAATCATGCGTTCTGCGGCTTTGTGCAAATGTGGGTAAATCCAAGCATTGGTTTCATTCAACCAATACTCATGGAAACCTTTGTAACCCCAACTCGATTGAGAAGGATGGCAGACTTGCTGTGTAGGTTCTGCCCGTAAATAATCAGCCAAATGGGTCATTGTATAAGTTCCTTGGTCATACCATGATTTGCGGAACAGGTAATCAATAAACCAAGGGCCTTCATACCACCAATGCCCGAATAACTCTGCATCGTAGGGCGAAACAATAATCGGCCGACGCTGCATTATACCATACAAGTGTTCAGATTGCCGCTCACGATTATACATAAAGTTAGCAGCATGTTCTGCTGCCTTTTCCCTTGCCCAATAAGGATCGTAGAGTGCCTTATCAGCAAGTCCTAAACCACGCCCTGTAATTTTGTGATACTTAATCCCCGTATTTTTACGTTGACCATTGGGCATGATGTAGGGCTTGATATACTCATATTCTGCTTCCCAGCCCAAATCTTTGTAAAATTCCCGATATTCTGGTGCGCCAGGATAGCCTACTTCAGAAGACCACACCTGCTGAGAAGATTCATGATCTCGACCAAAAGCAGCAACACCTGTTTCTGTAAAAATTGGGGCATAAGTACCAAAGCGTGGACGAGGGCGGGCGTAAAGGATTCCGTGCCCATCAGTGAGGAAGTAGCGCAACCCAGCATCCGCCAGCATCCGCTCTAAACCTTCATAGTAAGCGCATTCTGGTAACCAAATGCCTCTGGGTGGTTGTCCAAAGGTTTGCTCGTAGTGTTCGCAAGCTACTTGAATTTGTGCCCACACAGCTTGTGGATACATTTTCATCAGCGGTAAGTAGCCGTGGGTAGCACCGCAAGTAATAATTTCCAGATTATTGGTGTCTTGGAACTGCTTAAAAGCCGTTACCAAATCACCTTGGTAGCTTTCCCATATCTGACGTGCTTCATTAAACTCAGTAGCATAATGTTCCGCTAAATAACGAATATGACCGTTGTGGGCATTATGCTCGACTTCCAGTTCTGTAAGTTCTTCTAATTTGGCTAAGTGGGCGTCATAGCGTTCTTGCAGCAGCGGATCACGGAGCATCGACACTAAAGGAGGTGTCATACTCATCGTGATTTTAAAGTCGATGCCGTCTCGCTTTAAGCCTTCAAATACTTTTAATAAAGGAATGTATGTTTCAGTGATAGCTTCATAGAGCCATTCTTCCTCCAGCACATAATCACTTTCTGGGTGACGGACGAAGGGCAGATGTGCATGGAGTACGAGCGCAACGTAGCCAATAGCCATAATAATTCTGGGGTGGTACTTGTGAGTTGAAGGTCGAGGAGTGTGGCAGAAATTAACAATATTTTAAGACTTAATCGTAATTGTTATAGTGTTTAGGAATTTTTTCACAATCAATTCTATATCTGGGGATTGGGTACTGGGGATTGGGGATTGGTAATTGGGGATTGGATTTTACTTTACCCATCACCCATTACCCATCACCCATCACCCATTACCCATTACCCATTACCCATCACCCATCACCCATTACCCATTCCCTATTCTTCGTCCTTATACAAATCTTGTAAAGCTTGCAGTTGAGTCCGTCGGGAAACACGACGATATTTTTTACTTTCAAGTTTGGGTTCGTATTGACTCTGCCCTTTGCCTTTAGTTTTGAGCTTCAGGGTAGATTCTGGATCGGCTTGTTGATTAAGCTGAGTTTGACGGGCGATCGCTTCGTCTAAAAACTCCAAATAATGTTGATAACGCTCCCAGTCTCCCCGCACTACACAATCAGGTTCATCTCGATGCAGACAATCGCTGAACCGACAACTAGCATCTACTAACCGCTTTCTAGCCTCTGGAAAATAATATACTAATTCTTCTGGGGCGCAATCCAGGTCAGGCTGATTAAAACCGGGAGTATCTGCCAGTAAACCACCACCTGGCAATTCAAATAATTCTACATGGCGCGTAGTGTGGCGACCACGAGCTAATTTGCCGGAAACTTCCCCCACTCGCAGGTTGGCATTGGGAATCAGCGCATTAATCAGGCTAGATTTCCCCACCCCGGAAGGCCCAGCAATCACAGTAATTTTGTTGTTGAGATATTTGGCTACTTGGTCAATATTTATTTGATTTTGGACACTGATAAAAAGCGGTTGATAACCCCAAGCCAAAAGGCGATCGCTAATTTGTTGTTGTTCCTGTGGTGAGACTAAATCGCTTTTATTGAGGTACAAAATTACATCCAAATCAGTAGACTCAGCTTTCACTAAAAATCGACTGAGTTGATAAGGTTCTAAAGGTGGGTCAGCAACAGCAAATACCAACAGGATTTGGTTAGTATTGGCGATTGGCGGGCGGTCTAGCTGAGTTTCACGGGGGAGAACATCAGCGATCGCTCCTCGCCCTCCAGCCCAATCTGGCTCTTCTACCACCACGCGATCGCCCACCATCACCTGTTGTCCAATTTTTTTTAACCGTGTTCTGCGAGTACACAGAAGGATAGGGGGATGGGGAGGATGAGGAAGATGAGGAGGATTTTGCCCCCTCATCTCCCTTATCTCCCTCATCTCCCTCATCTCCCTCATCTTTCCATACTCTTGAACTAGCTGTACTTTGTAAAAATTAGCTTGTACAGCTACTACCGTACCGAGTAACTCTTCAGTAGTATAATCAACTTCCCCTTTCATTAGGCGATCGCAGGACGGCGGATTAACAAAGAAAAATAGCCAGCGCAGTCTGTAATTTTTTCTACCTGATAACCTGCCATTATCAGGCTATCAGGTACCTGCTCTATTGGCTCTCCAGCATCTAGCCAGACTTCCAGTAAACTTCCTGGTGGCATTTGTTCCAGACGTAGTTTTGTCCGTACAAAATTAATCGGGCAAGGAGTGCCGCGCAAATCTAGTTGAGCATCGGGAGTTGATAGGGAAGATAGACTCATCACTTAAACAGATTACCCAAGAATCCTTCTAGACCACCTTTACCAGTGCGGTCTCCCTTAATTTTAGCTAGCTTTTCTAACAACTCTCTCTCCTCTGGGGTCACCTTAGTAGGAATATCAATTAACACCGTCAGCAGATGATCGCCCCGACTCACGGGATTTCCTAAGCGAGGTACACCGCGATTTTCTAACTTCATCACCGTATTTGGTTGGGTTCCCGCTGGAATAATTAATTCTACTGGCCCATCTACAGTATCCACTTCCAAACGGCAACCTAAAACCGCTTGTAAGTAGCTTATTTTAATTTCTGAGAGAACGTTAATACCATCCCGTTGAAATTCTTCATCTTCATTCACAAACAAGTAGACGTATAAATCCCCAGGAGGGCCACCACGTTGACCTGCATCTCCTTCTTGGGATATCCGCAACCGCGTACCATTGTCTACCCCGGCTGGAATGGTAATTTTCAGTTTCTTGGTGACTTGATTTGTACCTTTACCATCACAAGACTCACATTTGTCTTCAATTACCATTCCTGTACCATTACAGGTGGGACAAGTCGAGACTTGAGTAAAGCTACCAAAAGGCGTTCTGGTGACACGACGTACTTGACCCGAACCGCTACAAGTTGCACAAGTGCGAGGGCGAGTTCCTGGTTTAGCGCCAGATCCGCTACAGACTTCACAAGTTTCTAAATGTGAAATCCGAATTTCTTTTTCACCACCAAATACTGCTTCTCGAAAATCTAACTTCAGGTCTAGCCGTAAGTCATCGCCGCGTACCGGGCCGCTGCGCCGTCTTTGCGTTTGACCACCGACGCCGCCACCAGCAAAGCCGCTGAAAATACTTTCAAAGATATCGGCAAAGCCACCCATGTCACCCATATCTTGAAAGCCGACGCCAGCACCACCTGAGACACCTGCTTCACCAAAACGGTTGTAACGCTCTCTGGTTTCCGGCTCAGAAAGTATTTCATAAGCGCGGTTAATTTCCTTAAAGCGTTCTTCCGCTCCCGGTTCTTTGTTGACATCTGGGTGATACTTCCGGGCTAAACGGCGATAGGCTTGTTTAATTTCTTCTTTGTCGGCGTCACGAGAGACACCCAGAATTTCGTAGTAGTCGCGGGCCATATAACAAAGGTAAAAGTTAGAAGGAAGAAGGCACTTATGTGAGCCAGGGGGGTCTTGGGATGCCACTTACTCAAGTAGAGGAAATAGCCGTGTGGGCGCGTTTCCCGACTTGAGCGGACTGCCGTCAATTAACGTGGTTTTCCCATGAGTGACTGGCAATCTTTGACGCAATTAAGCGTCATTTTTTCGCTCTCCAGCGTTACCACAGGGTAGGGTAGTAGACACCAAGGATACTTGCTACCCTACACAAAGGGGTTCCGCATACAAAGTGAGAAATTCTCACAAGACAGTATGTTTCGGAGGACAGCTTGCCGGAGGCTAGATAGAAGGCAAAAGTTAATTTTTATTAATAATTGATTTTACCTTTTAGCCTTTACAAAAATCACTAATAAGTTTTAACCAACAGATGCTTTCTTCGTAGAAGCCGAAAAAAGCTAGCGAATCTAGGAGCAAAGTAAATAGACGTTTGGATTTTTCACCGCCTGAGCTTGTCTCTTTTACAATTGTGCTACGTAGGATGCTAAAACCCCACTTATAAACCAGAGGGGCTAGCCGCACCATCAGGTGTGGAAAACCCCCCATATGCATTTGCATGTATTTGTATTGGACACTGTTTAGCCCACGACAATCTGCTTCTACAATTTAGCAAACTTGGGTACTGGGGAGTAGGGAGTGGGGAGTAGGGAGTGGGGAAATCTTTCCCAATTCCCAATTCCCAATGCCCAATTCCCAATTCCCAATGCCCAATTCCTAATCTATCGCCTCGTAATCAACCTGTGCAGTGCTTTCGTCATCAAAATCAAAATTGAATTGTGGTATGAGGGTTCCATTCATGGGATGCTCTAAGTCTGACGGCAAGGAACTATCGGAAACTTCTTCACCTTGATCACCGTTTTGATCATTAGCTCTGTTGTAAACATCAGCACCAATGGCAAACAGAGTTTGTTGGAAATCATCCAAGTTCTGTCGAAATTCTTGGAGAGAAATATCAGGATTATTCCTGACAACTTGGAGCTGTGCAACTTTTTCCTGGGCTAGGGCTTTGATCTGATCGCCAATCAAGTTGCCATTATCCTTGATGGTGGATTCATAGCTGGACAAAAGATTATCAGCTTGGTTTTTGAGTTCAACCAATTCTTTACGTTTTTTGTCTTCTTCAGCAAAAACTTCTGCCTCTTGCCGCATTCGTTCTACTTCACTGGCACTCAAGCCACCGGTGTTAGTAATGCGGATACTTTGCTCCCTACCCGTGCCTTTATCTTGAGCAGCAACCTTGAGAATACCATTAACATCGATTTCAAAAGATACTTCGATTTGCGGTACGCCACGAGGGGCTGGGGGAATTCCTGCCAAGAGGAACTTGCCGAGACTCTTATTATCCCTTGCCATTGCCCGTTCACCTTGGAGGACGTGAATTTCCACTGAGGTTTGTCCATCAATTGCTGTGGAAAACACTTGAGACTTGCTGGTAGGAATTGTGGTGTTGCGTTCAATGATTTTAGTGAACACTTCTCCCAAAGTTTCAATTCCTAACGACAAGGGCGTGACATCCAATAAAAGGAGATTATCAACTTCGCCACCTAGGACTCCCGCTTGAATAGCAGCTCCTAGGGCTACAGCTTCGTCAGGATTGACAGAGCGATCCGGTGCTTTGCCATTGAAAAACTTGATCAAGGCGTTTTGAACTGCGGGAATGCGAGTAGAGCCACCTACTAAAATAATCCTGTCTATATCTTGTGGTTTGAGATCCGCGTCTTTCAGCGCCTGGATCATTGGTTCAATGGTAGCTTCGATTAAGTGTCCTGCCAGTTCCTCAAATTTCGAGCGGCTGAGTTCCATCTCCATGTGCTTGGGGCCTGTTTCATCGGCAGTGATAAACGGCAGGTTAATGGAGGTATTCGCCATGTTGGAAAGTTCAATTTTTGCCTTTTCCGCAGCTTCCCGCAGGCGTTGCAGTGCCATTTTATCTAGGGAAAGGTCAATTTTCTCTTCTTGCTGGAAGCGTTCAATCATCCAACGAACGATACAGTTATCAAAGTCATCTCCACCCAGTTGGTTATTACCACAAGTTGCCTTAACTTCAAAAACTCCATCCCCTAGTTGCAGGATGGATACGTCGAAAGTACCGCCTCCCAAGTCAAAGACTAAAATCAGTTGCTCTTGGTCTTGCTTATCCAACCCGAAGGCTAAAGCAGCAGCAGTTGGTTCGTTGATGATCCGTAAGACTTCTAACCCTGCAATGGTACCAGCATCTTTAGTTGCTTGTCTTTGGGCGTCTGTGAAATATGCTGGTACGGTAATTACTGCCTGGCTAACAGTTTCACCTAAGAAATTTTCAGCATCCTGTTTGAGTTTTTGCAGGATCATCGCCGATATTTCTTGGGGTGTGTAGTTACGTCCACGAATGTGGACATCAACAGTCTCATCTCTACCTTTGACACAGCTATAGGGTACACGATCGCGTTCGGTGTCAGTATCTTCCCAGCGACGACCGATGAATCGCTTGATACTGTAGATTGTGTTCTCAGCATTAGTTACGGCTTGGCGCTTTGCCAGCTGACCAACCAAGCGATCGCCACCCTTGCCAAATCCCACAATACTAGGAGTGGTTCGTCCACCTTCAGAACTAGCGATCACAATCGGTTGACCACCTTCCAAAACTGCGACGCAACTGTTAGTCGTGCCTAAGTCGATCCCAATAACTTTTCCCATACGTACAGTATTTTTACTGAGTGCTAATGCCGTGATGTTTCGCGGGTTATCTTTTTTGTATGGGCTAAAGCGTACGGCAACTAAAGTGAATCTGCTGTGGCGAACAGTAGAAAAACTTCGTTGTTGCCCTAGGGTAGGCTAATTGTTAGAGAACTGCTTTTCGCATACTAGCTACTATCAAAATACGGGCTGTTAAAGTCCGGCAAAACGTCAACAGCCCTATTTTTGTGAAGATATGCGATGCTCGCCCTTGCTAGAACCTAGGCACTTTTGGTGAATCAGGCGAGCAACTACAGCTTAACTGTCAGTTGGACTCGACTGATCTTCCGGTACAGGTGGTGTGTCTTCCTTAGGAGCAGCCACCTTGACCATGGCATGGCGCAGCACGCGATCGCCCAAATAATATCCGCGTACTAACTCTTCTAACACTGTTCCTTCCGGATGTTCATCCGTAGGTTCCCGCATTACTGCTTCATGGAGATTAGGATCAAATTCTTGACCTTCAGGACGCATTGGTGATACGCCTAAACGCTTCAAGGAATCTACTAATTGTTTGTAAACGCCTTGATAACTTTTGTGGATAGTCATCTCACCTTCAGTTTGCGGCTTCAGGTGCGATCGCGCCCGTTCAAAATTATCCACCACTGGCAGTAACTCCAGAATTGTGTTCCGCTTCACTTGCGCGTCTAGTTCTTCTTTTTCTTTGCTGGTGCGTTTGCGGTAATTCTCAAAATCTGCCGCAATCCGCATGTATTGAGTACTACGTTCTTCTAGTTGGGCTTTAAGTAACTCAACTTGTTGAGTCAATGCTGCCAAAGCTGCTGTTTCTACTTCTGCCTTTTCAGGTGCAGCGACGCCATTTTCTGGTGTAAGTGTCGTATCTCCCGATACATTCTTTGGGGCTGCCACTTGCTCAGTAACTTCGCTGCCAGATTCGTTGGAGTTTATTTGCGTTGGGGAGTCGCTCATAATTACTTGCTTTACCTCTGTTGGTTCACCCAATTGCTGGCTTGTATTGTTTACCTGTTTATTGTCGTCGATCATTGTTTACTCATCCCAGATACTGTTGATGGCAGTATGCAACTCCAGTTTGCAACCATTGCTATACAAGGTTTGCAGCTAAAGCTGATTTTGTTGCCAAAATTTGACTGGAACTGATGTAACCGTCTTCTTATTGTGACAAATGGTGAACACGTTAGCGTAAACGCTCTAGGGACGGTAAGCCGAACTAGCAGGACAGCTTTAAGAATAGGTCTTGTAGACGAGTGGCGCTGGATATATTTCGCACCCTTATCATTAGTTATAACAAGAGGCAGGGGCAGGAGACAGGAGGCACAAGACAGAAATTATTCTCTTAGTTTCCCCATCTCCCCATGCCCTATTCCCTATTCCCAACCTCAACAAATAATCTAGCTGCGTAAGTCCTAACACTAAAGTGAATTTGCTCAGTGTAAATGAAAATTCTGTGCTTCAGCCTGGGAATACTTTAACCAGAGGTTTTCCCTACTCATTGCTCATTTATGACTTACTCGTCACCACAACGGCGCAGTACCGCTCTAACTACTAGAACAGAGTTTTCACCCTTTGGCAGCAAGCTAGTACAATCTGGCTACGTCAATACCGAACAGATGAGGCAGGCGTTGATTGAAAGCCGCAAGTCTGGCAGACCCCTGACAGAAGTGCTGGAATCAATCACTGGGCGACAACTAACACCTGAGTTTCTCAGGCAATACAAGAAACAGCAGCTATTTGAACTGAAGATACTATACGGTGTTGAATTCCTCGATCCGGAAGTCAATACCATTGGCAGCACGATGGTGGGGAACCTGATTGAAAGCTTGATTCCCGTAGATATTTGTCGTCGCCATCGCCTAGTACCACTATCAAAAAACGAAGAGCAAAATCCGCCCTGTGTTTTAGTGGCAATGGTCGATCCGGATAATCTAGAAGCTTCGGACGACTTGAACCGCATTTTGCGCCCCCAAGGCTTAGCATTACAGCGGATGGTGATTACACAGGAAGATTATCAACAGCTGATCAACCAATATTTGGATGAATTGGCTGTACGCCAAAAGCACCTAGAACAAGAAAAATTTACAGATATCAATCAGGATTTAGAAAATCTAGGGAATCTCGACCTAGAAGATGCTCCTGATGATATGGAGGCTGACTTAGGAGCAGCAATGAAGGGTGCAGAGGATGCACCAGTCATCAGCCTTGTCAACAGAATTCTAGCAAAAGCTTTGCACGAGAAGGTTTCTGATATTCACATTGAGCCGCAAGAAGAAAATTTACGCATTCGTTTTCGTAAGGATGGGGTACTGCGGGAAGCTTTTCCTGAACTCCCGAAAAAAATCATTCCGGCGGTGACAGCCCGATTCAAAATCATCTCTAATCTAGATATTGCCGAACGACGTTTACCTCAAGACGGTCGTATTCGACGGGTATTTGAGGGTCGGAAGGTAGATTTCCGTGTGAACACCTTGCCCAGTCGCTATGGGGAAAAGGTAGTACTGCGGATTTTGGATAACTCCTCCACCCAACTGGGATTGAATAAGTTAATTACTGACCCGGAAACTTTACAGATTGTTCAGGAGATGGTAAGCCGTCCCTTTGGGTTGATTTTGGTAACTGGGCCTACTGGTTCTGGTAAAACAACTTCGCTGTATTCGGCACTGGCAGAAAAGAACTCTCCTGGAATTAATATTAGTACCGTAGAAGACCCAATTGAATACAGTTTGCCAGGGATTACTCAAGTACAGGTAATTCGGGAAAAAGGCCTAGATTTTGCCACCGCTTTGCGAGCTTTCTTGCGACAAGACCCGGATGTACTGCTAGTGGGTGAAACGCGGGATAAAGAAACAGCAAAAACAGCCATTGAAGCTGCTTTAACTGGTCACTTAGTATTAACTACCTTACATACCAATGATGCCCCAGGAGCGATCGCTCGTTTGGGAGAAATGGGTATTGAACCTTTCATGGTTTCTAGTTCTTTGATTGGTGTTCTAGCCCAACGCTTGGTGCGGCGTGTATGTTCGGATTGCCGCATTCCCTATACTCCCACTACTGAAGAACTAGCTCGCTATGGTCTATCTGCTTCCCAAAATGTAGGAATAACTTTCTACAAGGCTAACACTTTGACATTAGAAGCTATAAATGAAGCCAAAGCCAAAAATCATTCGATTTGCCCAACATGTAACGGTGTTGGCTACAAAGGACGTTGTGGTGTTTATGAAGTCATGCGAGTTACCGAAAACCTGCAAACCCTAATTAACGAAGAAGCACCAACAGAACGTATCAAAGAAGTAGCTGTTGAAGAGGGGATGAAAACCTTACTGGCCTATAGTTTGGACTTAGTAAGCCAAGGAGCCACCACCCTCGAAGAAGTAGAACGGGTGACTTTTACTGACACAGGTTTGGAAGCAGAGTTAAAAGCCAAACGCAAGAGTGGTCTTACCTGTCGCACTTGTAGTGCTGAATTAAAACCGGAATGGCTAGATTGTCCTTACTGTATGACACCTCGTTTTCAAGATTAGTCAATAGTCAGTGGTCAGTAGTCAGTGGTTTTAAACAACTGACTACTGACAACTGACAACTAACAACTAACCAAGGAAGTAGAACTATGGAATTGATGATTGAAGACTTGATGGAACAATTGATTGAAATGGGTGGCTCGGATATGCATTTATCCGCTGGTTTACCTCCCTACTTCCGTATCAGTGGCAAACTCACTCCTATCGGCGACCAACCAATGACCGCTGACCAGTGTCAAAGACTGATTTTTAGTATGCTGAACAATACCCAGCGTAAAACCTTAGAGCAGACATGGGAATTAGATTGTTCTTATGGTGTGAAGGGATTAGCTCGTTTCCGGGTCAATGTCTATAAAGAACGTGGTGCTTATGCTGCTTGTTTAAGGGCATTAAGTTCTAAAATTCCTAACTTTGAAAAATTAGGTTTGCCAGATGTGGTGCGGGAAATGTCCGACAAGCCTAGAGGACTGATTCTGGTGACAGGCCCCACAGGTTCAGGAAAGACAACTACTCTAGCGGCAATGATCGATTTGATTAACCGCACTAAGGCAGAGCATATCTTAACGGTGGAAGACCCAATTGAATTTGTTTACGAACCAATCAAAAGCTTAGTTCACCAACGACAACTTGGTGAAGATACCAAGAGTTTTGCTAATGCCTTGAAAGCAGCTTTGCGGGAAGACCCAGATATTATTCTGGTGGGGGAAATGCGGGACTTGGAAACGATTTCTTTGGCGATTTCAGCAGCAGAAACAGGCCACTTAGTATTTGGTACACTGCACACCAGTTCTGCGGCACAAACTGTTGACCGGATTATCGATGTTTTTCCCCATGAAAAACAAACCCAAGTGCGGGTACAGTTGTCTAACTCGCTAGTAGCAGTATTTAGCCAGACTTTAGTACCGAAGAAAAATCCCAAACCAGGCGAGTATGGTCGGATAATGGCTCAAGAAATTCTAATCGTTACTCCCGCTGTTTCTAACTTGATTCGAGAAGGCAAAACATCTCAAATTTACTCGGCTATTCAAACAGGCGGCAAATTGGGGATGCAAACTCTAGAGAAAGTCTTAGCAGATTTATATAAAGCTGGAACTATTTCCTTTGAAGCGGCGATGTCTAAAACTTCTAAACCAGATGAAATTCAACGTCTTATTGGTAGTGCTGCACCGCAGCCAGGAAGTGCAAAACCTGGTGTTGGAGCAAGCAGATAGCATTAAATATCAACGGAGTCAATAGTTAATAGTCAATGGTCACTAGTTATTAGTAATAACTATGGACTATAGACTATGGACTATGGGCTAAATTACTACATTTGAATTTTAAATTTCTGAATCCATGCCAACATTTGTTGCCCGTGTTCGGGACTCACAAGGAAAAACTAGAACAGAAAAAGTTAGCGCCGAATCCTTAGCGCAAGCCCGTACTAATCTTAGGGATAAAGGTTTTGTAGTCCAAGAACTCAAACAATTTCAAGGCTTTCAATCAAGCTTTGATTTGAAAAAAGTCCAGAATTCTTTTGTTAAGGTTACGGTTAAGGAAAAAGCGGTTTTTTCTCGTCAACTTGCTACCTTGGTAAATGCTGGAGTAGCAATTGTTAGAGGTTTGGGGGTGCTATCCGATCAGTGTACTAATGCGAAACTGAAACAAGCTCTCACCGATATTAGTAATGATGTACAGAGTGGTGTTAATCTTTCAGATGCTATGCGTAAGCATCCCGACTGCTTCGATGGTTTGTATGTCAGTATGATTCAAGCGGGCGAAGTTGGTGGTGTACTTGACGAAGTACTCGCTCGGTTAGCCAAGTTATTAGAAGATGTTGCTCGATTACAAAACCAAATTAAATCAGCGCTAGCTTATCCAGTTGTTGTTGGTTTTTTAGCTACCGCTATTTTTGTCGGTATGACTGTTTTTCTTATCCCGATTTTTGCTGGTATTTTCAAAGATTTAGGAACTGAATTGCCTGCTCTAACTCAATTCTTGATGACTTGTAGTGAAATCTTAAGAAGTTGGTGGTCTGTAGGTATAGTTTTTACGCTCATAGGTGCAGGAATTGCTTATAAACAGTATTACAAGACTCGCGTTGGTAAGGAAACTATTGACCGTCTTTCTCTGAAGATGCCGTTGTTTGGTGACTTGATTCAAAAATCTTCAGTAGCTCGCTTTAGCCGAACTTTTGGTGCTTTGACTCGCTCAGGTGTACCAATTCTTACTTCTTTAGAAATTGTGCGAGATACATCGGGAAATCAAGTCGTTGCCAATGCTATAAATGGGGCGCGTTCAGAAATTCAACAAGGAGGCATGATTAGTATTGCCTTGCAAAAAGATAAAGTTTTTCCTGCTATGGCAATTCAGATGATTAGTATCGGTGAAGAAACTGGTGAATTAGATGCAATGTTGATGAAAATTGCCGATTTTTATGAAGATGAAGTTGAGCAAGCAGTCAAAGCATTAACTAGTATTTTAGAACCGATAATGATCATAGTTCTAGGGGGCATGGTTGGTACGATCATCCTAGCGATGTATCTGCCTCTATTCAAGGTATTTGAAAAGCTGGGATAATTAAAAGTTAGGAGTTATGAGTTAGGAGTTAGAAGTTGAAATAGTTAATTACTAGCTCTTAATTTATAACAATTATGAAATTTAATTTTTAAGTACTCACTTTTCACTCTTAACTAATTTAATAACCCATGCCTGTACAAAAATCTCACTACGAAGCGAGCTTGGCTGAGTATAGCAATCATTTAGCCGCGATCGCTTTACTCAAGCAACACCGACCATACTTGGAAATGATTCCCAGTCTACGCCGTCCAGATGATAGTGTGATCACTATCCCTTTGCCAATTGTTCGCTTTCGTAGTACTGTGACGACAACCCCACAGGCGACTTGTCTACCTTGTGATGTGGCAATTTTAATGTGCGATCCAGAGTGGAAAATCAAAACGGGTGTTGAAATTTTGATTTTTATTCATCGTCCCCACGAAGACTTTTCTGATTTGTTGGGCCGCTGGCGACAAACCCAGGTATGTCTAGATCAAGATTATGAGTGGCTAATGCCTCCCCGCCACAGTCATATTTTGAGTGAGGGAGCTAATACGATATATCCTTTGTTTATAGTTTTTCCTGAAACATCAGAACGTATTCAACGAGGTCTTGTGGGTACTGAACTGCCATTTATTATGCAAACAACCCAATTGTTAATTGAAGATAATTTAATTGACTCTTGTTCTTCAGAAAGTCCCCAAGTTTAGAATAGTTAGGATGAGGCAGTGCGTTGGTGAGGCAGCGCGGTCTTGGGGTTCCCCCCATGAGCGACTGCCGAAAGGCTTTGCCGACTTGTACCGCTAACGCGGAACCCGAAGGGTAGCAACTGCCGTTTAAAAGTGAAGAGTTAGAAGTTGGAATTTGTGAGTCAAATCAAAAATTGCAATTTGACAACTTAAGATATTCAAACTCTCAACTCCTAACTCTAAACTCCTAACTATTACTTAACAAATTGGGGCATAATTTCAGCAGCAGTGAATATGCCATAGATGCCGCGCTGGTGCAATTGCCTACCAGCTTTGAGATAGCCAAAGGCAGGGCCGCAAACATTAGCCGCCATGCTGGTTTCATCTCCCAAGGTAAAGGTATGGGTGGAAATTTTACCTTCAAAGGTGCGTCCAGTGACTTTAACGTTGGTGCTGAGGGGCTTTTTAGGATTACGGGTATCAACAACGCCGCCAACAGTCACGCGATCGCGCCCCACTATTCCCGCTACTTCTAACATTACATCATCGGCGTGTTCCATGTTCTCCAAGGTCAACACGCCATTTGTTTTATCTAGTAATGCTTCTACTTCGGCATCAGTCATTGCCCTGGCAGTTTCCACAGTATAACCAGGCATATGCCCAATGTCTTCGCGGACGGTGGCCCGGTAAGCTTCCCAATTGGCAATTCCCACGCCAAAGGTAATTTCAACCTTATGAATTTCGGCGTAGCTTTGGGCGGCTAAAGCGGCGGCGGCGGTTAATAGTCCAGGTGTCGCCCCGCATCCTGTCATGTAAGTAATGCCTGCGGCTTCCAGTTCCTTTTTCATTGCCAATAGTTGTTCTACGGCGCTGGTACGCTTGATTGCATCCACTAGCACCCCACGCCAACCAGATTGGATAAATTGCTTGGCAACAGAAGGTATAAAGTCGTTAGGTAGGTTGGGTAAAGCTAGAAAGTAACCGTCTACAGATTGTGTGCGATCGAGTAAATCCTGAATACTACGATTTGTTAATGTCCCGACTGGTTCTAAATAACCTACTGAACCTTGAGACTGGTAAGTTGCAATGCATTGTTGAATATTTAAACCTTCTGCGGCGTAAGCGTAGCCTTTTTGATCTGCGACTGCGACTAAAATCATTTCCCGTTTGCCAGCAAGTAGCTTGGCGGCTGCTTGTCCTAGTCCGCCAAAGCCTAGTACACCTACACGTATTGGCGAAATATTGAGAGAACCTTTGACTTGTTCTGAATTCATAGTCAATTAGTTAAGTTGAATCAAAAGGTTTCAGCAATCAGCATCTCAGATTATGACTGATGGCTGATGGCGAAAATCTATAGAGGTTAATTATGATTCATTATCCTGAGTTCTTCCATTTTTCAAGCAGTTTTTAACCAGAAATTTTTACTGAGTGTACTTTGACTTGGACAAATTTTCACGAACCGTCACATCAAAAATCTATGGAACTACGAACACTAGGGGTACGGTGGTTCAGAACATGGGTGTAAATTATTGTTATTTTTACATAGTTGCATCACAGTAACTCTTGTAGTATGAAGATACCATAACCGTTTTGCTGTAAGTGTATTTACAAATCTGTCAGCAAAATGTATGATAACAGACCCGTTTTTCAACTTCCGCTTTCCAAAGTGTTTATTTCAATACCTGGTAATTATAAAAAACTTTCTGTACAATCAAGAGTTGCAATAATTCCTCTAATTAATTTATGTAGTGGTTGACAGCTAGTTTTTAGTATTTATATGGAAAATTTTTTAATAGTAGGTTACAAAAATTTACTCTCTTACTGCCAGAAGAATACCTATTTTTAAACGCTTCAGGCGCAGAGGACACAGAGAGAGGAGTGAATCAATATAGGTAATTTGAACCTGGAAGGTAGTAATTGTAATAATTCAAAATATTTAGTTAATATTTATATTCTTAATTTGAAAAATTACAGCACATCTAGCTCTAAAACCATAAATTTATATAGACTCAACTAAGCAAAAAGAGAAAAAAGTATGGATCCAGAAAAAATACTAAAGTTCTTTGATCAATTGAATAAGCTAATATCAACAAGATTTTTTCAAGGAAAAGAACCTACCTGGCTATCTCGAACAGCTGACTATTTTTTAGTTATTATATCTGTTCTAATAGTAGTCTGGGTACTGCTTTTTATATTGAGTCAAATCAAAAAAATTTGGGTAGAACAATTTTGGCCAATATTTTATAACCAAGAGGAAAGAAGGCGCAGTCGTAAACGACAGCGATTTGCCCAATACATAGAGCATGAGATTCGGCAGCTAAACAATCGTGAGGAGTGGAAAGATTATCGCTTTACTGAATTGGAAGCTGAGGTCGAAGCAGAAGGAAAACGAAAAGGATTTCCCCTATTGCCATTTTTTCAACTAACCCAGAAAGGATTACGTCGCGAACAGTCTCTTTCTAAAGCCCTTGAGTTAAGTAGAGAAAGACTCATTTTGGCCGAAGGTGAACCAGGTTCAGGAAAAAGTGTTGCTCTACGACATGTTGCTGAGAAGATGGCTCAACGTGCCATGAAAAATCGGAGTATCAAGAGTATTATTCCCCTGTATATTAACCTCAAAAAACTAGAACGTTCCTCTAAAGACAAAATTGACAGTGAACAAATAAAATCTTTTATAAAACAAGAATTAAACAGAGTAAATGATCGGGATATTGAGGAATTTTTAGAAGAAGAATTTCAACGAGGAATTAAGGAAGGAACCTGGTTATTTCTGTTTGATTCCTTTGATGAATTGCCTGAAGTATTAAGCTCTGTTGAGGCAGATGAAGCGATCAGAAATTATGCTGTAGCGATTGATGATTTTTTGAGTGGATTTAACCAATGCCGAGGAATTATCGCTTCTCGGCAATTTCGTGGGCCCAAGCATTTGGGTTGGCCTCGGTTTCGCATTCTACCATTAGAAAATGACCGATTAAAAAAACTGATTTACAAAGCAGAACTCGAACAAAGCATAGAAAGGAACCTCATCGGACAACTCGAAATTGCTCCCCAAGAAATCTTGGAAATGTCTAGGAATCCGATGTTTTTAGGTATTTTATGCGAAAATATGCGAAGTGGAAATCCTTTCCCTCAAAATACCCACAGCGTATTTGAAAGTTATTTAGAAAAGCGATTAACACGCGACGAAGAGCGCCTAAAAAGGCGTTTTAATCTCGAACCTCCTGAGGTGCGAGCTAACGCAGAAAAGGTTGCTTTTTGTATGTCGGTAGACCCAGGCTTGGGGCTAAGTCCTACTCGTGAGAGTATCCAGAGTGCTATGGGTCGCCTTGGCTTCAGAGTACCAGGGCATTTTGAGCAACTTCTGAATGCTTTGGAGTATCTCAAACTAGCACGCTCTGAGACAGAAACAATACCAGGTGAGGCTCAATTGTTTACTTTTGCTCATCGTAGGTTTCAGGAATATTTTGCAACCTGTGTCGTTCTTCGGGAGCCTCATCGTATCAGTCCTAGACAGCTATTAACTGATGGACGATGGCGAGAAACTACTGTCGTCATCTTTCACACTCAGCCTCCAGAAGTCTTTGCACACATTTTGGATGATGCACGGCTTCTTCTTGACGAAATACTAGGTAACTTCTCAGGACTTATTGACGACCCCGTTGAATACGTTAATAGAAAGACACCCACTAGAAACAACTCAATTCTTAAACCTTTTTCTTGGCCTTTTGGCATACTTCATTTGTTAGGACTTTTACAAGATGGCTTTATAAGTCGAATCAAAGACTTACCTGATGACATTCAAACACAGGTAGCACGTTTCCTATTATCAACTACCACTCAAGGAACTCTTTCTGATCAGAAATGGAGTTTGGAAGTGGCAGGAATTACTCCTCAGCCAGTTTTACTTTGGCTACTCCGTCATGCCTTTGCTAGCGAAAGCCAATGGATGAAAGAAGTTGCCTATCGGCAGACAGCTCGACTAGGTAAGATTCCTGATGATGTTGCTGCTGATATTCGTAAGGCACTTTTGAGTCTATTTGCTCGTAATCGTTTGTACCAAGAGCGTTTTGCTACTCATGCACATCTATCTCGGTTGGATCAGGCGGGAAAGTATATTAATACCATGCGACTTTTACAATGGATTAAACCTATTGATCTCATATTACACATTGTTTTATTTCTCTGGCTGGTTGGAATTTTAATGTTGCGAAATATCACCTTTGTTCCTTCTATTACCATCGCTACTTTAATTGCTACTGTTTTGATTGTTTCTCATCTTACATTAGGAAATTTTGCCGAATCTAATATATTGTATTTAAACTTACCTTGGGGTCAAATAAAACGTCCTTCGCAACAGAAAAGGGATTCTAAATTGAATTTTGTATCTGTGTTTATTCGTTTTGCGTTTTTTACATTGTTTTGGAATACGTCGACCATAATTTGTATATTAGTTTTTTCACTGCTTTGGTCTATTTTTGCTATATTAGCTGCTAATACAGGGCAATTTACTGCTCCAGTATATTGGGTTTTATTAGTTATATTTCCTTTACTATATCTTATTTATAACTACAAAAGAATTATAGAAATTTGTATTTATATTTTAAAGAATATTTGGATATATTTAATTACTTTTTTTTATATTTTATATATAAAAATCAGAGATTTTATGATTAATAATCCAGAATCTACAATAAATCAAATAGGATTATATTTCAGTATAATTTATACAACCTGTTTCTGTATATATTTACTATATATAGGATGTAAATCTTCTTTTTACTGGGTCAAAGACTCAATTCAATGGCAAAAGTGGATAAGAAATCGCCCATCGCAGATAACAGGACAAGAGCTACTAAATCTAATCAAGCTATATCACTATCCAGCATTCTGTAAACGCATGACAACTGTAATCTACGAACGAAATCTGTTGCCTGCAATAGAAGAATCAGAAGATTTAATAAACGAACTAGCTCTTGCCTTAGAACGATCGCTATTCTTCGAGAAGCGGAAGGCAAATATAAGACAGAAAAAGTGGCAGAAGATTCTGAAAAATCCAATTTATGCCATTAAAGCTTTATTTATAAAATTCCACCAATTGCCAAAAAAATCCCCAATAGCCCGGACTATGACAACAGCAAATATTTATTCTGGTTCAGAATTTTTCAATTCTTGGTTGAAACAATATACTTTCAAAGACAAAAGACGATTTATAAAGCTTGGTAGCGAGTTCCTCGATGAAGTTAATATTCTTTTAGAACAACTACGTGCTAAAAGACAGGTTTCTGAGCGCTCATAGTCACGAATCTGTCGGTTTACGTCCAGAAAAATTTATGGCCTTACATTTCGAGCCAGTATCACCTGATTCAGCACCTCAAATCGTAACTGCTAAGTGGTAGTGTAGAGAGCGATCGCATCACATCAAGCATAAAGTGATCGCTCTCTAAAAATCAAAATTTATTTTTTGTTGTACTTGACCATTTATCTGTCCATAATTACATTGTAATTACAAACTCTTTCTAAAATTATTTAAACATGAGCGCAGCTATTAAAAGCCGAGTTGTTCAAATTGGTAATTCTCAAGGTATTCTTATTCCCAAACTCTTATTAGAACAAAGCGGTATCCACACACAAGTCGAAATAGAGGTTCATAACGATCATTTAATTATTAGTGCTGCACCAAAATTACGGGTTGGGTGGGAGGAAGCTTTTGCAGCAATGACAGAACGAAACGATGATGTTTTGCTAGATGACGTTAGCACAACTGATTGGGATCAGGTCGAATGGGAATGACGGATAATTTTTCACAAAAAACTAGCTTCTATTACTGCGGTTTATGCTTTAACTTTTGTAAATCAGACTTCGTAATCATACGGTAGTCGTTTGTATATTTACTAGTAATGAAGTTGGCTTTTTGTCAAAAATGAACCAAAAAGAAGAAGACAAACAATTTTTTGGCGATGATAACTTAGGTAACGATCATTGGTCACAAGTTAAGGTTGTGAGGCAGTTGTCAAGGGGATTTGAGAAGATGGCTGAAAGAAAAATTCAGGTGTGCCTCGTTGTTGATCAGGGAAGGGCGCAACGATTAATTTCATGTTCGGTTTTCGTTGTCGTTTAACAATACCTAAATCTTGATTTTCTGGTGTAGCAAAATACTTGATAGGGTCAGTTGCTTTACCTTTTTGATGAGCAACATAAAAATGATAAAGACCGCGATAAATCATCTCTAAAGAAATGGAGTCAAAAGGCAGAGAAAGTTCGTCGGCGACAGCATCACCTAAATCAACTAATACAGCATAAAATAACCAAGTACCCCAAATCTGCAATTGAACACCATTAACAGAACCAGTCCATAAATAACTTAAACCTAAGAGCCGCTTTACAGTATTAAAAGCATCTTCAATTCTCCATCTTCGGCGGTATAAATCAGCTACAACATAAGGAGGTAAAACTGTAGGGTCAAGCACACTCGTTAAATAAGAATGCCATGTCTTGCCTGAACGAATCTCAACTAGACGTAGGGTAACAAAGGGAGTCTTCTTTGTGCCAGAACCAAGATGTATTAAACAGTCTTTCAGAGCAAAGCTATCTGTAAATACTTGTTCTACATGAATTGCTGCTCCCTTTTTTAATTGAGTAATAAAATCAACTTTTTTTGCAATTAATTGGAGCCAAAAGTTAAAATGATAAAACCCTCTATCTAATAACAGTAATGTTTGAGGTGGAACTAACTCTAAAATATTTGTCTCAAATTTTGTATCAGCAGTTCGGGGATTTTCACAAAACCAAATTTCTAAAGG
>NZ_JAECZC010000047.1 GCF_016056305.1 Amazonocrinis nigriterrae CENA67 | reverse complement strand
GGATCACAACTTGATTCAGATTCAGTTTGGTCAAAGTTTAGCAGTGTTGGAATGGTAGAGTCCGTCCGCTCGTTAAATGATGAGACAACAGTTGAGACTCGTTATTTTATTAGTAGCCTTGAAGAAAATATTGAACAGTTTGCTAATGCTATTCGTAGTCATTGGGGAATTGAGAATTCATTGCATTGGATATTGGATGTTGCTTTTAAAGAAGATGAGTCCCGCATTAGGAAAGATAACGCTCCACAAAATTTTGCAATTATAAGGCAGATTGCGGTCAATCTTTTAGGTAAAGAGAAGCGTGTAAAACGAGGAATTAAAAATAAACAGTTCCTCGCGGCGATGGATAACAACTATTTACTAAATATTTTAGCGTTAGCTTAAAATAGTACATCAAAACTTAAGTCGAATATTTCACATGAAGAATTTATCAATTTTCTAGGTAAATATACTTTTATGTACCTCCTAATTAAATTGTTTTCTGATTAATGAATTGTTCATTCAGATGAAGATGAACTCATTGATATTTCAGAACAAGTTTGATTTACTTTGCTTATCGTTTCATCAATTTTTACAATTATCTATGTCATTTTGTAATCTTGCTTAGTTTTTGTTAGTAAATAAGATGCGTTTGCCCTGGCTTACTACTAATTGTGCTGGTAGCGATCGCCTTCTTTCCTCATCAGCTTTTGTAGTAGCGATCGCCTGCTCAATCGCCGTTGCAGGGATAGCTGTCTCAATCGCTTTCAGTAAATCGCTACTTTGTATCTTTGGAGACAACACTGACAAATCTTTGAGATGTACCACGATTCATTTTGATGCTTGGGAACAATGCTTACTTTACCTAACTTTCAGGCTTAACTGAACCGTATTGACTTATACCCCACTGTAATAGTTTTAGATTTTAAAACCACTGCGTTGGTAAAAATTTTTATACATTATAAATAATTATTGCAAGTATATTAATTAGCTTTGCAATGTGTTCCATTTTACACGAGCTTGGGAAGATTTAGCTTTAAAATTAAGTTGGCAAATTATTGCCAGCCTGTAAAAGCAGGAATCTCTATCAAATTAGTGATAACTTTTTGAGATATGCAAACAAAAAACTTAATTGCATCATTCGCATTAGGTATGACGCTAACAGCCATATCTATACTCCCGTCTTATGCGGAAACAAAAACACCAAACTTGTACAATCTCAGTAGTTATAATCACCGTGGATATAGAATCAAGGTTACTTACTCAACGTCAAGCATTACTGGTAGGCCACTTTTCCACTATGAAGACAAAGAACAAACATTAGATTTTACAGGAGATGAAATCCGAACTGCGGAATTGGAAATTGGCACATTAGTGACTGTAACTACCCGCAGGACGGTGGATACTGGTTCTACAACATTTAGCTTGCTTATACCTCGTGTAAATCTAGGAGAAAACAACCAAGCCCAAATTGAAACTGACGGGATCACAACAGTCAACAAATTTTCTACGATTCCGGTATTTAACCAAGGGCAAACACAGACTTATATAATTACCCCATTGAAAGGTACAGCTGAATCTGTGGCATTCTAACTAATCGTCATTCTGATATACAGCAGTTTGCTTTTAATTGAGGTAAAAACGCAGGACTCAAAATCACATATGAAGAGTTTCTACCTCCTGCCTTTTTCAAGTAGCGATCGCAGCCCAAAACAAACCCGTTATCAGGACAGCGATCGCTTCCCTATACCTTGAAAAAGAATATTCATAGTTCGGCGCATGTAAGCTTCTACTGGCTCTGTTGTGGGTTTGAAAATCAGTGCGTAATATAAAGATCCGCTTACAAGGTCAATAATTAGGTCAATATCTGCATCCAAGTGAATTTCACCTCTAAACTTGGCACGTTCTAGGACTTTAGCAAATGCTTCGCGCCTAAGTTGTATATATCTTTTCCAATAAACTTGGGCAAACTGAGGGTTGCTAGATGCTGTACTAATAATTAAAGCTAGTGTTTGACGGCCAAGGGGACTATCTATTTTTTTGGCAGCATTCTCAATGAGGATATCCATATCTCCCCAAAAGCTGCCAGTATCTGGTATTGATATATCCTCTCTCAGGCTTTCAATCGCGTCTGCAACTATTTCTTCTTTAGAAGTGTAACGCCGATAGATAGTAGTTTTGCCCACTCCAGCACGGGAAGCGATCGCTTCTATACTCATGCTTTGGTATCCTACCTCCGCTAGCAAGTCTAACGTCGCTTGCAAAATAGCTTGGTCAGCATGGGTACTACGTGGTCGTCCAGAAATACTGTGAATTTGCTTATTCATCTATAAGTATGGTTCAAGAATTGACTATAAAGCATGATTCTTTAGAAGAATCGCCGTCACTTTTCGGACAAAGAATGTCAGGAAGCTATCACCCCAACTAATGTGATTGTGACAATTTGCTAGTAAACTTTTCAACCTTTGGAAAGATAACCTTGACCAATTATATACGATACGCTACAGTAGCGTATATAAATTTAATACAGTTTTTGCTCTGAAGTTGTAATGACTGAAGTAGCCGCCTGTAAATCAATTATAGTAAAAATACGTTTAAAGGAGTATAAATATTTATAAATATTGCTGAGTTGAAGACAAGTATTTAAGCTTAAATTTAGTTGTTTTATTCTTGTAGGGTATGGAATGAAGCACAGAGACTTTACCTACACTCATCCAATATTGGAAGTTACAATAAATACCAATATTTATAAATAAATATGGCTACCCCTCATAAACAAACTTCTATTAACCAAGCTGGTTATGTGCAAGGATCTTTGAAATGGGCGATCGCTTTCACTGCTTCCTTGGGTGCAATTTTAGAAGTAATTGATACTAGTATTGTTAACGTTGCCTTAACTGACATCCAAGCTACCCTTGGTGCGACTGTCAGTGAGGTTGGCTGGGTCGTTACTGGATATTCTATCGCCAACGTCGTCTTAATTCCTTTGTCGGCATGGCTAGGAGACTACTTTGGGCGTAAAACTTACTTTATTTTCTCCCTAGTGGGTTTTACCATTGCCTCGGTGTTATGTGGGCTTTCCTTGAATCTACCAATGCTGGTTATTTCCCGAATTATCCAAGGTTTATGCGGTGGTGGGTTGTTAGCTAAAGCCCAAGCAATTTTATTTGAGACTTTTCCCCCTGCTGAACAGGGACTTGCTCAAGCAGTTTTTGGAGTGGGAGTAATTGCTGGGCCAGCCATTGGCCCGACCTTGGGAGGTTTTTTGGTAGACGGTTTAGGATGGCGCTGGATTTTCTTCGTCAACATTCCTTTTGGGATCTTAGCAGTGGTAATGTCTTTGCTGTTTTTACCAAAGGATGGTGATAAGACCAAAGCGCAGAATCAAGCTGTTGATTGGTGGGGAATTGGGTTTTTAATTGTAGCCATTGGCTCTATGCAAACCCTGTTAGAGGAAGGTGAAAAAGACGATTGGTTTTCTTCCGGTTTTATTACCTCTTTACTCGTTACTAGCATCATTGGCTTAGGGCTATTTATTTGGCAAGAGATGAAAACAGATCACCCGGCTGTGAATTTGAGAGTTCTCCGTCATCGTTCTTTAGCAGCAGGAAGTCTTCTTTCTGCCTTGGTGGGGATGGGGCTTTATGGGGCACTCTTTGCTGTACCAATATTTGCTCAGAGTGTGCTGCACTTTACAGCAACACAAACAGGACTATTGTTAGCACCTGGGGCATTAGCATCTGCGATCGTGATGATTATATTAGGGAAACTCTCAACCAAAATTGATGCTAGATTTTTAATTGCAATGGGTGCTGTAGGAACATCTGGAGTCATGTTTCAACTGGCAGGAATTACCCCAGAAAGCGGTACAGATGATTTATTTTGGCCCTTAGTATGGCGGGGAGCTTTTACTGTATTGATGTTTCTCCCTTTGAGTTTGGCAACTCTAGGAGGGCTACCTAAACAGGATGTTTCTGCCGGCTCTGGTTTTTATAACCTGACTCGACAACTAGGTGGTAGCATCGGCATTGCCCTACTCACCACTTTGCTAGATCGAAGACAGGCTTTTCATCAAGCCATCCTCTTAGCAAAACTTAGTCCTTATAACCCAGAGACTAATCAACGTCTTGATGCGCTCAAAGGGTTCCTCCAAAGCCAAGGTATGGATACGACAACAGCACAACAACAAGCACTTGCTTTATTAAGTCAAACAGTAAATACTCAAGCTGCCGTTTTATCTTATGCAGATATCTTTCGAGTTGTGGGAGTGGCGTTTATTTGCTCATTACCCTTGTTACTGTTTCTAGGTAAGGGTGGCGCAGGAGCAAAAGCGCCAGTAGGACACTAGTAGTTCACCAAAAAAGGCAGAGGGCAGGAGGCAGGAGGCAGCTATGTATGTCTCCTGCCCTCTGCCCACGACTGCTCATGAGTAAGGGTCTGAAGCCCCTCCCAAATCAAAGATTTGGGAGCAACGAAATTGGTAGGGGTCACAATCCCCTTCCAATTGGTTCCTTCTGCCCTCTGCCCTCTGCCTTCTTGAACAACCCAAAGTTGTCGGGTGGAGGGAGGCAGGGGAGCTGGGGAGCAGAGGAGCAGGGGAGAGATTTGTACAAGTCCTTTCCCTTGTGCCCTTGAAGCTGAACACCATTGAATTTTAACGTGAGTCTCTTGAGTCTCTAACGAAGGCGCACCTACGGGAAGGGCGAAAGAAAACGCAGTTTTCTTAGGAGCAGCTGCACTGGTGGCACGCCACCCGCTATGAATGAAAGAAACACTTTCTTTTCCCATTCCCTACTCCCCACTAAGAGTGTTTCTTGAAAGCGTCCGACGGGCGGCGCACCACCCGCTATGAATGAAAGAAACACTTTCTTCCCCTACTCCCTACTCCCGAATATCACTAAGTTTAGTTTTATCTGTTGAGGCAAGCGTTCTTGAACTGGGGGAGACCAAAACATAAATGTATTCCTGGTAAATAAAGTACTAAAAAATACTCTTTTCTCCCCCAGCCTCCCCAGCTTTCCCAGCTTTCGAGCGTGCCATTCCACACTTGCCTCTTTGAACTGCGCCAAATTCAACTACTTACGTTTTTGTCGTTTGACAGCATAGCCATAGGGTATAGGCCAGTTCGGTGCTTCATCCAAGCTCAACTGAGCATGAATAGACCAGTATGGGTCGCGCAGCAATTCTCGACCGATGAGAACCAAATCCGCACAGCCACGAGTAATGATTTGATTAGCATACTCAGCATCAGTTATTAAGCCTACGGCTGCTGTATTGATTTGAGCTTGTTGCCTGATTTTGGCAGCGAAAGGCACTTGATAACCTTTTTGTACAGGAATTTTTGCGTGAGGCACTAAACCGCCTGTGGAAACATCTATCAAATCAACACCATTAGCTTTGAGTTCACTAGATAAGATGACTGACTGTTGAATGTCCCAACCACCTTCTACCCAATCAGTAGCAGAGATACGAACCAAAAGTGGCATTCCTTGAGGTATTTTACCTCGTATGCGTCTTGCCACTTCCAGTAATAAACGCATTCTATTTTCTAAGGAACCACCATAAATGTCTGTACGCTGATTACTCAACGGTGAAAGAAAAGAATGTAACAAGTAACCATGAGCCGCGTGGATTTCAATAACTTGAAAACCAGCTTGTAGCGCACGGTCTGCCGCAGTAACAAACGCGATAATGACTTGTTCAATACCATCCTCATCAAGGGATGTTGGAGGAGGGCTATTATCATGAAACGCAATTGAGCTTGGTGCAACTGTAGTCCAGCCCCCTTGTTCAGGTGTTAGAGGTGTACCACCTAGCCAAGGAACATTACAACTTGCCTTGCGTCCAGCATGAGCCAGTTGAATACCCGCGACTGCTCCCTGTTGGCGAACAAAACGCACAATACGTGCCAATGGTTCAATCTGAGCATCGTTCCATAGACCCAGATCACCAGGTGTAATTCGTCCAGTAGATGTTACGGCTGTTGCTTCCACCATAATTAAACTAGCACCACCAACGGCCCTGCTCCCCAAGTGAACAAAGTGCCAGTCATTGGCTACTCCATTCTCTGCTGAATATTGACACATTGGTGACATTCCTACACGATTTGGCAGAGTTAAATCTCGAATTGTTAATGGACTAAATAAGTCCAATTCAGGTATTTCTTGGTCATGTAAACAAGCCGATTGGCATCCGTAATCAGGCAAAAATTGTAATTCCTTTGGAGCTATGGATGATGAAAGATTTATTGTATTATCTGTAGTCATATCTTTTTTAAATATTTTACTCTGCAAATTAATAACTAAACGTAAGAATTCAGCACCCAGGAGACAGAAGTCAGAATTTATAAGGATTTCAGTACTATTTCGATATTCATTTATCAAATTGTCTTCTGATTCAATACTATTCTGGCTCCTGAATTCTGACGGAGTGAATTCTTACAACTAAACTTCAGTGTAGATTGTGAAAAGTCATTTGTTAAGCACTAGTTTGCTCGACATAACCTTGAATATTTTCTGGTTCAAAGGAGCGTAGAATATGTGTAGCTTGGCGGGTTAAATCCTCTGTTCCTTTAACCACTATTAAATACTTGCCTGCATTTAAACGATTGCGATATGCCAAAGCATCACCACTGCCTACGCTTATACCAACTGCACCACCTACTAAATAAGCACCTAAGACACCAGAAGCCGCTCCTAAAAGCCCACCAATCATATGACTGCCGAACTCACCCAGTGCAAAAATTTCAATACCAGTTAGATAATTAAAGGCATAACCAGCTATAAATCCAAAAGGTACTAGCCAGTATAATAATCGCTTTGCCTGTTTTTGTGCTTGTTGCTTTGGTTCAATCAGCTTGTAATCATCAGCACTTTTATAACCACTTCCCAAAATATCTACTTGGTTTGGAGACAAACCATCTTTTGTTAAAGCAGAATAAGCTGCTTCTGCTTTTGACTTATCTGGTAAAACTGCAATCAGGTAATTCATCAAGAAATTCCAACTAAATTATTTTCAAAAGCTCTATGAAATAAGCTAACTATTAATCACGTTCTCCCAACTACCGCCTCTGCTTGTGCAGAGTCAGTGCCACCGTGTTTAACTTTAACTAAAGTTTGCTAATATGGACATCTTCTTTGTGATGTTAATAATAAGAAAAATCTCTTTCTCCAGGGGGTAAAAATGTCGTTGAAATATGCTAAGCTCCTGACATGAGACTACGTAAGCCGTTGCATTAATATATTCCTTTTGCGATCACAATCCCCCGACTACAAATAGCCAACCTATACCCGAATGGCACTAAGAAAAGCTCTAAGCTATGCGGAGTAGGAGCTACAGCTTTAATGCCCAGTCGTGCAGTCATGGCATGAGTCAGGCGATCGCTGATGGAAGGATAATGTACAGTTGTCCAAAAATTTTTGTCGGTAGAAAAAGCTTACTCGTCCGTGAAATACTTTTATGAGAACGAGCAAGCACATACGATAACTACTACTGTGACACTACGAGTACAAATTCTCAAGGATAAATTTAGCCAGAGTTTAGGGCTACCGTTTAAAGAACTGTTACCAGAATCGGTAATCAGACAAGCCATAACAGAGCTAAAAATAAAATACAAAAAGCGATTATTTGACCCAATCATAACGCTGTGGGCATTTTTATCTCAAATTCTAGATAGTGATAAAACTGTACGCAAAGAAATTTATGTTTATTTACTAGCTTACAATCTACTTCGTAGCTTAATGTGGTCGGCTGGAACTACTTATAATACTCCTCCCTTACGCTTATCCCTGCAAGGTACTCGTCATCATTTACTTAATTTTATCCCCAAATTAGAAGCCGCTAACTTTAAAAAACGGTTTAGACTTTACCGCACTTTACTCAAAATTATTGTTCACAAGACTGTTCCTGACCGTCCCGCACGCAATGAACCACGAGTTATTAAACGCCGCCCCAAAGCTTACCCCAGATTGACCAAACCCCGGCACGAATTACGTAAGCAATTGCAGAGTGCTTAAACCACAAGCTTTTCAGCTTTTCTTAGTGCCATTCCTCCCTACTCCCTACTCCCCACTCCCAGCCCTAGCTGTGGTCTATGCATCTGAAAATAGCTGTAATATTGCCGTTTCCAAGCTGTGTCTAAAGACGTATTAAAACCAAACTAAAAATATACAGCATTTGGATGATGGCCCTCTTCAGGAGTATACTAAACTGCTTATTAATAACCAATAATAAGCTGATCTGCATCGCCCTTAAAGAAATCAGAATTGTACCTAAGCTAATGTAAATCCAAGTTGCATAATCCTCGTGTTCGCGTAGCGTCTTTGAAAGGATAAGACCGTCATTAGCCATTAGTCCTTTGTAAATACAAATGACAAAAAACTAATGACAAAAAACGACGACTACAAGTGATCATGCAATTTAGATAAGTTTTAGCTTACTAACTAAAAATGCAACTTACATGCTGATTAGCTTAGCCAACTTGCTACTAACAAAATAGCAGGATAAAAGTTATATGCCGTTATCGAACCAGCTTCAAAACTGTTCTGTACTTCAGAAACTCCAAAAGGCTGTTGACTTTATAGAGTTGATTAAAAAATTACATCAACTCTACATTAACATAGTTACTGCTCAATTCATAGATTTTGGGAAAACAACAGTATTTTTCAATCCTTTCCTGAGAATACAAACAATTCTGAGCAATGATAGAAAACATTTTGTTTTCAAAGAAGATTGGGAAGATCAAGTAAGGCTAAAAGGCATAATTTCCCATTTAGTTTTTGCAATTACTGTGTCATTAAGATTGCGTCGGATTTTTGCAATATTAATGACATTAGTAATTCTATGGTGGGGAATGATGCCAGAAGTCGCCATAGCTCAAACTCAAACAACATCTCCTCCACAAGAAAGCCCAACTCAAACCCCACCAGCCCCAAGTTCAATACAACCTTATCTAGATCGAGCGATTAAGCAGGTGAGCGAGTTTCGTCTCGATAATGGACTCAAATTTATTGTTTTGGAACGGCATCAAGCACCAGTAGTTTCCTTTATCACTTATGCAGATGTAGGTGCAGTGGATGACCCAGACGGAAAAACTGGTATAGCTCACTTTCTAGAACATTTGGCATTCAACGGTACAACGCGCATTGGTACAAAAGACTATCAAGCAGAGAAACCGCTGTTAGACCGCTTAGAAGAGTTGGATGCTCAAATTAGAGCTGCAAAAGCTGAGGGGAAACAAGATGAGGTTGCTCGGTTGCAAGCCGAGTTTGAGCAAGTAAAAGCGCAAGCAGCCAAACTAGTTAAGGACAATGAGTTCGAGCAAATTATCACACAAGCAGGAGCTACAGATTTAAATGCTGACACTTCTACAGATGCCACCCGTTATTTTTACAGCCTTCCTGCTAATAAGTTGGAACTGTGGATGTCGCTGGAGTCAGAGCGATTTCTAGAACCAGAATTTCGTCGCGGGTTTTATCAAGAAAAAGATGCCGTTTTGGAAGAGCGACGCTTACGGGTGGACAACTCACCTACTGGACTGATGAGAGAGAAGTTTCTCGATACTGCTTTCAAAGTCCATCCCTATAGACGACCAATAAGTGGTTATGAAGAAGATATCCGCAACTTAACACCAAAAGATGTGCGGCAGTTTTTTGAGACATACTATGTACCAAGCAATTTAACCATCGCTATTGTCGGAGATGTCAACCCAGCTGAGGTTAAAAAACTGGCACAAACTTATTTTGGACACTATCAAGCCAAACCAAAACCAA
Source organism: Amazonocrinis nigriterrae CENA67 (assembly GCF_016056305.1). Lineage (GTDB taxonomy): Bacteria > Cyanobacteriota > Cyanobacteriia > Cyanobacteriales > Nostocaceae > Amazonocrinis > Amazonocrinis nigriterrae. Next base: position 34,037 of record NZ_JAECZC010000047.1, on the reverse strand, counting down.
TTTCCCAAATTCCGGCCGAACCGCCGCAGACACAAATGCGGGAGGTGACTTTGCAGCTACCATCTCAACCCTGGTACTTTGAAGGTTATCACCGTCCGGCGCTTAGTCATCCAGATAATGCAGTTTATGACATCATTGGCAATTTATTGTGTTGTGGGGGCAGGTCGCGGCTGTATGAGTCTTTGGTAGAACAGCAGCAGTTAGCACTATATGTAAATGCGATCCTTAGTGAGCCAGGCAACAAATACCCGAATTTGATAGTTTTCTTTAATCCTACGGTTTCTGGTGAAACCGTAGATGAGTTGGCAGCAGCTTTACAAAAGGAAATAGAGCAATTGAAGACTGAGCCTGTTTCAGCGAATGAGTTGCAACGTGTGAAAACCCGAATCAGAGCGGGTTTATTAGCTAGCCTCAATTCCAATATGGAAATGGCTGAGCAATTGTTGGAATATGAGGTAAAAACTGGCTCATGGCAGAATTTATTTAAGTATTTAGATGCAATTGCAGCAGTGACTCCTGCTGATATTCAGCGAGTGGCAAAAACAACGTTTACACCTGAAAATCGCACTGTTGGCAAGTTGTTGTCGCAACAGGGGTGAAACGCACAGAGATTTGCAGCAGGCTAATGCAAAAGATGCAAAGGAATTAGATATATGCACAGGTACAAGGTGAATAGTAGAAAGCAGAAGGAAAATCACCGTACCCCTTTGGGGAAGCAAGCTAGCAAGAACGTCTTTGACAGGAGAAGTTCCAAGCAGCACAAGCCGGCGTTTAGACTTCTCTCAAAATTTAAAATTCCCAAAAGCAAGAGGTTTTTTTATGCTTTGAGTCTTGCTATTGCCTTTTTAATTGTAATTTTTGACTTGACTGTGGCAGTGCCAGCAACGACAAAGCATTATACCGAGTTGCAGTTTGCCCCACTACCTGAGATTAAACTACCCAAGTATGACCGATTTGTCTTACAAAACGGCATGGTTGTGTATTTGGCGGAGGATCATGAGCTACCTTTTGTGGGTGGTACAGCATTAGTGCGTACAGGGAGTCGCTTGGAACCAGCAGATAAAGTTGGTTTAGCTGATGTTGTTGGAACAGTAATGCGAACTGGGGGAACTGAGAAACATTCCCCTGATGAACTAGACGAGATATTGGCACAACGAGCAGCTGGGGTGACAACTGACATTGGCGAAACTTTTGGCAGTGCTGATTTTAGTACACTCACTGAAGATTTAGAAACAGTGTTTGGGCTATTTGCTGAGGTGTTGCGAGAGCCTGTGTTTGATCAGGAAAAGGTAGATTTGGCTAAGGCTCAGTTGAAAGATGGTATTGCCCGTCGCAATGACAATCCAAATAGTATTGCGGGTCGGGAATTTCTGAAGTTAATCTATGGCAAAGATAGCCCTTATGCCCGCACACCAGAGTACGCAACGGTAGATCGGATTACTCGTGAAGACTTGCTGAACTTTTACCAACAATATTTCCACCCCAATAATATAATTTTGGGGGTTGTAGGGGACTTTGACACCAGTAAAATGCGATCGCTCATCGAAACTCAGTTAGGCGATTGGCAGCCCAACCCCAACATCGCTAAACCCCAATTACCAGAGGTATCGCCAGCAAATACAGGTGGTGTCTTTTTTGTCAATCAGCCGCAATTAACTCAGAGTACTATTCGTATGGGACATTTAGGAGGACGCTTAGATAGTCCTGACTATGGGGCGCTGAGTGTGTTGAATGAGGTATTAAGTGGGGATAGTGGACGTTTAATGAATGAATTGCGATCGCGTCAAGGGTTAACTTACGATGTACGAGGTTTTTGGAGTCCCAACTACGATTACCCTGGACTGTTCATTGCTGGCGGACAAACCAAATCTCCTAATACTGTACAGTTTATCAAGGCTTTACAGACTGAAATCAAGCGTATCCAAGAGGAAAGAATAACACCAGAAGAACTAGCTTTGGCTAAAGAGTCTACACTCAACTCCTTTGTATTCGAGTTTCAACGCCCTGGACAAACCTTGTCACGGTTGATGACATACGAATATTACGGTTATCCTGCGGATTTTCTATTTCGACAGCAAAAAGCCATAGCAGCAACCACAGAGGCTGATGTACAACGGGTAGCACAGCAATACATCAAACCAGATAATATGGTGACTCTGGTAGTGGGAAATCAAACTGCTATTCAACCACCTTTGACAGAGATAGCAACACAAGTGACACCGATAGATGTAACGATTCCTGGTTCAGGGGCTACCCAAGACTAGGCATTGTATAACAGTGAATTAATTTGGCAAGCTGGGGGAGCAGGGGAGTAAGTGTATATATAGTTGACACCGAATCAATGACTACTAAATACTAGTCCTTAATCCCCCATCTTCCCCAGCTTTGACAGTTTTTATTAGTGCCATTCTACACAGATGGCTTTAGAAATAACTCCCTGATTTTCGATGTTCGATCGCAGTTACGCCATCATTCTCTAACACTTCTCCTTTATCGACTACGGCATAAATCAACAACCTATCACCACATTCAATCTGGTTTTGTACTGTACATTCTAAATAAGCTAATGCCTCATTCAAAATCAAAGAACCATTCAGAGCAGTTCGTGTAGAAAGATTAGCAAAAGGATTATCGCCTAAAGCGCTATGACGAGAAAAATATCGTCGGATGTTTCTTCCTTCTTTGAGAATATTGAGTACAAATTTATCACCTGGATGACGCATTAAATCTGCGTTCTGCTCTTGAGCAATGGCAATCATAATTCCTGGTGGGTTAAAAGTTGCTTGAGATACCCAAGAAGTTAAAATTCCTTTGTGGTTTTCTCCGTCACGAGTTGTGACAACACACAAAGAGCCAATGATTCGCCCTACTGCTTGTTCAGTCCGGTCTATTTTCGCTTCTGTGACAGCTTGGCGAGGAGTACGCAGTTTTTTGGTTTTTTTCAAGGTTTGGGCAAAGGCAGCACCTGCTTGTTGGCATTGTTGTAAAATCTCAGGTGTAGGACTAAACCGCACTCGAATAGTTTCAAACCCTAATCGATAATTGGCATCTTTGAGCTTACTTTCTATTACATCAACTGCTTCTCCACTCCAACCATAGGAACCAAACACACCTGCTAACTTAGTTTTAGCTGCTGTTGATAAGACAATTCCTAAAGCTGTTTGAATTTGCGTTGGTGCGTGACCGCCTAAAGTGGGTGAGCCAATAATAAAGCCGTCGCAAGCTTCTACAATACGGGTGATCTCTGCGGGGTCTGCTAATTCACAATTGATTGACTCAACATTAACTCCGTTTTCAATCAAACCTTGGGCAATACCATTAGCCAATATTGCTGTATTTCCATAAGCAGAAGCATAAAGTAAAGCCACACTTAACTCTTGAGATTTTTGTTCTTGAGACCATTGACGATAGTCAAAGGTAAAACGGCTGAGGCTATAACGCACAATTGGGCCATGAGCAGGGGCATAAAATTTTGCTCCCAAAGCTGTTAATTTGTCTAAGGCAACTTCAACTTGTTTAGCCTGGGGTGCATGAAGACAGTCAAAATAGTAACGACGCTCTGCATCTAAGGCTTTCCAGTCTTCATCAAATAAGGTATCTTCGCAAATATGAGCGCCGAAAAATTTGTCTGTGTAGAGAATTTTGGTCGCAGGATCATAGGTACAAAGTCCATCCGGCCATCGAGGAGTTGGTACCGTGATAAATGACAGTTCATGTCCTTGTCCTAAATCCAAAGTATCGTTAAAGCGCACGGCTTGGATGCGTGATTCCCAGTTAGGAAAAGCAGTTTTAAGAGTATTAGCAGTAGGACGAGAACAAATTAAGGTGACTTGAGGAGCTTGAGCAAGCAATACCTCAAGGGTAGCTCTGCGGTTGGGGTTGACGTGACCCAGAACAATATAATCAAGGGTAGTGAAGTCTAGGTGTTGTGCTAGCTGCTGGAGATAAATTTCTGTAAAAGATTCACCAGGAGGGTCGATGAGAGCTTTTTTATCAGCTTGGATGAGATAAGAATTTGCGGTGGTTCCCCGTTGACGGGAATACTCAACCTCAAATTTTAGTCTTTCCCAAGTCCGCGATCGCAAGATTATAGTATTTTTACCAATTTCTGTAACTTGAACATCTCTAGGACGGTTGGAGGTGATTGTAGTTGCAGACATATTAACCTCTGTTGGGAATTGGGAATTGGGAATTGGGAATTGGGAATCGGGAATTGGGAATCGGGAATGGGGAATTGGGAATGGGGAATGGGTAATTGGGAATGGGGCATTAGTTATTTCTCCTCATCACCCCATCACCCTATCTCCTCATCTCCCCTGCTCCCCTGCTTTGTCTTACTCCCCAGTCTACAATTTCGACTTGGTTTGACTTTTATAGCGTTGAGATATTTGTTGTTCCGGATCGATGCCTTCAAAGGTGGGAGGTAGCCAAACTCGCAAAGTTAATAGTATTCCTAGAACTAGTAAGAAGGCACAAGTCGCTAAAACTTGGCTCCAATTAGTTTCTAAAATACCTTTGACGATGACTTCTCTTAAAGCAGAAACAATGGAAACTTCCACAGCTACGCCAATAGATATTCGTTGTTCTTGTAGGTAAATAATTAACAGTCGGAATAACTCAACTAAGATGAGCAAGAAGAGTATATCAGCAGTAACAACATGAAAATCTAGAGGGGGAAGCAGGGAGAGAAACATATCTCTTACCTGTAACACCATGAAGCTAAATAAACCTATACACAGAGAAATTACAATCACATCTTGGATTAATTCCAAGCTTCTGACAATGCGTCCGCGATTAATTTCATATAGGGAAATTGGGTTATCTTCAACAGGCTTATACATGGTTTTTTGAGAGGGGGAAGGGGAAGGAGAAGGGGTTTTAACTCTTGACTCTTAAACAATGCCTAATGACAACTGACAAAGGACTAATGACAAATGCCCATTTAGTAATGATTGCCAATTTTGCGATGATGGACGGCGGTAAGTGCATTTACTTTGGCGACTCTTCCAGTTTGGACGGTGCTATAAATGACCCAATGGTCGCCGCAGTCCATACGGGTGGTAATTTCACATTCTATATAAGCTAGAGCGTCAGCGAGAATAGGAGAGCCATTATTAGCAGGATAGGTTTTCACTCCAGCAAAGCGATCCGCACCAGGAGTAAAACGTTTAAGAAAATGTTTCATTAATGCTTGATAGTTTCCCTCTTCTAAAACGTTGAGAACGAAGCGATCGCCAACATGCATTAAGGATTCTATTGCTCGGTCTTTGGATACAGCGATCGCTACTCCTAAAGGATTCAAACTTGCTTGGGTCACCCAAGAAGCTAACATGGCACTTTGAATTTCTCCTTTTTTGGCGGTTATAATGTATAGTCCGCTGCTAATACGTCCTAGGGATTTTTCTAATTCTGTGTTGATGGATTTAATTTGTTTGATTGTGCGATCGCGGTTTAACCATTGACCCATATCTGTACCCGCTTCATCGCAAAGTTGTAGTGTTGCTGGAGTCGGATTTTCTTTGACTAAAATAGGGGTAAAAGCTTCTGTTAAACCCAATTCTTGAAATTTATTGCGTAAAGGGTAAATGGGTTCATCTTCTCCTCCTCCTGACTCTACTAAACCAATAGATTGCTTCCTATGAGCAGCAGCTAAGATAGTGCTTAAAGCAGCATGAGCCGCCACTGAAGATTGTGCTGGCATTCCAATTACTAAACCAGAGGCTTGTGTGGCTAATTCTCTAATTTCTTGAGGCTCAGCACTATTAATATCGACTAATTCTACTGCCACACCTGTTTTTGCACATCCATGTGCTATTGCACGCACTAAATGCTCACTATAACCGTAATCTTCTGCGTAAAATAGGGCTACTAAAGTATCTATTTTTGCTTGTTCTAAGCTCCAGTTTTGATATAGCGAAACCCATTGTGGAATATAGTTTTGTAGTAAAGGCCCGTGTCCAGTTGCAACTGTTTTGATTTCTAAGTTTTCAATTCGCTTCAAAGCTGCCAAAACAGAGCGAGCATTCGGGCCCATGAGACAATCATAGTAATATTTGAAATCTTCCTCTATTAATTCTAAATGTTCATCATAGGTATGATCATCACAGTAGTGCATTCCAAACACATCACAGGTGTAGAGCGTGCTAGTTTTGTGGTCATAAGTAAAGATGGTGTCAGGCCAGTGTAAGTTAGGTGCAGAAATAAATTCTAATTCGTGACCATTACCTAAATCTAAGCGTTCTCCGCTTTTCACCAGTTTTGATTTAAATGGCTGGTGAACCATATTTTCCAGGAATTGAATAGCTACCTTAGCACCAACAATGGTAATAGAAGGAGCTAATTGCAAGATATCTTTGACTAAAGCGCTATGGTCTGGTTCTGTATGACTAATAATTAAGTATTCTATTTTACTAATGTCAATTACGCCTGATAGTATCTCAAGATATAACTGCTCAAACTTGCGGTGAGAAGTATCAATTAAGGCAATTTTTTCTCCCTGAATCAGGAAAGAATTATACGTAGTTCCATTTCGTAAACCAAATTCGACATCAAAACGTTCTCTATCCCAGTCTAGACAACGAATAGCAGTTGTTTGAGCAGCAATTTCGACGGTTTGAATGGTTAAACGTCCTGGATTAGAAATATTTTGATTAATTTTAGTGATTGCAACCATTAGTTTTTACCAAAATTTTGTCTAGAGGAAATTTGCTTATTACTATATTTGCTTGAAATACTCAAATGGTAAAATGCTAATTTTTAAAGGTCATCATTAGAAATAATTATTGTTGATTACTATGGAATTACCATTGAATTACTCAATGTTGAGCATTAGTTTTTTTTCAAAAATTAGAGATAAACTAAGTCTTCAGTTAGATTATTTACTCATGTCGGCAATTTTTCTGCTGCTGTACAACAAATCAATTAGGATTGCTATATACTCTTATTGATAGTTCTTATGAAAATCTTGCAAGTTCTGGAACAAAGGTTTTCACAGGTTCCGATTATTGATATTCAACCACTGATTTGTGGAGAGGGCGATCGCCACGCAGTTACAGCGCAAATTGGGCAAGCGTGCCGTGAGTCTGGGTTTTTCTATATTGTTGGACATGGGGTAGATCAAGGCTTGCAACAGCGACTAGAACAGCTTAGCCGCCAGTTCTTTGCCCAAGATTTAGCAACTAAGCTGGAAATTCGCATGGCATTGGGTGGTAAAGCATGGCGGGGATACTTTCCGGTGGGAGGTGAACTGACATCAGGTAAGCCTGACTTGAAGGAAGGGATTTATTTTGGTGCCGAGTTGGACGCAGATCACCCACTGGTGAAAGCTGGTACACCCATGCACGGTGCTAATTTATTTCCCCCTATTCCTCTGTTCCGTGAGACAGTCCTAGAATACATGGCAGCTATGACACAGCTAGGACATACCCTAATGGCTGGTATTGCCCTCAGCTTGGGATTGCCAAAATCTTACTTTGCTGATCGTTACACAAAAGATCCCCTAACATTGTTCCGCATCTTTAACTATCCTCCTGATTTGTCACCATCACACGGTGAGACTAGATGGGGTGTTGGTGAACATACAGATTACGGTGTTTTGACAATTCTCAAGCAAGACGATTCTGGGGGATTGCAAGTGAAATCAAAGTCAGGTTGGATTGCTGCGCCTCCGGTTCCTGATTCCTTCGTATGCAACATCGGCGATATGCTCGATCGCATGACGGGAGGATTGTATAAATCAACACCGCATCGTGTTCAGAATCAAGCGGCAAGCGATCGCCTTTCATTCCCCTTCTTCTTCGACCCCAACTTTGATGTTGAAGTTAAGCCAATTGAATTAAAGGGTTTAGAAGTAGTGGTTGACGACAAAAACGAACGCTGGGATCAAGCTAGTGTTCACGACTTTCGCGGAACGTATGGTGAGTATGTGTTGAGTAAGGTTGCCAAAGTTTTCCCACAGTTGCGTGACACTGTTTTATAGAAATTGTGTTGTTAATACCAATTTGAAAAAAGAATGCAACAGATATTTTGTAGGGGCGATTCGTATCAATATTAATTTTTATTATTTTTCAATAATCTTTTTTGGATCAGTATTTAATATACAGCAGTTTTCTTTGGCATAAAGTACAAAAACTACAGGTTTGGAGACAATTTGATATCTACCTCTTGACAGAGATTACTCAACCCCATAGAGTAAATCTACGGTAATACGACTGAAATTTAGGTGTATAGAAAGTGGGTACAAGTTCCAGAACGGATCGGTACATAATTAAGCGTTTTATTTTGCTAAGTTTGGCAGTTTTGTTAGTAGTTGTAGTTACACCAAGCTTTTTGCATCAGTCAGCGCAAACTGTAGCCCAGACTACCAACACGAAGACCGCCAAGGCTACCAACGTAGTGACTGATTGGAATGAGACAGCCATCAAAGTCACCCAAGCCGCCGCAGTGAGTGCTACATCTCAGTTTCGGGCTTTGGCAATCACTCATGCAGCGATATTTGATGCGGTAAATGCTAGCGATCGCCGCTATACTCCTTATGCAGTAGATATTAAAGCACCCAGTGGAACTTCCATAGAGGCGGCGGCAGCATCTGCTGGATATAGCGTTCTAACGAGCCTTTACCCAGCACAGCAAACAACACTTGACGCCGCGTTGACAGCTTCATTAGCAAAGATTCCAGAAAGTCAAGGGAAAACAGACGGGATTAATCTTGGGAAGCAAGTTGCGACAAAAATTATCGCCCTACGCAGCCAAGATGGATGGGATGCAAAAGTAGACTATAAACCTGGAACTGGGCCAGGAGTTTGGCAACCTACCCCGCCGACATTCGCCGCAGCACTGACACCACAAATTGCCAAGGCGACTCCATTTACATTCAAAAATATTGACCAGTTCCAAGTTCCCCCTCCTTTAGCTTTAAACAGTGCACCATATGCCAAAGAGATTAACGAAGTAAAAAGCATTGGAGGCAAAAACAGTAAAGTCCGAACTGCTGACCAAACCGCAGCGGCTATTTTTTGGACTGTACCAACTCCACTAATTTGGAATGCAGCAGCAAGGGCAGCAGCGATCAAGAAAGGTATTGATATTCTTGATAGTGCAAGACTGTTTGCCCTGCTTAACTTGGCAGGTACAGATGGATACATTGCTGGATATGGAATTAAGTACAAATACAATTTCTGGCGTCCGGTAACCGCAATTCGTAATGCTGATGTTGCAGGCAATCCAGCGATTTCTGCTGACCCCAATTGGGAACCGTTACTGATAACACCAGCGCATCCAGATTACATTTCTGGACATTGCGTATCGTCTGGCGCACCAGAGCGGATTTTACAAAAGTTTTTTGGCAGTGACAAGGTAAATTTGAGTTTTACTTTTCCCTTAAACACTGGTGTTACACGTAGTTACACTAGTTTTTCACAAATTGGCAAAGAGGTTGGAGAAGCTCGAATTTGGGGTGGTATTCATACCCGTACAGCAGATATCCAAGGAGAAAAACTTGGTTATCAGGTTGCTGACTATGCCTTCCAAAATTTCTTGCGACCAATTAAAAAGTAAAGACACACCATCATGTGTCTCTATAAAAGTCAGGAGGTTGATAAATTCTACTCCTGGCTTTTTTTCTTTGCTGGCGTTGCTGAACTTGAGTTTTCTTCAATTAATTAACCATTGGAATTAATCAACTTAATCACGAGAAGTAATAGTATTCATCCTCTAGACGATTAATAATTGGTTCTGCTGGTAGATTGAATGTCAATGTTGGGATTGCTATTGTGTATTTGTCAGTAAAAAACGTTTATCAAAGTAAAACAATGAATATTCTTGCTTGGATTGTTTTAGGTCTAATTGCTGGTGCTATAGCAAAAGCTATCTACCCTGGTCATCAAGGCGGCGGAATCTTAGCAACAATCTTATTAGGAATCATTGGTGCTTTTGTTGGTGGTAGTTTGGGTGTATTCTTCAGTACAGGAAACTTTGCACTAGCAGCTCCCACACTCAGCATTCCCGGTATTGCAGTAGCAGTTCTTGGTGCGATCGTTGCAATTTTCTTGTGGAACGCGTTAGCTAGCCGCAGTGCTTTGTAATATCTGAAATCTTGCTTAATTAATAGTAAACATCAGGGAACTCCTTTTACTATATTTTCTCCCTGAATTTATATAAAACAATAGCGCCTACCTGTATTTAGGTGGGCGCTACTATTATTTTGATAAATAACACAAATTTCTGATTATGAGCATTGGCTTTTGAGCTTGCCAATCAGAGAATTGAGATTAATCTGAGAGGGCCAACCTTGAGGAAGATTTGCAGAATTATATCCTCTGTCTTTCAACCCTTGAATAAATTGGTTGCGGATGTATGTAGTATCAAAATTCCCAAGCCCATCAAAATAAACATCAGTCAGATGAGCAGGGTCTAAAGCCATTTCACCTTTATATACTGCACCATCGTTGGAATCATCCCAACCCCAAGGTGCATTAGCAGAATTTGTACTGCAAGTAGGTGTACCAGCACCACAACCACCACTAGAATCTCCCTTAAAAGTTCCCCAGCTAGCAAAAGTCGAAGCAGAAGAACTTGATAAAGAGGCTTCATCTAATTGATGTTGCCACATTCCATTAGCAGCAAATACATCAAGCAATTGATATTGCACATACCTATCATTCCCCGAAGCAGGAAGTTCTGCTGTAGTTTCCGAAGGATAGTAAATAATCCCATCTTCACTGCTAGCACCTTCAAAATCTCCAGCATAAGGCCAAGCTTTTAGTCCATGACCTTTAGCTTCTTGAGTTGTTAATGGGTGCAGTGAACCACTGTAACTATTCATTGTCAGTGTGCCATCAATATTTTCTGCACCATTTTGTAAAGAACTACCTGTTGGGGTGTAAGAGTAAAAATCTGTATGAAATACAGTGACAACGCCCTCTAATTTACCAAAAGCTGAACCATCCTTGCGGACTATTGCTAGTAAACCCTCTAAATCATTTTCGTGTTCTTGATCAAAAGGAATATCAGTCCAGTCTTGAGGATGGAAAAAGGAATATGTAATGAACCAATGAGTACAAGTTTCAGCTACAGAATAGTAAGCATGAGCATTCAGAGGATATTGGGAAAGGTTATCCCAGTTATTCGTACCTTGCCAATCGCCATCATAATTAAATCGTGTAATGTAATCTCCACTATACTTAGTGCTATCTGTGTCTTGATAGTGAATAGGGGCATGATATAAAGCTAAAGCTAAATCAGTAGCAGATTGAGAAATTACTTTTGTATCTGTCAAAATACCAATGACTATTGCTACAAGTAGTCCAAGAGCAACAAGAAAAAGTTTTCTGAAACTCATCTAGTCTCACCTTCACTCATAAACAAGGTTCAGCATAAAAGCCTATATTTAAGAATTGGTAATGACTCAGGTTAACATTATCAACAATCTTGATTTGGCAGTAGCCAGTCTACATGGTGTTATATCGTGTTCGGTTAAAGACTTATCATTAAGACTGCAAGGGAGCAGGGGAACTCGGGGCCCCCACGACCGAAAGGGAGTGGGGATTAGGGGTGAAGGGGTGCAGGGAAGAGGATTTTAAGGTTGATGTACACATACTCCCAATTATAAGTAATAAGCGCGAACGTGATGTTAGCAGCGATCGCCTATAAACATTTTAGAAACCTTGCTCTTCAGGTGGCAGCAATCCAGACTCTTGCTTGGAGCCATTCAAAGAGGAATAGTTGCAATGGCGATCGCTCTTTGGGCGCAGCACGCTAGTACTATGTCTAAGATTCCAGAGTGCGATCGCAGCCACAACATCTGCTGGACTTTCATTTTTGACTAAACAGGGCGGATTCGACTAAATCAGACCCCAATGAGTAACAACTGGTACGAACATTTTCTGGTACTGACAATAAAGCTATATTGTGAGGATATGTAAATCCCTCTTTGAAATCAATGCAACTTTTCACAATTGTCCATGAATCTGCAATCGCTGTGGGTAAATGTTTGTCAAATCCATGATTTGTAGCATCTTGATATTCCTGTTGTAGTTTCTTCAAGGATTTTAAAAACCGCGCCTTTTGTTTGGCGTGTGATTGGCGTACGGCACAAATCTCACGAGCTGCTGCTAATGTTTCTTTCTCGTCCCAAGCTGTCACCTCTTTTACATCTGCAATACATTCATTTAGCTTGATTCGTGTGGGCTGGGAGTCGCCATCTAAATTGGGGTTTGCTGCCCAAGTCTGGATTGTACCTGAAACAAGTATGGCAATTAATATAGCCAAAAATCCCAAAATCACATTCTTGCAGACAATTTTAATCATAATTTTGCTTTTTATACCGTTGATGGTGCGATCGCCTACTTTCCTCTTTGAATGAGGTTCAGTAGTTATTCCCCCTGATAAGCAATTTTTATTACTGCTATCAGCCTTTTAGTGTCAAGTCCTGTTGACTATTTGTAACAATTTTGTTATATTACTTAACATAAGGAAACAAACAAAAGAAAAAACTATGTACACCACAGTTAATGAAGACGGCGTTCTCAACAACTATCCCACTGAACCCCAGGTATACTGCGCTGAGTACCCAGCAGTTTGGGAACAACGTAACTACGTTTTACAAGGTGCAGTTGCAGCTATATTTGTTAGTGCTTTAGTTTTGGTTGCTTTTGCAGTTAGCTAAGATTTTTAGATTTCAGTATTGGTATCTCCCATCGACAGAAAAGATTTATCACCCTCGGTAGTTAACACCGGGGTTTTTTGTTTGGGGGATTGTTCAAGTTTCCTCTAGTTGGGGAGCGATCGCACAAGCTTATATTAACGGTACTTATTACTTGTAAACCCAATATCAAAGTGCATCATTTAGCTACATATAGTGACGATATTTCTTTCCCCTTTAATGGGAACTCCATTGATATAATTTTTCCTAGAATTATCTATAGTGTTAATTTTTTGACCAGTAATAATAGTACCTACCTCTGTACTTTTAGGTTGAATTTTTGGCTGACTCGGATTTTTAGTAATATTGACTATATAAACACAATGATAATCTTCATCAGGCTGGCAATAACCTCCCAAAAAAGTTTCTGCTTGGCTAGGAGTGATGTCTTGTAGCAGTAAGTCTACATCAGTACCATGAAATTCTGAATCTATCATTTTACTCCTTATTGGTAAAAATCAAATTAGATTAAGTAACATGTGTTTTCATTTATAAAGATATTAGATAAAAATAAAATTATCCTCTAGCTATAAATAAAAGTAGACCTTTGGTAGTAGCTATCAGTTAGCTTTTGTGGCGTTGTTGAAAGAGTAATGTTTAACTTCGGAGCATCGCCCCACCCGTCAAACGAGGAAAAATTGCAATGGCGATCGCTTGCTTTAAATAGTACACTAGTACTATTTAAATTACCCAGTGCGTTCGTCGCAGACGTTGGCGCAGCCATCGTTGCTGCTCTCAACTAATTATTAGAGGATAAAGGCGATCGCGGGTAAGGAGTGCGATTGCGGCGATCGCGCTGGCTCCCCAACTGCCTCACCACGTGACTGGCTCCTAAGTTTACCTCAAAAAATAACTTTGGCACAGCAAGGGTTCCAGGAAAACAGACAAACTTCAAAAACTGTTACAACAGTTACGCGAAATACCTTGTAAACTAGGATTCCGCCTAAATGCAGAAGTTAAAAGTATAGTGAAGTGTTATTGGTCAAATGCATCGCAAGCGATCGCCTATCTCAAACAAACACTCCGAACTGGGAAAAAAATTCAAACCCCCGAAGCTGTATTTGTCGTAGCTTGAAACTCTAATGCAGGCTTTTATTTCGTGTTAGTAGATTAAGGAATACTAAATGCCTAAATGGAAATTAGTAACAGAATTTACATTTGATAGCGCCCATTACATTAAAGATTATGATGGGCCATGTGGTAGGATGCACGGACACACTTACAAAGTACGGATTGAGGCAACATCATCAAAGTTACACTCTTCACAATACTGTCCCCATGCAGTTATGGTTGCTGATTTTAAAACTTTACGCTGGGCTAAACAAGATGTGACAAAAGGGGGACTAGATCACTGTATCCTCAATGAAGTATTACCTCCTGAGTATGAAACAACAGCGGAAATGATTGCCAAATACATCTATGACGTAACTAAGAAGCAAGTGCCATCTGATGTCCAGCTAAAAATTGCAGTGTCAGAAACTCCTAATTCTTGGGTAGAGTATGAGGATGATTAAATCAAATAATCGCATTTTTGCAGCAGCTGGCTCACCATTAAACGAGATACATTTTTATATGACACAGCTATTATTGAGTCGTACAATTTTCGTCAAGTAACTTCTCCGCAGCTGCATTATAGCCTTTACTGGAGTCACTTTCAGTCTTCAAAATATAAAATCCTCCCTGCTTTCTTCCTACTACAGCAATACTTTGGTCAGCCATCTTTTGCGAGGAATGCAAGGATTTTTTTACAAGATAGAAAGGGTTATTATTTGTAAGCGATGCATTATCTAATCGCATTACATTATATTCGTTATTTAACAATTGAATGCTAAACTTTTGAAAATTACCCTTGGGAATCTGATTATCATTCTTCTTAAGCTCCATACTCACATTTTTATCAACACAAGACATATGAATATGTAATTGATCCTGATGGCGAGCTTGTTTGGAATTAATAGCTAATCCATATTGATCTCGGTATTGCACCTGAGATTTCTTTAAGGGTATGTACTCTCTGGCTTTTTCCCATGCATACTGCCAATATGGCACTGAGCCTGCTTGTGATACATTAGGGTCTTCTATACCTGTGATTTTATCAGTTGGGAGTAATAAATATTCAACTGAATTCTGACCATTTGCTACAGCGTATCTATTGCCAAGATTAACATACACACATGGGTCTGGTTTAGGAGGCTGTCCTTGCTCATTTGCAACACATTTCTGGACTTTGTGCCAGAGGTAATCTCTGCCGTTGTTACCTAATGCTTGTGAATTGGAAATAGTAGTTAAGCTCACTTCTACTAAATAAGTTAATAATATTGCTAAGAAAATTTGAGCTTGTTTCTTCATATAATTACCTTGATATTAATTGATGATTAATCAAATTAATTAACCTCTATTTTTTTGTAATCAATACTGTTGATAAAACCGTACCTCAAAAATCCAAAACTTCTAATTTGATGACAAATTTTGCTTTCCTATCACTTCAAAATATTTACAGTTCAACGTAAACCTTAATCACCAAATTTAAAGATTGTAAATCAAAAAAACATACCCCAAAAGGAATAGTCCAAAAGCTGTAAATGAAATAACTAATTTTGCTAATACTAAATATCAGAACGGCCCTTGCACTTTGGGCGTTATAACCCGCTAAACTGTTAGAGGATGTTTGAAAAGTCGTAAAGTATACTAATCTCGATTACTGCAAATTCTCAGACTTAGAAGTTGAGAAATGGCAAGAGTTCTACTGAAAAACTCGACAAGCTAAAAATAACGCGATCGCTTTACACGAGCGATCGCTCCTAGAAACCATTGATATCATGTCCGCCTAATTCAGTCATGGCAAAGTGCGATCGCATAAACCGCTATAGTAGTAGCCTGCCAAAAAGATTTTGACAGGCACAGAATTGGGTAAGGGGTAAAGGGTAAAGGTTTTTAATTTCTTTCCCTTTCCCCTTTCCCCTTTCCCCGGTCTTCACCTGTCAACATTTCCGTGGTGAACTAGTAGTAAGTCCCTTTGAAATTAAACATCTAAACTATGCGACTTATCTTAGTTGAAGATGAACCAGATTTAGGTACAGCACTTAAAGACATACTGCGTCATGAGGCGTATGTAGTTGACTGGTTTGTTGATGGTGATCAAGCATGGCAATATCTGGCAAGTGGATGGACTCAGTACACAGTGGCGATTTTTGATTGGATGCTACCAGGACTTTCAGGGCTAGAGTTGTGTAAAAGACTGCGCTTAGAAAATAATTCTTTGCCTGTATTAATGCTGACAGCCAAAGATCGGATGGAAGAAAAAATTATTGGCTTAGATAGCGGGGCAGATGACTATTTAGTAAAGCCATTTGATATGCCAGAATTGTTAGCAAGATTGCGGGCATTACAAAGGCGATGTCCTCAAATTCAACCCCGCCACCTGCAAGTAGGTTGCCTCACCCTTAATTACAGCACCCATGAAGTAATTCGTCAGTATGCCAATGGTAACAAGCTGGTCAACTCATTAACCATCAAAGAATTTCAATTGCTGGAACATTTGATGAAGCATCCTAACCAAGTTGTCACTCGAAATCAACTCATTAATCAGCTTTGGGAAATTGGGGCAGAACCCATGAGTAATGTGGTAGCAGCCCAAATTCGTTTACTCAGACGTAAACTAGAACAAGATAACAGTGAGTCTTTGATTGAAACCATTTATGGTGTAGGGTATCGTCTGAATGTGTAAAAAACTCTACACCAATTGCGCCCCTAGAGTTATTGTTTATGGCGAACGGGGAAGAGTTACCAATTCCCTATCCCCAAGTCAGTAGGCCCTTGATCCCCAGTCCTTAATTCCGAATTTTTGCTTGTGGAACGTAATGAACTGTTCTATGTAACTCGCCTACGATTAGCAGGTTGGTATGCACTAGTGATGGGCTGCATTTTAGGCGTATCTGGTCTTGGAATTTATCAAGTTGTTGCTCATGCCTATCACGAAACCATAGACGAAGGTTTAGAATCAGTAACCAAGGCACTGCATAAAAGTATTGAACCTGTTTCGGGACAACCCAAACAATTAAAGCAACTAGCTAAAGAACTTTCCTTAAATGTTTGCTTGACTCAGGCAAATTGTCTGTTATCTCAAACAGCAAAAATCCAGCATCCACTCACCGAAGTAGCAGATCCGGTTACTTACTATCTGCGCTTGTTAGATCAGTCAAAAAGACCGCTTACCATCGCGGGAGTGCAACTTGAACAATTACCTATAGCTTCACCAGAAATACATCGGCAAACACTAACAGACAAATCGGGCATACGATATCGTCAAATCAGTTTAACACTACGTACTCAATACCAGCTTACAGGCTATGTACAAGTGGGACGAAGCCTGAAAGACCTAGACCAGCATCTTGCTGCTTTGAGATTAGCTTTATTATTAGGTTGGCCTGTAACCATGATTGTCATCGCTATTTGCAGTTGGTATTTAGCAGGTCTAGCAATGCAGCCTGTTTACCGCTCTTATCAACAAATGGAACAGTTTACAGCCGATGCAGCTCATGAATTTCGTACTCCCTTAGCAGCAATGCACTCCACCATTGATGCTGCTTTTAGGTTGTATGGACAATCAGGGTCAGAGTTGCTAACTGAGCCAGTCAATAGAACTTTGCAAGTTTTGAAGCGGCAGACTGCTAGGCTGTCCAAATTGGTGGGAGATTTATTGCTGTTGGCGAGGCTAGACCAGCAACAATTGGCAGGCGAATATCAACCTTGTTGTTTGAATGATTTAATCAGCGACTTAGTTGAAGAACTGGCATTTTTAGCCACAGAAGCCCAAGTAAAGTTAATACAACAGGTGCAAAGTCCCAAAAAACTTTACGTTTTAGGCAATGAAGAACAACTTTATCGCTTAATTTCTAACTTGATGATCAATGCTATTCAAGCCACACCTAGTGAGGGACAAGTTACAGTGGCTTTAGAGCATAGTGAGCGCTGCGCCTTCATTATCGTGCAAGATACAGGAATTGGTATTGCTCCAGAACATCACAGTCAAATTTTTAACCGCTTCTACCGCATCAATAAAGACCGTTCTCGTGCTTCTGGAGGGTCTGGGTTAGGATTAGCAATTGCTAGTGCGATCGCCAGAACTCATAAAGGTAGTATTCAGCTATACAGCCAGATAAATAAAGGCAGTACGTTTACAGTCAAACTTCCTTTGCAACAGTGAACAAAAAGATGTGCAACTTAGGTGCGCTACAGCTGATCTATCATTTGGCAGATATAAATTTCATTTTAATTTCATATTTTATCGACAGACTATAAACAGGTATAAACAAAAAATATTTTTGATATTTTAGGAAACCCGTGCAACGCACTGCCTCCCCCAATACTACTCGCTTTGTGCATTTTGAACTCAGAATTTAGTTTGGGGAAAAGGTTAAAGGGGAAAAGTTAAAGGTTTTTTCTTTCCCTTTTCCCCTTCCCCTTTTCCCCTTAACCGACAAGTATTGCTGCCTCCCCTACCTGTGTCAATTGATCCTACTATTGTGCAACGCCAAAATATGTTGGTCACGGGAAAAATTCTTTGGTTAAGGCTTTCTCGTCAACTGCTTCGACCGAGGCGTTTGGCTTTCGTTGAAGCTTGCTTGATTGGTTTAGTTTCTGGACTAGCGGCAGTTCTGTTAGGACAAGCAGTAGACTGGGCAGGAGCATGGCGAGTGCATCTTTCTTATCTTTGGCCTGCCTACTTAATGCTACCAGCCATTGGACTGGTAGGGGGAGTTTTAGCTGGTTGGTTAGTAGAGCGCTTTGCACCTGAAGCATCAGGTAGTGGGATGTCCGAAGTGAAAGCGGTATTGGCTCGCGTGCCGATGCCGTTAAATCTGCGGATTGCTTTGGTAAAGCTAGTGAGCGCTACACTAGTGCTAGGTTCTGGAATGCCTTTAGGACGGGAAGGGCCAACTGTACAAATTGGGGCAGCTTTGGCAAATCAACTGAGTAACTGGGTGCCAACTTCACCAGAGCATCGGCGCCAACTCATCGCCGCCGGAGCTGGGGCTGGGTTAGCTGCGGCTTTTAATGCACCCATTGCTGGTGTACTTTTTGTAGTAGAAGAACTATTGCAAGATGTGTCAGGTATTACTCTTGGCACTGCTATTTTGGCTTCTTTTATCGCTTCAGTCATCTCCCGCCTTTATGGCAGTCACAGCTTAGATCTGAATTTGAATTTAGCAGTTACCCATACAACCTTCTTTGCTCAGGAAATCCCTTTCTATGTAATTTTGGGAATCCTAGCTGGGCTACTGGGTATTGTGTTTAATCAAGGTGTTATTGCCAGTCTAGGAATTAACCGCCGTTTGCTAAGCTTGAGTTTACCCTGGCGCATGGGAATTGCTGGCTTAGTCACTGGTGTTGTGATAGCTTTGTTGCCCGTGGCTTTTCGCAATAATGCAGGGCTGAGAGAGATTCTACTTATAAGTAATACTGGTTGGCCATTTGCAGCGATCGCTTTATTAGTCCAGTTTACCCTGATTATATTAACATACGGCTCTGGAGCGCCTGGGGGTTTGCTGGTTCCAACCCTGGCATTGGGAGCTGCCCTTGGCTACTTAGTAGGTGCTATCGAACAGAGTTTGCTGGGAATGAGTGCTGCAACAACCTACGCCCATGTAGGTATGGCTGCGTTTTTTAGCGCCGTCTCCAAAGTACCAATTACAGCAGTCATTATTGTTTTCGAGATGACAACTGATTTCAATCTAGTGCTACCACTAATGATTGTGTCTGTAATTGCTTACTTAGTAGCGGAAAAAATTGACCCTCGGTCGCTCTACGACCTGCTACTAGAGTGGAAAGGCATTCATATCACAAAAGAACCAAGCACAGAGGGGCTGTTAGCACAATTAAACGCCGCAGATGTGATGCAGCGGCGTGTGGAAACTCTCTCTAGCCAGATGAGCATTGATGAAGCAGTACAGGCATTTTCTGATTCCCACCATCGCAACTTTCCAGTTTTAGCCAATGGGAAACTTGTTGGTATAGTGACTCAGAAAGATTTAATTAATTTTTCCTCGCAACAGTTAAGTAGAAATAGAGCTATTAGCGAGATTATGACTCCAGAGCCAGTGACAGTCAGTCCCACAGCGACCTTGGCTCATGTATTGCATCTACTCAATCGTTATCACCTGGGTTGCTTGCCTGTTACAGAAGGTCGAAAGTTAGTAGGAATTATTACTCGTAGTGATATTATCCGCGTAGAAGCAGAACGGCTGAGTGGGAATACTCAACAGGTAGAACCGAAATCAGCACCTTCTTATGTAATTTATCAAACTCGCGCTCCAGCTACAGGCAAAGGCAGGTTGCTAGTACCACTTTCACATCCACAGACAGCCCAAACTTTACTAGAAATGGCAGCAGCGATCGCAAAAGATCGCAATTACGAAATAGAATGCTTACAAGTAATTATCGTTCCACCTAACCGCATTCCATCTGAAACACCAGTATCAATTGCCAAAAGCCTTCAGCTATTGCAGCAAGCAATACTGTTAGGAGAAGATTGGCGAATTCCCGTTCACACACAGATTCGAGTTGCCCATAATGTCGCTGGGGCAATTTTGGAGACTGTGAAAGAACGACACATTGACTTGGTGTTGATGGGTTGGAAAGGCAGTACATCAACTCCTGGTAGAGTTTTCAGCCGCGTGGTGGACACTGTAATTAGACAGGCAGCTTGTGATGTTGTCTTGGCTAAATTGAATCATCAAAAAGACTTTGACCGTTGGTTGCTGCCAATGGCAGGCGGCCCTAACTCTAGCCAAGCAATTCAGTTATTGCCTGCTCTTGCTTGTTTAAGTACATCGCCCCAAATCAAGTTATGCCAAGTGTTTCAGCCTAATGAATCCATTGCGGACACAGCATTACTAGAAAAATCTGTCAACTTTCTTCAACGTCGAATTAATGGTCAGGTGATGGCTATTCCAGTGCGTGCTAATTCTGTTAGTGAAGCTGTACTTGAGTGTGCCCAGCAAGACAACAGTGATGTGATTGTTCTAGGTGCTAGTCGTGAAAGTCTACTACAACAGGTAATTCAAGGAAATATTCCAGAGAATATTTCTCGCAAAAGTAATTGCACAGTTATTATGGTGCGGAGTAAAACTTGACCGGAACGGGGTGTAGGGTGTGGGGTGTAGGGGGAGAAAAATGATACAAATAATTTCTCCTCTGCTCCCTTGCACCCCTGCCCCTCTGCTTGCCTAAATGTAAATGTATCAACTTTAAAGTGAAACAGTATCAGGTTTGTTGTCCGAATCCATCTAAAATTTTATAGACTGTCACCCTCGCCTGCATGAATACTCAAATGCGCTCTAATTCTCCAAATATCTATTCAATTTTGAGTCAAACTCAACGCTTGCGAATTAGTGATGGAGAGATGAAACCCGTTTTAGATGGTTGCACCCATACTTCAAAGTTACTCGTACTTATTTGGTCGCAGTTGGGAGATTTTGATAATTTAGAATACGCTTGGTGGCTGCTCAAAGAAAAAGAACAGATCCAAGCCAGAGGAATCACAATTCGCGCTATTGGAATTGGAAACCGTAATTCTGGGATCAAGTTTTGTAAATATACGGGCTTCCCTCAAGAATGGTTGTTTGTAGATCCAATAGCTGAAATTCACGGTATCTTAGGGCTTTATCGTGGTTTATCTATACAATTACCCATGCTATCAAGCTCACAAAAAGCTTGGCTAAATTTAATGTTAATGTGTGCAGGGATTGGCAGCCCTGGAACTCTGAAGGAAGTTTTTCGAGGTTATAAAGGTGATCAAAAAGCTCCTCAGTTAATTGCTGATGAGGAAGTTGTGCGGGGTACACCTTTACCACCAATAAAAGGTTCGTTTTTCAAAGCAGCTGGAGGAAAAGGTTTTCAGCGTCCATTTGAACTAGCAACCCTGCGCCTGCGAAACATGACCGAAGTTTTGAGCAACTGGAATGTTTACGTACCAGATTCATCTTATTTGACACAACGGGGAGGAACTTTTCTATTTGATTCTCAAGGAAATTTAATCTACGAACATCGCGATCGCGGTATTCTTGGTTTTGCCGAAAATATGAGCTATCCCTTATCTTTTCTATATAAGTAATTGATTGAATCTGCTCATACTTTTTGGAGACATTTATACGTTGCCCTTCCCTCAATTACGATCATTGCGATTAGATGCCGACAATTGAATCATCTCCAAGGAAGATATACTTAACTGAACTGTATTGAATTAAAAAGTAAAAGTAGTCCGTAGAATGCCGATGGTAACGGGGTCACTCTCTGATGAATGTCCCGGTTCCAAAATATGAATTATGCCAGGAGTAATGCTGAGGTTATCTGTGACTTGGAAACGATAAAATGCTTCAATATGAGTAGTTGTTCCTGGCTGTCCTCCTGCACGTCCTAAACCTGTATTGATAAAGTCAGGCACATTGTTACCCACAGGTAAGGTACTACTAATAATTTTAGGTGGTTGTCCGATATAAATACCGCCTAAATTTCCCTTGGCAAACAAATCAGGGAAATTTGCAAACACCATATAATTCGTCGTTTCTACAGTTCCTGATTGCCCAGCTATATGTGAATTAGTATAACCTCCCCACGCACCTAAAGTTAAGCGGGGCGAAATTTGCCAATTGACGGTAGCACCAACAGCATTAGTTTGTAAGGGCGCTGATTTTCCTGTGCTGCTATTAACTGTAGTTAAGCATTCGTCACCAACAAAGGTTAGTAAACAACCATCTGAAGAATAATTATTTACATAATACAAACTAATATCAAAGGCATCAGTGGGTGTTAACAAAAATTGCACACCTGTAGTCGTGTTGCCATCAAATAAACCACTGCGTTCACCAGGATTACCAGCTTTATTACTAGTATAAATTGCTTGCAAACTGGCACGTTTTGCAAACTGCCAATCTATAGCTATCCCACCCTGTCCGTATCCCATATTTAGAATTGGATTTCTTTGAGCAAACAAAGATAATGGCCCTGTAGCACCGCTTTCTACTCGATTTGGCCCTCGGAAAGCAGTAGGCATACTCACGTTGTTTGTTCCTATCATCACTGCAAAGTTATCAGTGACTAGCCAATGATAATGCAGGTCATTGAGAATTAAGTTATCGGTGGGAAATTCATAGCCCAATATCACGTCATTGCGAGAAACGCGATCGCGTGTAACATCATTATTGTTAAATCTTGGTGCAGTCCCACCTTTACCAAATAACAGACTGGTGAATAAATAACTACGAGGGCTAAATTGACTAGTTAAACTCAGCTGGCTCAAGGATATAACATTAGCGTTTATGCCGCCATCATCTGTATCTCTTATACCATCTCTAGGATTAACATCACCACGATTGCTAGTGCGACCTTGAAAGCCAATTATATGCAGTCCAGAGAGTTTAGTTGTGGTAGAAAATTGATTGGCTGCAATTTCAGCGTTGCGGGTTTCTAAACTATCAACTCGACCCCGCAAAGTTGTTAATTCAGCAGTAAATTCTGTCTGTAATCTTTGCAAAGTTGCTAAATCTTCGCGGGTAACTAATTCTTTGCTTGGTGTAGCAACTGATATGATTTGATTGATACTATCTAAACAAGCATTCACACCAGCAGCAAATTCATACCGACTTACAGGGCGATTACCTCGATATTTCTTATCTGGATAACCAGCGATGCAACCGTAACGTTCTACTAAAGACTGCAATGCTTGGAATGCCCAATCTGTGGGTTGTACATCGTTTAGTTGTGAAACCGATGTGATTTGTGCCATCGGTTCGGTATGTGCTTGTAAAGTCTGGTCTTCAACAGAGGTAGAGTCTATTGGGGTAGATGGTGAGTTTAAATATAAATTTTGGTCTACTATGGTATCTCTATAATCTTGGGCAATGGCTTTTTGCGCGACTGCGTGAAATCCCGCAAATATTAACCATGTAAATATCCAAACTTTGCCGTTCATACGGGTCATTAATTTAGGGTTCAACTTTCTACACTCTACTCCCACACTTAAGCACGAGTGTATTCACAATCATCTAGTAATGACATGAGAAATTTTACTGAGTTTTAGCGATCAGCTGAGGAATTTACCGAATTGGTCTAGGTGAGGCGATCGCACTTTGAACAGCCTTGTTGCTAATTGTTGATTAACTACGCTTATCCCGACATCCCCGCCCACAGGCCACAGCATCGCCAAGCTTGCCTCTTGATGTTTAAGCTATGAACAGTTAACCTTAATCTGTTGTGAGTGATTTAGAACAAGCACATAGTTAGCCCCAGTCCCATCTCCCTCGAAAAAAAATCGCTCTCAACACGACTTTTAATCGAGTTACGGCATATCACCGTATAGAGGTGATGGTATCCAGTACTCTGGACGACCATTGTTTTGAATCACTTCGTCAAAGATTTTGATGAGCCAGTCCTCAAAAGAGTTAGCAATTATGTGTTCTGCTTGCCACTCTTCAAACGAACAATCATGCTGACAATCAAGTACTTTGTATTCTGAATTGGCATAAGTTGTGATATCAAAACTACAAAAATCACCTGTAGCTATATAGCCTAAATAACAAAAAGCAATATACTTTTTCTCGCTATCTTTCTCAACGTAGACCTGATCTTGATCTTGATTAAATGGAACAATAGTACTTGTGCTATGAATCAAAATTCCACTATCAGCTAACCAGGGCAAAGTAATTTCAAATCTCGGCTGTTCGCTGCAAAAAACATTTGCCCCATTGCTAAATTTCAAAAATTCCTTGTAACTATGAGGCAGAATAAATCCTAGTTCTGCCTCACATCGCTGGATTTCAGCTTGACTAGCAGGAGGGTTGAATTTAAACCCTAATTCAATGTTTTGCTTGTCTAATATTTGTTGTGCCTGCTCAACTTTTTGTGGGAGCCATGTATACATAAGTCACTCCAGTAGCTATTTAGGCATAATTCCCGACAAAAAGGCGATCGCCGCTATGAGGCTATTAGTTCTCACCTACCATTTAGGAGCGAAAACACTTCTGTCCTCTGTGTTTTTTGTAAATGCTTTTTTAACTAATTTTAATTTTTAAATATTCTTTTACACTCAGTAAATCTACTATTGCCCTACATTATTCAAGTAATTCTTCACGAAAAGCGGCTTTGGTAATGGGTAATAGGTAATGGGTAATGGGCCAATTACCTATTACCAAATTCCTCGTCCCCTTGTGGACGAGAAATTTTAATTCTGCCTTTTGTCTTGTCTTGTAAAGATTTTAGACAACGTTTGCGAGCGCGTGTATAAAAGAAACAATCTTTGGACTGACTGAGAACTAACATGGCACATCGCTCGCGCAAGCTGACGCCAAAATTTTTTAAACGCAATCAGCCTCGTACAGGTACGGTTAAACGTATTTCCTCAAAAAAACGGGAAAAACCCCAAAAGAAAGGTTGGCTATCTTCATCACTAGTATTAGTAATTTTACTGAGCAGTCTTGGCTTAGTTATGGCTTTTGCCTGGTTTAGTATTTTGTTCATGTTTAATCCAGAAAAAATAGGTTGGTTGAATAAATTTTTACCAGGATGGGCGCAAATCCCACTGGGCTATAGTGAACCTCCTCAAACGCTGCAACAAATTAAAGACAAGCTGAGTCAACAAAAACAAATAGCTGGCACAACTCTACCTTTGGATGATCAGGAAAACTCGTTCTTATTGCCAGTTATTCAGCAGCGTGCTAATTGTCAATCTAATTGTCAAGAAGTTGTGGAACTGAGGGTTTATCAGCGTTCAACAGATTCAGAAGTGCAATCACAGCCAGAAAAATACTTTCGTTTGGCGCATTATCTACCTGTAACTGGGCCGGAAGAATATGAAGCGATCGCTCCTTTGAATGCTGTAACATCAGAAAGCCACGATAGCAACATTACCCTACCTTTAAATGAAGTCAAACGTGTAGAAGGTGATGGACAATCATCAGGGGTTTGGTTTGATTTGCGGGGTCATCGCCAACAAGGAATTTATGCGATCGCCTACGGTGAGATTGTGTACTACAATCCAGAACGCACTAACCTACAACAAATGTTGTCTTGGACAAGCCCCACTGGACAATTGCCCAAATGGCAACAAGTGACTGGCGATGGTGCTAAAGAATTAGTTATTGATCAAACTGTAGGTTTGGAACCGCAGTTAAATGTTTACCAAGTCAAATCAGTTAAACTGTACCTCAAGCCAATTCAACTAGAAGCAATTTCCCTCAAACCTCCAGCTTTTAAGAATTCTGCTTACGAAAATGCTTTGTCAATTGCTCGCAGTGGCTTGTGGACACCAGCTTTTCAATGGTTACAATTTATCCAGAAACAGCATAAAAAAACTTTACCAGCAGCAGCCCAAGCCCAAATTGATGTGATTCGCTTACACGCCCAATTGAGTAAAGCCCAAGCAGAGAAAACTTGGGCCAGTCCTGGTCAACAAGCCCTAGCAGAGTTGATTGATGGTCGCTGGGAAAAAGCTTTACAAGTGTTTGCAGCATCACCTGAAAATACACAGGAAATTGCTAGTCTATTGAAAGCAGATACTGGGCGCTTGTGGAATCGTACAGTAGCAGCGTTGCAGGTGAAGCCGGATAGACCAGAGGTGCAAGCTTGGGCTGCTTTGATTTTGGCAAGTAAACATGGAGAAGAACGTGCCAATTCTTGGTTAAAGGAGCAACCAAAAATTACACAGGCTACCCTTGTCTATATTCAAGGTCTGTTAAAAACCCTCAAGGGTGATGCGGCAAAGTTACAAAACTCTTCTAAGCACCCCAGCCTGATTGTAGGTGGCGTGCAACCCATCTCTCAAGTTAAGTCTGACGAGTGGCTACCAGCAAACCCCAAAGCAGACATCAAACTCACAAATAACCAAGTTTGGTATCAGGTACAAGTCAGTGCATTTCATGACGGTAAACGCTGGCTAAATTCACCTTTTACAAATTTGCCAGTACCCAAAAATGCCCCAGCGAAATATCTATGGGAAACTTTGGGAATTAATTCCGACCCTATCATCCAGATAACTGTTTGGCTACCAAATGGTGAACAGCAAGCAACTACTGCCACTATCAAAGGGGTGCAACTACAAAATGGAGTGCTGCGGCTGTTAGCTGCGGGAGAATTGATTTCCCCTTCCCCTTCCCCTTCCCCTTCTCCACGATCTTTAGCTTTAACAAATAATGCATTGGAATGGGTGCAGCCATCTCCTATAACTCTTGCAGAACTTTATCAAAAAGACCCACGAGTAGTAGAAAATATGTTACCGATTGTGTGGCGTTCTCTACAACAATCAGGTCAGCTTGCAAATGGTGAGGTTCCTAAGTTCTCGCAGATTCAAGACCAAATAAGTGATTGGCCCGTTCAGCTAATTGACTTAACAAATGATAATAAGCCGGAAACCGTGCTAACTATCTCACCACAAGCTATAGCATCTTTAAAAAATTTAACATTGACAAATCAGGAAAGTGATAAAACTGCTTACCTTTCCTGCACCTTAATTTTGTCTGATAGTGGTAAGGTGATCTACACTGATTTTCAAAAAAATTCACAACAAGCACTGACAGCGATCGCCAAGATTTTAGGTGATAGCTCTCTAGCCTTGCTAGTGGAAGATAGCAATAATTATAGTCTCAAGCGCTGGTCTGTTAAAAATCAGCGCTTTGAATAGTAGCTGCTTGCTAAAATTCAGACCATAGAAGTACAGCGATGGCTGCGCCAATGCCAAGGGCGAACGCTAGCCAAGGAACTAACTTACTCTTCTTGTGCGGTAGCGGCTTGCCGTTGCTCCTTCAGGTTTTGCAATTGCTCCAACAATGAGTCCACTTCTGCTTGCAAACATCTCAACTTGAGTTGCTGATCGTCTTGGTAACAAGATTTGCTCAAATCTTTTACCCAAAGAGTTTGGGATTGGTGTTCGGAAACACTAGATGAAGAATAAGTAGGCATTGCTCAATAATCCACAAATTAACTCACACCTTTAGTAAATAATATAATAATGTAAGTTTAAGATTTGTTAAATGATTGTATATTTTCAATCACTTACGCTAATACATTACTGGTGTTTTAATAAGTGACCGCGATTGTCTAGGTTGTGTTCCGCAGGGGTGCAGGGGGGATGGGCTTTCAATGGCATCAACTTCCCCGCCAACGCTGACTTGCCGGCAGTCCGCGATGTCTAGCAAAAAGCCGCTACTCTTCTCCTTCGGAGACGCTAACGCGAACGAGAAGGCTTCGCCAACGCGTCTACGCTCGTCGCACTGGTAATCGCATCTGAACACTTACCCGAAATAACTAGCATCTTCAACATTCTCATGCACTGAAGCGCTTCATCAGTCGTGTTCGTCAGCGTGTCGAAGGTGTTTTTCACGAAAAATCTGATACAAATTTTTTCTCCTCTGCCCCCCTGCCCCTCTGCTTGCCTAAATGTATCAACTTTAAAGTGAAACGGTATTACTCCCCTCTCCTTGTAGGAGAGGGGCTGGGGGAGAGGTCAAAACTAGCACTTGTCGAACTCACGTTAAAATTACACAACCTTTATGAAGGTTGGAAGCTTGCTAGAGAGACTTAACGGGAAAAGTCAGATTAGTGATGAGGCATTTGAGGCTTTAGTTCGCTATGCTTGTTCTATTTTTAGAGAAAATGAATTAGAACAAAGAGTGCAAGTTGCTTTTGAGCAGAAGTTTATGGATTTTTGGGAATCAAAATTATCTTATGCACTAGAGAAATATATTAATACGAAGTGAAAGAATATCTGAAAATTTAACTAGGTCTGTATTGTTGATATTAGAGTTATATGTCTAATCCAGAAGATGAAACAAATAAAGATTTAGAGACTTTAAAAGAAAATCAAGATAGTGAAAATGAATATTGAATAGAAAAATTACCTGAATAATTAGAAAATCTTCCACCACAAATCAAGAGATAAATAAGAACTTTTCTTTCTATGGGGCGCTTATCTACCTCTTCGATTTCGCCACTTTTAGATAAAGATGTAGCGGTTTATCAGGATATTCTCAGAATCCTTATAATATTTGGTGGGGGATTTGGCAGCGGTATGGGTTTTCAGAAATACTTAGACCGTAAAAATAAATAAATTAGGGATATATAGCAATCCGATTTGATTTCTGAATCACTCGTAGAGTTAAGGGACTGGGAAGAAGGAATAAAGGTGTACTGAGTTTTGTTCAAAAATCAAATATGAGTCCTATAGAGGTATAGTGATTATAACTTTACATAAGTTATAAAATTTTTAGTAGCTATGTCAGTTAAAGTTGGAGACACTGCACCTGATTTCACTCTACCTGCCCAAAATGGCTCAACTGTGAGTTTGAGAGATTTTCGGGGCAAACAAGCCGTTGTCCTGTACTTTTATCCCAAGGACGACACCCCAGGATGTACAGCGGAATCCTGCGCTTTCCGCGATCAGTATGAAGTGTTTAAAAATGCTGGCGCTGAAGTAATTGGCGTCAGTGGCGACTCCAGCGAATCGCACCAGCGATTTGCTGCGAAGTACAATCTCCCTTTTACCCTCTTGAGTGACAAGGGCGACCAAGTGCGGAAGCTATATGGCGCAACAGCAGCTTTTGGTTTGTTCCCTGGTCGCGTGACTTACGTTATTGACCAGCAGGGAGTTGTGCAATACGTGTTTGATTCCATGTTCAACTTTAATGGTCACGTTGAAGAAGCCTTAAAAACCTTGAAACAGCTTGCAGCAAGGTGAGGAGTTAGGAGTTAGGAGTTGGGAGTTAGGAGTTAGGAGTTATTTCTCCCCTATCTCCCTCATCTCCCTCATCTCCCTCATCTCCCTACTCCCCAGTCACTATTTATTCGAGTGCAACTTGTCCGGTATGACAACATGGGTATGGGCTGATTTGCCATTCTTGCCGTTGGTATGACCGTTACTGTTACGGGGTTGAATTACACCATAACCGCCGTGGTTGCGTTCGTATATTACGTTAATTTCTCCAGTTTCCGCATTGCGGAACATATAAAAGTCATGTCCCACCAGTTGCAGTTGTTCTAAAGCTTCTGCAAGGGTCATTGGGGGCATAGAAAAATATTTGGTACGGACGACTTCGTTGGGTAATTCGGGAGTGCGATCGCCAATTAAATCTGCTGCTACTGGTTCTGGAACTAATGCTTCGTTAGTTGGTTGGGCTTGAGTTTTCTTATCTTGTCGCCTTTCTTTATATTTACGCAGTTGACGAGCAATTTTATCTGCTACTAAGTCAATGCTGGCGTATAAGTTTTCACTGCTTTCCTCGGCACGGATGACACTACCATTGGCATAAATAGTTACTTCAGCCGCTTGCTTGGGATTGATTCGGGGATTACGGGCTACGCTTAGGTGGACATCCACTTCGTTTGTAATGTTCTGAAAGTGACTAACTGCTTTTTCAATCTTTTGGTGTACGTAATCCCGAATTGCTTCAGTAATTTCAATATTTTTGCCGTGGATGACAAGCTTCATGTAAACTCTCCCGCTCAATATTTAAAGTGAATTTGTTTTGTATGAAAAGAAGCTGCGGTCAGATATATAACTACCGCCAAAACAAATCGTGATCTATTTTGATATACTGTTGCACTTCCTCTAACTTGGCTGTATCTAAGTTGTT
This sequence comes from Amazonocrinis nigriterrae CENA67, assembly GCF_016056305.1. Lineage (GTDB taxonomy): Bacteria > Cyanobacteriota > Cyanobacteriia > Cyanobacteriales > Nostocaceae > Amazonocrinis > Amazonocrinis nigriterrae. The sequence goes on along the minus strand of NZ_JAECZC010000047.1, from coordinate 3,716 downwards.
ATCAAACATACCCTTGATCGACCTCCCAATTTTATCTGCGCTGGTTTCCAACTGGTTCTAAGGCAATGGGATGGCACACAGAACTATCGAGTAATGCAGTCTCAGCAATAGTTCCTATGACTGTTGTCTTCGTCAAAACAACGTTTACACAACTGTCAGTGGTTATTCCTTTTATATTCCAGGAGATTTGTTTGCTGTTGATAGATAACACAAGTTTTTGTGGAAGTTTTATCCGGTTTGAAATGCAAACAGTTGATTAGAGCTATCAGCCAATGTATTTATTCTTATTGTCTGGCGTGATGCTGCTTGTAGAGAATTCCTCCCAACACCTATTAAGGTTATATATTCAAACTAGCACTTTGTATTTTCTAATGCAGGTTCCGTTGATGTTCCTTTAAAATCCTTTGCATAGCTTGACAATTGTTGATTCCAGTCTTGCAAGTTGAAATATATTTGGTCAATAACCCAGTTGATTTTTGGCATGATCCGTAGTAATAGCCCAACCCATAACCGCTGTTTGTTATATAACACTGGATTAATGCCATACTTGGATGCTCATAGATGGCAGCGATCGCTACTCACTGAACGCATTCATAACCCTAGTCTAGATGATGTGTTAATCTTGCTGGAGCATCCACCAGTCTACACTTTGGGGCAAGGAAGCAATCCAGAATTTATCAAATTTCCTCTTGACAAAAGTAACTTTGAAGTGCATAAAATCGAACGTGGCGGCGAAGTTACTTACCATTGTCCCGGTCAACTGGTAGGGTATCCGATTTTAAATCTGCAACGTTATCAAAAAGATTTGCATTGGTACTTGCGGCAACTTGAAGAAGTATTAATTCGTGTACTGGCAGTTTACGGGTTACAAGGCTCACGCATTCCGTCTTTGACTGGTGTTTGGTTAGACGGACGGAAAGTTGCTGCTATTGGCATTAAAGTCAGTCGTTGGATTACGATGCACGGTTTTGCATTAAATGTTTGTCCTGATATGACAGGCTTTGAACGCATTGTCCCCTGCGGTATTGCTGATAAACCTGTGGGGAGTTTAGCCCAATGGATTCCGGGTATCACTTGTACTGAGGTACGTTCTGTTGTCGCCAAGTGCTTTGCTGAGGTGTTTGGTGTGGAATTAGAAGAAAAAGTGCTGAGTGCTGAGTGCTGAGTGCTGAGTTAGGAGTTAGGAGTTAGGAGTTAGGAGTTAGGAGTTAGGAGTTAGGAGTTATTCTCTTTGTCTCCCTCATCTCCCTCATCCCCCCTGCACCCCTGCTCCCCTGCGGTAAGATTTTTAACGAACCGCCAAGGCGCAGAGGGCGCAGAGAGGGAAGAGGGATGAAGGCTGGATTTGTTGTGAGTTGGTTGCGGTTGTGTGTGGTTGTGGGTTTGAGTTGTTTGTTGTTGGCTGGCTGTGGGGTGAATTCTGGTGTGGGAAAGACTTTGCGGGTTGCTACTGAACCGGCGTTTCCACCTTTTGAGTTTCGAGGTCAAGGTGGTGAGTTGCAGGGTTTTTCTATTGATTTGATGAATGCGATCGCTACTGCTGCTAGTTTTAAGGTGGATTTTCAAAGTTTGCCTTTTGATGGCATTATCCCAGCTTTGCAAGCGAAAACGGTTGATGCAGCCATTAGTTCGATTACTATTACCCAGGAGAGGGCGAAGACTATTGCTTTTTCTCGTCCTTATTTTAAGGCGGGGTTGGCGATCGCTATTCGGGCAGATAATCAAGCTATCACTAACTTTGATAGTCTCAAAAATAAAAAAATTGCAGTGCAACTTGGTACAACTGGTGCCGAAAAGGCTAAGAGTGTTCCCGGTGTACAAATTCGGAGTTTTGATTCTGCACCTCTAGCCCTTCAGGAATTAGCTAATGGTAATGTGGATGCGGTTATTAATGATGCACCTGTAACTTTATATGCAATTAATACAGGTAATCTCAAGGGTATTAAGGTAGTGCAGCAATTGCTGACGGAGGAGTTTTATGGCATTGCTACAGCTAAAAATTCTCCCAATTTGGCATTAATTAATAATGGTTTGGATAAAGTTCTCAAAAAGGGCACTTATTCTCAAATTTACCAAAAATGGTTTAAAGCTGAACCGCCATCATTACCAACTAAATCACCTTTTGAGAACCAGGCTGGTGCTGGTTTATCTGGGATATCCGCGTCAATTAATGTGATTGTGCAGGCTTTCCCCGTTTTATTACTGGGGGCGTTGGTAACGCTGCAATTGACGATTTTTTCTGTGGTGCTGGGTATGATTGGGGGTTCCCTCATTGGCATTGTACGCCTTTCTCGGATTGCACCTGTGCGTTGGGCAGCGAGGGCTTATGTGGATTTTTTCCGGGGAACACCTTTGCTAGTGCAAATTTTTATGATTTACTTTGGTTTACCTGCGATCGCTCAACAACTCGGTTTCACTTTTAACTTTGATCGTCTCACAGCTGGGGTAGTTGCTTTAAGTTTGAATAGCGCTGCATATATTGCCGAAGTTGTCCGCGCTGGGATTCAATCAATTGAAGTAGGACAAACGGAGGCTGCACAGTCACTAGGTTTAAGTCCTCTGCAAACTATGCGCTTGGTGATTTTTCCCCAAGCTATCCGCCGGATGATACCGCCTTTAGGTAATGAGTTTATCAGTTTATTGAAAGACACTAGCTTAGTTGCAATTATCGGGTTTGAAGAATTGTTCCGCAAAGGACAGTTAATTGTGGCGGAAAACTATCGTGCTTTTGAAATTTACGCGGCTGTGGCTTTGGTGTATTTGTGTTTGACGTTGCTTTCTTCTCAAGCATTTAGTCGCATAGAAGTGTGGATGAATCCGATTAAACGGTACAAGAAACAAAATTAGGAAACTCTAAGAAAATAGCCGTAGTCGCATAGGTTAGTACAATGTTTATTGCTCAAAGCCGTGAAATAACTGGGTTTATACTCAGCACTCAGCAGTAGAGACGATTCGGCGAATCGTCTCTACTCAGCACTACTGAAGCTTTATATACCTTTACAAATCGAGTTTGTTTTCTGGAGTCAGTGAGGTAAACACGTTAGTGTGAAGTTGCTGATTTATGAGGCAAGGGGGCGATCGCGCAAATGTAGATAATCAAGAGTGCCTATTACATTGTTTAAAGTTATGTAGCCTTTTGAGTACAGCCCATCTGCCACTGCGGTAAACTATGCCTTGATTATGATTCTTTCGCAGAGAAGAACACTCGAAAGGAGCCGTTTTTTCATGTCTCATACCGTAAAAATCTACGATACCTGCATTGGTTGCACCCAATGCGTCCGCGCTTGCCCCACTGACGTACTGGAGATGGTTCCTTGGGATGGCTGTAAAGCTGCTCAAATTGCCTCTTCACCCCGCACAGAAGACTGCGTAGGATGCAAGCGTTGTGAAACTGCTTGCCCCACCGACTTCTTGAGCATTCGGGTTTACCTGGGGGCTGAAACGACTCGCAGTATGGGTCTGGCTTACTAAGAAATCTCCTTCACGATTTCTCACTTAGCCCACTGTTAGGTGTCTCCATAGCAAGCTACTTTAGCATCGCCAAGAGGAGATAGGGGGACAAGGAGATGAGGGGGATGAAGAGGATGAGGGAGATGAGGAGGATTTTATTTTTCTGTCTTCCTCATCTCCCTCATCCTCTTCATCCCCCTCATCTCCTTGTCCCCCTATCTCCTCTTGGCGATGCTAAAGTAGCTTGCTATGGAGACACCTAACAG
>NZ_JAECZC010000046.1:7582-51113 GCF_016056305.1 Amazonocrinis nigriterrae CENA67 | reverse complement strand
CCATCCCCCAATCCCCCATCCCCCCATCTTTCCTAGAAGCTTTGGGATAGAGTAGATATCGTACACCAAACTGGGTTCCATCCTCCCTCAGAAGGAGTTTTTCTGATCAACTATTTGGTGACAATTTCGCACACCTGACCAAGCAGCAAAGACTTAGCTCTCGTCTGGAATCATAGCGCTATTCATCTGCTGATAAGTAAAGATGTAGATAAATCTTGCTATACAAAATTTTACAAAAGTTTATTTAGCCCTAATATTTGTCGTATATTCGTAATGTTTGATCAACAAGGAGTTACGAATGTTCACATTGGAGGCACAGAAGTCACTGAAAATCCCGCCCAAGGAATTTTTAGCGCCTCCTGGTGATTTCAATCCCACATTGTTACTGTTTTTAGCAGCCGTGGCAATGCTGGTAATATCTAATTTTGGTTATTGGCTTTGGCAATGGCCGCACTGGTTGTGCTTTAGTATTAACACCATCGCCTTACATTGTGCGGGAACGGTGATTCATGATGCCTGTCATCAATCTGCCCATCGCAACCGAGTTATAAATGCAATGCTAGGTCATGGCAGTGCTTTGATATTGGCTTTTGCCTTTCCAGTGTTTACACGAGTGCATTTACAGCATCACGCCCATGTCAATCATCCCAAAGACGACCCAGATCATTACGTCTCTACAGGGGGGCCGCTGTGGTTGATTGCAGTGCGGTTTTTATACCACGAAGTATTTTTCTTTCAGCGGCGACTGTGGCGCAAATATGAGCTACTAGAATGGTTTATCAGCCGTTTGATAATTGGTGTGATTGTTTATATTTCAGTTCAGTATCACTTTTTGGGATATATACTTAATTTTTGGTTCATCCCAGCCTTTATAGTGGGCATAGCACTGGGCTTATTTTTCGATTATTTACCACATCGTCCCTTTGTGGAGCGCGATCGCTGGAAAAATGCCCGCGTCTATCCTAATCCAATTCTGAATATCCTGATTTTAGGACAAAATTACCACTTAATTCATCATTTGTGGCCTTCCATACCTTGGTATAATTATCAACCTGCGTATTATGTGATGAAGCCACTTTTAGATGAAAAAGGATGTTACCAAACTTCAGGACTATTACAAAGAAAAGACTTCTTTGAGTTTGTTTACGACATTTTTTTAGGAATTAGGTTTCATCACCACAAAGAATAACCTAAATTATTTACCAACAAATTCAAGCCATATACCATTTTACGAAAATTCTGATACACATACAGGACTTACGCAAAAACTCTTTCAAACCCTCTTTCCTTCGTGTCCTTTGTGTTCTTTGTGGTTCGTTATTGCATGACCTGTGCGTAAGTCCTGACAGTATGAAAAAATGCCATAATCTCAGATTAACTCGTCATCTAACGCTTCAGTTTCGTAGAATCACTTAGTGGAAAACCTTTAGATAAAGACTTGTGGAAGCAAGTTTTAATTACAAATGGGTATAAACACAGTGTATATCTATCTAGTGGCGGTAGAATAAGGTAATATCAACTAGGTTGTTGTGGAGAACACTTATGAACCGCAAACCCTACTCAACTGAATTAACAGATAAGCCAGCAGATAATCTGACAGAGAAATCAAAGGTAAAAATTGGGATTTGGAGTGCCCTTGCGCTTATAATTACTAACTTAGTTGTAGTAGGGATTGTAGCGTTTTTAATCCACAGAGATAGTGTACAATCTCAGCCTAATCAATCAATAATTAAACAAAGACAACCATAATCCTCAATTAAAGTAACTCCAAGAAATAAATTATCTTGCTTTAAGTTGATGACTTATAACTGTCAATTATCACTAGAAAGCTAGAAAAATTACAATGGCATATTTTTATAAAGCGAGTTACTGAAGTGATTTCTTGGGTGTTTGAATTCGTAAGTTTTCAATTTTCGGATCAGGGGAAATAATCTGTACAAACCAGTAACTCACAACCATTAGAACTAGCCCAGAGACAGCACCTACTATCAAGCCAATCAGCAAAGGAGATTTCTGAGAAATAATCGAAATATTAGTCTTGCTTGTTTGATTATCTAAGAGTGATGATGATAGATGCTCACCAAAAATTTGATTAGTATCTTTTCCTAGCGATGGGGTGTAAGACTGTAATATATTAGGGGCTAATTCCTGCATTGGCGGGTAAATATTAGTTATTGGTAAAAGCGTATCTGGTAGCATATTATCGCTAGTTTGGTTGCTTACAGTGGATGATACATTGCTTTCAAAAGATTTATTTGTGTCCTGTTTGTATGAGAAAGTTTGAGGATTGAATGTAGTAGAATTGAACTCCTGTTTCGCTTGGTATAAATCGCTAATTGACCAAAGTGCTTTCAATGCTTCTTTTGCCGATTTATATCTGTCTTGAAAGTGATAGCGCACCATTTTGTTAAGTACCGAAGCTAACCCAGGACTAACTTGCACCAAGTTTTGCCAAATAACTTCACCTGTATTGGGATCTTCTGGTAGTTGTGTTGGATGTACACCCGTTAGTGCTTGGATACCAATCATCCCCAAAGCATAAATATCACTATTAGGGTGCGGTTTGCCTCGCTGTTGCTCATTAGGCATATAGCCTGGTGTACCGATCGCGATCGTGGTGTATTGTTCAATGGAAGTAAAGATCGAGGTTTCTCTTTGACCTATGATCAATTGATTCCAAATTGGCTTGACAGCACCAAAATCAATCAGCACTAAGCGATTATCCTGCTTGCGTCTAATGATATTACTCGGCTTGACATCTCGATGAATTAGCCCGTAACTGTGAACAAAATCTAGGATGCCTAAAATCTCTTGCAGTAGTTGAAAAACTTTGGTTTCAGACCAACAGCGACCACGGGACAGTTCCTCGCTGAGGGGATGCCCTTCAATGAACTCTTGTACCAAATAGAATTCCAGATTATCTTCAAAATCAGCCAAAAGATGAGGCACTAAGTCAGAATTGCTCAGTTGTTTGAGGGCTTCTACTTCTCGGTTAAATAAGCGCCTACGGATTTCTACTGGTATAGAATATCTATTCCTTGGTAAGAAATGCTTGATAACACGGTTGGGACGATGAGAGAGGTAAGTGTCTTCCACCATGTAGGTATGACAAAACGCACCTTCACTTAAAACTTTAACAACCTGGTAGCGCTCTCCTAGTAACTTGCTGCCTAACATGTTACATTGTCCCTAACGGCTGCATTAAGTAACTTTACTTAAAAAACTTGTGTGCGTGCAAAATCAAAATAATATATCGTTTTTAATTAGGAAGCTAGTTGTAAATTGCTGAAAGCCTTATCTGAACTTCATGAAGAATGCGTTAAGCAGTTGCAAGAGGTTTAGACAAAGGGTGAAATGAGCAGCAGTTCAAAAAGTTCCTCTTGAGCTGATCTTATCTTGTTTAAGACCGATTTTATAATCAGGAAGACAAAGATGACTAATGATAGCAGAAAAAGTGTCTCACTTAGCCAAGACGCTATACAGATGATCAGAGGTTTGGTGATTGGCGAACTAGTCACAATTGCAATCATTGGTGGACTTTGGTTATGGCTAAGACCTCGCCTCCAGGTCGATAAGGGTGCTTTCTCTTCCTCAAGTCAACATGTAGAAAACACTTCTTTTGCTGCTGGTTCCAGTTTTAAATTCGTTACAGATGTTCCCAGTGGTTCCTTCAACTACGGTGGAAGTACTGCCTGGGCACCCATTAGGCAACTCGTAGATTCTCAGATCCAGTTTACTCGCCCAGAGCTACAGTTACGCTATGTAAATCCCACAAAGGATAGCCCTGGTTCCGGATCTGGTATCCGTATGTTGCTTGATGGTAAATTGGATTTCACAGGGTCTTCTCGACCCTTGACATCTGAAGAACAAGAAATAGCTCGCCAGCGAGGTTTTACACTTGAGCAACACCAGATTGGTATTGACGGCATAGCAGTAGTGGTTAATCCAGCCCTTGAAGTGGCAGGTTTAACTGTAGAGCAATTACAGCAAATTTATCTCGGACAGATTACTAACTGGAAGCAGGTGAACGGCCCAGACCTTCCTATTACCCCTTTTTCCCAGTATCCAGAAGATGCCGACGTGCTATTAGTTTCTGGTAAGCAAGTTTTGGACAAGCAAGCCCTCGGCTCTAATGTGCAGTATGTCTACTCTTCCACAGAAGCGCTGCGGCGTGTCAACCAAACTCCTGGCGGTGTGTATTATGCTTCTGCTAGAGGAATAGTGCATCAATGCATGGTCAAGCCTCTACCCCTTGGTTTTACTTCTGGTCAACTCATTCCCCCATACCGTGAACCCCTAGTACCAGCAAACCAGTGTCCGCAAAAGCGCAATCAGTTCAACACTGAAGTCATCAAAGATGGTAGTTATCCAGTTACCACAAAATTGCTTGTGATTATTAAGCAAAACAAAGGTAGGGAGCAACAAGTCGGAGAAGCTTATACTAGATTTTTAGAGACCGAACAAGGGCAAAAGGCGATTGAGCAAGCTGGCTTTGTGCCAGAAAAAATTCAGAAGCCAGTAGCTTGGAACCGAAGGCATTAAGGGACTTCCAAATCAAAAAATATCCCACTGTTCACAGTTAATGGTCAAAAGTTATGAGTAGGGGCAGGTTAATAAATATTGTTTCTGATTAAGCGAGGATATTTGTGAACCCGCCCCTAATTTCACTGGGATAAATTATTTCTTGGAGTTCCCCAATCATCCGGTCTATACTTACCATGTGCTATAAATTTTTACATGGAATTTACGTTAGGATTTTACACTTTTGACTTAACTGCTGGTTGTGATGCTTGTAATGACTGAGGTAAACTCCAGTCTGGACGCAAATTTCTGGCGTGGCGCAGATAGATGTGGTGAATGAGGGTGGAAGTTGGTAGATAAGCATGGATTAAAAACCGGATGCAGCGCTGTAAACTACCCTCAACGTGCATTTGCTGTACATCTAACATGGCCACATTATCCCAACCAGGACGCGCTCTAGCGATCGCAGCTGGAAAAATTGCATCCAGATCCTTTGTCACCGAGAAAGTGACACTAATCATATCCTCTGGCTGGAGTTGATTTTGCCTTTCTAATTCATCTAATAACTCCGTTACAGATTCTCGGATTGCTTCAATGGTATTCTCTGAAACGGTTGTTGCTCCGCGAATAGCCCGCATTTGCCACTCCACGCCAAAATCCTCCTTAATTTAGTAATTAGTCATTAGTCATTAGTCAGTAGTCAGTAGTTAGTAGTGAAAAACAACTAACTACTGACTACTAACAACTAACAACTGACAACTGACCATTTATGGTCGATATAACCACAGTGGTAAACCACTGGTAGACATTTCAAATTCGAGCCAGTCAATACCTGCGCCTAGTCTTGACGAAACCTGACGACTTCCAGGCAAAACACGACTCAATAAAGGTTTCCGTTCTTCTAGCGTATAACAAGGTGTTTTGTCAGGATCAAGATTAACCAATTCTGCCGTCCAGCGACGTGCATCTTCTTCTGTTCCCAGACGGTCTACTACACCCAATTCTAGAGCTTGTTGTCCGGTAAAAATCCGACCATCAGCGAAACTTTTCACAGTTTCTACAGCCAAAGAACGTGCCTCAGCTACTGTTTGCACAAATTGCTGATAACTTGTGTCAATCAACTCTTGCAGAATATTTTCTTCTGGTTCGGTTAATTCCCGGTCGAATGCCAAAATATCTTTGTAGGGGCCGGATTTAATGACTTTGAAAGAAACACCAATTTTTTCTAATAGGCGTTCTAAGTTATTTCCCCGCAAAATTACACCAATGCTACCCGTGATTGTCCCTGGGTTAGCCATGATGTGTTCGGCTCCCATGCCGATGTAGACACCACCAGAAGCTGAAATATTGCCAAAGCTGGCAACAATTTTGGTTTTTTTACGCAAACTCTTGAGGGCACTGTAGATTTCTTGAGAATCTCCAACTGTACCGCCAGGACTATCAATGCGTAGAAGTAAAGCGGGAAACTTTTTTTCTTCTACGGTTTTCAAGGCTTCTAATACGCGTTTGCGAGTAGAACCTGCGATCGCACCAGTAATTTCAATCCGGGCAATTTGTTTACGAAACTTGGACTTGAAAGGCCAAACCATGAGTAGTTAAAAAACCTCGTAATAATCTCAATATAAAATGCCCAGCGGTCAAATGACCTACTTTTGTTTGTTCTATTCAGAAAAATCAACAGGCATTGTACTATTCCGAATTTTAATTAAATTTTTAGTTTTTGCGTGTCAGTTGATTTGCCATTATCAACCAACTACTCATCGAATCCTTGAGAGAATGTTATGTCAAGTCGTTTTGAATACTCTTCTACTCGATTTCAGGGAGTAAGGAGTTACGAGTAGGGAATAGTGTCAAACAAAAAATATAGGGTTTTAAGCTTTGTTGTAACAATGTTTTGCTCTTGATTATGCCCGCAAGCAAAATTATTGATACTTAATAAATAAGCTCTCAGGTTTTGAGACCACAGAAAATACCAAACCCTAAGTTTATACACAAAGGGTCTAGATGTATTGAGGTCTGCTGATTGAAGACTAGCAACAGTAACTTATATATTGTTGAATGCGTCTTGTCTCCAGAGTTACAGTTTCCTCAATCCATACTCCAACGTGAGCAACTGAAGCCTTAAGCAAGAGATGATTATATTTATAAATTCTTATGTAATCAATGCATTTATATAAAAATTCAAAAATGCTAATTCCTATTCAGTTGTGGCTAGAAGTATCTTCGACTCTTCATTAATCGTTAACAGCCAAATGATCGCCTTTGACTCACTTATGAATCTATGCGTAAAATTTGACACCGATAGTAAGCGTACGTATCAAATAATGCACCCACAAAACTACAAGTCAAGCTAATCACAACTATGCCATGAAAGGCGTTTCCGCTGCCAAAGATAGAGAGAAAATGTACTATACGAGTAGCACTGATTTCACTTGCTGCTTGTAACCACGGTATGTAGCCCATAAGAGTTAAAACCAGCAATAAGCCGCCAGCTAAGAACATGGGAGCGGCAAAGCTGAAAATAATCGTGAGTAGCAGGGAACGTAGGAAGTTAGTAAAAATGCTCATATAGGCAGACTCCACAAATTAACAGAACAACAGCCGAAAAGTTAAACGTCATCTTCTACAATACGTGCGATCGCTCCATCGCAACCAAGATGTCAAAAATCTTAAGTTTTCATTAAAATAAACGGTTACTTATTACACAAAATGCATTTGGTTCCAATCAGTTCCAAAATCTATAAAACCCTTGCAAAATCGTGCTTAGTCTCTAAGTGACTTTGCAGCAAGCCCTGAAAACATAATCTCAGCCCAGCTGTATTTTCTGAGAGCAGCTTTAATTTAAGTTAATGTTTTGGCAGCGGATGGGGTGCTTTCGGTGCAGGGGAGCAGGGGAGATGAGGGGGATGAGGGCGATAATTCTTTACTCCTGACAACTGACAACTGACAATTGACTAATAAATTCCGCTATCCTTAAAGGCAGTTACCGAGTTAGCTAAAGAACATTGAGCGAGACTACATCCAAATCCAGTTTAGGGGCATGGAGTCAGCGGTTGCTGGCAGCGATTTTTTTAGGTGGACAAGTAATAGTTCACTTACTAAAGGGCAAAATCAATTGGCGCAACACTTTAGAGCAAATGGCAACAGTTGGGCCAGATTCTGTTTTTATAGCCTTATTGACAGCTGTTTTTGTCGGTGCAGTGTTTACCATTCAGGTGGCACGGGAATTTATCAACTTTGGTGCCGGCAATATTGTCGGCGGAGTATTGGCAGTAGCATTAACACGAGAACTTTCACCCGTGCTGACTGCGGTCGTTTTAGCCGGACGAGTTGGTTCTGCCTTTGCAGCGGAAATAGGTACTATGCGGGTGACAGAACAAATCGATGCCATGTTGATGTTAAGAACTGATCCAATTGATTACCTAGTTATCCCACGCTTACTTGCTTGTTGTGTGATGTTGCCAATTTTAACTCTTCTGTCTTTGATCACAGGTATGGCAGGAGGATTGATAATTGCAACAAATATTTACAGTCTCTCCGACACCGTATTTCTAGATTCAGCTCGTAACTTGGTAGGCATCTGGGATATTTGTAGCGCCATGATCAAAGCATGTTGCTTTGGCTTATTAATTGCCGTAATTGGTTGCAGTTGGGGCTTGACGACCACCGGAGGAGCCAAAGGCGTAGGACAATCAACTACAACTGCTGTTGTTACGGCTTTGCTGATTATATTTATTAGCAACTTCTTTCTTTCATGGTTAATGTTTCAGGGAACTGGCAGCGCACTTTTGCAAGGGTTTTAGAACAGGGAGCTTTCGGTGCAGGGGAGCAGGGGAGCAGAGGAGCAGGGGTGCTTTCGGTGCAGGGGAGATGGGGAGATGGGAGAATTATTCTTCACTCCTAACTCCTAACTCCTAACTCCTAACTCCTAACTCCTAACTCCTAACTCCTAACTCCTAACTTCGCGCCTCCTAACTCCTAAAATAAGAAAGATGTTTAGTAATAAAGTAGGATTTGCAGCTATGAGCAGTTCATTTGCGCCTAACTTGGCATCAACCGTGGAACTCAAACCTAGCTACAATATCCCTATAGTGTTGGTGATTAGCGCTATCCCACTACTGATTGTGCAACCTCTAGTAGGAGGGGCGATCGCATTGCTTGGGTTATTTCTTTTGTTTCAAACTGTAACTTTGCGTTTGCAATTTACCGCCACAGATTTAGATCTTTACAGAGGCGAAAAATTAATCCGGCGTTTCCCCTACCGAGAATGGCAAAATTGGCGTATTTTCTGGAATAGATTTCCTGTCTTATTTTATTTTAAAGAAATCAACAGCATTCATTTTTTACCGATTTTGTTCGACCCCAACACCCTAAAAACTTGCCTAGAACAACGTTGCCCACGTATTTAGCAAGTAATTAAAGTAACTAATTACACATAGTATATACGAGGACTCAGCACTCAGCACTCAGTACTCAGCACTTTCTAGCCAAGTCAGTTGTATATTGCTTAAAGCTATTTATTCGCGCCATAGGAATTGCACTATTATTTATGAACTCCGAGGAATCTCAAACCCCAGAACCAATTGATGAGTGGTTAGAGCAAGAACAAGAACAAAACTCTATAGGTGAACATCCTTTAGAAAACTCATCTAGAGAGTCAGTTCTGGAAACAGAAGGGCAAACTTCATCAGTTGAGACACAACTAAATTACGCAAATTCTCAGCCTTCCACCTCAAATACTGAAGTGGCAAATTCTGGTGAAGAGCCAGATGCTGAGTTTGCTGTACAGTCAGAAGCGGAAACTGCCGCCTTGGGGTCAGAAACAGAATTAGCATCAGACAATAATTCACTATACGCACAAGCAGCACAGCGAGTGGCAGAGTTGCAACGTACTGAAGCAGCTCTCAAAGAAGAAATAGCCAACTTACAAAATTCTTACAAAGCTCTTCAAACACAAGTTAGTGAAACTCAAAACTCACTGGGACGAATTGTGCAAGAGTCACTAGTGCAGTTAGAACAACGCAAACAGACGTTGCAAATTGCTGTAGAACAGCTAGAACGCCGTCAAGAACGTATTCGCAACGAAATGCGTACCACTTTTGCCGGAGCATCCCAAGACTTAGCTATTCGGGTACAGGGCTTTAAAGATTATCTTACGGGTAGTTTACAGGATTTGGCAGCAGCGGCAGAGCAGTTGCAACTAGTTCCTGCTATCACAGAACGCGAAAAACCAACTGTCAAAGAAACTAAGCAAGCTGAACCCCAGCCAGCAATACCACAGTTTGCGGCACAGCAGTTTCAAGATACCACAAAGCAAATTCGCCGCTTAATAGAACAGTACCGCAGCCAACCAGATTATTATGGCCCCGCGTGGCAACTGCGCCGCACCTTTGAACCCGTCCACGCCGAACGAGTTTCTAATTGGTTTTTTACCCAAGGCGGACGGGGTGCTTTGCGGACGATGGGTAGCCGCTTACAGAATATTTTGATTGCTTCAGCAGCAATTTCAATCCTACACAAGCTGTACGGCGATCGCGTCCGTACACTAGTTTTAGCTAATACACCAGAACGCCTAGGTGAATGGCGGCGTGGTCTGCAAGACTGTCTAGGCATAGGTCGCCCAGACTTTGGCCCTGATCGTGGAGTAGTATTATTTGAAACGCCAGAAGCTTTAGCGCAGAAAGCAGACCGCTTAGTAAAAGCCAATCAATTACCTTTGATTCTGATTGATGATTCTGAAGAGCAAATCAGTCTAGCACTGCTGCAATTCCCGCTGTGGTTAGCCTTTGCCCCAGACCCCAAAACAGTGAGAAATTATGATAATGATTTTTGAGTAGTCAACAGTCAACAGTCAACAGTCAACAGTTAACAGTCAAAAATTTTAGGGCCATAGACTATAGACTATTGACTATGGACTATTGACTGTTTTTAAATTTTTATGGCTATTTGGTTAACTTTATCTGGGGTAATACTGCTTTTAGCTTACTTGCTGGGTTCTTTTCCCACTGGCTACATAGCTGTCAAGCAGTTAAAAGGTATTGATATTCGAGAAGTTGGTTCCGGTTCCACTGGTGCAACTAATGTCTTAAGAACTTTGGGCAAAGGGCCAGGAGCATTCGTTTTAGTAATTGATAGCTTGAAGGGAGTATTAGCGATCGCTCTCGTTTACTGGTTATTTAACTTTGCTGAGAGTCAAAATTTAATCCCACCACAGGTAGATGTCAAACTGTGGCAACCTTGGTTAGTAACTCTAGCTGGTTTAGCTGCCATCCTTGGACACAGTAAATCGATTTTTTTGGGCTTTACTGGCGGTAAATCTGTTGCTACCAGTTTAGGAATTTTGTTAGCAATGAGTTGGCAGGTAGGTTTAGCAACAGTGGGTGTGTTTGCTGTAGTAGTGGCGATATCGCGGATTGTATCTTTAAGTTCCATTGCAGGTGCGATCGCTGTTTCCATTTTCATGCTAGTTTTCCACCTACCATTACCTTATGTGCTGTTTGGTATTGTCGGTGGTTTGTATGTAATTTTGCGCCACCGTGGTAATATTGAGCGACTGCTTGCTGGAACAGAACCAAAAATTGGACAGAAGTTAGCAACCGAACCAGAACAAACTGCATAAAATCCGAAATGCCTACATATAGACTTGTAGTTCGCTACTAGAGGTCAATTAAAAATTATGTTGGCAAATACATTACAAAAAACTTTATTCGCAGCAGCTACAGCGTTATCAATTATACCTGGGTTGACACAGGTTGCTCAAGCTCAGTCTACCCCAGATTTGTATGGAGCGATCGCTTACTCCTCCTCAACAAGAGTTTACGCCTCAGCAACAGGTTCATCACGCCAAGAAGCCGAAAGAGGTGCGCTTTATAATTGCAAACAACAATCTCGCGCTCAAGATTGTTCAGTACCATTATGGTTTAAAAATGCTTGGGGAGCCTTAGCAGTTGGTTCTAACGGTGCTTATGGTACAGGTTGGGGATATGATACCACACAGCCAAGAAAAGGTAGAGCGATCGCAGCGCGGTATGCTCTACAAACCTGCAAAAATTATGGTGGTGTAAATTGTCGAGTTGTTTTCACCAGAGAAGCTAGATATCAATTAATTGATAACGGCCCAGTATTAATTCCAGTCAATGAGTAAAGCTTGAAATATGAGCATCCGATATTCGTGTAGCTTTCGGTTTTCCTCTACACTAACACTATCATTTCAGGCAGCAATCATTATAATGCCACTTTTGGTAATCAACTACTGATGAACAATAATAGTATTGTAGTTAATTTCCATTAACGAATATTGCTGGAATAGTTCATTTAACTGGGGTAGGTTATTTATAAATAAAGTTATAAGTTCTGCATTTGTGATGTTGCCTGTAGTTACCAATAGAAGCTTATAAGGTTCTTGGGAAATTATAAATGAATCAAAAAAGTCTCTATCTTTAGTCACAACAATATGATTTTTTTGAATTGAGATAGCATTAATTTCTACATCAGTTGTGATATTTTGTTTTGGTAAATCTTGGGTATGAATGGTATCATAACCGACTGATTGCAAAAGCCGCGCTAGACGTACTGGTAACTATGCATCTACTAGAAAATTCATTTAACTACGTTGTAGATGCTTTTCACTTGAGTCAAACGAGGTGCAAATAACAAAGCAGCAAGAATATCGTCGCGTTCTAAATCATCATAATCGGCTAGTATATCATCAATACTCATACCAGAACTGAGTAATTCCAGAATAAACTCCACAGGATAGCGCAGTCCTCGAATACAAGGTTTACCATGACATATATTCTGATCTATTGTGATTCTTTGTAATCATGTATTTTCCATAATTAGTGACAACTTGTTGTACTCAAATGTTTTTATAGTAACTAAGCTCAATTCAATTTGAAGATTTTTAGCAATTTTGGGGAATACTAAAAGCAAGCAATCTCTAACAAAAGTTACTTAAATGGCTTTGTGGCGACTTTCATTATCATCTTGTTTGGGCGACAAAAGAACGTCAGCCACTAATTTTACCCGAACGTGAAAGCCAGCTTTACAATTATATCATTGGCAAAGCTGATGCGCTTGGTTGCATTATCCATGGAATGGGTGGTACAGACAACCACGTTCATTTAGTTGCTTCTATTCCACCTAAACTTTCTATCTCTGATTTTGTGCAAAATATTAAAGGCAGTAGTACTCATTATCTGAATCATGTTTTGCCTTCACAAGATTTATTTTGCTGGCAACGCGGATATGGTGTTTTTTCTCTAGGAAGCAAACAACTTGAGCAAGCTGTTATGTATGTAAAAAATCAAAAAATGCATCATTTAAATGGAACAATAATTGCATCGTTGGAACGTCTTCATCACGAAGATGATGCACCAAAACCCACTCATATTAACTAATGATACTTATTTCATAACAGTCAGCTTTAGCTGAGTTGAGCTATTAGCCTCAGAATTAATTCTGAGGCGGACTTGTGGGTAAAGCCAACATTCAGTAATCACATTGGAAATCTTGCATCCAACCGATTACCCGCCATAGGTTAGAAACCTATGGCTAATAGCAAAAGTCATCTTGAAGATGACTAAAACAATAATGATTCATTACCTCGCTACTAAAGATGCGTAAAATGGGATGGCAAAAACCTACTATTTCGTAGGTGCAACCAAAGTAAACACCGTAATTTCAGGACGCGCAAAAAATCGCAAATGCAGTCCTGTCATTCCTAACCCGCGGTTAGTGTACAAAAACATATTTCCTACTTGATATTTTCCCCAGTAATATTGTTTACCCCAAGGCGGTAAAACCGGCGGCTTGAAAAAAGGTAAACGCACTTGTCCACCGTGAGAATGTCCCGATAACTGCAAGTCAAACCTTTTTGTAGCAGCACTGATATTAACAAAGTCTGGTTCGTGTGCTAGTAAAATAGCCCCTCCCTCATTGGGTAACTGCTGCATAACTAAATCTAAACGGCCTTTACCCATCCCCACATCATCTACCCCAGCGATATGCAGCATTGCACTACCCCGCTGGATGGTGTAAACATCATTACTAAGGAGGTATACACCGCTTTGTGTTAGTACTTGTATAATTGCTTTAGTGTCGTTCTCGTGGTCATGATTGCCTAATACTGCCACAGTCTTGTCTTTGGGTGTGAGTTGAGCTAAAGGAACCCCAAGAGAAGAAATTAAGCTTGGCGAATGACGAGTGATGAAATCCCCTGTAATTGCTACTATATCTGGTTTCTGGCTATTGACTAGGTGGACAATACGCTGTATTCGCTGTGGAGTCATCCATTGATCGCGATGAATATCGCTGATTTGCACAACGCGATAGCCGTTAAATTCTGATGCCAAGTGCGGTAGAGTCAGTTGTAAAGATTTAACCTCAATCCAATTCGGTTCAATCAACTTGGCGTACAGTAAGGTACATAAGCATAACAAAAGACACCATCCTAAAAATCGCCAGGCTGATTTACTGGCTTTTACAAGCCACTTACGATTTCTCAAGGCACAATCTCCTTTGATGTGACTGCCAGATTCTCCGTTATCCTATTCCTTTAAATTTGACGGATAATCATCTTTGGGGTTGAGAAATTAAATACAGAATTAAAGTAGCTAAAATAAAGAGATGTGATATACTACATCTCCTACTTATCCTGGGTTTATGGGACTGCCAATTGTTGCAATTATCGGACGCCCGAATGTGGGCAAATCCACCCTGGTTAATCGTCTCGCCGGGGAACAAACGGCGATTGTCCACGATGAACCGGGTGTGACACGCGATCGCACTTATATGCCGGCTTACTGGCGCGATCGCGAATTTTTAGTCGTAGATACAGGCGGTTTGGTATTTAACGATGATACCGAATTCCTGCCACTGATTCGCCAACAAGCATTAGCCGCCCTCACCGAAGCCAGTGCTGCTATTTTTGTAGTAGACGGTCAAGCTGGCCCAAATTCGGCTGATTTAGAAATAGCCGAATGGTTGCGTACTCAACCAGTACCCGTCTTACTGGCTGTGAATAAATGTGAATCTCCAGAACAAGGCTTAATTCAAGCTGCTGAATTTTGGGAATTAGGATTGGGTGAACCTTACCCCGTCTCCGCCATTCATGGTAACGGTACAGGAGAAATCCTCGACGAGTTAATTAAGCACATTCCCACAGTCGAGGAAATACCGGAAAATAATGAAATTAAAGTGGCAATTGTCGGTCGCCCCAATGTAGGTAAATCAAGTTTACTGAATAGTTTTGTGGGAGAACAAAGGGTAATTGTCAGCCCGATTTCTGGTACGACCCGCGATGCAATTGATACTGTAATCGAACGAGAAGGGCAAACCTATCGCTTGATTGACACCGCAGGTATTCGTAAAAAGAAAAACGTAGACTACGGCCCGGAATTCTTTAGCATTAACCGTGCCTTCAAAGCGATTCGTCGTGCCGATGTGGTTTTATTAGTATTAGATGCCCTTGATGGAGTGACTGAGCAAGACCAAAAATTAGCAGGACGAATTATTGAAGAAGGTCGAGCTTGTATCATCGTTGTGAATAAGTGGGATGCAGTCGAAAAAGACTCATACACAATCTACGACTACGAAAAAAGTCTGCAAGAACGGTTACATTTTACCGAATGGGCAGAAACCATTTTTGTCAGTGCTTTAACAGGACAACGGGTAGAAAAGATTTTAGAATTTGTCAATCAAGCCGCTGAGTCACACAAACGCCGTGTCAGCACGTCAGTTATTAACGAAGTATTAGAAGATGCTGTCAGCTGGCACTCCCCCCCAACCTCGCGCGGTGGTCGTCAAGGTAGAATTTATTATGGTACGCAAGTGAGTACGCAACCACCAACGATCGCTTTATTTGTCAACGACGCCAAACGTTTCAACGACAACTATCGTCGATACATAGAAAGGCAATTTCGTCAACAACTAGGATTTAAAGGTACTCCCATACGCTTACTCTGGCGTAGCAAAAAAGTCCGAGATGTGGAAAGTGGTAGCGTTAACCGAGCAACTCGCGTTTAATCAAGTTATGAGTTAGGAGTCAGGAGTTATGAGTTAAAGTCAAGATTCCTAACTGTTAACTTTTAACTGCTAACTCCTAACTTTAAAATGGATTTACTGCGATCGCTACCACTAGGACTATACTTAGAACAGCCGCAAACTTGGCTACATAAACTCGATCCACGAGTCAAGATTGCTTGGTTGATGAGCTTTTTGACTAGCTATAGTTTTGCCACCAACGAATGGCGCATATTGCTGGTAGTACTGTTGATTCTTTTTACCTTATTTGCCAGAATACCTAGGCGAGTGTGGCAGCAACAAATGGGTTGGCTGTTGACACTCTCATTTTTAGTTTTGATTATTGGTGCAGTTAGTCCTGATGGATTAGGTATAGATTATCAGCCGCGCTTACCTGCTAACGAACAAGTCTTGACTCAACCAGCAAACGCTAAGAATTCTCAAGTTGTCACAGAACCAGCAAGTGATCATAAAAAATATAGTTACATTTTGTTTCACAAAGGGCCAGTCAAAGTCACTCGCCGTTCTTTAGATTTAGCAGTGCGCCTGAGTACGATTTTGTTCACAGTGATATATAGTACTAACCTTTATCTACTGACAACCGCACCAGAAGAAATTACCTCTGCTATTGAAAGCTTGATGCAGCCACTGCGACGGTTAAAGTTACCTGTAACTGAAATTACTTTGACTTTAACTTTGTCCTTGCGGTTTATTCCCCTGGTTTTAGAAGAAGTGCAAAATTTAGTTCGTTCTGTGATGACAAGGGCGATTAACTGGAAAAAGCTAGGGTTGAAAGGAACAGTGAAAGTTTGGATGATAGTAGCAGAGCGATTGTTAGAGAATCTGTTATTAAGAGCAGAACAAATGGCTAATGCTATGATGGTGCGAGGTTTCACCAGTCCTAACGAACATCGAGTCAAATGGCATGAATTACGTTTAAAAGCGTGGGACTGGCTAGCGATCGCAACTTTAACCCTATTTTGGGGAATCAGGGTAGTTTTAGGAAATCAATTTTAAATATTGGGCATTGGGCATGGGGCAGGGAGCAGGGGAAGCAGAGGAGCAGGGGAACTCGGGGCCCCCACGACCGAAAGGGAGTGGGGATTAGGGGCACAGGGGAGCAGAGGAGCAGGGGAGAAATAAATCCTAACGACTGACAAATGACAACTGACAACTGACAAACTTGGCTATTTTGCTCCGTCAAGCGATAATTATGGCAACATGGAGAGAAGTTAGAGCAAACAGAAGTATGAGAGTCGGCTTTTGGCCTGGAAAATTTCAAAAGGTATATCTCGTTGTCACTGAGAGCTTCAAACAAGAGCATAGAAGTTTTTCTGTATCATCAATGGCAACTGAGTATGAATCACCAAGGCTAAATCGGGATATCGATCAACAAGCTGCTACTTTGTGAGTTCTGCTTTACAATGCGTGTCTACCCTTTGCAGCTGGGGTTGTCGAAACAGTTCTTTTGCATTGGGAAAACTCTTTGTAGAAGAAAAAGCTTGGTAACACACAAACCGTCGCTTTCCTCACTGTTAGCCTCATCTGCTCATTAGCGACTAGATCAAGGTCTTCTGAACCATTATTAAACGGCAAAAATTTACGACTTACGCATGGGAAATGATAAATCATGGGTTTGGGCTGGATATGGGGAAGCCACTGCGCGATCGCGCTTTGCCTAAGACCGCAGTGGCTCCCCTATTCCATATTGCCAACCTCAACAAATAATCTAGCTGCGTAAGTCCTGAAATTGCTGAGTTTCGCACAACTATGCACAAATATTCGGGCTAAAGAAAGGTATTATCGTCTGAATATATGCCCTCAACTGCGAAAAGAGATATATACTCCTACCTTGACTATTAAATGAATCCAGAAAACTCAGAGACTTACATAAATCATCCTACTTGGGGTTTGCTTTATAGAATCTGTATGGTTGACGAAAACCAGGATCTATTCACTACACTTTATGCCCAACGTTTGTTTTTTTTGGTGGCAAATGATGTTAAAGGTATTAAATTTCAACCTATAGGACGTACAGAAGCCAGAATGTTGTTGGAAAATCGTTTGCGTACCCTGCGTCGCAGTGGTCAATCTCAGGAGTACGATCAGCTTCAGAGTGTTTTCCAACGCACCTTCCAATGACCAGTTCCATTAGCGAACGTATTACCACTATTCGCGCCTCACTTCCGCCTTCAGTACGATTGATTGCTGTTAGCAAGCAAGTACCTGCTGAAGTTATTCGCTCTGCTTATGCTGCCGGAATTCGTGATTTCGGCGAAAATCGTATCCAAGAAGCTGCCAGTAAACAAACCGAGTTGCATGACTTATCGGATATTACCTGGCACTTCATTGGACATTTGCAAAGTAATAAAGCCAAAAAAGCCATTGAGCTATTTCAGTGGATTCACTCTGTAGATAATTTAAAGCTCGCACAGCGATTAAATCAATTAGCACAAGAGCTAGGAGTGCATCTCCAAGTTTGCCTACAAGTGAAAATTCTCCCAGACCCTAATAAGTCGGGTTGGAGTGTGTCAGAACTATTAGCTGATTTACCTGCACTCAATCAGTGTAAAAATTTACAAATTCAAGGTTTGATGACAATTCCGCCTTTAGGATTAAATGATGCGGAAAATCTCAGTGTATTTAATAGCACTTATCATTTGGCCAAAGAAATTGAGTCACAAAATTGGCCTCATATTAAAATGCAGCAATTATCAATGGGTATGTCAGGCGACTACCAGCTGGCAGTGCAAGCTGGGGCAACGATGGTACGATTAGGAACTATATTGTTCGGCGAGCGCACCTAGGGTACAAGGTCTTTGAGTTGAGTTGTAGTATTAATACACCTAGGATTAACTACGGACGACCAATACTAGTTACTTGTGTTTTATATTACTATTTATTTACTATGAACAAAAGTAAATAGTAAGAAAAAAGGCGCTAAACTCGTCTTGGTTTCGGACAATCATTAAGATATAATCTTGACTCATTATTGTATCTAGGTTAATCTACAGGCGTTCCCGTAAGCGCTATTTCATCACCAATAGCTGTAATAGAGGCTACAAACAACGATAAAATTACTAAATTGTCCGCCCTTTGTAGCGTCAACAGCTGGCTACATCAGCTAATAGCCATATCAATAAGGTAATTTGTACTAGGAGCGTAAACAATGAACAATATATTTTCCAAGCTTAGAGACTTTGTAGGTCTAAACGAACAAGTTGAATACGAATACTACGAAGAAGAGCCAGATACAGATAACTACCAAAATCTGTATCAACAAGAGAATCCCCAGCCAGCACCAGCAGAAGCTACTGCTCAAAATAGACGTTGGCGAGAACCCGCGCCTACAATGGGTGATGATGTAGCAACCGGAACCAAGTCTACAATGGGGAATGTAATAGGTATGCCAGGAGCAATTAACGGAATTTCAGAAGTATTAGTACTTGAACCACGTACATTTGAAGAAATGCCCCAAGCAATTCAAGCATTACGTGAGCGCAAGTCAGTAGTATTAAATTTAACTATCATGGATCCCGACCAAGCACAGCGAGCAGTAGATTTTGTGGCAGGTGGGACTTACGCACTAGATGGACATCAAGAGCGTATCGGAGAAAGCATCTTTTTGTTTACGCCGAGCTGCGTGCAAGTTAGCACTCAAGGTGGAGTTATTCATGAAGTACCACAACCGCCTGCTCGTCCTTCACGTCCTGCTGCAAATTCGGGCCAAACCTGGGGCAACGAACCCAACCGGATGGCACAATAAAGTTAAATTAGTTGTTAGTCCTTTGTCATTTGTCCTTTGTCCTGATACAAATGACAATTGACTAATGACAATTGACTGATGACTATATAATTAATGAGTATTAAATTTGGCTTAATTGGTGGTGGGGTAATGGGAGAAGCGTTGTTATCCCGCCTGCTTACCCACGGAATTTATCAACCTTCGGAAGTCATAGTCAGCGAACCCTTACCAGCACGGCAGGGTTTTTTGCAGCGGCAGTATGATGTGACTGTAACCGCAGATAATAGTTTGGTTTTCAGCCAAGCGAGTGAAGTGGTATTTTTAGCTGTGAAACCACAGGTGTTCACCGCGATCGCTCAAGAATTAGCGGCTATTATTATCGACACAGAACACTCACCCTTAGTAATTTCTATTTTAGCGGGAGTGCCCCTAAGTCAGCTAGAAGCAGCTTTCCCGCAATTGCCAATCATTAGAGCCATGCCCAATACCCCAGCAACCGTAGGGGCAGGAATGACCGCCATGTGTTTAGGTGCATACACCAACAGCAAGCACCAGCAAACAGCACAGCAAATTTTTTCGGCGGTGGGCGAAGTTGTAGAAGTTTCCGAAACCTTGATGGATGCAGTGACAGGACTATCTGGTAGTGGCCCCGCTTACGTCGCCTTGATGGTGGAAGCGCTCGCTGACGGAGGAGTAGCAGCAGGTTTACCCAGAGCAATTGCCAACCAACTAGCCCTGCAAACCGTACTGGGAACAGCCAAACTGTTAGAAGAATCCAAAATCCATCCAGCAGAACTAAAAGACCGTGTTACCAGTCCCGGCGGCACAACAATTGCCGGCATTGCCCAGTTAGAACGAGCAGGATTTCGTTCAGCTTTAATAGAAGCAGTCAAAGCTGCTGCACAACGATCTCAAGAACTGGGAAAATAAAATCAAGAGTTAGAAGTTAGGAGTGAGGAGTTAGGAGTTAAAATTCATAACTTTTAACTCCTAACTCCTCACTCTTAACCTAACGAAGTTGACAAAAGACTCGTTAATATAGTAAACAGTCTGGTTGCAAATGTGATTGAGTGAATTATCCCGCGCCGTCTCCAGAACTTGACTTAGGGTTGATATTTCCCTTTGAACTGGATCAATTCCAAAAAGATGCGATCGCGTCCCTGAACGCTGGACGCTCTGTTGTTGTATGCGCCCCCACTGGTTCGGGCAAAACATTAGTAGGCGAATACGCCATTTATCGCGCTTTGTCGCGAGGTAAACGTGTATTTTACACCACTCCCTTGAAGGCGCTGTCGAATCAAAAATTACGCGACTTTCGAGAGAAATTCGGCTTTGAGCAAGTGGGACTGTTAACTGGAGATGCCTCCATTAACAGAGATGCACCAATTTTGGTGATGACCACGGAAATTTTTCGGAATATGCTCTATGGCACACCCATTGGGCAAGTTGGTATCTCTCTTGTAGACGTGGAAGCGGTGGTACTGGATGAGTGCCACTACATGAACGATCGCCAACGAGGTACAGTTTGGGAAGAATCAATTATCTATTGTCCCCGTGAAGTTCAACTGGTAGCTCTTTCGGCAACTGTTGCTAATAGCGACCAACTTACCGATTGGTTAAACCGCGTTCACGGCCCGACTGATTTAATTTATTCTGATTTTCGCCCAGTCCCCTTAGAATTTCACTTTTGTAATCCTAAAGGGCTGTTTCCCCTGCTCAATGATGAGAAAACCAAAATTAACCCCCGCCTTACTAACAGGGGAAAAAGGAGACAAGGAGACAGAGGCAAAGCTGGTAGACCAGAAGCTCCTAGTTTAAGTTATACTCTCAGCCACCTCCAGCAACGGGATATGCTACCGGCAATTTACTTTATCTTCAGCCGCCGGGGATGTGATAAAGCAGTAGAGGAAGTAGGGGATTTATGGCTGGTAGATAATGATGAGTCTCAGATTTTACGGCGACAAATTGATGAATTTTTAAGCCGCAATCCTGAAGCTGGGCGTTCTGGACAAATTGCCCCCCTCTACCGGGGAATTGCTGCCCACCATGCCGGCATTTTACCAGCGTGGAAAGTTCTAGTAGAAGAATTGTTTCAACAGGGACTAATTAAAGTAGTATTCGCCACGGAAACTTTAGCCGCAGGCATTAACATGCCGGCGCGGACAACGGTAATTTCCACCCTTTCCAAACGTACCGACACCGGACACCGCTTGTTGAACGCTTCCGAATTTCTGCAAATGGCAGGACGCGCAGGTCGTCGGGGGATGGATAAACAAGGTCATGTGGTGACACTACAAACTCCCTTTGAAGGAGCCAAAGAAGCAGCGTATTTGGCTACATCAAAACCAGACCCGTTAGTTAGTCAATTTACGCCTAGCTACGGCATGGTTTTGAACTTACTGCAAACTCATACCTTGGAGCAAGCCAAAGAACTGATCGAACGCAGTTTTGGGCAGTACATGGCAACGTTGCATTTACGTCCAGATTACGATGAGATTGCCGAAATTCAAGCACAATTAGCTCAACTCCAAGAGCAAATTGCCGCAGTTGATGAAAATGAACTGGCGATTTATGAGAAATTGCGGCAACGCTTGAAAGTAGAACGCCAATTGTTGAAAACCCTGCAAGAGCAAGCGCAGGAAGACAAACAAGAACAATTGGCCATGATGTTGAGCTTTGCTGTTTCGGGAACGCTGCTGAGTCTCAAAGGTAAAAATATTACAGTTTCTTCACCTGTAACAGCAGTGTTGGTAGGAAAATCACCAGGTTCCGGTCAAGCACCTTACTTGGTATGCTTAGGCAATGATAATCGCTGGTATGTGGCAACTACTTCAGATGTCGTTGAGTTATACGCCGAATTACCGCGCGTAGAAGTGCCACCGGATATCTTACCACCACCAGAGATGCCCTTAAAACCAGGGCAATCACGCCGTGGCAATGAACAAACATTTGCGATCGCTCAATGCATTCCTGATACACAAGAATCTGCGTACATGTCACCGGAAGTTGCAGAACAACTCAGTCGTGTAACCGCCATACAAGAGCAATTAGAAAATCATCCCTTACATCAATCAGGCAATGCTGCAACCTTTTTCAAGCGCAGGGCGCGTTATGTAGAACTAGAAGCCGAACTGGAACAATTACAAACTCAAGTAGAGCAACAGTCACAACGGCATTGGGAAGAATTTCTCAATCTAATCACGATTTTGCAACATTTTGGCTGTTTGGATAACTTAGTACCAACACACTTAGGACAAATTGCCGCAGCAATTCGCGGAGAAAATGAATTGTGGCTCGGTTTAGCACTTGCTAGTGGAGAATTAGACCAGTTAGATCCGCACCATCTTGCAGCAGTCATCGCCGCTTTAGTCACAGAAACACCACGTCCTGACACCAAGGTTAACTTTGAGCTTTCCTCGGAAGTAGATCAAGCTTGGTCTAGATTACAACCAATTCGTCGTTCAGTATTAAAGGTACAGTACAGACATGGTGTAGCACTGCCTGTAGGCTTGGAAAATCGATATATCAATTTAATAGCCCTTGTGGAACAGTGGGCATTAGGAATGGAGTGGCCAGAATTGTGCGATAGCACTACCTTAGATGAAGGTGATGTAGTGAGAATTCTACGCCGGAGTTTGGATTTATTATCACAGATACCTCATGTTCCCAATATACCAAATTCTTTGCAGCGCAATGCCTATCGAGCGATGCAATTAATTGATCGATTTCCAGTTAATGAAGTCGTTGAATAAATTCACTGGGGGCAGATTTTATCTATACAGGTATTTGCCCCTTGATGCAAAAATTGGGCTAAAACAATATGCTCTAAAACAGTCAATTGTAAATGCTAGCGAATCTTAGTAAGTTAAGCTGCCATTACCAGTTAGCTGACGTAAGGAATTGATGCAATATGGACAGTCACATCCAAATAACCTAATTGCAGCTTCGCTTTCCTCATCAGTAAAATTCAGTGCTACAACAGTGCTGTCTGATGGCTGATTGGTAATCACCATTGATTTAGGTGCAGGAGCAGCTTTAGGATTTCTTTCTGAATCACGGATACAAATAAAGTTATTGTTACCGTGGGGATTAGTGATACAGGTACGACCATCATCTGTGTGTATTAATCGCTGAGTAGTAGTAACACTAGCATGGGCTGGATTTACTACTGCTAGCGTAGACATCATAGAGGTAAAAATCGCAGAACTGGAAAGCAAATTCAGAATGAGTTTTTTGTTCATTGGTTTTCTAACCAAACATATCTGATTGCTAAGGCTAACCGATTAATTGTTACAGGTCAAGTGATTTTTTGAGATAAATATCAAGGTTTATGAGTGTTTTTGTAAAAAATACGTTTTTTTTGTCAAAAAAACACAACTACAACTAGCTTAGGCTTTCAGCCAAGAATTAACTTTCTCAGTTAATGTAAAACTTGCTGCAATATCTGAATTACCGTATCTACCTAAAGAGATATTTAATTAAATAATATTAGCAAGCGACAAATCAGAAATGGGTAATTGAGAAATTGTATAAGTAAAGGCTAAAGAGTTGTTGATCTGATATCTTGCACCTACCCCATATTCCGCCTGGGAATAAATTCTTAGGCTAATAGTATAAGTCAGTTGAAACGGACTCAAACACTTTGCTAGCCAGATTTATCTGACTTTAGCTAAAAGCCTATGAAATTTATTTCTTAGCGGAATGAAAAGCTGGTGCAAGAGATGAGTTATATAATTCTGCTCACTTAATATACATTTTATGAAACCATCAATCAAAAGCATTACTACAGCTACGTTAGCTTTATTACTAAGCTACTCAGCCACGCCAGCAGTAGCACTAACCCAAAAAATTCATTACCCATTGACTCTAGCCAAATCACAACCGTTGACAGACACTTTAATTGTTCCTGGTGAACGAGTTGGACCAGTGACGCGCAACACCACCAGACAAGATTTAGTAAAGTTATTTGGTGCGTCTCGCCTAGTTGATAAAACTATTTCAGGTGCTGAAGGAATAGGTAGTTTTGCTGCTACCCAAATCAATTTGAACCAAGGGCGAGCGCTTTTGGTAGTCTGGACTGATAAGACTCGTACTAAACCTTCAGATGTGCGTAACCTGGGTTCTGCTTGGAAAACCCGTGAAGGTATTGGTGTGGGTACTTCATTAAGCGAGTTACGCCAGAAATTAGGCAACTTTAAACTTTTTGGGTTGGGTTGGGACTATGGCGGAACTATTTTATTGGACAGTAGCAGATTATCCCGCTACCAAGGCAAACTCATTTTGCGAGTTAACGCTGCTGCCAATGCTGCCGAAAAATATCCTAATGATTATACAGCAGTGTCAGGCGATCGCACTTTTTACGCCAGCAATCCCCACTGGCAACCTTTGGGAATCAAGCTAGCAGAAATTATCGTTGTTCTCAATCCCAGTCAGTAAAAAGTAGTGAACGCGCAAGTTCTAAATTAACTTGCGTGATCCCAATCACTAAGTAATTCATACTCTTGTTTGATTTTTTTGTGTTTGCGGAGTGGTACTTTGGGAGTACCAATATCCATAGCAGGAAAAGACTGTTTCTTCTTAGCTGATTTTTTGTCTTGTGTAATTGTACTGGTCTGTGTCATTGTCATTGATGAAGTATCCTTTAAAAACTCAGCACTACTTTAAATCATCAATTTCAAAACGGCAAATTTCTGAAGAAATAGATTTGGGCGTCGTCAGGATAACTCTCAAGTGCTGAATGATACTAAAATGGCAAGAATATTAGTTTTTCACAAAAAGTAACAGCACAATATGGTTCAGTTAAGGCTCACAGTACAGACCTAATAATCTAGCGATTATGAGAACAATAGTCTTGGTATTTGGATGTTATTGGATGGGCACATTTCTAAACTCTAAATTAGATGCTGAAGCATAGCCTTCATTAACCCTTACGTTTAATAAAAAAGCTTGCGAAACTGAATCTTCTACTCCTATAAAGTCGATAATAACGTTAGAACGAGCATTCTTTACCATATCCAAAGGCAAGTTATTATTAACCCCGTATGTTAATTTTCCACTATAAGCTTTGTTGACGTAGTATGGATTATTTAGACCGTCAACTATCCTTGTAAGATTATTTAAAGATATGTGAAATTGAACGTCTTTGGTGCTTATAAGTGAAAAATGACAGCTTACAATATTACTTTTTTTTCTTGTACAAGAGTCTAATGTAAATGATACATCATACCATACTTCGGTAAGAGGTAATACAGCAGGGACAGGTGTTGTAGCTGTATCAGCTGTAGGTGTTGGTGTATTAGCTATAGGTATTGGTGTACTAGCTGTAGGTGTTGGTGTACTAGCTGTAGGTGTTGGTGTAGGATTAATGTCTTTAACTGATGGTGTACCAGTTTGACTCAACCGCATTTCTCTGATAGTAACTTGCTGTGTATTGACATTAATAGTGGTGTTTTGTATGGGATAATCTTTAGCTTTTACACGAACTAGAACAAATCCATCATTTTTAATTTGAGCCACGACAAAACCAGAACTATCAGTGTATCTTGGTTCAGGATTATCAGTACCTATAAATTCAACTTTAGCATTTTCTATAGCCTCTCCTGATTCATTTGATACGAGTAGCTTGATATTAGGTGACATAGAATCATCTGCACATTGAGGAGATTTAATGCCTACCACATGTGTAACAGCGCATCTAAAATCTTTGCTAATCAAAAAAGTAAATACACTTGCCAGGGCTGCTAATGCACCAGGAACGCCTAAAATTAAAGTCCAGTTAATTCGATTAGCTTTAGTCATATATATAAATTCAATAGTGATAATAGAGTAATTTTTATTTTTATAGGCTTTTTATTTGATTTTTGAAAAATTTCACTACACTTCTACCTGCTTTCTTTTCTGTTCGCTGTCACCTGCTATCTATTCCTTACATATACATGTGTGTTCATTAATCCAATCGGATTTCTATAGTTCAATGTTCATGAATTTACAAAAACTATCAACATATTGAATGGTAAAACTTGATAATAAAATATTTTATACTTAAAAAGTAATTTTACGTAAGTATTTTTTGATTTTAAAACCTTATAAAGTTTTGACGATAAATGCAAGTATTTTCACAGTGCTTTACTAAATCTTCATAGTCCAATACGGTTCAGTTAAGGCTGAAAGTTGTATAAATGGGACTTAGACAAAAAGTAGCCAGAAAAAACCCCAAATGTATATACAGAAAGACTTTGACATTAATTTGCCTAGTTTCTTGATATACATAAGTTTCAAGCATTTTTGAGCAAGGGGTGTATTTTCCTTGCCTTATATGGGTTTGAGGCTTATTTGTACCTCAAAAACATTTAAGTCCCGTTAAACACTTTTGCCAAGAATGGAAATTAAGCGTAGTGCATTTCAAGGATTTCTCTTTGGAGTCTCCAGATATACAAAGTAGTGATGTACTGAAAGCAATGGAGACAGCGATTCTACCTTTTGCCATCGAACAGACGATGCCTTCGGCAAGCTGCCAAGAGTGTCTACATTGATACCAAAATCTCAGCCATCAATTCTTCAAGAGTGGTAAAAAACCGTTGCTGCATTTAGCTGCTTGACTTTGCCTAGTGGCGGAGAATCAGGTAGTTGTGGAGGCTCAGCTTTAAACCATTTTTGATAAATTTGCTTGTAAGTGCCATTGCTTAATACAGTAGCAATGGCATTATTAATTGCATCCATGTGCGGAGAACTTTTGGATGTAGCAATTCCGTAGTATTCTTCAGTAAGCAGATCCGCAACTACTTTAATACCTTTAAGCTGGCCGTTGTTGATTGCATACAAAGTAGCGAAAGCATCACCAATGACAGCATCAACATTACCATTGAGCAAATCTTGGAAAAATTCCGGCCCAGAATTAAACGTACTAATTTTGGCATTGGGGATAGTTTTAGCAAAATCTGCCCCTGTTGAACCAATTTGTACAGCAATTTTTCTGCCTTTGAGACTGTTAAGATTTTGAATATCTTGGTTGTTTTCTCGAACAGCGATCGCTAGTCCGGCTTTAAAATAAGGTCGTGAAAAAGAAATTGTTTTCAGGCGTTCGGGAGTAATGGTGATTCCACTAATTGCAGCATCAACTTTGCCAGCTTGCAAAGTGGAAATCATGCCGTCAAAGGGTAGCTTCTCAAACTGTACTGTAAAACCTGCACTTGCTGCGATCGCATTCATCAAATCAATATCAAAGCCTTCTAGCTTACCATCAGCTTTCTGAATCTCAAAAGGAACAAAAGTAGGGTCTGTCGCTACTTTGAGAAGTTTAGCACCTGGGTTGGTAGATGGACGAGAACTTTGACAAGCAATAATCAGTAGTAAACAGCCTAAACAAAGAATTATTTGCTGCCACTTGAATTTTAGCAATTTCACAGACACACCTAATTTTGAGAAAAAATACTTCATTTCAAGAATACTGAAGTAAATTAGGACTGACGCACGAGTCACAGAAAAACGTAAACACGTTCGCCAAGTGTTGCTGTAGGCTAGCAGTCTCCCGTTCACCTGGTTCCTCTGTTGTGGGTGCGATGGAATATCTTTTATTTGGAAGTCCCCAAGCATCCTTGATGCCAGAAATTTCTACTCTTACTCATTCAGAGTTACCAAAATCTTGCTAACAGTGTTGCATATGAGTTGCAATTCAGTAACTCATAAACATAATATATGGTTATCCAATTGGATTCCTGACTTTACTTGTGTGGGGGGTAAAAACTAAGAGCGGAGTGTCTCACCACACTGCTTCACCTCCTGCCTGATTCCAACAATAAATTTTCCTGCCCATCTACTTAATTTTACTTTGCTATTAGCTTTTTGAAATAGCAAGTAGAGTACCATATAAATCTCTTGTTTTTTTCTTTTTCTGTAGAGGGTAGACACATTATATATGTCTACATATTTTAATTTTAAAAATATGTCTGACCTGAAAGCTACTTTTTCATTTCATCAAATTGAGTGAAGTTTATGCCAACCTTAATCCCTGAAACTGTACTTCCTAATGGAAATAAAGTATTTTACTTACATGAAGCAGAAGTACCAATACTTCACGAACAAATCCAGGAATACTTTAAGCATGGAATAGTGGTACACGAAGGTGACACCGTATTTGATGTAGGAGCTAACATTGGTTTATTTACACTCAAGGTAAATGAATTGTGCAATAAAAATGTTAATGTCTATGCTTTTGAGCCTATTCCTGACACTTTTGAAGTGTTACAACGTAATGTTCAACGGTGGAATCCAGAACGTCTGAAGGTTTTTCCTTGCGGACTTTCAGATAAATCTCAGACCGTGACGTTTTCTTACTATCCTAATTCTCCAGCTTTGTCTAATGCATATCCAGATGATTCTAAAGAATTAACAGATCAATTAAAGGCTACTATACTTCGCAATCTAGAATCCGCGCCACCATTTGTTCGTCGGCTTCGTTTATTGCCTCCGTTTCTTCGTTCTTTTGTTTTTGATAAACTAGGCAAAAGAAGTTTTAAAACAAAGCAAGTCATTTGCCAGATGAAAACAGTATCAGATATTATACATGAGTATAATATTAAGCGAATTGATTTGCTGAAAGTAGACGTAGAAAAAAGCGAATTAAATGTTCTGTTAGGGATTGAGAAACAGCATTGGTCTAAGATTAAGCAATTGTGTATTGAAATCCATAATTTGGAAAATCGAGTCGAAAAAATTATAGCTTTACTCAAAGTTCATGGTTTGAGCAAGATTACAGTGGAACAAGAACCCCTTTTTAAGGGTTCCAATATTTTCAGTCTATATGCCTTGCAACAGAATAATTGAGTAAAAAGCCAATATTGTTAGCGAATTTCCAAAATTTCTTAAATGATATCATGTCAGTTCAAATTACCGTCATTGCGACCCTTTGCTCTTTTCATTAGTCCTTTGTCATTTGTATTTTTAAAGGACTAATGACTGATGACAAAAGACGAACTCTATCAGTAATCATCCAATTTACATATGTTTTAGCTTATCAGACCTGGATCATGCAACCTAAAACACATTGAATTTGCACAATTACTTCATATGGTCGTTTTTTGTCAAAAGTCCTTTGTCCTTTGTAAATACTTTTGACTCTTGACAAATGACTAATGACGGTCTTTACAAGTGATGATGCAACTTAGATGCACATCAGGTTATTCAAGTCAGGGAGATTTTCTACACTCAGCTTTTGACTGAGTGTAGAAAGTAGAAATAAAACTGTCATTGACAATCATACACTGTCTAATATTTGATCGTATCAGGAGTACCAAACAATGCTTTTAACGAATCTCAAGTCATTAGTTACATCTGACTCAAGTGATTTTGTGAAAGAAAAACTGTTATTACGGGAAAGTCAAAATAGAACTTTAAAAGCAGATGTAGAAAAGATTTTATCTTACCAAGCATGGATTAAAGCCAAAACTCAAGATACTTTTGATAGTACGAGAATATTAGGAATAGTAGCGGCTGGAAAAGGAGCCGAAAATTATTTGCCATATACTATTCCCAAAATTATTAAACAAATCTCGGAAACAGGAATGCTGGGCGACATCATAATTGGTTTGAATAATGGCTTTGAATGCCCAACCGTTATTGATAGGTTTACTGCACTTTCAAATGTCGAAGTTATTCATTTATATACTGAAAATAAGTCAGCAAACAATGTCCCTGCTCAAATATTTGATAATTTCCTGTGTGAAAATCAACCGTATTGTTTAAGTAATATGGGCTATTCCCATAAGCAGCATAGAATATTTATTGTCCATCAAAAAAAAGGAGCTTATGCAGCAGGTAAAATTCGAGTTTTAGGTGATATTTATGGTTCATTATTACTGAGTAGTATAAATAATGGATGGATACCGCCTGAGATAATGTTTACTTTTGATGCCGAGTCTCAATTTTTAGTTGAGCGAAATTATCCATTTGTCGAACCAGATTCTAATGGCTTAAAGTTGATAATCAACGAGCTTGATAAAAATAGCAAAATAGATATTCTTAGTACAAGAAATAGATTTGCTGTTTATCAAAAAGCTTTGGTAGATGGAATTGAAGCTCTTCTACCTAACTTTAGTCAAGAAATTCCTCCTATCCAATTGTTTATAGACCTTTGTCATGGTAGGTACAGTGGTTATCAGTGGATGCAAGGAGGGGGCACATTTGGCAAGACAGATGCACTCGTCAGTTTGTTAGTTGTTATTTCTCAAACTTATCCAGGAAGCAAAATTGAAGATACTCAACTCAGCATACTAGCTAAGTATGCAGGCTTTGTATGCGAAGTATTCTTAGATGTTGTTTCTACAAATAGAACTCCCGATATGATGGATATAACAATGGATGAGCAACCTAAAAAAGGTTGGATTGAACAAATGGCTAGATGGATTGCTGGTGTTTACGCATTGGAGTTATGTTATGGCAAACATAACATTCAAACAATGGTATCTAGAAAAATCCCTTTATCTATTTGGATAAAACCAATTAAGTTCTTGCAGATGTTGAAAGGAAAAGACGAAATAAGGCTTGATACAGTACTTCAGAAAGTGAAAATATTAGCGATCGCCTTTGTAGTTTTTCAAAATCTCAAGAAGAGAAGTATAGACCAACCTGACATACTACAAGGAAATGAAGCGAAAGCTCATTGGTAAAAGTTATACGGCAATAACTGCAATTCTCAAAGGCTTGTGAATCAGAGTTACGATCGCAACACAGTAAGAACCGCTATAATACATTTTCCTGGATAATTAGCGTAATTGCCTGTTGACAATCGCAGTCGTATTTTAAACATCACCGATGCCTGCCTACCGAATTGCTGATTTGTTCGCCCAACGAGCAAAAAATATAGCACCGCCAACCTATGGTACTGAGTTAACCAAGATTATCACCGTTAGCTTTGCCTACGGTCTAGCTGATCCGACTCTGTTTCCTCACGCAGACTTAGCTGCTGCTACTGCTGCTGTACTTGCAGAACAAGCGCCTACTGTTCTCAACTACGGCCCACCAGCAACACTCCTCTATGAGCAGATTATCTCACGTTTGCAAGCTCAAGGAATTGCAGGCGATCGCAATTCTGTTCTCATTGGCTACGGTTCTGGACAAATCTTAGGCTTACTCCCCGATGTTTTTGTTGAACCTGGTGATGTGGTAATCGTTGAAGGGCCTACTTTTCTAGGTGTTGTTACCAGATTTGCCCAAGCTGGTGCAAAATTAATTACCATTCCTGTAGATGATTTGGGAATGGATGTAGATGCCCTAGAAGTCACTTTACGCAATTTGAAACAACAAGGCATCAGACCTCGATTTATTTATACTATCCCCACCTTTCACAATCCCACAGGCGTAACCATGCCGTTGTTTCGCCGCAAAAAGCTGGTAGCATTAGCCGCTGAGTATGGTGTTTTGGTAGTAGAAGACGATGCTTATAGTGATTTACGCTTCCGTGGTGAAGTTGTGCCTTCTTTAGCATCTCTCGACCATGAAGGATGGGTACTATACGTCAGTACCTTCTCAAAAATTATCGCTCCTGGTGTGCGGTTGGGTTGGGCTTGTGGCGACCCGACAATTATTGAACGGTTGGCAATGTTCAAAAGTGAAGGCCCTGTAGGGCCTTTTGTCAGTCACGTGGTTGCCCGCTACTGTGCTACAGGTAAATTAGATGGGCACATCCAGAAATTAATCGCCAACTATCAACATAAATGTGATTTGTTATTAGATGCGATCGCTCGTGAGTTTCCCAGTGATGTAGTTGCTTTGCGTCCCGACGGCGGCTTTTTTGTCTGGTGTAAATTGCCACCAGATATCAGCGCCAAAACTCTGCTAACTGCTGCTAGTGAACACGGCGTTACCTTCCTACCAGGAACTCGCTGCTATGCTAACGGTCAAGGAGACGACGCCATCAGACTATCTTTTAGCTTTCAGCCACCAGAAAAAATTGTAGAAGGAATTACCACATTAGGTTCAGTGCTGCACCAACTGCGGCAGTGAATTTTTAGGGAGCTTTCAAAGCAGGGGAGCAGGGGAGCAGGGGAACTCGGGGCCCCCACGACCGAAAGGGAGTGGGGATTAGGGGCACAGGGGAGCAGAGGAGAAATACCCAATTACCAATTTCCAATTACCAATGCCCCATGCCCCATGCCCAATTTTTATGTATAAAGCGTAAAATTCGGCATCTGTCCATTCAATACCCAATTACCAACTTCATACACTTTGTAAGCCACAGGATCATGCAAAGTGTGTGTGCGAACATTCCGCCAGTAGCGGTCAAAACGGTACTTATTCGCCGCAGAACGTGCGCCTGTCACCTCAAAAATCTTGTTGGTAACATCCAAAGCTACCCTCGTACTTAAAACTTTAGCAGAAGCAACACTCACAGCAAGTTCTCCGCGTTCAGCAACCGTGAGTTCTTCTCCCTTTTCCCAAGCTGCTTGGGCTAACAATGTTACATGGTCAGCATGGCTAATGGTGGCTGCTAAATCAACCCACATATTGCCATATTGCTCAATAATGTAGGGGTCTTGAGCGGCTGTTTCTGCGGGAGATATTATCCAAGGTCGAGTGTGTGTAAGTGTATACTTTTTAGCTTCCGCAAATGCTCCCAGAGCAATTCCTAAATATAAATGGACAAAAACTAATTGACCAAGGGGAGTAAATAAGGTAGCAAATGGTCTGGGAGGATCGTTAGAGTCGGGATTTCCCAGTATTTCCTCTCTACGTATCAAAACGTTGTGGAAGGCGACACTGCCACTTTCAGTTTGACGCTGACCAATATAATTCCAATCATCATTGATTTGCAAACCCTCGCGATCGCTAGGAATAACTGCATAGACCTCATTACCCAAGTCTTCGCGCCTTCCCCCAACTATCACTACATCTGAGCATTTTGTCCCTGTGGCAAAGTTTTTTAACCCATTCAGACGAAAGTTTTCCCCGTCTGGTGTCAAAATTGAATCAGGATCACGTGGATTTGCAGCATCCGACCAAAACCAATTATGGCGCGCACTAGCTGTTGAAAATTCGGCATACTGTTCTGGCGTGCCAAAAAATCGCGGTATAGCAGTATTAAAATAGTGATAGCCCAACAGTTGCCCCACAGAACCATCTGTTTTGGCAATTTCCCGTACTACTTTTAAAGCCTTAGGCCAAGTTTCTCCAATTCCACCATATTCTTTCGGTATTACCAGGTTTAACAGACCACTCTCACGTAACTTTTTCAGTTCTTCGGTGGGGGTTCCTCCCTTGGCATCACGTAAAACTGCTGTTTTGGCAAATTCTTCTGCTAAGGTAGTAGCGATCGCGAGGAAGTCTGTTGATTCTTTAAGAACTGTTACCATCTCAGATGACTCCTTTAGGTAAAGGCTTTGGCTTCAGCAACAGGTATGGAAGCTTCTACAGCACAGGATTTCGTGTCATCTACAAGCCGTTTGTCAATGAACTCATCTACATGCTGTATAAATGCTTCAGCAGCATGTAGTTTAATCTCCATTTTGCCGACTGAGTAAAGAATTAACGCTTCTTCATAACCGCATGTGAGATTATACGGATTTAAGTTTTGATTGAGGCGGGAATAGGGAGCAGGGGAGATGGGGAGCAGGGGAACTTGGGGCCCCCACGACCGAAAGGAGGAGCCACTGCGGTCTTGGGGTCTCCCCAAGTGGAGCATGTGGCGTTGGGAATTAGGGGCACAGGGGAGCAGGAGAGAAATAATAAATGATAACTAACAACTGACAACTAACAACTGACAACTCCTACCTTTTTTACCCCAATGAGATGCGAGAGGAACGCAGATGAACCCTCAGCAGCCTCAGCCAGCGTAACCAAATTTGTGCTGGTTGCTCAAAGAACGTGAAAATATCGCCGAAACCAAGGTTAGTTTTGTGATGATGTAACCAGTGTCTTTCAGGAGTGGTGATGAATAAAACTTGACACAGAGCATTCACAAGCTTTGGAGTTTGCCAACCCAAGACACTTATATGTCTCCACCACACATGAAATTGGCCAAGCAGTAGTCCACAAATAACGCCAATGGGAGAAAAAGACCACAAAACTACTGCCATTATTAAATAAGGCAAAGCTCCCAAGATACCGTCTAAGAGAACCTGGGGATTAAATGTCAAAATGGCGTAGTGGCGGAAATCCTTCTTCCAAGAATGGTGCGTTTTTAGGTGGAGGCTACCAAAAACATGCTCAGGTACGTGGTAACAAAAAGTAGACAAGAAATCTCCAAAAAAGAGTAATAGCCAAGCAACAGCGATAGCCTCAAGCATTTACAATCCTCACGTTCAGTAAGAAAACTCCACAGAAAAAAGCAAATATGATGCTGTTAGACGTAGATGCCTAGTTTTTCTACTCTGCCAGCAGCGGCTGTGCGTCTCGTAGGTCTACGCTTCAGCTAGTCCGGCTCAGAATAATTTAGGAAGTTGTAGTTTCATGAATCTACGATCCTTAATGCAGGGAATAGCAACTTTTGAGTGCCTCTAATCTGGTTTGTAGCTTTAGGTTGATAGACTCTATACATCTAAAACTCGATAGATTTACAGTATTTTACCATATTCACTTCACAATCTTCTTACTTAAGGCAGATAACGTAAGCAAAGGTTGAGTTAAAGTTAGTACAAATTTAGGTTAAGGTTTTATGTAATGTTGCTCAGTCTTAACTGATGACAATTCAGCCTCAATTACAACCCAACTTATAATGCTCAGGCCAGGCTGTTAGCACTGCATTAGAAGTCAAAACTGAAAAAGAGCCAGTCGTATAGGTAGGTTTCTGGACTGGAACGAACTAGCGCTTGAAAGACTTATATTATAGGATTTTCACCATTTTTTATATAGCTTTATTTCCACTATGACATCCTAAATTGATGTGCTATGAGCTTGAGAAATTTGATGTGTTATTGGATTTGCTATAGCTCAATTATTCAGTTAGTCGGCATTCCTTTCACTGCTAACCTTTATATAGCGGCCGACATTTTAGGTAACTCTAGAATTTTGTAGCCTTTTAGTCGATACGAGCAGAAACAGAGTGCAGATTTCTCTGTGCAATTCTTATTTGTATATGTGAGCAGATTAGCAAAAGTCACCACAGGAGATACTTTATTTTGTTCTCGCTGCTAATTCTTTAGAATCTTAGGTTTTGAAGAATGCAAAACTTTCTATAATAATATAAGGTTAGTCAAAAAAATATAACTTTAAATATTTAATTTTTGTTAAAATAAGAAAAAACATAAAATCTATAAATGTCACACATATGCTATATCTTAGTCACAACAATGTCATAAAGACACGTTAATTTATGAATAATTTCTAAGACTTAATTTTCTAAGTCGAAAAAATCAGACTTATTTTTGAGGTCATAGCTACAGGCTGTAGTAATGGTAATTTTGGTATTTGTCGTTTAAACACAAATACTCTGAGATTACCTTTATATAGAGAATATGTGGTATGAGTAGCAATACAAAAGTATTGAACGCTAATGTATAGAATGCAGATATAAAAATCTTCTAGCTTTGCTTATCTTTGCCTAATCTGTTTTAATTAGGTAAATCCAAACAGCCTTTTAACAATAAAATCAGGACTGTAGGTTTTTTCACAAATATCAATCAAGTTCTGTTTGAGGCAGAGTTGGTATT
Organism: Amazonocrinis nigriterrae CENA67; assembly: GCF_016056305.1. Taxonomy (GTDB): domain Bacteria; phylum Cyanobacteriota; class Cyanobacteriia; order Cyanobacteriales; family Nostocaceae; genus Amazonocrinis; species Amazonocrinis nigriterrae. The sequence goes on along the minus strand of NZ_JAECZC010000046.1, from coordinate 15,185 downwards.
GGCGTGAATTTCTATGTAACTGCTACTCAAACTTCAATTCTTATTAAGACAATAGCCATTATAGTATGACTATTCAAATCCAAACCTTTAACTTATTGCAAGAAGATGATGAACATGAATTGGAAAGTACTTGCTTTGATCCCTGCATTAACTCTGGTTACTGTTTTACCTGCTTACTCTAAAACTCCTAATAAAACTCAGAACACTGCTAGTGCTGTCAAAGTTTCTCAAGCTAGCCAGCCAGGCGAAAGCATGAAAAAGCCTAATGTCATAAAAAGCGCTCATGTTACGAAAAAAACTAGAGCCATAGCAAACCATAGTACTGTCTTAAGAATTGGCAGTAAGGGAGAGTCAGTCAAAGTGGCTCAAAATTCTTTAAAGCAGCAAGGATTTTACACGGGAACTGTGAATGGTGTTTTTGATAATCAGACACGAGAAGCAGTAATCAAATTCCAACAGTCTAAAAAGCTAAGAGCAGATGGAATTATTGGACGCCAAACTTTGGCAGCTTTGAAGTAAAATACTTTCCGTTTTCCTGACTTATTTAAGCCCTTCTCCGAAGCAAAGAAGGGTGGGAGAGAGGTAAATCAACGTGAGTTTGACAAGCCCTGTTTTGACCTCTCCCCCGACCCCTCTCCTACGAGGAGAGGGGAGTTAAACCTTGATTTCTTCGTTTCTCCTCACTCTCCTAAAAGCAGAAGGAAGCCGGGAAGGAGAGGTTCATCGAACTCACGTTAAATCAAATTCACGTTAACCAGAAAAGGAGCTTTTTTCAATTTGCTCCCAACTCAAAACTATTTTCTAGACAGCCGAGTCATTTCAAACAATTGTTGAGCATTGTTTCCTAAAAAAGCATCAAAAAGTTCTTGTTTTCCAGGTTCCATTTCTATCATGTAGCGCTGGGCAATTTCATAGTAAGCGTAAGTCCAAGGAATTTGAATCTCTGTACTATTGCTATCATCTATTACTGTTACCATTTCTGTAACTGCTTGAGTTGCCGTTTGACGCAAACCACAGTTGATATTACCTTCTATTTCAGCTTTCATCGGCACACCCAAATTAGCTAAACCACGGACAGTAGTATCTATATCTGGATACTGTGGAGTATTCTGACGATTAACGTAGCCTGTAAAGTGGTTTACAGCATAACCATGCAGCAGCACCCAAGCACCATATTGAGTAACTTTATTCACCTCTTCTACAACAAAACGCAGAGGAGGTTGCCAAGGGCGAGTAAAGATTTTTTTGATATCGCTAAAATTTAGGTTAGCTAGAAATAGCTCTGGCCTAAACTTAATTAAATTAGCATTTGCTATTGTTTGATGAATAAGTTTTATAGTATTCGGGGGTAATTCATCCACAATTAATTCACTAATAAACAGTTTGGGTAAATCAAATTCCTCTTGCTGTGGATGGCGGTAGTGGCGAGCATAAAGATGAGTCTCAGGAAAAAAATACTCCCCAACTGCTTCATAACCAAAAAATTTGACAACTGGTTCAAGATAATTAATACCTAAATTAATTTCTCCTTGCGGACTATCAGCTGTTAGACGCAAAGACCGAAAAGCAATATGATCATTAACAACAGTTCCACCCGCAGTAGTAATCATTTGCTGATATGTGCAGACATAACTGACTCTAGCACTGTATTCTTGCCAAAGTAAATCCCATAAATAACCGACAGATTCAGAAGACATAAATATCAAACCTTAATCCTTAATTTTTACGCAAAGATACAAAGCAACCTCTTTGCGTCTTTGCGCCTTTGCGTGAGATTTAAACAATTTTGACTACATCAGAGATAATATCTAACGCAGTCTGAACTTGCTCACTGTTAATAACTAAAGGCGGACAAAAACGAATTGCAGCCTTACCGCAACCAAGTAATAATAAACCGCGCGAGAAAGCTTCTTGGATAATACGATCGCGCAATTTATGATCATAATTGCCTTCTGCATCCAATAAATCCACCGCCACCATCAAACCCTTACCTCTTGGTAGGGATATACAGGGAAATTTCTCATGCAACTCGGTAAGACCAGCTTGTAATAATTCTCCCATGCGGATAGCATTCGCCATCAAACCGCTTTCTAATAGCCGTATAGTGGCAATACCAGCAGCACAAGCTACAGGATTTCCGCCAAATGTGGTAGCGTGGGCACCAGGAGGCCAAGTCATTAACTCAGGGCGGGAGAGAATAGCCCCTAAAGGCAGTCCACTGGCGATACCTTTGGCAGTGGTAATAATATCAGGCTTCACACCCCAATGTTCGATGGCAAACAAGCGACCTGTACGCCCCATGCCGGCTTGCACTTCATCGACTACCATCAGAATGCCATAGCGATCGCATATTTCCCGAATTCTCTGCAAAAAACCGTCTTCAGGGACGATGTAACCGCCTTCTCCTTGAATTGGTTCAACTACGATCGCTGCTACTTCATGGGGTGGTAAGATGGTCGTAAATAAAGTTTTTTCTAAATAATCTAGGCTGGCGTGAGTGCCGTAGGGTATGTGAGTCACCCCAGGAACCAAAGGCCCAAAGTTAGCCCGCTGCACTGCTTTAGAACCAGTGAGAGACATTGCACCATAGGTACGTCCGTGGAATGCTCCTAAAAAGGCCACAATTAGCGATCGCTTGGTGTAGTATCGAGCTAGTTTGATGGCTCCTTCGTTAGACTCAGCCCCGGAGTTGGTGAAAAATACCCTGGCGGGGAATTCAGTTTTACCTCTAGGAAAAGGGGCGCGGATAGCTAATTGTTCCGCTAATTCCACCATCGGCTCATAATAAAAATCAGTCCCCGACATGTGCAACAGCCGCGCCGACTGTTCTTGAATAGCCCTGACAACTTCCGGGTGGGCGTGTCCGGTGGCGGTGACAGCAATACCCGCTGTCATATCAAGAAATACATTACCATCCACATCTTCCACCATACAACCTTCACCGCGAGCCACAACTAGAGGGTAGTCACGGGTGTAAGAAGGAGAAGTGACAGCGCGATCGCGTTCTACAATTGCTTTAGCGCGAGGCCCAGGTAAAGATGTAACCAAGCGAGGCGCACTAGGTAAAGGTAAGTTAATTGGGATACTTAACATGTTTTTTTACATCTTTGTCAAATTATTATTGATGATTAAACTGTCAGATACGAGTGCTTACAGTAACATTTGATTCTATTTATGTAAGATTTATAGATTGACAGAAAAATCACAACTTGTACGGCTAATTTGGGAAAGCTACGCCAATTGTTCATGAATCTTAAGTAAAGATTGAGCAAAAAAGTTGCATAGCTTTGCTATTACTGAGTGTTTAAGTTGTTCAGGGAGAAAGATAATCTTTTTAATTTCAGAATTTGCGATTGATTTTGCTGCTATAGAAGGTACAGGTTTTTGTCATCCTGATTGAGAGATATTTTCAGTGAATTAAACTACACCACTCCTCACTCCCCGTCCTCAATGCAAAACTCAAAAATACACAACTAATTAGGGGTGCAGGAGTATAATGCACTCTTAGGCTGGTTTGCCCCCTATAACTGGACGAGGTACTATGCCCAATTGTATACATGGTTGACCCATTGTCAAGTTAGTATCGTTCAGATATTAAGCACGTGTAATTATTAGCAATCATCAGAAATTTCTTTTTCCACTTATGAGCAAGCAATTTAACCCAAAAATCCGCCTCACACTAGGTATTGCTACCTTATTCACTGTTAGTTTAGCCAGTGGCTGTAACTCTCTATATAATAATAGTCAGACAAAAAATAAACAGCTAGCCCAACAAAATCAAGCTATAGAGAATTTATCCTTTACTCAGCAGGAGAACTCCAACACCCCTCAATCAAACTTTGCCTTAACTTCAACACAATCACCTAGGATAACCACAAGTATTCCCAATTTTTTGACTGCCCAAAAAACATCTGATGACACTATAAATAAGCAAAATACACCGATATCTAATAAATATACAGCATCAGTACCTGTAACTTATCCAGTCATCGATGAATGGCAAAACTATAAATATAGCATTAGTGGTAGTAAGATCTTAACTTCAGGAAAACTACCAACCACTAAGGTTAATTTTAATCAAACAGATTTATTAACTGTTCTTGTCAATACTAGACAATATTTCCAAAACTATTCTTCAGAAGACCCAGATGTTCTACGTAAAGGGCTTCTTGGTACTCAAGGAGTGTCAGTCCAAGACATGCTCAACACCTTGGATTTCATGATTGCTACCTTACAAGAGGATATTGCCAATCATCGAGTGACTCGTTTACAAGACCCTAATTTCATCAACAGTAATTTTCGAGTAATCAAATGGTCTGCTTATAACCCAAGCAATCGCAAGCAAGAGAGATTACGAATTACTAAATATGCTGTATTTACTCATCCAGGTTCTCGCAAAAAAACCGCTAAATTTAACACACCAATCTATAGTTTAAAAGAAAACGCCAATACTGATAAATTTTACACCAGATATACCAAACAAGATGTTTTATCAGGTATTTACGAACCAGGTGGTAAAGAATTTGGTAAAGTCCAAGCCCTTGCTTATTTAACACGCAATGGTTTAGAAGAAGCACTCATGGAGGGAACAATCCTAATTAATTTCACAGATGGTTCTAAAGCATTTTTCAACGTAGATAGAAATAATGGCATGTCTTACGTTCGCGGAGTCAAAGCGACAGCACAAAAGCGTTATTGGTATTTTAGACAAGTTGATGCCATTAAAGGTTATGGATATAAGATAGATGCAAAAATTTCTATTAAGCCAGGAGTAACTTTTGCTGGAGATGTGCTAAATATTGGATTAGGTAAAGTGATTGTGCTTGAAAATACTCAAGGTAGTCGTAAACGCTTGCAAATGGGAGTGATTGCAGATACAGGTGGAGCATTTTTACCCAATCTTCATCAACTCGATTTTTTAGCAGGTATTTTTCAAGATAAAAATGATTTTGGGCAGCATATTAGCCAATTACCTGAATATGCCACAGCCTACATTTTAGTCAAAAAGTGAAAAAGCTAAAAGGTTATTTTTAATAATACTTTGTGCCTTAGTGCCTTTGTGGTTTAAGATTTTTACCACAAAGACACAAAGAGGTTTCATACACTAGTCATCATTCATCAACTCAACCCAATTCTCTACACACGAGTGAGAACTTCCATATTATGACCGTCAATGTCATAGAAATAAAAAGCACGACCGCCGTTTCTATGACTAATCTCACCTTTATTTCGATGCATGGGGTCACTGCTGTATTCTAGACCTGCTTTTTTAACTCGTGCGAAAATTGCATCGAATTCCTCATCACTGACATGAAATGCATAATGATGGGGGTCAACTGTTTTATAATCCGCAAAAGCAAGGGTTAGGGTATCATTGACATTTACAGTAGCGAAGTGTTCGCCATGAGTTCCAGACTTTAAACCAAAGATTTGGGCAAAGAAGCGTGCTGATGCTTCCTTGTTGTATGCAGGCACTATAGTATGATCCAGGGTAATTGTCACGTTACACCTCCTATTGTTATTTAGCTAATAGTCAAATCAACTTCTATGAAAGTCGATAACAAGAATGTTTTTGATTAGCTTTGGTGTAGTTTTCTTCTATAGTACTTATCTTTTCTGTATTGAGATCATAACTAATGACAGTCAACATTCATCAGTTATGAACGGTTGTCAATTTGGGCGCGTTGCAAACTTCCTGAAAAGTCAACGTAAACACTTTTCCATTCAGTAAATACATCTAAGGCAGTAGTCCCAGCTTCACGGTGTCCGTTACCAGTTTGTTTGACACCACCAAAAGGCAAGTGTACCTCAGCACCAATAGTAGGGCCATTAATGTAGGTGATTCCTGCTTCGATATCCCGCATGGCGGTAAAAGCACGGTTGATATCGCGGGTGTAAACTGAGGAGGAAAGACCATAATTGCTGTCGTTGAGGATAGCGATCGCTTCCTCAAAAGAGCTAACCTCAATTAATGCCACCACTGGCCCAAATATCTCCTCACGGGCAACGCGCATATCAGGGGTGACATCATCTAAAATTGTCGGTTGAAAGAAGTTACCTTGTTTCAGTGAACCCTCACTAGCAATTTCCCCACCAATTAACACTTTTGCACCTTCCTCACGGGCAATATGCAAATATTGATTTACCCGTTGGAGTTGTCTTTCGTTAATTATCGGGCCGATATCTGTATCAGGGTCAGTGCCAGCACCGAGGCGTAACTTACTGGTACGCTGATGCAACATAGTAGTAAATTTTTCTTTGATGTCACGATGTAAAATTAAACGGCTAGTTGCTGTACAACGCTGACCAGTAGTACCAAAAGCCCCCCAAACTGCCCCATCTAAAGCTAGTTCCAAGTCAGCATCTTCCATCACCACCTGCGCATTTTTGCCGCCCATCTCCAGACAGACACGCTTGTGAGTGCGTCCGCAAGTTGCGCCCACAAAAGCACCCGTTTCTGAAGAACCGGTAAAAGACACCAAATCAACATCTGGATGTTCAACCAAGGCTTTACCTACCTCTTCACCCACACCATGCACCAAGTTAATTACTCCTGGTGGTAAACCTGCGGCTGCAAAAATCTCAATTAATTTAGTTGCACAAGCTGGCGTATCTTCAGCGGGTTTGAGAATCACAGTATTACCGCAAACCAAAGCCGGCATAGCTTTCCAGCAAGGAATTGCTACCGGGAAATTCCACGGAGTAATTAAAGCACAGACACCTATGGGCATTCGTACTGTCATGGCAAATTTATTGGGCATTTCTGAAGGTGTAGTTTGTCCGAATAGTCGCCGCCCTTCACCAGCACTATAAAAAGCGCAATCAATGCCTTCTTGTACATCTCCCCTAGCCTCTGTCAGGGGTTTACCCATTTCTCGACTGATTAATTGAGCAAGTTCTTCTTTATGCTGGAGTAATAATTCACCAACACGAAATACATATTCTGCTCTAGCTGGTGCAGGAACTTTGCGCCAAGTATGATAGGCTTTGCGGGCTGCGGCTACTGTTTTATCTACATCATCAGCTTGGGAACGAGGGAAAGTAGCAACGATTTCATCTCTCAAAGCAGGGTTGCGGCTTTCTAGGATAGTTCCCGCTGTAGCATTCAACCATTGACCATCGCTGTACTAATGGGGATGAGGTTTTAGAGTTTCTCCGTCAGCAGAAAAGCGATCGCCCAAGCATTGGCGAAGCTCCAAACAGTTCTGCTATAATACCACGCCCCTCAGTGATCCTACTAGACCTCAATTTACCAGGAATTGATGGTCGTGACATTTTAGAGCGGATAAAGCAAGACAGGAGTTTGAAAGAAATTCCCATAGTTGTTTTTACCACATCATCTAACCCTAGAGATATTGAATATTGTTACCAAAAGGGCGCAAATGGCTATCTAGTCAAGCCGATGAATGCTCAGCAACTACAAAAGACGATAAAGGCATTTGTGGAATACTGGCTAGAAGCAAATACGCCGCCATAATGGGGATTGGGAATAGGGAATAGGGAATTGGTAATTGGGAATTGGTAATTGGGAATTGGGAATGGGGCATTAGGGAATGGGGCATTGGGCATTGGGAATAGTTGTTTTGTTCTTTGCTTCCCATCC
>NZ_JAECZC010000046.1:0-7510 GCF_016056305.1 Amazonocrinis nigriterrae CENA67 | reverse complement strand
CTCCCTCATCTCCCCATCTCCCCTGCTCCCCATCTCCCCAACTTCCCCTATGTAGCCAATCTCAACCCAAGGCTGTGCTTTATCAGTGTATTTGAATGCATTGCTAATCAAGTTACTGAAGACTTCGTTAACGAGAACTGGGTCACATTGAATTGTTGGCAAAGGTCGAGGAATGCGTATGTCTGCAAGTTCACAATTGTTGTAACTAGCACGAAAGACATCAATTACTTGATTGAGTAATTCGTTGAGATCAATTGTTTGCAAGCGTAGTTGTGCTTGTCCTAACTGCGACAGTCGCAGCAAAGCATTAATTAAAGTTTCCATCCGCACGGCTAAGGAAACTACTGTTTCCAAGCATTCAATTCCGTCATCATCTAGTACTTGGGCGTAGTCTTCCAAGAGTACTGTGGAAAAGTTATATATGCCTCGCAAAGGTTCTTTGAGGTCATGAGAAGCGGCGTATGCAAAAGAAGCTAGTTCTCGGTTACTGCGCTCTAATTCGAGGTTGATTTTGGCTAACTCATCTGCTTTAGAAAGTACAATACCGACGATCGCATTCTTCAAAGCTAAAGCACTATCAACTTCACACTGTTGCCAAGGTAGGGAAGTCAATTGTACTGTTTCTTGCCAATTCTCAAAGGATTTACGGGGAGAAAGGGTAATGCTACCATCTGCTTGTACTTGAACGGATTCATTGGGGTTCCCTGCCCAGTGTACAGTTTGGATAACTTCGGGGCGAAACCAAATAATGTAATAGCGCAAGACTTGAGAAATCCGTAATAGCAGCAAGCCACTAGCAGTATCTTTAAATGCAACAGCCTCCGGGTAACGCTTTGCTAGAGAATCAGTGACAAACAAATTATCACTAACTTGGCTATTTGTCCATTCAATTAGTGCTTGTACTTGCTTAATATCTGGTGTTACTCCCACAAGCGTAATTTCATTATCCAAACAAACTGCTGCGCCAGTTGCACCCACAAGATCCAGTAAGCGGATTTCAGGTTTAATCAACGCGTCGATAAAATTATCTACTTGGGAAATGGACTTGATGAACTCTGACTGTAGGGATTGCAATTTGACTTTATAGTCCAATTCTGACTGAGTAACTTTGTGGGTTAACTCTAACGATACAATCCGTCCTAAAAACTTGCATATATTCCGCGTTTCATAGGAAATATGCTTAGGTGTTTGATGATGACAAGCAATTAATCCCCAAAGCTGCTGCTCTTGAATAAGGGATATCACTAAAAGCGCCGCTACTCCCATATTTTGATGATATTCCACGCAACAATCATCAAAACTCCTGAGTATGGACAAGCTTAAATCGAGCGGTTGATGCGTTGTGGGGTTTTCAGTTGGAACTAGCTTGACTCTTTGAGCGTGCAAATCGGGGATAAATCGCAGCAAGCAGCGTGTATATAATTCTCTAGCCTGCTCTGGAATATCTGTAGCAGGATAATGCAGTTCTAAATATGGTGATAAATCTTCTCGTTTGGCTTCAGCAACCACAGAACCAGCTTTGTTGTGGTCAAATTGATAGACCATTACTCTGTCAAAGTCTGTAATTTCCCTGATTTGTTCCGCCACAACATGCAAAAATTCTGTCAAATTTGATGTATTTTGCATCTTAGCGATCGCTTCATCCACCAAAGCTTGAAAGCTAGCAAAACTCAACTCCAAACGAGAGTCAGTCGGCTCTAGCTCCAGAATTACTGCATCTTCTGTACGATGCACAATGCCATCAAAGTATCGTTCACCATTGGAAGTCATGATTGATACTTTAAAAGCATTAGCACTGCTAATTTTTTTCACCAAACCCTGCTTGATGGCTTCAACTTGTCGAGCGTCAAGCAAGTAGCTCAGTGGTTGGCTAAGTAAATCCTCTGGTGCTTTACCCAAATATTCTTGGGTATTGTTACTAACTTGCACTATCTCTAGGTCGTTACTGAGTGCTAGTAATACACCATGAGGTTGAATAGAGCCAGGTATATGAATAGGTTGGCGATCGTGGTTAGTCAGAGAAGGTGTTTGGGCAGCAATATCTTCAGACTGGCTCATAAATCAACCAATGGAAAGCTGATTTTTACAAAAACGCAATTTAAGTTTACATTTCTTCAAAGTATATCTCAAATTGCGTAGAAGCAAAGTAGTGAGAGAACCGCAGTATTGCAAGCCGCTTACTTTGGCTAGCGTCAGAGCGCTCTTAGCAAAGTGGCTTTGTCCTTGTCGATTGTTATCTCAAAAGCATTGTAGCGGCAATTCATCAATTTCCACTACATGAAGCTCAGAGCTTTGGCTATTGCTTGCACCAGTGCTACGATTCAAACTTTTAGGCAAAAGTACAATATCTTAATATTTGCAAATGATTAATCATTTCCGAATAATCAATAGATATTAAAAGAGTATTCACTTGCTAAGAACCTCTTGAAGTTAAATTTAACTTACTTACACCGAATGGTATGGTGAAAAAGTCAAAAGGTATATCCTTCTATAGTTACAATTAATTCTCTAGAACGAAGCTTTTTAGAGTTGAATTTGACAACATATAAACATAGTAAAGAGTTTCTCGTTACTCAGCAGTGCAAGCGAAAGCATCAATAAGTAAGCATCAATATAATTATTCTTATTTGTTATCTTTTACTTGGAAACTGCTATTAACTATATACCGAGGTTTTTAAGTTATAAAACATCTTGAGTAACAGCAAATTTGCTGTATATCATCTCATTTAATGCTTGTTAAGTAGCAAACAACCGTCTAAAAAAGGATCTGAACTATGGCTGGACAAATGTGTTGGCTGCCCACAAAAGGAAGTAATGGCGAATTGATTTTGCACTTAAGGACAGCGCCAAGTCAACCTTGGCAACCTTACAGAAGTCGTATGGAGGCTGTACCAGACTATGATATTCCCCACGGTTCTAAGGGATGGGCAACTTATCAGAAATTGCGTCAGTTAGGTTGGACTTTAATTCCAACAGCCCAAGCTAAAACTATTACATTTGCACAGAAATTGAAAACTGCTTAAGACGATGTTTGGAAAGTCGTTTTTAATACTCAAATCCTGACTTGAAGGGAGTCGGGAGTAGGGAATAGGGAGTAGGTATAGCAAAGTGATGAGTGCTGAGGAGCCACTGCGGTGAGGCAGTACGGTCTTGGGGTCTCCCCAAGTGGAGTAACTGCCGTTAGCGTAGCGGTAGCGAGCTTGCGAGCGTCACCCGTAAGGGTCTTGGGGTCTCCCCAAGTGGAGCATGTGGCGTTGCTGAGTAGAAAGCAAGTTATTTCAAGGCTTTGAGCAATCAGCACTGTCCTCAACTATGCTTCGACTGCTGTACTTAGATTTTACCTAAAATCTAAATTATTGATACTTGTTAAACAACCTCTAACTTTTGAAAGCGACAAACTTTAATCACTTAACACCAATTCCCTAAAATTCGGTAACCCATTCAAAGCCAGAAACCTATACAAATATAAATTTCTTAATTACGAATTACTCGTCGGGTGACGCTCCTTCGTCGCTACCGCTGACGCTCGTTCGCGTAGCGTCTCCCCTTGGGAGAAGACTCGCTAACGCTAACGCAAGTTTGCTATCGACGCAAAGCGCCAAGACAGCAACTTGCTCACGAATTACGAATTACGAATTTGTATAACAATTGTGTGGAGTGTAAATATGTTTAGTCAAACTCAAGTCATTCCCTATTTTGATTTATTGCATTACCTGCGCCAAAAGCTAGACTCAATTGCAATTACTAATTCTAGAGTTGCTCGATTTTTCTGTTGGCTGATTCCAGCTTCTTGTCCATTTGAACGAACTATCAAAGTTTTTGAGCGAACACTGTTTCATATTCCGCCATTGTGTAAGTTCAACCCACTTTATGAACAACTTGTTGGCATCCGTTTTCGCTCGCTTACTTATCTTGCAAGTGAAGGTAGTAAAATTTAACTTTTTAATTTTAAATCAAGCAAAACTATTTGTAATTGAAAAAGGGTTTAATCATGATGGCAGTAGTAGCAATCTTACCCAGATTTAAAAAGGAACAACAGGTAAGTTTTGTGGGAGGCTTAGGCATCATCAAAGACTACCTACCAGAAGCAGGAACTTGGACTTACCTCATCGAGATGGAAATGGGTTTAGAACCTGAAATGGGTAGGATAGGTAACGAAACCAGAGTTTTGTTACCAGAAACTGATATTTGTTTAAGCCAAGATTAGGAAGTGAGGAGATGGGGAGATGAGGAGATGGTGAGATGGGGAGGTCGGGTAAATAACAAATGACAAATGACAAATGACAAATGACAACTGACAACTGACACAAATTAAATAAAAATTGTGACATGTAGCAATGCAACGCCAACATCTAACATCCAAAAACCAAAATTAAGTATGGAGTTAGGTATTTTTAGTTTAAAGGATTTCGGTTTGCCCAAGTCAGTACCAATTGCTTGTGCTAGTTCGGTTGTACTTAGCGACTGGACGAGACTTAAACCAAGAGATTGACTTGAAATGGTTTTGGCATAAGCAGCGTTGAGATAAGGTCTATATTGTGACCTTCCTGCAACATAAGTTTGGAAGAAAGGCAAACTCAAAACATTCATATATAGACGCGCTTGGGAAGCATCACCAACTACATCAGCAGGTAATGACACTTGTTGGCTGGTGGGGTTACTGTTACCAATGGTGGAAAAGTGAGTTCCGCCTAGAAGCATGACAAGATACTTTGGTGAATTCCCAAACCATGAGAAAGGCAGAATTTGCTCGTATAAAGCTGGTGCAACAGTGTCCTCACTACTACCAACGACCATTACAGGCGTTTTGATTTGCCTTAACCCGACTTTACCGAAAATAGAACTCGTAACTGGGTTAACTGCGATCGCAGCTTTTACTCTCTCATCCCGTAAGTTATACTCTTGATTAAACTTGCTGCTATTCAATGCCAAAGCACTACATTGAAATAGTAAAGACATATTCCAGCTTTTATGTATTGTCTGTGGTTTACAGTCTTGTTTGAGTTGTTCAAAGTTAATCTTAGCGCCAGCCAAAGCTAAGGCTGTGTAGCCGCCTAAAGATTGACCAAAGACACCAACCTGTTGTAAATTTAGCTTACCTTTAAACCGTGAATCAGACTGATTACTCTTCTCTAATTGATTCAATACATATTTAATATCTAGAGGTCTGTCTATAAATTCATCTGGTTGTATTACTTCATTAGTGCGTCCATTCAAGGATAGTTGCAATTGTTTGGCATCGCTACCCGGATGATTGGGAACAACTACAGCAAATCCGTAAGAAGCTAAATGAGTGGCTAAATATTGAAAGTTACTGCTATCTAGACCTAGACCGTGAGAAACTACAATTACGGGTGCAGGATGGACATTGGGAAGATAAACATCGGTTAATAAAGGTCGATTGCGTGTAGAGTCGAAAAACTCCAAGGTATATTTTTGCGACTTAAACTTTCCTTGACCCCGTAATTCTGGTAACTCTGAAGATATATGCCCAGGAATGTTGGCAGCTTCTATATTAGACTTTTTGGCAACTGTAGCGATCGCTTGATGGGTTTGATTGACTACTTTCTCTAGTTCCCCAGCGATGGCGAAACTATGTGCTAAATCAATCCTGATACTGCTGCTGGGATACTTGCGTAACAAATTTAATAACGTTAAACCTCCTGGTTCAGCAGAAGCAGAAATTAACCCCGACCGTAAGGTATCAAATTCAGGTTGTGGTTGACGAAATTTAGTTTTAATTGCTTGTGCTAAACGCTGTAATAGAGTTTTTCCTTGAGTTGTATCAAGAAATTGAGAAGCTACTACCGGACTCACTTTTACAGGAGTCAGTAAAACTTTTTGTAATTCCTGAAACTGTTGTGGTGGCAAATATTTTTGATAAACTGCCAATTCGTGATCAATTGTACCTTTTTGGGCATAGTTTTCTAAAGCAGCAACTGAAATTGACATTTCTATTGCTGAATAAGAAGCATAAATTCGCTCTGCTGCCATTACAGAATTAGTAAATCCAAAAGTTGGCAGCAGCACTGAAAGAACCAGCAAGAGCGAGTTTTTTCTCAGGGTGCTGGCCAAATTACCAAACAAACTATTCATCGCTCAACTGTTTCGGTGATGTTGTTTCACGAGGCGTTGGCTTTGGTAGTTATTCGGGCACCCTAGTAAATACCAATTTGTCATTTCTAATTGAGAAAGCTAAATTTCATTTGGATTTCCATATTTGAATCTTTAGCTTTCTATTTGCAAATTGGTATAAGTTAATATTATTCGCCTCGATGCTTATGGATTTTTTTGATTTTTTCTCTTGAATCCAAGGTGAAAATTTCAACTTGATAGAGACGCACACATAGAAAAATTATCCACCTAACAAGAGATTTATTTCCATGCATTACACTTACGGTAAAATCATAACAAATGAAAAATTACCCTGCCTCAGTATTTATGATGTAACTTTGGATATGTCACAAAATTATTATTTTTTAGTAGGTAATAATCTAGAAAAGCAATTCTATTTATGAGGACTTTTCCAGGCGATCGCTACCGAACCACCTACTACTAAACACGCTCCTAATATAGCTATTAATGTGAGATGTTCTTCTTTGAACAAAAAAGGTGCAATAACTGATACAATTTCAACTGATATAATTGTAACAATAGGCGCTAAAGCTATTACTGCACTTACTCTTGATGCTTCCCAGTGTTCTAATGATTCTGCAAACGCACCATAAGCAATTAGAGTATTAAAAGCACAAAATATTAACATAGATAAATGCAATGTATCTAATGTAAAAATTGTTTTTATGCTGGCTAAGGGAGTGAATAATAAAGCACAACCTCCATAAATAACCAACATGATGTGAGCAGAAGATAAAGATTGCAACAATTGCTTTTGTGCCAGAGCATAAGTAGCCCATGCAGCAGAACCTAGTGCAATCAAACCACTGCCAAAAAGATATATAGTACGACTTGTGAGCAAATTCGTTATTTGTTCATTAAAAAACAAAATATAACCAAAAATCAGCACACTGACACCTAGCCATTGATGCAGCGCATAAGATTCTTTAAAAACTACTAAACCTCCTAAACCTAATAAAAGAGAAGATAATTGAATGACAACTTCAGCGTTAGCAGGTGTTGTTAACGCTAAACCTTGCATAAACAAGAAGTAATTAAGCGCTAACATGAAAGTAGCGATCGCTAATAATTTTCCAGAAGCAGAACGCAATTGTTCTAGCTTTGGCAATTGACCGCGTACCCCTAAATACATAGCAAGCAATGCAAATGATGTCAGAAAGCGAAACCAAATAATTGTGTAGACATCAAGCGCTTGCAGCGTTATGGTCAGCGCAAGAGGTAGAATTCCCCACAACAAAACAGTCAATAACGATAACGCTAGCCCTAAACGCCAGCGCCCGGAACTGTGGTGCATAGTATGCATAATAAATTAATTAGAGTTTTCAGGATTAAGGGTCGAGACACCTCAGGGGGAGTGGGGGTGCAGGGGTGCGGG
>NZ_JAECZC010000045.1 GCF_016056305.1 Amazonocrinis nigriterrae CENA67 | reverse complement strand
CCCCCTGCTTCCCCTGCTCCCCCTGCTCTCTTATCCCCCCTACCTGAAATGAATCCTGCGATTATTTCCCATCAACTAGCCCAGGAATCGAAGATGCAACCAACACCAGAAAAAGCTATAAATTTCCAACGGGTACTAGAAAGTTTAGAGTACCTCTTGACAAAATTTCAACAAAATCAAGCTGAGAATTTACAAGCCCACGGAACTTACCTAAATCATCAGATGGAATACACTAAAACGTTTTTCCAACTGATGCAGCAGCAACATGCTTTGTTTGCTAACACCAAATCTTCCACAGAAACAGCACAACTCAAGCAAGTTGTCATGGAAAGCGTAGAACGCAGCATGATGCAGTTTCACGCCCAACAAGGTGAAACTTTACGCATCCATGAGCAATATCTGCAAGAACAGGTAGAATACGCGAGAAACTTTTTCCAACTCATCCAACAAGAGTATTCTCAGTTACTTTCACAAGAGGAAACTACGCAGCTTCCAAAAACACCAGCCAATGGAGTAAGCGATCGCCAGTTTGTACCTTTCACCATCGCTACACCCGTCACCGAAGCACCTGTACCTCCCACCGCTAAGATAGTCGAAAGCCAGTCGGAACCTGTACAGCAGCCTGTAACTAAGAATGGCTCAAAGGTCGCCCAAGCACCTGTAGCTCCAGTTTGGGAAATCCAACCAGAGCCTGTAGCACCCGTACCTGCTCCTGCTCCAGTGGTAGAGCCTCAGCCAGAAGTTGTTGTTAAAATTAGCACATTTGCCGTTGTTGAAACTACCCCTGAACCTGCACTCACAATTACTGCACCTATAGCTGTTCCCAACATTAATGTGGCTGACTTGGGTAAAAATCTGTTAGCCATCACCAGCGAGAAAACTGGTTACCCAGTGGAGATGCTGGAACTAGACATGGACATGGAAGCAGACTTAGGTATTGATTCCATCAAACGGGTAGAAATTTTGGGAGCATTGCAAGAGATGTACCCCGATTTACCCAAGCCAAACTTAGAAGAACTGGCAGAAAAACGCACCATCGGTCAAGTTGTCGAATATCTGCAATCCCACGCTGCTAAAAGTGTCTCTGTAGAAATTGCCATTAACCAAGTGCAAGATGCACCGGTAATGACAATTGTAGCTCCAGCCGAAGTAACAGTAATTACTGCACCTGAGCCAGTTGTTACCCCAGTAATTACAGAAATTGCAGAAACAGCTAGTAATGAGTATGCAGACTTAGGTCAAACTCTGTTAGCCATCACCAGCGAGAAAACTGGCTACCCAGTAGAGATGCTGGAATTAGATATGGATATGGAAGCTGACTTAGGCATTGATTCCATCAAAAGGGTAGAAATTTTAGGGGCGATGCAAGAAATGTACCCCAACCTACCCAAGCCAAACGTCGAAGAACTGGGAGAACTCCGCACCATTGGGCAAATAGTTGATTATCTCCAGCGGTTAGTTGGAGGTGAAAAAAAAAAGTCTCAGCCACAGTTTGACTTCCAGCCAGTCCAGATAATCGGTAACGTGGCGCGGCGTCCAGCTAAACTCAAATTCCTGCCACCACCGGATAGTTTAGATTTCACTTTACCAGAGGGACACATCGGTTTAATTACTGATGATGGTTCCCTCACCACCTCCCAAGTAGCGAAAACCTTAGTAGAACGCGGTTGGAAAGTAGTAGTTTTAAGCTTCCCCCAATCGCTCATCCCCCAACAAGCGCCTTTACCAGCCGGAGTTAATCGCATCACCTTAGCAGATATGAGTGAAGAACTACTCCAACACAAATTATTAGCGATCGCGACTAACTTCGGCAGCATTGGGGCGCTGATCCACATTCATCCAGTATTCCAGACGAGCCACACCAGCCCAATTTCCTATCTAGAACAGGACAAAGCCATAGTTAAGCATGTCTTCTTCATAGCCAAACACCTAAAGAAATCCCTCAACGAAGCAGCGCGTTATGAACGTAGTTGTTTTCTGACAGTGACTCGATTAGATGGAGCCTTTGGGCTTGAGCATAACACCAAATTTGGTGCGATCGCTGCTGGCTTATTCGGATTAGTTAAGACGCTGAGATGGGAATGGCCCAGAGTGTTTGCTCGCGCCATTGATTTAAGTCCCGCTTTGGATGCCCAACTCTCAGCCCAACACATTATCGCCGAGCTTCATGATCCTAATCTTTACATTAGTGAAGTTGCTTACGGTTCACAGGGACGCGTCACCCTCACTACTTCGTTTCAGAAGTAAAGGGATGAGGGGGAACTAATGGAAGAACTTTTACCAGAGTTACCCCCTCTACCAGAGTTCCCGCCTTTACCGGAGTTTCCTCCTGTGTCTCCTCCCAAGAGTGTACCTGAGCTTTCACCACCACCTTCTCTACCTCCTCTACCTCCTCTACCTGAACTTCCCGAACTCCCTGAACTTCCACCCCTTAAGGCTAACTGCTAGATTACTTAAATTTTTTTTTACGTAGACGCGCAGCGGCTTGCCGCAGGCTACCACAGAGGCGCAGAGAACGCAGAGGAGGAAGACAAGTAATCAATAGCAGCACGAAACTCAATCTTTCTCTCTGCGCCTTTGCGCGACGGACACTTTGACGCCAGTTGCTACAACGGAGGGAACCTCCGCAACGCACTGGCTCCTCAAGTCGGCAGAGCCTTCCTGTGCAAGTGTCCTCGTCTGCGTGAGCCAAAATCCAATAATTCCCAAACTCAAATAATATGACTACACAAACCCAGGTTCGCCCCTCATCTGTCTTCCTCGTCAGTGGCGGTGCAAAAGGAATTACTGCTCAATGTGCTATCAAAATGGCACAACATCAACCTTCTACATTCATCCTCCTCGGTCGTTCAGAAGTCTTAGAAACCGAGCCAGATTTTGCCCAGGATTGTTTTGAAGAATCGGTATTAAAAAAACGCATCATGGAAAATCTGCTTTCTCAAGGAGAGAAGCCTACACCCATGAGCGTACAAAAGATATATAACAAAATTGCTTCTAGCCGAGAAATAAAAAATACCTTGGTAGCAATTCAACAAACAGGAGCAAAAGCAGAATATATCAGCGTTGATGTTACAAATGTTGCAGAATTACAAAATAAATTAGCCGCCGCTGTTGCACGCACAGGAACAATCACAGGCATTATCCACGGTGCGGGAAATTTAGCCGATAAATTGATTGAAAAGAAAACCGACCAAGATTTTGAAAAAGTTTATACTGCTAAAGTGCAAGGGCTAGAGAATTTACTGAGTTGTGTCAATCCCAACCAACTAGAGCATTTAGTATTGTTCTCTTCAGTTACTGGATTTTATGGTAATCAGGGACAATCTGATTATGCGATCGCTAACGAAATTCTCAACAAATCAGCCCATTTAATCAAGCAACAATATCCTCAATGTCACGTAGTTGCTATTAATTGGGGAGGTTGGGATAGTGGTATGGTGACACCAGAACTCAAAAAAGCTTTTGCTGAACGCGGAATTGACATTATCCCTGTAGATGTTGGCACACAAATGCTTGTCAACGAACTGCATCCTGCTCATCATGCAACCACACAAGTTGTGATTGGTAGTCCCACCATTCGGCCACCAGCACCTTTAGAACCAGAACTACGAAGCTATCGCATCCGTCGCCGGATGACAGTAGAAGCCAATCCCTTTTTACACGATCATACAATTGCAGGTTCACCAGTATTACCAGCTACCTGTGCTATGTCCTGGATGATTAATGCTTGTGAAGAACTTTATCCAGGTTACACCTATTTGAGTTGCAAAAACTTCAAAGTTTTAAAAGGAATTACATTTGGTGAAAACTCACCCCAGGAACACATTTTAGAAATACAAGAAATTGCCAAAGCTGAGTCTGATTTCATTGAATTTGAAACTACAATCTTGAGTAATACCACCACAGGTAAAACTCATTTCCATTACAAAGCACAAATAAAACTAGTGCGAAAATTGCCAGAGGCTCCCATTTATGAAGATGTGAATTTGACCGAAGATAACATTATCACAACTACGGGCAAAGACTTCTATCAAAACGGTGATTCCTCACTATTTCATGGGCCAGCCTTTCAGAAAATTGTCCGAGTCTTAAATATTAATCCCACAAAAATTACCATCGAATGTTTTTGGCAAGAAATCACAGCCAGAGAACAAGGACAATTCCCCGTACAATGGCATAATCCCTACACAACAGACTTGAGTACACAAGCTTTATGGATTTGGTTGAACCATTTTCATCAAGAAGTTTGTTTACCGGGACAATTAACACATTCCGAACAATTTAGAACCGTACCCTGCAACGCACCCTTTTATGTTTCTTGCGAAGTCGAGAATAAAACAGCCACTGGTGTAACTGCTAATTTTTTCCTCCACGATACAGAAGGAAAAATTTACTCACGTATCTTAGGAGCAAAAGCCGTGATTGCACCAATGAATCTACATAAGCGTAAATAAACCTCTTTCCTTTGTGTCTTTGTGTCTCTGTGGTTAAATTTTTGATCAACCACAAAGACACAAAGACACAGAGATTATCTCAAGCTTAACGAACCGCCAAGACGCCAAGAGCGCCAAGAATTTGTAGAGGCAATTACTGTTAAGTAATTACTCACACTTATTTAGCCATAGCAATCCTATTGAAGTTGTGAAATTTGGTTTTAAAAAAACTACTACAGAAAAGTCTAAAGCAGCAGAGCCGCCGCTGGACAGTAAGAAAAAAAGTTAGTAACTTCATAAATCATTTAGGATTGCTATAATAAGCTGATATTATATTCTACTCTCTGCGCTCTCTGCGCCTCTGCGTGAGATAAAAAAATTAGGTATTCTTGCAGCAAGACAGAAGTAGCTGACATCTCTGCCTGTCCAAAACTCTCCGTAAATCCTTTCAAGTTTGAGTAACTGCGTAAATACCGTCCAAATTAGGGAGCGTAAATCCTTCTGGCTGCCCTGAAAAATTGCCCTGTAACCTAATACCCCAACGAGGAATCAGTAGTGGAAAAAATAGCCATTATCGGATTATCATGCCTCTTCCCTGATGCTAACAACCCTGAGCAATTTTGGCAGAATCTTACCGAAGAAAAAGATTCAACATCATCTGTAACTGTTGAAGAAATAGGCGTAGATCCTGCAATATTTTACGACCCAATTAAAGGCAAACCAGAAAAAACCTACTTCCTTCGAGGAGGATTCATTCGCAATTTTAAATTTGATGCCAGCGAATACAATCTGCCAACAGAATTTGTAGAAAGCTTAGACAACACCTTTAAATGGTCGCTTTATGCTGCCAAGCAAGCAATTGTGCAGAGTGGTTATTGGGGAAACAGAAATGTACTTGCAAAATGTGGCGTAATCTTAGGAGCTTTATCTTTACCTACAAAGTTATCAAATCAGTTAGTTGCACCCATTTATCGGCAAACCATTGACCCTGCGATCGCAGAACTTTTACAAGACCAAGATTTTCATCTTTCAGCTTTACCAACAACCACCAAAGCATCCCCATACAATGCTATGGTGTGCGGTTTTCCTGCTGCATTAATCGCCCAAGCTCTCTCTTTATCTAGTACTCATTTTTGTATAGATGCAGCTTGTTCTTCATCGTTTTATGCCATGAAATTGGCATCTCATTATTTGTGGTCACGCAAAGCTGATTTGATGCTAGCTGGTGCAATTAGTTGTTCAGACCCACTGTTTATACGCATGTTATTTTCTGGAATTCAAGGATATCCTGAAAATGGTATTAGTTCTCCTCTAGATCAAGCATCAAGAGGATTAATTACATCCGAAGGTATTGGGATGGTTGTGCTAAAACGATATAGCGATGCCATCAGAGATGGTGATAAAATTTTAGCTACCATTTGTGGTAACGGACTCTCTAATGATGGTAAAGGTAAGCATTTTCTCAGCCCTAATTCTCAAGGGCAAATACTAGCTTTTGAACGAGCCTATAAGGAGGCACAACTTTCTCCCCAAGCTATTGATTATATGGAGTGTCATGCTACTGGCACTTTGTTGGGAGATACTACGGAATTCAACTCCATAGAAAGCTTTTTTGGACAACACCAAGCATCTCCTTTAATTGGTTCTACTAAGGCCAATGTCGGGCACTTGTTAGTTGCAGCCGGTATGGTTGGCTTGGCTAAAACGATTCTGAGTATGTCTGGTGATGTGATTCCAGCAACTATTAATGTGAATGAACCTCTCGGTTCGGAAGATAATATCATTTCTGCTAAAACAATTGTGCGAACTCCAACGCCGTGGCCGAATGCAAAAACTAAATATGCGGCTTTAAGTGCTTTTGGTTTTGGTGGCACTAATTCACACCTAATTATTGAACAGACGAAGGAAGGATGAAGTATGAATTTTGTATTTTAAACTTCGGAGAATGTTGAATAAACGAACCGCCAAGACGCCAAGGACGCAGAGAAAGAAGAGTTTTAAAGAATTACTGCGTAAGTCCTAACTTGATATTTCACCCCTCACACTTTAATTGATGATGTTTGAACAAGAAAGTAATAGAATTGCCATTGTCGGCATGGATGCCTTTTTCGGTGAGTGCAATGGATTAGATGCTTTTGAACGTAGTATTTATGATGGCAAACAGCATTTTATTTCCCTACCGCCGAAAAGATGGTATGGCATAGAAGCACAAAAAGACTTACTCAAAGAGTACGGTTTAGCAGAGGGAAAGGCACCGATAGGGGCATACATTACAGATTTTGACATTGATACTTTAGGTTACAAAATCCCTCCCAATGAAGTAGAAAAACTCAACCCGCAACAACTATTACTGCTAAAGGTTGCCGATCGCGCCCTCAAAGATGCGAAAATCCCAGAAGGCGGTAATGTGGCAGTGATTATTGCGGCTGAGACGGAGTTGTCTGTCCACCAGCTACAACAACGCTGGGATTTGTCTTGGCAGATTAAAGATGGTTTAAACGCTGCGGAAATCACTTTACCCCAAGAACAAATTGCCCAACTGGAAACCATTGTTAAAGATAGCGTCCACCATCAAGTAGATATTGGTGAATATCTCAGTTACATCGCTAACATCATGGCGAGTCGGGTTTCTTCGTTGTGGAATTTTACCGGGCCTTCGTTCACTATCACAGGGGTGGAAACCTCCGCTTTCAAGGCGTTGGAAGTGGCACAAATGCTACTGATTTCTGGGGAAGCAGATGCAGTTGTGGTCGGTGCCGTTGATTTAGCTGGCGGGGTAGAAAGTGTTTTGTTGCGAAATCAGTTGGCAACAATTAACACAGGTGCCAATACCTTGAGTTATGACCAAAGAGTCAACGGTTGGATAATTGGCGAAGGTGCTGGGGCAGTTGTACTCAAGCGTTATGATACTGCTAAAGAAAATGGCGATCGCATCTATGCAGTTGTTGATGCCTTGAGTTTTGGGCAAGTCTACTCTAGTTCTGGCGATGCTGCAACGGTTACCCAAGTTTGTCATGAAGCTTTTCAGCAAGCAGGTATTCAAGCCGCCGAAGTTAAGTATGTAGAAGTTTGCGGTAGTGGTGTACCTCATGAAGATGAAGCAGAAATCACTGGCTTAATACAGGCTTATCCTTCGGTGGGAAATGGTTTGCACTGTGCTATTGGTAGCGTCAAAGCTAATATCGGTCACACTCACGTAGCTTCAGGAATTGCCAGTTTAATCAAAACTGCTTTGTGTCTCTATCACAAGTACATTCCCGCCACTCCTAACTGGTCTGGTGTGAAAGCACCACAAGTATGGGAAGGTAGTCCTTTCTATGTCGCTACGGAATCAAGGCCTTGGTTTTTGGCTAAAGACTCTACACGGCGCATTGCAGCGGTTAACAGTATCGGCTGTGATGGGACTTACGCCCACTTAATCTTGTCGGAAGAACCCGACCAACAACAATACAGCAGCAGCTATCTGGAACAAATGCCTTTTTATCTGTTCCCCATAGCAGCCGACCAGCGTGCAACTTTACTAGAGGCTTTGGATAATCTCCAACAAAGTATTGATCAGAGTTCTTCTTTATCAGCTACTGCAAGCCTTGCTTTTGCTACTTTTCAACAACAATCACAAGCCAAGTATGCTTTAGCAATTACTGGACGTAACAAAAAAGAATTACTTAGAGAAATCGAATCAGCCCGTAAAGGTGTAAACAGCGCTTTTGACCGGGGGACAGACTGGTTAACACCAGCAGGTAGTTACTTTACAGCTAACCCATTGGGTAAAAAAGGTGAAATTGCTTACGTTTATCCAGCAGCGGTTAATTCCTATGTTGGTATT
Organism: Amazonocrinis nigriterrae CENA67; assembly: GCF_016056305.1. Taxonomy (GTDB): domain Bacteria; phylum Cyanobacteriota; class Cyanobacteriia; order Cyanobacteriales; family Nostocaceae; genus Amazonocrinis; species Amazonocrinis nigriterrae. The sequence continues at coordinate 36,412 of NZ_JAECZC010000045.1, read as the reverse complement.
GGTCGTAATTTGTTTCACTTGTTCCCTAGAGTCTATGAAGACTCGATGGTGAAAAGTATTTACAAACGTGTTGCTGATGTGGAGAGGTTGGTTTTCCCCAGAAGCTTGAATAAATTGTCAACCAGACATCTAGAAACGCTAGAAAAACGATTGCTAAATGATTCCTTGGCAATGTTTGAAGCGGAAATGTTTTTTACCAGATTAATCACCACAATTATTAGTGATGATTTTCAAGTTAAACCCAAATATGTGTTTGGGTATAGCTTGGGTGAAACTAGTATGATGGTTGCCCAAGGAGTTTGGAGCAATTTTTATCAAGGAAGTAGCAGCTTTAACTCTTCAGCTTTGTTTGGTGATAGATTATCTGGGCCAAAAAATGCTGTGCGTGAGTATTGGGGATTACCAAAAACTTCTGCCACTTCAGAGAATAATCTTTGGAGTAACTATGTTCTCATGGCCAATCCATCTCAGGTCAGAGAATGTTTGAAAAATGAACCGCGCGTTTATTTAACTCAGATTAATACTGATGAAGAAGTATTAATTGCTGGTGAACCAGCAGCTTGTCAGCGAGTAATTACAGCTTTAGGTTGTAATGCTTTTCCTGCTCCCTTCGACCATGTGATTCATTGTGAAGCCATGCGATCGGAGTACGATGAGTTGGTGAAATTAAACACTTTACCATCGCGAAATATTCCCGATATTGTATTTTATTCTGCTGCTGAGTATCAACCTATCAAACTTGATGATGGTGAAATTGCTCGTAGTATTGCCACCGGACTTTCTCAACAACTTGATTTTCCTAAACTAGTTGACCGTGTTTACAATGACGGTGCGAAAATATTTATTGAAGCTGGTGCTGGTAGTGTTTGTTCTCGCTGGATCGATAAGATTTTAGAAGACAAAGAACACATCACAGTATCCCTCAATCGTAGAGGTATGGATGACCATACTTCGATTGTCAAAGCATTAGCAAAACTGGTTAGCCATCGAGTTGCTTTAAATTTAGCACCAATCTACAGTTCTATCCCAGAAACTACTACTCAAAAGAAAGCAACATTGAGAACTGTCACCTTGGGGGGCAACTCGATTACCGCCACAATATTGAGTGAAGAGAACCGCAAACTATTCCAAAATATTGCGGAGAAATTCAGACGCGATCGCTCGCAAAAGCCACATCAAAATATACCATCATTCAGCAACTCACAACTCATCAATTCTTTGAAAGTTAATCCAAAACTTGTTAATGCTGATAGTCATTTTCAAAATATTTCACCAGCCACAACTCAGCCAGCGGAAGTCCAGATGAAAACTATCATTGAACACGGTTTTGCACCTCAAGAACAACTACAATTTTCTGAGTCAACTACCACTAAACAGGCGATTCCTCAAGCTATTCCGTCTGTAACTGTTACAAATAACGAAGTTGACAACACAATCAACATATTTGATTCCAAGCAATCACAGTATCAAACACTGACTGCTAACAATTCTCGGATAACAAAATCCCATACTGCGTTTTTAAAAGCCAGACAAGATTTCAGTAAGCAAATGAGCGAAATCATTCAACTACAACTAGCTTGTGCTGAAAACTTACTGAATGAATAAACCATTACCTTAGTGTCTTTGTGCCTTAGTGGTTAATAATCTTGAATAAAACCACCAAGACACCAAGACACAAAGAACAAACAAATAGTTAGTAAACTTGAGGGATAGCGACTGTGACCACTGTAGATGTGCTGCTCAATAAACTTGATAATGGTCTTGGCTTTTCTGCCTATACCTACAATCAAAACCTTGCCTGGAGAGGGTCTTTAGATGGTATATCTTTTGAGCAGACAGCCATTAAGGATAAATTGTTAGCCTTAGATAAACCTTGTTACATTTTGAAAGTTGCCGGAAAAATTGGTGTAACAAACGAAGGTTATTTATGTCCTGCTGAGAATGGTACAACAGCACAAGTAGAACTACTCACATCTGTTGCACCAATCTGCATTCAACAGTTGGGCGATCCTAATTTTCTCTCCTTTCATGGCGTGAAATATGCCTATGTCACTGGCGCAATGGCTGGTGGAATTGCCTCTGAAGAAATGGTTATTGCCCTTGGTAAAGAAAAGATTTTAAGTTCTTTTGGTGCAGGCGGTTTAAGTCCAGACCGTTTAGAATCAGCAATTAATCGCATTCAACAAGCCTTACCTCACGGCCCCTATGCTTTTAATTTAATTCATAGCCCTAACGAACTTGCCATTGAACGCCGTGCTGTAGATTTATACCTCAAATATCAAGTAAGAACTGTAGAAGCTTCTGCATTTCTCGACTTAACTCCCAACATTGTTTACTATCGTGTTGCTGGACTTTGTTTAAATGATGCCAATCAAATTGAAATCAAAAACAAAGTCATTGCTAAAATTTCTCGTCGAGAAGTAGCCAGTAAATTTCTGCAACCAGCACCAGCCAGAATTATTAAAGAACTTCTTGAACAAGGATTAATTACTGATTTACAAGCAAAACTTGCAGCCAAAGTTCCAATGGCTGATGATATTACTGTTGAGGCTGATTCTGGTGGTCATACAGATAATCGTCCCCTAGTTTGTTTATTGCCTTCAATTATTGCCTTGCGCGATGAAATTCAAGCACAATATCATTACGAACAACCCATTAGAGTGGGAGTAGCCGGCGGAATTGCCACACCACAATCAGCCTTAGCAGCCTTTATGATGGGTGCTGCTTATGTCATGACTGGTTCGATTAATCAATCTTGTATTGAATCAGGCGCTTGTGAACATACTAAGCAACTATTAGCGCAAGCAGAAATGGCTGATGTCATGATGGCACCAGCAGCAGATATGTTTGAAATGGGGGTAAAACTTCAAGTTCTCAAACGAGGTACTTTGTTTCCCATGCGGGCACAAAAACTGTATGAATTATACAGAAATTATGAATCAATCGAAGAAATTCCTCTTGCAGAAAGAGAGAAATTAGAAAAACAAGTTTTTCGCAAAACTATTGCTGAAGTTTGGGAAGGAACAGCAGCTTATCTATCTCAAAAAAATCCTGAAAAACTAGGTAAAGCTGTCAATAATCCCAAGCTGAAAATGGCGTTAATTTTTCGCTGGTATTTAGGATTATCCTCTCGCTGGTCTACTTCTGGTGAAAAAGGTAGAGAAGTTGATTATCAAATTTGGTGCGGCCCAGCAATGGGTAGCTTCAATGACTGGGTGCAAGGTTCTTATTTAGCTGAACCACATAATCGACGAGTTGTTGATGTCGCTTACCACATCATGACAGGAGCAGCATTTTTATACCGCATTCAAAGTTTGAAAATGCAAGGAATGCAAATTCCTGAGTACTACAGTCAGTATCGTCCCGAACATTCTGTGAAATTATCAGGAGTGATTTAAGTAAGTGTCATAAACCGAGTAACTATCGCATTCCTAAATCACTTGTGAAAATGCCTCCTTCTTATCTCTCTGTGTTCTCTGCGTCTCTGTGGTTCGATTAAAAAACTATTTTTCACTACTCAGATAGGACTGCTATCTTGCATTCCTAAACGATTCATGAAATCTCACGCAGAGACACAGAGGCACAGAGAGTATAAGAACGTAGTTATTTGATAACTTATTTTGGAATGCTTTACAAAAATACTCGGCTTTGATATCAATTTTCCCAGTTGAACTAATACTATCTTCAAGGTTTGCACATGAGTTTATCTAATCCAATTCCCACTTATACCGCAGAAGAAATTCAAACTTGGCTAACATCTCATATAGCTGAATTGCTAGGAGTCGAAGCAGCAGAAATAGATATTCAAGCGCCTCTTGATAGTTACGGTTTAGATTCAGCACAGGGAATGCTTATAGCAGCAAAAGCAGGTAAGTTTTTGGGATTTCAATTGTCTCCCTTATTACTGTGGCATTATCCCACTATCGAATTACTTTCCCAACGGTTAGCTGAAGAATCTCAAGCTTCTGAGTCTGAAGTGTTTGAAATTTAAAAATAGGGAGGGGGGAGGGGAAAGAAGTTTTTTATGTTTTGTTGTGTGAGCAAATAATTTGAGCAACTGTCTTAAAATAATTTGGTAATTACTATGAATGCATCGGAAATTTTGGCGACTCTCACCCAGAAAGGTGTACAAATTTGGGTTGAGAATGAAAAATTAAATATTCGTTCTCCCAAGGGAGTATTAACACCAGATATCCAGGCAGAAATAACTGCTCGTAAGCCAGAAATTTTAGAATTTTTACGTGAGCGTAATTCTTCCCCTATTACTCCTACAATACCATTACCACAGGGTTTAAGTTTACAAACCATTGGCCGTTTAATTGGAGAATCAGGTGATCAATTAAGTCTTGAGTGTAAGGAACCGATTATCGATCCTAAACTCATGGCTCAAAAGTTAAGTATCACTTTTAGACCTTTGCCGAAGGGATATAAAAATGCAGAAATTCTCAAGTTTAGAGCCGAACTAGAACAGAAGTTGCAAGAATATGGGGTCAATGTTACACCTTGGCAACAAGCTACTACAGAGTTCCGCTATGAAATTAATATCCCATTGACTAACATCAAAAAAAGCATTAAAACCAGAGTAGTTAAAACTGGAATTAATGCTGTTATTGATGTTGATAGACCACCTTCGGTCAGAAGTCGTGCTGAGACTTTTACAGCTGAGAAGTTGTATCAATTGTATTCGCGGTTTATTTTGAAAGAGCGCAAAATCTCAGTTTCCAGAATTGCCAGTTTGATTGGTTGGGCAGAAGATTGTGCCGCTAAATTTATCGAAGACCCTACCAATACTCAAGTAATTGTTCTCACTGATTTAGATAAAGAGTTTGTGAATTTTCAAACTCCTTATCAGCAAAAAATCAAGATGGGCTTGAATACTCTTGTGAGAACTTTCTCGGAAATTGTCATTGGAGTATCTTATTCTCAATTCTCTATTTTAAACATGAATCTGTCAGATTCGGTATTTTCTAGAGATGAAATTGATGGCTTTGTCTTAAAGTCACTCATTCCTAAAGTTTATGTACCCATTTTACCGCTACCTCTGAGTAAATTTAAACTAGGTAACTACAATCCCCAGTCCTCAAGTTATGCACAAAAATTAGTCAGCTTGAGTACTCAGCTAGCAGATACAAATCTCTTTCCTCCAGGTTCCAAACTGAGTGAAGTGATTAAAAGACAATCTCATCGAGATATTGTCAATGTCATCGTTAATGGTAGAACTGGTGTTTCTTACGGCTTTGTCGCTTATGCAGAACCACCGCAGTACATTGGTGAAATTGAAATACCCGAAAGTGATTGGCAAAGCTTAACTCCTGTGACTGGCTTCAATAGTGATGAAGTCCGACAAAATACCATCGGTAGACGGTATTTAAAAACCAAAATAGGAGCAGAATATAAGTTTAAACAGATTCCTGATATCTGGATTTGTAGCGCTCGTTCTGGCTCTAATAAAACCAATTTACAACTAGAAAGTGACATTCTCAGAATTGGTTTAACTGATAGGTTATTACTGGATTTACCACAGGGAATTGATCCACAATTAGCGGATATCAAGCCTTCATATGATGTGTATGTCATGCTAGCGATCGCCATGTCCGCATCTCTCTATGCACCAAACTTAATTAGCAATGGAATGCCGATGATCCATTTCCACGGATACCCAGCAGTTGAGTGGTTGCAAAAGCATGAATACTTTATGGGAGTGAACAATCCTTCGGTACCTTGTGGCACTTATGAATCAGGAGTGTTCAACTTTTTAGGTATTTATAATTTGGTGAATCAATATGGCACAGAGATTAACTTAGCCTGCTTGATAGAACCCGATCATGGCACTAACATTATTAGTCCTAATTTGGAATATCTCTTAGCAAGATTGAAAACAGGATGTGAAGAATCAACTATTGAGTTAGGTGGCAAACATTTTGCTTCTCTTAAGAGCAAATTAGCCAACTAATAAACTGCTTGAAAAAGTGCTGTTTTAGCACTTTTTCTTCATTAAAATTATGGATATTTTAGCATGACAACTCTCAAAGGAAAAACAGTCTTGCTGACAGGTGCTTCACGTGGTCTAGGTGTATATATTGCACGTGCATTAGCAAAAGAGCAAGCAACTATAGTCTGTATTTCTCGTTCCAAATCAAGGCTAGATAAAACATGTAATGAAATCAAAGCTTTGGGTGGTCAAGGAATCAGTATTCCCTTTGACATTCAAAACTTGACAGAATTACCAGTTTTAATGGAGCGAATTCAAGAATTTGTTGCTCCAATTGATATCTTAATTAATAATGCTGGCATAGAAATTCATCGAGCTTTTACAGACTATTCTACAGAGGAGATTCAGTCAGTATTAGGAACTAATCTGTTGTCTGCTATGGAATTAACCCGTTTATTATTGCCCAGTATGAAAGAACGGGGTAGCGGTCACATTGTCAATATTGCTTCTTTAGCTGGTAAAAAAGGCGTTGCTTACAACAGCATTTATTCTGCAAGTAAAGCAGGTTTAATTATGTGGACTGATGCAATGCGTCAGGAATTCGCGGGTACTGGCGTTTATTTCTCATCAATTTGTCCAGGCTATGTTTCTGAAATTGGAATGACTGCTGATAGCCACATACCCGCACCCAAACTAGCAGGTGTTTCAACACCAACGAGAGTAGTAAATGCTGTGCTTCGAGCGATTAAGCAAAACAAGGCAGAGGTAATTGTCAATGAGAATCTTCTCACAGAAACCTTGACAAAAATTATGTTTGCTATTGGACAAATTTCTCCGGTTTCTGTCGATACAATTTATCGCCTGTTGGGTGTGGCCGAATTAAACCAACGACGAGTCGAAAATTGGACTCCAAATCGTGGTTTAAAAATCGGTACATATGATAAATAAGGTAACTCCAAGAAATAAATTATCTCGGTTGAAGTAGGGGCTGGTTCACAAATATCCTCATACTATTAAGTGACAAGATTCATCAACCCGCCCCTACTGATACTTTTGACTGTTGATTATGAACAGTGGGATATTTTTGTACATATTTATCAATAGCGCGAGAACAGCCACAGCGTTTGCAGGTATGGTTTTGGGACGAGAACGGTTTAAAGAGATACAAAAACCATATCTTTAACTGTAAATTTTGCATTCTCATAATGATATAGCCGTAGCCAGATTTGTTAGGACAATATTGATTGCTCACAACATTGAAATAACTGGGTTTTCACTCAGCACTCAACACTCAGCACTCAGCACTTTGCTATAATTGCTGACCACGGTGACGCCTTCAGACCCGAAAGAAGCCGGCCGACCGAACGGACAGCCGTGCGCCTTGGGTGCTACAGTCGCCTATTTGCACTGCACTTTTTTGATAGTGACCGACTGCAATTTCTTGGCATCGTAGGTAGGGGGAATATTCGGGTCTTTCGCAGCAGTCATTGCCGTAACAAGATTGTTCAGGGCCTGCAAGTGACCCTGCTCTCCACTTTTGAACCTGTCCTGTGCTTGTTTGTTTGCGCCAAACATTCCATTGCAGATGAGTGCCTTCCTGAAGATCTCCAACACGGAGACTCTAGCATAGTAGGTCTCAAGGCGATCCTTTGCGTTGGTGAGATTGTGTTCGATTTTACTGTATTGGTTGCTGCACTCCTTTCCGAGGATGGGATATGCAGCCTTGATTCCCTCACACGAGGCTTCGGTGGCCGGCGGTTTGGCGAGTATGGCGGTCGGCGCGAGAGAAACAATCAGGATGGACGTTGCTACCGCAAGGCGAAGAACAACGAGGTGCTGCTGTTGATCTGTCATTTGACCTAGGTTTTTCATCGGATTCTCCTTTTTAATAGTCATGTCCCGTCTTTCCGGTTCCAGAGTGATTAGCGATCGCTTGTTTTTTTCTGATTTATCTAGCTACATTAACGTGAGTTCGATGAATACTGTTTCGACCTCTCCCCCAACCCCTCTCCTACAAGGAGAGGGGAGTAAAACCCTTATTTTTTCGTTACTCCTCCCTCGCCTAAATGGAGAGGGAGGCCGGGAGGGAGAGGTCTGTCGAACTCAATTAACATTAATTGTCTAATTTGTCAATGCTTAAGTTATAGCCCCAAGCTCTGAAGCCCAGAATGCTGCCACAAAAACATTCCCTTATATTTGACTTTTGCCCCATCTCCATATGCTTCAGGCTTGTTTACCCATTAAGGATATTCTGAATCTGGATAATCTTTAGAGCATCCCATGTTTCACCTCTTCTAATTCTTAATGTAATTGTGTCCGAACAAGTACTAATGCCCTGAATATTACACTTGGAAACGTGAAACCCTTGGCCCCTCTTGGGGTTCAGCCGGGATACTTTTTATCATGGAGCTTTTTCAAAACAATTTAACTAATATTTATAGATACTTATAAACTTGATTTAATTAGCCTTTAGTTAGATTAAGTAAATCAACCTTTGGTTGTACGAGTTTATTTGTTGTTTTAGATAATCCATTTCTCGACATTATCTATATCATTTTGAAATTTTTTTTAGTTTTTATTACCAAATAAGATGCGTTTTCCCTGTTCCCCTTCGGGTGACGCTCGTGCCTCGCTAACGCTGCGCTAACGCCAGTCCCTAGCGATGCACTGAAGCTCAAGAAGTGTCCCTAGTACCCGATCGCCACTACCCAATCAATACTGCCAGCACTTGAGATGCCAACCAAAACCTGCTACGGCAACAGCAGCTAGATAATTGTCAGCGGGTACTAGTTCTAGGAGACTCCAGTCTTTAATTGTCTTTAACCTAGCCGGTTCTGTGGGAGTTAGTGCGATTTCAACTTGCTCTAGTTGAGCTATTCCTTCTCCGGTTGCTTTTAAATAAGCTTCCTTACAAGTCCAGTAGCGAAAAAACACTTCTTGCTTTTGGTCAGTAGGGAGCGATCGCACCACATCATATTCTCTTGGTAAAAAGAATCTTTCGGCAAGGCTCTCCACATCGGACATAGGGCGAATATATTCTAGGTCTATACCAATTTGGCGAGTATAATTCACCGCACACAACCCTAAACCCTGAGAGTGAGACAAGTTAAACGCTAGCCCACTCTGAGCAAAAGTATCTGCTAACACTGGTTTGCCACGGGGTTGATAATCAAATTTTATGTGTTGCGGCTCAATACCCAAATAGCCAGCTAATATACTCCGCAGCATACCGCGACCAGCGATAAAACGCTGCCGATGCTCCTGAAAATAAAATCGTTCAGCACGAGCAAGTTCGTCAGCACAGAGAGTTGCTGCCAAATTTTGTAGCTGCCCTTGAGGTCGGTCAAGGTCAATTCGCCAGACATGAACTTCATCCGGCAATAAAGTTAAATCTGTTGGTGCAGGCAGCCACATAGGATTTAGACCAGTCATTCTAATTCGTAATTCGTAATTCGTAATTCATAATTGTAGAGACGATTCGGCGAATCGTCTGTACTCAGTTACTTAGCTTCCTTGAGATAATTGTTACGTTTTGAATCGTTCGTCTACAGGTATCTGATAGCCGTTGGCGAGACGATTGGTTGTGTTAGCCGTGGCGATTATCCCCATTAGTTCCCCAAACATGGTATCACTCATACCCTTGGCACGAGCTGCTGTTGTGTGCGAGGCAATGCAGTACTCACAGCCATTGGTAACACTCACAGCGATGTAAATCAGTTCGCGCATTAACGGGTCAAGTTCGCCAGGACTAGTCATTACTTCCTTCACCGCCTGCCAGGTTCGTTGCAAGGTGGGTGGATGGTTGGCTATAGCTTTCCAGAAGTTGTTAATGTAGTCATTCTGGCGCGTAGTCCGGATGTCATCATATACCGAGCGTACTTCGTCGCTGGCCTCTTCGTATTCGATCAGCTTGGTCATTTTTCCATTCAAGGTGACAGGGGACTGGGTGCAGGGGTGCAGGGGTGCAGGGGTGCAGGGGAGAATGATCACTGATAACTAACTCCTAACTCCTAACTCCTAACTCTTACTCCAATCCTTTTTATAATTTCAAAAAATCGCCATTTTGGCACACCTTTTTTGGAAAGGACAGTTATGCTTTTGGTGTGGGATACATTTCATGTAAAAAGTATTGGAAACTATAATCTCTCAGTTAGCTGCTGAGAGATTTTTTGTGAAAGCGATCGCAGGATATGCTCTTAGCTATTCAACTTCACCTTTGCTGGCATTAACTGCTGTTTGCGACTGATTATGCAGATCATTAGAGTTAGCAACAGTAAAGCTTTGAGTGTTGATGGTTCCACAACTGTTTTCACGTCCGGTACAGGCGGATTATGACACGACGAAACTCCGACGACCTGACCATTATCAATAGAACTGTTTCCATTGGTGGGAATGCATTCTGAGGGGTTGGGAGTAATAGGCGGGATATTATTCCCAGGTATATTTCCTGTAGGCGTTGTTTGACCGGACGAATTATTTCCATCACTTCCAAATAAGAAAGCTAAAGGAATTAATAGACCAGCTAATGACCACCACGGAAAATTGTCAGCTTCTGCTGCCTGTACAACATCTCCCAGGGCTAAAGATGCGTCTGGGATAGCGTTTATATCTGCTCCCTCTGACAATATTGGCTCTATATCTAGAGCTTCTCCTGCAAGAGGTATTGGCTGGAGTGCTAACTCTTCTGAAGCACCAATTGGTACACGTCCGTACTCAATAGTTGTGGAAGTTGTGTAGGGAAAGGAGAATATTTTCAAAATACTGTCCTGAAGTCCCTGCTCATCTCCAATTTTCAATGCATGTAAGCCGCCAGAGAGGGTACTCAAATAATATTGCGTCATATCTGGCGGCAGATTTAAAGACCTAATCTGCTGTTCTGGATTGGAGATTTTTGCAAACTCATTCAACAGAACACGACCGTAGGAGTATTTCAAGTCTAATAATCCACTACGGGGATCGAGGGAATTATCACCTCTTGTTAAGGGTGCCCAAGAAAACTTCTTGGTGACATTTCCTAGACCTTCTATAGGAGTACGGCTCACAGATTGCCCAAGAACGTACTGGGAACTATCTAGGATCGAAGAAGAGGTTTTTTGCTCTCGCCAAAATGAGATATACGGAGTTTGATAAACGTTGAAACTATTATCATAATAGCCAGTAAAATCTTTTAAATTATCTCTCCCCCCAGCTGCCTGAATTAACATCTCTTCATAGCTAGGGCCGCCATTAGACTTAATTATTTCCTCAAGTACTGACCCAGTTTTATTGCAGCTCAGACCAAATCCTGTAGTGCATCCAGGGATAACTCGCACCTGGCGTAGATCATTATTATGCTCAAGCTGATACTGAAGTAACTCTTGCTCTTGTCCTGGTGGGATACGATACTGGCCACCAAGATCTAGCCCGGCTGGTTTGGCAGTGGCAGAATGACACACAGAAAGTGCCGCTGCAAAAGATGCAAATAAAATTGCAGCGCTTTTAAAAGTTGATTTCAACAAGATACACCTCACATAAAGTACAGCAAAAGCTTGCCGCTGGCTATTAACAATCGGACACTATTGTTGGTTGGGTTTTAAAGTATTTCCTAAAGAAGTTGGAAATTCTCTATTTGTAGAACCCGAACTCAAATTTTTAGGCAATTGAATGTTGATGGTAATTGCTGTACCTTTGAGTTCTCCTGTTGTGAGTGTGTGGTACAAAACTAATGCACGGTTGGGTTGGTCAAAAAGAAACCCACGACGCGAGGGTTGTATTTTTCCTTGCTTCACCAGGGAAACGAAGGCTGACAAATACCTGCGAATACTTTCTTGATTCTCAACACTTGCATTCATGTGACGTTCAACAAGCGTCATAAAAAAGTCGATGCTGCGATTTTCTTGCCCGTCAATTAGGCTGCCACCATCAAGAAAAGAACTGCCTATCAGCTTTCCATTCACTTCTTGAACTTTAAAAACGGTATAGTAACGCCCCTCTTTTTTAGGGTCGTTCGCATAACAGACCCAAGCACCATCTTGGGTCTGTGTAAAACCTTCTTGGGCAAGGTAAGAAAGCACAGCATTTTGCTTGTTTTGTTGTGGTGGAGGTAATAAATCCTCAACGGGATCTAAAGAGCAAATCCTTTGTGTTGCCTGCACTTGGGGAACAGCAGGAGTCTGTTTTGGTGTTGTTAAGGGTTGAGGAACAGTAGGAGTTTCTTGTGCGAGGGTGACACCTGATATAGCAGTCAACGCTAATACTTGGAAAGTAAATGTTTTAGACAAATTCATGATTATATTCATCTTTTATCCTTGTTGGCATGATTTCAGTAATAACTTGGGCTTACTTGTGTATCGGATACAGTATTGCTTCATGGGCAATACTTAGGATTCCGGAAGGATGTGATTCCAGATTTTTACTCTTGACTTCTAAATTTCTTTTGGTACTATTTTATTCCTTTAGTATTTGCAACCAAGCTTTTTGTATATAAGTGTTTATATTTACAGAATAAAATGAAATGCACATTTTTTTTTAGGGAATTTCTCAGTAATTTTACTAGTGAACTATCAAAAAAACAAAATCTTTATGAACTATATGCATCATTAAATGCACTCTAGACATCATCTAACCTGACAGTTTATGCACATTTGGTGCATCAGGAGTATTTAAGTAAGTATGATTAACTTATAATGTATAATTGTAGCATAGTATTAAACTTATACATTTTTATTAGTAATTTTTATGACTCAGTATACTGCTATTAGAAACTGTTTATTTTTGCTTGATGTAAGTGTTCATACTGCTTAATTAAGTATTTTGTAGTTAATTTAATACTTATTAAGCTAAAAAATTAGCCAATAGGTATCCTGAACAACTAATCAAGTTGAGCTTTGGTACTAATGGCTGGCTATATCCAGCAATGTATGGTGTTTTACAGGCTTGCAAAAAGGAATTTACGCAGTGCTAATGTTTATCTATCTTCGTTTCATTCAACTTTGTGCCCTTCATCACAAAATTATGAATTTTTCAGAATTGCCGTAATATTCCTTAAAAAACTCTATTTAATTACAAATTAAACTTCTCTTGATCATGTTGAAATCTGAGAAAATCAATAATATTTGAAAGCTTGTCTGATTGAGATTTAGTCAAATTTTGGATTTGCCTGAAAGTATTAAATAGTTTTATCTTCTGAGAAGTACTGCACCCTAATAACGTTGTGGTCATGATTGTCAGTTGAGTTGTCAAAAATTCTGCTTCAGTGGACTGACTGTACCATTAGCTAGTGAGGATGAAAATATTGCATGGGCAACTTTAAAAATTGAACACTGCCAATTTTGCCTACCTCCTACATGAAAAATTGAGGATAAACTATATACGCTTAAGTAAATTTACTTATGTAAATAAATGTAAAGTACATGTAATAAATGCCTCTTGGTGTGCATTTGTGAACGTGAAGGAGAAAAAGATAGGAGTGAGCCTTCTGATCTGCCCCTGCTGCCTGATCTTTCCTACTTCCCTTCCTTGACATAACCTTAAAGATACGTAAATGAGATTGTGGCAGGGATTCATGGCAAGATAACTCAAGCAAGCTACGCGATCGCATCGATTTACACGCTTGCAAACAGTTCCATCAATAGTTACACTTTTTAAAACATTCTCATTTTTGCTTGGCGAGTGCATTAACGCCTACTAGGCGACTTCTGATCAAGTTAGCGTGTCCGACTGCCCAAGAGCCTGTAAGGCTTTTGCCAGTTCCTAAAGGAACAACAAAGGCGTTTTCTTCAACAGAAAACTTCAAGGGCAGTTACACGGGCGATCGCTACTCTACCAGGTAGAGCCTCTAAAGCGTTTAAGCACAGCCAAACTACCCACACAGTCTTCCCAGACTCAGCTGTGGAAAAGCTCAGAACCCTGGCAATAACAAAAACTCAGAAAACTCTCTGAGTGGCGGTAAGACAGCACTGCATTCGGATTTCCGAATGAAAGTAACTGCCAAGCCTCTTGGCTTCCGCTCTCAGAATCTCAGTAAGAAAATTGCTTTGTAAACATAACTCATCGAGGAGGAGCGTAGTCGATGGGACTACCCTGGTACCGAGTACACACAGTCGTTCTGAACGATCCAGGGCGACTGATTTCTGTACACTTGATGCACACAGCCTTAGTGGCAGGCTGGGCTGGTTCAATGGCACTGTACGAACTAGCTATTTATGATCCCAGCGATCCAGTTCTCAACCCAATGTGGCGTCAAGGGATGTTCGTGCTGCCCTTCATGGCACGTTTAGGCGTCACCCAATCTTGGGGTGGTTGGAACGTTACTGGCGGCCCCTCAACAGATCCAGGTTTCTGGTCTTTTGAAGGCGTTGCCGCAGCTCATATTGTTCTTTCTGGTCTGTTATTCTTAGCCGCTGTTTGGCACTGGGTTTACTGGGATTTGGAACTCTTTAGAGATCCCCGCACTGGTGAACCTGCTCTAGACTTGCCAAAAATGTTTGGCATTCACCTGTTCTTATCTGGTCTACTTTGTTTTGGCTTTGGTGCTTTCCACCTCACCGGACTATTTGGCCCGGGATTGTGGGTTTCTGACCCCTATGGAATCACCGGCAGCGTACAGCCAGTAGCGCCAGAGTGGGGGCCAGACGGGTTCAACCCATTTAACCCAGGCGGTATTGTCGCTCACCACATTGCCGCTGGCGTTGTTGGTATTATCGCTGGTTTATTCCACCTGACAGTCAGACCCCCCGAACGGCTTTACAAAGCCCTGCGGATGGGTAACATTGAAACCGTACTTTCCAGCAGTATTGCTGCGGTATTCTTCGCTGCCTTCGTAGTTGCTGGTACTATGTGGTACGGTAACGCTGCTACCCCCATCGAATTGTTTGGCCCTACCCGTTATCAATGGGATCAAGGCTACTTCCGTCAAGAAATTGAGCGTCGCGTGCAAAATAGCGTCGCTGAAGGTGCAACCCTTTCTGAAGCTTGGTCACAAATTCCCGAAAAACTGGCATTTTACGATTATGTCGGCAATAGCCCCGCTAAAGGCGGTCTATTCCGTACAGGGCCTATGGTCAAGGGTGATGGCATTGCCCAGTCTTGGCAAGGTCACGCAGTATTCAAGGATTCTGAAGGACGGGAATTGACCGTGCGTCGTCTCCCCAACTTCTTTGAAACCTTCCCTGTAATCTTGACCGACGCAGATGGCATTGTCCGCGCTGATATTCCTTTCCGTCGTGCAGAATCTAAGTATAGCTTTGAGCAATCTGGTGTCACCGTTAGCTTCTATGGTGGCGACCTGGATGGCCAAACTTTTACAGATCCAGCTGATGTGAAAAAATATGCCCGTAAAGCTCAAGGCGGTGAAATCTTTGAATTTGACCGGGAAACCTTGAACTCTGACGGTGTATTCCGCACCAGTCCTAGAGGTTGGTTTACCTTTGGACACGCTGTATTTGCTCTATTATTCTTCTTTGGTCATCTCTGGCATGGCGCCCGGACAATCTACCGAGACGTGTTTGCTGGTGTGGACGCGGATCTAGAAGAACAAGTAGAGTTTGGTTTATTCCAGAAAGTGGGTGACAAGACAACCCGCCGGAAGGAAGCTCTCTAATTTTTAGGGACTGGGGATCGGGGACTAGGGACTAGGAGCTGGGGACTGGGAAAGAGTTTTCCCAATACCCAATACCCAGTACCCAATACCCAATACCCAGTACCCAATACCTTAATTACCGACTGCATAGGCAGGAGCTTTTAGTATGGAAAGCGTTGCGTACATCTTGATTTTTACCTTGTGTATCGGTGTTCTCTTCTTTGCGATCGCATTTCGCGAACCCCCCCGCATTGAAAAGAAAGATGAGTAAGCTGCTATTACGAGATTTGTAAGAGCATATAAAATTTTTATCCGCTGTCACCAATGCTGGTGACAGCGGATATTCCAATTTATGTACTTTCTCACCAATCAGCACTCAACTAAAGAGCGCTTTTGAAGTCGTTAAATTACACCACTCCCTACTCCCGTCTCGGTCGTAGTCTAAATACCTAAAAGCTGACTAATCATTAACGCACATCATTATATGATATAATTTTCAATCTGTAAGTTGATATGTGCTAACACTAGCTTTTCTGCGCTAGGATGGAAAAAGATGTTAAGTGTAGACCCCCCTTGGGTAGTTCACATAAACATCACCCTCAGGCCACAACCTTTACGGAGACTAAAACCAGGAACCAATCAGCATGGTCAATCAGAACTTAACCGCTACAGAAATTGGATTTACTCACGAAGATTTCGCTGCTCTACTTGACAAGTATGATTATCACTTTAGCCCTGGAGATATTGTACCAGGAACTGTTTTCAGTATAGAGCCGCGCGGCGCTCTGATTGACATAGGTGCTAAAACAGCAGCATATATACCTATACAAGAAATGTCTATTAACCGGGTTGATGCCCCGGAAGAAGTATTACAGTCAAATGAAACGCGAGAATTTTTCATTCTCACAGATGAGAACGAAGACGGTCAGCTAACACTTTCCATTCGTCGGATTGAGTACATGCGGGCTTGGGAACGGGTGCGTCAGCTGCAAGCAGAAGATGCTACTGTTCGTTCCGGTGTATTTGCTACCAACCGTGGGGGCGCATTGGTCAGAATTGAAGGATTGCGTGGATTTATCCCCGGTTCTCACATTAGCACCCGTAAACCCAAAGAAGAATTGGTAGGTGAAGAACTGCCTTTGAAGTTCCTAGAAGTAGATGAAGAACGCAATCGCCTAGTTCTATCCCATCGTCGCGCATTGGTTGAGCGCAAGATGAACCGCCTAGAAGTTGGCGAAGTAGTAATTGGTACAGTTCGTGGTATCAAGCCTTACGGTGCATTTATTGACATTGGCGGAGTCAGCGGATTATTGCACATCTCGGAAATTTCCCACGAGCATATTGATACACCTCACAGTGTGTTCAATGTCAATGACGAAGTAAAAGTTATGATCATTGACTTGGATGCCGAAAGGGGTCGGATTTCCTTGTCCACCAAACAGCTGGAACCCGAACCCGGCGACATGATTAAAAACCGCGATTTAGTTTACGATAAAGCAGAAGAAATGGCAGCTAAATATCGAGAACAGCTGCTAGCTAAACAACAAGGCGCTCCTGCGGTAATGACTTTACCTGTGGAAGCAGCAGAAGGGGTAGATGCTGTAGTTGAGGAAGACATTCCAGCAGCTATTGAAACTGAAGAAGAAGAGATACCAGTAGCTATTGAAGAGTAATTCAGTTGTAGTTCTACTTATCTGTATTAAAATATCGAAATATCTTACAAAGAGGGATTTTCCCTCTTTTTTTTGTTTACTGATGATTGTTAACGGTCAATATACAATTCTCTTGGAAAAGGTTGTTATTAGTGACACTAATTTGAAAAATGATTGCGGGTGATGGAAGACTGGTAGGGGCGGGTTTAAAAATATTATCAATTATTAATGATCATCTGGGTAAACCCGCCCCTACTAACTTTTTTATAATCCAAAATCCGTCTTGAAAAGTTTGCAAGGGCGGGGGGCTTCAGGGCCCCCTACCCTGCGGGAACGCTCTTCGAGCGAACGGGTTCGCAGTTCCTTCAAGTCTGGCGACCGAACGGACTGCTCACCGCACGCAACTTTTCGCAAAATCTAAAATCCAAAATTGTATAACTTCTGTACGGGTGCAAAGCCTTGCGCCTTCCTAACTCAATCAGCGGGGTGAATCTTTTGGCAACTATTAAATGTAGAAATATTATATTTAACAATATCCAAGCAATTTTTTTTGACAAAAACGGTACATTAGAAGACTCAGAAGCTTACTTGCGATCGCTAGGACAAAAAGCAGCGCGGTTGATAGACGCTCAAATTCCGGGAATAGGGGAACCATTGTTAATGGCGTTTGGCATTAATAGTAATACCCTCGACCCAGCAGGTTTAATATCGGTAGCGAGTCGCCGTGAAACAGAAATTGCTGCTGCTGCATATATTGCTGAAACTGGTAGAGGATGGTTTGAGTCACTCAAAATAGCCCGTCAGGCTTTAGACGAAGCCGAAAAATATATTGGCAAAACTCCTGTACCACTTTTTGCAGGAAGCTTGGAGATACTAAAAACCTTGTCAGTAGCAGGAATTCAACTTGGCATCATTTCAGCTGCGACAACAGCAGAAGTAAATGATTTTGTGATACACCATCACTTAAGTGATTACATCCAAGTGCAAATAGGAGTGGATGATGGGCCAAGCAAACCAGACCCAGTGCTATTTTTGCAAGCTTGCCAAGCTTTAGGAGTTGAACCAGGCGCTACATTGATGGTGGGAGATTCTGTAGGTGATATGCAAATGGGGCGTAATGCAATAGCCGCAGGTTGTATTGGTATCACTTGGATAGGTAAGTCAGATAATGTCCAAGGTGCGGATGTGATTATTAACCAACTTGATGAAATCCAAGTTGTAAAAGCTTGATTCCGTAATTCCAATACACAGTCATCAATCATCCGTCAAAAGTAGACCCACTGGACTACGCAGACCACCATCCTACCCCGCCTGAAGTTTATCTAATTATTGAGGTAGCAGATAGCAGCCTGAAACTAGACTGCGAAACCAAAGCAAAAGCTTACTCCAAAGCGGGAATTAAAGATTATTGGGTGCTAGATGTCGTTAATCGTCAATTGCACGTCTTTCGAGAACCAACTCAGGATGGCTATCAAAGCAAAGTAGTTTTGCCAGAAGATGCGACTATCTCACCTTTAGATTTCCCTGATTTAAGTATTGCAGTTTTAGAAATGTTACCACCAGTGAGTAAGTCTTAGCTGCGATCGCATTTCCTCGCCTTACAAAATTGCTTAGCCACACAACAAATAATTTGGCTTATGTGGGGTTGTCATTCTGAATGATGCGCCCCAAGTACAGTACCAAAAAATCTCTGGCAGCAGCAGAGTTAATCTTCTCTAACGCTTCAACAATCTCTGGAATTGACTCAGCCAGAGGATCTCTTGTCTGATTAACCCAATAGTGAACAGTGGAACGTCCTATGCCCATTGTCACTGCCAATTGATTTTGGCTGATGTTATAGGTTTCGAGTACTTGTTTTAGTGCTTTTCCTGCTCTTCCCATGCCCCTCATAGTCTCAGAGGAGCATAACTAAGTAAATGTTCACAACTAGGAATACTAATGTAAAATAATTAAGTTCCTACTTTTGAACCTAAAGAATAGGTAGATTTATAGCAGTCGAACCATACTTTAGGACAGTGCTGATTGCTACTAGCCTTGAAATAACTTGGTTTTTACTCAGCAACGCGCTTGTGCGCGGCTGTCGGCAGAGCCGGACGCCAGTCGCTCATGGAGACCTCCAAGACCCTTACGGGTGACCCTCGCAAGCTCGCTACCGCTCTTGAGATCGGCAGTCCCCCAGACGCTCGGAAAGCGTAGCGTCTCCCCAAGGGGAGAAGACTCGCGCTTCGCTGGAAACCGCTCCTGTTGGGGGCTGCCTCACCGCGTTGCCGACGCTCCTACGTCGCTAACGTCACGCTAACACCACGACGCTGGCTCTCCAACGCACTGGCTCCACGATAGCGGGTTCGCCGTTAGGCGTTCTCGAATAGTAGCCGCACCAAGCGTCTACAGCACGAGCGCACTTTGCTATAACACCACAGCATATCCTTGAGCGTGTACCTTACGTCCCAGCAGCATTAAAAACCATTGTTGATCCAGAGCGCTTGTATGAGCATTTATGCGAAAATAGGCAAAACTTGCCTACCCTATAAAAATTGTTTTATGATAGGGCGGCTCTAGATGTGTAGTTGTTCTTTTCCAATCACCTCTTCCCGACAAAGCAGTGTAGACAGCCATTGCCACACTATTTTGCAAAAATCGGGACAGATTGTAGGGGCAATAACACATCATATTTTGAATTTCGTGTAATTTAGTTGTGATTTCACTCCTTCAGTTTTAATTTTTATGTTAAATTTAAAATCTTTTTTATAATCAATACAGCAATCTTTGTATTTACCAAAGGTTCTTATTTATCCTTAATAAGTAGTAATAATTTTTTAAGAATGCCGAGGATTCTTGTCATAGACGATGACCCAGCAATTTCAGAACTAGTTGCCGTCAACTTGGAAATGGCTGGCTACGATGTCAGCCAAGCTGAAGATGGTATCAAAGGTCAAGCTCTAGCACTCCAGCTACAACCAGACTTGATCATGCTTGACCTGATGTTACCGAGAGTTGATGGATTTACAGTTTGCCAACGCCTACGCCGGGATGAGCGCACAGCTGAGATTCCCGTGTTAATGTTGACGGCTTTAAGCCAAACTCAGGATAAGGTAGAAGGCTTCAATGCTGGGGCAGACGACTACCTCACCAAGCCCTTTGAAGTTGAAGAAATGCTAGCGCGGGTACGGGCATTATTGCGGCGTACTGACCGCATTCCTCAAGCAGCAAAGCACAGTGAGATTCTGAACTATGGGCCGCTGACCCTTGTTCCCGAAAGATTTGAAGCCATATGGTTTGGTGAAACTGTGAAACTGACTCACTTGGAGTTTGAGCTACTTCACTGTTTGCTGCAACGCCACGGTCAGACAGTTTCTCCTAGCGAAATCCTCAGAGAAGTTTGGGGTTACGATCCAGATGATGACATCGAAACGATTCGAGTACATATCCGGCACTTGAGAACCAAGCTAGAACCAGATCCCCGACACCCCCGCTACATCAAGACAGTGTATGGTGCAGGATACTGTCTGGAATTGCCCAGCGTTCCTCCATCAACTGAGGGGGTTTCAACATCAGCAGTTGAGTGAAAGCAGGCAGGAAGTAGTCCCTGTGAACTTCGTACACCACCAAGTATGATAGAGGGCAGGGGAGCAGAGCAGCAGCAAAGCAAGGGAAGCACTGCTAACTCCACACTCAGCACTCACCAATCATGACTCTTTCGAGGCAGAAGGTAAGAAAGTTTGTACAGTAAGCTTTTAAGCTTTTTTCCACTGGATAATTATTTCTGCCACGCTGTACTAGAGTTCATTAGTCAGTATTGTTATGGTCATGGTGAGTTAGATGCAGTGTAACAAAAACATCAGGGTAGGTTCTACCCCACTCTACGAAAATCTGCCTCTGTGTATTTATGGCAAGCTGCACTCTGCTCGACTATAGTCTCAACTCTACTTGGCTGTCTAATCTGTGGGCATACCCTACTCTACGAAAAGATGCTGTTTGAGTGTCTAGGGGAACGCCTACAGAATGACATGCATATCGCTACGAATGAGTAGTACAGCTTGGCAAAATTAAAAATTAGCGATCGCATAATGGAGGAAATTGGCAAAAATGCGATCGCACAATTTATGATTTTTTCTCAGGTTCAAGTTTATAGTTAATTTCAGCACCCCAAAATATCAGAGGAGAAGAGGAGTAAATTAATCCCTAATTCAAAATTATTTATCTTGAATTTAGAATTATCTACTCCCCGTCTCCTCTGTTGTTGTTAAGCCTGATTTTACTCTTATTAAGGAGCTAAGGCGTTACCGCGAATTAGACTACCAATTGTCTTGGCGGTAATTTTTAGTTGAGTGATGGGGTTGGCGGGGACAACTGTTTTGTACAGATAGCTATCGAATGTTAGCCGCTGCACATCAAGGTCAGCGCACATCTCTACAAAGGCTTCGCGGGTAGCATCAGAACGATAGAACACACTCTGCAAAATATCCAGCACTTTGTAGGTGAGTCCGTATTTTTTATCCCAACGCTTCAGGTAAATCTTCAGGTCATTTTCTGTGGGAATGCGGCTACCACTGTTGGACATTTCCACGATGGTTTCAGCACACATCCGCCCAGACTTGGCAGCAAAGTAAATGCCTTCACCAGAGGATTTGGTGACATAGCCAGCAGCATCTCCTACCAAAGCGATGCGACCGACTACGCGGCGAGGACGGGGATGTTCGGGAATGGGGTGTGCTTCTACTTTGATGATTTTACCGCCTGCCAGTTTTTCACTAGCGCGGGCGCGGATACCAGCTTGCAACTGTTTGATACTGGCTTTATGGACGTGCATTGTCCCAGTACCTACAGCTACGTGGTCATATTTGGGGAACACCCAAGCGTAGAAGTCAGTAGAAACGTCATTGCCTACGTACATTTCGGCAAGGTCGTTGTAATATGCCATTTTGTCTTCGGGAAGACGAATGCGTTCTTGGAAAGCGATCGCATAATTATAATCCCCTGCATCCATTTCTTTAGCAATGCGGGAATTAGCCCCATCCGCCCCAATAATTAAATCCACTTTCAGGGTTTTAGTAATGCCCTGTGGCCCACCTTCTGTGTGGTCAACGTAATGGATGGTATAAGGGTCGGTGTTGTTTGTCGGTATATCGAGTTTATGAACGGTAGCATTAATTAATGTTGCACCTAATTTTGCCGCGCGATCGCGCAAAAAGCCGTCCAGCACTTCACGGCGGCACATTCCTATATATTCTTCTTGTTTTACCAGATTGATATCAACCTCACGGTTGGAAGGCGAAATCATTTTCATCTTCCGTACCTGGCGGTCAATAATCTCTGGTGGCAAGTCAAACTCACTCACCATACACAGGGGAATCGCTCCCCCGCAGGGCTTGGCATTGTCTAGTTTCCGCTCAAACAGGTAGGTTTCAATCCCAGATGAAGCCAGTGTTTCAGCGGCAGATGAACCAGCAGGGCCTGACCCAACAACAGCAACCCGTAGTGTCAAAGGTCTTCTCCCAATCTTCACATTTACCGAAAGCATCGTATCACGGACTTTTGACTGATTTCGCGCTCTCAGGTCAGGTTTTGATAGAAATGCAATATTCCTTAATATTTCGATACAAAAGGGATGACTGATGACGGATGATTGTTATCTGTCATCAGTCATCCATCATCCGTCAAACCAAATCTTGAAAGTCAAAACTATTTTATATATGGTATAAATAAAACACGGTAAACCTAGCAATAAGCCGTATTAAAATTGCAGAGGTCAGCAGCAGTGGGTATTGTAGTTGATAATGTATCCAAGCAGTTCGGGAGTTTTAAAGCAGTTGATCAGGTGAGTCTGGAAATCAAGAGTGGCTCGCTGGTTGCCTTGCTGGGGCCATCGGGTTCTGGTAAATCCACCCTACTGCGCTTAATTGCCGGTTTGGAAATGCCAGATAGCGGCAGAATACTGCTCACAGGTAAAGATGCCACATATCAAAGTGTACAAGAACGAAATATTGGGTTTGTGTTTCAACACTATGCCCTATTCAAGCATCTGACTGTGCGGCAAAATATTGCCTTCGGTTTAGAAATTCGCAAAGCCCCAGCCAAGAAGATTAAAGGGCGAGTAGAACAGTTGTTGGAATTGGTGCAATTAAGTGGACTGGGCGATCGCTATCCTTCACAACTTTCCGGTGGTCAAAGACAACGGGTAGCTTTAGCCAGGGCACTAGCTGTAGAACCCGAAGTATTATTACTGGATGAACCATTTGGGGCACTTGATGCCAAAGTCCGCAAAGACTTACGGGCATGGTTACGGCGTCTCCATGATGAAGTACATGTTACCACAGTTTTTGTCACCCACGACCAAGAAGAAGCAATGGAAGTTTCTGATGAAGTTGTGGTGATGAATCAAGGGCGCGTAGAACAGGTGGGGACACCAGCAGCAATTTACGACAATCCGGCAACGGCATTTGTCATGAGCTTTATTGGGCCAGTGAACGTTTTGCCCAACACAGCGAATATTTTCCAGAGGAGTGGGTTTGAGACATCACATCCACAAGTATTTTTGCGTCCGCAAGATGTGATTATAGAAAAGACTCCCAATGGCGCTACTGCACCAGCCAAAGTGAGTCGGCTGATACATTTAGGTTGGGAAATTCAGCTGGAATTAACTTTAGATGATGGGCAAGTAGTGACAGCCAACTTAACACGCGATCGCTATAACGAGTTACAGTTAGAACCACAACAGCGCGTGTTTGTCAAGCCAAAAGATGCGAAATCTTTTCCAGTGTATTATTCGTGATCAAAAGACAGTTATCAGTTATCAGTGAGCAATGATAACTGATAACTGATTAGCTAACTACAGTTGCACATCCGGTGGATGCAGCACACCATCAATCACATGAATCACTCCATTACTGGCTTTGATATCTGCTGTGGTTACTTTTGCCCCATTTATCGTTATTTGACCATTTTCAACCTTAACGTTCAGTTCCTCGCCTTCAACTGTCTTAAGTGGGCCAGATTTGAGACTTTTAGAATCAATTGCACCAGGAACGACATGGTAAGTCAAAATTTCTTGCAATTCATCCTTGTTTTCTGGTTTGAGTAATTCTTCTAAAGTACCTTTTGGTAAAGCAGCAAATGCATCATTTGTGGGTGCAAACACTGTAAATGGGCCTTTTCCAGAAAGGGTTTCCACAAGACCCGCTGCTTTGACAGCTGTTACTAGGGTACTTAAAGATTTGTCAGCGCTGGCAATATCGACAATTGTGCCTGTAGTAGTTGCTTGAGCAATTGATGCAGCAGGCTTGGGTGATGATGAAACAAAGCTAGATTTCGCCAAAATGGGAACGCTGGCTAGAACAGTAGCCACAGCGATCGCAATCATAACTGTTTGACTCAAAAAGCGTCGGGATTTTTGCCTATGCATGGGTGGAAATTCCAGATTTTGCCTAGATGTGGTGATTTGCTCAGATCTTGACCAAAACACTGTGATTGAATTTCAAGACCTGCTTTCCGTGTTCGCACAGCTTTAGCCTGGATTATTTTTGATACTTTACAACTAACTGTTAACCATTAACAGCTACAGTTGACTTAAAACCTTCATGGGCAAGGCAATACACTACCTTACATACCCATTTTTAAGAGCGAACATCAGCCGCGTATACAGATGTCAAGCTCTTTATTGTATCTTTACCCAGACTTTATATAGACTTAAAATTTATGATAGATGCAGATACGAAAAATTGCGATCTTTTTTTCAAACTATCAATAAGATTAGTATTCACTTAAATTCATGGGTTGTCATCTTGACAGCCAAAGGCTTTTTTAGTATAAATGTACTATAAAAATTTTGTTTGATCAAAAATAATGAAGCTATCTAAGGTAGACTTGAGCAGTTTATTAGCGATCGCTCACTCTGACGGATATTTGCAGTTATTGCTTGACCGAGGTGATGAACTGGAGTTTTTGGAAATTCCTGCACCGATACAAGCTTACGAAGGATTGCAAGAACTGAACGAAATTATTGCTGAAACTCCTGCACTGCCTTTTGCAGAACAACCAATTGCCATGCTACCAGTTAACTCATCAATGGCGGCGGCTGTGGGCTACGATAGCGACGAATGCATTTTGCAAGTTGAGTTTCAAAATGGAGCAGTTTATCAATATACGGGTGTAGACTCCCAAACTTGGGAAGATTTACATTCAGCAGATTCAATTGGTAGTTTTTTCAACGAAGAAATTAAAGGTAGATTTGAATCTGAGCGTATAGATACTGATGACTATTGTTATTAGAGATTTCAGCAGTAGACAGTAGTGGCGTGTTAGGCGTTAGCCTTGACGCACCGTGACATATAGTTAAATTCTTGGTACTTATGAAGAATGTAATCATCTTTCATAAGATAGACCAAGTATGTCTAAGCTGACTGAGGTACAACAAAAAACTAGCAATGGAAGTCATGCTATTGTGATTGGGGGTAGCATGGCTGGACTGTTAAGTGCAAGAATCTTAGCAGAACATTTCGAGTATGTCACAGTGGTAGAACGCGACCACCTACCACAACAGCCAGAAACACGTCACGGAGTTCCCCAAGGACATCACGTTCATGTAATGCTGACTGGAGGTTATCGCATTCTAGAACAGTTGTTCCCTGGTATGGAAGCGGAACTAACTACAGCAGGTGCGCCGAGTGTCAACTGGACAGCAGAATCGTGTTTTTTTCATGCGCGGGGTTGGGGATACCGTGGTTCTTCGGACTTAGTTACCCGCACTTGCAGTCGTGCTTTTCTGGAGTGGGTAGTCCGTCGTCGTTTAAGTAATTACCGTAATATAGAATTTTTATCGGCGACTCAAGTCAAGGGGTTAGTCACTAATACAGACAATTCCAGAGTCACAGGAGTAAAACTTTGTTGTTTGGATGATTCCCAAGAACAAGAATTAACATCAGATTTCGTAGTTGATGCTAGCGGACGTAACTCTCAGTTGCCTAAGTGGTTAGAGAAAATCGGCTACGAATCCCCCAGCGAAACCATGATTAACTCATTTTTAGGTTACAGTACTTGTTGGTATGAACCACCAGAGAATTTCCAAGCAGATTGGAAAGTGCTGTATGTGGTTTCTCAACCACCCCATGACAAACGTGGTGGTGCGTTATATCCCATAGAAGGCAACCGCTGGGGTGTGATCTTGATTGGTATTAGTCGAGACTATCCACCAACTGATGAAGCCGGCTTTATAGAATTTGCACGCAGTTTGCGTACTCCTGAGATTTACCAATTCGTCAAAGACGCCAAACCCATTACTCCCATACATGGGTATCGGCGTACAGAAAACTGCTGGCATCATTATGAAAAGCTGTCTCGGATGCCAGATAGCTTGGTTGCAATTGGCGATGCTGTCTGTGCTTTTAATCCAATTTACGGGCAAGGTATGACCACTGCTGCTTTAGGTGCGCTAACTCTACATGATTGTTTACAGAAGCAACAGCACAACTTCACAGGCTTAACAAAACAATTTCAAAAGCAACTGGCTAAAGTTTTAGAAACTCCTTGGTTGATGGCAACCGGTGAAGATTTTCGCTGGGATACTACCGAAGGCGGACAACCAGATAAAATTACTCAATTCATGCATCGATATATGGATGAAGTCATGGAGATTTCAGTTAAAGATCCTGATGTTTATCGGTTATTTGTGGAAGTAATGCACATGGTTAAACAGCCAAATTCGCTGTTTGCACCCAGTGTTGTGATACGAGTTTTAGGGCAAGTAGTTAACTCAGTTTTATCCAACAATACCTTTTCCAAAATAAAAGTTTTGAAGACGGAAGGTTGATGATTGATGAACGCCAGTTGCTTCAACGCGGGAAACCCGCGCAACGCACTGGCTCCTGATGACTGATGACTGATGACTGATGATTGTTATCTGTCATCGGTCAACGACCTTCTGTTTATGGTATTGACTGTTAAACTATTGAAGCTGCTCTCCCTAATATCCGAAAAATTCTGGAGCGTAGATCCTAGAAGTTTTTAAATATTAATTATTTACTCTGCAATTAACTTTCTAAATTGTTCATCATCACCAATTTCATCAAAGTCAATGTCTGTTGCGGCTTCTTCTTTGTAGCTGGGATTAAGTTGAATCGCTTGTTGCAGGTTTTCTACAGCTAATTTAACTTCTTTTTGTAGTGCATAGCAGGCTGCTTTATTGTAATATGCACTGGCATAGTCTGGCTTAATTTCCAAGGCTTTGTCAAAACTAGCGATCGCATCATCATCACGTCCCAGTCTCACTAGAGTATAGCCGCGTTTATCCCAAGCTTTCGCAGAATCAGGTTTGTGTTGTAGCGATTGGTCAAACGAGGCGATCGCTTCTTCGTATTCTTCCAATTCTACCAAAGAAAGACCGCGATTTAACCAAGCAACTGCATCATCAGGTTTGATTTGGGTAGCTTTGTCAAAAGAGGCAAAAGCTTCTTGATGCTGTCGTAAGTTGCCAAAAGCGACACCGCGATCGCACCAGGCTTGATGATAGTCTGACTGAATTTTTATCGCTTGATCATAGCACGAAATGGCATCTTTATAGCGTTTCAATCTTCCCAGACTGATGCCTAGTTTTAACCAAATAACAGGTTGATCTTGTTGGATTTTAATGGCTTGATTGTAAGCTGCGATCGCTTCTTTATATCGTTTCTCAGCAAATAGAGTATCTCCCTGTTTCACAAATTCATCTGCTGATACTTCCGGCTGTGGCTGTGGTGACTCTGCTGGCTTTGATTCAGGAATAGATGGCGGTTGATTTTCAGTTAATTCTTTTAGTATTAAATCTTTGCGTTGTTGAGCATCCAATTTTAATTCTGAAAGTTGAAATACAAACTGCCTCTCTAATTTTTCCAGCTTTTCTAAAATCAGCAGCTTTTGTTGTTGAGCGTTCAAGTGCAAATCAGTAAATTCAGAGAGCAACTCTGAACCTGATTTCTCTAAATTTTCAAGAATTAGCTGTTTGCGATTTTGCACATCTGCTTGTAATTCTGATAGCTGCGATATAAATTCTAACTTCAAGTTTCTTAAACTTTCGAGAATTTTATCCTTTTCTACTTGAGTATCAGACTGCAATCCTGATATTAGCTCTCTAATATCTTCCAAGATGATATCTTTTTGTTGTTGAGCATCAACTTGGAAATTTGATAGTTGTGATGTCAAGTCTGATTGCAGCTTTGTTAAAGTTTCTAGAATTTCATTTTTTCGTAGCTGAGTATCAGACTGCAAGCCTGATATTAGCTCTTTGATATTTCCGAGGGTTAAATCCTTCTGTCGTTGAGCATCAACTTGGAAATTTGATAGTTGTGATGTAAATTCTAATTGCAGCTTTGTTAAACTTCCCAGTATTTTATCTTTTTCTCCTTGAGTATCAGATTGCAATCCTGATATTAGTTCTTTGATATTTCCGAGGGTTAAATCTTTCTGTTGTTGAGCATCAACTTGTAAATTTGATAGCTGTGATGTAAATTCTGATTGCAGCTTTATTAAAGTTTCTAGAATTTCATCTTTTCGTAGCTGAGTATCAGATTGCAAGCCTGATATTAGCTCTTTGATATTTTCAAGGGTTAAATCTTTCTGTTGTTGAGCATCAACTTGTAAATTTGATAGCTGTGATGTAAATTCAAATTGCAGCTTTGTTAAAGTATCTAGAATTTCATTTTTTCGTAGCTGAGTATCAGATTGCAAGCCTAATATTAGCTCTTTGATATTTTCGAGGGTTAAATCTTTATGTTGTTGAGCATCAAGTTGTAAATTTGATAGCTGCTGTGCAAATTCTGACTGTAAGGTTGCTAAATTTTCTAGAATGTTATCCTTTCTTTGCTGAGTATCAGATTGCAAGCTGGCAACTAAAGCAATGAATTCATCCCTAGATTTTTCTATATTTTCTAAAGCGATATTTTTTTGCTGTTCAGCACCTAACTGTAATTCAGATAGTCGCTGGGCAAGTTCCGATTCGAGTTTTCCTAAATTTTCGAGCGTCTGATTTTTTTGTCGTTGATTATCCAATTGCCATTGGGCTAATTGTGCGGCAAATTCCGATTCTAATTTTCCTACTTTCTCTTGTACATTTTTGATATCAGATTCTAACCCTGTAAACAGATTATCTTTGGCTTGCAATAACTCAGATGCTAAAACAGATAAATTTTCCTGCTGTAATTTGATATTTTGTTTGAGTGCCTCAGCTTCCTTATCTAATTGACGATTGAGCTTTTTCGCTTCTTGAATCGTATTTTCAGCTTCTTGTTTAACAAGAGTTAGTTGATTTTGTAAATTTTCTATTCCTTCTAGTTGTGCCATTGCTCTATTCACAATTTCACGGATTGCTACCCGACGCAGCAACCAAAATAAAGCAATGATTACCACTGGAAATAAACTTAATAACACTAACCAGATATTGATACGATTAAAAGCGCGATCCAATTCTAATTTTTCTTGCTCTCGCAGGCGTTTTTCTGCCCTCAGTCGCGTTAATTCTTCCTGTTGCTGATTGGTGATTGCCTGAACAGTAATTATATCTCTAGAGGCTGATGCTGGGGTTTGTCCACTGGCAATACCAGCAGATAGCAGTAAGGGTGAAAAGACAACAGCGCTTTTCAACATTAAGGTAAAAACAACTTGGTTCTTGTTCTTCATTACAACCATCCCATCTGTTAGCCAGTTTTGGAAGCGGCACGCTTCTCTCCAATCTATAGCAGAATTTTATTGTGAAATTTTATTAGCGCCAGTCAGACAGTAGCGATCGCCCATAGGTAGAATAATCTGCGGATAACTGTATTCCACTTGACAAACTGGACACTTTCTGTAGGTACTGAAGTGATTAAATGTGAGCATCGGCATATTGGAATCCGAATATTTTCGTATATATAGCTGAAAAAATTATGTTGTTGGATAATTTTCGCCGCAAGTTGCGTACTGAAGCGCAACTATGGCAGAGTGAGGGGTTAATTGATGCCGATTTGTATCAAAGATTGGCACAAAGGTATGAATTTGATCATTTAGAAACGGCTGCTCGCGATCGCTTCGTTTTTATCTTAATAGCGGTTGGGGCAATATTGTTAGGCTTGGGTGTAATTACTTTTGTCGCTGCCAACTGGCAAGCTTTAACTAGAGAAGTCAAGTTAATTTTACTATTGAGTTTATTCTTGGTGACAAATATTACTGGTTTTAGCCTGTGGAAACCAGCCACCAGAAATAATCAGTCCTCCAGAGACAGAAAACGCCGTCAACGTGTCTTAGGAGAAGGCTTGCTAATTGTCGGCTCTTTGACCATAGGTGCTAATATGGCGCTATTAGCACAAATGTACCATGTTAACGGTTCTAGTTACGAACTGTTCTTAGGTTGGGGATTAGCTGTTTTGCTGATGGCGTACAGTTTGCGCTTGACTTCCTTGGGGATGCTTGCCCTAATTTTAATGCTAATGGGGTCTTGGATAGGATTGTTCAATTGGTACTATGCAGTTAATGAGTTGACATGGGGTGTGACAGTTATAGAACATCTGCCTTTAGTCTTGAGTTTACTGTTTGTACCTTTAGCTTACTGGTGTCGTTCCCGTTGGATTTTTAGAATTACAGCGATCGCTTTTGTGATATCCTGGCAATCTCATCTCAGGTCGTTGGAAGTTATCACATACACAGATACTCCGCTTTGGCTTACTATAGCTGCCTTTACTGTGCCACCAGCCTTATTGTGGAGTTATGATGATTCACTGTTTCGCCAAGTTAATTCTAAAAGGTTTCAGCCGTTCGCGCGATCGCTAACTTGGGCATTTTTTAGCATCACATTTTATTTTCTTTCTTTCCGTTGGTTGTGGCAAGCGCGGATGATTGGTTATCAAACTCAATTTAGGAACACTCCTTTAGCAACCTGGCTACCTTTTTTAGATGTGGCAATTTTCATAATTTTAGCTGTATGGCAATGGTGGCATTTGTTACGTCCAACCCCAAACCAACAGCGTCAGCCAATAGAAGTAAAAAGTATTTTTATTGGCAGCTTGATTGTAATCACTGCCTTAGTCATCTTTGTGCATCAAGCTATCACTCCCATTCAAGTTATTCCCATCTTTGCGTTTAATCTTCTTTTAGCAGTTTTGGCATTTAAATTAATTCGAGAAGCACTGGAATTAGGGGAACGACGACCTTTTTGGGGTGGCATAGTATTACTAACACTACAAATTATTAGTCGGATGCTAGAGTACGACACCGCCTTATTATTCAAATCCTTGATTTTTGTCCTATGTGGTGTTGGGGTAATTATCGCCGGTTTGTGGTTTGAACGTTATTTGTCCTCTCGACCAACTATATCTGAAAATAATTCGTAATTCGTAATTCGTAATTCGTAATTAAGTTTCGTCAGATTTATTCTGTGTTTATACCTCTTGCCTTCTGCTTCCTGCTTCCTAATTTTATGGAAACTAACGAAACATTACCTTTGCCAGCCGAACCAAAAGAACAGCCTATAGTTATTTGGAGGTTTATTGTACCTTTGCTGATACAAACAGCATTTATTTTAGCAGTACCGGCTCAATCAGTTTACACAGTTATTACAGGTAAAACAGCTATTTTGCAAACTCAACCTGTAGATCCTTACGATTTACTGCGCGGTTATTCGGTGACGCTGAATTATGAAATTTCTCGTGTAGATAATTTAGCAAAACTTCCTGGTTGGACAGATTTGGTAAAGCAATATCCTGGTACAGACAAAAAATATCAGCCTTTAGCGTCAGGAACAAGTTTTTACGTCATTCTGGAAGAGGAAAAATCCTCTGGTAAAGTTCCTCAAGCGTGGAAACCTGTGCGGCTAAGTGAAGAACTTCCGACTTCCCTACCTGCAAATCAGATAGCTTTGCAAGGACGTTACAGTAGCTATAATTCAATTTCTTACGGCTTGGAAACTTATTATATTCCGGAGGATCAACGTAACGATATTAATCAGGATATTTCAGCAGCTAGACCAACTCAACCAGGACAAAGACAACCGATAGTAGTAGAAGTGAAAGTGAACGCCCAAGGTAAAGCTGTACTGATAAGTATGTGGGTGCGCGATCGCAAATATCAATTTTAACTATTGTGCCGTAAATCTGTAGCGATACTACGGTTAGACTCTACCTTTCGTAAATTATTGAAGGTATTGTTTAGTTGTAGCCATATTTTTTCACAAACCAGGTTTTTACTAACTGTGTCAACACAGAATAACTAGATAAAATCAACACTAACCAGAGAAAATAACTAGCAGGTAAAGGCACAAATCCCAACCCTGATGCGATAGGAGAGAAAGGAAGATAAATTCCGATCGCCATAATCGTCAGAGTCACCATTAACATGGGTAGCGATGCTGTACTTTGAATTAGGGGAATTTTCGCAGTGCGGATAATGTGGACAATTAACGTTTGAGTCAACAAACTTTCCACAAACCAACCTGTCTGAAACAGTGCTTGTTTTTCTATTGAGTTGGCACCAAATACAAACCACATTAAAGCATAGGTCGCATAGTCAAAAATCGAACTCATGGGGCCGATGTAAAGCATAAACTTCTGGATATCATTAATCTGCCATTTACGCGGTTTAGTCAGGTATTCTCGATCCACATGATCAAAGGGAATTCCAGTTTGAGAAAAATCGTAGAGTAGATTATTTAACAGTATTTGCACTTAACTCATCGGTAAAAATGGCAGCATGGCGCTTGCTCCCAACATACTGAACATATTACCAAAGTTGGAACTTGTACCCATTTTGATATATTTGACGATGTTGCCGAATGTCTTGCGCCCTTCATTCACCCCTGCTTCCAATACCAACAAGCTTTTTTCTAACAGGATAATATCTGCTGACTCTTTAGCAATGTCTACGGCTGTGTCCACGGAGATACCAACATCAGCTTCCCGTAAAGCCGCTGCATCATTAATTCCATCTCCCAGAAAGCCGACTATGTGACTTTTACGGCGTAAAACTTGAATGATTCTAGCTTTTTGTAGGGGAGATAGTTTGGCAAAAATAGTCGTTGTGACTGCTATCTCTGCTAATTCTTCATCAGATAATTTCTCAACTTCGCTACCTATTAGGGTGTGGTGAACATATAAACCCACATCTTTACAGGTTTTGCGAGCAATAATTTCATTGTCACCTGTTAATATTTTTACTTGGATGCCATTGTGATTCAGGGCGCTAATTGCTTGGGCTGCTGATTCTTTCGGTGGGTCGAGAAAGGCAATAAACCCTAGCATAATTAAATTACACTCATCGACTACTGAGTATGTGAGTTGGTCTGGTGGTAGTTCTTTATAAGCGACAGCAATCACTCTTAATCCATCTTCGTTTAATTCCTGGTCTAATTGCAATGCTTGGGCGTGGACTGATTCCTCTATGGGTAAAATCTGATCATTAGCTTGGACTTGAGTGCAAACTTGCAGAATTTCTTCGACTGCACCTTTACAAATCAATATATGCTTATGATGGGTTTCTTCCACAACTACGGACATGCGACGGCGGACAAAATCGAAGGGAATTTCATCAATTTTGCGGAAATCTTTTTCAACTTTTAAAGATGCGTGTAACTCGATATGTTCTAGTACAGCCACATCTAGTAGGTTTTTTAATCCTGTTTGATAGAAGCTATTGAGATAGGCATACTCTAGAACTTCGTCATTTTCTTCGCCATAAACATCCAGGTGCATTTACAAAATAATTTTATCTTGGGTGAGAGTGCCTGTTTTATCGGTACAGAGAATATCCATTGCACCAAAGTTTTGGATGGAATCGATATTTTTAACGATCACTTTTTTATCAGACATAGCGATCGCGCCTCTCCCCAAATTGGCTGTTACAATCATCGGTAGCATCTCTGGCGTTAACCCCACAGCCACAGATAGGGCAAAAAAGAAAGCCTCTGTCCAATTGCCTTTAATAAACCCATTGATGAAAAATACCAAAGGTGCAATGACCAGCATAAACCGCAATAGTAA
This sequence comes from Amazonocrinis nigriterrae CENA67, assembly GCF_016056305.1. Lineage (GTDB taxonomy): Bacteria > Cyanobacteriota > Cyanobacteriia > Cyanobacteriales > Nostocaceae > Amazonocrinis > Amazonocrinis nigriterrae. The sequence goes on along the minus strand of NZ_JAECZC010000045.1, from coordinate 2,299 downwards.
GAAGCTAATGCCATTTACTCCTTTGTCAAAACTGGAGAGGGTTTTTTGACCGACAAGAGTTTGAGCGAATGCACCCAAGTAAGTATTGCTACCAGTTTGCACTACTACTGCCGTACCTGTACTGCTAACATTGCTCAAAACCTGGAAATAACTTAGTTTTTACTCAACACGGGCTGAACGCCCCACTTCCGCTAACAGCACTTTGTTATACATTATAGATATTTTGAAAAATTTTGTAATATTAAAAAAGATGGATATTTTATCCATCTTCCAAAAAAATGTACTGCATTGCACGTACAAGCCACAAAATTCAACCATTAACATTGATTTCTTTCGGTTTGGTAGTGAAATTTAACTAGCTGACGATTCAAATTGTTCAACCTCAGCTTCAGCTTGTTGTTCAGCAAGTTCAGCCTTAGCTTCAGCCACAATATCCTCAAAGGTTTCACCAACTTCTGCAATTACTTCTTTGCCCTTTTCATAGATGAGGATTCCGCCTTTAATGGCTGCTTTAGCTATTGGTTTGCCAACACCCGTTACTACTGGAACGATAACTGGAAGAAGCACTATTGCTGCAATCCCTGGAACTCCAAGGTCTTCAACTAAGTTTTCAACATCAGGTATGATTTTAGGTGCCATAATCTTATTAGTCCATTGATGTTTACAATTTCATTCTATCCAAGATTAAATAAATCAATCATCAAGAAAAATATTTTTATTAGAACTTTTATTCGTTAATTGAGTTTTGATTATATTGTGGATCATGCTGGTTATTTAACATAATAATTCCAATTAAAAGACTCTAAAGTTGAGAATAATATACCCATAGACAGATTAAGTTTTAGCATCGAATAATATTTTCTATTTCAACCAAAATTACCGTTGACATATTGGCGGGTAATTTCTTGTTTTGGCTGGTGAAAAATTATATGAGTGCGATCATACTCTACTAATTCGCCAGTACGACTTCCTTCTTTCATTTCCGTGTTTAAGAATGCGGTCATATCAGAAACTCGTAAAGCTTGCTGCATATTATGAGTCACAATTACAATGGTGTGATGTTGTTTAAGTTCCTGTATCAAAGCTTCAATTTGATTGGTTGATATGGGGTCGAGAGCGGAGCAAGGTTCATCCATCAAAATTATCTCCGGTTGCACAGCCAGCATTCGCGCGATACATAACCGTTGTTGCTGTCCACCAGATAGAGAGAGGGCGTTTTCTTTGAGCTTATGCTTAACCTCATCCCAAAGAACTGCACGACGTAATGACAACTCTACAATTTCATCTATATCTCCCCGATAGCCCTGAATGCGGGGCCCAAAAGCAACGTTATTATAGATGGATTTGGGAAAGGGATTTGGCTTTTGGAAAAGCATCCCAATGTTGCGGCGCAAGACTACTGCATCTTCTAAAGGATGATAGACATTGCGACCTTTAAACAGAATTTGCCCTTGTAAGCGAGTTTGGGGAATAAGATCATTCAAACGATTAAAACATTTAAGTAAAGTGCTTTTACCACAACCGGAAGGGCCAATAAAAGTTGTAATTAAGTTTTTGTAAATGGGAAGGTCAACATTACGCAAAGCCATAAATTTTTCATAATAAAACGCCTCTATCTGTGCGTGTAAAATAACTTCGCTATCTGCACTGTAGGCATTCACAGATGGCAAAGAAGGCGCTGCCATAATTTTTCTTTTTGTCGATGAAAGGAAGTAGTCTTTTCTGAAAATTGCAATAACTTACAGCGTTTTTCAATTGAATAGACACCAAATTTAGTAAACTGAAGGAGCAGCAAAAATACTCATAGTTATGCCGGCTCCCTACTCAACAGATTTACGCCAACGTGTGATAAATGCTTATGAATCCAAACAAGGGTCGCAACGCCAATTGGCTGAACGCTTTCAAGTGAGTGTATCCTTCATTAAAAGGTTAATTCGTCGCTATCGAGACACGGGACAGGTGACATCTTTGCCTCATGGAGGAGGTGCGATCGCTAAAATCAGGAATAGTAGTTTGGCAGTAATTGAGCAGTTAGTTGATGAGCAACCAGATGCAATACTTGAAGAATTATGCTCTGGTTTTGCAGCCAAAAGTGGTGTCGAAGTCAGTGTTACGACTATGCATCGAGCAGTTCAAAGGTTGAAGTTGACCACTAAAAAAAACACTATATGCTAGCGAGCAAGACAGTTCACGAGTCAATCAAATGCGCTTTGATTATCGAGATTGGGTTTTAGGTATAGACCCACATAATTTGGTATTTGTAGATGAATCCGGTTTGAGGTTGGGAATGACACGACTG
>NZ_JAECZC010000044.1 GCF_016056305.1 Amazonocrinis nigriterrae CENA67 | reverse complement strand
GGGCTGATTGCCACTATGAGTATTTCAGGTAGTGTCAATACCGATGTGTTTGTAACTTATGTGCAACAGATTCTAGCACCACAGTTATGGGCTGGAGCAATTGTTGTCATGGATAATTTATCAGTACATACTGCTGCGGTGATTCGAGACTCAATTGAAGCAGTTGGTGCACGTCTTGTCTTTTTGCCTCCTTACTCACCTGATTTATCTCCAATTGAATTATGCTGGTCAAAACTGAAGCAGTGTTTACGAGCAGCAAAAGTTACAACCCATGAGGCACTAAATCACGTTTTAACTCAGATTGTGAATGAACACATCTCCTCTGATGATGCTTGGGGTTGGTTTGCTCACTGTGGTCTATTCATCTGAAAACTGCTGTAATATCTCGGTGAATGACGCCGTTTTCATGGACAAATGTTAATGTTTGCAATAAATCTCTGACAATTGCGATCGCTTTAGTTTCTAAAATCGGTTTACCCAGTGGGAGTTCCTGACTCAGAGGATGACCCTCTATATATTCTTGCACTAAATAAAATTCTGCATCTTGTTCAAAATAAGCCAGAAGTTGAGGAATTTGGGGGTGTGTTCCCAATTTTTCTAGGGTTTGGGCTTCTGACTCAAATAAACGTCTGGCTAGTTCTAAGGCCTTTGATTGGGTGTTGGCTGGTTTTAGCTGCTTAACTACACATGACGGGTTTCCAGGACGGAGGGTATCTTGGGCAATGTAGGTTTCGCTGAATCCACCTGCACCAAGAACTTTGACAATTTTGTAACGTCCTGCTAGTATTTTCCCTGTTAATGCTAAATCTCGTTGCTGGAGTAAGTCCTGGAGGTCTTGTTGTTGGCTGATAATCTCTTGGACAACGGGAGAAGTTTTATATTTCTGAAAAATATTGATGAATTGGTGGATTCTAATTTTTTCCCTGGCTACTTCGGTTACTAAGTAAGACAGTCCGCAAACAGCGATCGCAATCATCGGTGTCACAGTGGGAAAAATTAACTGAGCATATACAAAGCTCACATAGCTAATTCCTCCCCAAATGCTAGCTAGGACGAGGCTAAATGTAAATCTCTCAATCCCTCGTTTGGTTTTAGTAATAATGATGGCTGCACCACCAACTAATATCAGTACAAACAAGCTCCGCAGAGGTGGAGTATTAAAAGCTTGGGCAATGGCTTTATTTTGCATCAAAGTGGCGATGGCATTGGCGTGAATTTCCACTCCTGACATCCGCTCTAGACTGTTGCCCGCAGCTATGGGATGATAATCGTTGTTCAACTTATCTGTTGAGCCAATCAAGACTATCTTGCCTTGGAAAACCCTGCCCTGCTCTAAATAAGTATTCCAGTTTTCTGGGTCGAGTACGTACCACAAAGGAATTGTCTCGAATGTCCCCGCTGTTCCCCAGAAATGAATGCGATCGCCCTTTGGTCTGGGATAATTTATCTGTGCTGCCAATAGCACCGCTTCATCAAATGAGGGCATTTTCACTGCTAAAGAATCGTCTTGAGGTAAGAAATCCGAAAACTCACTCGCTAGTTGGTGAACTTTGCCATCTATCTCCAGGGGGAAATTGACTGAACCAATAGAAACTGACCCGACACGAAACATTTCTTGAGGCGGACTCAGTTGCATGAAAATTCCTTGGTGTGTCTGGAAATTTTCGTAGAGTGCTGCTAAGGTGACTTTGCTACCGTATTGTTGCAATGCTGCTTGCAGTTGGCGATCGTCATTTATACCGTAACTACTTGGTGTGTCAAAAACTAGATCTAATGCCACACAACGCGCACCAGCCTTGATCAACTTTTCGATAATCTGGGCATATGCTGCTCGTTTAAAGGGAAATGATTTCAGCGGTTCTAAGTAAACGTAGTGTTTTGGATCTGTTTTATAGTACTGTTCAGGAATTGATATCGACTGATCGTCGATCGCTAAAATTACGATATCTTGCGGAGGCACAATCGGCCCGCGCAACTGGAAAAATGCAGACAGCGCTTGATTTTCCATCAATTGCACCATACCTAAACCAGAAACACTCAGCAGTGCTGCACCTATGGCTGAAGCACCAGCAAGCAAATGGCCTAAGCGAGCCATGAGTGTGAAAGAGAGTGTTGATGCTGTCAGAGGGACTTTTGTCAGTTTACTTGAGCCTATATTGGCAGCAGAAACATGTTTTTTAGTTAAGGTAGGTGTAGGTTCTTCTGCCATATCGTGTTAATAATTGGTTTACGTACAACTTTATTTATTCATGTCCCTTTTTACTACGAGTACATTGAAATTAGACTTAAATGAAAATCTTATACATTTGTAATGTATCTGCTATTCCTGACCAAACTGGGGTTAGCCAACCTCGATACAGCAGACTCTCAACCCAGCTACTGCCTAACTTATTCTCTGACTAAGATTAAAGCAGAGATCATTCTACAGACCTGAGCCGGAAATTCTCTGACTTGACATTGAGTTGCTACGAGATTCTATTCCACTCTAGCCCACAGGTGCGTCTATTTAGATGTAGTCTACCAACAGCCTACTGATAAGCAACGCGTGCCTGTTGTACAACACTGGCATTTCCATTAGGCTTGTCCTTTTGTTGAATGTAAAACTGATAGATGGTGATCAATGTTGATCCTACCCCAAGACCTATGACTTACCTCTTTAGGAGTAAACTTGACCGTTATATAGCTAAGAATGCTGTTGGTCAGTCAATTTTATTGGTAGATTTTGATCATGGGGTGTCTCTTATAGTATTAGGAGTGAAAACGTGGGACACCCAACAGCTTATGTCTAACGTTTGGGCAAATTTTCTGCTTTGAAAGCGGTAAGATAAAAGCTATACATGAGAAGTTCCTTTAGGTATATTAGCAAAATTATCATTTGAGAGTTGCTATAATCTATTGTTCCATCTAAATTCATTTCTATTTATTAGGTGTATTTTTCTATGGGTTCTCCAATGAATCGTCTGTCTATTTTTGTAGACGGAAACAATATGTTCTATGCTCAACAAAAAAATGGCTGGTTTTTTGATCCTCGGCGAGTCTTAGAATATTTCAAACACGAGCAATCAGATACTACTTTAATTAATGCTTTCTGGTACACTGGCTTAAAAGACCCACAAGATCAACGAGGTTTTAGAGATGCTCTCATCAGTCTGGGATATACAGTCCGAACTAAAATTCTCAAAGAATATTATGATGATTCATCCGGCAGGTATTCGCAAAAAGCCAATTTAGATATAGAAATTGTTGTAGATATGTTTAATACAGTAGACCAATATGATCGAGTAGTTTTATTTAGCGGCGATGGGGATTTTGAAAGAGCCATCGAACTCTTGCGTTCAAAAAATACACATATTACAGTAGTATCAACAGAAGGCATGATTGCTAGAGAATTGCGTAATGCCACGGATAGATATATAGATTTGAACGATATAAGAGACCAAATAGAGAAAGTAGAAGGTTGATTGCCTTAACAATTATTTACAGAATGTTAAGAATAAAAAGATAAGGTTCCGAGTATTTTAAGCAAAAAGTTAAAACTAAACAACGAGCCAAAATGACAAATCAAGCAGAGCGAATCATCATTTTTGATACTACACTCCGAGATGGAGAACAATGTCCGGGAGCAACACTGAATATAGACGAAAAGCTGGCGATCGCTAAGCAGCTGGCGCGGTTGGGTGTAGATATAATTGAAGCTGGTTTTGCCTTTGCTAGTCCGGGAGATTTTGAAGCCATAAGCAAGATAGCAGAAATCGTAGGCACAGAAGATGGCCCGGTAATTTGTAGTTTGGCAAGAGCAAGGCATGATGATATCAAAACAGCAGCAGCAGCGATAAAGAACGCTGCTCATGGCAGAATTCATACATTTATTGCCACTTCTGATATTCATCTGAAGTACAAACTGAAAAAGACAAAATCAGAAGTACTAGCGATCGCAGAAGAAATGGTAGCTTATGCCAAAAGTTTCACCGATGACGTGGAATTTTCACCCGAAGATGCTGGACGTTCTGACCCAGAATTTCTGTATCAAGTGTTAGAGCGAGCGATCGCTGCTGGGGCAACAACAGTTAATATTCCTGATACAGTTGGTTACACTACACCTAGTGAATTTGGGGCAATTATTAAAGGCATTAAAGATAATGTGCCCAACATTGACCAAGCAATTATTTCTGTTCACGGACATAACGATTTAGGTTTAGCAGTTGCTAACTTCTTGGAAGCTGTAAAAAATGGCGCACGCCAATTAGAATGTACCATCAATGGTATTGGTGAACGAGCAGGAAATGCTGCCTTAGAAGAATTAGTCATGGCTTTGCATGTGCGGCGGCAATATTTCAATCCTTTCTTAGGAAGACCAGTTGATTCTGAGCAACCATTAACCAATATTGACACCCGTCAAATTTATAAAACCTCGCGCTTAGTTTCTAATTTGACGGGAATGCTAGTGCAACCAAATAAAGCAATCGTAGGGGCAAATGCCTTTGCCCACGAGTCTGGTATTCACCAAGATGGGGTGTTAAAAAACAAGCTAACCTATGAAATAATGGATGCCCAATTGATTGGCTTAACAGACAATCAAATAGTATTGGGTAAACATTCAGGGAGAAATGCTTTCCGTACTCGCTTGAAAGAATTGGGCTTTGATCTGTCAGAAACAGAATTAAACAAAGCATTTGTGAGGTTTAAAGAAGTAGCTGACAAAAAGAAAGAAATTTCCGATTGGGATTTGGAAGCAATTGTTAACGATGAAATCCAACAAGCACCTGATTTGTTCCGCGTAGAGTTAGTGCAAGTTTCCTGTGGTAGCAACGCCAAACCTACCGCCACAGTTACACTCCGCACACCAGACGGCGAAGAATTAACCGATGCAGCAATTGGTACTGGCCCAGTAGATGCAGTTTATAAAGCAATCAATCGCGTGGTGAACGTGCCAAACCAGTTAATTGAGTTTTCTGTGCAGTCAGTCACAGCCGGAATTGATGCCATTGGGGAAGTCACCATCCGTTTACGGCACGAATCGAGAGTATTTTCCGGACATGCTGCAAACACAGACATCATAGTTGCTTCTGCCCAAGCATACGTTAATGCGCTTAATAGATTATATGCATATCTGCAAAGCCCAGAACAGCAACAGCAACTGACCGCAGAGAAGGTGTGAGGAGTTGGAAGTTAGGAGTTAGGAGTTGGGAGTTAGGAGTTAGGAGTTAGTTGTCAGTTGTTATTATTCTTCTGCTTCCCATTCCCAATTCCCCATTCCCAATTCCCTACTCCCTATTAGTAACTGCGATCGCTATGGGAACTTGTATGACAAACTCTGTTCCTTTGCCTAAGGTAGAGAAGCACTGCAAGCTACCACCGTGGATGTCTGTAATAATCTGATGACAAATCGCTAATCCCAGTCCTGTACCTTTACCCTCGGCTTTGGTGGTGAAGAAAGCATCAAATAATCGCAGCCGCACTTCTTCAGGAATACCAGGCCCGTTGTCAGCAATCTTGATGATCGCATCATGCTCATCTGCACTGGTACAAATGGTAATTGTATTCGGATTAGTCTGAATTTCCGCAAAAGTTTTGCCATTGTTAGACTCTTCTAAAGCATCAATGGCATTAGCTAGCAAATTCATAAATACTTGGTTGAGTTGTCCTACATAGCACTCAACCAAAGGTAATTTACCATACTGCTTGACAACCTGGATTGCAGGGCGGTGTGACTCGGCTTTCAGACGATGTTGCAAAATCATCAAGGTTGTGTCAATTCCTTCATGAATATCAACAATCTTTTTGTTATTTCCATCCAATCGTGAGAAATTTCGCAATGACTGCATGATTTCTTGAATACGGTCAGTACCAAATTTCATCGAGGAAATCATTTTGGGTAAATCCTCAAGCAAGTAATTTAAATCTATCGCCTCAATTTGCTGTTTAATTTCCACACTGGGATTCGGACACTGTTTGCGGTAGAGATTGAGCAAGTAAATTAAGTCTTCAACGTACTGGTAAGCGTAGGATAAATTGCCAGAAATGAATGTTACAGGATTATTGACTTCATGGGCAATTCCAGCAACTAATTGTCCTAGGGAAGAAATTTTTTCACTCTGAATTAATTGTGCTTGAGTTTGTTTTAATTCTTTCAAAGTTTCTTCAAGTTTCCGGGCTTGTTCAAGTTGCAGCTGCTTTTCTACCTGTTGGCGCTCAGCAATCTCATGTTGTAAATTGATTAACGCAACTGTTCTGTCAACTGTTTTTTTCTCCAGCGAAATCAAAAGTGCTAATCCCAAAATGGCAAAGGTAAAAATACCGATAGTGCTGGCTAACCCAGAAGAGTCAAGAATCCAACCTGATGGCATCTGTGCTACCTTTGTGGCATGAAAACTAGTAGCTGCCATACCTGTATAATGCATTGTCGGTATTGCCATTCCCAAGATGATGGCACTACCTATTTTCTGTCGTCTACTAGCAGTGGTGGTGCGATCGGGCAAATGGAATGCCAGCCACAGCGCTGCTAATGAAACAATCAAAGCGATCGCTACAGAAAGTCCTACTAAAAAATAGTTGTAGTGAATCTTTGCTTGTAATCGCATCGCAGCCATGCCAGTATAGTGCATCGTGGTAATGCCAAACCCCATCAACAGACTGCCACTCAGTAAATTCACTCTGCTCATGACTTCCTGACTGACGAAAAACAAGGCACATGCTGATGCCAAAATTGCTGCCAGTATGGATAACAGTACAGTGAAGACATCGTATTGCACAGGAATTGGCAAGCAAAACGCCAGCATTCCCACGAAATGCATTGACCAAATCCCAGTACCCATAACAATCGCACCGGCGGTTAACCAGCCGATCTGCACATAGCCATCAGACGTACGGACTTGTCCAACTAAATCGAGAGCTGTGTAAGCAGCAAGCAGAGCGATCGCAATTGAGAGTACTAACAAACGAATATCGTAGATGCCAGCGATAAGTGTATCCATATAATGGGCGACAATTGTTATTCCAACTTCATGTGTTAAAAACAACTGACAACCTTAGCCGAGTTTCTGTGACAGCAAGGAGAGAATCAACAGACTTCTTGCAGAAGTCGGAAAAAGGGGAAGGGGAAAGGGGGAAAGGTTTGGTATTTTCCCTTTCCCCTTTAACATGAGTCCCTTTTCCCACAAGAGTGCAAAAAGCACTTTTGCAAGAGGTCTAGCCTATTCTTTAGGATTCCCATTTAATACCTTGTGGTGCAAAGGGGAAGTCAAAAAGGGAAAGGTAAAAGGCTAAAGGGAGAAAAAAGCCTGAGCAGTAACGGGTTCATTTGGTTGACATTTGACAGTTTATTATTTATGAGTACTAAAAAATCTGAGTTAGATAGCAACAACTGATAACATCACTGAGCCAGGAGATTGATAGTAGAGGATATATTCCAAATTAGATGCATTTTCTAATATTAATGAATTATCAAACAGCGAAATCTTGGCAAGAAGTCCGTGTAGCTTTTCAACAAATCTGGGGTTATGAAGATTTTCGTTCGCCACAGGGAGAAATTATTAACACCTTATTAGCACAAAAAGATGCATTGATCATTATGCCTACAGGTGGGGGTAAATCGATTTGTTTTCAACTTCCAGCACTGTTACAAACAGGATTAACTTTAGTAGTTTCGCCCTTGGTAGCGCTGATGGAAAACCAAGTACAGGAATTACTTCAGCATCACCAAAAGGCAGCGCTTTTGCATAGTGAATTACCTTCATTTCAACGCCGGACAACACTACAAGCTTTGGAACGTCAACAGCTAAGATTGCTGTATTTGTCACCAGAAACTTTACTGAGTGCGCCAGTGTGGGAAAGATTGTCTCACCCGCAATTGCAAATTAACGCTTTGATTTTAGACGAAGCCCATTGTTTAGTACAATGGGGAGAAACATTTCGACCAGCTTATCGCAGATTAGGGGCAGTCAGACCTGCATTGCTGAAATTAAAACCGCCAGGAACAAAAATCAGCTTAGCAGCTTTTACCGCCACTGCTGATCCCCTAGCCCAAAAAATCATTCAAACAGTATTACAATTACAGCAACCAGAGTTTTTTCGCCTCAATCCTTATCGTCCTAATTTATATCCGAGTGTCCGCATCGCTTGGACACCGCGAGGTAGAAAACAACAATTATTAAAATTTATTCAAAATAGACCACAACAACCTGGATTAATTTATGTTCGTACCAGAAGAGATAGCGAGAATTTAGCTGCATGGTTAGCACAAATGGGTTATGATACAGCTAGTTATCATGCAGGATTAGGTGCAGTAGAACGCCGTGGAGTGGAAGCTAGTTGGTTAGGTGGCAAAATACCTTTTGTGGTTTGTACTTGTGCTTTTGGCATGGGGATAAATAAACCAGATGTTCGTTGGGTAATTCACTTTCATGCTCCACATTTACTATCTGAATATGTGCAAGAAATTGGACGTGCTGGACGAGATGGAAAACCAGCCGAAGCACTCACCTTAATTAGTGAACCTACAGGGTGGTTAGATCCAGAAGATAAGCAAAGACAGCAGTTTTTTGAGAAGCAAATGCGATCGCAACAGCAAACAGCACAGCAACTCATGAAAAAACTGCCACAACAAGGGGAAGTAAATGCTGTAACGCGACAATTTCCTGATAGTGCTACCGCCCTTGCTTTACTCCACAGCAGCGGCCAGCTAAAGTGGCTTGACCCTTTTCATTACATCATTGAACAAAAAGCAAAAAATCAGCTAATAACGCAATTACAAACTGCTAAACAAATGAATCAATACCTGACTACCAAGCAGTGCCGTTGGCAGTTTTTATTACACGCTTTTGGTTTTGACAAAGAAGCTGCTAACTGGCGTTGCGGACATTGCGATAATTGCCGTTAATACGATTTTAGATTTTAGATTTTAGATTTTGGATATATGGTAGCGTGCGTTATGGACAAGAGTCCTAACGCACCGAGAATCACTAATGGTGCAGCGCTTGGCTACAACACACCCTATTAGCTGAGGTTTCGAGTAAAAAGATTGAAGTTTTGAGTCAAAAGGTTGAAGCTTCGAGTCAAAAGGTTGAAATTTCGAGTCAAAAGGTTGAAACTTCGAGTCAAAAGGTTAAAACTTCGGGTCAAAAGGTTGAAACTTCGAGTAAAAAGATTGAAGCTTCAAGTCAAAAGGTTAAAGCTTCGAGTCAAAAGCCTAAAGCCTAAAGTGAAAAGGCTGAAGTTTGAAGTATAAACTGAAATCAGGTTCCATATAACTTGCACACCTTTAATTTAAATTGCGGCTAGACAAACTAATTTTGACTACACAGGCTATAAAACCTAAATTTTTCGTGAGTTCGCCTAGGCGGAAAAAGTTTGTTTAGCTGCAACTTCCAGTTATTTAGGCTGAGTGCAAGATTAATGGTTGATTAATTTAGCCTTCAACCTTTATATTTCATCCTTTTATATGTCATCTGCACAAGCGCCCTCTCTACCACCCTTAATTCCGCGCCAAATCCTATTTGGCAACCCAGAAAAGACCAGTCCAAGACTCTCACCTGATGGTCAATACTTGGCTTATATAGCCCCTGATGAGAAAAATGTCTTGCAGGTGTGGTTGCGGACTGTGGGACAAGAAGACGACCAGATACTAACTGCTGAAAAAAAACGGGGTATCCGCATTTTCTTCTGGACGTATAACGCTGACCAGTTGCTTTACATGCAAGATGCGGATGGTGATGAAAACTTTCACCTCTACTTGGTGAATATTCACTCCAAGATTGTGCGTGACTTAACGCCATTCCCAGGTGTGAAAGCAGAATTTGTGGGACTGGAACCCAAATACCCAGACCAAGTACTGGTAGGATTGAATTTGCATAATCCCCAAAAGTTTGACGTTTATCGCATCAACCTGAAAAATGGTGCGGTGGAGTTCGATACCGAAAATCCGGGTAACATCGTCACTTGGACAGCTAACGCCGAGTTTGAGATACTTGCAGCCAAAGCTACTACACCTGATGGTGGTTATGATGTGTTATTGCGGGAAAGTACAGATAAACAGTGGGAACTTCTCCGCCACTGGGGCCCAGATGAGGAAGGGTCTTGTGTTAGTTTCTCGGATGATGGTAAAAAACTTTATATCAAAGGCAATCATGATGCTAACGCCCAACGTCTATTAGTTGTTGACCTAGACACCCATCAAGAAACCGTCATCGCCGAAGACCAGCAGTATGATGTGGTGGAGGTAATGATTCAGCCATTGACGCGTGTTATCCAAGCAGTTTCTTTCTACAAAGATAAAGAAGAATGGCAAGTAATCGACCATAGCATAGCAGCTGACTTTGCAGAAATCGCCAAAGTACGTCCTGGAGAGTTTTCTGTAATTAGCCGCGATTTGTCAGATCAAACTTGGCTAGTAGCTTACAAAACTGATAATGGCCCAGTTTATTACTATGCCTACAACCGAGAGTCAAAAACCAGCACTTTTCTATTTAGTAACCAACCCAAACTCGAAGCATTGCAGCTAGCATCAATGCAACCGATTTCCTACGAGGCGCGGGATGGTTTAACTATTCACGCTTACCTGACAACACCACCAGGAATACCAGCCCAGAATTTACCAACAGTATTGCTAGTTCATGGCGGCCCTTGGGTGCGAGATACTTGGGGTTTTTCTCCCTCAGTACAATGGCTGGCTAACCGGGGTTATGCAGTTTTACAGGTGAACTATCGCGGTTCTAGTGGTTATGGTAAAGCTTTTCTCAACGCTGGTAATCGTGAATGGGCTGCTAAAATGCACGATGATTTAATCGACGGTGTAAATTGGCTAGTGCAACAAGGTATTTCTGACCCACAAAAGATTGCGATTATGGGCGGTTCTTATGGTGGTTACGCCACCTTAGTGGGATTAACTTTTACACCAGAAGTTTTTGCTGCTGGTGTGGATATTGTCGGGCCTAGTAACTTAATTACCTTACTAAAAACTATACCGCCTTATTGGGAACCGATGAAAGCCGCCCTTTACCATCGTGTTGGTAACTTGGACACAGAAGAAGAATTTCTCAAATCGCGATCGCCTTTATTTTTCGCTGACCGCATTCAAAAACCTTTACTTATCGGTCAAGGTGCCAATGATCCGCGAGTCAAACAAGCAGAAAGCGACCAAATTGTAGAAGCTTTGCGTCAGGCTAATTTACCAGTGCAATATATAGTTTACTCTGATGAAGGACATGGCTTTGTCAGACCAGAAAATCGCTTGCACTTTTTTGCGATCGCTGAGGAGTTTCTTGCTAAATATTTGGGAGGTAGATTTGAAGCTTTAGGAGATATCTCTGGCCATTCAGGTGTTGTTAAATAAGGGGAAGGGAGGAAGGGGAAGGGAGGAAGGGGAAAAGGAAAGTAAAAAGATAGTCTTTGGCAAGGAATGATGATATGTCAGAGGGGAAGAGTAAACTTTTTTGACAATGTGAAATTTTAATCTTTGTCCTTTTTCCTTGCCCAAGGCAATATTATATTTCAGTGAACAGTAAAGAAGTTGATAACTAATAACTGTTAAAATCTTCCCCTTCCCCTTACCCTTCCCCTTAAATTGGAATTTTAATCACAAACTCTGCACCTTCACCCTTTGAAGATAAACACTTTAAAGTTCCACCATGAGCTTCTGTGATAATTTGATAACTAATACTAAGTCCTAAGCCTGTACCTTTACCTTCAGCTTTGGTAGTAAAGAATGCATTAAACAATCTTTGTCTTACTTCCTCACTCATCCCTAAACCATTATCTGCAATACTAATAGTGACTTGTTGATCTGTAGCGAAAGTGTGAATTGTGATGATATTGGGATTTTTCTCAACTTCACTATATGTTTTACCAACGTTTGACTCTTCTAATGCATCAATAGCATTGGACAGCAAATTCATAAACACTTGATTGAGTTGCCCAGGATAACATTCGATTAAAGGTAGCTTTTCATACTGTTTTACTACCTTAATTTCTGGTCGCTCTGCTTTAGCTTTCAAGCGATGGGACAGTATCATTAAAGTAGTATCAATGCCTTCACAAATATCAACAGCTTTCTTATTATTCCCATCTACCCGCGAGAAGTTCCGTAAAGATTGCATGATATCTTTGATGCGAATAGTTCCAAGTTTCATAGAACTAATCATCTTGGGCAAATCTGAAAGTAGGTATTCCAAATCAATATTTTCGGCATCTTCCACAATTTCAGGTACAGGGTCAGGATAGTGCTTAATATACAATTGCAGGTGATTAATTAAGTCTTCAATATATTGACTGGCGTGGGACAAGTTACCGTTGATAAAGCCGACTGGGTTATTGACCTCATGGGCGACACCTGCAACTAATTGTCCTAAAGAAGATATTTTCTCAGTGTGGACAAGTTGGGCTTGGGTTTGTTGGAGTTTGGAAAGTGCTTGTTGCAACTCTTGAGACTTTTCTTGTTCCCAGGCGTAAAGGCGGGCATTTTTAATCGCGATCGCAGCTTGTGAGGCTAGTATTGTAATTAGTTCTAAACGTGCAGGAGTGAATGCATCGGTTATGAGATTATTTTCTAAGTAAAAAATGCCAATAAAACTACGTTGATAGATTAGAGGAACACAGAGAATAGATTTACATTGATATTGATTAATATAAAAATCATTTTTAGAAATGGGGTCAATAGTTGCATTTCCAATTACTAAAGCTTGGTGAGTTCTAGCAACATAGTTGATCAGTTTGATGGGAATATATTGACTCTCTTCTATAGGTATTGATTGTTGGACAATATCCATTTCTTGTTCATTAGTATCAATTGCTTCGATAAATAATTGGTTGTCTTTTTCTAAAATTAAGCCACCTTTTTGGGCACCTGCATTTTCTAGAACAACATGTAGGAGGGTGCGAGGTAAACTTTCCAAAATAATATTATTACTAATTGCTGAGGAAGCTTTGATCACCGTAGCTAAGTCTAGAATGTTGCTGTTGTTAGCTATAGTTCCTTTTGTTGTGCTAATAGTGGGGCTAATAGTATTGGTAAAAATAGAGCTATTGGCATCAATTTCTATTTCGGCTGCTGGAGTGCGGATAGTTAATTCTGGATAAGTTTTTTCTAAATGCTTTACTTTAGCGATCGCTCCCCATTTAATATAGCTATAGTAGGCTTCTGTCATGTAGCCTTTAGCAATTTTTTGCTTGCCTAAACCAGAATAAAATAAAGCAGCACATTCGTTAGCAAGCGCTTCTTCTTGGATATAACTATTTTTAGCAGCACCAGCAATAGCACGGTCATAATAATCCATCGCTTGATATTTGTGACCAAGAATACGATATTTTTCTGCTTCAACCAAATCATACTTATGCTGATAATTCATGGGGGCATATTGCGCCGATATATGTAATTTTTCTTGGTTTGCCTGTACTTTATCTAGTATCTCTTGTCGTTGCGTAATATCAGTATCGAAATACACAGCTAGCCGTGCTAGAGAATCATAAAAATAGAACAGAGGTACAAAAATGCTCCCTCTTCCACCATCTAAATATTTACTGAGTTGTTCTGCATTTACCACAGCTTCAGTATATTTCCTAAACAAAAAGCAAAGCAGTAGTTTATAGATATAAAAGAAGCACAACCCGACCACTTCATTGGCTTCCAAAAGCAGCGGTAGCATGGTTTCTTCGTCATAAACACCAACTAAACGACATGGATCTTTAGCTTTACCTTGCAAATTTAAAACTACTTGTAGGCAGTTTTCGTGGTAACTTAACACTACTGCTTGCTTAAATTCAGAAAAAGTATTACTAAATACTGACATTTCACGCTCTAGAGTACCTAGTTCCTGACCAATAAAAAAAGAGTATTGATATTGATACATTGCTGACCAACCAGCATATTCTAGGTCACCATTTTCCAGTCCGCTAGAAAAAGCTTCCCGCAACAGTGGCAAAGTCTGAACGATATGCTCTTTTACATGTTTAATGAATACAGTTGCGGAAAAAAATGTCCTAGCTTTCATCTCATAAGCATTTAGCTGTTCCACAAGGCTTAAAGCTAATTTACCAAATTCATAACCAGCTTCAATATCTCCAACAATTGCGTGCAAAATCAGTCCATAACTTGCATAAGCAAACGGTGAAAATGGCGAATTTCCATATTGAATCGATAGTTTGACTTGGGCGAAAATTGTCAATGAAAAAAGTGGAGGTGCAGCGAGAAAAGTGGGAGCAGTTATACAAGATAATATCCGCATGGCAGCCAGTTTGCTAACATCAGTCATTATCGGTAGTTTGATAAAATCTGATATATTCTTACCATGTAGATAGTTAGCGGTTTCCTGTAAAGCTTGCGGAACATCCTCAAAAGTGGCTGTTTCTGATAGTTTAATATCTAATAATTCTAATACTTTCAGTCCCACCTTGATGGCTTCTATTAATTTTCCTTGCGCTATCCGGGTTTGGATTTTGACTTCATAGACTTTCACTTTGTCCACAATTGTTTTTGCCTGTTGCAGAACAATATCTGTCCATTGTTCCATCATGGCAAAGTTAGTAGTTAGATAGGCAGCTTCTGTTGCTGATTCATACAGTGCAAGTGTCAAATCATATTGAATTTGCCAACTTTGAGAAGATAAAAGCTCTAACCCAATATTGAAATATTTGAATGCTCCTTCGTAAGCTGCTGCTGCTTTGGCCTTGCGTCCTGCTTTTAAATTGAGTTTGGCTAATTCATCCTTTTCTCTTTGCTGGGTGAACGTATCAATTCCCATATTTAATTGATTAACAATATCAAAAATATTAGACTCTATTTCTGTTGTAGGCGTATTTTTGAGCAATAATTTACCAATTTTGAGATGAGTTTTTTTCTTGTCTTGATCTACAATTAATGAATAACATGCCTGCTGTACTCGGTCATGTAAGAATCGGTACATTACTTTAGAATCATCAAAGCCCAAGGCTTTTAATTCTTGAACAGCAAATAGTAGCGGCACTTTATAATTATTGTTGAGCGGTAATATTAATCCTTGTTGTAAAGCAGGTTGTAAAGCTTCAGCAGTCATTAGTAAACTTTGTTCGCTCACTATTGCCAATACGTCTAAGCTAAAACGCGCACCAACACAAGCTGACAAAATTAATACCATCTGCGTTGCATCTGGTAGTTTTTGAATATTTTCTGCTATCAACTCAACTACACTTTTATCTACAGTTGTAGTAGATTGAATGTCTTGAATATTCCATTGCCATTCACCAGTGATGAAATCGAATTTTAGGAGATTTTCCTGATGTAATGTTTTTAATAGTTGAGTGAAGAAAAATGGATTTCCTTGAGTTTTATTAAAAAGTAAATTTGCTAATTCCTGTAGTGCAGCAAAATTATCTGTCTCTACAAAAGTATCTAAAAGTATCTGTTGTACATGAATGATACTTAGCGGACGCAGTATGATATTGTTAATTGTTGTTCCTGTATTTTTGATACCATCTAATGTCTGAATTAACGGATGTCCTGCACTAACTTCATTATCCCGATATGCTCCAATTAGCAGCAGGTATTTATTTTCTACATTTGTCATCAATACTTGCAGTAAATTTAATGATGCAGAGTCTGCCCACTGCAAGTCATCTAAAAATAATACCAAGGGGTGTTCTTTTTGACAGAAAACTTGAATAAATCTTTGGAAAACTCGATTAAAGCGGTTTTGGGCTTCTGTTGCACCTAATTGTGCCACTTCTGGCTGTCTACCAATAATCAGTTCCACTTCTGGAATGACATCAATAATAACTTGCCCATTAGCACCTAATGCTGCTTGTAGTTTCTGTTTCCATTTTTGCAGTTGTTGAGTATTTTCCGTCAGCAATTGCCGCATGAGGAACTGAAAAGCTTGTATAATCGAAGCATAAGGTACACTACGCCCCATTTGGTCAAATTTGCCGCTAATGAAGTAACCTCGCTGGCGAACAACAGGTTTATGTACCTCGTTAACTAAAGAAGATTTTCCGATACCAGAGTAACCTGATACCAACATAAGTTCACTTTCACCGTGGCTAATGCGGTCAAATGCTGCCAACAAACTTGACACTTCTTGCTCACGTCCGTATAGTTTTTGAGGAATTAGAAGTTGAGCAACGCGGTCTTTTTGTCCTGGGATAAATTGAATTATCTCCCCTGTATTCTCCAATTGAGTCAGACAAAATTGTAAATCAGCTAATAATCCGGCTGCGCTTTGATATCGTTCTTCTGCATTTTTCGCCATTAATTTGCTGACAATTGCAGCGACTGGTGCAGGTACTTCTGGGTTGAATTTCTGAATTGACGTTGGTTCTTTGGCAATATGACAGTGAACTATTTCTATTGGTTCGCTACCTTCATAAGGTAATCTACACGTTAACATTTCGTAGAAAGTGACACCCAATGAGTAAAAATCCGTACGGTAATCTACTATTCGGTTCATTCTCCCAGTTTGTTCGGGAGACATATACGCCAGTGTCCCTTCTAGTTGATTGAAGTTTGCTAAAAATGGTGTTTCTTTACTCAGACGCGAGGCGATACTGAAGTCAGTTAACTTTACTTCAAAAGTTTGGGGATTAATGATGATATTGCTGGGTTTGATGTCTTTATGGATAATGTGGTGAGTATGCAGTGATATTAGCGATCGCGATATTTGTATAGCAATATTCAAAAATGTTTGCAGAGGTAATATAGAGTCTTGCTTTTCTAACATGGTTTTGAGACTAATACCCCCAATATCTTGGGCTACTAAAACTAGGCGGTTTTGGTGAACCTCCTGCCGTAAAACTTTCACAACACCGTTCAAATGGAGATTTTCTGTAATAGAATACTCGTGTTTGAGGCGAGTAATTTGCTCTAAGGTTGGGTATTCTGCTTTGAGAACTTTGAGGATAACTTTTTCTTGTTCGGGTTGTGATTCTCCCCGATAAACAATGGTATTTACGCCTTCATGAATGACTTCGCTGATGTCATAACCAGGTATCTTCAAAGTGGACAGCATAACTTGACCTCGCACTGCATATTCGTCCTTTACCTATTAGAGTTCCCGCACCAGAGGTAAAAATAAAAACTTATTTACTGAAAATATGTTAAAAATTTTCAACTAAATTTTTAATTAAAGGACAAGATTCTCCCAAGTATTACATAGAAAGAGTCTAAAACTTACTCAGTTAATACAAAAAAAATTAAGTATTAATACTGCTCACACGACCAGAAAAGCCTTTTTTCACATTTTCTTAGGGCTGCAAGTTATACAGTAATTGCAATACAGATGAAACTGGCAGCATACGTGTAAAACCCGCAAGTCATAAGTATCTTTCTTACATAGTTGTTCTACTCAACAAGCTTAGACATTTAAGTAATTACTCAGTTTGATCACTAAAATTGCTGTCTCTAATAACACTTTTGCTAGCAGTAACACTACTGTACTGACGTTAACAATAGCCTAAAACGTTATTGTCGATTAACAACAATTCATTAAATTGCCCTCAGTATCACTTCATTTTTTAAAATTATTATTTTATACACATATTTTTTTGTGTCACATTAAAACTTAACATTTAGACAGCTTAAAGTTATTGTGGTATCCATGACTTCAAAAGCACGTTCAGGCTGCAACTTCCAATATGAGGCTATGTTATTCCTCAATCCTAATATTTACCTGTTTTACTTGCCTGGGTTTTTACCCCAATCCTGCAAGTAGCAACACATTTACAGAACTTGCACAAGCAAATTCTACAGCATTGACCAAACAAGCTGTTCTCAGACCCGGTAGCCAAGGGTCGAATGTGCAGCGGTTGCAA
The DNA here is from genome assembly GCF_016056305.1 of Amazonocrinis nigriterrae CENA67. GTDB lineage: Bacteria > Cyanobacteriota > Cyanobacteriia > Cyanobacteriales > Nostocaceae > Amazonocrinis > Amazonocrinis nigriterrae. Next base: position 27,024 of record NZ_JAECZC010000044.1, on the reverse strand, counting down.
ACACACTTGAAAGAGTTAGGATACTATAACGGCTTAGCAAATGGACAGTACAGCCGAAGTACGCAAATTGCTGTAGCTAAATTTCAGAAAGCAGAAGGTTTAAAAAGATTAGATGGTGTAGCAGATGTGGCGACTCAATCGCATTTGCAAGCAGCTTTAGCAGTAAAAACTCAGTTGAGTCTCTCTCCTGTCGTTGCCTCTTTGACTTCAACTACCGAACCCACTGCCAAACCGAAAGAAAACCAAAGAGATTTTATTTGGTGGTCACTATTTGGGCTGGGAGTTTTAGGAAGCATTGGCGCAATTCTCTTTTTAATCAGATGGTTTCGTCAGTCAAAACAAACGCAACCAGCTAACAACGCAGAACTAAAAGCTTTAAGTTCACCTCAAAAAGCCTTGCCTACGCCATCCTTGCCAGAGTTAGACAATACACTAAATCAACAGGAAAATCCTGCATCTGAGACTGTTCCCCAAACTGCAAAAACATCAATCCCTACGGTAGTATTACCACCAGACAAAACTTCTCGTCTGCCGAAAGTTAATGTCATTGACGAATTGATGAAGGACTTACGCGGTAACGATCCCACAAAGCGGCGCAAGGCTATCTGGGATTTGGGTCAACAGGGAGACTCACGGGCAATTCAGCCACTGGTAGATTTGATGATGGATGCGGATTCTCAAGAACGCAGCTTAATTTTGGCAGCTTTGGCAGAAATTAGTACCCGCACGCTTAAACCTATGAACCGTGCTTTAGCAATTTCGATGCAAGATGAAAGTCCACAGGTGCGGCAAAATGCTATCCGTGACCTGACTCGCGTTTATGACATGATGAATCAAATGAGCCAAATGTTAAGCCACGCCTTGGAAGATTCTGATGCACAAGTGCAGTCAACAGCAAGGTATGCTCTGACTCAGATGAATAAAATGCGCGCCTTACCACCTCAACAAAGTTTACCGGAAGACAGTCATAGAGATTCAGAAGAGTAAGGAGGTAGGGGGCTGGGGAGATAGGGTGATGGGGTGATGGGGGCAAAAATCATAAATTCTGCCTCCTAGCTTCTTGTACTAAAAATATTTCAACTTGATTTGAATATTGGTGTTGGGGCCAGCTATTAAAAAAGCTGCATCATTAAATTTGGGGGCACTAGTGGTAACTTCTGGGTTTCTGGAAAACCCAAAGCCTTCAGTGGGCATACCTAGATCATTGCGATTTAGCTTCAGGTCATTATTTTCATCGTGGAAGACGGCGACGGCGTAATTACCTGCTTTCAAGTTGCCAAAGCTAACTTTCACAGAACTTTCGCTAATCTTGTTACACTGTCTTTGGATGACGCGATCGCGGTTATTGGGAAATCCTTGACTGCTAGCAAATAAACTTATGCAAACTTGTCCTTTTTGATTTCTGAACCCATCAATTTCTACACTCAGGTTGCTATTTGAACTTGCTTTGGCGCTGAATGGCCATGCCAACCCCATCACTGTAAGCAACAGGCTAACTCTCAATACCTTGATCATAAAATTTTCACTTCTACAAAACAAATTTTGCCAAAATTCAATTTTTACTTGAATCTCAGCTTCAAATTGATTGTGACGCGATTCAAGCTAAGCTGTTCCAGATCACAGTTGCATATCTGGTTGTGTTGTCCGATGACAGAACGCACATTTGCAGGCATATCATATATTTAATGTTTTGTCAAGGATATTTCTTTAGGTAAGGAAACTCCAGAACAAAGAAATTGCGATCGCTAACTTGCCGATATTATTGCTACCCTTTCCCAGGATAATCCTGAAAAAATTCAACCTTCAATCTTGTCTATCACCAACAAAGAAGCTCTTCCTTCAACTCTTGCTCGATGTTTTGTTTTAGCAGGTACAACAAAAAGTTCATGAGGATTAAGAGTTTGTGTACCATCTTCAGTATCTATATAGACAGTACCTGAAATCACATAAAAAAGCTCATCACTGTTATCATGTGAATGCCAACGTGCTGTCATATTTTCCATAATTCTTAAGCGTACATTATTACCATTAACTTGGCTAATATTAAAGATTTTCCAATTATCAGTAATACCGTTTGGTAAGTTTTGTAGATCGTACTTTTTCATCTATATTGCTCCTTTGATATCTAACAATTTATCCTAAATATCTAAGTCGACATCATGAACTACTTAAATTAGAAGCGACTGTCGTCGGCGAGCCGCTCTTGTTGCAACTGGCGTCAAACTGCCCCTACAAAGTATTTATATCAGTAAACTCACCTCTTGCCTTTTACTTATCTACTGAAAACCTGATTTCTAGAGAAAAATCTCAGCAAACCAGCGGTTCCCACACCCCAAGCACCGTTAACTAATAAAGCTGTAACGATTCCTAAAAGTTTCCAGCCTCCAGCGATCGCTTGACCTTTGAGTGGTGCAACAATAAACCAAGCGACTAAGGTAGGAGCGATCGCACCAAATAATAACGCTGCTAACCAATAGTTTTTATCTTGCCGAAAGCGAGGTGCAATAGTTGCCCAAACCAAACCCCAAATCCCTCCCCAGAAGGCGCTTGACAAAATTTGAGGGACTCCCAATGGCTGTGTCGGTACAGTTGAATAGGGAGCGCGGGGAACAAAACTAATTGCATGTAGCAGTGCTAGCATACCTTGATGAAACACCAAAACGGAAATAAAGCCTGCGACAAATGCCAGAGTAAATCGAGATATAGTAGCCTTTTGAGTCATTACTTATACCAAATCCCAAGTTTCAGTAGAAAGTAGAAGTATTTTGAGGATCAAAAACGGCTTAACTTGCGCTCATGTCCATAAGAAAAGCTATTTATAGCTACTTAGTAGAGCTTGCTTCTTAGAATTATCTATGATAACTTGCTAACTAAATTTAAAAATACAGTAAGTCTATAAAGTTATAGTATTTTATTTACCAATAATGAACACGTGGGGCGAGCGATGAAGCTATTTGTTCAAGAAGTCGCCCCCAAAACGCAACGATTACAGCAATCAAAGCTACTCCCAAAACCAGTTTTATTTTAAGATGTCTTTTCTGAGTTCGGCTGACAAAGCAAAAATTTTTTCATCAACCATGCAAACTATTTATAAGCATTATTTTAGGCAACGAGGAGAGTAAACTTTGGCGCGATCGCAACTACAACCTTTGGCTTTGTCAGATTCCCAAAAAATGTTGGTTTTACTCGGTGTAGGACTGGGGATATTCATGTCTACCCTGGATGTAGGCATTATCAATGTAGCTTTGCCTACATTAGTCAAAACTTTTAACACCAGCTTCCCCACAGCCCAGTGGGCTGCAATGAGTTACCTGTTAGTCAGTTCTGGTCTAGTCTTAGCAGCAACTCGCTTGGGAGATATGTGGGGTAAAAAGCCCTTATTCCAGATGGGAGTAGCTGTGTTTACTTTCAGTTCATTATTGTGTGGTTTAGCACCCAGTATTGAGTGGTTAATTGGCTTTCGGGCACTTCAGGGATTAGGTGCTGTCTTCATCTCTGGGTTAGGACTAGCGATCGTTACAGAAGTTTTTCCGACTGCGGAAAGAGGTCGAGCTGTTGGCATCATCGGTAGTGTAGTGTCACTAGGAGTTGCTTTTGGCCCTTCTGTTGGCGGACTACTCTTAGCTTGGTTTGGCTGGCACATTATATTCTTAATTAATGTACCAATTGGTATTATTGCTAGTTTTCTTGTAGCTAAAGTAGTACCACCTTCTGCACCCACTAGCGGTAAACAGAAATTTGACCCCTTCGGAGCCATATTGGCTACACTCACTCTTGGCAGTTTTGGGTTAGGTATGACTTTAGGACAAAGCCAGGGTTTTATTAATATCAATACCTTGGTATTGTTATCTATCGCCACTCTCAGTTTTTTGACTTTTCTAGTACTAGAAGCAATGCTAGACTTTCCACTTCTAGATCTGAAGTTATTTCGCAATCTGCAATTGAGTATGGGGTTGCTCAGTGGTTGGTTAACTTTCATCGTCATTAGTGGGGCGCTACTTGTCACCCCCTTCTTTCTAGAACAAGTCAAGCAATATCCCACATCAAAAGTAGGACTTTTATTAGCAGTATCACCTGTGCTGAGTGGGTTAATAGCTCCTCTGGCTGGCATACTTTCAGACCGCTTGGGCGCTCAACGCATCAGTTTAATAGGGTTGGGGTTGATGATTGGTGGTTGTTTAGCAATTAGCACCTTTGATGCTCAACTGACTGAGTTGGGCTATGTAACCCGCTATTTTATTTACGGCATTGGACTGGGTTTATTCCAAGCACCCAATAACAGCGCTGTTATGGGAGCTGCACCAAGGGAACGTTTGGGAATTGCATCCGGGTTACTGTCTTTGTCACGTACCTCAGGTTCTACTGTAGGAGTGCCATTGATGGGGGCAGTATTTGGTGGATTAATCGCCAGTGTTGCAGCCGGCAAAGATGTTGCTGCGGCTCCTGCTGAGGCGATTATTGTGGGATTCCAAGGAACTTTTCGCTTAGCGGCGGTAATTTTGTGCGGCGCAGCATTTGCATCGGTCTTTAGGTTACGCAGGGGAGCAGGGGAGCAGGGGAGATGAGGGAGATGAGGGAGATAAGGGAGATGGGGAATAGCAAGAGAAAAATCACAAATGACAACTGACAACTGACAACTGACAAATGACAAAGGAAACATATAAAAATGACTAGTAAATTAGAGGGAAAAGTAGCAATTGTCACGGGAGCTTCATCGGGTATTGGTGAAGCTACAGCGATCGCTTTAGCAGCAGAAAAAGCAAATGTAGTGCTGGCTGCTAGGCGTGGCGATCGCCTCAATGCATTGGCTGAACGGATTGAAGCTAGTGGTGGTAAGGCATTGCCCGTTGTCACTGATGTGACAGACGAAAATCAAGTTAAGAATTTGATAGAAAAGACAAAAGCAGAATTGGGTCGAATCGATATCCTAGTTAATAACGCAGGTATTGCCGTGCTTGGTACCATTGAGAGCGGCAATACTTCAGACTGGCGGCGATCGTTCGATATCAATGTCCTGGGATTGCTGTATGCCACCCACGCTGTTTTGCCTGTTTTTAAAGAGCAAAAATCGGGACATATAGTTAATATTTCCTCAGTGGCTGGTCGCACAGCGCGGGCGGGTGTCGGTGTCTACAATGCTACAAAGTGGGGTGTGAATGGTCTATCTGAAGCATTGCGTCAAGAAGTCCACAAGGATAACATCCGTGTAACTATTATTGAACCAGGTTTGGTAGATACGGAAATTAATGACCATATTACCGACCCCATCACCAAACAACGTTTTGAAGAACGGCGCAATTCAATCACACCTCTGCAAAGTGAAGACATTGCCGCAGCTATTGTTTACGCCGTTACCCAACCACAGCGAGTTAATGTTAACGAAATCCTGATCCGACCAACTGACCAAGACAATTAAAACCGATGGTACGAAGATGAATGGCACGCTTGAAAAGCTGGAGGGCTGGGGAGGCTGGGGAAGAAAAGAGTAATTTTTAGTAATTATTACTACTTTTATAACCTTGTATACACTTGTGTATTATTCTCCCACAGTTCCCCAGCTTGCCTCAACAGATAAAACGCGCACAAGCGTGCCATTCGCTACTGATATGAGGACTAGTGGTCTATCACATTAATTGATGATGGCTGCGAAATCCCCGACTTAGTTAAAAAGCTAATGTATATTTTATGACAACAATTGTATGTTTGCTTTGTTTCGAGTAGTGTTAAAAATACTATAAATCGATGGTAACGGGAGTCCTTTTGCTCCATTAAGATAGGTGTTGAACTAAGCCTCAACAGACAACCTATAGTAGCTTCGGGAGCAGGAGAGCAAGGGAGCAGGAGCGAATAAATCGTACTACTTAAAATGTAAACTCGGTATTTCGCCGCGATTTGAGGTGTTAGGTAATCAGCGATCGCTTCCTTCACTCGTGCGATGTCTGCGACAAGCTGCTAAGAGCGTCTACGCACCCTGTACATTCCCCCAGTATTTCTTGACCACGCCCAAACACTGTTCTGGGTTAATTTGCAACCTCTTCAACGGTCGTGCAAATTTCCTTAATCTCGTGCTTACTAGGCTTACCGAAACTTCCAGCCACTGTAGTACTTTCGTCATCTTCATCATCCAAATCGTCCAGTTCTACATCGTTAACGTACTGACTAACCGGGGTTTGTTCTGACACAATTGCGTCATTCGTTTCTTGCACTGCTTGCAGTTAGTGGTGAGAGTTGTCACTTCAAAGGCGATCGCTTATAGAACTAAGCGCGATGGAAAGCAACAAGGTGATGGGTGCGTATACGCCCCTTGCATATGACCCTAGTCTTTCTGCAATACTATATGTAAGATTAATATCGCCTCGAATGTAAATATGACTACTCAAAGCAATTAGCTTTTGAGAGTGAGATTATGCTAAAAACACAACAGCTATTGTGCGAACGCTATCAACTTGAACAAAAATTAGGTGAAAACGCAGGATGTGAAACTTGGCTAGCGCAGGATTTATTTATTAGTGGTCGAATCAAAGAAAAGAATAATGAAATAGAGAATTGGCAAAATTGGCGCAGTTCAAGATCAAGCAGTAGCAGAAGGTATGACTTTTACAGTAGTAGGAACCTATGGCTATGTACCAATAGAACAGTTTGCAGGTCGTGCAGTTCCGGTATCAGACTTATATGCTTTAGGTGCAACCTTAATTCATCTACTTACAAGAGTTTCGCCAGCTGATTTACCTCATAAGAATTCACGCATTCAGTTTGTACAACAAGTCAGTGTTGATCTAAACTTTGCAAACTGGATTAGTAAACTTACAGAGCCAGACTTGGCACAACGCTTTAGCAACGCTCGTCAAGCAAAAACAGCATTAAAAAATAAACATACTTTGAGTTTGCCAATTACTAATTTCAAACCAAAAGGTAGTCATATTCAGCTTCAGAAATATCCTAATAGCTTAATAATAAAAATCCCTAAATACCATATAAAAATTAATTTTATGACCTTAGTCATCGTTTGTGTTCTTACCCGTTATACTAGTAAATATTTTTTTCAAGGAATAGATTTACTTTTTGAAAAAGGATTCAGTATTGACGTAATACCACATTTTCTAATTCCTGCAATTATACTTTTCAGTGTTATAGCTATAGAAAAACTGCTGGCTACTTTTGGACAAACAGAATTATATTTTGAACCAGAGAATTTTGAAATCAAATGGAAGTTATTTGGTTTGTGTTATGAGCAGTGGAGAGGTAAAACTGTATTGATTAATATAATTGATGAAGAGAAACTAGTAGGAAATACACTTCATCAAGGCGTGACACTCGAAATTGGGGTAAAACAAATTACATCTGCTCCTCTAAGTAATATGGAACGACGTTGGATAATCCAAGAAATAAAAGAATGGTTAAAGTTAAATAAGCGGTTAAGTTAGCTATAGGCACGAAAATACCTTGATTTTTCTAATGTTCAGTTATTTATGTTCAATTAACTAACCTTTGAATTTTCATGTGTTGCAAATATTTTTGGAAATGGTGTAATATTGCCGACCCAGAAGGAAATTTTGCCCATGTCACCGAAGCACCGCTAGCAGCAAAAGCTTTCTCCAAATCTTTTTGTGTTCTCATGGCGTTGAGAATAGTTGCTGCTTTTTGATAGCCAATCCGAATCACAACACCTTGATTCACAGAACTTTGGTTTCCTGTCTGTGTTACCGCAGAGTTACTTGTGGCGCTAGGAGAACAAGCAGATATAAGAAGACTCAAGCCTAATCCCAAGGTAAAGAATAAGGCAAATATGCACATTCTAGATATTTCATAATTCTGAAGAAAGTTGTTGGCAATCTTCATCAATCGCTCTGGTACATACTTAGAGGTTGTTTTAAAAGTATCATTGCTAACATCAAAATCTTAAAAACCTAACCCCCCAAGCCCCCCTTCCCTAGGAGGGAATGGGGGTTTCAAAGCCTATCGACCTTTCGGGGAGAGGTTTGGAGAGGGGTTCTTAGTATACTTTTCGACTTTTCAAACATCCTCTTAGTCAACATAAGTAGATTTACAACAAATTATATACTACGATAAATTGCCAGTGTTATCGTATTTAATGATATAATTATTAACCCCATGTTTGCAGTCATTGCAAGTATGCGGAAAATTAAGACATGATGGCTGATGGCTATTGACTGTTGACCGTGTTTCTGTAAAAACCCCTTGCTTGCTTCCAGGGAATGTGTAATACTCTTAGGCTATATATAAAATACGGTAAATCTATCGACTTACCGAGTTTAGGAAGTTGCTGACTGATGACTGATGACTGATGACTTTGAACAATGGAATATTTTTTTACTTGGAAGTCCCTTAGTATGAGTGAAAAGGTTAGAAGTAAAAGGTATTGGGTATTGGGTATTAAGAAGAAATACGCTCTCTGTGTAAACTTAATTACTTCCCAGTCCCTAGTCCCCAGTCCTCAGTCCCCATTCACCATTCCCCTTTCCCCTTAATTTAATAGGAGTTTAATTCAATGGCTAATATTCTGGCGATCGCTGGTAGTCCATCCCATCCCTCTAGAACTTACGGTATTTTGCAATATACTGCTAAGCTCTTAGAAGCAGAAGACTTACATATAGACATTATTTCAGCCCGTGATTTGCCTGCTGAAGACTTGGTTTTTGGACGATATGATAGCCCCGCATTAGAACAGCCAAAAGCTTTACTAGCAAAAGCGGATGGTGTAATTATTTCTACCCCTATCTATAAAGCTGCTTATACAGGTGTACTCAAAGCATTTTTGGATTTACTACCCCAGAAATCATTAGCAGGAAAAGTCGTGTTACCAATCGCTACTGGTGGAACAATAGCTCATTTGTTAGCAATTGAATATTCCTTAAAACCTGTTTTGTCTGAGTTAGGAGCGCGACATATTTTATCTACTGTTTACGCCGTAGATAAACAATTGGAACGGCTAGCTGATGGTAGCGTACAGCCAGATGAAGAAATTGACCTAAGACTCAAAGAAGTTCTCAAAGAATTTGTCAAAGCTGTGCAATCTTCTGCCACTGAATCTAAAGAGTTGGCTCTCAGCAATTAAGTAATCAAGTTTATACCTCCGTCTACTTGTAGCAGATGGGTGAATTTTACCCATCTGCTACTTTTCTTTAGACTTGTTGCATAAATATTTTTTACCTCATACCAATTCTGTATGAAGGTGCGCTCAACTATATCATGACTTACGTATAAGGAAGAGAAACGAACCACAAAGAGCGCAAAGAACACAAAGAAATAAGAAGTTAAAAAGGTTTGGCGTAGCTCCACAAAGAAATGGTATAACGCAGAGCCACAGAGGAGTAGAGAAATACATTAAACCTCTTGCAAAAGTCCCTAACACCCCACCCCCAGCCCCTCCCCGCAAGCGGGGAGGGGGAGACTTTGACGCAAGTCAAAGGCGGGGTGGGGTTCTTTTTTTTTTGATTTATGCAAGAAGTCTATTTTCTAGAATAAAGTTTTTTTAAGAGCTTGTGCCTATCTGTTAGTAGAACGATAACCTTGGTAGGTATAAAGCATTGTGCTGACATTCATTTGAAATCTTACCCTGAAGTTGAGCAATTATTACAGGATATAGGTTTGTCAATTCACTAGTTTTCGTGGTTATTTAATTTTTGGTGAGATAACAGTAAGCATTTATCAAATCTAAAGTGCTGATTAACAATCTCTGCACAACACCTATTTGCAATTGAAACTCTAATTTGTAGTTTGACTGGTTATAATTCCGAGTCATAGGAGTTTTATGGATTTTCTGAACTTAATTTCAGCATTAACAGCAGCTGCAACTGCATTAATAACAGTTCTGCGATTTATGCGGGAAACAGAAAACACGACAGAACCCGCAAGTGGCAATGGAAAAATCAGATCATCGCTACAAATGAAGAAATTTCAAACTGCATTCTTAGTTAGTGTAATTATTGTCGGCTTACTGATGGGGATAGTACGACCTATAAGAATATTACAACCATCGGAGTTAGCAGCATTCGATCATTTGATGCGATCGCGGCCTATTGAGCAACCAGACTCTCGCTTACTAGTAGTTACAGTGACCGAAGATGATTTGGAATATCAAGATCAGAAAAACATGGAAAGGAATGCTGCATCGTTATCAAGCCAAGCACTTGACAAAATTTTACGGAAATTGAATCAGCATCAACCACGAGTAATTGGTTTAGATATTTTTCGTAATTTTAATGTCAATCCAAAATTCCCAGAACTAGCAAAACAATTTCAGAAAAATGACCGTTTGATTGCTACATGCAGTGTTGGAGGTACAAAAGCTCCTCCGATAATTACACCAAAGCAATATGAACGTCTTGGTTTTAGTAATGTCCCCAAAGATTCAAATGGTGTTATCCGTCGCCAATTCTTGGGTATGGCATCAGACAAACGGTGTCCTACACAACTATCATTCAGCCTCCAAGTTGCGTTGAGATACCTTCAAGAAGAAAGTGGTATCTCACCAATTACACAGACTTCAGATCAGAAGTTGCAAATTGGCAAGGTGATTTTTCCAAAGTTAGTCTCAGATGCTGGTGGGTATCAATTACCTAGGTCAGAAGAGTTAGGCTACCAGATCCTTCTTAACTACCGATCGCTAAAAGCTGATCAATCAATAGCCCAGCAAATCACCTTGACAGATATCCTTGAAGGTTCGCACGACGCTAAACTACCAAGTCTCGTCAACGATCGCATTATTTTAATCGGTACTAATGCTCCAAAAAGTTTTGGAGATTTTCATATGACTCCCTATGGTACAGAAATGCCTGGGGTGTTAATTCAGGCACATATGGTAAGTCAAATTATTAGTGCTGTTTTAGATCAACGACCTTTGTTATGGTGGTGGCCGCAGGTATCGGAGATGATCTGGGTTTGGCTTTGGGCGTTCTTCGTAGGGATATTGATTGAGTATTGGCGATCGCTGATTAGCAGGGCGTTAGTGGTAATTATAGCGATCGGCATTTTATCTGGACTATGTTTTTTGGCTTTTATACAGGGTGGGTGGTTGCCACTTATACCTACGATACTTGGTTTGATGCTAACAGCAGTGTGCGTCGTTATTGCCTTACCACATGTGCAAATTACTCCTACCACATCTATCACTTCTACCACTTCTACTACTCCTACTACTCCTAGCAATCGTTAATAATTTTAAGAGGAAATTATGAGCATTAAGAAGTTAATTTCTCCTAAAAATTCTCTTGTCCTCTCTCTGTCTTGGGTTATAGCTGGCTTGACAAGCTACCCAATATTAGTACTTGCAGAGTCTTCCAGTTTAACTATAAATTACAACTTGGATTTAGCACAATCATCTCGTCAATCAAAGCTAGATTTTTCCTCAACAGGCAGACCTAGCCAACAGACAGATGCTGCTAGCCGTGGCAATTGTGATGGAATAGAAACAACAGAACTAACTGCTTTAGTGCCTAAAAATGAAGCATCTACTGTTTCTGAGTATCCTACTTTTTGGGTTTATGTTCCTAATAATCCGAAAAATATCAAATACGCTGAGTTAGTATTGCAGAATGAAGCAGAACAGAAAACCATAGATAGAACTCGATACACACTACAATCAACACCAGGAATTGTGAGTGTGACAGTGCCATCAAAACCTCAAAATTCTCTCAAAAATGGCAAAGTTTACAATTGGTCTTTTCGGCTTGTTTGTAATAGTGGAAATAGTTTTGTTGTTGGAGGGTTGGTAAAACGAGTGAGTCTTGCTTTTGCTGTTAATGATTACCAAAGCTATTTAAAGAATAAAATTTGGTATGATGCATTAACTGATTTAGGTCAACGCCGTCGTCGTAATCCTCAAAATCCAAGTTTAAAGAAGGATTGGGCTGATTTATTACAAGCTAACGGTGTTGGTTTGGAAAAACTCACTCAAGAATCTCGTTTTGGTGCTGTAGTTCCCCAAAGTTAACGTGAGTTCGACAAGCGCTGTTTTGACCTCTCCCCCGGCCCCTCTCCTACGAGGAGAGGGGAGTAAAACCGTGATTTTTTCGTTTGTCCTCCCTCGCCTTTTAGGAGAGAGAGGCCGGGGGGCTTAGGGGCCCCCACGATAGTGGGGTTGGGGGGAAAGAGGTTTATCGAACTCACGTAAAGTTAAAGCCAATTTCCTACTAAAACAAAGGGCGCCCAGTAATAAGGGCGTTCCCATTTTTTATTATTTAATAAAGCTAACTGAGCTTGCTGGAGAGCCTCAGCTTTACTGACATTTTTCTTGCCATTAGCATGAACTAACTGACGATAAAATTCACCCATTAATTCAGATGTAGATTCATCATTAACTGACCACAAACTTGCTAATGTACTCCTTGCTCCTGCTCGCACAGCAACGCCAGCTAGTCCTAAAGTGGCTCGACTATCTCCTGTGGCTGTTTTACAGGCACTAAGAACAAGTAGCTCAATAGAAATTGGTTGATTTGTGACACTTGAACGTAATAAGTTATCTAAATCTTTGATTTTAATCAAGTGATCCCAAGCTACAATAAAAGTTTTTTCGGGGTCAGAGTTAAACTCTCCATGAGTTGCTAAGTGAACAATAGTATATTTTGCAGTTGCTAAATCCTTTTTCAGTTGCTCTTGGCTAAATATTTCGTCCAGTAATTTCTCATTATTTGGCACTTCCTTTTGAATATTTGCCAACTCATTAGGTACAAAACTAAGATTATGGAATTTTTGGTTTTCTTCGGCTATAGTACGCTCCTTACTTATGCCAGCAACTATGGCATTTAATGGTACTCTTGCCAAAGGTCGAGGATTTATCAGTTGTAAACCAGGCGTGATAACTAAGGCATATTTTTGTACTAAATATTCCTGATTTGCACGATCATACAGAACTGACATAGGAATATTTCTTAACAATCCATCTAGTACAAATACTAAAGTTTTGACTTTGCTTTCAGCAAGCTTATTTTGTGCTGGTAAAATTAACCAATCGTATATTTTTTGGGATAATTCCTGTATTTCATTAGGAAAGCGTGTTTTATCATTGAGGCGGTTGATTAGTTCGTTTAAATTACTTTCAAGTTGTGCTTGGGATATTTTTGTTGTGTAGTGTTCTAAGTTTTTTTGTCCTGACAATTTCAGGACTAATTCTAAACGTTCTGGCAAAACAATTGCATACAAAACTGCGGCGGCTGGAGTGGCTTTATCTACTACTTGATCAACCTGTTGTGGTTTGGCTTGAATACAAGCGTCTCGAAAGTAATCATCCAGTTCAGCTAATTGAAGTGCTTCAATTGCATCACGAGCTTGTTTAAGATTGGTTTGGTTAGAGTTATTAGCTTGCAAAAGTAAATCGACGAATTCCCGATAAACTGGTGCTACGCTGTCTCGAAAAGTATATTGCACATCAGGATTACTTTGAGTCAAGTCTTTACGCAGTGACTTGAGAGTTTCAAAAGCTGCTGTGTAAGCGCCGATGGCTGCTTGTTGGTTTTTTTGAATTTGTTGTATTCGTCCTAATTGCCATTGCCAACGATAAGCAATATATGGTGCATCAAAAGATGAAATCAGTTGCAAGGCTTGTTGAGTGAACCTTTGAGCATTTGGTATTTCTCCAATTTCTTGGTAAACTCCGCCTAAATAACCCAAAGCGTAGGCTTGTGCTTGTTTGTCTTGCAAAACTTGAGCTTGATTATGAGCAGTGGTGACGATTTTTGCAATATCTTTCCAAGTAGGAATTAATGTAGGTTGTAAAGTATTGCTATTAGTTTTAGTTGATTTTTCCGGGGTTACACCACATTGCTGAAGTAAAGGCGATCGCAGTTTTGATGGTTCTGGATTGACTGCTGATTGCAGACATATCAGATTTTGCGCCAAATTGATTTGATTGTAAATAGTTTTATGACTAATAGGCAATTTATCAAGCTGGGATTGGATTTTAGGCAGTAAGGTAGGAAAATCAGACCATTGTCGAGTTTGAATGAGGAGACTGAGTAAATTCAGTTGTGCTTTGGTGCTGGTGTTTGCATCGGTGGATAATTCAGCTTGGCCATAGCAAGCTGCTGCTTTTTGGTAGAGTTCGTCAACAGTTTTTGCTTCTACCATACAATTTGTAGACGGTGCAAATGTAATTTGCTGTGATTCCGGTTCTGTTTGGGCTTTTTTATTAGCCAAAGCAAACGCTGTATTACCTAAACTGAGGTAGCCAGCCGCCAGGTTTTGAGCATCATCCAATTGTTGTGCTAATTTTAAACTTTCTGCCAAAACTAATTGTGATTGTTCGCTGTAGCCAATTACTCGCATAACATCACCAAGACAACGTAATGCCAAGACTTGTAAAGAGGCGATATTGCTGGCTACTGGCGGTTTGGCATTGATGGTTTGGAGTTGTTTTTGCGAGATTATACAACCTTGATGCTCAAGTTCTAAAGCATCTAGTAATGTCTCACAAGCTCTAGGGTAAAGCCCCAATTCTTCCATTGCTTGAGCTTGGTTAATCTGACTTTGGAGGATTCCGTGTTGATCATTGATATTTTTGTATATATCAGCAGACTGTTGCCAAGTTTTGAGAGCTGCTTGTGATTGCCCAATAGCTAATTCTAGTTGTCCTTGAATGTCGAATGTTTGCGCCTGGATGCGGCGTTGCGCTGGTGTTTTTTCTTGTGTATCTATGAGTTTAAGACTAGTTGCGATCGCTTGTTTTGCTTCATCCCACTTCCCTAGTTGCTGCTGAGTTAGGCAAAGATTACTCAAAGCCATTGCTTGATTGAGTTGATCACCTTGAGCAGCAAAAGCTTCAGCCGTTTGTCGCCAAACCAAAGCCGCCTGCTCAAACTGTCCCGTACTATAGAGTTTTTTACCTTGTTCTACCAGTTGTAAGGGAGATTGCTGAGTTTGAACAATGGGAGTTGATGCCAAGACTTGGTGAGCAACCAGGGGAACGGTTAAAGAGAGGACAAATAACAGTATTATTAGGATGAGCGATCGCTGTTTGTTGAGTTTAGGCGATCGGTTAGCGTATAGTCTTTTGACTAGATTCTGCAATCTGTGAACTAGGCGAGACAGTTTAAAACTCATATTCTGCCTTCCTTGTCAATATTTTCTAAAAGAATACTGATTGTGTTGATCCCTCTCCAAACCTCTCCCCGCAACGGGGAGAGGCTTAAAAAAGCTGATATTTCCGTCACTCTTCTCTGTCACCCCAATACAGAAGCAAACCTAAAAACCCAAAGGAAATCTCATTTTCTCAATTACGAATTACGAATTACGAATTACGAATTAATTCATGTCACCCCAATACAGAAGCAAACCTAAAAACCCAAAGGAAATCTCATTTTCTCAATTACGAATTACGAATTACGAATTACGAATTAGTTCAAGGCACTGGACAAATATCTGAATTAACAGGACGTTGCGAACCTGTGCCTGTAGGATCGTAGGCTGTGAGTATCACCTCACCCTTTTTGTTAAGAATCCATCCTTGAGCAGGCACAATTGGTTTAGTGACTGTAGACTCAATTTTCTCCCCTGCACCCCTGCTCCCCTGCTCCTCTGCTCCCCTACTTCCCCCAGGTGCAGGTTCCACTAAATCGACTCGCACAGCATCACCGCTAGTTGCTTCATTGGGGCTAGGTGGTAAGCCACCGCGTCCAGTGATGGTAAATTTACTGCCTACACCCCGTTGACAGGGATTTTGGGCAATTTGTTCGGTGGGATCAACAACATTCTTTGGCAATTCAACTAACCCATGACTGGGGTCAACATTTGCAAGGTTGAGTTTTACTTCTCCACTGAATTCTGGCCCCAGTTCAGAAGAGGCAGTGATGTCACTATCTTGACTCTTAAATATACGTTTGGCAGTGATTCTTACTTTTCCCCCATAGCTTTCTTCAGCATTGGCTGTGATGTCGCTATCTTCCAGGGCTACTAGATTGTCAGTGTTAATGGTAATGTTACCACCAGTTGCCGCGCCTTCGGCGTTGGTAGTGATGTTGCTGTTGCGGCGCAAGATTAAGTCACGGGGATGCAGAGTAATGTTGCCTTTACCCCCAGAAGTGTTAGCTCTAATAGATGCCTTGTTATCTAGACGAATATCTTTAGGTGTTGTGATTTCTATATTGCCAGCATTGCCTTTGACACCAGACTCCACGTCACTGGTAATTCCACTAAAGAAAATGTCTTGTCTTCCTGCTAAGTCTGTATTAGAAAAACCATCAAATATAACGTCTTTATTGGCATGAATGGTTATGTTGCCAGCATTACCTTTTCCAGCGAGTTGGTTCTCGTATGCTCCACGAACTATGGTTTGAATTTGAGAACCATTAAGCAACAACAGTGAACCAGTTTTGATCTTAACTTCACCACCCTGTCCTACTGCTCCACTTTCTACATTGTTGAAGATATAACTGCTATTTCCTAGCTTGATTCCATCATCAGCCTGCAATGAAATCATGCCTGCACGGCTTGGTTGTCCAGTGGTATCTTGTGTTGCAAAGGTACTGGTAGTCAAGGATGCCTGATCATTCATCGTTAGTGACCTAGCCTTAATCTTGATACTGCCGGCATTGCCTTGGGCATTAGACTGTACTTCACTGCGAATACTACTGGGGAATATTTCTTTTGTTGGTGCTAAGTTTGTGTTTGAGACACCCTCCAAGATGACATCATTGGCTTGAATGTTGATGTTGCCAGCATTACCTTTGCCGGCAGGTTGGTTCTCATATGCTCCACGAACTAAAGTTTGAATTTGAGAGCCATTGAGTAAAGAAAGCAACCCAGTCTTAATTTTAATTTCACCACCTTTGCCCACCCCACCGCTTTCCAAATTGTTTTGGATATCACTGTTATCCAGTTTGATCGCATCATCAACTTGTAATAATATCGTTCCACCACTGCTAGGTTGTCCAGTGGTATCTTGTGTTGCAAAGGTACTGGTAGTCAAGGATGCCTGATCATTCATCGTCAGTGACCTAGCCTTAATCTTGATACTGCCGGCATTGCCTTGGGCATAAGTGCTGGTAGATAGTTGAGCGCCATTGGTGAGTGATACATTCCCTCGCGTCACACTATCAGGAAAACTCAAGCTAGCATCACTATTCAATCCAACCGTTCCTGTTCCCGCTAAACTTCCTAAAGCAACTTGCCCTCCTGCTGCGGTAAATCTTCCCCCATCTAAACTAATATCCCCACCTACAATAGATAAAGTTTTCCCTGGATCTACCTGAAGTCCCAGATCATCAGCGACAGACTGATTAGTGATCTTTCCTGGATTTTTCCGAAACTGCAAGCCAATGGGAATATTAACCGTCAACATGGAAGGTGCTTGTGGGTTGCTGGCGCTAAACTCTAACCCACCATCAAACAATAAACTGTTGGCTGTACTGGCTAAAAATGAACCGTGCATATCTAGACGCGCATCCGGCCCAAAGACAATGCCATTAGGATTTATAAAAAATAAGTTGGCGTTGCCGGAAACACCAAGAATGCCAAAAATATTGCTAGGATTTTTACCTGTAACTCGACTGAGAATGTTTTCGATTCCAGCCGGATTGGTAAAATAGGCTTTTCCTTGTTGACCAACATTGAATTCCTGAAAACTATGAAAAAGGTTCGCCCCCCGACGCGCACCGCCATCAATTTGATCAATGTTGGCATTGGAGTTGACTACTGACTTTTCAGCACCGAGACTATTATCAGGAATTATCTGCCCTTTGGCGGTGTCTAGAGATGCAAGACACTCCAATGTGACTAGGGGTAAGGTGATGAAAAAAAGCGATCGCCTCAGTCCTTGCATACTCTTCAACCTCTGGGCTATTACTTAGGAGGGCGATGAAATTGCAATTATTTCATATAAGGCTGATTGATGCTGATACGCGAAAGTTAATTTGTTTAGCCAAAACATACACTCAGCCAAATATTCATAGTCAATAATTCTGATTGACTACATCTCTAATCAAAAGATTGAAAACCTAATATGTACAGTAAGTAATATCTATATCTCCACCATCATTCCTTAGTCTCATCCCACTTCTGTTTCTTTTGATAGAGATTAATCTCTAACTGTTGTTTTTTCTAGAGTTTGTTTGAAAAGTTTATGACTAAAGAATAAAAAAAGAACAAAAAATTTTTGCAATTAGGGATTGCAAAGTATAAATTTATACTATATATTATAAATGTACAGTCAAATGTACAAGAAAGGCGATCGCGCTACCTTAGCACGGGAGCGATCGCCCTTCTTTAAACCCCTAAATAGGAGCCAACATTATCATGACACAAGAACAAAGGTTTGAAGATGCTCAAAACTCCCCCAAAGGAGATTTTGAAGGTTTTATACCAAAGGAAGACTCAGATATAGTCACTCCTGGACAATCTTTTGCAAAACTATTGCCTACTAGAGAACCGATTAAGCATTTATTAATAGGTTCTCCTAAAGCTGTGACTGGGACAATCCACTATTTGCACATTATTGGCTATGCAAATGTTGGAGACTGGAGTCAACTATTATCAACTGGAAACGGTGATGAAGTGATGAGTATTCTAATTCGCCAGATTTTAGTTTAATAACTTTAAAACCCCCGTTCCTTAAAAGAAAACGGGGGGTTTTTTAAGAAGGTGGCGGGAAAAATAATATTAATTTCTGCCCCTGTTGGCGTCAAAGAGGAGTTAGGGAGAGGTTCATCAAACTCACGTTACTTAAATCGCCCTTGATATTACTTCCGTCACCCTTGATCTTACTTCCGTCGCCCTTGATATTATTTCCGTCACCCTTGATCTTACTTCCGTCGCCTTTGATCTTAGTTCCGTCACCCTTGATCTTAGTTCCGTCACCCTTGATCTTACTTCTGTCGCGTTTTTTGTTAAAACTGCTTTTGTTTTGGGGTAAAAATATTTTATATCATGTCCGCGCTTATTACTTATTAAACCCTAAGAACCCCACCCCACCAAAGCTACACTTTGTTTCCCCTCCCCGTGAACGGGGAGGGGTTAGGGGTGGGGTGCAATAATTGTGGGAATCATAACTAATTTACCGGACATGGTATCATACATCAGTAATGAGTTTTAAAAACCTAACCCCCCTAGCCCCCCTGACCCTAATCCCCATGAAATTCGGGTTTAGCCCGAATTTCATGGGGGCCCCGAGTTCCCTACAAGGGAATGGGGGTTTCAAAGCCTATCGACCTTTTGGGGAGAGGTTTGGAGAGGGGTTATTAGTATAATTTTCGACTTTTAAAACATCCTCTTAAAACGAGTTAATATTCACAGAAAACGACAATCCATTTTCTTGTAATGAACTGCCTCCATCAACACTAATTAATGGCACTCCCCAGTCAAGGCGCATATTTAGCCAGTCGGACATTTGCCACTGCAAGCCTAAACCTGTTGACAACAAGGTGCCAGAATTCAGATCATAATCTGCGGAACTATTCCAACCTACACCAAAGTCAACAAAGGGAATGAGGTGCAATACTCCTTTGACTTCGGGTACTCTGACAATGGGTAATTGCACTTGAGCAGATAAAAAAGCGCCGTTATCAGTAAGTAGCAAATCTTGCCGATAACCCCGCACACTCCCTAAGCCTCCAATGGTAAATTGCTCTAAAGGTACAAGTGGGCGTGTTGTAAATTGCAAATCTGAACGTACCACCAGCAATGTTTCTGGGGCTAAAAGTCTAACATACTGTCCTTGTCCCCGCCAGTAAAAAAAGCGACTGTCGGGAAATTCTTCATGAATTGTGGCATTAAATGCACCTATGCCTAAATTGAATTGTGAACGTAGGGCAAATACTTCTTTGGGATTGCGATTGGTAAATTCTTGAAAAAATCGTAATGCAGAAATGCGAGTACTGCCATTATCATCAGCGCCTAGAGAAATGGGAAAGCCTAATCCCAATAGAGAAGTTTTGCTTTCTTGGTGCGAGAAGGTTAAACCTAGTACAAATTCTTCTTTTGGAGTTTGCAATAACGGCTGACGTAAAGTTAATTCTAAAGATTGGGAATCACCCAGGATATCAAGACGATCAAAAGGTGGTTCAACTACCTCAGTGTTGCTTGCACCATACGCTATTTGCAATGTACCATTGCGGGGATTAATGGGGATAGTGTAGCTAATGTCGTAGGAATTACTACCATCGGTATTAGTGTAAGTTCCCCTGAGTTGATCCCCAAAACCGAGTAAATTACCTTCACTCAATCGGTATCCCCGGCGAATGCTACCGACACTGGGGGCGCGGCCATTATCTACAAAAAATTCGTCACTTAACGAATTAGCCTCTTTGACAGTGACTTTCAAAAGGCTTAACTCTGGACTTGTCCCCGCTGATAGTTCAGCAGAAATATTTTCAATTAAAGGGTTGAGTTGTAATAATTGCAAAGCTTGCAGCAAGCGATCGCGATTTAAAGGTTTGCGGGTGGCGATCGCTAACCGACTTTTGATGTATCCTGGATCTAACCGACTTGTACCTGTCACCTGAATCTTTTCTAAGCCACCCTCCACAATTTGCACTTTGACAACAGCCTGATTTGGAGGCAAACTTTGCTCGGCTGGAATCACTGCACCAGAATTGATATAACCAGCTTTGATATACAATTGGCTAATAATTGCTTCTGCTTGTAGTAGTTGTGCAAAGGTAATGGGCTTACCGATAAATTGCTCAGTTGCTTTAGCTAATTCTTTATTGCTAAAGGCAGTATTGCCGATAAATTCAAACTTCTTAATGACGATTGTCTGGGGAATTTCCGGGAGTTGTTGCGGTGCAGACGGACTTGGGGGAGGCGTTTGCAGCAAGTCTTCAGCAGGGCCCGGGGTGGGAATTGTGGGTGGTTGGGGGATTGTTGGTCTAACTGGCGAAGGAATTTGAGTTAATACAGAGTTGCGTTCATCATCAGAGATGGGGGAAGTCTTTTCTGTGTTGACTTGCCAATTTGTAGTCGGACTAGCAATAGATGTAGTAGCACTGCTAGCGATCGCTATTGCAACTGTACCAAACAAGCATATATTTTGCCAAAATATCTGAAATTCTTTCCTATTCTGATTTTTCATCGCGTAGAAAAGCTAATAATATTAAGCTGGCTTTTTTTGACTCAATAACAGTTATGCAAAATTGTTAGGCACAGTACCAATCTATTGTTTATACTAAGTTGCTTCAGAAATAGCATCTAAAGTATCGATTCAGTAATCAAAAACCTAACCCCCCAGCCCCCTTCTCTTCAAGGGAAGGGGGGGCTAAACTCCCCTCTCCTCGTAGGAGAGGGGTAGGGGGAGAGGTTCTTCCAGGATTACTGAATTGGTGTTCTAGAAATGGGAAATTTAAAAATTATATTCCCTTCATTTGAATGCAACTCTGTATTAGACCTATAATTTGCTTACATTGTGATAGTTATTTCATCTATCTATTAGTTGATAATTTTTGTAAAAGTTAATAGTTAACTAGGCTACTATGCTCTTATGCTGCCTATTTGTAATTAAATTTCACGCAGAGGAGCCACTGCGTTGGGCGGGTTCCCCGACTTGAAGCAAGTGGCGTCGCGCAGAGTCGCAGAGAGTTTTTAAGTTTTATGATGGCTAGTTAGAATTTGCGATCGCTATTAGTTTACCGCCTTTGGTTAATAAGAGCCGCTGTCCCCGCCACTCTATTGTTTTACCCAGGAAGCCACAGCACCAAATGGCAAAGTTGATATAATCACTGAATGGGATAATCCAGAAAAATCTTTTGGCAATTGGGTCATGGAGAATTTTGACTCCAACTACCCAACCCATCACTAAGCGCATGAACCAAGTGATAATCAGCACAGTCCAGCCTAATATTGTACCTTTTGTAGCTATTAATAACAGCAAGCTTGTAACTGTTCCATAAGTAAAAATTAATGCCAGATATCCCCAAGGACGAGAAACGCGGATGCAACGCGCCCAACGAATTTGTCGTCGAATGGCATCAGTTAGGGTGCTGGTACCAAGGTTATGTGTAACTACATAGTCAGAGAGGACAACTTTGTAACCTGCTTGGCTTGGTAAGTAACCGAGTTGAAAGTCATCTGCTAAAAAATCAGCCACAGCTTTGAATCCGCCAATGGTTTCTAGGGCTGCTTTGCGGATGACTATTGTGGAACCAAAAGCAAATTTTATACCTTCTAATTGATTGCTGACTAAAACACCTGCATGGAAATCAGTAGCAGTTTTGATTGCTTCTAAAGTAGTTACCCATCCTTGGGCTGAAGAACGATATAAGCAAGTGACAACACCAACAGTTTCATCTTTGAGAGGTGGAATGACTGTTTGTAGATAATCTTGATCAACATGAATATCACTATCAGCTATGAGTAAGATTTCATGTTTAGCTACAATTACGGCATTGGCTAAATTACTCACCTTTAAGTTTGCCCCGATCAGGCGATCGCTCACAACCAGCTGAATATCCACATTGGCAAACTGCTGGATGATTTTTTTGACCACTTCTATGCTAGGGTCTTGGCGATCGCGCACTGCAAAAATAATCTGGTACACTGGATAATCTTGCTGGCAAAATGAGGCGAGGTTGCTGTAAGCATCATTTTCCAATCCACAAATTGGCTTGAGGATGGTAACAGGTGGATGAAATTCGGGATCTGTAGCAATAGGGTGACGCAAAAAAGCGATCGCTGCATAAATCCCATAGCAGTAAAACAATACAGCCGATAAACATAAAATTAACAGCAACAGATTTGCGATCGCCATCTTAAAGAACAAGTTATTGGACTGTTTAGTCAATAAAGTATTAGTAGGGTATGCTACGGCATTAGCCCAACGTACCCCAATAGATATATAGTAAATGAGCTTTTGAGCATAAGACGGGCATTGTCGGGGGTATAGAGACTAAAAGTGCTGATTTTACGTTGGTTGATACGTTCTTCTTGGGAAATGGTGGCGATCGCGATCGTTACAGGATTCCTCAGTGGTGGTAGTAGCGCTGGATTAATCGCTTTGATCAGTAGTGCTGCAACTCTTAGCAATACTTCATCCTTGACATCCATAGCTTGGGGTTTTTTGGGGTTAGTTGTCATCGCACTCATTACCAGCATCATTTCGCAAGTGATGCTGATTCGCCTATCTCAGAATGCCATTTTGCAATTACGCATGGGCTTGAGTCAGCAAATACTTGCTTCTGAGTTAAGTCATCTCGAAAACTTAGGTAATTCTCGACTGTTGGCAACTTTGACAGAAGATGTGCAAGCAGTAGCTAATGCAGTGTATCTAATCCCTTTCCTCTGTATTGATTTGGCCATAGTGTTGGGTTGTTTGGTGTATATCACTTGGCTATCTTGGTTAGTACTGCTGCTAGTTTGCTGTTTGATAGTGGTAGCAATAGGCAGTTGTCAGTGGCTTTTGAACAGAGGTGAAAAATTGCTAGCCCTGGCGCGTGATGATCAAGATGTACTGTTTAAGCATTTTCGCACCATCACCGAAGGCGTCAAGGAACTCAAGCTTAACTATCAACGCCGTCAATTTTTCTTGACAGAAAATCTGCAATCTACAGCTGTCAGATTCCGGCGTCATAATGTTGATGGTTTGACTTTGTTCGCCACAACTACTAGTTGGGGCAAACTCTTATTTTTTTTCGCGATCGGTTTTTTACTGTTTGCACTGCCTAAATTAATTACCATCACTCCTCAAACTCTGTCTGGCTACATCCTGACTTTTACCTATTTGATGTTGCCGATGGATAATATTGTCAACAACCTTCCTCAAATTATTAAAGCGAATATTGCTTTACAAAAGATAGAATCCCTTGGTTTATCTTTAGCCAGTCGGGCTGAAGTAGCAACTGTTGTGCCTAGTTTGAACTCTGATTGGCACAGCTTAAAACTTCAGGGTGTAACTCACGTTTATTACACAGATCAAGAAGACAACAGCTTTATCCTTGGCCCCATAGATTTAATTATTTTTCCTCAAGAAATAGTATTCATTGTTGGCGGTAATGGTAGCGGTAAATCTACCTTAGCTAAACTGATTACTGGACTTTACATTCCTGAAAATGGTCAAATTTTGTTGGATGAAGAGTTAATTAGTGAACAAAATAGAGAATGGTATCGTCAGCATTTTTCGGTCGTTTTCTCTGACTTTTATTTATTTGAAGAACTTGTGGGTTTAGAAAATACTAGCTTGGATGCTCAAGCCCAAAAATATCTCAAGCAACTCCAGTTAGAGCATAAAGTCAAAGTTGAAAATGGTCAACTTTCCACTACTGCTCTTTCTCAAGGACAGCGTAAACGGCTAGCTTTGCTAACAGCATACTTAGAAGACCGACCAATTTATCTGTTTGACGAATGGGCAGCCGACCAAGACCCAGTTTTTAAAGAAATATTCTATACTCAGTTGCTGCCAGAATTGAAAAAGCGGGGCAAAACAGTGCTAGTCATTAGCCACGACGATCGCTATTTTCATCTCGCAGACCGAATAGTCAAACTAGACTATGGCAAAGTGGAGTATGACAAGCAATACCAGTGATCAAAATAACATGATATCAATTTAGTGCCCGTCGAACTGACATGAAAAAGCGATCGCCATTCAATACAATAGATGAGCGATCGCTAAACTGACTCAAAAATAGGCTGTTAAACAGCTAAAATCATCACTTGCTTAGTAGTTGCCTGTAGTTAGCGGCTATAGGTATAGAGATTGTGAAAATTATAGTATCATAACATGCCCTCAGATTCAGCAAATTTACGCAAGCGTGGTAAGCATTGACGCTGATAAAAACTGCTTAATGTGGGAATTGGTAGCCCAAATTCCTCAGACAGTTCTTTCCAGCTAACTTCCGGGGGTAGGCGTTTGAGAATTAATACCTGACAATTCACTTTTGGATGCCCTTTAATGTGAGTGCTACGTAGTTCTCCATCTGAGTCTGCCTTAACCCATATCTCCAAGTTTTCCAGAATAGGAGGAACTTGGGGAGTAGCTGGTAGGTTATCCACAGGGTCAATTATTTTACTGTTTCCGCCCGACCCAGACTGACGAACCTTAATCGGAACTGTTGTAGCTTGTTCTTTGTACTGGTTGAGGTAAAAGTCTTGTAATCTGCGTTTGAGGTAAGCATTTAACCAAGTGATCACACTGCCATAAGCAGGATCATAGGTTTGACCTGTCAAACCTTCACAAACGTTACGGCAGAAATATAACCAAGTTTGTTGCAGTGCATCTTGATAGTAAGGCGTACTTTCCTTCCAAAGTTTACTGGAAGTCAAGCGTATTATTTGCGTGAGCAGCTTCTGACGCTGAGGGCTTCCAGGTGGATGTCCACAGGCTTGGGTAACTAAGCGGCGCAGCTGTTCATCGAATTCAACCATGTCAAACTCTTGGCGAAGAAAGCAAGAATACTATAGTATTGCGTATAAAAATCTTTTAGAGAATTACCCTGTGTCGTGATAGTATTTGTTTTTTTTATTCTACTATCACAAAAAATCTATCCATAGTAGTACAGGGATGGGGAGCAGGGGAGCAGGGGAAATGAAGGAAATAATTCTTCACTCTTAACAACTGACAACTGACCGCTAACTCCCAACTTTTTATAATCCCAGCCAGGAAAAGAAATTTTCCCACCAGGAGTTAGTCAAATTACCCACACTCAACTGCATTTTTTTGCGAATGTTTTGGATATTCCAGCTGGTTAGCCTAGCAAGGGTTTGGGCTTCTTGTTCAAAACGTTTGGGCAAAGACCGCTTGTATTCTCTGCCTGCTTGACACTTAAGTTCACCTGTAAAAGGATGTTGCAAAATGTAACGCCCTTGGAAAGACTCGCGGTTGGAGGTTTGTTGAAATATGGGGTCTTCAGGGAATTTGTCACGGGTATAGCGGATATGCAATCGCGTAATGAAGACATTACTAGTGGGAAAGCGACGGCGAAAGCCAGGGGGTACTGGCGCATCACTGGTAGGATTATTATCCAGCCAAAACACGCCTGCTTGCTTGAGTTCTTCTTGACTCAAAGGTTCGGCAGAACAGGGATCGCAACTACTCATGTCCCATGCATACTCTAAAAAAGCAACTTTCCTATCTTCTCTGATGTAAGAAGTTTGGAACATAGACTTGTAAAAGTCGCTAAATTCATCTTTGACAAACAAGGGAATGTTAGCGTTTGATGGGATTTTTACAGTCCGGTAGTTGGTGATTTCTGCTTGTCCTTGGGGCGATAGGATATATACAATCAAATCCTGCTCTGTTGTCGCGTTGATCATGCCTAAACGAATTGGCAGCATGAACTTGGGTGACTGGTAGAAAATTTGCAATGGACGGAGAAACTGATAGCCAGATTCCTCAAATTTATCTAGGTTGACTTTGGCAACAAAGAATTTCATGGAGGAGCGGATGTAGGGCTTAAGTAACTGTTTAGCCCCTCTAGGGATTTTGTAGCCATTGCGGTTGAGCCAAGTTTCCAGCCCACCAGATTCTTTAGCACTGAGAATTACAATATTGTATTCGCCAACGTTAAAACGGGCTTCAACCGTCACACCCAAGCTAGCATCGCGTCTCGCCCTGGCTGCTTCATTGCTGACTGCTGGTGCAGTTGCAGCTAATGGTCGGTCTACCCAATCGGTCTCAGCACAAGGATCAGAGTCAAAATACTCGACTAATCGCGGCGCACTAAAAGCATCCAAACGTTCGATAATCTTGGGTTGGGCAATGCGGACTTGTTCTTTTTGCAGCACCGTAGGTACAGGTACTACCATTGCAAAATCTTTCACTTCTCCCTGAAAGTCGTTTGCCAATGTTAAGACAGTGCGATCGCTATCTCGTGCAATCACCACCTGAGAAGCTTTGTTGTATAATTTAGCATCAGCTTTGGCAACATAAAATCCACAAAATGCCCAAGCTGTCGGCGCAAAGCACAGCACAACTAACAATGCTACTAATAATGGAATTATCAATTTAAAACGGTTCATTTTATACCTCTTTAAAATATTGAGAAGTTAGTGGTCAGTTGTCAGTGGTTAGTTGTTAGTTGTTAGTTGTTAGTTGTTAGGAGTGCAGAATTATTTCTCCTATCTCCCTCATCCCCCTCATCCCCCTCATCC
>NZ_JAECZC010000043.1 GCF_016056305.1 Amazonocrinis nigriterrae CENA67 | reverse complement strand
GGTGCGGGGGTGCAGGGGTGCGGGGGTGCAGGGTTGAAGGGGTGCGATCGCACCTTGCCATGATGCTCTGAATTTTCCTCTAAGAAAAAGTGTAGGGTCACTTTACAAAATCTTCACCCTACAATTGGTATTTTCACCATACAATCCGGCAGACTATACGCTCGACAATAAGCTTAATAACTGGCATACAACACGCAGACTATGACAGACAATATGGAAAGCGATAGTGTGAATCTGACAGATAACACACCAGACATAACACTAGAGTTGGCAGACGACAGACAAAATATTGATAATTTTTCAAAAATTTCCATATTAGATTTAATGGAAAAATATAATATTGGACGCGATCCACTATACAAGCGGATGAATTATTTAAGGATTAAAACTTATAAAATATCTGGTAAAGCTCATCTAGATGCCGGACAGGTAGCTGAGATGGACGCACTACATAATCACATCAAAGCTACTGGACGTATGGAAGGCTACCCAGTGCCAGAGCCGTCCGGGCCAAAGGATGAACAGCCAGAAACTACAACTTTGACAGTGGCAGAAACTCAACAGATAGATACTATTCCACCTCAGCAAGTAAATTACACTTCTCAGACGGTGCGACCATCCACACCAATTGATGATGTAGATGGACTTATCACTAATGCACAAGGTAAAGCTACAGCTGTAATTGTTGCCGAAAATACGATTGCTCGGCATTACATTGATAACCCGCACTTATTACCAGAACACTTAAAAGCTAAGATTGCAGAATCCGCTAAGGCTCCAGCCATTGACCCTTTAGGATACGCGAACTCATTAATAGCCGCCGCAATGGGTTCTATAAACGCAGCCTGAAATTTTTGTTAATGGTGGCAACTGGCGCTCTGACTGCGATCGCTGGACTTAACCCCTTTTCAATAGCAGCATTAGGGATTAGTGCAGCGCTCTCACTTATACCTAAATTTTCACGTCACTTGCTACAAGCCGGGAAACCCGTCCAACGCAGTGACTCCTCTAAGAACGAGACTGCAACAACTGAACCAGACATAACCACACCTGGAGACTTCAAAATCTACAGGCAAGCCGAGTTAAGCCGGACGGCAGCATCATTACTAGCTAATGGTGCAATTTTAATTGCTGGTGAAGATGGAAGTGGTAAATCTGTACTAGCCAACGCAGTATTTGAGAAGCTACAAGATGATGGTTTCGCAGTGGCATTTATCGAGCCGGCGACACCAAAACAAATGTTGCTAGAAATAGCACATCAATTTGATGTTGCTACTGAAAATCTAGAGGGTAAATCCCTCACAATAGACAAGCTAAAACGGGCGATCGCAACTTTCTTAGAGGAAAACACAGCCTTTCTCGTCCTCGATGATGCCCATAGCTGTGATGCCAAATTCCGAATGTGGCTAAAACAACTGCGCCGGGTTGGTGTACCAATGCTGTTACTGGCAACAGACCCCCCGCGCACCGACATCTTTATAAATATCCCGCGCATCGAATTAAAACCCCTACCGGAGTACGCGATTAGGGAAATCATGATACAGGCAGCGATAGAACGGGGAATTGAACTCAAACCCTCGGAATTATCCAAGCTTCAAGAACGCGCTGGGGGAAATCCGATGTTGGCAACACGGGCAGTAGACGAGGAATACTTGGGGCTAGAGGTCGAGTCAGGCGACCACCGTCGCTACTTTGACATCACTCCACTAATACTACTAGTGGGTATCGCTTTCGTGATTATGAGATTTATAGGACTTGGAACTAGCGATCAAGCCCTGTACATCTTCGGCGGGATTGCCGCCGCTATCTTCCTTGGACTTTCCCGCTTGCTGTATAATCTGCCACGCGAAAGCCAGAGGATACGGTAATGCTGGGAATATCTCACCTACTGATTAGTGGCACTGCTACCAGCCTATTGCTCGGAACTGCTAGCCCGACGATTATCGCGGTGGGTGCGATCGCAGGCTTGTTACCTGATATAGATGTGTCAACTTCTCCGGCTGGTCGTGTGCTGCCTTGGGTAAGTGCGTTTTTTGAAAGCAGAATGCCACATAGGAGCTGTACACACAGTTTAGTGGCCAGTGGAGTTGTCGCAGCTGTCGGATATGCGGTGGCCTTGTTCAACCCCCAATTAATTAACTTAGTCCACGCCCTCAGCATCGGCTATTTCTTTGGCTGGTTTGCTGACGTGTTTACTCGTGGCGGTGTTGAGATGTTCTGGCCCTCCCCGGTGCGTTGTGTTTGTCCTGGCAACCGGGATTTAAGGTTGAGAACAGGGAGTAATGCTGAGTATTTTGTGTTGATTATTTTAATTGCGATCGCTCTCGCGGTCTTCAACATCAATAACAGTGGTGGCCTGTTTACCCAGTTCAACAGGTTAATCGCTTCCCCGTCCGGCGTACAGCACATTTACAACGAGTCTGGCAGCACGCACTTGATTAAAGCCAACATTAAGGGAGTTCGGACAAGCGATCGCTCTAAGGTGCTTGACCAATACCTTATAATCCAAGCTCAAGGAACTGGCTTTTTAGTACAAGCAGACGACGGCAGAATTTACAAAGCTTCCACTGAGCCGGACGCACAGATTTTCTTAGAGGAAATTACCGCAGATATTGATAGGCCTGCCATTACCAACATCGAAAGTATTTTCTTAGAGGATGAACCAATTGGGGCGGCACTGGAGAAGTTTAATCGCAGCGGGGCAATGTCATTTGTCAGTGGTCAGTTGTCAGTTGACAGCTTGGACGGTGTGACACTGCCGCGTGACCCTTATCAGTTCCCTTACATCAAAGCAACTGACAGTACTGTTACTCTGGAAGCTGCACCGCTTAAAGTCGTGGAAACTAGCCTGGGTGAAGAGTTCGCTACAGGCCAGTTGCAAATAAGAGTTATCAACACCAGTAGTCAGTAACCCAATCCCCAATCCTCACTCCCCTTTTTTTAATCCCCAACTCCTAAATCCCCACTCCCTACTCCCTACTCCCTACTCCTAACCTATGCCCAAACCATTACCACAGCAAACTCTCAAACCTAACCAATCTAAGAAATCTAGTGCAGAATCAGCAACAGACGGTATTTTGCTGGGGGATAAGGTCTGGTGGAATCCTACCAAATTACCTAATGGCCACGTTGCCATAATTGGCGCTAGTGGTTCTGGTAAAACCCAGACAATAAAGGCTTTAGCTTATGAAATAACTCGCTTTATATCCAGTGTACGCTGCATATTGATTGACTTTCATGGCGATCAAGAGCTTCCCGGCGAGGTTTATTATCCCCTCAACATGGAATCGCCATTTGGTATCAATCCCTTAGTAGTTGACCTCGACACCAAAGGCGGAGGGCCGAGTTTGCAGTGTATAGCAGTTGCAGCCATACTTAAAAAAGCCCTCACAATGGGCGTAAACCAAGAAGGCTTGATAATTAACATCCTGACCAGCTGTTACAAGCAGCGTGGCATTATTCAAGATGACCCTGCAACCTGGAGGCGCGAACCTCCCACCTTTGCCGATGTGCGGCAGGAGATAGAAAGCAGGATTGAGAGTGGCTGCAAGGAATCACAGAAACTCGCTCTCAAGCTGGCTGCAATGTTTGAATATGGCATTTTTACCAAGCCGCAGCCGTCGCTAGATGCTGGACAGATTATTAGGTTTGATTTATCGGCATTAGGTAAAGTGCCAGGGTTAGGTGCGATCGCAGCAGAGGCAATTATCAAGCAAGTTATGGATTCTCACAGAATCCTTGGTGAAATTGAGGGGAAAATTCCTAGAAGTTACATATTCATTGATGAATCCAAGGAAGCTAAAGATTCAAAATCATTAAACTTGGTATTTGCTGACGGCAGAAAATATGGATTGTGTGCTGCTGTAGGTTCTCAAAAAAGAAAGGATATGAGTGACGATGTAATTATGAACAGCGCTACAAAAATACTTTTAGCAGTTGACCAAACTGAGGTAAAAAGAACAGCTAAAGACTTTAGGTTTGCCGAAGGCTTGGTTAGTCAATTGCAACCATTAGAAGCTTTAGTGAGAATGGGAACCAACGGGCAACGCTGTAAAATCAAACCTTTTTATGAGCGAGTTGATTAAACCCTAGCACCACTTGTTTTTAAGGTGTAGGGGGTAAAGCCATCTGCCATGCTATTTCAAACTGCTCAACATAAAAGTTAAACCACTCTAAGTCCTGACTGCGTGTGATTTTGATAATAGGCCGCATTGTGTCTGGAACACGTAATGTGGACAGCCGCATAATGATTTGCCCGGACGATAAATGAGGATCAAAAATATACATTACATGAGGTGCTAAATAATCAATAACTTTAATTTCTAATTTGCCTACCTTACTTGAAATTGCAATACTATCAAGTCGTCTAATATTTCTTAATAAATCATTGTTCAGATCACTTTCACTCACATCTTTTGCTCGAAATGCAGCCATTTTTAACGCATTACTTGACGGCTGGACAAGCAGAAACTTAGCTTCTAAACCAGAGGCAAGACCAAATTCTAAATATTGCTGTAGCAGAGGTATATGTGTAGTAAACGTGGTTCCCCAAAAATAAGCTTGTTTTGATTGTCGTAATAATTGAATAATTTCAGATATATCATCACCATTTGTCATTAATTGACTGGCAGATAATGACTGATTAATTTCCAGTTTTGATAAGGCTATTTGTATTTGCTCGTTTTGATTTCGCGTAACTAACAGGTGGCTTAAAAGAAGAGCTAGTACTGTAAGAATAGCAGCAGATACAATACTTTGGTTAGCAATTCCAATGACTCCAAATATTGCAACTACTAAAGAAAGTGGTGCAGTAATATAAATATCCAGATTTTGACCACTTCGGATATCTTGCCATACGTGTCTTAGAAGTCGCATAAGCTTATTATTTATCTCAAGTTGTAACCAATTCTATACGTGTTTTGCCTTCAGCCACTTTAAAAATGATTAATTTTGCTAAATTTTATACTTTATATGCAAAGTCAAATTTTCTAGTGATTGTGGGAACTATAGGAGAACGGATTAAATTAAGCCTTTTTATGAATGCATTTAGTAGAAATAACCTGATTACTTATTGCTGCGTGGGTATAATTGGACTATTAACTTTAGTCAAATACTCCCCTTCCAATCAGGCTGCAAATGCTACTAAAAATACTACAAATACTACTGTAGAAAATTTATCTAATGAAGATGAGGACGGATTAAGTGATAATTCTGCGATCGCTATTCTCCAAGAAAATCGTCCTCTAAGAATGACCTTATCCGTTGATAGTCCGTCATTTCTTAAGGTAAAAGTCGGTCAGGAAATCAAACAGGGTGACATCATTTCTGATAATTCTTTGGAGCGTACACGCCTAGAGAAGCAGAAATCATCGGTTGTACTTCAAATTGACAATCTCAAAAACAAAACTATTCCCGAACCCTTCAAACCCAAGGAATCATTAGGACTCAAGCCGTTACCACCGCCTATTTTCTCAGAGGAAACGGCGGCTATTTCTCAATCTAAACTGCGATTAAATCAAGCTATTGCTTTACTTGAAGCACGTACACCACTACTGCAAAGTGACAATCCAGAGCGACGAGCTGAGGCTGAAAAGGCTGAAGCTGGTTTACAGATTGCCTCTCAGAAGGTCGAAGAACAAGAGCAGATGATTCAGTCGATGAAGGATATGAAATTGCAAAGTGAAATCCTTCAGCATGAAGAGGCTAAACTTAAACAACTCCGGTCTGAGATGGACGGGGCAAGCTCCGCGCTTGACCAAGCAAAAGCCAAACTTAATGCTTCTGCTATTCTTCAACAGCAGGAATTACAACAGCTTCAGGTAAATGTGAGGTTAGCACAGTCTGATTTGGAGGTTGCAGAGTCGCGGTTAACCGCCGCTCAGAACCGCCGTCAACTTACTGATTATGATGCTAATTTGAACGAGGCGAGACAGCAGCAGCAGGAAAATCAGACACAACAAGAATACTCACGCCAACAGCAACAATATGCCCAAGCTGTTAGAGACAGAGATTATCAGTTAGCACAACTTAATATTTCATTAACTACTATTGATGACAAACTCGCACAAATACCGTTGGTGCGTAGCCCTCGTAATGGTTACATTAAGCGGATTAAGCCTTGGGTTGGTGTCAATGGACGTTATACAACGACTGTTACTATTAGTGCTTTTGTTCCTTCCTCTAAGAATGGGGGAAGCGATCGCTCAACAATCTCCAATCCCAGTAGCACCAGCCAAAACTCCAACACTCCCGCCGCAACCACCAACCGGGGAAGATGAACAAACACCGGACGAGACAACCCAGGAAGAGGAGCAGCCACAAGAGGATTTATCGCCTGAAGAAGCGCAGCAGGCAGATCAAGATGCAGACTCGCAGCTACCCAAGCCTGAACAGAATCCCTTCAATAAACCAAGCATTGATGCAATTCTGCAACGGGAATTTAACGATGATATGTGGCGGCTGCTGCGCGGGGGGTTGCCATGCCTCGAAACGTCGGCGGTGTGCCTTTCTCAGCTACAGGAGAAAGCTATTTCTCAAAGTCCTTTACTTAAAGAAATTGATGCCAGAATTGCTGAGGCTAATCAGCGAATTGAAGAAGCAAAAATAAGAAATAAAAAATCGATTAGACTTTCGATTTTTTCACCGGGATTACAATATTTATTAGGCCCTGCACCGACGGCGGGGCAAGCTCAAAAAGGGAATGGATTTCTTAGCAACATAGCTGCTATTTTCCGTGGTGATACTGGTATAATAAACGGATTATTAAATGTAATAGGAGTGCCATTATTTCAAAGCACTCAAGGCGGCAATGCTGACGCACAAAATAGAGCAATTCAAATTTCAGATATTCAAGTAAAAATCGCTGAATTACAGAGAAATAGGGCGGAACTTGCTGATAAAATTAGGGAAAAAGTTGCTCAGTCTCTTATTGCTTTTGATGAAGCAAGAACTGAGTATCAAGTTGCTCAGATTGTAACTAGTAGAGCAGTTGACCAGTTTAAAGTATTTGAATTGCGCTACGTTCGTGGCAATTCAGACACCGAAACTTATCTTTTAAGACAGAGCGCTTTAGACAATCAAAAAGCCCAGGCTTATAGAGCTTGGGCTAAAATGCGAAGGTCACTATTTGAAATTAAGTTATTGGTTTTAACAATAAAAGATGCAGAGCTTTAAATACAATTTGGGATTTTAATTATTCCGTAGGAAATTATATTATTATAATCGTCTTCCCCATTCTCGTAAGCTACCAGCCATACTGATTCACCATCAGTAGAAGACAGTTTTGTTAAGTCTATATTTTCGAGTACTGTTTTTCCTTCAGAATCAGTAGTTTGCTCCCTAAAATTTGTATATTTTGATTTACGATGCTCTTGATCACTAAATTCATACATCGTATTGGGTTTAAGTCCAACTACTAATATATTATTTCCTCCATTTAGTCTACAAGCTTTTCCATATGGAGGCATCGGTTTTGTTGGCGTAGATGGTGGCGCAGGTGGTGTAGGTGTTTGCTGAGATCCCTCGCCATTACCAGAGTATCCTATCCATCTGGTAGACTCATCTATTATTAAAGCTTTTTCATCAAATCCAACAGAATTTTGCTTCTTCCACTCATCAGCCGAAACAGGTGAAATTTCAGGCTGTGGAGGATAAGAGGTATATAGCGTACCTCTTTTGCAAGCTATACCACCACCCCTTGTAGCTCCTGCAATTGGGAAAGCTTGATTATTTAAAATGATTGCTTTTGGCTCTGGATTATTTAATCTAAAAGAAACCATCCCGCATTGATTAGCCCTAATAGTTCTGGTAGGACTTTTAGTTAATAATCTAATAGTTTGAGCGCTACTTGTAGTTAAACCAGATATCCAAATAGTTCCTTTACTGTCTTTCCAAATTTCCCGTTCTGTTTTTACTTGACCAGGAATACATTTAATATCTTTTACCGGGATAGATGAACTATTTTCAAAACCATAAACTTTACCTGCTGCCTCATCTTTAATTTCAATGCGATCGCTTACTTTCACTGCACCAGTAGCAGCAACTCTCAAGATTCCACAACTATTAGAATTACCAGCACTGATTAATGGGTTTCCACCCAAATCGACGCTATAAGATTTACTAGGCTGTAAACCTCTAATACTAAAATATCCATCTGCACCAACATAAGCAGATTGGGCTAGTGCAACTGATGGAATAGCTGCAATAAATAATGTTAGTAGTAAAAGTTTTTTCATAATCTTATTTAATAAAAGCGATCGCTACTTTTTCTTCTAAGAATTGGGGAGCGATCGCATTACAACTAACAATTACCAAGAAGCCGGAACATAACCGTAGTAACTGCCATTAATGCTGCGGCAGTAAGGTGTATTTGTGGCATCAGGTAAAGATGCCAAAGTGTAGTTTGTTGCTCCTACAGAGAATGAGGAGGGCAAAGTACTAGATGATGTGGGCTTTAATAATCCAAAACCACAGCCGTTAATTGTTACAGTTCGAGTTGAGGGTGAAGGCAAGCTTATGGCCACAGCTGAGCCTGGAGTCTTGTTTACAATAACTACTTGTCCTGTGGGGGTTTTAAAATTCGAGCTTCGGGCCTCAGAAAATGAACCGTTTACGCAAGAAGGTAATGTCTGTGTTGAAAGACTCGCAGCATTAACAGCAGTGCCATCTACTTGTAATCCTGTGAAATCACCGCTGGATGGAGGGCTAATTCTTACCTCACCACAAGAGCCAGCTATTCTTGCCGTTGATTTGGAGGATGAGCCAAGATTTACTTGAATCTTGCTCCCAGCACTGCCGCTAAATACTACTACTGTATTGCCATTATCCGTAGCTCTGTATATAGTTGCACCATTGTAAGGAATGGCACTGGCTGGAGCGGAATTGATGATCGCACCTATACCTAAACTTAAAGCGAGAATAGATTTTGCTATTTTCATAACACCACTCAATATTGACAATCGATAACGCTGCACACATCTTAGAAAAAGCCTTGTTGATTTGATAATTGTTGAGAATAAGTAGAGAATTTTATGGAAATTAAATTAATTCACAAAACAAAAATTTATATTGCAATTTTACTAGGTGTAACTACTGGAATTTCAGGATGTGAAAAACTGTCTGCCAACAATTCAATCAACTCTACCGGACAATCAAAGGTGTCTGGTCAGACAACAGCACCGCCAATTGATTGGACTGTTACCAAGCCACCTTATGATGGAGATACTATTAATGTTTCTCGTAATGGTGAAAAGCTAAAAGTTCGCTTTGCCTGTGTTGATTCTCCTGAATTAAGGCAGCCAATGGGGAAAGAATCACGAGATTATTTGCGATCGCTAATCTTGTCTAGTAAAGGGAAAGTAGGGCTAGACATTATTAGCAGCGATCGCTATGGGCGCAAAGTAGCAGAAGTATGGATTGATACGCCAGAACGGGGTATTGAATTAGTTCAAGGTGTAATGGTGGTGACTGGCCATACTTACCCTTATGAACTATACAAAAAAGACTGTCGGCATTGGGAAGCTGTAACTGATGCTCAAAAATATGCACAATCTCAAAGGCTGGGTGTGTGGGGTGGAAATTATCAAAAGCCTTGGGATTACAGAAGAGAGCAGCGCCAGAATCGTTGATAAATCTAACTTTTTTCAGGTCAGCAGCGATCGCAGCCCTAAACACTCAATTTTTCCTCTAAGAAAATTTCTATATGCTGTGTACGCTGCATATAGGGTGATTAGGCGAGCGATCATCGCATCTGGTAAGCAGCTGCAACATGGTGACAGAAAATCTTGCTGTTAAGTGCTTTGTAAAATTGTGGCATTTCCTCACTGATACGGTTATGCCAGCACTTAAATTTCATACAGTTGCAAAACCAGCCTGTAAAACGTGAAAAGTGAACAAAGTACCTTTTATCGCTTTTCATACTCTTCACAAGCCAGCCAAAATCTAATTTTTCTGCTGGTAAAAATTCACCAATAGCCGCAGCAGTTTCACGCCAAAAGTTAGCCAAATCTTTGTAACTGATAATTCCTGCCTGTTTAACCCATATTCCCACTGCCCAGGCTTCACAGTGGAGGTCATGCACATTATATTTTTCCATCCACTTGGTTCTACCAAGCCGGATTAATAATTCTGCTATTAGCTGATTGCTGAAAACTTGGCTTTGTAATTGTCTTGAAACTTTCATAAAAATTACTTAATTAAAACTTAATTAAATAAATTAACCCTGGCTAATTTAGTCAGGGTTTAACTTTCTAATACTTTAAAAATCTTGGTTCTTTAGTGCATTTACTCTTTCTACCCATGCAATTGCCTTTTTACCGTTGTTGGGGGATAATTCATTAAATTCTTCTTGGATAGCGTCTATATCCCAGTCAGGTAACTGTTCAGAAGCCCATGTAATTGCATCCTCTTGTGATTTCCACAATTTCCAAGGTGGTGCAGGTTGAGGTTGTTGGGGTTGTCCAATCCAAGCTTTTAAGGTATCAGCAATTTCCTTGCCTGGGTTGAGAAAAGTTTTATCAGCTAGTTCTGGGCACCTGCTTTTACTAATAGTCAAAATGTGGTTGTAATCAAGTTCTCCAGCAATATCAAACTCATACTCAATCCCACTGCTTTGAATTGGGGCTGTTCCGATTTTCTTGGGTGATTGTTTGGTTTTCCCATCTTTGGCGGTGTACTCTTCCATGATCCACTCTGTCTTACTTCTCATGGTTGCAATGATGTGAGATGAACTGCCTATCATTGCATCAATAAGCTTACGCTCTAGCGGTCTGACGTTTTTCCATCCGTCGAATCGTCCTCCAGCTAGGTCAAGTTCGGAAAACCAAGCGTGAGATAGCGAGTCAATGATGATTACCTGATAACCTGCTGATTCTGCTGCTTTGATGGCCTCAATGTATTTGGCTGGGTGGTGGTCGTTGAGTTCACAGGTGTCAAATGTAAATCGGTCAGCATATCTACTAGCGCTGCCGCGTTCCGAGTCGATGAGGGCGATGTTGTCACCCAAATGTTGAGCAATTGCTAAGGCTGAGAAAGTTTTACCACTGCCTGATGCACCACTGAGGGCAAGGCGGATTTTAATTTGAGATTTAGTTGCTGGCTTAAACATAATTTTCATTGCCCCAGTTGCTATGACTGAGGCGCTAATTAATGAACTACAGCAGGGTGTTTAAATCGGTAGCGTTCAAAGCTTTGTAGTAACTGCGAATTGCTTCGGCATCCTTACCAGTGAAAAAAAGCGAATCTGGTATTGTGCCACAGTTACCACTTGTGTAATCAATGTGATTGGGTGCTAAAAAGTGGATTCTTACGCCGTCGATTTGTCGATAATCAATATCAGTTTTCTTGGCGTTGAGGTTGACGTAAGCAATGGCGTTTTCGTTGATGATGTAATTGCCAATTTTCAACATGATTTTTCATTACCCCAGCTGCAATGGCTGGGGTGCTACTGGTTTTAGAAGTGGTTAAAGCTTGGAGTTTCTGGAGTGAAGCCGATTTCTAGCTGATAGTCGCGGTCATAGTAGCCAAGCAGATACCACTGGTTATCTAGATACTGCGGCGGCAGGTATGCACTTCGGTCAGCTTCACCCATCTCAAACCAGTAAGCAATTGTGCAATCTCGCTGTTCTCGCAGCGCTGCAATTTCGCGGTCAATGTCTGCAATGTTGTTGTACATTAAGTTAGCCTCATGTTGTTTTTGGGGTAACTGCCGCTTGCTCTTGGCCGGGTTGGGCGGCAGTTTTTAGTCTTTAAGTAGTGAGGGTCTAACCACCTACCCACAGGGGCTAAGAAGATTACGAATCAATTAGCCTACGTGCTGTGTTTAGCTGTTGGCCAATGCTGTCAAGTTTGGCTTTAATTTCTGCGTCTGCTTCTGGCGTTGCATTCTCAATGGTCGCCATATATTGAAAGAGTACTTGTAACTCTGCGTTTACTCTTTGTGAATGATGCCAAATCTGAGCATAGTCCCATGCTGGATCAGGTATTGGGTAGTCAGCATTAAGTAAATCGTTGTTGTTCATAAAGTTTCCTATTTGATATGATTAATTAGCCGTTAGGCGTCGGGGAAAATATCTTTGGTCGGATATCTGTCCCCGATTACGTCCTCTCTTATGGCTGTGGGCTGGCGGCCAGATTTTTACCAGTCAATCAACTCTGTGTCACGTTCAGGCTCAGGGTCAGATTGCCATGAGTATTTTTTCTGTTCTCTCATAGCTGCTTCTGCACGTTCCAGCCAACAGTATTCATATTGTTGTAAAGTTGTAGCACCCAAATATTGCCAAGCAGCGAAGATGTGTTTGTCTGGTATCTGCCCTTGAGCTTGGTAATGCAGCATTAAATATTTAGTTGCTACTGGGTCTTGTGCAAAAGCTTTTTCTAATCCTGAGTATGCGTGGCAAGTGCATTCTACTTCATGTTTATAAAGCTTAATTTCATAAAAATCGCCTGTGTTACCTCTTGCGATTAAATCATCCCAGTTATCCCCCGGCTGCAACTTGTAAGGGTCTGCTTTTTGCCAAGAGCGACTGATTAAAACTTCTACAAAATCAGCCTTTGAAATAAATCTAGATATTCCACGAATTTTAATAATTTCGCCACGTTTTGTAATTTTGTTGGGAATGTGAAGATAAACAAAGTTTCTATATACATCAATAGTTGCGTAATCAATCCCGTCTTTAATTTGTTCTGTTGTCCATCCCCAGGCTTGAAGCAAAGCTTTAGTATTCTCCAACGAGTAGATATGGCGAAGTGCATAATCTTCGCTGTTATTCTCGTGTAATAAGGATTTATGGAAAGTGGAATAAGTATAGTTGCTACGGGTGTGAGCTTTGGCTGAGAATTTTTGCGCTGGCATTGGTCGGATACCTTTAAAAATCCATGTTAACATGGTAACACGAAAACATCCATGTTAACAAGGTGTTATTATAAAAATGCAAACTTTTTTAGGAAGATGAAAAAAGACAGACCTTACGAGATTCAACAAGGTGAGGGCGGTTTATTTGTCTCGGCTGGGGATGAGCCGATAGATAGTCCTGTTGTAGGGCTAAGAATGACTAAATCTATGTACAGCAAAGTTGAAGCTTTGGCTGGCAGAAAGAAAGCTGATTGGATTAGACAAGCGATCGCAGAGAAACTAGAGAGAGATGCTGAATAAAAGATGGCCAAAAATGCCACTCTCCCTAAGCCAGCCCGACGACCCAGACACAGCAAAAAAGAAACTGCTGCGGCAACGCGGCGGTTACTCATGCTGGCCTGGGTCGTCGCCTAGTGGCATTTTTGGCCATCTAAGAATTGATTACAGAGAAAGCGATCGCTCTGATTAAAGGTGCGATCGCTAACTAACTAAACACAGTAGTAATTGCTGTATGGCTTGGGTGTATTTTGCGTTGTAAATTCCCAAATCTTTCGCCTGGGTCTGAACGACCAGCTTACATGAATTGGTCTATCTGTGCCGTAGTAGTAGATAGAATCGAAGTTTAGAGTTTTGAGATAACTAATCACTTTTCTGCTGTCAACACCAACAATTGCAAAGTCACAGGCAGCGCCCAGATGTTTGCAGTAATAATTACCTTTGGTGTTGCGCTCATGAGCCATATGCTGGTCAACTTTTACGCAAATACGAGACTTGTTACGGTTGAGAAACTTCAACAAGTCTTTACTACAAAAGCCATAAGTTAGCTTGAAGTTCTCACAGCCAAATTTGTGAATAACTGGTGTAATGATTAATTGTGTTAAGGTTTCCAGCGATCGCAGGCTTTCAGGGTTCTCAGGATATGGATTGATGAGGCCAGAGTATTTAATGTAAGTGTCAGAGCAAGTGCAGAGTTCTTGGATCATGATTTTCTTAGAGGAATGAAGGGAGAAAGCGATCGCCTGCTATGTGCGATCGCAAACAAATTAATCAGCTACCACCAAAAAACTCTATCTTTTCCCTCAAACTGATTTGAGTCAATGGCTTTTTTTATCCATGCCAAAGCTTGAGTCGCATTTGGGAAATGCCGCATCTTTTTTACAGATAAGCCTAGTGAGCGAATTACAATGTAATCTCCTGCGAGCGTCGGTTTGATGATAATTTGCCTATCTTTGTAAGTCGTTTCATATCTCATAGTTGGATGCTTTTTAAGATTCTTAGAGGATGAAGAGAGAGCGATCGCTTGTGTTGCGATCGCGTTACCACAAATTAAAACGGAATATCTTTACAGTCTTCAGCTGTGCTGCAAGCTGGTTTTTTTGTGTAGAAAGATACGCCGTAGCTTTTAATAGTTTTGATAGCTAGTCTCGTACCTTCCAATATCCAATCGTTTGGATCTTCGCTTTCGCCGCTAAATTGAAAGTCGTCTAAGTAAGCGCCCTGACGTTCAATCAAAACAAAACAAGTGTTGTTTTCTTCAGGGTTTGGTAAATCTATTGTAATTAGATGATTGAGGTAGTTTAGTGTGGCTTGCATTTTTTTATAGAGGATGAAGATAGAGCGATCGCAACTAGGGCGATCGCAGATTTAACTAATTAAAACGGAACAGCGTAACGGTTGAAATAAGTTTGTAAATCAGCAGGATTAATTAATAACTCTGCACCTGCTGTAGTCTTACAAACTATTCTCAAAAACTGCTTACCATCAATAACTTGACATCTAGCACCTACGACTTCTACATAGTCGTTAACGCCAGGGATAAAGATTGAAGTTGGAAAAGTTTTGTCAGGTGTCATTGGTCGGATACCTTTTTATCTTTACTCCTTAATTATAACATAAATGTCCATGTTAACATGGTATAATTAAGAGGTAGGATAAAGTTTAATTAAAGATATGAAAATTGCAGATTTACTACAGAATTACAACACAATTGCTTTTACCGGCTCTCGCACAATGGTTGAAGGTCAGGCAGAAAAAATTGATTTTGTGTTGGCCAACTCTGCACCTGAAATATTAGTAGGAGATGCTAGAGGAATCGACCAATATATAAGGGAGAATTGCACCACAGCGACAGTTTTTAAAGTTTCTGACTATTGGAGTGGGAATATACAAAAAGCGGCGTTTGCAGTGCGATCGCAGGCAATGGTTAAGTCACTTTCCTCTAAGAATGGCTTACTAGTGGGTTTTCCGTCGTCACCTTGTCCCGAAGGTTTAAAAATTAGCAAAAATTCATTTAGTGGTTACGGTTCGGGAACGTGGGCCACCCTGGCTTATGCACTAGCTTTAAATGTTGATTGTCTACTCTGGCTGCCCGACAAGATGCAGCCACCGCAGCAGTGGGGATTGGTTGCTGCTGGTGACGGCTGGTGGTCTTCGGTGAGCCAGAGCGATCATGTGTCAAACAAATATCAACAGTTAAGTCTGTTCTAAATTTTTAAAAACTGTTGATTAATGACTGATGGATGATTATGTTTTTGAGTGCCGGCTGTCGCCGGCACGAACCGAGGGGCTAAGGGGCCCAGCACGAGACTGGGCAACCAATGGACACCGACCAAAACCAGGGACTATGTGACCCCTGGCACACCACCAATCTTTCCTTTACTCATACCCCGCCCACCAACTCTTTTTTTTCTTTCTCTCTCTCCTTATGCGAAAAAAATGAAGCCCAAGAAAAAGGTATTGCACACGGAGGAACGGAGTGTGCTAAAATACCTTTTTGCTTCATTTTTTTCGCGCTTTTTGGCTGCTGCTTCCGAGGCTTTTATCTTTTTATGAATTGATTAATGGCAGCAGACAAAAAGAATATAAAACTGCGAAGCATCTTTGTATATTTCAAAGATTAAAAGCGAAGCATCCTTTAGGTCACGAGTGTAACGAGCAGTGATGCAGGATATTGAATTGAATAGAAGCTGAAACCTTTGCTATTCCTTACCCCCAATGAGGTGAACCGACCGGACGGTGACCACTCAGCGATAGATTTTGACCTCATCATTAAGAAAATCTAACTTTTTAAAACCAAGAAATTCTGATAAAAAACTTTGCTCAATGCAGTGGAATTTCATAAGCGCGATCGCATTCCTTCTTTGCATAGCTGCGATCGCCCATTCCATATGCTCTGACCCTACGCCGCCGCGAATGTGCAAGCAGCGAACAGGCCCATTTTTACCAGGAAGACAGGCAGATTTAGCCAGTATGCGATAATATCGGATTCTACCTGGAAACTCGCCGCTGTCTACTTCATCCAGTCCTGCGCGTGGTTTAAAGTCGTTACAGTAGCCTTTGATAATTGCATCCATTGGAGGAACCCAGCCAAGGGATGCGATCGCTGATATTTCCTCTAAGATTTTCTCATGATGCATCGGTTGAAATTGCCGACCATCCCTTTTAACTAAAAATTTATCACTCGCCAGCTTAATAGCTTCAAATCCTAGCGTACACTCGATAAAAGCCTTTAGCTCTATATAACTATAGGACTTGCTAAAAGTTCCTTGTGCGGTATAGTTTCCTGCATCAAGTCCGCCGCCGCGCACATTAGCAGAAACAATTAGGTGCTTTTTTGCCAGGTTCCATGCCTTACGTAGTGATTCCCTTCTTTCTTCTATATCTGCAATGACATTCAGAACATAACCCATTGTTACTACATCAACAGGGGATGGGGGATTGGGGAAGTAGTAGGGGTCATAACCAGCTGAACAATAACCAGCAGCCAATAATTTTTCAACATCGCCACCGCGACCGCAGCCGTAATCCAGGTGTGTTTCACCCTTGTTCAACAACTGATGATTGAGCATGGCTTTCGCTGTGGCAGATAAATGATTTCTATGTGGGGCTGCTAAGTATGATTTATCACTCATTTACTTAGTTTGCCCAAAAAAGCATTATGAGCGATCGCCCCTCATTTTTCCTCTAAGAATTAGCTGTATATGCTGTGTACGCTGCATTCATGCTATTATTTAATAATAGTAATTGGCAAAACTATGGCAAATTATCGCGCTAAAACTGACCATCTGCCAAAGGTGAAGCCGAATTGGCAAAATTTACCAACTAAGCCTTTACGAGTTCCTGAGATATTCTTAGAGGAAATTGAGCGATACGCGCGATCGCTCGATTGTCAAACCAATTCACTTGAGTTTGTTATCTCTGCATTAAATAAACTTAGTCCAGATGAATTAAGCCAGTTAAAACTAGCAGTAACTTCTTTATGTGATGATGACAGCGATGTCTACGGCAACGTCGAAGACGAACATCCAGTTAGATATCCTGTGTACGCTGGAATGGAGTCTGAATTTTGGTCTGGGGAAGATTTCACTTATGATGATGAGCCACCACCAAAACGACAGCTAGAATTTGTCCTTAATTCGGTTAGGTCTTGGCAGCTAGAGGATGTTATTAAGCTTCAGTTAGAGTTACCTGCCATCATTGACGAGAAGAAAGAGGAAACAGCAGA
Source organism: Amazonocrinis nigriterrae CENA67 (assembly GCF_016056305.1). Lineage (GTDB taxonomy): Bacteria > Cyanobacteriota > Cyanobacteriia > Cyanobacteriales > Nostocaceae > Amazonocrinis > Amazonocrinis nigriterrae. The sequence goes on along the minus strand of NZ_JAECZC010000043.1, from coordinate 27,919 downwards.
TCGCCGTCTTGAAAGGGCAATTTGTTATTTATCATCACAGTGCGATGGTGCTAGTTCTTTGGATAGTCAAGGCTTCAATAAACCTGATTCGGGCTTTGGTCACTGGCTGGCTGATCAGATTCACCAGCAAAGGCCACTGCTTCAAGCACACGCCTTGGCTGCATACAACATGATTAAAAAGTATAGTAAGCAGTTGAGCCGTGCTGGATTGTCGCTGCCTTTATGGGATGCGATCGCTCACCAATACCCTACAAATTCACCAGTAGTTATCATTGCTCAAGACGATGAAACTATCACTCCAGAGCGTAGAGTAGAAATTAAGGGCGATAAAATTGCAGTGTACGCTCCATACGATAGCAAGTTTAATTATAATTGCAAAACTATTGAAGGACATAAATTTGAGGGTGGTGATAAATCCTGGCGTTTTCCTCTAAGAAAAATTGAAGAGGTGATGTCTAAGCTCGTAAATAGTGATTTTCACCTTACACCAGAGGTTGAGGGAGCAGTAGCACTGGCACAGAAAGAGCGTGAGGAGGAAGAAGCAGCTAAGGAGGCTGAAGCACTGGCAGCAGCTGACGGGATAGTGAGATTAATTAAGGCTGCTGATTTAGATCAACCCTTGGCTAATGGCTGGTATCTGCGTGACTACCAAAAGAAGGGTGCCCAATGGCTGCTTGCACATCGTAAAGAGGGAATCTACACCGGGGGCATCCTTGCAGATCATATGGGATTAGGAAAATCTCTCACTGCATTGACGGCGGCGAAGGCTATGCAGCGTACACATGATAACTGTCCAGTTTTCGTAATTGCTCCTGTATCTGTAATGGACAACTGGGTACGCGAGGCAGAACGGGCAGAGGTAAAAATTGAGTGCTTTAGTTGGGCTAAACTCCCCAACCCACTTGATAATAAAAAGTATCTGCTGATTTGTGACGAGGCACATTACGCCCAAAATATTAAAAGTCAGCGTACTAAGAAAATGCTGGAGTTAGCACACCATGAGAATTGTCTAGCTTCATGGTTACTCACTGGTACGCCCATCAAGAACGGTAGGCCAGTTAACCTCTACCCGTTGTTAGTGGCAGTTAACCACCCGCTAGCAGCCGACAAGTGGGCTTACGAACGTCATTACTGCAACGCTGGACACAAATACATTGGGAAAAAAGCAGTTTGGGACAACACCGGGGCGGCTCATCTTGATGAACTGGCTCATAAAACCGAGGATGTGATTTTGCGCCGGACTAAAGACGAATGTTTAACTGAGCTTCCAGCTAAGACAAGACTATTTAAGGAAGCTGAACTAGAACCAAGTGCAGCAAAGCAGTATCAGGAAACAATACGTTCACTCGTGGATGATTACCGCCGCCGTGCAAAGCTGGGGCAGGTAGATGAGGATGCAGAAGCTTTGGTAACGCTCAACTTTTTACGGAAGGTAGGCAGTGAGTTTAAAGTTGAGGCAGCGATCGCTCTAGCCCAAGAACTTTTAGAACAAGGCCAACAAGTAATAATCTTCACTGAATTTGTAGAGTCCGCGAAGGCGATCGCTCTTAAACTTGATGGATTACTCCTGACCGGGGAGACTAAACCGACTGAACGGCAGCTGTTAATTGACCAGTTCCAATCAGGAGATAATAAGGTATTTGTTGGCACTATCAAAGCTGGTGGCGTTGGTTTAACGCTGACAGCTGCTAGTAACGTGATTATGGTTGATAGACCTTGGACTCCTGGCGATGCAGAACAGGCTGAGGACAGATGCCACAGGTTAGGTCAACAAAATGCTGTGTTTGCAACTTGGTTACAGTTAGGTCAAATTGATAAAGCAATTGACGATTTATTACTTCAAAAACAACAGCGAATTGAACTTGTGTTGAAGGGCAAACGCAAGACATTAAAAGGGATTAATTCACCTAAAGATTTAGCTAAAGAATTACTGACTATCCTCTAAGAAAATGTGCAATACTTTGTTTGCGATCGCACCCTACAAGCGATCGCCCCTCACTTTTCCTCTAAGAAGCGACCACCTCATTTTTAATCATTGTTTTTGTAATTTCAGATTGTATTATATTACTCATATTCTATTCCTCAATTTATTCTTTCTAAGCTATCTTCATCAAACTCAAAATCTCCATCCTCATCTACAAATACATAGACAGATAATTCCATATATTCAGGTTTAATAAAATCTAAATCCGCATCCTTTGGATAATCTGATTTAAAAATAGCACGAGCAAAAACTGTAAACTCGTACTCGTACTCATTATTCTCAAGTTTATTAATTGATTTAATTTCGACGTGAGTAACTCCTTGAAAAATGCAATTTAGAATATTATTATAGATATTGGTTACGGATTTTTCTACAAATTCTATAATCTCCTTATTTATATTTTGTTCAGTTGGTAAATTCATATTTTTTAATAATTGAATTTAATAGCTTTATTATTTCAATAATATCAGGTATTTAGTAAAGCTTTGACCTTGCGAACTGTGTTGACCGCCACGTCTGCTTTTTCAGCTGCCTGACGCAGCGATAATCCTTCATGAAGTGCTGCAATTATTCGTTGCGATGAGGGTTTTCCTAAAAACTCCTCTGGCGATTCAGAAACCGAGGGCCGCCCGACGTTTTGACCCCAGTTCTTAGCGCGTTCCATCCCCGTTTTAATTGCCTGCGATCGCCTTTCAGCCCGTTCATTATCTGCAATAAGTTGTTCAATTTGGCTGGGCTTTCCCTCTAGGATATCAACTTCAATTGGTGATAATCCCTTTGCTTGCATACGGCGTAAATCACGTAGTACAGCTTTAGCGTCTTCTGGGGTAAAAAAGTTGTAATATTCGGTCAAATTACCAATAATTGTGACGTTAAAAAATGAATATCGATGTTTAAAGTATTTCTCCACATTGCCACGATGAGGCCAAGTTCCTAATACTTTAATTGAAAAGTTTTCAAAGTGTGAGGCTAAATCATTTTTAATTTCAGCTACTCGTGTTTCAATATCACGGCGAGTTACGCCGATTTTATAGATAGTATTTCCTCCACTAGTATCAATCTGAAGGTAGTAGAGAGTATTAGATAAAATCTTACGAAATTCAGCTTGATAAATTTGTAAGTCTCGTAAGCACTCATTAAACGTAGGAGAATCATTAAGATAAGCAACTTGTACATTTTTCTCAAGTTCTTGCAGCCTTTCTATTAACAGTGGCTCTTGAACTTGGTTGAACAGCATCAGTGATAATGCACCAACTGGTATCTTACCCAGCTTTGTAAATTGATATTCACCACCATAGCGGTAAGGATTATGCTCTAGTAGCTTTTCTCTAATCAAAATACTCGGCACCTCTTTTACAGAAATACCTCTATCATTTACTCCGTAGCGTTCCCAGAGGTCTTTGAGTTGCTTAAGTTCCTTACCAGTCAGCCATATATTGAAATTGTCATACAGGGGCAGCGTAGGAAGTAGGCGATCGCTGCGGCTAACCTCCCGACAAGTTTCGTTAGTATGTGCAAAGTGATGTTCCTTGCGCTTGCCCTTCTTAGCAGTTAGCTCACCGTTACAGTAGGGGCATCTTAGCTGTGTCTTGCCACGCGGTACATCCTCAATTGAGACTAGGGTTTTATCTTGGTCAATCCCATACCGAAGCCACATTCTAGAGCATCCTTTTTTTGATACACCAGTTTAGAAGAATTTAGCCGCTCATGAACCCTCATAAAGATGATTTTACTGTATCAAAAAAAGGTTAGCCTGAAATGAATAATTATTAAGGGTGTAGGGGAGATGAGGGGGATGAGGATGATGGGGAGGAGCAGTAATCCAAAATCTCAAATCTAAAATTACTGACCACTGACTACTTCATCCTGGCACGAATCAGAGCATAGGGCATAAGGTACATGGCCGCCCCTCATCCTCTAAGAACGAGGGGATAGGGAGCAGGGGTGATGACTGACAACTGACAAATAATCTCCAACTCCGCGCCTCAGCACTCAGCACTAACTTAAGGAGCAGGGGAGATAAGGGAGAATAACTCCTACCTACTGACAATTGACAAATGACGAGGTGCGATCGCTCATCAGAGCATAGGGCATAAGGAGATGGGGATGAGACGAGGTGCGATCGCACAATCTAACTCTCAACTTTCCTCTAAGAATCGTCGGAGGAAATTTTTTTAGCTATAGCTTCCAATATTGTTGATATCTGCTCAGGGCTAGTCAGGTTCACTTGGTAGACATTGGTGGCGTGAAACTGACTGCTGCCTATTACCACTTGCAGGCTCGGATCGCCTAACAGATGCTTCAATAGCTTCGCTCTTTCCTCTGCATTCAGGCGATCGCACTTTTCCATTAGCTCTTTTAATAACTCTTCACTCTGGTTAATCACAACATTACATGGTTAAAAATGCTTCTACGAGCAATAATCATACTGCTACCTGCATACTGGCAGTATCAGTATTTCCTACAGGTATAGCCCCTGGTTGTAGTACCCATGCGGCCATTGCTTGTAATATTTCAGCTTTTTCTTTGGGCGATGCTGACTGAACTAGCTGTGTTACGCTAATTTCACCAACTCCCAGCCTAGTGAGGGCGGCAACTCTACAATCGTCCGGTAGTACGTTAAGAATTGAGAAGTAGTCACCGGCCTTGATATCTTGCTTGCCATTTACAAATCTGCTTAACACGCTGTTATCAATTCCAGCAGCAGCAGCTATTTGTTTGGCAGTCATACCCCCTTCAATAGCCTTGTTTACGGCATCTATTAATATTTGCTGGTGGTTTGCCATGTTATTGCAAAAATACAAATTATCAATTATTATTTGTAATATAACAAATTACTCAACTGGCCACAAGAGTAGTTTAACGCCTTAAACGCCTTGTCTGATGCACCAATAAAATAGTTCCCCAATCAGTGCGAATGATTGGGGACGGATTGTATTGTTTTACTTACTTCTATGATACCGAAACCTGAAAAAGATTCCAATGAAAAGCTGACCGGGAAATTTTATCCTTTACAAAATGCTGAGTGGGTAAAGGCTTGCAAGAATCTAACTCATACTCAGTTAAGCGTACTTTATTACCTGAGAAGCGCCGATCCTTACAGTAATGGAATGCGGGTTAAAGCTTCAAAAATAGCTGACGAGCTACAGATATCAAGGCAAGCAGTTTACAAAGCCATTGATGTACTTGAGGAAAAAAAATACATCGAGAAAGAAGACGTTGAATACAGTTTAAAGCTGCGATCGCGTGGTTGCCTATGTGACAGTTTAGAAAACCGTCTACAACTGTCAACTGACGGCGACAGTTGTAAACCTACGGCGACAGATGTAAACGTAGGGCGACAACTGTCAACTGACGGCGACAGTTGTAAACGCAGGGCGACAGTTGTAAACGCAGGGCGACAAACTGAGTCTGAAACGCTTGCACAGCAAGAGTCTCAGGACTCTAAGATTAATAAGACTTATAAAGACTTTACAGACTCTCTCTCAGAAGGGGAGAGAGAGGATTTTTTGAAATTTGGAGAAACAGCAGCCAAGGATTTACCCAAACCGCCGCGCCTCATCAAAAAGTGGATTGCTAAAAATTGGGAGGATTTAGCAGAGCAGTGGTTTAAATCAAAAGGCCAAGCTTCCCCGGTGCAAACTTCCAAATGGGAGAATGACCCGCGCACCCGTGACTGGCTAGCCATCATCGAGGAGACAGCCAACCCTTTAGAATTTGCGGCTGGTGATCGAGAAAAGCTTGATTTTATAAAGTGGGCTAAACAAACTAAACAATTTAGCTGGCTGAGGGAGGAAGAATCATGATAGAAGATTTTCCCCAGTTTGAAGCCCTGCCCGTCAGGCCAGAGGAGATAGGGGATAAGGAGATTTGGCAGCCTTCATGGAAATGTTTCTGTTGCCAGGATACAGGTAAAGTTCAGAATCACTTAGTCAAGCTGGTAATCCCAGATTATGACTATGACCGCGATCGCCTTCCAATTTGCCAATTATGCGGTGAGGGCGACAAACTTTACCACTTAACCGAGTTTGGTGTAATTGATACTCGATTTGAAACTTTACTGTGTAAAAAACTCGATACCTTAGCCCGTAAGGAGTGGAGTAAAGCGACACAAGAACAGTTTGCGATCGCTAAGAAGAAAGTGCAATTAGCAACTGATGAAACAGCTAAATCTCACAGTTTACGTAGGAGCGATCGCACCCACAACGATAACCGCGAAGTGCAGCAGCGTAAAGCAGAAATTGAAGCTATTTCTTCTCATAAATGGGAGCAAATGAGGGAAGAATATTTAGGAGTTGAAAATGATTAAAGAAGGTGATTATACGGCTAATGGGGCATTAGTTAAAAAACTGGCAAAGACCGCCTTTTTTGCAACTTGGGACAGTGGACATTCAGCATGGTATCCAATTGGAGATTTACCTTATGCAAGGATGCCGAAGTTTAGAGAGGGCGATCGCGTAAAAGTTACCAACCACAAGAAAAAATACTATTCAGATTGGGATTGGGGAATTATTAAAAATATTTCCTCGCTAGAAATTGATGTAAAGATGGGCGATCGCTTTATCATTGCTGTTGATATTGATGATATTCAGCAACAGAGTGAAGAAAAGCTGCCAAAAATAGAATTTGAGGTGGGTGAGATTTACTATCATGCGGCAAGCGAAAGAAAGGCAAAAATAATCAAAATCTATAAGTCAGCTAAAAAGGCTGATGTATTTTTTGAACGTGAGATAAAAAAGCAAAAAATATTACTCAGTGAATTAACATTCTTAGAGGAAAAGGAGGCGACAGAATGCAACTCAAACACGCCAGCTTCTTCGCAGGAATCGCTGGGTTTGAACTCGGAATCAAAGCAGCCGGAGTTAGTGACATTATCAAAACAGAACTCTTCATTGAAAATAACCCCGACGCCCAAGCAGTCCTTAAGTACCGTTTCCCAGGTGTCGCAATCCACAGCGACGTTACAAACTATATCCCCAAGCCTGGAGAATTTAGCCTATATACAATTGGCTTCCCCTGCACCGGAACCAGCGGCGCAGGAAACGGAACCGGACTCAGCCACCCAGAATCAAGCTTGTGGTTTGAAGCCCTGCGTTGCACCGCCGATGGTCGCCCCAGTTTTCTCGTCATTGAAAATCCTGAAGGGCTTATCCATAGAGGATTACGAGCAGTTCTTGGGGGACTCCGAATGGCAGGCTACTCTTGGGACGATCCGCAACTCATATCGGCGGCGGAAGTTGGCTCACCGCAAAGACGTAACAGACTCTTCATTGTTGGATACACCAACAACATACTGCAAAGGCTCAACGGGAAGCAGGCCAGCTGGTCAGACCAGGTTGGAACAGAAATTAAAACCATACTTAACCAAGGGGGACAAACTAAACCCAGCCGTACCAGGGTGGATGATGGGGTTCCCCGTTGGCTGGGTGGAAAAAGTATTGATGGATGGTGGCGAAACAATATCGATACAGCTCCCGTTTACCCAGGAGTACGTCACCACCTCGATAAGCGCCGGGAATGTAACGACCTCTACGCCCGTGCAGTCTGCCCCTTGCAAGCCGCAGTTGCAATTAAACGAGTCTGTTACCTCGCAGAACTCGCCGGACTTGTCTGCAAAACAGAAGTTTAAAGTTGTAACAGTGCGTCAGCCCCACGCCTCATTGATTGGGATTCATAAATGGTTTGAAACCAAGAACAAAAAAAACAATTACAGAGGCACAATACTGATTCATGCAGCTGTTCAGCATGAAGACACAGAACTTCATTACAATCAACTAGCTGATTTGTTGCCACCATTTGAAGAACTGGTATTTGGTGCAATAGTTGCAGTGGCAGAATTGACCGACTGCATCTTGATGACTGAAGAATTTATCAGTCAGCAGTCAGAGACAGAAATTAGGTGCGGATTGTGGAAGCCTGGGCGCTATGCCTGGAAGCTCGAAAATGTTCAAATTCTTTCTGAACCCATACCAGCTAGAGGGATGCTTGGGTTGTGGGATATTGAATTGCTAAGTAGTCAGTTGTCAGTTGTTAGTCAAGAGTCTCTAGTCTCGCTTAAGCAGTCAAATATTAAAATAGACCTTTATATCTGCGATCGCTCCTCAAACATTGGCATAATCAAAAGCTGTTGCTCAACCTACTTTGTTGTTGATTGGAAGACTGAAAAAAATAAATGGTACTTCTGGGAAAGAGACGAACTGTACATTGCTGAACTAGGGATCGCACCCCAACACCTAATAGACCAATTCTTAGAGGATAAAGCGGAAAGTGCGGTCTTGGGGTCTCCCCAAGTAGAGCAACTTTCCAAGACATCAGAATCACTTGTACTCTGCCCCAGCTGTGAATCGCAACATATCTATTTAAGTGGCGGCTGCGGTATGTGTGGGCTAGAGCCAGATATGCAGCGTACACAGCAATTACAGGGTGTACAGGTGGGCCAACGAGTCCGCATTCTAAAAACCAGAACCAAAAACCTTGAGGGATGGATAGGTCGTGAGGCCACTGTCACAGGTATTGATGAGAAAACCATCAGCGTAGCAGCTGGCGAGGGTAGGGAGAAAAAGCACCTTACCTTAAAACATGGATGGTATGAGGTAATACCCGAAAATTTCTTAGAGGAAAATCAAGAAGCTGTGGCCCCCACGCAGCAGTCCAAACCCAGTAAGCAAAAGGGCTGTTTGTATCGCTATTTGGAAAATAAAAAACTCAAGGATGGGACAATAGCCAGCTATCCTCGTGTAATTGGAGACAGAAAGTCTGATAATCCCCATCATTGGCGCTGGGGCTTCAACTGGGAGGAGAAGGTAGACGGCGAGTGGAAGGGGAGGAGTCTTGGCAGTATTCCTGTGGGGGCGATTCCTATGATTCAGTCAATGCAGAATGAGGGTGTACCACTTGAAGAAATCATTGGTTTTATTAGGAGGTCAAAAGCTAAGAAATCTTAATATTTTAGGGGTGTATTTATACCCCTAACTCTCATATAATATCCCCTATAAGGGAACGAAACAATGGACAAAGTAACAGCAGATAAACTAACTGAATTAGCACCAGCAATTCAGCAATTTTTAAACCTACATCCTGATGAACAAGCATGGCTCTATCCCTTATTGGGTAGGGCAGAAAAGAGAGCGATCGCAGTTCTCGAAGCCATACAGGGGCATTACATGAGCTATGAGGAGATAGCAGCCCAGACCAATAGTAACATCAGCACAGTTAAGCAAATTCTCAATGCTTTATCTAATGGAGGAATTAATTTTAATGTAAACAAAACTGGTAGATGGACAACCCCGAAAGGGGGACGAAACCGCAGGCTTACAAAAATAGAATGATGCGGAAATATGAAGTACGCAATTTTAATCAAGTTAGGTGGTGAGATAATCGCTGCTGATGAAGCTGATTATGATGATTACAAGGGTTTTTTAAAATGTCCTAATTGCAAAGAGCCAGTATTTTTAAGGAAATCTCACTTGAGAAATGAAATAGAAATTGGCTCATTTTTCGTTCATCACAAAGCTATGCCTGAAGTTTCTGCTTGTGAACTCAGAGTAGGCAGGTATTCAAAGCAGGATGTTGAAATTATTGCTGCAAAGGCGAAGGGGCAAAGGTTAGAGAAACTAAAAATATCTTTGTGGAAGTTTTTAAAAAACAACCTAACAATCAATCTAAAATCTTGGTCTACATCTGCATCAGATGTAAAAAGGATAAAATTTCTTGGTGAAGTTGTTGATTATGGAATGGAGATATTAGAAAATAATGTAAATTTTATCATTGACAACACTTTGCCTAGAGTTGAAACTTTATTTATAGAAAAAGACCCCAAAATAGCAATAATTCCTGAAATGCAGCCATTCTTTGATGCATTTTTGAAACAAAACAAAAGTAATTGGAGACTGCATTGTAAAATTACAAGGGAAGCTTTAGAGCTATTTTTATCTAGCCATTCTATGAAAGAAATCAGGTATAGGCTGTTATGTTGTCTATGCCACCCTAAAGCTCTAGAATCTGTACCAGAGTTGCTAGATTTAGATGCTGAAACTGTAGAGTGGCGGGAGAAATTTACAGCTTATTTAACATTGCAGGTAACTTTTGTATTTTTAACTGTTGATTGGATAAATATTTTTGAATAAAGTTAAATTAAAAGTGTTGTAATGCCGCCTATTTTTATGTTATTTATTAGTGAATAGGATAATAATATTAATTAATATTGAATGTATCCTGATAACTGGACAGAAATTGCTACTGAAATTAAACAGCAGGCGCAATGGTGCTGTGAAAAATGCGGTTTGCAGTGCGCTAAACCAGGAGAAAAATTAAAAAGCCGGGTCTATATGCTGCAAGTCCATCATTGGAATAGAAACCCTGCTGATAATCGGCGTGAGAATTTAATTGCTCTTTGTGGTGCGTGTCATCTTAATTATCACAGGGGCGGTAAATCTAATATTTCTCCTGGGCAATTATCTTTATTTGATTCTTAGAGGATAGGATGCGATCGCTTGAAAGTGGGGAGTTTTGCAAGAGCGATCGCCCTAATTCTTAGAGGAAAAGATAGCGATCGCCTGTAAATGATGGGCGATCGCAATTAAGTTTTATCTAAGTTTCATCATCTAACTCATCTAAAATCTTGTCGAGTCTGTCGTTAGTATCCTTGGCAAGCTGAACACATTGGACACTTGCAGCCATTCCACCAGCAGCCGTGACAGTTCCTTCTGTAACTTTTCCTGAAAGCAGAAGCCCAGCACCTACAAGACCAATGCAGGCAGACAATGCAGTTGCAATTAGTGCAAGGTTAAAGCTACGACGGGCCTGTCTCAAGCGTTCTTGAACAATGGTTAATTTCATTTTGGGTTTCCTCATAGGTTTTGCAAATAATTTAAATTTCATACTTTTAATGTGGAGCAAAACCCTTGAAATCCTGACTGCACAATGATTTTGTTGTAACCAATTTGTGATTGTTCTATGATTGTTCTATGCTCTAGTTGTGACTGTGTAAATAATCGCTTAAAAAAACTCTAGCCAACCTATGATAGACCCAAGCCTTGGCAGAAAAAAAAGGAAAATTACCATCATCGCCTCTTCAACAGGTGTTGAAATAGCAGAAAAAGCTTTGGTAAGGCTAGGATTTGATTCAATAAGCAACTTTGCAAAGTCTCAACTTTTAGCTCGCACTACAGTTACAAAATTTTTTAATTGTGAGCCTATTCAGCTTGATTCCTTTAAAAAGATATGTAAAGAACTAAAATTAAATTGGAGAGAAATTGCGGGAATACCAGAAAAAGAACAATCAGAGCAGTTACAAATAAATGATTGTAATAGTTCAGAGACTAATAAGGAGGTGGAGCCTGTGCAGACACTTCGCCGTCAAGTGACTGTAATAGATGAACAAAGTCAAACAATTATAGTTGCTATCGTATTAGAAGGTGATATAAATTCAGTTCCAAATCATAAAGTTCTTGAATCGATTTTACGAGAATATTCAGGAAAAACTATCAAAATTATTGATGTTAAAAAAGGCAGTATTAAATTATTTGTAGAGGGTTCTCAGGAGGATATCGAACGGCTTATATTTCTCATCGACTCAGGAGAACTAACAACAATTAGCGGTTTCCCTGTTCAAAATATTCAAGTTTTGAGCGAAAGTTTAGAAGATGATGAAAGTAACAAACTTGATGATAAATGGCGTTTAGTAAAGGAGATTGTTAGTCAGCCAGTTAAAGGTCGAAAGTTGAGCAGTGCCGACCTGAGCAATGCCGACCTGAGCAATGCCGACCTGAGCGGTGCTGACCTGAGCGATGCCGACCTGAGCGATGCCGACCTGAGCGATGCCAACCTGAGCGATGCCGACCTGAGCGATGCCAACCTGCGCGGTGCTGACCTGCGCGGTGCTGACCTGCGAGATGCCGACCTGCGCGGTGCATATATTAGTGAGGGGACACAGATAGATAGCAAATGGCGTTTAGTTTGGCAGATTGACCTGAGCGATGCTGACCTGAGCGGTGCTGACCTGAGCGGTGCTGACCTGAGCGGTGCTGACCTGAGTGGTGCTGACCTGAGCGGTGCTGACCTGAGCGGTGCTGACCTGAGTGGTGCTGACCTGCGCGATGCCGACCTGCGCGGTGCCAACCTGCGCGGTGCTGACCTGAGAGGTGCCGACCTGAGCGATGCCGACCTGAGTGGTGCTGACCTGAGTGGTGCCATCCTGATTGATGCCAACCTGAACCGTACCTACCTGATTTATACCAACCTGAGAGGTGCCGACCTGAGAGGTGCCGACCTGAGAGGTGCCGACCTGAGAGGTGCTGACCTGAGAGGTGCCGACCTGAGCGATGCCAAGCTGAGCAATGCCAAGCTGAGCAGTGCCAAGCTGAGCAGTGCCAAGCTGAGGTATGCCAACCTGATTGATGCCAACCTGATTGATGTCAACCTGAGCGATGCCGACCTGAGCAATGCCAACCTGAGCGATGCCGACCTGATTGATGCCGACCTGAGCAATGCCAACCTGAGCAATGCCACCCTGATTGATGCCGACCTGAGCAATGCCACCCTGATTGATGCCGACCTGAGCAATGCCAACCTGAGCCGTGCTATTGTTGCGAATGCCTTGTTTGGAGGAAGTATAGGTCTTACAAAGGATATGAGGCGTGACCTAGAGAGTCGAGGGGCAATTTTTGGCGATCGCCCCCCAGTTCCAGTTTCTTAGAGGAAAACATACCAAATCTTTACTTATAGTTCAGTGTCTTTTCTGCTACAACACTATGCATTGAAGCCTTAGAAAAGAAACAGAAACGTTACAAAGTTTTTGGTATGCCTTGTAAACCTCTAGTTCTTGGTGCTGCTTCGATTGTTATATTTGCCGGTTCTGCTGTTGCACAAACGAGTGGCAGCTTTGAACAAGCACTCTATCAAAGTCTTTATCCTGTAGCATCAAATGACAGTTTAATTTGCTATGCCGAAACAAATACCCCCAACACTTTTGATTTAACTCGTTTGTGTGGTTCTGTTTCCACACCACCCTCAAGTAATAGCAACTATGGCGGCGGTGCTAGCTACAACACATTTTCTGGCGGAAGTACCTCAACCGGAAGATGCAATACACCCAACGATATCGCTAGTGATGGTAGTCGTTGTGGTGGTCGGGCAGCTAGCGAAAGACCAGGGGGAAGAAAGTAATTGCTGCGATCGCTTCCTCTAAGAATGGACGAGGGGCGATCGCAAATATTGACTCGGCGGCTAACCTAGTGCTGTATGTTGTACAGTGACTTTTTATTTGTCGCTGTGCCAAATTACTGTTATTCAATAAGTTAAGCTAATCATTACTATTGACTCTACAAAATTCTTAGCACTTGATTAACTTTTGTAAAGCAGTGTAAATTACTATCACAGGCGAAAACAAACACGTCTGATACATACATAAATTAAACCGCAATCATAAAACCATGACCGCAACCATTCAACAGCGCCAAAGCGCCAACGTATGGGAGCAGTTCTGCAACTGGATCACCAGCACCAACAACCGCCTATACATCGGCTGGTTCGGCGTACTAATGATCCCCACCTTGCTAGCTGCAACCACCTGCTTCATCATCGCCTTCATCGCCGCACCTCCCGTAGACATCGACGGCATCCGCGAACCAGTAGCAGGTTCCTTACTGTACGGAAACAACATCATCTCCGGAGCAGTAGTACCTTCTTCCAACGCAATTGGCTTACACTTCTATCCAATTTGGGAAGCAGCCTCTTTGGATGAATGGCTGTACAACGGTGGCCCTTACCAACTGGTAATCTTCCACTTCTTGATCGGCGTATTCTGCTACCTAGGTCGTGAATGGGAACTATCTTACCGCTTAGGTATGCGTCCTTGGATCTGCCTAGCATTCTCAGCACCCGTAGCAGCAGCAACCGCAGTATTCTTGATTTACCCAATCGGACAAGGTTCCTTCTCTGATGGTATGCCCTTGGGTATCTCCGGAACCTTCAACTTCATGATCGTCTTCCAAGCAGAACACAACATATTGATGCACCCCTTCCACATGTTAGGAGTGGCTGGTGTATTCGGTGGAAGCTTGTTTTCTGCAATGCACGGTAGCTTGGTAACTTCTTCCTTAGTTCGTGAAACAACCGAAAACGAATCACAGAACTACGGTTACAAATTCGGTCAAGAAGAAGAAACCTACAACATCGTCGCAGCACACGGTTACTTCGGTCGCTTGATTTTCCAATACGCTTCCTTCAACAACAGCCGCAGCTTGCACTTCTTCTTAGCAGCTTGGCCTGTAATCGGCATCTGGTTCACCGCACTGGGTGTAAGCACAATGGCGTTCAACTTGAACGGCTTCAACTTCAACCAGTCTGTGATTGATTCTCAAGGTCGCGTCATCAACACCTGGGCTGATATCATCAACCGCGCTAACTTGGGTATGGAAGTAATGCACGAGCGTAACGCTCACAACTTCCCCTTAGACTTGGCTGCTGGTGATGTTGCTCCTGTTGCTCTAACTGCACCTGCTATCAACGGTTAATCTCTAAGTCACGTCGAATAAAACGAAAAGCGCTCTCTCAACGGGGGGCGCTTTTTAGTGTCGATGATTGGGGGTGCAGAGGCGATAGGAGGGAGGCGGTAAACTACTACTCTGCCAAGGGAACTTTGCGTTGTGGTCAGCAGAGGTGCAGAGGGGCAGAGGGGCAGAGGGGCAGAGGGGAAAGAACTTGTATAACCCTCTCCTCTGCTCCCCTGCTCCCCTGCTCCTCTGCCTGCCTCCACGTAGCATTTTTGGGTTGGTGAACTACTACGCCCCCCAGTTCCAGTTTCTTAGAGGAAACAAGCGATCGCAACTTTGATATATCAGGGGAGGGTGCGATCGCAATACCTCATGAACACTACCACTACACAGCAACTTGAATTAAGCTGGTATCGTCCTCAAGAATATCTATTTCAACTTGAGACAGTATTTTAGGCTGCATTTGTTGCAAGTCGTTCAACACAATCTCAGCATCATCAGTATTAAACTTATAGTACTCAGTTAAACTGCCAATGGGATAATTAAATTCTTGATAGCGGTGCTTAAAGTACTTCTCTACATTCCCTCGATGTACCCAGCTTCCAAGTACCTTAATTGCAACAGTTTGATAATGTACAAGTAAATCTCTTTCTACTTCTGCTACTCGCATAGTAACAGGTCTGGTGGTTACTCCTATTTTATACAAAATGCCTTTGCTGGTTTGGATTTCTAAAAAATATAATGTGCAAGATAAAATACGCTTGAGTTGAGCGCAGTAGAGTTTGAAATCAGCGCGCCTGTATGCTAAATCAGGAGCGTTTTTGTGATTAGCGTGTTGGAAAGCTAGCTCTAACTTTACCAGCTTTTTAAGTAATAGCGGCTCCTGTACATCGTTGAATTGCGACAAATCCAGCGCTCCTACAGGAATTTTACCCAAACTACTAAATTCATATTCTGGTGGGGTTAAGTATACGTTTTTTCTTAATACTCCTGCTTTTATCAACTCTGGAGTAACCAAGTAGGAACTGATAGGATAATTTTTGGCTCCGTACTCCTGCCAAAGAAGTTTTAATTGCTCCAAATCCTTGCCAGATAGCTGAATGTTGAAATTGTCGTAGAGTGGCAGAGTTGGAAATTCTCGGTTAGCTATGGGGCGGCAAGTTTCCTCATTATGAGAAAAATGATGTTCTTTAATTTTGCCTTTCTTGGCAGTTAGCTCACCATGACAATAAGGACACTTAAGTAAAGTTTTACCTCTAGGGATATCTTCAATACATATTAATATTCCATATTCATTTACACCATATTTCAGCCACATTGCCACACCCTTATTGAATAGTTAAAGTTGCTCCTACAAGTGTGCTTCAACTTTTCAAAAATGTATCTGTCTTCTGGACTAATGTACTAATGATTTGAAGAATTTAGGGGCAATGGGGTCAAGCGTAGGCATCGCTTGAAGATGAATATAGTTTGTGTGAATGGATACCCGAAAATTTCTTAGAGGAAAAAGTGAAGGCGTTGGCGTTGGCGATCGCCTTACTGTAAAGCGATTGCTCCCCCTTTAACAGCTTGACTTGATTCAGTTCTGGGGGATAATCAGCTAGTCGGCATCCTCTTTATAAGACTCTTGGAACCCAATCAGCTAAACTTATTTCCAGACGTGAAAGCTACACCACCAGCTAGAACAGAGGGGTTGGTGATGAGCGAGGCGGCGCTCCTGCGCTGGAAATCCCAGATTTTTGATTATCAGCAACGGGTGAGAGAAACTAAGCCAGTGCAGCAGGTGACACTGTTTGACCTTGCCCCCAAACACTGCGACCCAGACCGGATAGACCCGTTGTTTCTGCGGCTGGTGCCAATGTCGTTTTATAGGATGCCAGCTGATAGCCCCGGCGATGCGTGTTTGTACTTTGTTGTTGACTCAGCGGCTGGGCTACTGCTGTATGTGGGGGAAACTTGCAAAAGTAACCAGCGATGGAAGGGCATACACGGCTGTAAAGACTATATTGCCAGCTACCAAGATTTACATTATCGCTATGGGTTGCAAACAGCAGTCAATGCAGCCTTTTGGTGGGATGCACCCACAGACCGACGCGCACGGCAGGAGTTAGAGTTAAGTCTGATTTTGAAGTGGCGCTCCCCTTTTAACAAGGAGAATTGGCAACTATGGGGGCAACCGTTTGGGTAGACTGTGCAAGCGATCGCAAAGGCTGATAAAAATGTCTGAAAATTTTCCTTTTCAAAATTCTGACCAACTACAGCAATGGCATCAAGGTATTTTAGATGCAAACCGCAATAATATTTTTTGTCACTGTCGTACTTGCGGTTATGAATGGATGGATTCAACATTTGATGCTACTTGTATTAAATGTAGCAGCCAAGATGTAGAGCATATCTCATCTTGGCAGTTTCCAGATGATTAAATCAGAATGCTCGTTGAATAGTGCGATCGCTCTTTTTTCCTCTAAGAACCGGAGGGGGCGATCGCTCAAAAGTTATCCTCACTTGAAAAAGTTGAAGTTACAGCGCCACGTTTAAAGATTCTGGCAATTTGGCATCACAACTCTGTATTTTGCAGTTTAAATGAGATATCAACAGAACAAAACAGCCACAAATCGCCAGTTGTTGACCCAACGCTGTAGAATAACTTCTCAGGCAACTTACAGCGCTCGGTCATCGCTTCGCTACAACTGGCTAGTAATGTACTAGAAAACACATAGTAAATGTGCGATCGCATACCTGCCCAAACTAGGCGATCGCTGTTGATTTTCCTCGCTTGAATGGGGCGATGGGACAGTGGGGCGATCGCTCCTGTTTCCTCGCTTGAATGGGTGCGATCGCAGTTGCCCATGTCAAAAACTATTCAAAGTCGCCAAGACCCATCATATGATAAGCAACAACAGCAGTATCAAACGATTTGAGGTAATTAATATTTGTGGAATGGTTAGTTAAATTAATTGATGTATCACTCTTGCTAGAAGTAGCTGGTTGATTTTTAGGTAAGAAAATAGAACCAACAATATGTGTAAAGTTGAGCGGGGTAGCAATTTTCATAAGTTCCACCGTGTTGGTTTGTTGGTTATGGATATATATTTAACTGAGATAATCCAATAATTTATGCATAGTGGGGTGCGATCGCTTGGGTTTTCCTCTAAGAATCGGGGGGCGATCGCTTTCTCCCAGTACTGAAAGCTGTTGTACTATTGATTAAATGTTGATGACAAATTAGTGCCGTTCCCTATGAAACAAGTTTGGATTCTTTACCAAAATGAACCAGGAATGCCAGGGCGCGTAATAGGAACTTTTAGCACTCCTGAAAAAGCGATGGCCTGCAAAGCTATTAGAGGTCTAATTGGGTTTAGTCAATGGGATAAGAAGGAAGAATATTGGATTTGCAAGCCGTTCGATAAACAACACTATTTCTCAGTTGAACCATCAACGATTGATAGGTTAGTTGAGGATTAGTTGCTAGTTATTTCTCTAAGAACGAGGGGCGACGCTTTCCCTAATCCCCCCACACTGCCATAAATTCTTCCCACTCCTCCTCAGTCTGGGGTGCTTTGTCTTTGGTCAGCCCCACTACTCGCGCCAGCTTTCTGGCTTCGGCTGCGCTTTCACCAAGCTCTATAAACTGGTGTTCTAGGTTGGGGTCGTAGTCTAGGATTAGTAACTGGGCGTATTCAGTGTCAGTTATATCCAGGTTGTGGATGTTGGTCATGGTGGGGGGTGGGGTGCGATCGCTTCTGTTTTATTCTGTAAAGGACGTATAGTTCGCACAAATTAATTTTTAAATTGATAAAAACTCACTTAAATCAAATTCTCCATTCGGAGTTTGAGAATTATTTCTTTCTGAAATAAGTAATAGTAAAATTTGCTCTAAATAATTTACTGAACCTCGTAGCTGATCCTCCAATATTTCAAGACCACCATTAGCATATTCTTCAAAAATTCTGATGCGCTCATTTTCTGATTCTTCATCAAAAGCCAAAATTTTAGTATCTTTAGTATGTGATATTGCCAATAAATTTATTACAGGTTCATATCCCCTATTAGCAAAAACAGATTGCTTAATAGGCTCTGGTTTTTTAGCAATTTCTTTCAAAGGTACGATTTTTTTTCTTCTAGTACCTAATGACGCTGCAAAAACCATAACATCTGCATAAGTTTCAAAAGGGCCATTCTTATCTTCTCCTAAAGCTTCTACTAAATAAGCTTTATCTTTCGCAATTTTAACCCTTCTATCTGCCATAATCATGCTCTACTTTTTAAAAAATTAACTTTGTTATACTACTTCAAGGATTTCTGTGTACTCTAGTTCGTTTAAACTACGTTGAACTAAAGGATAACTTTGACCGTTTATATGAATATATTCTTCTTGACAATTAGCCTTGGGCGAATGATAAGTTAGTATGTAATGTTTACCTACATAATTACTGATTTCTTGCTCAACATTCATCCATTGGCTCTTGTTCAGGAGTAAAACAAGTTGATCTGCTAACCTAGGAAGTCTTTTAGCGATTTGACTTTTATACTCGTTATCAAGAACCGCAAAAGGTGAATCCATAACAACAGGAAAAATACTACTACCTAAGTCTATCAAGTTTTGTTTTTTACTCCATTCTCGAACTTTGTTGATAATACTCGCTATAAATGATAAGCTCAAAATTATGCTTTCTCCACTTGATGCAGCAACGATATCTTCCTTTCCAGATGTGTTTTCTACCAGTGTTAATTCATATTTATCATTCAACTTTGGTACATAAGGTTTAAAAGCAATCTGTTGAAAAATAGTTTGCACTGAATTTTCTAGTTCTAACCTAAAATGCTTATCTATTAGTTCTCTAACTTGTGTCAAACGAGAGATAGATTCATTAGTTAAATTGATTCGTTCCAGCGCAACTTTCTGCTTTTTTTGATTTGCTTTTTGCTGAATATATAAATTTTCTTTATGTTTAATTTTTACCTGTAAATCAGCTATATTTTTATTGTTTTCTCCCTCTTCTAGTGTCAATTCTCTAGTGCGCTTTTTGATATTTTGGCGATGAGTTTCTAAATCACGAATGTTTTCTAGAGGACTGTTTCTCAGTTCATCATGAATATCATCAAGCTGAGTTTCAATTACAGACAATTTTCTTATTAGTTCTTCTTGATTCTTTTGTTCATCATCAATTTCTTTCCAAAATTCGGTAATTTGTTTATCAATCGACTCAACTTGAGCGCCCATTCGGATAGCAGTTTCTTCAACATCTCCCCTTCCGGCTCGATTCATCCATGCTTCGACAAGACTATAAGGCTGTGTAGCGTGTTTGAGTTCAGTACCGCAGATACAGCGTTGTTGTTGAAGCAAGTCTTTTACAAACTGCTGCTTGATGCCAGCAGGTAACTCACCACGTTCGCGCAAACCATCTAAAATAGCTCGAAATTCAGCAGTTGCTTCGGATAGAAAAACAGTATAAGCTTTTGTGCTGGTAATTTTTCTTAATTTGTTTTTTCCTTGATTAATTTTAGTTTGGGTTGAATCAGCTTCTATTTGGAGTTCATCTCTTTGCATTTGTAATTGTTGAACGTCTTCTAAAGCCCGAAGTTGCTCATCAATTTTTTGTTCAATTATTTGCTGGTTTTCTAATTCATATTTGATTTCTAATTGACGTTCTTGTAGTGTTATACATTCATCTTCTAGTGCTTTTTTATCTTGTATTAGTTTTGTTATTTCAGGTGGAGCAATATCTTGATACTCTTTTTCAAGTTCTCTCTTAGCTTCGTTTAAATGGCGAATTGCACGGTCTAAAATTTCTACACCAAGCAGTACTTTGGTTGCAGCCGCCATCTCAAATTTTTTGTCTGATTGGACAATTTTTTCTATTCGCTCACCATCAAAAAAGAAATATGTGTGTAAGCTTTCAGGCAGAACTCGATTGATAACTTCTTTGGAAGGTTGAAAAGGTGTCATCCAGCGTCCATTTTTCTCAGCCACCTGTAAACTTAAGTTACTTTTATCATAATAAACACCATCTTTGCTTTTAAATGCCCGACAAATGCGCTTTGCTAAATATTTTTTACCAGTATGTTCAAACTCTACTTGAACCCAAAAATCTACAGATTGACCTATATTTACTTCTGCAACAGCACGTTTGTTCACTAGTTGTTCCGAAGAAGCGAAAGCTGGGGTAAATTTCTCGTAAAGTACCCAGGTGAAGGCGTTTAAAATGGTAGTTTTTCCACCACCATTGTTACCGTAAAAAACTGTAGTATTTTGCTCTTCTCTACTTGCTAATATAAGTTCTGGAGTTCTTCCATAGAACGGACGAAAGTTACATAGCTGAATCGATAGTAGCTTCATTAACGACTTCCTTTATAATCTTAATAATATCTGATTTGACTTGTGGTTTTTCTTGAGAAAGTTTATCTTTTTCTGCTTGTAGAACTAGCTCAATAATTTTTTTAACTTGGTGAGGGGCGCTCTGAATAGGCTCCATCAGGTCATTTACATTAAATTCTTTAGTCATTGATTTTACCTGCTTTACATATCTAGTAATCCATATCGGCTTTGTATATCTAAAAGCTTGACCCTGGCTTCTCCAGCGTTGTCTGCTAAATCCGCAAACTCTACAAATCGCCTCAATTCTTTACGCAGTAGGTTGTGTTCTACCTCTAATGTTTCCCGTTCGAGTTTGGGAGGTAACACGATCATGTCAAATAAAGTTGCTCGTTGCTTGTTAGGATGAGGTCGCAAAATTCGCCCACGACGTTGAATAAACTGTCGTGGATTACCACTACTAGCCAAAATCACCGCCGTCTGAGTTGCAGGAATATCCACCCCCTCGTCTAAACAACGAATAGCCACTAAACCTTGCAATTCTCCGGTTTCAAATTGATGCCGTAAATCCTCCCGTTCCTCCAAAGATACCTCAGCAGTATAAATATTTACTTTATAACCCATTTCAGAACCCAGAATTTTAACTACTGCTTCTAACTGTCTGTAACTTTCCTCAGTAACTTCATTTTCTACAGAGCCATCACCGCAGTAAAATAACGTGTGCTGAGTCTCTAAACGCTTTTGCATCAGGTCTCGCAAAGCTTGCAACTTGTTAGCTGCTGCTCCAATTAGTCTTGAACGCTGCATTAATAGTTTTGTCAGGGTTTCGTTATCCTCACTATTTCCACTCATTGCAATTGCTTTTCCAATTTTTGCAGTCAAGTCTGCATATACTTGCGCTTCTACTTCTGTTAAATCCACCAAGATAGGATAGTACAAATAATGTACAAGTGCCCCTTGCTGAATAGCGTCAGCTAGAGTGAACTCTGGTTGTAAAACTGAACCAAAATAATTAAATAATGCTTCAGTACCTGTGTCATCAAAATATCGTTCTGGTGTGGCTGACAAGGCTAAACGCAGTCCTATATTTCGCGGTAAACTTTTTTCTAGCTGTCGCGCCCCCAAGTTATGAGCCTCATCTCCCACAATCAGTGTTTTTGTGGGGAAATGCGGTAACTGAGATTGCAACGCGTGACTCATTAAAGTTGCATTGGTAGTAATCACTGTAAGGAATTGCTTTCGGTTAGAATGTAGGTTATACAGTTGGGTAGACAATTCAGCCTGCCACTTTCGTGCATTTTCAAAAGCTAAAATTGGTTCTAAGCCAAACTTCTGGCATTCTCTTGCCCATTGAGTCACTAAATGTCGGTAAGGGCAAACAACCAGCAATGCCTGTAAGCTAATTTGTTTATACAATTCGCAAGTAATCACTAATGAGGTAATTGTTTTACCACTCCCTGTTGCCATCTTCAAAGTGCCGCGACCTTTATTAGCAAACCAATTATTTACTGCTTGCTGCTGATATGGTCGTACTTGAATATAGGAAGGTATCCTGGGACATCCCAGTAGATGCTGATTTACCTGTGATATATGCGTCTGTGATAGCCGATACGAATTTTCTAAATCTGAAAGTGGTTGTGTTGCTGGCAGTCTAGGCTCCCATTCAGGTGGGTATTCCGGGCGCAGTCTTAATAATGAACGAGCAGCCGCTTCTGGAAAGCTTATGATTTCTAAATTTGGGGTACGGTTATTCCAAAGCTGCTGAAAATTTTCTGCTTTTCGCAAAGCTCGTTCTTTCACACCTGGATGCCAAGAGCAAAAAACATCAATACACTCAAAATTATCTATCAAGGCAGTGGAACTTTCGTTAGCAGAGCCAGTAAAAGCAACAATATTTCCCTCCTTATCGCTAAAAATGCCTAATTTCTCATGATAAACACCATGCTGGCGGATGTTTTTAGCCACCGCTAACTTTATTTCTAAAACTCCTTGTGCTAACAGCCAAGCTAGGCAAGCCAATCGGTCTTTAACTATTTGCTCAAATTCTCTATCTAGCTCTTGCAATAAAGCTTTAGAAATTACTTCTTCTCGCTGTCTTAATCCTTGAGCAATAGCTTCTGCATCCTCATGAGAAAGACAAGGAGAAGCGACTAATTGCATTTTTCCACCAGCATGAATTAAAGCTGTTAATCCTTTAGCAGCAGCAGCCATTGATGAACTTGAAAAAAAGCCTACTGCTCGACTGTAGACTGTAGATTTTTCTAAGCAGGGGATATAAAAGTCTTGGATAAGGTTAAAACAATCACTTCGATATTCATCATGTATTATCAAATTTTTTAAGCTCAAGCCACCTGCTCCATAATACACTTGCTCTAAGGCTCTAATTAGTTGAGTTTGCTACTCTATAAGTAAAATCATTTTAATCTATTGGATTACAGTATACTACATTTGATTGAATGCATATAACCTTTAAACAGTGATCTCCGATGACAAGGTGATCACTTGGGGTTTCCTTTAAGAATCAAAGGGTGAAAAGCGATCGCTACTCATCCTCTTTGAACTTTACGTCTCTTATCCCTCTTGTTCTCCTTCCTCTAAGAAAAAAGGGCGGCACATTTTGATGCTTGGCTTGAACGAAGGGCTGAAGTGGGGGTAATTACACACTGCACATTGCCTTTATTGATGAATTGATTCCCACACTTTCTTGATTGCTTTCTTAGTAAAAACAGAAAAATCACCCTTCATCATCCAATCATAATAACCAGGATCATCTTTTGAAAAAACTTGTAATAATGTTTTGCCTTTATGTTTACCAAAATTAAATATCTCCCTTTGTTCGTCATCATAGATTACTCTATTAGTTGGATCGAGTAAGTTAATAGGTGTGAAACTGCTTAGGCTCTCTAAGTTATTTTGTATTGGATAAGATATGCTACCGTCGTTGTCTTCATACGGTACATTCTCATATTGTTGAAGCTGTGCTTTGAAAACTTCATAGGTAGCGCGAATATCATTTTCTGCATCATGAGCGCCAACTAAATCTTTATTGCAGTAGAACTTGTAAGCAGCTTTTAAATTACGAGGTTCCATTTTGTGGAATATGGTTTGTACGTCAATTATGCTTCTTCCTTCAAGGCTAAAATCTATTCCAGCACGGAAGAATTCTGCTATCAGCAGAGGAATGTCAAACTTGTTAGAGTTATATCCTGCAATATCGCTGTCATCAATATATTTTGCAAAATATAAAGCTATTTGAGAAAAAGTTGGTGAATCTATCACATCTTCATCATAGATACCATGTACTTTAGACGCTGAAAGAGGAATAGGAATAGTGGGATTAATCTTAACTTGCTTCACGTCTTCCGTGCCATCAGGAAATGCTTTCAATACTGCTATTTGCACAATCCGGTCTTGAACTACATCTGTTCCTGTTGTCTCTAAATCAATAAATGCTAATGGACGTTTTAGGTTTATATTCATGTGATTTTCCTTTAGGAATACAATTTTTCCTCAACTTAAATATGGCTCTAAAATTAACTGACAGACATCCTTAATTCCACACATTGCATAATGCAAGCGCTCGTACTTGATCGCTACTTTACCTCTACTGTTGCACTGGCATCATTGCCGAAGACATCAACTAGACGAACTGCGATCGCTCATGCCAAAACTGAGCAAGCAACTAATTCAGCAAATACTTAGCCAACAAATCCTGACCTTCGTCGCCCATCTCGTGAAGTTGTGCTTCAATCTTCTCCATTGCCAAAGGCGATGGCTTAGAGCGCCCATTCTCCCAACGGTTAATCGTGGGATAAGTGACACCTAAATGTGCTGCAAACTTTTCCTGAGTTAATC
The DNA here is from genome assembly GCF_016056305.1 of Amazonocrinis nigriterrae CENA67. GTDB lineage: Bacteria > Cyanobacteriota > Cyanobacteriia > Cyanobacteriales > Nostocaceae > Amazonocrinis > Amazonocrinis nigriterrae. Next base: position 3,270 of record NZ_JAECZC010000043.1, on the reverse strand, counting down.
CAGTTAACAAGCGAAACTCCCGAATTAGCCCCCCAATTTCGGGCTGTTTGACTACTAAGGGCTGTTTGATGGTCATACCTAGCTTAATGCTTGATGTAGCAAATGATATATGACATGAAATAATAATTCCTTTAAAACCTAATGGCAATGGGTACTACATCTAAATTTATCTACTGCCTTAATGGTTATTATCTATATCAGCTATGGACTTTAACTAAGTAATTCTTACAGAATACTGTTTAAACTATACTATTAATCTTGTTTAAATACGTGTATAAACGTCTAGACTGATTTAGACTCAAAGCTGTTGTTTTAAAGTAAAGGAGCGATCGCACATAAGCAAGGGGCTACGCATCGCACCCCATTAACTAAGTATCAAACATAACCAAGATAAAATTCTTAGAGGAAAATTAGGGTAATAGATGCGATCGCTCCTCTTGTTCAAGCGAGGAAAATCGCCCCCTACAGCTGCTCCATCTTCACCCCTGGCACTTCCAGCATCACTGTAGTAATCGGCACAAGCCGCCCCACAGTGGTGTAGTAACTGCCTCCCACGGGTGTTGTAGTCGAACGCTCCCGAAACCGCTTCATGGTAATCAAAAACCACTCCCGCGTTTTGGGCATGGGTAAGCGGTACAGTTGGCGAGTATTGACAAAGTAGTAAAATAGCCAATCCGCCTCAGTGTACATAAAACAGCCGGGGGTGTTACGTTCTAAATTGCTGTGAGTTTCAAAAAACAAGTTACGAGTTTTATTCCACCTGTCGCCTTTAATCTCAATCAAGATTTCGTCACTGTGCGTTGTCCAGATGAGGTCAATATCGCGGCGCTGATAATCTGGGTCATCCTCAACATTACGGACGGTTACTGTTTCTGGCTTTGCCCACAACCACGCTTCAATATCAGCAGTAGCAAACTTTGCTACCTCTTGAGCGTCCTGCATGGTGTAGGTCATGGCGTGTATCTCCGTTGCAAGGCTATTAGTTTATTATTTCACTTTTTGTAAGAGCAAAGTAGCAATATTATTACCAGAAATAACAGTATCTAAATTAGAAATGCTAATCTTAATCCTCAAAAAACCTCAGTTTGATTCTTCAAGTAGAGGCGTAAAGATAATTAGAAATGCATATACTGCAATTACAAGCAATGAATTTAGAGGCTCCTAGTTTTAGACCTACTAGGAGCTTTTTCTTAATTTATTATCCATTTAATTAAGAGGTATATCACAAGAAGTAACAGCATTCATCCTCAAGGCTATTAAGAATTTATTCTATTGGTAGATTGAATGTCAATTTGGGAATTGCTATTGTGTATTTGTCAGTAAAAAACGTTTACCAAATTAAAACAATGAATATTCTTGCTTGGATTGTTTTAGGTCTAATTGCTGGTGCTATTGCGAAGGCTATCTACCCCGGTTATCAAGGCGGCGGAATCTTAGGAACAATCTTATTAGGAATCATTGGTGCTTTTGTTGGTGGTAGTTTGGGTGTATTCTTCAGTACAGGAAACTTTGCACTAGCGGCTCCCACACTCAGCATTCCCGGTATTGCAGTAGCAGTTCTAGGTGCAATTGTCGCCATTTTCTTGTGGAACTTGCTAAATCGCAGCAGTGCTGTGTAATCAATTAAATTGTTAAATTGGAATTAATTAATAGTAAACATCAGGGAACTTTTTTCACTATATTTTCTCCCTGAATTTAAATAAAACAGTAGCGCTTGCCTAGATTTAGGTGGGCGCTAATATTATTTTGTTGGGGTGCAATGCTGTCCTCACCCCATAAAATTCTTAGAGGAAAGTTGCACCCCAAACAGCGATCGCTCTTTAGTCGCAGTACACTGGTACTATGCCAAAATTACCAGAGTGCGATCGCTTAAACCTTATTATGTCTGCGAAAGGATTTGGACAATCTCCTCAAAATCCCAAAATTGACAAGCTAGTTAAGTTGGCAGTGCGCCATTGCCGCCAACGTTCTCCAGAAGGACTAGACAGCATTTTTGATAATCTGCCTGTGAATCTCAACAAACAGGTGGTAGCGGCTACTTTGGCAGCGCTTCAACAGGATATTGACACACTGAGTTGGTATTGTGGTTACTTTGCTGGAGAAATTAACCGTGCTGAGGATAACCAAAAGCCCAATTCCATAACGAAACTTAGCAAAATTTTGATTACAACAGGGATGGAACCATTTGCTGATTTTGTTCCCTACCCTGGTTGCCGAATTGTTATATTAAACTCTGAGAAATTTGAATCTTTACCAGAGGAAGTTAAAGCCATAGTGCAGCAGGCTTTTGTTGTAATGGAAAATTCTTCAGAGGAAGTGCAGCGGGTGAATGATGCACTGCTACAAGAGTTGGTAGTAGAGTAGTGCTGTATGCCCAAAATCCACGACTGCGATCGCTGCCTCCTCAATCCCCGTAACCCTCACCTCGTCTGTGCCGTTCACCCATCAGGCCCAGACGGTGATAGCTGCCTAGATTTCCGTGAAGACCCCAACGTTGAGCCAGAGGAGTTATGGCAGCCGGAAGGGGCAAGTTATTACAATGGCGAACTAATCTTGCAACCACAGCAGCGGCGGACGCAACAGCAACAGCTAGAGCTACTAGATACCCATCCTTTATTTACTGGCAAATGTCCTCAATGCGGGTACGAATTTGACCGGGATTACACAGCGAGGGTACATTGGGATTGCCCTGAGTGCGGTTGGATGGATGATAGCGTGTAGGGCGCGCTCTACTTAATCTGCTGGACTTTTACTTTTGATTAAACAGGGCGGATTCTACCAAATTTGCACCCAGCGAGTCCCTTCTCACCCCTATGGGTACTGCACATACTTGTAAAAAAAGTTACTATTAAATAGAAATCCATTTCAATTCAAAATGTATGGAAAAAAGTATGCGTCGTTTCTTACCAGTTTGTTTAGTTTTTGTCGGATTAATACCAGCATTTCCAGCATCGGCTGGGGAAGTAGTACTAGGCTCGGATGGGAATCCTACAAATAGAATAGAAACTCCCACCCAAATTTTCACCTGTGATAGCTACTGTGTTATAGAAGATTGGGATTCGGCAGGATATCCCAGTCAAGTCCGAGATGGAGAAGTAGGCGGACGGGTTGTAGTTACACCGAAGCAGATACGTCAGCGTACAAATCAAGCGCAGTAGTTAAGCACAAAAAAATAAATGTTTTAGTACATAGAGTTTTATCTATGTACTAACAGTGACAGTTAATTAGTCACTGTACGTCTATCTCCCCTGCTCCCCATTGCCCCCCAAC
>NZ_JAECZC010000042.1 GCF_016056305.1 Amazonocrinis nigriterrae CENA67 | reverse complement strand
GGGGATTGGGAATTGGGAATTGGGAATTGGGAATTGGGAATTGGGAATGGGGTATTAGTTCTTTTTCCCTATCTCCCCATCACCCCTGCTCCCCTGCTCCCCTGCTCCCCTGCTCAAGAAACCTGAACAACAAAAAAGCCCGGAGACTTAAAGTTCCGGGCGCGTTGTGATTCATCAGCATGACGCTATTTACCCGGAATTTGCTCTGGGCCAAAAGTAAAAGCCATAAAACCAGCTAGTCAAATAGGTCATGATGATGAAATTCTCCTCTTAAAACACAAAAACCGCAGAGTTGGCTCTGCGGTTCACCGGGCGGTTTCCAGACGGAAACTTGACTCACTCCCGGTGAACCGCCTTAAACCAAAAATAAAAGTAGTAACTGTTGCTGAACATTGTGGGGCGCTGGGCTAAAAACTTAATGTACACCTTTATTCGTCACAATAACAAAAGGAGTAGATGGCGTCAAGACCCGCACAACATAAAAAAAAGCGATAGACTCAGTACAACTCTGACAATGATGCCTTATTGCTTGTTGGCGTAGACAATCAATAGTTTGTGACTTAACATGACCAAATTTATATTAATTTTATTCTTTAGGCAATGTGTAATGAGTAATTAAAATCACCAGTGATAAATACTGAAAACTTAGACATTGACTTGATTAACTTTTGAGCAAAACTTAGTTCTATTATGCCCAGTTCTAAAATCTTAACTACATCTTTCAACTACCAGGGTGTTTATCCCTGCCCAGTCTGTCGGATAGGTAAGATTTCTCATATGCCATTAATGGAGGCGATGGCTTGTGACTTCTGCCATGAAATTTTTACCGTCAACTTAGAACAACAGCAAATAAAGATGCCTTCTCGGCAACCTCCCTTGATTTGGCGTTGGAATGGCTTTAATTGGACTGAAGCCCAGTTAGAAGGTATGGAGTTGGGCTGGGGTTATGGACTGGCTGCAATTGCTTTTGTATTTTTTCCTACTACTTTAATTGGCGTAGTCGCTTACTATTTTCCTCCAAATCCTCATGCTCCCATTACCTGGATGCCATATATCTGGACAATATTAACTTTTTTATCGCATTTATCAATTATTATTTGGATTTTTATTGAAGTTTATCAGATTCCAGTAGCGGCATATTTGAGAGCTATGAATCGATGGAGAAATGGAGAAATGGGCAGATAGGGATATTAAGTCAAAAGGTAACAGTAAAAAGTACAAAGAACAAATAAAAATTTAATTGACTTAGTGACAAAACTATGGGTAGATAACTGACAAATAACTGTATCTGTATTCATTGTCTATGAGATTAGCTTGCCTAGTGGCTCGCTGATGTCGGCTGGTGAACAGGAGTATACGGAAAAAAATGAATTTTATTTACCTGCTTTCTATGTACAAGTACAACTCAATTTCTGGCCGAAAATCCAGATCAATTTGGGAAATGGGTAAAAAGTGGCTTTGACATCTACACATAACTTCACGTTCTGCCTGACACAGAGTGTAACCACGAGTCAACCGACATAGTGGTGATATTTCGGTGTATATCAAGAACCATTAGTATTTTGGCTTTTGCCAACAAAAGAGTTATTGATGGACTTAGTTCACTGCGCTACGCTTGTATAATATTCAAATGTCAGTTGATCACCAAGCAACTTAAGCATAGTAGTAGCTGCTAGGGAACGGTTAGTCCTACTTCGTCCAAAATACTAAAAAAATATAAAACTGTATTTTATCTAAAATTTGATAACAAAAGGGATATTTGATCAAGGATTAAGCCTATAGAGAGTTGCATTACTCATAGTTAATTTGATTGTCTACTAAAACACCTTATGAGCGAGTTGGAGCGGTATTATCGAGTCTTGGAATTGGAACCTGGGGCGACCCTTGAGGAAGTCAACCAGGCTTACAAAGATTTGGTTTTTGTATGGCATCCCGATCGCATTCCCAATGACAATCCCCGCTTACAAAAGAAAGCACTGGAAAAGCTGAAAGCAATTAATGAAGCTCGTGAAAAATTGCGTTCTTTCAATGGTAAGCGTCAAACCATATATCATTCTCCCCCAACTCCACACAAAAAACCGTCTGCAAACACCTCTACTCCACCAAAGCAAAATACTGATTTAAGTGGTAAAGACTTCAGTCGAGCCAATTTAAGCAACAAAGATTTATCTGGCAGAAACATGAGTTATGCTAACTTAAGCGGTGCTGATCTGAGTGATACTTTCATGCACAAAGTTAATCTCAGGGGCGCAAATTTGTCAGAAGCAAATTTGTTTAGAGCCAATTTACTTTTAGCTGATATGAGGGAAGCGAATTTGCGATCTGCTAACTTGATTGGGGCAGATCTGAGTGGTGCTGACTTGCGGGGAGCCGATTTAACAGGAGCGCGGATTCGCTCTGGCGATCGCTTGCTGGTGAAACTGATTGGTGCTAACTTAGCTGGTGCAATTATGCCTGATGGTGTAATTCATAGTTAACAGCATTTAATACTAAGTTCAGTAGTGCTGAGGAGCCACTGCGTTGCGGAGGTTCCCTCCGTTGTAGCATGTGGCGTTGCTGAGTGCTGAGTGCTGAGTATAACCCCATAGTTAAAACCGCGGTGGCTTTGAAATCTTTTTTGAGATTTTGACTTGAATCCAAAATCTCAAATCTCAAATCTAAAATTGTCTCAACCATTAGTCATAAGTTACTAGTCAAAAACTCTTGTACTATTAACTTGAGACTCTGTGTTGAAATTATCATGAACATTGCAATCATAGGTTGTGGCTACGTTGGTTATGCTGTTGCTCAATATTGGCAGCAAAAAATGACTTTGATAGTTACTGCTACCACAACTACTCCTGAACGTGTGCCAATACTAGAAGCAGTCGCCCAAAAAGTCGTAGTAACCCAAGGAAATGACCCAGAAAAGCTCAAGTCTGTAGTGCAAAATCAAGACCTTGTGCTATTAAGTGTCGGTGCCCGCAGTGGTAATTTATATCGAGAAACCTATGTAGATACTGCTAAAACTTTAGTTTCTGTTTTACAGCAAAATACTTCTGTCAAACAACTTATATATACAGGCAGTTATTCAGTTTATGGTGATCAAAATGGTGCTTGGGTAGATGAAGCAACGGCAATTGAACCTACTCATACCAATGGACAAATTCTCAAAGAAACTGAGGAGATTTTGCTAACAGCATCTAGTGAAAAACTCCGCGTTTGTATCTTAAGATTGGGTGGAATTTATGGCCCTAACAGGGAACTGGTAAAAATATTTGGTGCCGCTGCTGGTAGAACCCGTCCCGGTGATGGTAAGGATATAACAAATTGGATTCACTTAGATGATATTGTTGGGGCTATAGAGTTTGTGCGGCAACACCATTTGCAAGGAATTTATAATCTAGTGGATGATGCACATCTTTCTAGCCAAGAATTACTTGATACTTTGTTTGAAAAACATAATTTACCCAAGGTGACATGGGATAATTCTGTTAAAAGCAACCGTTCATATAATGCCAAAGTATCAAATCAAAAGTTCAAATCAGCTGGATATCAGCTAATTCATCCAAAAATGATTTTTTAGCAATTATTGGTAATTGGGAATTATGCAACCATCTACTGGCGCTAACACAATCACTTTCTCCGCATCTCCTACGCAGTTTTACACTTGGCATAATTACCGCTGTGCTTACGAAATATATCAACCCGCTAATTTTACACCAGAGGGCATTCCTCTACTTTTAATTCATCCGATTGGTGTAGGATTGTCGCGGCAATTTTGGCGACGCTTTTGCAGCCAATGGTATAACACAGGTCATCGGAATAGGATTTATAATCCTGATTTGCTGGGGTGCGGTGAAAGTGATATGCCTCATGTAGCTTATAGTCCCAAAGATTGGGCAAAGCAGTTGCACTATTTTTTACAAAAAGTAGTGCAAAAACCTGTGATTATAGTAGTACAAGGTGCTTTATTACCAGTTGCCATAGAGTTAGTCAAGCAAGACGCAAATTTAATTGCCGGACTGATACTAGCCGGGCCTCCAGCTTGGGCTGTAATCACTAAAAAATCACCAGAATGGCAACAAAAAGTGATTTGGAATCTGTTAGATTCACCTTTTGGTAATGCTTTTTATCACTATGCACGTACACCCAAATTTTTGCAGTCTTTCTCAACTCGCCAACTTTTTGCTTCAGAAGATACTGTTGATGCTGAGTGGTTAAATACTTTGGTAAAAGGTGCAGAAAATATTGCCAACCGCTATGCAGTGTTTTCTTTTTTAGCTGGGTTTTGGCGACAGGATTATGGTAGTGATATCGCCTCTATCAAACAGCCCACATTGGTTGTTGTGGGACAAACAGCATCAAGTATTAGTGAAGAAGGTAAAAAAGAAACACCTGATGAACGCTTAGCTGATTACCTTGCCTATTTACCCCAAGGTCGTGGGATTAAATTGTTGGGTCGGAATGTTTTGCCATATGAATCAACTGCTGAATTTGTAGCAGCGATCGCACCATTTATTGAAAGCAACGGGAAACTCCATCCTCTTATGGGTGGAGAGGGATAGTCGCCCCGTCGCTTGGGCCAAGTGGGCATTAGTAGCTTCTTCCCCATGCCCTATGCCGATTCCCAATGCCCAAAAACTCCATCCCCTTGTGGATGGAGTTTTTCATTCGTCCTAGTGTACGCAGTGATGATGGCTACTTACTAACTTGGGATTTTGCGAATTACCAAGTAGTATTTTAGAAATTACACAATTGTATTAACTAAGACGAAACAAAAAGACTGATGAATGCCAAGATCAGAAAAAAAGCACGCCCTCAGCTAATTTAAATTATTATGCCAGAAATACACCAATCCATTGCACAGCACTACCACGAACGTACTAAATATCACCCTGAGACCCTTGCTTCAAAAGGTAATAGGTTAGACTGGACTAAGCAGCCAGTGCCGTTTAAAGAGTACAAAATAGGCTCTTCTTTTGATCTCAAACCTTATATCCAAGAGATACCAGAAACATTTGTTAACAATGTAGATGCTCAATGGTGGCAAAGACTATCACGACTACTGTTCCGCAGCTATGGACTAACAGCAAGAATGCCTTCTATGGGTAGTGCGGTGTATTTACGCGCTGCACCAAGTGCAGGTGGTTTGTATCCCGCTGAAGTGTATGTGGTTTCCCGTGGTACGCCGTTATTGCCACCTGGATTGTATAATTACCAGTGTCGAACTCATTCACTGATGCATTTTTGGGAAAGTGATGTTTGGCAGTCTTTGCAGTCAGCTTGTTTCTGGCATCCCGCCCTGGAAAGTACGCAATTAGCAATTATTATTACCGCGGTTTTCTATCGTTCGGCGTGGCGGTATGAAGATAGGGCTTACCGCCGGATTTTTTTAGATACGGGGCACTTATTGGGTAATATCGAGTTAGCTGCTGCTATTACCGACTACCGTCCGCACTTGATTGGCGGTTTTGTTGATGAAGCCATCAACGATCTGCTTTATATCGATCCGCAACAGGAAGGAGCGATCGCAGTTCTACCGCTGGCAGACTTATTAGATATTAAACAAAATTTGCCCACAGGATGTACAGCTTTACCGTCTGCTACTGAAACTAGTTACCCACAGATTCCTGATGGTGAACTGCTGAGATATTTTCATCAACACACCCAGCTACCAACAGGTATAATCGGTAAACTCAATCTACCAATGGTCAAACAAGAAAAGTCATTGGAAGATAAATATAATTTCCCTTTCTGTCTGAAAATTCCCACCTCCACCACACCCATTTTTTGGGGAGAACAACTGACAGACTTAGAAATCACTCTGCACAAACGACGTTCTACCCGTGCCTACACTGGTGAAGATTTAACTTTCGATGAACTTAAAGCTTTACTCGATTTTACTTATCAACCGCAAAATTATATTGACCAAAATTTAGATAGTTCACCAGACTACTTTGATCTCAATCTTATAGAAACATTTATTGCTGTTTCTGGCGTCAAAGACTTGGAGGCAGGCTGTTATTATTATGCACCCAAAGCACAGGAATTAAGACAAATTCGGTTTAAAAACTTCCGCCGAGAGTTACACTTCCTCTGCTTGGGACAGGAATTAGGGCGGGATGCAGCAGCAGTTCTTTTCCATACAGCCGACCTCAAATCAGCTATTTCCCAGTATGGCGATCGCGTTTACCGTTACTTACACATGGATGCTGGACATTTGGGACAAAGGCTGAATTTAGCCGCAATCCATCTGAATTTGGGTGTCAGCGGTATTGGTGGTTTCTTTGATGACCAAGTAAATGAAGTTTTAGGGATTCCTACTGATGAAGCTGTTCTCTACATCACTACCTTGGGGCGACCAAGATGAAAAACTATGCCCCTTGTGGGCATAGTTTTTGGGCATGGGACATGGGGAAGCCAGCGCACAGGCTCTTCTTTGCAGTTAGTTTTCGGTTTAGAAGTCAAGATTGTAAATAATTTTACCTGATAGTTTGTAAGTGTTTAATGCGATCGCCTCAATTTGACCCTGACTTTTGACTGATAGCCGAGTTTATGCCACTGCAAACATATATGAAAAATATTTAAGCAAAGTCTGCGTAGTTTCCTCCATGTGCCCAGTCCCTTTTACGTATTGCAAAAAGCGACCATAGTCTGTTAAAAGTGCTGGTAGAAGAGTATTTTTTTTCTCTTAAACCACTTTTAATGCACAACAAGAACTAATTTAAATGGTAACAAATTTTCTGCATTGACATTTAAACGCTACTATATAAATTATTAGTGTTTAACAAAATGGATACGAGCGTTAAAGATGATTTATAAAGTAAATCTTAAATTTTAGGGTGCGTTAAGCGTTGCTATAACGCACCATATTTATTTATAAATAGGCTCTTGGTAATTAGATATTTTACCTAAATCAACCAAATTAAAATATTTTTGTCAAAAATCAGTAATGTTGTTACCTGAAAATGAAAAGCGGCGGCTAGAAGTACTTGAACAATATCAAATTTTAGATACACCACCTGAAGAAACTTTGGACGAACTAACTCAACTAGCAGCAGATATTTGTGAGACACCTATTGCTGTAATTGGCTTAGTCGATGCTGAGCGAGAATGGTTCAAATCGAAAGTGGGATTAACTGCACCAGAAGTGCCTCGCAGCGAGTCTTTTAGTACTCATACTATTTTACAAAGTGAAATATTAATTGTACCGGACACTTTACAAGATGAACGGTTTGCTCAAAATTTCTTTGTGAACTCAGAACTTGATTTTCGCTTCTACGCGGGAGTTCCCTTGATTACCTCAAGTGGTTTCCCATTAGGTAGTCTTTCTGTAATTGATTTTGTTCCTCGGAATTTCAGCTTAAAAGAGCAAGCAATTCTAGAAAAACTAGCACGACAAGTAATGAGGTATTTGGAGTTATATCGACGCAAAAATATTGAAAATAATTCTATCAATAGAAATATTTTTTTTAAGAATCATCCTCATCTCATGTGGATTTATGATCAGAAGACTCTGCAATTTGTAGATGTCAATGAAGCTGCTATTATTCAATACGGCTACTCTCGTGAAGAGTTTTTGCAGATGCGAATTACTGATATTTGCCCCCCACAAGATGTACCAATACTGCTGAATTATTTAGCGAACAATCAAGATGAATTAAACTTCTCTGGACGATGGCAGCATATTCGCAAAAATGGACAGGTAATTGATGTTGAACTTTTTACACAGGTAATAGACTATGCTGGTTATGATGCTCGATTGGTTGATATCAGAGATATAACAGAAAACAAACAAATAGAACAAACTCTACATGAAAGTGAAACTAGATTTAGAACAGTTTCAGAAGCAATTCCTATTCCGTTAGTGATTTCTCGCTTGTCTGATGGATTAATTTTGTACGCTAACATTGAATTTATTCAAACATTTCGTTTTTCTCCAGATCATTTTAGTAATTGTCTAGTTTCAGATTTATACCACGATCCCAAAGAATTACAGGCACTTTTGGAAGCTCTTGACCAACATGGTTCGCTGCAAAATTATGAACTTCCACTCAAAAGGGCAGATGGAACTTCTTTCTGGGCGATGACTTCACTTCAATATTTAACTTTTAATGGAGAATCGGCGTTATTAACTGTATTATCTGACATCACTGAGCGCAAAAATACAGAAGTAAAACTCCAAGAAAAGAATGAATTTCTTCAGAATATTTTCGCTCGTCTACCTTTAATGATTGCACTGATTGATGCTGAAGGTAAGTTGCATTGGGTGAACCAAGAATGGGAAGATGTTCTTGGTTGGCAAATCAAAGATTTTGAAACAGTAGATGCTCTTTCTGTGTTATATCCTGATCCTGAATATCGACAGTATGTAATCAATTTTATTCAGTCTGCAAAACGCACTTGGGCTGATTTTAAAACTCAGGTGCGCTCTGGTAATGTCATAGATACTTCTTGGACAAATGTTAACCTTCCCAATGGTCAAATCATAGGTATTGGGCAGGATATCACAGAACGCAAGCAAATTGAACTTACTCTCAAGGCTCAGGCTGAACGAGAGCAATTGATGCGAGCTGTTGCTTTGCGAATTCGTCAATCTTTGAATCTCAAAGATATTCTCAATGCCACAGTTAAAGAAGTGCAAGATTTGTTGAAAGTTGATCGAGTTATAGTTTATCAGTTTGCTGCCGATATGAGCGGTAAAGTTGTAGCGGAATCAGTGCAGCCTGGTTGGACAGTTTCTTTAGGTGTAGAGATTGAAGATACCTGTTTTCAGACAGGGGGAGGCGTAGAGTATTATCAAGGGCGTAAACGAGCGATCGCAAATATTTACGAAGCTGGACTCAGCGATTGCCATCTTCAGCTGCTCGAACAGTTTCAAGTGAAAGCAAATTTAGTCGTACCTATTCTACTACAAGTAGGTGGAGATAATCCTGCCTCTTGGCTTTGGGGTTTACTCGTCGCCCACCAATGCTCTAGTTTCCGCGAATGGCAAGAAAATCAATTGGATTTACTTGATCAACTTACCGTGCAAATTGCGATCGCAATTCAACAATCTACTATATTTCAACAAGCTCAAAATGAACTAGTGGAGCGGCAAAAAGCTGAAATTAACTTAAGAAGTGCCTTGGCGGAAAAAGAAGTTCTCTTAAAGGAAATTCATCATCGAGTTAAAAATAACTTACAAATTGTCTCAAGTCTTTTACAACTCCAGTCGCAAACACTCAAAGACCCAGAAGTCATCAGAGTTTTCCGAGACAGCCAAAATCGCATTGATTCCATCTCTCTGATTCACAAAAATTTATATACTTCACCTAATATTGGACATCTTGATGTTGCTGACTATATCGAAAATCTGGCAACCAGCTTACTTATTTCTTATCAGATAGTAGCTGGGCAAATTGGTCTAGAAACCAATATAGATATAGTTCACTTAAATGTTGACCAAGCTATTGCCTGTGGGCTAATCATCAACGAATTAATTTCTAATGCTCTCAAACATGCTTTCCCTCAACAACAAACAGGTCAAATTATGATTAATTTACGTAATCTTGGCAATAGTATTGAAATGATTATTCAAGATGATGGCGTTGGTTTCCCAGATAATTTAGATTTGAGTAATACTGATTCTTTGGGTCTTTCGTTAGTTTATGATTTAGTCACAGAACAACTCGAAGGCTCTATTACTTTAGAAAGTAATCAGGGAACGGTATTTAAAATTCAATTTCCACGAATTTGTTTGTAGCAGTAAATTATCAAATGTACCAAGTGAGAATTTTAGTCGTTGAAGATGAAGTGATAGTGGCTAGAACTATTGCTAGCCAACTCAATCAACTAGGGTACATAGTTACGGGTACGGCTTCTTCTGGGAAAGTTGCCATTGCCAAGGCATCAGAGACGAAACCAGAATTAGTTTTGATGGATATCATCCTCAAAGGAGAAATGGATGGGATTACAGCCGCCGGTTTTATTCGTGAACAATTAGATATTCCGGTGATTTTTCTCACTGCTTATGGAGATCAGCATACTTTACAACGAGCGAAAATTACTCAACCTTTTGGTTATGTCGTCAAACCATTTACATTACAAGATTTACGTATCGCTATCGAGATCGGTTTGTTAAAACATCAATTAGAACGTGACCTGCGGGAGAATCGCGATCGCCTAGCAACTTTGTTAAACTCAATGAGCGATGCTGTAATAGCCACAGATGAACAAGGAATGGTGACATTCATGAATCCCGCAGCCGAGGCGCTGACTGGCTGGGAACAAACAGAAGCCCTCGGACATGACGTGTCAAATATTTTTCGTATTGTCGATGAAGTTACAGAAACTACACTAGAAAATCCAGTAAAAAAAGTCTTGCGGGAACAAGAGGTTGTTTATTTAGGGGAATATACATCTTTAATTACCAAAAATGGTCAAAGAGTACCCATTGGTGATAGTGCTTCACCCATAATGCGACCATCTAACCAAATAAGTGGTGTTGTAGTTGTTTTCTGGGATCTCAGTGAACGACGACAAACAGAATTTTTAGAGCAAGCATTAAATAAAGAGCGAGAACTCAACCATCTAAAATCCTTATTTATCTCAACTGTTTCTCACGAATTTCGTAATCCTTTAACTGTGATTCAAACAGCAGTAGAATTGATTGAAATTCAAGGAGATAACTTAACAGAAGCCAAAAAACAGACATACTTAAAACGAATTAAAAAAGCTGTTCAATCCATGAAACAACTCATGGAAGATGTACTATTCATGGGCAGGTCTGAGGCAGAAAAAGTTGTATGCGAACCTGCACCACTGAATATTGAAAATTTATGTAGAGAGCTAATTGCAGAATTTTCTGCTGTCACAAACACCGCTCATCAAATCATTTTTACTTGTCATAGTGATAATACAAATGCTGTGATGGATGAACGGCTGTTACATTATATCTTCATAAATCTACTTTCCAACGCAGTTAAGTATTCTGCCATTGGTAGTACAATTTGGTTTGATTTAACTTGTGACCGAATTGCAGGGGTAGCTATTTTTCGGATTCAAGACCAAGGTATTGGCATACCTGAAGCAGACCAAACTCGACTTTTTGAGTCGTTTTATCGAGCCTCAAATGTGCAATCAATTCAGGGAACTGGGCTAGGATTAGTAATTGTTAAAAGGTGCGTTGTAGCACATCATGGTGAAATTAATGTCAGCAGTCAAGTTGGGGTTGGCACTACATTCACAGTAATTTTGCCATTAGATTTTCAAGCATAATTAAATGAAACTTGAGGATATCTCCAACTTTCATTTTTTTACCCTGCTACTTCATTTAATACACCTAATTCACAAGATGCAGATAAACATGCTTTCTGGCTCGTGTCTATGAAATAATTTGCAAACAATTCTGATCTTGTCTTGTAGGAGTTAGTTAAATCTTTGTTGAAGAAGCTTGTTCTGCTGGATACAGCAGTTTGCAAGTAAATGAAGTACACAACGCAGAATTCATTCATCATATCAAGTTCGGCTAATTACTTATATCCTAATCCTCAACAATTTAATCCCGAACGTTTTCTAGAACGGCAATATTCTCCTTGGGAATATATTCCAGACTGAATGCAGAAGATAAAAGCGATCGCCTCTCATCCATCCTTTAACCTGGTATTCTTGCAACAATGGTAATTACAGCCATATTACGCAGCCATGACAGACGCAGCCGTTAGCATCAGCCAAACCGATATTGCAACCCTTGAGCAACTGTACACCTTCCAGTGATACTCACGCATATGTCTGGGAGCAATTTAAGCTTAATCCTGACGCACAATATCAATTAATTGCCAGGAACTTAAAACGATTGCGAGAATATCGTAATCAAGCAGATTATATTGATAAGTATCCCGGTTTATCTGGTATCACAATAATAGCTTTAAATTTATCTGAAGAAGTTATTGCCACTTTGATAAATCTCTAATCATCTACCTAAAACTTTATGCTTACCCAAGATAAACAACAACGTAACTGGAAACCCGTCATCAAAGCGTTAGAGGCTGTACTTGGTAAAAATGGGGTAGTGCAACGCCGCGAGGAACTGATTACTTATGAATGTGATGGTTTAACTAGCTATCGCCAACGTCCGGCTTTGGTGGTGTTACCCAGAACCACAGAACAAGTGGCTGAGGTGGTGAAGATATGTAACAAATACTCTGTTCCTTTTTTAGCACGGGGTTCTGGGACTGGTTTATCTGGTGGTGCTTTGCCTGTGGAAGATTCTGTTTTAATTGTGACTTCCTTAATGCGACAAATCCTGAATGTTGATTTGGATAATCAGCGCATTGTGGTACAGCCAGGCGTTATTAATAGTTGGGTGACACAAACTGTTAGCGGTGCTGGTTTTTACTACGCGCCTGACCCTTCTAGCCAAATTATCTGCTCTATTGGGGGCAATGTTGCCGAAAATTCTGGTGGAGTACATTGCCTCAAATATGGTGTCACTACTAACCATGTTTTGGGATTAAAAATTGTCACTGCTGAAGGCGAAATTGTCGATTTAGGCGGACAAATTCCAGAAATGCCAGGCTATGATTTAACGGGTATATTTGTCGGTTCCGAAGGCACTTTAGGTATTGCTACAGAAATTACTTTGCGAATTCTCAAAAGTGCAGAATCGATTTGTGTACTGTTAGCAGATTTTACTAGCATTGAAGATGCTGGGGCAACTGTTTCTGATATTATCAGCGCGGGCATTATTCCCGGTGGTATGGAAATGATGGATAACTTCAGCATCAATGCTGTTGAAGATGTTGTTGCAACTAATTGTTATCCCCGCGATGCTACTGCAATTTTGCTGATAGAAATTGATGGTTTGGAAGTGGAAGTTGCAGGAAATAAACAACGGATTACCGAAATTTGTCACAAGAATAATGCGCGTAGTGTCACTTCTGCCACTGACCTAGAAACTAGACTGAAATTATGGAAAGGGCGTAAAGCTGCTTTTGCTGCTGCTGGACATTTAAGTCCAGATTATTATGTACAAGATGGTGTGATTCCCCGGACTCAGTTACCATATGTTCTGCATGAAATTAGGATGTTAAGTGAACAATATGGTTATCGTATTGCCAATGTATTTCATGCTGGTGATGGCAATCTTCATCCGCTGATTCTTTATGATAGATCTATCCCTGGAGCGTTAGAACAAGTTGAAGAATTAGGTTCCAAAATTCTCAAACTTTGTGTGAAAGTCGGTGGTAGTATTTCTGGTGAACATGGCATTGGTCAAGAGAAAAAGTGTTATATGCCAGAGATGTTTAGTGCTACTGATTTAGAAACTATGCAATGGGTACGACAAGTATTTAATCCCAAAGGTTTAGCAAATCCTGAGAAAATATTTCCCACACCACGGACTTGTGGTGAAGCAGCAAATAAGGCAACTGATAAGCAGTTTGAAGGAGTGGAAAGATTTTAATTTTGAATAGAAATGATGACTAATGACTGTTAACGGTTGGAATTGACTCTCCGGGGCGTACAGCTGTACGCCCCTACAAGGTATCTGTTGTATTTTTTTTAAATTCGTATTATTTTTGACAAATTACATAGGCTGCATATATAACAATCTTTGTGTGTGACAAGTTATGATATCATTACAAGATCCGGATAAATACTATTTTATTTTGTAGGGATAAGTATTCGTCGAAAACTCAGTCAAACCCACAAATGAATTGGTTGACTAGAAGTAGCTTGATTTACTTGCTGTGCTTGGACTTAATATTATGCTTAACAGCATTTTCAGTTCCTTCACTTTCCAACTTGGAACAACAAACAAGCCCACAAACTATAACCGAAATTCGTGGTGTTTGGCTAACTAATGTTGCTAGTGGCGTATTCTTTGTACCTTGGGGAATTGAACGCGCTGTCAATCAACTATCCGCACTTAATTTCAATACTATTTATCCTGTAGTTTGGAACCGAGGACACACTTTTTATAAGAGTAATGTCGCCCAAGTTGTTACTGGTTCCCAGACTCAACCTATTGTTAATTTAATACATAGTGGACAGGATGTTTTAGCAAAGCTTGTGTATTTGGCTAAACCTAAAGGTTTGAGTGTTATTCCTTGGTTTGAATACGGTTTTATGACACCAATTAATTCAGAAATAGTCAGGCGTTATCCTGATTGGTTAACTAAGGGACAACAAGGTGTCAATTCTATTAAAGAAACTCCACCGGAAGAAGTCGATAATGGCTTAATACATAAACAAGCTTGGTTAAATCCGTTGCATCCAGAGGTGCAAAAGTTTATCCTCAAGTTAATTTTGGAAGTTGTTAGCAATTATGATGTAGATGGAATCCAATTTGATGACCACTTTGGAATGCCAGTACAGTTTGGCTATGATGCCTTTACTGTTGACTTATATCGCCAAGAACATCAGGACAATAGTCCCCCAAATAATCCATTTAACTCGGAATGGATGCGTTGGCGAGCAAACAAAATTACTGATTTTATGGCAGAAATTTATCAAGCTGTGAAAGAAGTTAAACCTGATGCTAAAATATCTCTGTCTCCAAATTCACATGCTTTTGCTTATAAATACTACTTGCAAGACTGGGATAGTTGGGTAAAAAAAGGTTTGGTAGATGAATTAATTGTACAGGTGTATCGAAATGATCGCAGCAGTTTTATTGCCAATCTGGAACAACCAGCGGTAAAATTTGCTCGTACTCAAATTCCTGTAGGTATTGGTATTTCAACGGGAACAGTACAAAATCCTGTAGAAATGACCCAAATTAGAGAACAAGTGGAGATAGTGCGCGATCGCTCTTTTGTTGGTATATCCTTCTTTTACTGGGAGAGTTTGTGGGGTTACATCACACCAGAATCACCCCGACAACGACGCAGGGCTTTTTTAGAGATGTTTGCCCAAAAAGCCACAAGACCATTACCACCGAACAAAGTTTGATGCGATCGCCAACTAAAACCCAATTAAAATTTATATTGCTGTGGATTGCAGCTACTTTTGGCGGTTTTCTGGTGAGTTTGTTGTTAATTGAAGTTGGTGAAAAGCCAGATGTTGGAGTGACACAAGCAACTCTTGGCGGATTAGCGATCGCACTACCCCAGAGCTTAATTTTCAGACAAACCGTCTTTTCTGTCAAATGGATTTTGTTAACTGTGATGGCTTGGGCTGTAATCACTGCTATAGGAGTAGGCGCAGTTGGTTGGATGATACCTACTAATCAATCTCTTGCCTCCAGACTACTCTTTGGCGCTATCTATGGAGCAATAGGCGGCTTGGGAATTGGGGTTGCACAATCGTTGGCAATTCAACAGCCAGTCTCCTCCTGGCTATGGATAGTTGTGAGTTCGGCAAGTTGGTCTGTAGCAATACCTCTAGGTTCTACTGTGGGCATCATTTTACACCGCTTGACGCACTTGTTCTTAGGCGAAGTCGTAGGATTAGCTGTTACTTGGCTTGTGGTTGCTATGCTAACAGGTGTCAATGCCTACAAATTACTTAGGTGATACGATTTTGGATTTTGCGAAAAGTTGAGCCAGTGCGTTGGACGGGTTTCCCGGCTTGAAGCAACTGGCGTTGCGTGCGGGGGTTCCCCCCGTTGAGTAAACTTTTCAAGACGGATTTTAGATTTTATTTCGCACATTAGGGTTGAGGCTTTTACGCTTCTCGTTGCCTTTCCAGACTCCAAACAAGCAAACTAAATATTTATTAACTGCCTATTAACCATTTATTGACTTACTACAATTTCTGGGGAAAAATGTCTTACTATTAACTGCTATTTTCTGTTATCCACGAGTGACGCAAACAATAGCGGAAACGCTTATCGTCACGTAGCGGCAATTTATCAATTGTCGCTACATCATGTGGCGTTGCGTCAGTCTTATTATGGAATCGCAACTTTATTAAAAAATGTAACATTTGTTTAATCTATAACGGAAGTTTAGTTAAAAATATGCAACAATTTTAGAAAATTATTAATAATAAATGTCATCAAAATCGCACCGTTCTGCAAATGTATTCTCATACTCAAAAAGCAGGATTTGTTATATTTAGTGCTATTAATTTGCTTACATTTCTGATAAAAAGTAGACAAAGGTACAAATATTTATCAGCAAAGATTCAATGCTTTGCTATAGGCGCTCTTATTAATTTTATACACGGAAATTCACAACAAAAAGCGCCTATAAGAGTCGGTAACAGCAAATAGGGACTCTCGCATGAATATAAATCCAACGGAATCTACTGTAGAGTTGAAACAAAAATCACATCCTCATATTCTCTTCGGGACAGAATTAGATGAAAACAGTGGCAGTGAACAGTTTCTGCTGAGCATGTATGATTCTGTGCAAGCATCTATATTTGTGGTGGATGTTTTGGAGGATGGGGATTTTCGGTATGTGGCACTCAATCCGACTCATGAGCGATGGTTAGGCATTCGCTCAGAAGATTTAAAGGGCAAAAAACCAGAGGACATTCTTTCACCAGTTGATGCTGTTAGAGTGCGTCAACATTACGCTGATTGTGTGCTATTTGGCAAAACTATTTCCTACGAACAATGCTTGCAATTCCAGGGAGTACCTACTTGGTGGAGTACCACTCTCACGCCCCTGCGGGATGCTAATTCTAGGATTTACCGATTAATTGGCACTAGTAGCAACATTACCCCAGCGAAACAAGTAGCACAAGCCAGGGAAATTCAAGCCCGAGGGCAGCAACTGTTAGAAGCGATCGCGCAACGAATTCGTGAATGTCTAGATTTAGAAACAATTCTGGATCAGACAGTTAAAGAAATCAGGCAGTGTTTAGACTGCGATCGCATACTGATTTATCAGTTCCAGCCTGATGGTAGTGGCACAATCGTTGCCGAATCAACAGTTAGCGCTGGTAGTGCGCTTTTAGGCAAAAACTTTCGAGATCCCAGCTTCAGTGATAAATATAAAGAACCCTATGGGCGGGGTTGTATTCAAATTATTGAAGATATTTATGCAGCAGGGTTACATCCACAACAAATAGATTTCCTCGCCTCTTTACAAGTGAGAGCCAATCTAGTATTGCCAATTTTGTTACAGCAAGACTTGTGGGGGCTTTTCATTGCTCAGTATTGTCATGAACCCCATCAATGGCAGCAAATAGAAATTGATCTAATCAAACAACTAGCAACTCAAATCGGTATTGCTGTGCAGCAACAAGAACTGCATCAGCAGATACAGCATCTGCAAACACAGTTAGAATCGCAGACACAGCAGCATCAAATACAGTTAGAGCAGGTGCGGAACTTTCAAGCCCTGGTACGATGTATTACCGAACAAATCCGCGACAATCAAAATGAAGCTCAGGTGTTGCAAACAGCCATTGAAGAATTGGCAAGGTTACTGAAACTTGAGTCTTGCTATATCGAGCTATATAACCCCTATCGCACCAGCACCACTGTCACCTACAAGTACGCAACAACTACCTTACCCCCAAACAAAGGATTTACCAGACAGATTGCAGACTTTATGGAAGTTTATCGGCCACTATTGGCAAAAGAATATCGGCAATCTGTGGAAATTGTTTCTGGATGGCATCCCAAGTTAATTGTTGTCACACAGCTAGCTTGTCCGATCTTTGACGATCAAGGAATTCTGGGAAATCTTTGGCTTGTGAGATCCACACAAGAGATGTTCGAGCAATTTGAAATCGAACTAGTGCAGCAGTTGGCAAATGAATGTGCGATCGCCATTCGCCAAGCAAGGCTTTATCAAGCAACTCAGACACAGCTACAAGAACTAGAAAAACAAGAACGCCTCAAAAACGAATTTCTCAGAACCCTCTCTCAAGAACTGCGGACACCCATAACTAGCATCAGCCTAGCGGCTCAAACACTCGAAAGTGTGCTGACCACAGAAGGAGTATTAAATATTGAAATAGTACCGCAACTATTGCAGATTTTGCATAACGAATGTGGACGAGAAAGCAAGTTAATTAACGATCTACTCACACTCACATATTTAGAAACCGAACCCGAACCCCCGACTTTAATTGCGATCGATTTACAAACCTGGCTTCCCCCCATTGTCGAGCCTTTTCGGGAAATTACAAGTTGCCAGCGACAGCAGTTAAAGCTGACAATTGACACTGCACTACCACCTTTAGAGACAGATATCACCGATTTAGAGAGGATTGTCACTGAATTGTTGAACCATACTTGCAAATATACCCCCCCAGGCGAATCAATCACAGTCTCTGCTGAGTTGACAGCAGACATAGTGCAACTGAGTATCAGCAATTCTGGATTAGAAATTCCCGCTAATGATTTGTCACGGATTTTTGAGCCGTTCTATCACCTTTCCAAAAACGACCCCTGGAAATATAGCGGTACAGGATTGGAAATGGCATTAGTGCAAAAAATGGTCAAGCATTTAGGAGGCTCAATTCATGTAGAAAGTGCAGTGGGTCAAACTACCTTCATTGTCCAATTCCCTAGAACAATTGCACTATAACTCATGCCATGCAACAAAACTAGTCAATCCCTGAGAAATTTGCTAATATGATTTCCATCACGGGTGACTAGCTCAACGGTAGAGCAGTAGACTCTTAATCTATTGGTTGCGGGTTCAAATCCCTCGTCACCCACTACCAGCCATTCATTTTTTCTCTCAGGTTTCTCTCATGGTGTAAGCTTAATTGACCCTATGAGACGTGATACGAATGGATGGCTGAAATAGAAATAACTTATAAATTACTGATATAGCCGTTGCCAGTAGTGTTACACCATTTCACGAAATCTCTGATACAAAAACATGGTAGAGACGTTCCGGTGGAACGTCTCCACAGGCAATTTACCGATGAAACGTCTCTACAGGCAATTTATATGTTGCAAATATTTTTGGAAATGGTATTAGGACATCAACAGATGATAAAACCTAGACACAAAGCGAAAAGCCGAAGTGGCAGCTAATGCCCTATCTGAACTTTTCAAGACAAAGACTTTTTACCCAATCCCCAGTCGCCAGTCGCCAGTCCCCAGCTATATCAGTTAACGCCTAAAACAAATATCTCAAAATTGACATATCCCAATGCCTAAAGGAACACAGAGGCGTATAATTCATTAGTTTGAGTGATGATTTGTGCGTCTATGCCTGCCAACACAACAGAGTTAGAAAAACGTTTATGGGATGCTGCTGATGAGCTAAGGGCAAACTCTAGACTGAAATCTTCAGAGTATTCTGTACCCGTACTGGGGTTAATCTTTCTCCGTTATGCAGACTGGAAATTTACCCAGGCTGAGAAAGTCTTAAAAAGCCAAGGAAGCGGTAGAAGAGGAATTACTAAAACAGATTATCAGGCAAAGGGTGTAATGTACTTGCCTGAAAATGCACGTTTTTCTCAATTACTAGAGTTACCTGAGAGTGCAGATTTTGGTAAAGCCATCAACCAAGCCATGAAGGCGATAGAAGATGAAAATACAGATTTAAATGGTGCTTTACCTAAAAATTATAATCGTCTCGATAATGAGCTACTTATAGAACTACTCAAAAAGTTTAGCAAGATTGATTTTGATGCTGACATAGAAGGGGATGCTTTCGGGAAGATTTACGAATACTTCCTTGGTAAATTTGCCATGAGTGAAGGGCAAAAAGGCGGAGAGTTCTTTACACCTACTTCTATAGTTAAATTAATAGTGGAAATCTTAGAACCATATTACGGACGTATATATGACCCAGCCTGTGGTTCCGGTGGTATGTTTGTTCAAAGTGCCAAGTTTGTAGGAAGGCATAAGAAGAACCCTAGCACAGAAATTAGTATTTATGGTCAAGAGAAAGTAGGTGAGACTGTTAACTTATGTCAGATGAACTTAGCAGTACATGGACTTTCAGGCAACATTAAACAGGGAAATACTTATTATGAGGTGAACCACGCCAATATAGATATAGGTCAATTTGATTTTGTCATGGCTAATCCACCATTTAATGTTGATAAGGTGGATAAAGAGCGAATGCAAGGTGATGTTCGCTTTAAAGATTTGGGATTACCCAAGGTAGATAATGCTAACTATATTTGGATTCATTTATTTTATAGTGCCTTAAATGAGACTGGTAGAGCAGGGTTTGTTATGGCTAACTCTGCTAGTGATGCTAGAGGTTCTGAGTTAGAAATCCGTAAAAAGTTAATACAGTTAGGTGTAGTAGATGTAATGGTTGCTATTGGTTCTAACTTCTTCTACACAGTGACTTTACCTTGCACATTATGGTTTTTAGATAAGGGTAAATGTAGAGACGTTCCGGTGGAACGTCTCCATAATCGCAAGAATAAAGTCTTATTTCTTGATGCTAGACATATTTACACGCAAGTAGATAGAGCGCATCGAGAATTTACAGCACAACAGATTGAATTTATCGCTAATATTGTTAGGTTATACAGAGGTGAGGCGGTAGAAAATACTAATCGTAGTGATGCAATGCTGCTAGAGAAATTCCCAGAAGGTAAATATATTGATGTAGCTGGGTTATGTAAGGTAGCAACTATTGAAGAGATAGAAGCACAGGGTTGGAGTTTAAACCCTGGTCGTTATGTGGGGGTTGCTGAAAGGGTAGTGGAAGATTTTGATTTTGCTGAGAAGTTGGAAGAGTTGAATGAGGAATTGGAAGTTTTAAATACTGAGGCTAGGGAGTTAGAAGAAAGAATTGCTGAGAATGTCAGTTTTTTATTAGAACAGAGTTAAATTTATATGCAAAAAAATATCAAATCGGACTGGAGTTCTAAAAAACTAAATGAATTAGGTTTTGTTGGTAGGGGTAAATCAAAACATCGTCCTAGAAATGAGCCATCACTTTACGGAGGTAATTACCCTTTTATTCAAACAGGAGATGTTAAAGCTGCTGAATTATACATATCAGAATACAGCCAAACCTATAATGATAAAGGTTTAGCTCAAAGTAAGCTTTGGCAGAAAAATACTTTATTAATAACGATAGCAGCTAATATTGCTGAAACTGCAATACTAAAAAAAGATGCTTGTTTTCCTGATAGTATAGTAGGATTCATAGCAGACCCATTAAAAGCAGATGTGAGGTTTATTAAGTATTACATAGATACTATTAAAATACAAATGCAGAGTATATCAAGAGGAACAACTCAAGATAATTTAAGTGTTGATAAACTTTTATCATTTGATATTTTAACACCTCCTCTTCCCACACAACAAAAAATAGCCTCCATTCTCTCAACCTATGATGACCTAATTGAAAACAACACAAGACGCATCAACATATTAGAAGAAATGGCGCAAACTCTCTACCATGAGTGGTTTGTCAAATTCCGCTTCCCTGGTCATGAACAGGTAAAAATGGTTGAGTCAGAGTTAGGTTTAATTCCTGAAGGGTGGAAGCGAAGCAAAATAAAAGATTTGCCTATTAAAATTATTGACGGCGACCGTTCAAAAAAATATCCTAAAGCTAATGAATTTCAGAAAGAAGGAATTTTGTTCTTAAATACTAAAAATATTGTTGACAATAAACTAGACTTTAGTGAAGCTAATTTTATTAGTAGTGAGAAATTCGACCAAATTACTAAAGGTCGTTTACAGCCTCTAGATATTGTCATGACTACGAGAGGTAGTATCGGTAAACTAGCACTTTTTAACTGTAAGCATTTAACGGGGCTTATAAACGCTCAAATGCTTATATTAAGAGCAGATAATCAGTGTGTTTATCAATTATTCTTATTTTATTTAATGTGTACCCATGATTTTCAAGAGTGTATTAGAGGTTTTTCTTCTGGTTCTGCTCAACCGCAAATTCCAATTCAAGACCTTAAAGAAATAGAAATTATTTGTCCGCCAGTTGAACTACAAATTAAATTTTCAGACTTTACTTACAACATCAATCAATTTATCAAAAATATTCAACACAAGAACGAAACCCTTCGCCAAACCCGTGACTTACTCCTACCCAAACTCATCTCAGGACAAATAGACGTAGAAAACCTAAACATTGACACCCTAGACATTGCCGCATAACATGGTAGAGACGACCCGCTGGGTCGTCTCTACTATATGATTGGATAAATATTGATAATTAATAACAACATCAATTTTATTTTTTATGACTCTATATAAAAATAAATATCGTATTGAATCAGCAAGATGCCCAAAATGGGATTACACATCTAATGGCTATTATTTTGTTACCATTTGCACCCACAATAAACAATCTTTTTTTGGAGAAATTATTAATGGGGAAATGCTGTTAAATCCTATTGGTGAAATTGTTGCCTTAGAATGGCAGAAAACCGAACAAATTCGCTCTAATATTAAATTAGATGCTTGGGTAATCATGCCAAATCATATGCATGGGGTCTTGATTATTGATAAACGTCTAGATAGGGAAAACCAGGTTCATGAGGTTAATGAGACGTTCCATCGGAACTTGATTATTGATAAATGTCTAGATAGGGAAAACCAGGTTCATGAGACGTTCCATCGGAACTTAATTATTGATAAATGTCTAGAAACGGAAAACCAGGTTCATGAGACGTTCCATCGGAACGTCTCTACGAATACAACGCGATTACAATCTAATTCTCTAGGCTCAATCATTGGTCAATTTAAATCTGTTTGCACTAAAAAAATTTGCACTGCTGGATATATAGATTTTCGTTGGCAAAGTAGATTTCATGACCATATTATACGTGATGAAGAATCTCTAAATCAAATTCGACAATATATTATTAATAATCCTCTGAAATGGGATGATGACGAACATCATCCGGCAAATATTCATGTGAAAAAATAACATGTAGAGACGACCCGGTGGGTCGTCTCTACCGAATAATATTCATTATTAAAAAATATTTCGTAGTAGAGACGTTCCGATGGAACGTCTACGCATTTAATGAAAAAATATTGCATAGTAGAGACGTTCCGATGGAACGTCTACGCATTTAATGAAAAAATATTGCATAGTAGTTATAGATAACCTGTGTAAATATACCAGCATCTATGCACTACCCTCACCCTGACTCAGAACAAGCGTTAGAAAATGCCACAATTAAACTATTCTCAGAATTAGGCTGGAATACTGCCAATTGCTACGATGAAGAACTAGGCATAAATGGCACATTAGGTAGACTAACCAGGGATGAGATAGTGTTACTTCCCAAACTGCGTACAGCCTTAACCAGACTGAACCCAGACTTACCAGATGAAGCTTTAGAACTCGCCACAGAAGAACTTACCCGCAGTCGTAACACCTTAAGTTTAGAAAACGCTAACCGCGAAATTCACCAACTACTCAAAACAGGCGTAAAAGTAAACTTCAAAGATGCTAATGATGAAGAACAGGTAGAAACAGTTAAGGTTATCGACTGGGAAAATCCTACAAATAATGATTTCTTCCTAGCTTCCCAGTTCTGGGTAACTGGAGAAATCTATACTAGACGTGCTGACTTGATAGGCTTCGTGAATGGTTTACCCCTAGTATTTATTGAACTTAAAGCCCATCACAAACGCTTAGAACTAGCCTATAAAAACAATCTGCGAGACTACAAACAAACAATTCCTCAGCTTTTCTGGTACAACGCCTTGATCATTCTTTCTAACGGTAGTAAAAGCCGTATAGGTAGCCTAACAGCATCCTGGGAACACTACAGTGAATGGAAGAAAATCAATAGTGAAGGGGAAGAAGGCATAATTTCCTTAGACACAATGATTAGGGGAACTTGTGACAAGACAAGACTGTTAGACCTGTTAGAAAATTTTATCTTTTTCTACACTGCTAAAGGTTCATTAGTTAAAGTAGTAGCTAAAAACCACCAGTTTCTAGGCGTTAACAGTGCCATTGAGGGAGTTAAACACATTCAAGACAACCAAGGTAAATTAGGTGTATTTTGGCATACTCAAGGAAGCGGAAAAAGTTATTCAATGGTGTTCTTTTCGCAAAAAATACTCCGTAAATTAGCAGGAAACTGGACATTTTTAATCATCACCGATAGAGAAGATTTAGACGACCAAATTTATAAAAACTTTGCTTATGCAGGTGTAGTCACAGAACCGGAAAAAGAAGTTAGAGCTAAAAACGCTGAACATTTAAAGCAATTACTCAAAGAAGACCACCGCTATATATTCACCTTAATTCAAAAATTCCGCACCGAAAAAGGTCAAAGCTACCCTCAACTATCTGACCGTACAGACATCATTGTAATTGCCGATGAAGCGCACCGTAGCCAATACGATACATTCGCCTTAAACATGAGAAATGCTCTACCAAATGCAGCATTTATCGGCTTTACAGGTACACCTTTAATGGCAGGAGAAGAAAAGACTAGAGAAGTATTTGGTGATTATGTTAGTATTTACAACTTCCGCCAATCGATAGAAGATGAGGCTACAGTACCTCTCTACTACGAAAATAGAATTCCTGAACTCCAACTTACAAATGATGACCTCAATGAAGATATGCAGCGCATCATTGAAAATGCAATGCTGGATGAAGAACAGGAAAATAATCTTGAGCGCCAATGCACTAGAGAATATCAAATTATTGTTAGAGAAGACCGCCTAGAAATCATAGCGGCTGATATAGTGACACACTTCTTAGGTAGAGGCTATAAGAGTAAAGCAATGGTAGTCTCAATTGATAGATTTACTGCTGTAAAAATGTACAATAAAGTACAGAAATATTGGCAGCAACATTTAAATAAACTTAAATCTGAACTAGCAACATCTAACCTGAGCGAATTTGAACAAAAGAAACTGTCTAAACAAATTCGCTACATGGAAGAAACAGACATGGCGGTGATAGTTTCTCAGTCTCAAGGTGAAGTAGAAGCTTTTCAGAAGAAAGGTTTAGATATTACGCCACACCGTAAACGAATAGTCACTGAATCACCTGGACTAGATGAGAAATTCAAAGATGCAGATAACCCGTTAAGGATAGTCTTTGTTTGTGCAATGTGGATTACAGGTTTTGATGTACCTAACTGTTCCACTATCTATTTAGATAAGCCTATGCAAAATCATACCCTAATGCAAACCATAGCAAGGGCTAACCGTGTATTCAAAGATAAAGTTAATGGTTTAATAGTTGACTACATAGGCGTATTCAGAGATTTACAAAAAGCCTTAGCAATATATGGTTCTGCATCTGGTGGTGGTATTCGTGAAGGGGAAACACCAGTTAAAGACAAATCCGCATTAGTAGAAAAACTGCGGGAAACTATAACTGAAGCTAAAGCATTTTGTACTGATAGAGGAATTAACCTTAGCACGTTAGAAAATACTCAAGATGCTTTTTTACGTACCAAAGTCTGGGATGAGGCTGTAGAAGCTATTTTAATTAATGACGATTCTAAACGTACTTATTTTTCTATCACCAGCCACGTAACCAGACTATATAAGGCAATTCTACCTGATACGGCTGCTAATGAATTTTCTCACGTTCAAGCCATTTTAGAAAGACTAGCAGAGAAAATCCGCTTAGAACTTCCAGACACAGATGTTTCCGATGTAATGGAAGAAGTAGGGGAACTTTTAGACGATTCTATTATGGCTGGTGAGTTCGTCATCTCCAGTAATCCTAAGCAATTAGTAAATCTTAGTCAATTAGACTTTGAAGAATTACAAGCAAGATTTAACAGTGGTTATAAGCGTACTGAAGCAGAAAAGCTCAAAGGTGCTATCAACCAAAAACTTCAGCAGATGGTGCAGTTAAACAGAACCCGCATTAACTATTTAGAGAAATTCCAAAGCATGATAGATGAGTACAATGCAGGTTCTCGGAATGTGGAATGGTTCTTTAGTCAGTTAATTAACTTTGCTCAAGATTTGAATGTAGAAGATAAAAGAGCAATGTCAAATAATTTAACTGAAGAAGAATTAGCTATCTTTGACTTACTGACTCAAGCCAAAATTAAGTTAACTAAGCAGGAACAACAGGAAGTAATACAAGTAGCTAGGGAACTACTAGAGACGTTAAAGAAAGAAAAGCTAGTTTTAGACTGGCGAAAACGTCAGCAAACTAGAGCAGGTGTAGAAGTCACCATTAAAGATATACTGGATAAACTTCCAGCAAGTTATTCAGCAGAAGTGTATGATAAAAAATGCTTAGAAGTCTATCAGCACATCTATGAAAATTATTCAGAGCGAGAGATTAGTATTTATCAAATATTTCATGATTAACTTTGTATAGCCCTAAAAACTCTCATTTATCTAATACCTTTTCCTAAAATATTTGCAATAATAAATAAATAGCCTGTAGAGACGTTCCACCGGAACGTCTCTACAGTATCAGATATTTCGTGAAATGGTATAATTTAGGGCATGATATTAAATATGGGACTCATATTTGATTTTTGAACAAAACTCAGTACACCTTTATTCCTTCTTCCCAGTCCCCAGTCCCCAGTCCCCAGTCCCTTACCTCTACGAGTGATTCTCCAAATCAAATCGGATTACTATATCTCTCAGATGTCTAGCCATACCCTGAAATAGTCCAGTTACCTACTATGTGGTAAATAATACATATGAATTACTATGTTATCTGTACTAAACATCAAATAACATTAAGACAGCATTAGGACAGCTTAAGGTAATCTAGGCTGTTAAAGATAGCGCCAGCTATGGAGAATAGGGAACTCGAATCCCTGACCTCTGCGGTGCGATCGCAGCGCTCTACCAGCTGAGCTAATTCCCCTTACAAGTGCTGAGTCAACAAAAATCTCTCTCGTTAACTCAACGATCTAATATAGTATAATATTTTAACATTCAGTTGTTGTAGGCTGAGACTCTTTTTGCAAAAAGACTTCCTGTACTCGTTCGAGTTCTAAATCAGTCAAATAATCCACAGTCCAGTTACAGCAGCGCTGGAGCATATGAAATGGGTAAGTATTCGCTACACCAACAACTTGCATATTAGCTCGTTTCGCCGCTTGAATACCCGCTGGGGTATCTTCTATTGCTAAACACTCTTGCGGTTGCAGATTCAAATCAGGGTATTGTTGATTCAGCCGTTCCACTGCCAGCAAATAACCGTCAGGTTTAGGCTTACTAGTGTTAACATCGTCACCCGACACGATAACTTGAAAATATTCAGCTAGCTTGGCGCGGTTGAGTACAAATTCTATTTCTTTGCGAATTGCACCACTAACTAACCCTATTTTCAGATTGCGGGAACGCACTTGATATATCAAGTCCTCCACACCTGGATATATAGGCAGTTTTTCGAGTTTTTCTATTTCCACGGCATAGGCTTTTGCCTTGCGGTTGAGTAACCCAGTTAAATACTCTTCAGTGGCAACTCTACCACGATTGCTGAGCAGTTCTTCAAAACAAGCGCGATCGCTGCGTCCCAGAGAAGCTTGACGCTCACTCACTTTTTGGGGTTGGAGATTTTCCTCAATGAGAATCTCGTCTATTAATTGTAGGTGAATGGCCTCATCTTTAATGATGATGCCATTAAAATCAAATAGAATTGCCTTTAAACTCATGCTGTTATGCCAAAAACTGGAGATCCAAAGTCCTCCAAATCATTATTATCTATTGTGCTATCTATTGATATCGGATTGTACTGTTGTACTTTTTTTTGAGCATTTACATCTGTTGAAGAAATGGGTTTAACGCCGCTATTTACCTGATTTACCCACCAAACATCTTGAGTTTGCACTGCTGCAAACCCTACCGCACTTATATTCGCAGCCAAATTTCCAGCAGCATACTCACGAATATACGGCTCCTCAAAAATATCATTGAGCCAGTCTAACTGATGTAAAGTTTTCTGATTACCATCTAAAACCAATATTTGCCCACCAGCAACCAACAACCGAAAACTTTCTCGCAAAATTGCCTGGCATACTACACTGGGTATTTCATGAAATAGCAAAGAAGCCGTGACTAAATCAAAAGCACCATCCCTAAAGTTGGTTTTTTCAGCATTCCCATGTCGCCATCTGATATCTAAACCAGCTCTTCTAGCTTTATCTTCTGCCCTCACCAGCATATATGGTGATAAATCTAAACCGATGACTTCTGCTTGGGGAAAAGCCTGCTTCAACATTAAAGTAGTTGAACCTGTGCCACAGCCTAAGTCAAGTATACGTCGCGGCTGTACCTTAACTGCATCAATCAAAGCTTGCCGTACTACAGTTTCATTAGGTAGGAGAACGTACTGAGTAATGGGATCGTAGGAAACCGCTGCTTGGGGGTTGAGATATCCGCCCTCAACACCGTGAAAGTTTTGGCTATCGTAGTATGAGGGAATTATGACATCAGGTTGACGCAAGCGATCGCTTTGTTTTTCCCAGTCGATACTATCTGCGTAACGCCGCCACTTTTCCTCATCAATCAAAAAACGCACCATCGGTGAAAGAAAATTTTCCCACATTGGATTTTGATGCACTGCCATAGGTGAGGGCACAGTCTTTTACTTTACAGATTTTAATAAGGGCGCTTGTGGGAGCGATCGCGTTGACACTCAAATTTATTTATACTACATTTGTAGTATATAATTAAAATCTAAATGCCATGCCATATATAAATTTTTATAAATAGCTACTGATCAACTACCAAATTCAGAGCTTAAACTCAAATTTCACGTTACGGATTCAAAATATCGCAAATTATGCCCTACGAAGAGTTAGAAATTACCACTCCGACACCCGTTTTATCTTGGGCAAATCATCCTTTGGGACATGAAGAAACCAAGATGGCGAAGAATGTCGCATCACTACCATTTGTATTTAAACATATAGCCTTGATGCCAGATGTTCACTTAGGAAAAGGTGCTTTAGTTGGTTCTGTAATTGCCACAAAAGAAGCGATTATCCCTGCTGCTGTAGGCGTGGATATTGGTTGTGGTATGTCCGCCATCAAAACACCATTTACAGCTGAACAATTAGAAGGCAAACTAAAGAAAATCCGCTTAGATATTGAAGCAGCAATTCCTACTGGATTCAACGAAAATAAAGACGTTGAAAAATTAGTTACCAACTGGCAACGCTGGCGTGATTTTCAAGATTTACACCCAGGTGTACAAGATTTGCAAGGAAAAGCAATGAAACAAATGGGTTCTCTCGGTGGGGGTAAAGAATTGCTCCTTACTGTAGTAATACAGTAATCAAAACTCGTCCAAATCGGTGAAGGCTGAGATTGCTAATACCGAGGGAAGCGGTAAAACGCCCCGTAGAGAGCAGAGGGACTTGGGCATCCTAGATTATTTAGGATGAAGGTGTGCTCCGAACTATATCGAATAGGAAGATATAGAATCAAGCAGAAATGACTTGATCGATTGTAACTTTCATTGAAAGCGTTAAGTAGAAGTCGAAAGAGTATTGAATTAAGACTCTGGAGACTTAGCAAACTTAACAAACAATCAGTAACAAATTGAATCACTTTATTGAGGTATGCCTCGATACAGAGAACCAAGTTTGGCTGATGCTACATTCAGGTTCACGTAACATCGGCAATAAACTAGCGCAGTGCCATATTCAAACAGCTAAGGAATTAGCTAAGCTAGCAGGTAATCACTTGCCAGATCCAGATTTAGCCCATTTTGTCGCTGGTACGCCCGAATTTCAGGCTTACTGGAACGATTTGCAATGGGCGCAAAACTATGCAAGTTTCAACCGTGATGTGATGATGGCACGTTTCAAGCACGTTGTTGAAAAACATTTAGCTGGTGGGAAGACAACTAAACCTTTATTGCAGGTAAATTGTCATCATAATTACGCTGAAAAAGAAGTGCATTTTGGTGAGGATGTCTACGTTACTCGCAAAGGTGCAGTACGCGCCCAAACTGAAGATTATGGTATTATTCCTGGTTCAATGGGGACGAAATCTTTCATTGTTAAAGGTAAAGGAAATGCCCACAGCTTTTGTTCTTGCAGCCACGGTTCAGGCCGTTTGTTGTCTAGAAACAAAGCTAAAAATGTCTACACCCTTGATGATTTGATTGCCCAAACTCAAGGCGTAGAATGCCGTAAGGATACTGGCGTGTTAGATGAAATTCCTGGTGCTTATAAGCCGATAGATCAAGTGATGGAAAACCAAGCCGATTTGGTTGAGGTTGTAGCAACGCTCAAGCAAGTTGTTTGCGTGAAAGGGTGAATTTTGTAGGGGCGTACAGCTGTACGCCCCTAGAATCAATTAATTTGTTGCAAAGATTATTCTGAAGACAAAAGTATTTTTATATACCTTTAATTAAATATTACGTTAGTCAATCTTATCTTAGTAAAATTTTACACTTGGTAAAATTCATCAAATACTATATATTTATTACCAATCAATTAAATGTTTTTTAGTAACAAAAAACATGAGAATTATACCTCTCATCATTCTGGTACTAATAGTTACCAGTTTATCTATCTACTTTCTACTCACTTCCAACGGTAGATGGCGAAAAAAGCAGAGAATCAATTCTCTGCCATCTAAACTACTGGTATCTAAGTTTAACAAAGCGATTATAATTGTGGCGGTCATAGCGATCGCCATCATTGCTGGAAACACTGTATCCGCCCAAGTTACCCCACCCTTAGCTTCCCTCAAAACAGTCAAAGTTCCAGAACCTGACAATCTCACAGACTTCGTGAAAAACAAAGTTGCCGCAGTCAAGTTAGGAAAAGCACTGTTTTGGGATATGCAGGTGGGTAGCGACGGAATAACCGCCTGTGCAAGTTGTCACTTCCATGCTGGTGCTGACAATAGATCCAAAAATCAAATTTCTCCTGGACTATTGCGAATTAACGCTGATAAAACAGCAAATCCAGATACAGTTTTTGATGTTGGTGGCGCACCCAACTATCAACTTAAGCCAGAAGATTTTCCCTTCCACCAGCTATCAAACCCCAATGACCCCACGACGGTGACATCAGACCGTAATGATGTCGTTTCTTCCCAAGGTATCTTCAATAGCGAGTTTGTGGATGTTAAGCCCGGTAATGCTGTAGACCAAGTAAATTTTTCGCCAGATCCAGTGTTCAACGTCGGCGGTACAAATGTGCGCCGTGTTGAACCGCGTAACACACCAACTGTAATTAATTCTGTATTTAACTTCCGTAACTTCTGGGACGGTAGAGCGCAAGACATCTTCAATGGAGTCAATCCATTTGGGTTGAGAGACCCTAACGCTTATGTTGTTAAGGCAAATACTCCCAGTCATCTGGAATCTGTAAAAGTTAGTCTCAACCATGCGTCTCTAGCCTCCCAAGCTGTCGGCCCCCCAATCAGTTCTTTTGAGATGTCTGCTGATGGTCGCACCTTTGCAGAAATTGGTGATAAGTTCGGAGTAGTTGATAAAAAATCCCACAGCGTTGGCAAGGGTAAGAAACTACTCAGAAAACTAGGAAAAAAGTTATTGGGCAAAGATACAGCTCTCAGACCGCTAGGTAAACAGATTGTCCATCCCCAAGATAGCGTCTTAGGTGAAGAAAGTAGATCCCCCTTACCCGGACTGCAAACTGCAACCTACGAAAATCTAGTTGCTGATGCTTTCAAACCTGAATGGTGGCGCTCAAATCGCATTATTCAAGTAAATCCCGACGGTAGCAGAACTTTTGTTAAAAAGCCAGACAACTCTTTGCAGACCAATGAATATACATTGATGGAGTACAACTTCCCTCTGTTCTTTGGGCTGGCGATACAGATGTACGAGTCCACACTCATTGCTGACGATACACCTTTAGATCGCTTCTTGGAAGGAAACACCACTGCGCTAAGTGCCCAGCAGCAACGAGGAAAACAACTGTTTGAAGGTAAAGCTCAATGCACTATTTGTCACAATGGAGCAGAACTTACCAGAGCTTCAGTTAGTGCTGTGCAGCAACAACGTATTGGCATACTAACCATCCCGAACTTTCCCAGAATTATCTTTGACGAAGGCTTCTTTAATATTGGTGTAAGACCCACTCTAGAAGATGTTGGTGTTGGTAGTAATGACCCCTTTGGTAATCCACTGTCAGAATCGCGATTATCTCTGTTAGGGACTTTTAAGCAATTGCTTGGTTCTGACCCGAATACTACTGTTACTTCCAATGACTTATTAATTGCGGACGGTAGTTTCAAGACACCCGGACTACGCAACATCGAACTTACAGCCCCTTACTTCCACAGTGGTGGCTATTTGACCTTGCCACAAGTTGTGGATTTTTACAGTCGTGGCGGAGACTTTCGTCAGCAAAGCGCCCTCGCCCAGTTGAATTTAACGGAAGATGAAAAAGCTGATTTGGTGGCGTTCCTTCAATCCCTCACTGATGAGCGAGTTCGCTATGAAAAAGCTCCCTTTGACCATCCGCAATTGTTCGTACCTAATGGTCATCCAGGTAACTCTAATTCTGTGACTGATGATGGTACAGGTAAAGCTACAGATAGCTTCTTAGAAATTCCCGCTGTTGGTGAGTTTGGTGGCAATGGTACACCTAATTTCTTAGCACAATAGTAAATTAGCTCAGAGTGCGTAATTCCTGTAATATCTTAGTACTGCCCCTGTATTTATACAGGGGTTTTCTGTAGAAATAAAGCTTAGTTTTTCCTCATGATTGCGTAAATCTTCAATTGGTTCGGAATTCTGTTTTGATAAAAACTAATCTAGAAATAACGCTATCAAATACTGGATAAAATCATGGTTGAGCAACTTCTAATCAATGATGATGATTACTATGTGCCAGATGCCAACCTGTTAATTACTGAAGATGATACACCTGTAGATAATTTCGCATCTGCCAAACAACAACGCCTTTTGGTTGGCTCTCTTTATAGTTCTTTACAAAATCAGACTTTTTTAGCAGCAGCAAATGTTGGCATTTACCATACAGATGGACATCCAGCAATTGTACCCGATATCTTTCTCAGCTTAGATGTCCAAGTACCTGCAAATTGATGGGAAAAGCAAAATCGTTGTTATATGGTTTGGCGATTTGGTAAACCTCCAGAAGTTGTGATGGAAATTGTCTCAAATAAAGAAGGTGATGAACTGACTAAAAAGCTGACAATTTATGAACATATGCGGGCGAGCTACTATATCGTATACGACCCCACTCAGCAATTAGGAGAGCAAATACTGCGCGTTTATGAACTCAGGGGAAGCCGCTATTTTGAAACTTCAGAAAATTGGTTAGAACAAGTTGGTTTAGGTGTAAATTTATGGCAAGGTGAATTTGAAGGTAGACATGATGTTTGACTACGCTGGTGCTACCAAGATGGAACTATTCTCACAACTGGAGATGAACGTGCTGAACAAGAAAAACAACGTGCTGAAGAAGAAAAACAACGCGCCGAACAAGCCCAACAACGCGCCGAACAAGCCCAACAACGCGCCCAATTACTAGCAGAAAGACTACGAGCATTAGGAGTTGAGCCTGATACTCTTAGTTAGCTTAGTTAGAATTGTCGAGAAAGTTTTGCACACGTTGCCAAACTTTCTCTAATAAATCAGGAGCATCTGCATCAAACCATGCAATTTGTGGATATGCACGAAACCAAGTGCGCTGGCGTTTAGCAAATTGTCTTGTATGCAAAACAATTAATTCTTTTGCTGCATCTAAGGAAATCTCCCCAGCTAAATATTGCTTGATTTCTTGATATCCTAAAGTGTTCAATAAAGGTAATTCAAAACCATATTTTTGACAAAGATATTCCACCTCAGCGACCAAGCCATCTGTTATCATTTGCTCAGTACGCTTGCGAATGCGTAGACCTAACTTTTCCACCTCACAATCCAAGCCAATTTGCAAAATCGGATAATCGGGTGGATTCTCCCCTTGCTGTTGTGAAATCGGAATCCCAGTTATATAAAATACTTCTAACGCGCGTAAAGTCCGCATATTATCATTAGCATGAATTTTGTTTGCAGCAACCGAATCAACTTGTTGTAAC
The DNA here is from genome assembly GCF_016056305.1 of Amazonocrinis nigriterrae CENA67. GTDB lineage: Bacteria > Cyanobacteriota > Cyanobacteriia > Cyanobacteriales > Nostocaceae > Amazonocrinis > Amazonocrinis nigriterrae. The sequence goes on along the minus strand of NZ_JAECZC010000042.1, from coordinate 12,186 downwards.
ATACCATACAGTTGAGTTTGACCCAAAGATTCAAGTTGCGATCGCAATTTCAAATTCGGTGCAACTCTAGGAATTTTCATGCCTTGAACAATAGAACGTATGTATAAACCAGTACCACCAACCAAAAGCAGGGGTGCAGGGGAGTGAGGGAGCAGGGGGGAATTAATTAGGGCTTGTACTTGCTGTTGATAGTCTGCTACCGTTATTGTGTCTGTGGGATCGCAGATATCTATTAAATAATGAGGAACTAATTGTTGTTCTGCTAATGTTGGCTTAGCCGTACCGATATTAAACTCACGATAAACCTGACGAGAATCTGCACTGAGAATTACAGAATTCAACCGTATAGCCAAATTCAAAGCCAAGCCTGACTTCCCCGTCGCCGTCGCCCCACAAATTACAATCAATTTAGTCATTAGTCATTTGTCATTTGTCAGTTGTCAGTTGCGATTTCTCCCTCATCCTCTTCATCTCCCTCACCCCCCTGCTCCCCTGCAACCCCTGTATAAACTTCTCATAAAATTGCTCTCCAAACTCCACCAAAGCTTCTGTGTTAGAATTTTGGTGCTTTTTTACTTTTTTTGAGTATAAGCAATTTCAACCCCATTCATTAGCACAACTTTTACGAGAAATACTTATACATTATAAATTTCGTAATATGAGGCATTTCGCTGGAAAAACTTAAAGGGATACATACCATATATAAACTTCTTATAGAATTGCCCTACAGTCGTCAATAAGGCTTTTGTGTTATAATTTTGGTGTGTTTTTACTTTTTGCCATTGGGCGACTTCAACCCCACGCATCAGGAGAATTTTCATGACGAGCAGTTACAGTGCCGATCAGATTCAAGTTCTGGAAGGTCTGGAAGCCGTCCGCAAACGACCGGGGATGTACATCGGGTCTACCGGGCCGCGAGGACTCCACCATTTAGTCTACGAGGTGGTAGATAACTCTATTGATGAAGCTTTAGCGGGTTATTGCACTCACATAGAGGTGGATCTCAACGCTGATGGTTCTGTGACTGTAACAGATGATGGTCGCGGTATTCCTACCGATACTCACTCGCGCACAGGAAAATCGGCTTTGGAAACTGTGTTAACCGTACTGCACGCTGGCGGTAAGTTTGGCGGCGGTGGTTACAAAGTTTCAGGAGGATTGCACGGGGTTGGGATCTCTGTGGTTAATGCCTTGTCTGAAATTGTAGAAGTTACAGTTTGGCGCGATAAAAAGGTGCATACCCAGCGCTATGAACGAGGTGTTCCAGTCACCGACTTGCAAGTTAAGGCTTACAAAGAGGCTAGAACCGGTACTTCCGTCACCTTCAAGCCAGATACCCAAATTTTCACCACGGGTATTGAGTTTGATTACATCACCCTAGCAGGTCGCTTGCGTGAGCTTGCATATCTCAACGCAGGTGTCAAGATAACCTTTACAGACAACCGTTTAGAATTACTAAAAAGCGATACACCCAAGGTAGAAACCTACGAGTATAAGGGTGGGATCAAAGAATATATCGCTTACATGAACCGTGAGAAGCAGCCACTGCATGAAGAAATTATCTACGTGCAGGGAGAACGCAACAACGTACAAGTGGAAGTTTCTTTGCAGTGGTGTACTGATGCTTACACAGACAACGTGCTGGGTTTTGCCAATAACATTCGCACCGTTGATGGTGGTACCCACCTAGAAGGTTTGAAGGCGGTTCTGACTCGGACATTAAATGCGATCGCTCGTAAGCGCAATAAAATTAAAGAAAGTGAGCCAAACCTCAGTGGTGAACATGTCCGTGAAGGTTTGACAGCAGTAATTTCCGTCAAAGTCCCCGATCCCGAATTTGAAGGACAAACCAAAACCAAACTCGGTAACACTGAAGTGCGGGGGATAGTCGATTCTTTAGTGGGAGAAGTCCTCACCGAGTACTTAGAATTTCACCCCAGTATCGCCGACTCCATCTTAGATAAAGCCATCCAAGCCTTCAAAGCCGCAGAAGCCGCCCGTCATGCGCGGGAATTAGTACGGCGAAAATCCGTGCTAGAATCTTCGCCATTGCCAGGTAAATTAGCAGATTGCAGTTCTCGTGACCCTGGTGAATCAGAAATCTTCATCGTGGAAGGCGACTCCGCAGGCGGGAGTGCCAAACAAGGACGCGATCGCCGCACCCAAGCAATCCTACCTCTACGTGGTAAAATCCTTAATATTGAGAAAACTGACGACGCGAAAATCTATAAAAATAATGAAGTCCAGGCGCTAATTACAGCCCTTGGTTTAGGTGTTAAAGGCGAAGACTTCGACGCTTCCCAACTGCGCTACCACCGCATAGTCATTATGACTGACGCTGACGTAGATGGAGCGCACATCCGCACACTACTGTTAACATTCTTCTATAGATATCAGCGATCGCTCATCGAACAAGGTTTCATCTACATTGCTTGTCCGCCATTATATAAAGTAGAACGGGGACGCAATTACTACTATTGTTATAGCGATCGCGAATTACAACAGCGCATCGCTGAATTTCCCGACAACGCCAACTATACCATCCAACGCTTCAAAGGTTTGGGTGAAATGATGCCAGAACAACTCTGGACAACCACCATGAACCCAGAAACCCGCACCCTCAAGCAAGTGGAAATTGAAGACGCAGCCGAAGCCGATCGCATTTTCACCATTTTAATGGGCGATCGTGTTGCACCCAGACGCGAATTCATCGAAACTTATGGTTCTAAACTCAACTTCACAGACCTAGATATCTAATATCAAGCTAATATTAAATTACTCTGACTACTTTCACATGTAGTTCAGTTGGTAATTAATTGGTAATGAGTAAGTTAGTAAAAATCAACTTACTCATTACTTTTTTATATCTTTAATTCCCACTCCCTTCGGTCGTGGGGGCCCCGAGTTCCCCATTCCCAATTCCCCATTCCCCATTCCCAAATCTACCTCGTTAGGCTGAGGGACTACATGGCTAAATTCATTAACTATTGTCAGTAAATCTATATTTAGCAAAACTTTACGCAACAATTATGAAAGCAAGCAAAGGCGTAGTAGAAAAAGCATTGTTCAAGATGATTGCGATCGCTGGTCTAGTTGCTCTATCTGCTTGTGCTGAACCCAGAAGGGAAACTACAACAACAAATCTTCCTCCTGTCACCCAACCTCCAACAATCCCTACTGTAACGCCTCCCCTGACAACTACTTCTCCTGTTACTCCTAGTCCCGTCGGCACAACTGCCAACCGCAATTTAGCACAACTGGCAGAGTCGGCAGCAAGCCAAGGACAGTTTAAAACCCTAACACGGGCAGTCCAGGCCGCAGGCTTAAATAATCAGTTGACCACACCAGGGCCTTACACCGTATTTGCTCCTACTGACGCTGCTTTTGCTGCTTTACCAAAATCAACTTTAGATAACCTTTTAAAGCCAGAAAATAAACAGAAATTAGTGAGGCTTCTTGCTTACCACGTTATACCTGGGCAAGTTACCTCCAGCCAACTCACATCTGGACAAGTCAAAACAATAGAGGGTACTCCCGTCACAGTTAAGGTTGATAGTACTGGCAAAACAATCACCGTTAACGGTGCGAAGGTGACTCAAGCAGACATTCCAGCCAGCAATGGCATTGTACACATCGTTGACAAGGTAATTCTGCCACCAAATTTTTCAGGCGGCAGTGCCAAGACAACATCAACACCGTCACCAACATCGACACCACCACAGTAACTCAGCAAAGGAGAGCCTCCCTGGTAATAAGTAATACCAGGGATTTTTTTATATACTTTCTTAAACAATGAAAATTGTTTGATAGAATACATAAGTTATAAATTATCCAAGCTATTAATTTACCTGATGTCAGACAGCATAAAATTAATTTATTGTCAAGTACTTTTTCATACTGATTGAGTATTGTTTAGATTTGGCAAATTCGGCGGCGCTACAATCAGGTGCAAAAGTCCTAGTTTGTCAGTTCTAAATTGACTTTTCTTACAAGCTAGAAGAGCATTTGTTATGCTTGAAGAGCAAAACTCAATCTTATGTACCAAACGAAATGTTGAAATATCTTTCAAATTGAATATAACTAGACAAGCGTATTCTATTTAACAATTACCTCACGGTAAAACACTTTTTGTTAACTAGGTTGCAACTTCTCGCTGATATTTCAGCGGAGATTAAGAAAGCAAGTAACTTGCTAATAGCTCCACAAGATTAATCTGATAATGGCTATTGCTTTGCCTGTATCTGATAAATTTTTGCCTGAAGCGGGCTAATATCTATAATCTCAACTGTTAAATCCTTTCTAAATTGATTAAAATATCGTTGTATACAATAAGAACAGCTTGTCAAGTTTCATAAGGTTGAAATCTCAGCAGTGCGCTAATGTGTAAATAAGACTTAACCAGTTAACTTTCACTTGATCGTCATCTGCCTGATTCCGCCGTCACCTCAACTCCTTAGTTAAGGTAGCTGGCACACAACAGGCTAAAGATCTTAAGATAAGCATCACCACCCTTGCTGTATCTATCTGCGGGAATTCCCGCTCAACTCTTCGCAATGAGTCATTTATGAAGGAAATGTAAAAATGGGTGTATTACTTCTTCTTACCTAAGCTAATATAAAATACACAGTTTCTCAGTAATTAATGTTATTAAGCATACTAGAAATTGTGTAAAACTTTGTGGTTCCTTTCCAATCTAGTGTAAGAGTGCATGTATTCTCCTTCCAACGTCAAGATAATGCCACAGCAATTTCAAAAAGTTTTAGACAAAATTTAAGGGTATGACTACCAATTTCAATGGCTTTTTGCTAATAGTGGCTTTAACTTAGTTGAATGACTTAGTAATTACACACAAAAAGAGTGCAATTTCTGTGAAACAGGCTACAATCGGAAGAGTCTTGATAGGAAAATATGCCAAAAGTCATATTTTATTTGTATGAAGTGGTAGATTTTTTTTATTAAGACGAGTCTTTTTTGAGATGAGCCAGTTTCAAATTGTGTGCTGCTGCTGCACACAAAACTTTTGCTAAAGTGATTGAGTCAGCATTAACTGCAACTTTCTACACTTAGTAAACAATTCCTCTAAATATCAAAGAGGAACACAACTTCCGAAAACATCTCAGGGAAATTAGCCCAAAACCCTATTTTCGGTTATTAATTAGCTCTGTTACAAAGAGCAGTAAACACATCTTGAGTAATTGATTCTGCAAGGAGCATGAGGAACGCGGCATGAACCAGGCTAACAACGTACTCGAAAGCATATATCAGCCTGACCTAGAAATGATGAATCAGCCTGAACTCGAGTTAGAAGAACTCTTAATTGATGAAGAAGAGGACTTGCTGATTGCAGATGAAGGCGAAATTGATGAGTTTTTAGAGCCTCAGTCTGATGAGGACGACGCAAAGTCTGGAAAAGCCGCTAAGTCGCGTCGTCGGACACAAAGCAAGAAAAAGCACTATACTGAAGATTCAATTCGCCTTTACTTGCAAGAAATTGGTCGAATTCGCCTGTTGCGGGCAGACGAAGAAATCGAATTGGCGCGGAAAATAGCTGATTTACTGGAATTAGAGAGGGTACGAGAAAGACTTTACGAAAAGTTAGAACGCGAACCTCGCGATATTGAATGGGCAGAAGCAGTGCAATTGCCATTGCCAGCATTTCGCTATCGCCTGCATATTGGTCGTCGGGCAAAAGATAAGATGGTGCAATCCAACCTGCGCCTTGTGGTTTCAATTGCCAAGAAGTACATGAATCGTGGTTTGTCCTTTCAAGATTTGATTCAAGAAGGCAGTCTCGGTTTGATTCGTGCCGCAGAAAAATTTGACCACGAAAAAGGTTATAAGTTTTCTACATACGCTACATGGTGGATTCGTCAAGCAATTACCAGAGCGATCGCAGATCAATCTCGTACTATCCGTTTGCCAGTCCATCTCTACGAAACCATCTCGCGGATTAAGAAAACCACCAAATTACTTTCTCAAGAAATGGGTCGCAAACCCACCGAAGAAGAAATTGCTACTCGTATGGAAATGACCATCGAGAAGTTGCGGTTTATTGCCAAATCCGCCCAATTGCCCATTTCATTAGAAACGCCCATCGGTAAAGAAGAAGATTCTCGATTGGGCGATTTTATTGAGTCTGATGGCGAAACCCCAGAAGATCAAGTTTCCAAAAACCTTTTGCGCGAAGATTTAGAAAAAGTCCTCGATAGCCTCAGCCCTCGTGAACGTGATGTTTTGCGCCTCCGCTATGGCTTAGATGATGGACGCATGAAGACCCTTGAGGAAATTGGACAGATTTTCAACGTTACCCGCGAACGTATTCGTCAGATTGAGGCTAAAGCACTCCGCAAATTACGTCACCCAAATCGTAACAGCGTTCTCAAGGAATATATCCGGTAGTCAGTAGTTAATAATCACAACTAACAACTGACAACTGACAAATGAAAAACCTGGTAGTGTATCAGCACACCAGGTTTTTTATTTACAGGTCATCTTATATTTTAAAACTTAGAGAATACCCCAAAAGTGTAGAAAGCCTTGACCAGAAAATAGTTCAATCAAAAAGGCTGCTAAAAAGCCGATCATTGCTAAACGACCGTTCCAAATTTCTGCTTGGGGAGTAAAACCCCAGCGCCAAGCGTTGCGATCGTCAGTTATAGGGGTAGTGACTTTTGTTGTAGTTGCGTTTGTCATAGTTAAAAATGGGATGTAAATTTACAAAGAAGTATTGCTTTACGTAAACTAATATAACAATATTTTTATAGTTTGCAACATGTCTTCATATTTTTACTCCTATGGCTAGACATGAATAGTGGTAGATATTAGAGCCAGCTAGCTTTTACATCAAACTCTAGGTATAAATACCAAAAACTATATTTGTAAAAAGTTTATTGATAGTTATTATCAATAATCATAACAGCAAATGAGCCTTACTTGGTAGATAATCTCTGTCAAAGATTGATATTGATTGCAAATCATATATATTAGTTATATTGATTTTTAGTAAAAATTAGCATTAATGCAGATATAGCGAACTGTTGAGTATTGCTGCCAGATGACTAAGGAAAATACTTACTGCTCAATCAGTCTTGGCACTTACAGCACTTTTGAGGTAAATGAACCTCACCCCCAACCCCTCTCCTTACTAAGGAGAGAGGAGCCAAAGACGGGCGTTGTGTTCTATTCAAATGAAAATAGCTGTAATCTGGATTTTACTTAATTTTTCCTCAGTACCAAACAATTTCCATTTCTTTTGTAGTTAAGACAAAACCAAGCTTTTCATACAGAGGTTTACCATCCTTGCTAGCGTGAAGCCAAATGCGTTTTGCCTTAGTTTGTTTGACAAAGCTAATAATTTCTCTTAAAAGTGCTGTAGCAATTCCCTGGCCTCGCCATACTGGAACCGTGTAAACGTTCATCACATAGGCTTCTAAGCCTAGGAAATTGCCGTTATATGGAGGTCGTGTAAAAAGTACCAAGCCACTGGTGGCAACAATTTGATTTTCTACCTCAACAACCCAAGCTAAAAATTCACCTTGCGGCATTTTATCTAGCAGATACTTTCGGATTGCTTCTGCGATCGCTGCGGTATCGGTATCATTTTGAATGTCGCCAACCTCGCGCAGAAGAGCAAGGCGCAAGTTAACCAGCGCCTCTAAATCTGCTAAATTGGCTCGCCGCAGGTTAAACATTGTCTTCACTGTAAGCGGACTTCGGCGACGGTGATAATTTTTTCATCACGGTTGAGTTGGAGTATACTTTCACCTTTGACATCTTTGCCTAAGATAGGTACTGTCTCCACTCTTATCCTCACTACTCGCTCTTTGTTAGTCACCAGCGCCACTTCACCAGAAGCGGCTGTCACCATACCAGCTAGATTATCAGTTTTATTCGCGAATTTCAGCGCTTGTGTGCCTAAATCGCCGCGATTAGCTGCTCTTAATTGATTTGCAGGCATCCGCTTGGCATATCCTTCTTGAGTAACTAGCAACAACTGGTCATCTTTACCTACAGCCACACAGCCAACCATTTGCTGATTTCTCAATAGCCGGAATGCTTGTAAACCCATAGCTGTGCGTCCCATAACTGGTAGTTGTTCGTCATTGACTGCAAACCGCAACAAGCGACCACCGGAACTAGCTAAAATTAGATGTTGTCCTGTGGAGGCAAACTGGGTAAACGACAACTCGTCATCATCTTTCAGCTTCAAAATTGTAATGCCGCGACGAGTCAAGGTGGTAAATTCTTCCAAAGACAGGCGCTTAATTCGTCCTTGCTTTGTCAGCAGTATCATTTGCTGGCTGTCTAAATCTTCTGGCAGTAAAAAGCGGCTGATAACAGCTTCAGTAGTACCTTGAGCAGTATTGCTGAGTGTGGTAATTAACGGTGTTCCCCGTGGAGAACGTCCAGTAGTAGCGGGGATATCTCCTACACTCACAGGATAAACTTTGCCACCACTAGTTAATACCAACAACTCTTTGTCTGTGTCAGTTAACTCAGTTTGGATAATGAAATCATTATCTTGCAAACCATTTTCAATTTTCGGCTTTTTCCCTGATACCTGAATGCGGCGTACATACCCCCTTTGAGTAAACTCTAAAACTACTTCTTCTGCTGGCTGTTCTGATTTTGGATTGAGGATTTTGGATTTGGGATTATCTTCATCTTCTGCCTTTTTGCTTCCTTGCTCCCTTACTCCCCTGCTCCCCTGCTCTCTCTGCTCCTCTACTATCTTCGTCCGCCTATTATCGCTATACTTGCGCTTGAGCGATCGCAAATCTTTTTTCAGCGCCTTGAGTAATTCCCGGCGGTCACTCAGTAGCCTTTGCAACAAAGCAATTTGTTCGCTGAGTTCCTCAAACTCTCTTTGCAAGTTCTGCTGTTCTAAACTGGTGAGGCGGCGCAATGGCATAGCCAGAATTGCATCTGCTTGTCCCTCAGTCAATTCTAAGCGACTACAAAGGGTCATTTTTGCGGTACTACCATCGGCAGCTCGTCGTAAAATTTCGATTACCTCATCTAGGTTAGACAAGGCTTTGAGTAGACCTTCTACCACATGCAACCGATTTTCCGCTTTGCCAAACTCGTAAGTATAACGACGATTGAGCGTTTGTTCGCGGAAATTCAAAAATTCTTGTAACAACTGCCGCAAGCTTAACTGGCGGGGTTGTCCATCGACTATGGCTAAGAGAATCGCCCCAAAGTTAGTTTGCAAAGCGGTTTGATGATACAAATGCTGAAGAATTTCCTGCGGGTTAGTATCGCGTTTGAGTTCAATAACAACTCGCATACCTTCGCGATCGCTTTCGTCCCGAATGTCAGAAATTCCTTGCAAACGTCCTTGATTTACCAAATCAGCTACTTTCTCAATCCAGCCTGCCTTGTTAACTTGATAAGGCAATTCTGTAATCACAATTGCTGTGCGCCGCTTGCTTCCTCTACTAGGTGGAATTTCTTCTAAATTGGCGACTCCTCGTAGCACAATCCCACCTCTCCCAGTGGTGTATGCCTCCCGAATTCCAGCATCACCAACTATTTCGCCACCTGTGGGAAAATCTGGCCCTGGAATTAATTCCCATAATTTTTCATCTGGCAAATCCGGTTGGTCGATTAAAGCAATCAAGCCATCAACTAATTCCCCTAAATTGTGCGGGGGAATATTCGTCGCCATTCCTACGGCAATGCCAGTACAGCCATTGAGCAACAAAAATGGCAACTGAGCAGGCAATACACTTGGCTCTTGTTGGGAATTATCGAAGTTACCCACAAATTCCACAGTTTCTTCGCCAATTTCCGTCAGCATTCCCTCATGGCTGATGGGTGCCAGACGCGTCTCTGTGTAACGCATCGCCGCTGGTGGGTCATTATCGACGCTGCCAAAGTTACCATGTCCTGCCAGTAAGGGATAGCGGCTGGAAAAGTCCTGCACCAGCCTCACCAAGGCATCATAAACCGCTTGATCGCCGTGGGGATGGTATTTACCTAGCACATCTCCCACCACACGAGCGCATTTACGATAAGGTCTATCTGGTGTTAGTCCAAGTTCGTGCATAGCATATAAAATCCGCCGATGCACTGGTTTTAAGCCATCGCGCACGTCTGGCAACGCTCGCCCAACAATCACACTCATGGCATATTCTAGGTAAGACCGTTGCATCTCGGTGTGCAGGGCTGTTGTGATGACCTGTCCCGTTGAGAGAAGGTTTAACTGTTTTGCCATGAGTTTTTTCCCTGAATTTTAACTACACAAAAATCGATGTAATTGAAGATCGCAGCAAACACAGCATAACGGATGAAATGGGATTACTAACACAATCTTGATGGTCAAATAATAAAAAGCGGTAGTATTATCCTTGATGACGGGGATACACTTTGATTACTAAAAAGGAGCTAGACAATTGTTTTGCTCAGGTTGTAATCTCCCTCACCTCTATAAATAAAATTCTCATGAAAACCGTTTTGATTGTTGAAGACGATCTAATTAATGCTCGCGTTTTTTCCAAAATTTTGACCAAGCGGGGTGGCTTGGATGTGAAACACACCGAAAATGTGGAAGAAGTCATAAAAATTGCCCAATCAGGAGAAGCAGACCTGATTTTAATGGATGTTTCTCTCTCAAGAAGCGTTTACCAAGGTCAATCTGTTGATGGGATCAAGATTACACAAATGTTAAAATCTGATCCACAAACAGCAAAGTTACCTGTGATTTTGGTGACGGCACACGCTATGGAAGGCGATCGCGAGAACTTTCTCAAGCAAAGCGGTGCTGATGGCTACATCTCTAAACCCGTTGTAGACCATCAACAGTTTGTTGACCAAATCATGGCACTCCTCCCCTCAAACAACCACTAACAACTTACTACTTCTGTCACGAAGATATTCGCCCGCTCAGCTTTTCGGCGAATACCCTGTCACATAGTATATATGTACTATGAAATGGTAATATTCAGCAAGTGGTAAAAAATAAAGTTAGGAGTTAACAGTGTTGAGTTATGAGTTAAAGAAATTTATTTATTCAAAACTCCTAACTCATCACTTCTAACTCCTAACTTTCCTATTGTGTAGGCTGTGGTCTTCCCTGTTGCTCTAGAGCAGCTTGGATACTTGGTAGTTCTAAGAATTTTTTTGTATCAGCAAGTAAGCGTTGACCCCAGAGATTTTCCTTGAGGAAATTCAAATCTCCATAGCGCCCATCGATGCGGAGTGCGGCTTCTCCCAATTTGAGACTTTGTTGGCGATCGCCTTTGGTGTAAAGTGCCACTGCTAGGGCTAATAATGGTTCAGCGGCTTGCTGCTCAAGACTAACAGCAGTTTGCCATTGCTTAATCGCTCCTTCCCTGTCACCCTGCTCGTATTTGATTAAGCCAATGTTATTAATCGCCGGCCAGAATTTTTGATTTTGAGAGACTGCTTTGTTATACTGAGCGATCGCATCTGGCAATCGACCCAACATATAGTAAGCATTACCCAAATCAAACCACCCATCCGGGTCATTGGGTTTTAACTGTAAACCCGCTTGGTAATTGCTAATTGCTGCTTGATATTTTTGTTGTTGAAAATTAGCCGAACCCAAAGCAAATAGAACGTCGGCATTTTTAGGATTGAGAGATTGTGCCTTTTGCAATGCCGCTATTGCCGCATCATAATCTTTGGCTTGCAACTGCAAACCACCTAACAAAAACCACACTTTATCATTCTTAGGAGCTAGCTGACTGGCCAGTTTAGCGCGTGGCAAAGCCAACTCAAACTGTTGAAACTGTCCTAGTTGAGCTGCCTCTTGTGCTAAGCTCAACCCCTGCTTCTCCAACTTTGCTGCATCCAGTTGCAGTGTATGGGGTGTTAGCGCCTGTGCGTGAGCTGCTCTTGGCATACTCCACAAACTACAGACAACCATAAGAGAAATCAATCCAACGTGTTTAGGCACACTACCGCCTCTTAGCCACAACTCAAATAATCTTTCAGCTAGCTTAAACGATCTCCGCTCTAGACGAAAACCAAAGCTGATATTCGTTTAGCACTGGCTGCATCAATTACCTTAACCTAATTCACTAAAAAAGTGCGCTCGTGCTGAGTGCTGAGTTAGAAGTTAAGAGTGAGGAGTTGGAAGTTAGTTGTCAGTTGTCAGTTGTTAGTGGTCAGTTGTCAGTTGTTATTCACCCCATCTCCCCCATCTCCCTCATCTCCCTC
>NZ_JAECZC010000041.1 GCF_016056305.1 Amazonocrinis nigriterrae CENA67 | reverse complement strand
GCACTTTTACCGACAACAGGGCGATCGCGTTTATATCATCCTGAACATAATCATTTATTTCGTTCTTCAGTCAGTGGGAATTGGGCATAGGGCATTGGGAATGGGGAATTGGGAATTGGTAATTGGTAATTGGATTTTACTATTATTCACCACATCTCACCCATTACCCATTACCCATCACCCATCCCCTCATCTCCCTATCCCCCCATCTCCCCATCTCCTTTCAGGGGAGAAACTACATCAGGCAGAGGGCGTTTACGTATGTAAAGCCAAGCTAAACCTGCTAATCCTAAAGCGATTCCAGTGAGGCTGACAACCTGTGCAATCCGCAGCGGCCCCAGCATCAAACTATCAGTGCGAAGACCCTCAATCCAAAAGCGTCCTAAGCTGTAGGTTGCCAGGTAAACCATAAACAGCGTACCCACTCGCAACCGCGACTTGCCAGCGACACCCCGAAAAAATAACGTCAGCAACAGAGCAAACACCATTAAATCCCACAAAGATTCGTAGAGAAATGTGGGATGAAAATACTCAAAACTAGCTAATTCTGGAGGACGGCGTTCTAGTGGAATATACAACCTCCAAGGTAAGTTGGTAGGGGCACCAAAAGCCTCAGAGTTAAAGAAATTACCCCAACGCCCGATCGCTTGCCCTAAAATCAGAGAAGGAGCCACTAAATCAGCCATCTGCCAAAAAGAAACTTGCTTAAGTCTGGCAAAAATTAAAGCGGCTATTGTACCACCAATAATTGCTCCGTGAATTGCAATGCCCCCTTGCCAAATAGCAATAATTCGCTCAGGAGACTGGGCATATTCTGACCACTGAAATAAAACGTAATACAGCCGTGCTGCCGGTATTGCCCCAATCACCAACCAAATTGACAAATCGCTTAGCAAGTCTGGATTGACGTTACGGCGCTTTGCTAAGTATTGAGAAAGGCTGACACCGATTAATACGGCTGTGGCAATCAACAAGCCATACCAGCGGATAGTTATTGGCCCTAGCTTCACCAAGATTGGCCCTGGTGAAGTAAATTGAAATGCCAAAGGCAAAGTGGAAAGATCCAGTGCCATGCAAAAGTACCTAGTTGACTAATTTTTCAGCTGTGATCAGCTTTTAACCCCACCATTGAAAGGGGGTTTTTCTATATAAACAATTAGAGCAGGTTTTGCTTGACTGGGGACTGGGGACTGGGGACTGGTGACTGGCGACTGGGGACTGGTGACTGGGAAAGAGATATAGTCATCAATTTTTCCAATCCCTAATCCTCAGTAACCGATCCCCAGTACCTAATCCCCGATACCCAATCCCCAATCCCCAACCTTTCGATATAATTACTCAAGCATCTTTAAGGCACCTAAGTATCGTGATTGCTATTTATCCAGGTAGCTTCGACCCCATCACTTTAGGTCATCTTGATATCATTCAGCGTGGTAGTCGGCTGTTTGAGAAGGTGATTGTTGCTGTATTACGGAACCCTAATAAAGTTCCACTTTTTACTGTGCAGCAACGACTAGAACAGATTCATATAGCTACGCGACATCTACCTAATGTAGAAGTAGATAGCTTTGATGGTCTTACCGTCAACTACGCCCAAAAGCAACACGCAGGAGTTTTACTGCGGGGTTTACGAGCAATTTCTGACTTTGAAGTAGAGCTACAAATGGCTCACACTAATAAAACTATTTCAACTCAAATAGAGACAGTTTTTCTGGCAACATCAAACGAGTATAGTTTTTTAAGTAGTAGTGTGGTAAAAGAGATTGCAAGGTTTGGTGGTTCTGTCGATCATCTTGTTCCCCCACACATTGCTTTAGATATATACAAATGCTACAACCACAACTCCCCAACGGCGAACCCAATGACAACGGAAACTATCTCCCCCCGCCAGAGTATCCCGACGGATCTGGAAGTGTAGATATTCAGGAAGAACTCAATCGGCTGGAGGAATTAATTATTGATGATGGTTTCCGCATTCCGCTGACGGGACGCACACTAGTAGACGAAGAAAAACTATTGGAGCAACTCGATTTCATCAGAGTTTCCTTGCCATCAGTGTTTCAGGAAGCAGCCGCTATCCTAGAACAAAAAGATGAAGTTTTGCTGGAAGCAGAAGAGTATGGGCAGCAAATTGTTGAAGCTGCCCAAGCCAAAAGAGCGCAAATTTTAGCCCAAAGCGATATCATCAAGCAGGCAGAACGAGAAGCTGAAGAACTGCGACGAAAAGTACAACTTGAATGTGAGGCAATGATGCAAGAAACCCTCACGGAAATTGACCTCAAGCGCCGTGCTTGTCAGCAAGAGTTAGAAGAAATCAGAAAAACAGCGATCGCCCAAGCTCAAGAAATTGAAAACGGTGCTGATGAATACGCTGATAGTGTCCTCGAAGGTATTGAGCAAGACCTTCAAGATATGTTACGAATTATCACCAACGGAAGGCAACAATTACGAGCAGATTCACCTTCTTCCAAGAGAAAGTAAGTTGCTTTCATGAAAATAGGGATGAGGGAGATGAGAAAGACAAGGCTAACAGCAGTGTTGGTAGAGAAATAATTCTTCACTCCTAAACAAATGACAAATGACCATTGACCATTGACAAAACAAAGACTTGTATCAAACTCTACTAAATTGAGAGGATAAAACCGTTAACTTAATGAAAGCCATAAATGTAATTCAGGCTACATAACAATGCGGCTAGAGCAGTTGCAAGCCTTTCTGGCGATCGCGGAAACTGGCAGCTTTCAACAAGCAGCCCGAAAATGTCGTGTCACCCAATCGACTATTAGTCGTCAAATCCAGTCTTTGGAAGCCGATGTCGGGGTAGAACTATTTCACAGAACCAGTCACGCCAAATTAACTCTGGGAGGTGAACGTTTACTACCTCGTGCCCGCAAAATTTGCCAAGAGTGGGAAATTGCTACACAAGAATTAACAGATTTAATCGCAGGAAAGCAGCCAGAACTATGCATTGCCGCGATTCACTCGCTTTGCGCTTCTTACCTGCCACCAGTGTTGCAAAAATTTTGTCACGATTATCCAGAAGTACAATTGCGAGTCACATCATTGGGTAGCGATCGCGCCCTCAAAGTCCTCAAGGATGGATTGGTAGATCTAGCAATTGTGATGAATAATCGCTTTTTAACCACTGGCAGAGATATGGTGGTAGAAGTACTATATGATGAACCAATAGAAGTCTTAGTTGCAGCAAATCATCCCCTAGCCCAATATGAACGCATCCCTTGGTCGGAGCTAATTCGTTATCCCCAAGTGGTTTTTAAAGATGGATATGGAATGCAACGCCTAGTACAAGATAAGTTTGAGCGGTTGGAAGCTAAACTCCAGGCAGCTTTAGAGGTAAATACCTTAGATGCCTTCCGGGGAGTAGTGCGACAAGGCGAACTCATAGCTTTGCTACCTCGCT
Organism: Amazonocrinis nigriterrae CENA67; assembly: GCF_016056305.1. Classification (GTDB taxonomy): domain Bacteria; phylum Cyanobacteriota; class Cyanobacteriia; order Cyanobacteriales; family Nostocaceae; genus Amazonocrinis; species Amazonocrinis nigriterrae. The sequence continues at coordinate 43,013 of NZ_JAECZC010000041.1, read as the reverse complement.
CAGCACTCATGGAAGCACTGCATGACCCCACCTTGGCAGTTCGTTCCCTAGCTAGTAATAGCACTGGTGCTACATCTGACAATACAGCCTTAACTCGTCGGGTAGTTATGGTAACCACAATAGACCGTCTCCAGATTCCCCCAATCAATCACTTTTGGCAACTGGTACGGGAAAATATCCCACCGCAATTTCAGCAGCAGCGATCGGCTTCTTAAATGGTCAGTGGTCAGTGGTCAGTGGTCAATAGTACTAACAACTGACTACTAACAACTGACTACTGACAAAGGACAAAGGACAAATGAGCAATGTATTTAGAGAATTGCTGAAAAAGGTAGGCAGTGGCAACCACACGGGAGAAAATTTAACTCGTGCTGAAGTAGCCACCGCTACTAGAATGATGCTGCTTGGTGAAGCAACACCAGCCCAAATAGGAGCATTTTTGATTGCCCACCGCATCAGGCGTCCCACGGGGGAAGAGTTAGCGGGGATGTTAGATGCCTACGATGAATTGGGGCCAAAGCTACAACCTATTGCCTGGGCACATCCAGTGATCGTTTTTGGTATACCTTATGATGGCAGAACGCGCACAGCACCAATTGCCCCAGTAACGGCTTTATTACTCGCCGCAGTTGGACAACCAATTATCATGCATGGTGGCGATCGCTTGCCGACAAAGTATGGTTTACCCCTAGTAGAAATTTGGCAGGGATTAGGAATTGATTGGACTAGCTTACCACTCTCCAAAACTCAGCAGGTGTTTGAGCAAACAGGAGTAGGCTTTGTTTATACACCGCTTCATTTTCCTTTAACTAAAACTATTTGGGAGTACCGTGACCAACTCGGCAAACGTCCCCCCTTAGCCACAATGGAATTAATTTGGTGTCCTTATGCTGGGGATGCCCATATAATTCCTGGGTTTGTTCATCCTCCCACAGAAGCCATGTTCCGAGTAGCTTTGGGGTTGCGGGGCGTGACAAAATTTACCTTGGTGAAGGGATTAGAAGGTAGTTGCGATTTACCACGCGATCGCACTGCCATTATTGCTTTATCAGTACCGAACGCACCAATAGAAATAGAAAGGTTACTTCTTGCACCCCATGATTATGGCTTTACTACTAAGAATGTACCCCTTGGTAGCACTGAAGAACTCGTTGCTGGTATACATGAAGTATTGGCTGGTAAATCTGGGGAACTCATGCAAACAGCCTTGTGGAATGGCGGGTTTTATCTATGGCAAAGTGGTATTTGTCCAGATATGCGATCGGGTATAGTCAAAGCGCAAGAATTATTCACTAGTGGCGCAGTTGCCGCCAAACTTCAACAACTGAGTAAAGTAGTAAATTCCCTGTTTCAGCCAGTATGAACTGCACCGATAGAAAGACACATAAGGGACTTCCAACTAAATTAAGTATTCCATCGCTTTTGAAACTGGGGGAGCTGGGGAGGCTGGGGTAGCTGGGGGAGAAAGAGTCTATTAATTGTCTTTGCTCTCCAAATTGAATAATTTAATTTCTGGAAGTCCCTAATACAAATAGGACTTACGCAAAAATACACCCTACTTTGAGCAATTCATGAATTGCCGCTACATTAATTACGAATTACGAATTACGAATTACGAATTATTATGTCGATACTACAGCGGGTAATTACTTGCCCTATTTGTCACCTACCTCTAGCCGAAGTTCCACAGCGATGTGATACATGCCTTGATTATTTCAGGAATGAACTAGAAAAAGCTCCTTCATCCTTGATAGATCTGACTCCTGATGCAGTACAAAGGCAAATAGAAGGTAATGCTGCCGAGACAAAACCTCTACGCACAGAGTTATTCCGCTCTCCAATTATTTCTTTTTTCTATGAACGCATCCTACCCCCAATTTGGGCTATGGGACTGCGTAACCTTGGCGGTATTGATGTAGAGTTCCAGCAGTGTACAGAATTCTTTGGCGAAGATCCAGAAATTGTAGTGGATATTAGCTGCGGTACAGGAATTATGGCGCGACGTTTGGCATTACTGGGAAAGTACGAACAGATCATCGCTTTAGATTATTCCGAGTCGATGTTGGCACAGTTACAACAACAGATGAAATTAGATGGCATCTCACCGTCCCAGATAACTATCATCCGTGGTGATGTAGAAGCATTACCCTTAGCATCAGATTCCGTAGATGCTATCTATGCTGGAGCCGCGATGCACTGCTGGCCTAATGCTGAAGCAGGAATACGCAACATTTACCAAGTGTTGCGTAAGGGTGGCAAGCTGTTTGCAACTACTTTTCTCAAGCCATTGCCCAGCATTGTGTTTCGTTTTTTCACCGTAGACGAGCTACGGCAGATTTTACTCACAACAGGCTTTCATCTAGACCATGTGCAAGTAGAAGCTCATGGACTATATGGAATTATCCGATGTGTTAAGTAGTTGTCAGTTGTCAGTTGTCAGTTGTCAGTTGTCAGTTGTTAGGAGTTATTTCTCCCTCATCTGCCTCATCTGCCTCATCTGCCTCATCTCCCCCTGCTCTTTTTTACGAACAGGTAACACCAAACCTTCACAGGCTAATAATGCGTTGGGAAACACAGATTGAACTTCAAGTTGCACTTGGTCAAGAAAATCATCCTCGTCATCTGGGTGGTGATGAGAGATGACTAATTGCTGCACACCCGCACTGTGAGCTAAATCTACCGCAGTTTGCCATTGTAAATCAGCTGAGTCATGGTTGTTGCATGTTGGAGGGACGTAAGTAGCATTGGCAATTAGCAAATCAACGTCTTTAATAATCTCTAAAATTCGCTCGCGTTCGGCTTCATCGGCACTGTTTTGCAAATCTGTGGTGTAGGCAACGCTATATTCTTGCCAAGTTACCCGGTAGCCAACTGACCGCTGAGTTTGATTGATCAATCCTGTTGTGATCGTGACATCATCTAACTTTACCTCATTACCCACAATCAGATTGTGGAACTGCAATTTAGACTGCATGACTTGCAAAGGGTAAGGAAAATGTGGCTGGAGCATCTGGTCACACAAGCATTGTTTGATAGAAGCTCCATTTGAGGCAGCTATACCATAGATGTGGAAGCAATTTTTGGCAATAAATGCAGGGGCAAAAAAGGGAAACCCTTGGATACGATTTGATTGGGAGTTGCTAAAAAACAGATGGGCTTCTAACGGCTGTTGTATTTGCTGCCAAGATTTACCCAGTATGCGTAAGCCAGTACCCCCATCAAAAATTAAGTGTTTGCCGGCCACATGCATTTCTACACAAGTAGTGTTGCCACCATAGCGGTTAGCATTGCTGGCTGGGGTGGGAATTAATCCCCGTACACCCCAAAATTGCACTAAAAAATTATCCACTGGGCTACTTGGCGGGGTAGATGGCTTTTCAGTTAGATAGGTCTGGGAATCCGACAGCTCAATATTTGACATTTTCTTTGAAATTAGACCTTAGTGAGCAGGTCATCGTAGTGCCGCACTTCTAAAAGTCGGTTTTTTTCGTCTACGATCACTACTGTGGGAGAGTAACTTTTTAACTCTTCTGGAGTAAACTGCCCGTAAGTCATTATAATCAAGCGATCGCCTATAATGCCTAGACGTGCCGCACCCCCATTTAGCTCTATTATTCCGGAATTGGCTGGTGCAGGAATTGCATAAGTAATAAAGCGCTGACCATTGGCATTATTTACTACTTGCACTTGTTCGTAAGGCAAGATCCCTGCCTTTTCTAACAAGGTTTTATCGATGCTGATGCTACCCACATAGTTGATGTTCGCCCCTGTGAGGGTGCAGTTATGAATTTTTGCCAAAAGGATAGTGCGGTGCATTTGGTTTAGGGGGAATCAACAATTTAAAAGTTAGGAGTTAAGAGTTAGAAGTTAGGAGGCGCGGAGTTAGAGAGAAAAATTCATAACTCATAACCAATAACTCATAACTCTAATTCCTAACTTTCCCATTATGCTTTAAAAGCTCTGATGGACTTTTCTACTAGGGCGTTGACTTGCTGTACATCTTGCCAACCGAGAATTTCAGTCACCTTTTTTTCTAAATTTTTATAACTGCGGAAAAATTCGGCAATTTCATCCAAGCGGTGTGGCGCTACGTCTTTGAGAGATTTGATTTGAGCGTAACGCGGATCTTTATCCGGTACAGCGAGAATTTTTTCGTCGCGATCGCCACCGTCAATCATCTCTAAAAAGCCAATGGGGCGTGCAGCAATCACACAACCAGGGAAGGTCGGCTCGTCAATTATGACCATACCATCTAGCGGGTCGCCATCATCGGCCAAGGTGTTAGGTACAAAGCCATAGTCGTATGGATATCTTACCGAAGAATAAAGTACCCGGTCTAGGGCAAAAGCTTCCAGGTCTTTGTCAAACTCGTATTTATTTTTGCTCCCGCCTGGAATTTCAACCAGAACATTGATGATACCAGGTTTCGGTTGAGCGGGAATACGGGATAAGTCCACAGAAAAATCCTCAACTAACGGTGAATGCTAGGGACACTACTTTGGTTCCCCGTGTAGAATTTTATGGCCAAGATGGACTTCTTCCCAAAGTAATCTGAAATTAAGGAATTGGGAATGGGGGATGAGGCATTGGTTTTATCTTGTGTTCAAAACCCTAAGTGTGATTTTACACAAATAAAAAAAGCGTTGCACGGTTTCTTGGCAACGCTTTCGATTAATTATTTGGTTGAACTTACCTGACGTTGGAATTTCTGCAAAAGGTAACTTTACTTTTCATCAGCCGTGATTTAAATCACAAAACAATCAGATAGCTTCTCATGAACTTTAGTTGACAACGAGAAAATGAAAATTTTTATTCCCAATTTCCCGTGTCCTGCTTGCCCTATACCCAATTCCCTATTTTTAGAGATATTGTTCACTTTCCACCTTTTGGTAATGTGTAGGTCAAAGGTTGTTGGTTATTCTGCACATTGCTTGAAGAAAAGTGTGCAATGACAAACACAGGTAGCGTTAGAGTTAATAGAGCGATCGCAGTTCCCACTATGTCTGCCAAACGATGGGAATACGTCTCGGCATCGGCAGACTGACTATTTGAATTCATACAAAATTATTGAAATTCGTCCATCACTTAGAGGTTTACTCTCTAGACGAGAGTCTAGATGATATTCTATCTATTTTTTGACTGTCAACTGTGTTGCAGCCAAGAACATGAACCAGTTTGGCAAGTGTCATAATAGTAGTTTGTTACATAATAATCTTGATACAAAGTTACGGTTAAACATTTCGGAATTGACCAAGTGATTAATATGTTACGATTCCTTGCTCAATATGTAATCTTGAGGTTAAGCATTCTTTAAGAGATTGTCGTCTAAACTACATTTTTTGAACTGGTAGACATTAATTATTAACCTTTATCAGGTGAGTATGCCAGCATTATAACATCTTCAAATAAGCTGGCTTACGCTATTTTTAGCAGTTTAGCTTGTTTTCACTACCTTTGATAGATACCGAAATGTTACCGAAACATAACACTAGTTTTTCACCATGCAATAGCAGTTACACCCAAAACATTGGAAACTTAAGAATAACTGGATAGTCAGAATTTTATCAACTATAAATCTACACCGAATAAATACAGATGGATTAACTAGACCTGACAATGTTTCTTCAGTGATAACACTAAAAAAATACTTCAAAATCAAAATTATCAAATCTGAGTGATATTACTTTGATTTTGTCAATCTATATATAGATAGAGTATAAATGCTGTAAAAGGGATTGGGAATGGGGAACTCGGGGCCCCCACGACCGAAGGGAGGAGCCACTGCGTTGGACGGGTTCCCCGGCTTGAAGCATGTGGCGTTGGGGATTAGGGGCAATTGGGAATGGGGAATTGGGAATTGTTATTAGTTATTGCTCCCCTGTCCCCATCTCCCTCATCTCCCTCATCTCCCTCATCTCCCTCATCTCCCTCATCCCCCCAGTAACCAGTCCCTATTGCCTGCCATAAGCACTCATGGGTTCTTTGAGAAAACGAATGTAAAGATGTTTAAAGGTTGATTTAATCACGCGGGGCATCGCAAAATCAATTGGCATTAACTTGTCTGGTAATCGCCAATCTTCTATTTTTAATAAGTCGGGAGATAAGTGAGGAAACTCAATAGCAGCAAGTTCTGGACAAACACCTAGTCTTTGGTAAGCTGCGACGGTGGGCACTTGATGAGGTGGGACGTTGAGAATTTCTACCATTGCCCGATCTAGGGCAAATACATCTGATGCTGCTGCCAAAATCCCCAAGGGCCGAGGTTCACCATTACTTGGGCCATTGCCTTCATGACCAATGATGCCATCTAAAATGGTTAAATTAGGGCTAATCGCCCTGGCTGTTTCTACTAACATTTCCCCAAATCGGTTGGCATCTTTTCCGGCTTCCATGTGCCACCAAGCTTTCATTTTGCCAGGAACGCAGCCAAAGAGGTTTTTTACTCCTAGAGTTAACGTTAGCTGGCTGTGTGATTTGACTTTGGGCAGGTTAATCACCACATCTGCTTCCATTGCTTCTTTGCATAGCAGTAGGTGGTTAAAACTTTCGTTAACGGTTTGGTATCGCTTACCGTGAAATTCGATGATGGGAAGATTTAATTCTTGTAAAAGTGGCTGATAGCCATTTGCTAAAGCGACTCCTTTGGCACTACCAAAAGCCGGACTATCCCCCAAAAATGGCTTACCACCAGCCTCAAGTACCATTTGAGCAACTTCGTAAACCAACTCAACGCGAGTAGTACACTCTTTGCTAGGACGTGAACCTGTAAGTAGATTAGGTTTGAGTAAAACGCGATCGCCTTTTTTGACAAACGCAGCTATTCCCCCGAAAGGTTCTAGCAGTGTGACTAGAGATTCCCGTAAAGCCTCTCGTTCGTAGGAAGTAGCCCGAATCAGGCTGACAGATGTTTTTTGAGTCTGCATGGATAATAAATTATGAGTAATGAATAGCGTCAACAGTCATCAGTCAACAGCTTACCAAGTCTCTCAAATCTTGCCTACTAACTTAACCTCTGCCGTAACCACAAAGTTAGGATTTTAGAGGCAATTATTTTGCAGATTGTCTTTGCCCATGTGCAATTGATTAATGAAGTTCTTGAAACAGCACCATTAAACTTGCAGCAGTGGTTGTTTTGTTTTGCAGTAGGTTCACCAATGATTTTATGAGCGGCGGTGGTGAATCGTTTTAATCTACCAAATTAAATATAGTAGGTTAGCACAGCTGTGCTAACCTACTATATTGCGTTGTAATAGATATTTTTTGATTCAAGACTTACACAGAAACTTTTTAAAACCCTCTTTTATTTGTACTTTGCGTTCTTTGCAGTTAGTTTTTCACCTTTATGAAACGAACCACAAAGTACCCAAAGAACACAAAGGAAAAGAGAGGTAATCATTTAGTGCAAGTTTATGGAGAATTGCTATCAGTGCTATTATTCTGGACTCAGAGGTAAAATACTACTCATCTGTTCTAGATTCAATACAGTAGCTAATTCTGCCTCACTCATTAAACCGCGTTCTAAAACAATTTGCCGTAAGGATTTGCCAGTTTCTAAAGATTCTTTAGCAACATTAGCTGCATTCAAATAACCAATGTGAGTATTAAGTGCAGTTACCAAAGCTAAACTGCCTTCAGCGTATGCCAAACAACGTTCTTTGTTAGCAGTAATTCCTTGGATGCAACGTTCTGTGAGGGCGGCGATGGTTAACCCAAGAATTTCGATACTGTGAATCAGATTATAGGCTATCAACGGCATCATCACATTCAATTCTAATTGTCCTGCTTGGGCGGCAAGAGCGATCGCATTGTCGTAACCCATCACCTGAAAACAAACCATCGATGTCATCTCTGCCATCACTGGGTTATATTTCCCTGGCATAATTGAGGAACCTGGTTGTACTGGCGGTAGTTGAATTTCTTTCAAACCAGTTTTAGGGCCGGAATCCATCAACCGTAAATCGTGGGAAATTTTGACTAAATCCTGTGCCAAGTTGCGTAAAGCGCCGGAAACATTGACAAATGGGGCCATACTCTGCATTGCTGCCATTAAGTGAGGCGCAGGTTCTAGAGGAGTGGCTATCAATTCAGAAAGAACTTCCACCACACGGGCGCGATATTGGGGATGAGTATTTAAACCGGTACCAGCTGCACTACCTCCCAAACCCAGCACCATCAAATCGCCAGAAGCTGTGTAAATCCGGTTTTGGTGTTCTGTCAAAATTTGCGCCCAAGCGCGAAAATTCTCACCCAAACGCACAGGTACAGCGTCTTGCATGTGAGTTCTGCCGGATCTGACGATATCTTGAAATTCTACAGCTTTGTTTTCTAGGGTAGCGATCGCTTTTTCTAAAGCTGGGTGTAGTGTGTGAGCAAGTGCCAATAAGCCACCAATACGGATTGCTGTGGGAATCACATCATTGGTAGACTGCCCATAGTTAACGTGGTCATTAGGACTAACGCGCTTGTAATTGCCCTTTTCGTCGCCAAGAATTTCTAAAGCCCGATTTGCGAGAACTTCGTTGACATTCATGTGGTGGGAAGTCCCAGCACCCGCTTGATAAACATCTACGACAAATTGATCACGAAGCTTTCCAGCTAAGATTTCATCAGTGGCTTGCACAATTGCTTTGCTAATATCTTGGGGAATACAATTCAGTTCACCATTTACAATTGCTGTAGCTTTTTTAATTAGTAAGCAAGCGTCTACGTAAGTAGGTAAAGGCTTGATGCCACTGATAGGAAAGTTTTCTGTGGCTCGTAGGGTCTGGATGCCGTAGTAAACGCTACTAGGAATTTGGCGATCGCCCATGGAATCGCGTTCAATGCGGAATTGGGAATTATCTTGTTGCGTCATAGAATTATTTGGGGAATCTCAAGAAAGCGTGATGAGAATAATCTCACGCCAAGGCGCAAAGACGCAAAGAAGAATATATAGATGACGCTGCCAAATTGGATTACTTTTTCTCGCCTTCTGGGTGTACCGTTTCTGCTTTACGGTTTGTACAATCCCACATCACAAGCTAGATGGATATGCTTGACAATTTTCCTTGTTGCTGCATTGACTGATTGGTTAGATGGGTATTTGGCACGGAAACTCAACCAAATTAGCGACTTGGGTAAGTTTCTTGACCCTTTGGTGGATAAATTTCTGGTGCTTGCGCCGTTGCTGGTGTTGATTGAGTTGGGAAAAGTTCCGGCTTGGGGAGTGTTTTTAATTTTAGCGCGGGAATTAGCGATCGCTGGTTGGCGGGTGAATCAAACTAAAATTACGGGGGCGAATATTTGGGGCAAACTTAAAACTGTAAGTCAAATAATTGCGATCGCATTTTTAATTGCACCTCTATCACAAGAATGGCAAACTCCATCTTTAATTGCTTTTTGGATTTCTGTTGCTTTAACTTTAATATCTGGAGGTATTTATCTTTTACCACCAAAAGTTAGTACTGCGGATTGATAAATATACTATACGATTTTTAAATTAGATAATAGTGAGGGGTTAGCAGCGATAAAATTAGAATATCGGTATCTACAAATACGGCGATAAACTCAAACTAAATCCGGGCAATAAATTTTCACCAGATAATTCTGTGGGAAGGTTTCGCACTTCTACATCTTGCCCCTGGCGATAAATTTCCACTTGCTGCTGTTGCGGATTAATCAACCATCCCAGTTGCACTCCTGCATCTATATATTCTTGCATTTTGTCACGCAGCATTTGCAAATCATCTGTTGCTGACCTTAATTCAATCACAAAATCCGGTGCAATAGGGGGAAATTTACGTCTTTGTTCTGGGGTGAGTCCCTCCCAACGTTCCTTTTGAATCCAAGCAGCATCAGGAGAACGGTCTGCGCCATTAGGTAACTTAAATACAGTGGAGGAACTGAAGGTAAAACCGAGGTCAGTTTGGCGATTCCAAATTCCCAAATCGATAATTAAGTCGGCTTCTCGATTACCACTTTCGCCTCCAACGGGTGGCATAATGATTAATTCTCCCTTAGCCGTTCGTTCAAATTGTAACTCGCGGTTATTTTGACATAGTTGATAGAACTGTTCGTCACTCAAATGAACGGTGTCTAAATTTAATGTCAAAGGAGTCATAACCCTAAACCTAGCCGCAATAGCTATTAATTATATCATGCTATTATTTATTGACAAAACCATGCTTGTGTATTTTTATTTATTCATAATTACAGTTAGCTACTCTGTTTTTCAAGAAATTATCAATTACTCATTACGAATTATTCGCTTAATACTAACTCTAAAGTCTTCTGCCAATCTGGTAGAAACAGCCCAAATGTATTAGATAATTTCTGACTAATTAATAAAGAATAAGCTGGTCTTTTGGCTGCTGTAGGATACTCTTTGGATGTAATTGCTATCAAATTCTGTAACTTTCGTTCACTGTGTTGGACATCATGGGCAAAAATCGCCTGAGCAAATGTATACCAACTAGTTTGTCCGCTAGCTGTTAGGTGATAAAGTCCACCTTTGCTAACTAAAAAATCAGATACATGATGTCGAGCCTGAGATAAAATTTGGGCTGTAGTTTCAGCAATTACCCGACTCCAAGTAGGTGCGCCAATTTGGTCAGCAACAACTTTAATTTCTTCCCGTTCTTGAGCCAGTTTTTGCATAGTTAATAAAAAGTTTTTACCTCGCAACCCATAAACCCAACTGGTACGTAAAATTAAATGCGGTACTCCACTAGAAGCGATCGCTTGTTCACCGACTAATTTTGTTTTACCGTAAATGTTTTGTGGGTTAGGTTTATCTGACTCAGTGTAAGGAGTTGTATTTGCACCATCAAATACATAATCGGTGGAATAGTGAATCAGCGCTGCACCTACTTTTTTTGCTGACTCGGCCATGATACCAGGCGCAATACCATTAATTGCCATTGCCAATTCTGGTTCTGACTCTGCCTTATCTACAGCTGTATAAGCAGCTGGATTAACTATTAAGTCGGGTTTGACTTGTTGGATAGTACCACTAATGCTATTTGGTTGAGTTAGATCCATCTCATTACGCCTTACAGGAATCACCTCACCCACAGTCATCAGGGTACGTTGCAATTCCCAACCTATTTGTCCTGTAATGCCTGTCAACAGTATTTTCATGTAAATATGTCTGTATTTAACAGCAATTTTGGACGTTGCAGAATAGTGGGATGAATTGGGCAAACAGAGGAGGCTGGGGGAGAAATTATCCAATTCCAGCATCAAACAGGTGTATGAGATTTTACTCCCCCGCACCCCTGCTCCCCTGCTCCCTTTCCTGCACCCAGAGTCCTTAAGCTTGTAGAATTTCCTCATCCAGAGAAAAATCTACTTCAGCTTTATCCCGCCCATTGGTCAGATAATCATTTTCAAAGGCATCAGTCAGCCCGGAAATCAAATCATATTGAGGCTGCCAACTTAATTCTGTCGTAGCTTTATTTACCGATGCAAAGAAATGCTGTACTCGCAGTGGAAAAGCTTTGCGCTTGCCAAAATCAAACTTTTTCGGGTCATAATTAATAATTTTGACATCATCGGGTGATTTGCCGGCAGCAACAGCACAAGCACGGGCTAGACCATTAAAAGTGACATAGCGATCGCCTGAAATGTTATAAATCTGTCTTACTGCTTGCTGATTGCCTAAAACTTGAGTCATGGCTAGTGCCAAATCTAGTACATGCCCTAGCTGAGTGATATGTAAACCGTTACCAGGAATAGGAATCGGGCGATCGCGCACAATTCTATCAAAAAACCAACTTTCCAAGTCATTATAGTTACGCGGCCCATAAATGTAGGTTGGACGAATAGAAGTAAAAGGCAATCCCTGTTGAATTAGGTAAGCTTCTGTTTCATGCTTACCTCGGTGGCGACTTTTAGGATCTACTGCATCGCCTTCTACATGAGGCAATTGGTCAGATTTGAGATACACACCCGCAGAACTCATGTACACAAAATGCTGCACGCGGTCAGTAAAAATTTCTGCCAGGGGTTGAGTATCTGTAAGTTCTCGTCCATTATTGTCAAAAATGGCATCAAAATTTTCTTTTGATAATTTTTCTTTGAGCTGAGTGGCATCAGTGCGATCACCTATAATTTGTTTTACTCCCTGCAAAGAAGGTGCAGGACGATTACCACGATTGAACAGTACTACATCATGTCCTTGTTCCACTAGCAGTTGAGTTAAGTAGACACCAATGAACCTAGTACCACCAATAATCAAAATTCGCATAAATTCCTACTTCTTATGTCAAATGCTTCGGGATTGGCGACTGGGTACTGGGGACTGGGAAACATGCAAAAAAGTACTCTTCCCAAGACCCAATCTCTAATCACCAGTACCCAATCCCTAATCCCCAGTACCCAATTTGAGGTTATCAGGTTGCAGCATCCCTCTGGAACCTCTGGGGGGAGAATTACGTCTTTCGTTCAACCTGGGGCGCTTCCCGTTCGTTGATCGCAAAGGGAAACTTTTCAGTTAACCTCAATTTTCCTTACGTATTTTCTACATTTTAAAGTTAGCTGTGCCCTTGAAATACGCTCTGGTTCATGAGTGGCTGACACCGAAAGCCACCGGCGGTTCAGAACTAGTTGTACGGGAAATTCTGAACCACGTTGATGCTGATTTATATGCTCTGATTGACTTTGAATCTAGCAATCCTGAAAGTTATTTATACAAACGTCAGATTGGTACAACGTTTCTCCAGCATTTTCCCTTTGCCCGCAACGGTGTGCAAAAGTATTTGCCTTTTTTGCCGTTAGCCATTGAGCAACTGGATTTGCGAGAGTATGATGTGATTTTGTCTTCATCCCATGCTGTAGCCAAAGGAGTCTTGACTAGACCTGATCAGTTGCATATTTGCTACTGCCACAGCCCGATGCGCTACGCCTGGGATTTAACTTTTGATTATCTAAGCCACAGCAACTTGGGTAGCGGTGCAGTTGGGTGGGTAACGAGGTACTTACTGCATCGTTTGCGTTATTGGGATGTATTAAGTGCAAATCGCGTTGATTACTTTATTGCCAATTCACAGCATATCGCTCGCCGCATTTGGCGCTGCTATCGCCGGGAAGCAACAGTCATTTATCCGCCAGTGAATATCGAGGCATTTCCCTTTTTTGAGCAAAAGGAGGATTTTTACTTGACTGTTTCCAGGTTGGAGAGTTACAAGCAAGTATCTTTAATTGTCAAAGCTTTTAATCAATTGCAGCGACCATTGGTGATTATTGGTACAGGTTCAGAAATGAAAAAAATTCGTGAGATAGCCAACTCTAATATCCAAATCTTGGGATGGCAGCCCGATGATGTGGTAAAAAAATATATGGCTAGGGCTAAGGCATTTGTGTATGCGGCTTGTGAAGATTTTGGCATTGCCTTGGTCGAGGCACAAGCTTGTGGTACTCCGGTAATTGCCTATGGTGCAGGTGGGGCCCTGGAAACAGTGCGAGATATCCGCTCCTGCGGGGATACAGCAACGGGTATCTTCTTCAGGATGCAAACAGAAGCAGCTTTAGTGGAGGCAGTAGAAAAATTTGAAATGTATGAAAATTTGTTCAATCCTGAGTATTTGCGATCGCACTCTGCCCAGTTTTCACCCCAGATTTTCGCAGGGCGTTACCTAGATTTTTTAAATAATTGCAAAGAAAAAAGACCATCGATTCAAGAAAGGTCTGGATTTTTGTAATTGTTTTGTAGGCTTTTGGCAATTTTCCCCCAGAAGCACCTCCTTTTAGCTTTAAGATTGGGACTATGTGTGGTGTGGATTATTAAGGAGTATGATGACTGCCCAGAGCTCACTCCTCTCCGGCAAGCGAGGCCTACGGCAAGACGCTAGAGCGTCTACACGTACTTTCTTAAAACGTGGTCAAAAAACAAAGACGCCCAAGGTCAAACCCAAAAGTTTGTCTAGTGAGGGTTTAAACGGAGAGTTTGCCAAGCGACTGTTCGATATCGCATTTTCGCTGTCAGTGTTAATTTTGTTCTTCCCCGTCTACTTAATTTTGGCCTTGCTGATTGCTTTGAGTTCAGAAGGCCCAATTTTTTATGTTCAGCAACGGGTCGGTAAAAACTACAAACCGTTTAACTGCATTAAATTCCGAACAATGGTGAGGAATGCAGACGAAGTTCTAGTCCAAATCATGGAAACATCGCCTCAATTGCGACAAGAATTTGAGAGCAGTTTCAAGCTGAAACAAGACCCGCGGATTACAAAAATTGGTCGATTTTTGCGAATTACGAGCTTGGACGAATTTCCCCAGTTCTGGAACGTTTTAAAAGGAGACATGAGTGTTGTCGGCCCGCGACCTTTAGTAGCGGAAGAATTACCAAAGTATGGTTGTCACATAGACCAGATATTGACAATCCGACCAGGAATCACTGGATTGTGGCAAGTTTCTGGGCGTAATGACATTCCCTACCCTCGAAGAGTCCAAATAGACCTGCATTATGTCAAATTTAGGACTTTTTGGCTCGATTTATGGATCATGTTAAAAACGATTGATGTAGTTATTATGCCCAAAAATAACGGAGCATACTGAACAAAAACTCAACTATCATATGGGGCAGTTCCTGCCCCTAGTCATGCTTTGCGGCAGTCAAAAGACCTTTTGCCCATAATTTCTTGCAAAAATATCTTTTGCACTCTTGTAGGGAAAGGGGAAAGGTGAAAGGCAAAAAAGACAGTATAGTTTCTTATTTTTTTGCCTTTGTCGCTTTTAAGCGCTCGAAGATCCTTCTTTTTTGACCCTTTTGCCTTTACCTTTACCCAACAAATGCCACGAAGTCGAATCCACAATCTTAGGTTGATTCAGCCTTAACAAAAACTCAGGCTATATGAAGTTTTGGCAAAGATTAAAAAATCTATACAAAATAACTTAACAGTCTCAAGTTAAGCTCTTGAGAACTGACTTGTTAAATTACTTTTTATTAAGTATATTTGTTTACGGAAAACTTTTGTATCAATAAAATAAAGCCCGTAGGTTTCCCATTAGGCAATTTAGCCATTAGCTGCTAGGTTGTATCAATTAAACTGCAAGTACTTCATCAAAGACAACAAGGGATTATTGAGCATGACGCAAAACAAGCGCGCGTTGATTACTGGTATTACCGGTCAAGATGGTTCATACCTGAGTGAGTTTTTGCTAGAGCAAGGTTATGAAGTTCATGGCATTATTCGCCGGACTTCTACCTTCAACACAGACCGCATCGATCACATTTACGAAGACCCCCATAAAGAGGGAGTGCGGTTGCTTCTTCACTACGGCGACTTGACGGACGGTACAACGCTGCGTCGCATTTTAGAAGAAGTTCAGCCCACAGAAATTTACAACCTGGGCGCTCAATCCCATGTCAGAGTCAGCTTTGATTCTCCAGAATACACAGTCGATGCAGTGGGAATGGGAACGTTACGATTGCTAGAAGCAATCCGCGACTACCAGCGACGTACTGGGATTCAAGTACGTTTTTATCAAGCTGGTTCTTCAGAAATGTATGGTTTAGTGCAAGCTGTACCCCAAAGTGAGACAACACCCTTCTATCCCCGTAGTCCCTATGCTTGTGCTAAAGTTTACGCCCACTGGCAAACAGTGAATTACCGCGAGTCTTACAATTTGTTTGCTTGTAATGGCATACTTTTCAACCACGAATCACCAAGGCGTGGTGAAACTTTTGTGACTCGGAAAATTACCAGGGCAGTTGCCAGAATTGTGGCTGGGAAACAGAAAAAGCTTTACATGGGAAATCTTGATGCCAAGCGCGATTGGGGTTATGCCAAGGATTACGTCCGGGCAATGTGGCTGATGTTACAACAAGACCAGCCTGATGATTACGTGATTGCGACTGGTGAAACTCACTCAGTGCGAGAATTTTTAGAGTTGGCATTTGGTTATGTGAATCTCAATTGGCAAGATTATGTAGAGTTTGATGACCGCTATCTGCGTCCGGCGGAAGTGGACTTGTTGATTGGCGATCCTACCAAAGCGCGACAAAAGTTGGGCTGGACACCATCAGTCACCTTTGAAGGATTAGTAGCCCTGATGGTAGAAGCAGACTTACAGGCATTGGGTCAAACTTCTCCCAATGGAAACGGTTCATCCGTTACTGAGGATATTGCAACTATTCGTCAAGAATTGGGTGCCCTCCACTTCTGATTCACACCGCCGAGGATAAAGATATGACCGCCTTAGAACTAAGCAACAAAAGGATTCTCGTCACTGGTGGGTCGGGTTTTCTGGGTCGTCAAGTGATAGATCAGCTGGGTAAGGCTGGTGCTGATATTGCAAAAATTACAGTGCCGCGATCGCGTGACAACGATTTGCGGGTGTGGGAAAATTGCCAACGTGCAGTTGACCAGCAAGACGTGATCATCCACTTAGCAGCTCACGTTGGTGGTATTGGTCTCAACCGTGAAAAACCCGCAGAATTGTTCTACGATAACTTGATTATGGGAACTCAGCTAATTCATGCTGCCTATCAAGCTGGAGTAGAAAAGTTCGTTTGTGTTGGTACAATCTGCGCTTATCCTAAATTCACCCCAGTGCCATTTAAAGAGGATGACCTGTGGAATGGCTATCCAGAAGAAACCAACGCGCCTTACGGAGTCGCCAAGAAAGCCCTTTTAGTGCAACTGCAATCTTACCGCCAGCAGTACGGCTTCAATGGCATTTATCTGTTGCCAGTTAATTTATACGGCCCGGAAGATAACTTTGACCCTAGAAGTTCCCATGTGATTCCGGCGTTAATTCGCAAAGTTCACGAAGCCCAAGTTAAGGGAGAAAAACAACTCCCTGTTTGGGGTGATGGCAGTCCTACCCGCGAATTTCTCTATTCTGAAGATGCAGCACGAGGGATTGTCATGGGAACTCAATTCTACAATGATTCTGAACCGGTGAACCTGGGAACGGGTTATGAAATCTCCATTCGCGATTTAATCACTCTCATCTGCAAACTGATGGAGTTTGACGGTGAAATTGTTTGGGAAACTGACAAACCCAATGGTCAACCCCGTAGGTGTTTGGATACTGAAAGGGCGAAGCAAGCCTTTAATTTCACTGCTCAGGTGAGCTTTGAAGAAGGGCTGAAGAATACGATTGAATGGTGGCGTAAAAACGCCGGATAACAAAAGTTAGGTTGGGCAATGTCCACCTTAACTTCTTTGAGCAAAGATTTAGTGCTTGCATTTTGCCCCATCCATCATCTGTGGATTTTGGATTATGGAAGATAAATGGTAGACGTTCAAATTTACGTTCTACCATTTTTTATGCACGCAAATGATATGTGCATACCTGCACATCTGATGGTTGCCTGAAAAAGGCGTACTTTTTAATACGGTTTTTGGAAAACTCGTTTAGAAAATTAACAAAAATAAAACTAATAAATCAGCAAAAAAAATAAGGGTAGCTCTCAGACCAGAAGGTAGTTCTTGGTGTATATTGCAATTTTTGTCAAGTAAGTATTGGGGTGAAATAGCAAAATTTTTGAGTTAGAGGATTATTTAGTTTGGCTAACTTACAATTAAAACGCACACACAATGTCGTATTACTTGAATGTGGACAATCGTCAACTAAATAAAGCAGAACTACGTAGGACTTTGCTGAAAGCAAGGCAATCAATGCCAATTTGGGAGTGGAGAGAAAAAAGCGATCGCATCTGCACACAACTCCAAACATCTATCTTACTCACCCAAGCAAGAACCGTACTTGCCTATTTCAGCTTTCGCCAAGAACCTGACATCAGTCCACTATTTGCAAACACCAATTGCCGTTGGGGATTTCCGCGTTGCGTGGGTAAATCCCTTTATTGGCATAGCTGGGAACCTAACGACGCTTTGCAAATAGGTGCTTACGGCATTCCTGAACCTCATGCAAACGCACCACAGATCAATCCAGCAAAAGTGGATTTGGTTCTAATTCCCAGTGTTGCTTGCGACTATCAAGGCTATCGCCTAGGCTATGGTGGGGGATATTATGATCGCTTGCTCAGTTCACCAGAGTGGGCAGAAAAATTAACTATAGGAATTGTGTTTGATTTTGCTTATTTGTCGCAAATACCTATTGAAAGTTGGGATAAACCGTTACAAGCTATTGTTACAGAAACCAACTTGACTTACAAAGGCTGAAAGTCTTTAAAGTCGGTCAATTTTGCCCAAGACAATATCAAAATCAAAAATTTACGTGGAACACCAATGAGTAATCCAAGGTTATCTACAAATGAATGTGGACGGGACAAAAGTGTTGGATGATGAAGAAAAAACTCAAGATTTTACGCTCAACAATTATCCTACTTTCTTCGCTAAAGATATTCGTGATTATGCAGACATCTTTAAAGTAGGTAGCGGGCAACTTACCGCAGGATTCACCTTTTATTAAAGTTGCCACTGTCCGCATTCCTAGCCAGAAATTTGATTTTGAATAACGTAAAAGTTTAGATGAAGGTATGTTCCTTAGCCCTTGGCATACACTGTTAGAGCATGAGCCTGTTGGGAATGTGAATTTGTCTCGCAAGAAGCTTTACAGTGAACTAGCAAAAAGTAGGCGAGAACAAATTGCTCAACGTTTGTGAGAACCCCAACATTATACCTTAGTTGAAAAATAACCTTTTCAAATTAGTTGATTTTAAACATCTCGCGTCAGGGACAATTGTCCCTGACGCGTCAACTACAACGTTATGTAGATAGACAAATACAATTACTATATTATGATGTTTGGATATTAAAAACAAGTAGTGAAAAAGATTTTTTCTATATTTTTTTACCAATTCAGGAATAATTTTTTTAGTAATTTCAATACTTATATATAATTAAAATTTAACTCTATAAATTTAGGTTAAATATGAAAAATTTGAGGCGCAATTCACAACTTAATGTTTTAGCAATTTATGGAATTTTAGGAGCGATCGCTCTCGTAACGCTCTTCCCACTGCTGTGGCTAATTAGTACAGCCTTAAAATCGCCTACGGAAAATATCCTACAGTCACCGCCGCAGTTATTGCCAAGTCAACCGACACTAGAAAACTTTTCTAGGGTATGGGACTCCCTACCTTTTGCACAGTATTTGTATAACAGTACTCTAGTAGCAGTGCTGACTGTGGGCTTGAATTTGCTGTTTTGTGCCCTAGCGGCCTACCCTTTGGCGCGATTGTCATTTCCGGGAAGGGATTGGATTTTTATCGCGATTGTCTCCACAATTATGATTCCCTTCCAAATTGTGATGATTCCCCTGTACATTTTGACAGTCAAGCTAGGTTTGAGAAATACTTATTTGGGAATGATTTTTCCTAGCTTAGCTTCTGCCTTTGGCATTTTTTTACTGCGACAAGCTTTTATGGGTGTCCCCAAAGAAATAGAAGAAGCGGCGCGTATGGATGGAAGTTCCGAGTTAGGTTTGTGGTGGTACGTCATGTTACCAGCAATTCGTCCAGCCTTGGTCACTTTGGCTATTTTCGTATTCATCGGTTCTTGGAGTGACTTTCTATGGCCTTTAATTGTGATTCAAGATGAAAACTTATACACACTCCCGTTGGGCGTAGCGAAGCTGGCGGGTACATTTTCTCTAGACTGGCGTTTAGTAGCCGCTGGCTCAATCATTTCTATTGCGCCAGTACTCATATTATTTCTGTTTTTACAGCGTTACATTGTTCCTACAGAAACTGGTAGTGGCGTCAAGGGTTAAATATTTAGTTAGAATACCGACCCTGATGATGATGGTAAGGTCAATGAAGTCACTTTAGGAAACATATCAGCACTGACAGCTTTTGTGGCCATGACTCGTCCTCCACAGCAGCAAATCCCACCAGTTCAGGCAACCACCGTCAGTCGAGGTCAACAACTTTTTGGTTCAAGAACGAGTAACTTGAACTGCGTTAGCTGCCATATGCCACAGTTAACGATTAATAATCCCTACCTAACTATCGACAATCCGGGGATACCTTCGGCCACCAGAGCAGCTTTTCTATCTCAAGCCATACCCACTCTAGTCAATGCTGAACCATCTCAGGATGCACTACCTGTGATTCAGAAATTCAAACGCTACTACTAGCAGTTCAAGGAAGAAATAGCCAAGCAAGAAAAACAAGGGTTTGTTTTTAAATCTGCGGATACACCAGAAGAATTGCAGGCTGCGATTGAAGAGAAAAAAGCCATATTTGATCGGATTGTAGCGGCGGCAGAGCGTAGCGAAGCAATCACAATGGTGAAAAGGAATAATTACCCTTTTCCGTTGTTGTTTCCCTCTATGCAGGTCATAGCTTAATAAGCTCCACTCTTTTTTAATACCACCCCGATAGTTTTGAAAATCAAACTCAAGTCGTAAGCTATAGACCACTTACGCTGATAGTCGATATCCATCTTAACAATGGTTTCAAAGTCTTTGATGCTGGAACGACCATTAACTTGCCATTCTCCTGTCATCCCTGGTTTGACTCGCAATCTTTCCCAGTGGTGTGGTTCGTAATGCATAACTTCGTCAGGAGTTGGTGGACGAGTACCAACTAAACTCATGTCCCCCATTAGTACATTCCAAAATTGAGGTAATTCATCTAAGCTAGTACGCCGCAAGAATTTACCTACAGGTGTAATGCGAGGATCATTAACTGATTTAAAAATATGACCTTGGGCTTGGTTATTGACCAGATGCTTGAGTTTTTCTGCACCAACTATCATGGAACGAAACTTCCAAATGCGGAAAGGTCGTCCGTTTAAACCGCAGCGAATTTGTGAATAAAATATGGGCCCAGGACTACTAGTAATAGTTGCAATTGCTACAGGAATTGCAACGAAGGCTGTAATTACCAACCCAATAATGGCTCCTAGAATATCAATTATTCTTTTTGTAATACTTGCGGTTGAACAGTGTAAAGGCTGTTGTGAATAATTAACTGAATCAAGATAAGTTAAAAGGGCTAAATTCTCCATAGCACAACCTCTTTCAACAGAAGTAAAAGTGGGCATGGACATAACTTAAGTTCAATTTTTATTTATTTACTACTTAATACTGAGTTGTGATTAAGTGTAAATATAGACAAAAATTAGACCAATAAAAAACTTAAATTACAAATTTTATACAATCTTTGAATTAAACTAGGTATTTTAAATTTTCCGTATTTCTCTAACAAAAACAAAATAACATGCTTGGAGTTGGGTTAGTAAGGGCGCAAAGCTTTGCACCCCTGATGAGTGGGGAAATAGAACTGATGCTCTTAATTCAGCACATGGGATTCCATCTGCTTGTTTTAGCTGCTTTTATTGTATGATAGAAAACTCAGTAAGACAAGTTTCCTAACTCAGGGCTAATGAGTAATTTCTAAGACAAAGTTCACAGTATAAGGTTCTGAGAGCGATTGTTGAATACTAGCTTTGATAGCATCTAAATAGTGACGTAAAGTCAACATCTGTTGAGAATTAGGGCGATAAGTCAGATTCCCTTGTTTTTCAAAAAGTGGTGCGGCTGCGATCGCTTGGTAGTCAGAATTTTCATAGGAACTCTGAGTCAGCCAGGTAGCATCTGAACTTGCAGGTATCAAACCCGGAGGTAACTCACCTTCCAAGAAAGCCAACAGCCGTTGCTGACAAATACTGGTATTAATACCACGACTCTCGAATAGTTGCAGAACTTCATTAAAAGATAGGGTGCGGTTGGGCAAAAGTCGCAGCAATTCGGTAAACAGAAAATAGTCAGTGTATTGTTGTCTGGGTTCATCTAAAACTTGGGGATGCAGAGGTAGCATAGCCAGACCATAGGCAACTCGGCTACAATTGGGAGCGCCATTTTCCCCACGATAAAAATCTTGAATAATCTTGGCATTGGGAAGTTTTTGCCGCAGCCAGCTGTTCACAACTCCCAAAGAAGCCACCCCACCAGTTAAGATAGCTTGATTAATTGCTTCTGTGGGGATGCCACGAGCTACCAATAACTTGTTGAGTTCTCGGTTGAGGCGGCGCACGAAGGGAACAAACACTTGGGTTTCTAAATCTCGTCGCTGCAAAACCCACCGCTGATCGGCTAATTCTAGGGTAAAAGCATCTTGGTGTTGTAAAATCAGTTTTAGACTTAAAGCTGCATCTAGCACAGCTTGTCCCAGCACCGAGCTTTCTAGATACTGCTGGAGGCGAATACGAGCGGTGATGTCTGGTTCCCCGACTCGCGGTAAATCTAATTCTTCCAACCTTAAACTCTGCCAATGCATTTGGTCTAAACCGGGATTGGCAGCTTGCCATTGCCAAGGGTTACTAGTAATATTGCTATCTCCCTGGTTCTCAAAACGTGATTGTCGGTACTTTGGTGGAACCAGCAATTGACAGATAATATCTTGCTCAATTCCTTTACTGGCATAGGCAAAACCGTGCAGCATGAAATCTTGATGCGTTAATTGCAGCAGATTTTCTGGTAAATCCACCAGCGCCATTTCTGTAGCAGTTGCTCCAATATTGATAGCGAGGGTGTTACCAACCACAGGACGATCGCTTGTCTTGACTGGACGCAAACCTTGATGTTCGCTAATTTGTACTGTTTCACCGTTACTGCCATCGAGTATGCTCAGTAGACTGGCGATCGCTTCTTCTACAAAAAATACTTGCTGTGGATGTTGCACTAGTTTGCTAGTCAGTAAAGCTTCGCGCACATTAAAGCGATATTGTTCCGACCACTGTGATGGACAAGTGCAGATCACACCAGCAATATTATTAATTATTTGATCAAAAGTTTGGGCTTCTAAACCAATAGCCGTAGCAATTAAACCCTGAGTTGTGCTGTGACGGTCTGACTTGAGGGTCAACAATAACTTCGAGAGCGATCGCACAACCCAAATCAAAGGGCCCGCAGACAAATCATTGAATTGTAATACAGGTTCCCATTTTTGTTGTCTACTCTTATAGGGAACAGCTATTTGTAAATACGGTTTCAACTGCGCTGAGTAGATATTTTTGCTGACAGAAGTATTTACCTTCTCAGCACTCTCAGCAACAGCACCTGCATCTGTTGCTGAGAGTGCTTGTGTACTTTCAGTTTCACTATGATTCACAGAAGCGGCAGGTAGATAAACCTCGGCTGGTAAACGAAAAGATTGCTGGAAAGAACTAGCTCCTGCTTGGTTTTCTGCTGACCAATAGATAGGATAAACAACAAAATTGGAGCGATTTAATAGGGTCGCAGAAATTCCAGTTGTACCTAAATCAATTCCTAAATACCAAACTGAGTCCAGAGTATTAGGTGCAACTTCTGGATTATTTGTTGATGGTGAATTTGCAGTTAAAGAGTTCTCTAGAAAAGAAGTTATGGCTGCCTTTTTTTTTTCACTTATCTGGTTCAAATCTAAGTCAGGTGGTGTTTGCGGCAAGGATATAGCGGCAATTTTAGACACTTCTGCACTAGAGAAAGCAACATTAGGGATGTTCTCTACTATCTGTTGCTCACGGGGGAATTCCAAATTTGTGGGCGAAATTGGATGCTGCAAATTTTGGCGATCGCTCAAACTCTCGCTACTATCCAAGCTACTTGCAGGTTCTAACTCGAAGTGTAGCTGTTGATCAAACTTGGCTAAATCTTGATGCAATTGCTGTAACTGCTCTTCGTCCAGGAAAATATCAGGCACGTTTGTCGGCTGGTTAACTTCTGGCGAGAGCAAATTTTCCTGTGGCGAAGCTGGAATGTAGTTATCTGACAACTGCTCCTGCTTTTCATCTTGATTAATTGGTACTTCTAATTTTTTAGTAATAATTGTCACTGATGGGACTTTTACAGGAGGAGAAACTTCTGGTAACTGCTCTTCATGCTGACTTGCATTCAGTAGGGGGGATGAGGGAGATGAGGGGGATGAGGGGGATGTTACTTCTGTATTTTTCTCATTACCAAATGCTATTTCTGAAGGCAAATCTGTATCAATAAGTGCATCAGTTAATAAGTCAGTCAAGGTGGTGATTGTATCAGCATTGCTTGGCTGAATTTCATAACTGTTTGTGGCTAAACTTTCTTGTTCTAGTAAGTTAGAAAAACTCACAGGTGGGGTTGGGTCTGTATCTTCCTCAAACTGCAATGTTTGCCATGATTCTAATGGTGAGTTTATGGATTGTATGGGAGCATTTTGTGTTTCTTCTGGCTCAGTGTCACTCAGTTCAAAAAGATCTATATCTGGTTTGTGAAGCCAGGGGTCTTGCAAGATTTCAGCAGAATCTACTGATTGTACTGGATCATTTGCAGATACAGGAGGGGTATTGGGAATACTTGACGCTGACGAATCCTCTGTAACCGCCTTTGGTTGTTCTGGATTTGTGTCAGGAGTAGATGCAACTTCTGCAATATTCGATGATGCTAAATTCTCCGGAACAACCTCTGGATTTACTTGCTGACTTGGGTTAGTCAAACTACTATTACCAAATAAACTGGCATAAAGTTGATCTACTTCATCACCAATTAAATCTAAACTATCCAGATGCGATTCTGCTGGAGTAGTAGCATTGTTGGAAGACAAAGGCGCGTCTGGGTCGAATTCTAAAACTAGTGCCTCAAAATCTTGGGCGATCGCACTGCCAACTTCTTCTGTTTGATTGACGCGATCGCTTAACTCTTCTTCATAACTGGGGAGTGCAGGTGAAGCTTCTAACTCTAGAAATTCTAACGGTTGACTTGCAACTTTAGTACTTGTATTAGTTACAGTAGTTGTCTTAGTTGGCTGTGATGGTGATGGAGGCAAAGTTTCATTTTTTACCTCCTGGACAGATGGCTGAGGAGTAACAGATTGTTGCTGAAAATATTGGGTTAAATTGTTGAGAAAGTTAGCCATCAGTTGCTCGCCTTGTACTCCTGTACTGTGCATTCTGGCTAGAGCTTGAGATAAGGATTCATGATAAGTATTAATATTGCGCTGTAGTGCCTCAAAGACGACATTTACAGTACCATCTAGTGATAATAAACGTTGATCTAACTCCCTAGCTAGCTGTGTTAACCGCTCTACTTGAGGTGATGATTCTAAAGGTTGAGTTGCAGAGGATGTTAACTCGCTACTTTCGTGATTGCTGGCTGTGGAAACATGAGAGGAGTTTGCTAAAGTCTGGGTCATTTCGGGCGTTAAATTTGGCACTAGACGATTCATGAGAACCTGTAAAAATTCGGAAATCATCTGCTCCTGGTTTGCCCACTGCTGACTGAGGGAGTGGTGATGCAGTCGCCTTTGCTCTAGTTGCCTAATTTCCTGCACCAGATTTGCCCGCTCTTGCAACATTGCTGCTAGTTCTGTTTGCAGGGGCTGTAATAGGGTGGAGAATTCACTTTTTAATTGTTGGGGTATCAGATTACCTTGTTCTTGCTCAGGTTGGTTGTGACCTTGCTCGATAAATTTTGTCAACAGTGGGGATCTTTGCGGCTGTTCAGCGGACTTGTTTTGAGTATTTTGCTTAAGCGCCTCATTCTGTTCTAGCTGAACAAGGAAGTTACGAATTCGTTCTAAAACCTCTCGTGGTTCCTGCGCCTGACTAGACAGAAGCCTGGGCAGGCGTTTACCACTGCTAGTAAGTAAGTTGTCAATATCTGCAATCAGTTTTTTAATTTCATCTTCGCGGGAAGTCACTTTAAATTACCTTAGCTAGAACTGTAGGTTAACTGTGTGAGATTTACTTTAGAATCAAGGAAAATACGGAAGTTTGAAAGCTGCCCTTACAAGTGCGAGGGCAATGATGTTTGGATTACTGGGAGTTGTAGCGATCGCCAATCAGCGCCGATTTGGCAAAATTCGCTCTCAAGCTAATTGAAGTCTAGGGATACAAAAGCTATTTTGAAGTTGTCAGCACAAGGTGATTTACAAGGCGCTGTGCGCTTTGACTATATAGGCGATGTTACAGCCTCTCGGCTTCATAATTATAAAAAACATCAAAAAATGCAACAATTAAGCAAATAATCTTGGTTAAACAAACTCTTGACTACCAAAACTGAATCTACAAGGCAAAGTCCTCCTGTTTGCACCTACACGAGCAATTAATGTAGCCAAAGAGTAACTGAATGGCAAGATGGCATTTTTTAACAGAACATGGCCAGAAAAGGGTGTAGGGTGCAGGGTGTGGGGTGTAGGGGGGGGTGAAAGAGAAAGCTATATTTTTGTACACCCAGAAGCGAAACCAATAAGAGAAGAGAGCTAACACTGATTTTACCTACACCCACAAGAGCCACACCCCACACCCTTCTTCCTGACTTACATGTAGTTTGCCGTATTTCAACCTCCTTCGCCCAGGGTAAAAGCAAAAGGGATAATTCTTCCCTTCCTCCTTCTGTTTCCCCTATGAAGTCAACTTAACAAAAATTAACTTACTTGAGTATTATTTAATGTTGTTTGGATATATTTTCACTTAATCAAGTTTGTAGTGCAATTAGCTTCCAAACAAGCCCCTCAGAGTTGGTGTGTGCAAATGTTTGACGCTATTTTGATCATTTGATAAAGATTGTCTACAAAAAAAGGCTCTTGTCGTTTTTTGATGTCAAGTAGCTTTTTTGTAAATGGGCTGTGCCTTGATCGCTTAGGCTGAATATAGTGCCCTTGTTTATTGTATACATAGCAGCTTTAATAAAGATATCGTCATGGAAGACCGATATAGCTTGCAAGAAGCATCGACCAATCCCTGGATAATCTCGGCTCCCTTTTTTCAAGGGTTGCCAGAAGCTGTTGTGGAAGTTGCTCTGACCAATCTTGTTACCCGCACACACCCAGCTAATCAAGTAATTCTCTTGGAAAATGACTGGGGTGGTTCTGTTTATTTTATAGTTGATGGCTGGGTCAAAATTCGCACTTACAATCTCGAAGGGAAAGAGGTGACGCTGAATATCATTGGCAGGGGGGAATTGTTCGGTGAAATGGCGGCGTTAGATGAAGTACCCCGCTCTACCGACGTAATTACGCTAACTCCCACGGTGATTGGTAGTATGCCGTCTCAGGATTTTGTTAAGTTACTCCAGACAGAACCATTGGCGGGAGTGCGACTGGCACAACTGATGGCGCGGCGTTTGCGGCAAGTGAATCGGCGATTGCGCTTGCGGGAATCTGACAGTCAGTCGCGGGTGGCAGACACATTGTTGTTTTTGGCAGAAGGACAAGGTAAACGAGGACAGACAGGAGAAACGAAAATTCCGAATTTACCGCACCGGGAATTGAGCAGTTTAAGTGGACTAGCACGGGAAACAGTTACAAGAGTATTGACAAGGCTAGAAAAAAAAGGCTTGATTAAACGGGATCAGGACACTATTTCTATTCCTGATGTGTCAGCTTTGGAAAGAATGATAGTTTAACAACTTGTCCAAATGAGCATTTTAGATTCGCTGCCAGACGAGCCAGAAAAAGATCAATCCTCTGAATCTCAAAGTCCCCGAAATCAAAGGTTAGATAAACAAGAGCAGTTAAACCCTGACGGCAGTCCGCTCAACTCAGGCAACCACAACAGACCCCAGCCTCCGCAGCTGAAAGTTGATGCACCCTTGAGGATGGTGGAAACAGCGTTTTTGGCAAGTACCGCTAGTTTGATTTGGTTTATTAATTTTTACTTTCCTTTGGGGCCAGTTTTGCGGATATTTTTTCCTGTACCGATCGCTTTAGTTTACCTGCGTTGGGGCAAACGAGCGGCATGGATGGCAGCAGTGACTTCTGGGTTGCTGCTGTCGGTGTTGATGGGGCCAGTCCGCAGTCTTTTGTTTGTCATGCCCTATGCTTTTATGGGTGTGCTGTTGGGGGCAACTTGGTATCGTCGTGTACCTTGGATTGTTTCCATCAGTTTAGGCACAATCTTGGGTACTTTGGGGTTCTTTTTTCGTATGTGGTTGCTGTCTGTGTTGTCGAGTGAAGATTTGTGGATTTATGTAATTAACCAGGTGACAGAAATTACAGAGTGGATATTTTTGCAGCTGGAAATATTAGCTAGTCCTAGTGTATTTTTGATTCAAACAGGCGCGATCGCTTTAATTGTGCTGAATAACTTTATTTATCTGTTTGTAGTACATTTGGCGGCATGGCTTTTGTTAGACCGCCTAGGAAATCCCATCCCCCGCCCACCACAATGGGTACAAGTCTTGATGGATTATGAGGGATAGTTATGAGTTATAAGTTATGAGTTATGAGTTATGAATTAAACTCCTAACTCCTAACTCTTAACTCCTAACTCCTAACTTTCCAAGTGATTCGTATTTACACTCAAATAGAACAAGGTAAAGCATGGACTGCTAGGTATGGCGGCTCTTTACCCGTGTTTGCCTGCGTTTTAGGTTTTACCGAAACTGGCTTGATTCCAGGAATTTCAGCAGCTGGACGCACCCCTATTGATCGGAAATATACTGCTTGTGCTGATGCTGAGTTTTTATATTATGGCCCCCAACGAAAACCCCAATATCCTCTACCACCACTAGCAGCGGGAGCATCGCCTGTACTGCTGACCCGCGCTGTGGTAGAGGCACTTAACATGCCACTTTATTTGTTTAATGCTGGTTTACCACAGTCTCCCGCTGTACCAACCATTGATTTGGGTGGCACGCCTGCTAGGTGTTTAAGTCAAGGTGTGGCTATGGAACTAGCAATAGTACAACACTTACTAAAACAAGGATTGCTGTGGGGAGAACGCCTGGCTGCCAATATCCAACAGGAATATTTGATTATAGGTGAGTGCGTCGTCGGAGGAACCACAACCGCTCTGGCAATTTTAACTGGTTTAGGTATAGACGCGGTAGGAAAAGTCAACAGTAGCCATCCTGTTTGTAACCACGAGCAAAAGTGGGCAGTGGTGCGGGAAGGGCTTTTGAGGTGGAAAGCAGGGGGAGCAGCGGAGCAGCGGAGCAGGGGAGAAAATTTTACCTTGTCTCCCTCATCCTCCTCATCTCCCCTACTCGACCCCTTACAACTCGTTGCGGCGGTAGGCGATCCCATGCAAGTGGTAGTAGCTGGGATGGCGATCGCTGCTAGTCGCAGTTGTGGTGTTATGCTTGCTGGTGGTACACAAATGCTGGCGGTTTATGCTTTAACAAGCGCGATCGCTCAAGCTTACAATTTATCTTGGCGACCGGCAGAAGTGGTTGTGGGGACAACTCGTTGGGTAGCAGAAGACCCAACTGGCGCTACCGTAGATTTAGCCCTCAGCTTAGGAAATACAACTCCTCCACTACTAGCTACTGCGCTGAGTTTTGCTAATTCTCGTTATCCCCAACTCCAAGCTTATGAACAGGGCTTTGTTAAAGAAGGTATGGGCGCTGGAGCCGCTTGTATCGCCGCCCATCTCAGCCAAAATTGGGATCAACATCGACTTTTGGCAGCTATTGAAGACCAACTTGAACGGCAAAGCCGAGTCAATAGTCAATAACAAAATAACCGGACTCACAAAGCTTCCGGTAAATCTGGAGAATATTGGCTATTGAATAATTTGTCAATTTAGTGGATTCTCTCTCTGAGTAATTGTTCTTCTAAGGCAGCAATGCGATTGTATGCTGCTGTGAGTTGAGCTGTCAGTCGTTGGATTTGAATTTCTGGTGTTATGTTCTTATCTCCACCTTGACGATTCATATCTAAATAAATGCCGTCTGTTAATACATCTTTATGTTCCAGTTCGGGATTAATATTGCTCTGTGCTTTTAACTGAAAGCGCCCAGTATCGTTATTTTCCAGATAATTATCCTTTGCTTGTGAATTCGCTAAGGAACACTCTGAAAAAGCTTGAGCAACTTTACCGTCAAGCTCCTCAATCACCTGATAAAGGGCATCCAGTTTATCGCTCAAAGTGAGAATCTGCTTTTGTAATGGCTCCATTTAATACCCTCGTCCGCATATTTTCTCTATGTTATTCAATTTACTAGCTATGTTAACCATACTTATGAATTATTTAATTTTTCAAAAATTCTGTTGTCAGGCGATACCTAAGTAATTACTTTTAAATATAACTCAATATTTTTTATGAGTATTACTCAAGCTTATCATTGAGAAAAATTAAGTTAGCCACAGTAATTACTAGTAAAACGCTTAAACATACTTCCCTATTCGTATTTAATGAGCATTTGCTGGCAAATATGCCTGAATCAGCACTTAAAAGCAGACAATAAATATCAGTTAAGGGTAGGTAAAAGTCCTAATATTCCGGAAATATGACAATTAATCAGACTGGTTAAAGTGAATCAGTAAATCAAAATAGCAAATTAAAATTAAAATCCCTGGTTAATCTTTATGTTTAATTAAGAAAGCTTGGTATCTAAATTCTACAAAATCAGCGGCAAAAAAGGTTGATAATAGCAAATCAGTCACAATTTTGGGATTTCCTTGTTACTTATACAGCAAGATAGACAACAGCTAGAATCTAAATAAAATCTAAATAATTTCTGAGCTAATACGCGTCTAACTGAATTGCACCGACAAAGTGAAGTAAGATAAAACTCTATTTGGATAAATTTACAGGTTTGCTGAGAAAATAGGGGCTATTCTCAATCACACACTTTTTTTCAGTGCTTTAGCCTCTGGCATTCTTTTGCTTATATATATGTATGGTATACAATGTAAAATTTCCTATCCAAAATCAATGGATCGACGGTCTTTTTTGCTTGGGACGGGTGGACTAGCACTTTCACAACTGCTGGTTGGGTGTGCTGGCAACAAACAGATAAAATTAAACGTGCAGTTATTGAAAGGATCTGTTCCAAGTCAGGTGGTTAATCAATTTCGCCAAAGCTTACAGCAACAGGTGCAGTTAAAGTTTGCCCCAGTCGAGCAGATACGAGATTTATTTCAACACTTGCAAGGTTGGCAAAACAAACCACAAGCCGCTGATGAGCAGGTGTGGACTCGTTTCATACCATTTAGAAAATCTCAAACAACTGCTGTGGCTGACCTCGTGACCTTGGGAGATTACTGGCTGAAAGCTGCAATCGAGGAGAAACTAATTCAACCACTCCAAGAAGCGGAGGTAAAACAATTCAAACAGTGGTCTGCTTTGGATGAAAGATGGCAAAAACTGGTCAGGCGTAACGAACAAGGTGATTTAGATACTCAGGGCAAAATTTGGGCTGCTCCTTATCGTTGGGGCAGTACGGTAATTGTTTACAATCGTGACAAATTCAAACAATTGGGGTGGAAGCCTCAGAATTGGGGTGATTTGTGGAGAGATGAATTGCGATCGCGCATTTCCTTACTTAATCAACCCAGAGAAGTAATTGGTCTAGTCTTAAAAAAACTAGGTCAATCCTACAATACAGAGAATCTTAGCACAGTACCAGAACTAGAAAAAGAACTCAGAGCATTAAACCAACAGGTGAAGTTCTACAGTTCCAACACCTACCTAGAACCTTTAATTATGGGGGACACTTGGCTAGCAGTTGGCTGGTCAAGTGATGTAGTACCAATTCTAGGGCGTTATCCCCAACTTGCTGCCATTACTCCTCAGTCAGGAACAGCAATTTGGGCAGACTTATGGGTACGCCCGACAAGTATTGCTAAAAGTACTTTATCATCCCAATGGATTGATTTTTGTTGGCAACCAGCGATCGCTAAGCAAATTTCTCTGCTGACTAAAAGTAATTCGCCAATTTCTACAAATATTGTTGCTTCCGACCTCCAGGAATCTGTGCGGAATCTCTTACAGAGTAATCAAGAAGTTTTCGCCAAAAGTGAATTTTTGCTTCCCTTAGCCACATCGGTGGTACAACAGTACGAATCTTTATTCACTAAAATCAGACAAGGTTGAATGATGACTGATGAACGCCAGTTGCTTCAAGTCGGCAGAGCCGACGACACTTGCTTCAACGCTCTTAACCCGCGCAACGCAGTGTCTCCCCAACGCACTGGCTCCTGATGACTGTGAATAGTGCAATATTTTTTATTAGGAAGTCTGTTAAATCAGTGAACAGTTATCTGTTATCTGTTATCTTCGTTAACCCTAACTTATTCTGAATATTCATTTGGATATTACATAACGCTGGACTTATTTGAAAGTTACAGGTGTAAGTTGCCAAAAGATCTTGCTGATAATTAAAAACACGAACGTTATATCCATCCTTACGTGATAAGTTACCTAAGCGATTCACAAAGCTGTAACGCTCCAGGTAACTTAGTAAACTCCAGACTTGCTGATTAACTATCAAGTCTACTCGACCAGGTTCTTGGTTAGAAACTGGATAAGCTATCCAGTTATCCAACAGCTTCTTCTCTGAGTTTTCTCTTGCCCACCATAAACTGGGAACAGTTAATCCTGTTGGGTCAATGGTATTAGCTGTAATCACAATACCGTTTGGTTTGGTCAATAAATTGAGTTCTAGAGGAGCATTTGAAGGCTGTGGTATCGAGGACGTTTGTGCTAATGAAGCAGGGATTGGTAAAAGCGAAACCGTAGCCAGGCTAATAGTTAGGAGTAGTGGGAATTGGGCATGGGGCATGGGACATGGGGCATTGTAAAAACTTATAACTATATATATATCTTTCCTAGTCCCCAGTACCTAGTCTCCTTAAACTTACGTGAGTTCGACAAGTGCTGTTTTAACCTCTCCCCCAGCCCCTCTCCTACAAGGAGAGGGGAGTAAAACCCTTATTTTTTCGTTCCTCCTCCCTCGCCTAAATGGAGAGGGAGGTCGGGAGGGAGAGGTCATCGAACTCACGTTAAACTTTGATGGCAAAGATGCGAATTCGTCGATAGTCAGCTGTCCAAATACCTTCTTGATAAAGTGTTGGCTTGAGGATCTGTTCAACAGTTTGAGTTACTTGTATTTGTTGCTCAGTAGACAGTCCAGCGAGGAAACTGCCAGCGAACATCTCAATCCAGTTTTTTATACCTGCTTCTCCCTCAGCTAGGGGAGTGGGACGGGGAAATATAATGGCGTAGTTGACATCAAACCCGTGCTGTTCCAGTATGCTGGCGTACTCACCAATACTAGGGAAATACCACGAATTAAGTGATTCTGCGGTAATATTTATCTCTGCCAAAGCGGTATACAACGCTTTAACGATCGCCTGTACATTCCCTTTACCACCAAACTCGGCTACGAAACGCCCTCCTAATTTTAATGCCTGATGTATGGAAGCGATCGCGGCATCTGCTGGTTTTACCCAATGCAAGGTAGCATTAGAAAATACAGCATCGAACGGCTGTTTAAGCTGAAAGTTGCGGGCATCAGCAACCTGAAAATGTAAATGAGGATAGTTTTGTCTAGCCTTCTCAATCATCGTCGCTGCGTTATCAATTCCTATAACTTCAGCCCCAGCTAAGGCAATTTTTTCTGTCAGTTGCCCAGTACCGCAACCTAAATCCAGAATAGATTCTCCTGGTTTGGGGTTGAGTAATTTCAGCAAGTCTTCGCCATATTGCCACACGAAGGCGTGTTTATCTTCATAAAGGCTACTGTCCCAATCATTGTTGGGTATCAAAAGTTGATTCATAAACAGTGAAATTACAATTTGTTGGTTCACCAATCTTCAACCATGCGCTCTCGGTTGATGACTGCCTGATCATTAGAGTAAAAAAGATTTCTAATGATGTCCAATATATTTTTCTACAATAACTAATATGTAAAAAATATGAGTTTACCTAAAGCCTGCTCATAAAGACGAGTTTTGGTTGGGTGCGATCGCATTGGTAATCAATGTGATGAATGAAGCTCGACCATATGCGATCGCATCCCAATCAGGGTAAGGGTTAGATTTATGCTGAAGGTACTATTTCCGCGTCTGGGCAAGATATGCCCTAATTCGTAGGCGGTGGTAGTTGCTTACCAATTTCTCTTTTTGTACCTATCATATGGCAATGCCAGTCGCCAAAAGTGTTTCGGAAACAGATGCCCTGTTGGTTTGGTCTAGAAGAGACAATGCAGTTTTTTCCAATGTTACGACGGTCGATCCTCTTGCAAAAATAATCGGTGTAGCTTCCTCGGATATCGTACACGGGTTGTTTCGGGTCGATGCCTAAATACTTTCCGTCAGTTTCCATGTTGAACGGCCGGGAAATAGGGGCAACCTGAATGGTGAGATCGGTGACAAGCCTCAAAAAGCTATTGGGTATACTGATAACAATTTCCTCTTCTACGTCACAGAGAAAATACATCTTTGCCTGTTCGGCGCTGGGCGCTCCTGCTTTTGGTTCTACTCTTGATGGGCAAGTGTGAGGTCTACGTGTCGTTCCATACGGAGAAGTCTGAGCATAGAGTATGGTTGGTGTTAACAGCGTAAGCAGCGTACAGCCGATTATCCTAAAAGTAAAGCTCAATTTCATGGTAAAAACTGTATTAGTGACAAATTAAAATCATGAAATATCAAGAAGCAATAATGCTGAAAATTTAGTTCCAAATTGGTGTTGGAAACACAATTTTTTAGCCAGCGAACTACTGAAAGTAGCAGCCCTTCCCTATTGCCTTCGATACAAAAGTATAGTTCATGTTTGCCCTATAAATTCAGTATAAAGATTAATTTAATACTTTTTACTACTTATTATTTGTGGTGTAGTTACTATTGACAAAACTAATTTAGGTTTAATAACTTGTGAAGAATGGTGACAGATGGAACTACGGCATCTGCGGTATTTTGTAACTTTGGCAGAAGAATTACACTTTGGACGGGCGGCGGAAAGATTACACATTGCCCAACCTCCCCTCAGTCAACAAATTCAGCAGCTAGAAAAAGAATTGGGGTTTGAATTGTTTCACCGCACTAAACGAAATGTGCAATTAACAGAAGCCGGGCAAGTGTTTCTGGGTGAAGTGCAGCAAATTCTTAGACAATTGCAACAGGCAATTCAAGTTGGACAACAAACTAGTCGGGGCGAAGTTGGACAGTTGGTGGTCGGTTTTGTCAGTTCAGCAACGTATAATATTTTGCCAAATATTTTGCGGGATTTTCGTAATCGTGTCCCTGGTGTGAGGTTAGAGTTACATGAACTGACTACAGATCAGCAGTTAGAATGGTTGCGGTCAGGTCGGCTGGATGTAGGCTTCGTGCGTCCGCCTGTAGAAGAAGATACATTTAATTGGGAGATAATTTTTCAAGAGTCGCTGATGGTGGCACTTCCTGAAACACATTGGCTAGCAAATCAATCTCATGTTTGTTTGAAATCACTTGCCAATGAACCGTTTATTTTATTTCCTAGAATCTTAGCGCCTGGACTCTACGACTTAATTATTAGTCTGTGTCAGCAAGCAGGCTTCAGCCCTACAGTTACTCAAGAAGCCATCCAGATGCAAACGATTGTTAGCTTAGTGGCAGCCGAGATGGGTGTGGCAATAGTGCCAGCATCTTTGCAAAATTTACAACGGACAGGGGTAGTTTATCAAAATATCCAAGAATCTACCCCAAAAGTTGCCATTGCCATGATTTGGCGACGAAACCAAACATCGCCAACAGTGCAGAGGTTTTTAAAGGTAGTTCGACAATTTAGGGAACTCCAAGAAATAAATTATCTTGGTTGAAGTAGGGGCGGGTTAATAAATATTATTTTTGAGCAAGCGAGGATATTTGTGAACCCGCCCCTACAGATGACTGGTGGCTGATGACTGGGAATTTTCAATCCAAAATCCAAAATCTGTCTTGGAAAGTTTCCTACGGAGGGAAACCCTCCTTGGAACTTTCCGCAAAATCCAAAATCCAAACAGGAATTATGGCCGCAGTGCAGAAACACCCAAAGGCCCACGAGTTACACCCAGTTGATTTTGCAACTTCAACTCTCGCCAGAGTTGGTAACCTGTAATCTCACCTTGTAATAACTGATGATACCGTAGTATCGTTTTTTTAACTTGTTCCGGTGTCTCGTTGACAAATTCAATGCGGAAGTGACGCAATCCTAATTCTATAAGACGCTGTACGTATTCGGCTCCGGTTTGGGCAGTGCTATTAAATACAGTATTACGACAACCAGCATCGGCCTGTAGGACATGTTGACTACCGACGCGATCGCCCAATTTCACTTCATACTTTTCGCAAGGTCGCCCACAGTTAGTATAGTCTGTCCCTGTAGAAAGAAAAGCACAAAATACACAATGTTCCATATGAAACATCGGCATATGTTGGTGAATTGTCACTTCAAACCAATCGGGCGGACAACTACTAAGTAAATCTTCGAGTTGGGTGATATTTAAATCATAGGATGCCGTCAACCTTTGCAAACCAAAGCGCTGGTGAAAGTAGTCTGCGGTTAAAGGGTTGGCAACGTTAAGGGAAAAATCTCCTATACAACGGTCTGCGGCAAAAAATTGTAGTTGGTCATAATTCCGCACCAAATAGCCATCTGCCTTTGCAGCACGCACTTGTTGTAAAATCCAATTTTCTCCAGGTTTGGTAATTCGGGGTGGTGCAACCCAGATGGTGGGGAGTTGGGAGTGGGGAGTCGGGAGTGGGGATTTTTGTCTTTGTTGATTTACCATTTGCACTGCTTGTTGGTAGGCGCGGGGGTCTTCAAATTCGCAGTACAGTGTTTCAACATTAGCCTGGAGGGCGGCTTGGAGTTGTTTGAGGTTGCGTACTAGGACGATGAGTGAGAGGGATGAGGGGGATGAGGAAGATGAGGGGGATGAGGAGGGGAGTAGGTCTTGGAAAGAAACGTCAGAACGTAGTTGCCAGCGTTTAGGTTGACTTCGCAATGCTTCCAACTGGGTGACGATTTCTCGCCGCATCCTATTCAACTCACTCACGGGTAGCATAACAGTACCGCTGAGATGATTGTTAAGCGTTGCCAAATAAAAAGGAGTGTTACCAAGACGACCTAACTGTTCTTCTAAGCGGTCTTGATTCAAGGGTTTGGTGTGTGCCTCTACCAGTGAAATTACAGATTCTACTTGTACGATGTTACCGAATTGGTCGCGAGCGATCGCAATCAATGATTGACCAACTTCTCCATAAACTTCTATATCAATGGGACGCTGAAATTGCGGGTTTTCGCCTGCAAAACTCTGGCGTAATTGCTTATCGAGTTCTGGGTCACTGGTTTTCCAAACTTTATCACCTACATGCACCCGGCGTAGGTTCAAGTCACTGCGACCAAAGGTGAGTAAGGCTTCTTTACCTTTGTGAACCACCCCATAAACACGACCGCCTTCTTCCTTCGCCTCTGGGTGACCGCAGTCAAACACAATTCCATCCCCTGGTTTGACTGGCGCTTCAAGCCTGACTTTAACTTGTTCGTTGCGAATGCGGGTGACTTCACCGAGATAAACTCCCCGCTTTTTACCAAAGTGGGCGTGAACCAGTTCTTGATTATTAATCCCAGCAAACCAACCTGTGTAGAGTCCGCGAGAAAATGCCATCTCCAAGTTGTAGCGTTCCGAATTGCTTTGACCTCTCTCCCCCTCTGAAACGGAGAGGGAAGTATTAATTCCCCCTTCCCTTGCAGGGAAGGGGGTTAGGGCGTTAGGTTTTTCCAATTCTGCCATCACCCGATCCAAGGCTTGGCGATAAACACGGGTGACATTAGCAACATACTCCGGTGCTTTTAAACGACCTTCAATTTTCAGGCTGGTTACTCCCGACTTCACCAAATCGGGTAACACGTCTAACCCTGCTAAGTCTTGGGGACTGAGTAAATATTTACGATTTCCTAAATCGACAACTTCCCCATCGGCGATTAACTCGTAGGGCATTCGGCAAGCTTGGGCGCATTCGCCTCTGTTGGCGGAACGTCCTCCCAAAGCTTCACTTGTCAAACACTGGCCAGAATAGGCAACACACAAAGCACCATGAACAAAGACTTCTAGCGGTAGCGAAGTATTCTCCTGGGCAATTTGCTGTTGAATTTTATTAATTTCCTTGAGGGAACATTCACGGGCAAGTACTACCAACTGACAACCGAGGGACTTAGCAAATTCCACCCCAGCTGCACTTGTGATAGTCATCTGCGTGGAAGCATGGATGGGAAAATCTGGTGAAAGGTGACGGATAAGACGGCAGATACCCACATCCTGAACGATTACTGCATCTACACCTGCGGCGATAATCGTGCGGAGATATTGTTGTGCTTGGGCAAGTTCTTTGGGAAAGATCAGAGTATTAACAGTGACATAACCTTTAACACCGCGAAGATGCAGGAATTTCATCAATTCAGGTAAGTCAGCTTCAGTGAAATTTTGCGCCCGCATTCTGGCGTTGAATTTATCCAAACCGAAGTAAATCGCATCCGCCCCATTTTCTACAGCAGCTTTGGCACATTCCCAGTTACCTGCTGGCGCGAGTATTTCAGGACGTTGAAGAGAGGGTAGGGAAGAGGAGCGATCGCTTTTCATCAGACTTAGGGAGGTTAACTAGCACCATAGTGATTTTATCTAAGTTAGCCGATGATGGTGGGGAATGATGGGCGATCGCACCTTAATTCAAGAAGTGATACATAAAAAATAGTCTTGGGAATACTTAAATTAAATATATTTTCATAAACAAATATGATTAATCCTTTCACTCAGAAGCCAGAACCATATCCATTTCAAGGAGGAGAAGCTTCAGATTATGAAGTATTTGTTGGTAAAGCGGGTACTTGGTGTACGCGCCATCGTATAAGCGGCAAGACAATTCAATCTGTACAACCAGCTAATCTTGATATGTTTAACATTGCTAATCTTGGAATAAATATACTTAACCTGGGTGTAGGTATTTACAACGGAGTACAACTTCACAAAATTAAAAATAAACTAGACCGTAATCACGAGCAGATTCAGTCATCTTTTAACAGTATTCAAAATGCTTTAATTGTTCAACACCGAACCCTTGAGTTATTGGCGTGCAATCAGTATAACCTCGCTCAACAAATGAATATCTTCCGTGAAGAAATGCGTACAGGTTTTCAAAGTATTGTAGAAGAGGTTAAAGATGTAGAAGCTCGTAGACGGCGAGAAGAGTTTGAAACTAGAACATTCAAATTACTCAAAACTTATGAGCGGTTTAGCTATATACTACCTGAATTTCTAGAAGCAGATCAATTAATTGAAAGAGCCGAAGATTTAGAAGCTTGGCTACGAACTCAATTGAATCGCATTGATATAGGAAAACCTGAAAGATTACCACTACTAGTAGCTCTTTCTTTAAGTGTCAGAGCAAAGGCTGATGCATTTGAAGCTAAAGGAGGAGAGTATAACAGTTTTGCTAACAAAGATATTGGTTTACTAATAAATCAACTTCGTGATGAAGCTAAGGAATTCTGTGAGGAACGCAGTTTATATACTCTTGGAGTAGAAATGCCAGAAATACTCTACCAGTATGCTCTATTGAATCGTAGTCTCCGAAAAGGAAATAATTTAAAAACACAAGTAGATTCTGAAGTTATTTTTTCAGCAGAGGAGGTAACTTGGGATGATGGAATGCATGAATTAAGAGAATTATTTAAACCTAACATCGAACATATTGAAGTATTGAATGGAAACCTAGATATTAAGTTGAACACTTTGGCAGATTACGATTGGTATGTACGTTTTGAAGGTGAAAATAGATTAACTTTTAACGTTCACTCTCGTCCTTCAATAAAACTTTCTGCTATTTTGAACAAAATAGGCCATCGAGAGCCTGAGAAAGGGGTAATTGGAAAAACTGCACTTAATACTCTTATGCTTTTTGCTCTGCCTGAAAAAATTAATACAATTTCGCATATTATACAAACTGAGTTTGACTTAGAGACTTCCCCTAAACTTCTAGGTTGTAGAAATGAGTAACTTTAAATGACAGGAAGAAAAATGAACGATCGCTACAGTATGGTTATCCAATGGTCTGATGAAGATAACTGTTATTTGGTACACTTACCGGAATTTCCTTAGCAGCAATTCCACACTCATGGCAAAACCTATGAGGAAGCAGCCAAACACGGACAAGAAGTAATTGAATCTTTAATTGAATGGTATCAAGAGCAGGGTAAACCTCTGCCAGAACCAATTGCTTTTCCTCAAAAGTCGTTAAAAGTAGTGTAAAACTGGTTTCAAGTTTTAGGGTAATGCGTGCTTTGTGCAGGCTAAGAGTTCTTCACCTCAATTCCTCAACACCAAGATTTTCGCTTTCTGACTCAAGAAGCTGAAAATTTACTCTGTTATATAAATCTTGTAAAGAAATTTCAAAGGGTACAGTTGTAAGAGCAATCGCTTGATCTTCTTCATCATATTTGCTGTAAACATTCTTCTGGCGTGTAGTATCGCTTTTTTGTTATTTACATAGTTTTATCATTCCATAATTTTAATTTTTAATTTATCCCCACAATCTCCTCCCAACTTTGCCATTTAATCTTTCATGAGCGTCTGCCAATAAAGCTGGAATATCTAACTTTTCAGGACAACGAGGTAAACAATCGCCGCATTCTGTGCAGCGATTTGCTTTCATTCCTGGAAACCAATGTCCGGCGTTTTCAAACATGCCATAACGATATTTTCCATAGTCGGTCATATCGTATGCAACAGCAAGATTTCTTAACCGTAATACCTCTGGAATATTGATATTTTCCGGACAAGGTAAACAAGCATAACATTGACTGCATTTATCAGTTGCTAAAGCAATTTTTTGCTGCTTTTCTAACCGTTCAAAAACAGAGATTTCTGCTGATGTTAACTTCCCATCACTATCAGCAACCCGCAAAGGTTCTATTAATTCATCTGCATTTGCTGGCCCCACACTCAAGGTAGTAATGCGCTTGTCACTCAGCAAAAAGCGATAATTTAATTCTAATGGTGAAAACGGCTGACACAAATCTTTTAAAGTTTGGGGTGGCGTGTAAAGTCGTCCTCCCTTGTCAGCAGGGGAAATGATAAAAACGCCCATATCCTTCTTTGCGGCTAGCTGAATCGCTGGGGCGTTCCTTTGGAAGAAATAGTAATAATGCAGATTGACAAATTCAAAAAAATCTGTATTGATTGCTGCCAGAATTACTTCTAATGGGCCGTGGGTGGAAAAACCAACATGGCGCACTCGACCATCAGCAACGACGGACTGCACTGCTGACATACAGCCATTTTTGGCTTTCACCCACTCTAGATGCTCCCAAGTGTTTAAGCCGTGAATTCCCAGACAATCAAGATAATCGAGATTTAATCGTTCTAGGGATTCATCGATGTACCGACGCATACTGTCAGCTTCTGCTGTGGGTGGAATTTTGGTAGTGAAGTAAAGCTTGTTTCGAGGTACTGACAAGCCAGCTTTGATAGCCTTACCAAGATACTCCTCACTTTTGCCGTAACCTCTGGCTGTTTCGATGTGATTAATTCCCAGTGATAAGGCTAATGCGATCGCACCCTGAGCATTTTCGGCATTAGCCAGGTAGCGCATTGTTCCCAAAGAAAAAACCGAGAGGCGTAAATTCGTTTTTCCAAAGCGTCGGTATTGCATCATGAACAGAGTTAGGAGTTAACAGTTAAAAGTTGAAGTAACTAACTCATAACTCTTAACTCATAACTTACAACTTTTCTAGCTATCACCATTACCGAAGCGCTTGATTAAATCTTCGGGACGGAGATTAGAGATAAATTCACGGAAAGCTTGCTGTTCTGCTTCATCAGCGTCGCGATCGACGGGTATTGAAGCATCAGCAACAACTTCTTCCATCACCCAAATGGGTGTGTTAGTACGGAGGGCGATCGCGATCGCATCGCTAGGACGTGCGTCAATTTCTTTTTTGACTTCGCCTTGCTGGACAATCAAAGCTGCATAAAATGTATCCTTTTGTAAGGAATGAATAATCACTCGCTCTAGAGCCATGTTCCATGTCTCTAAAATATTGACAATCAAATCGTGGGTTAAAGGTCTGGGAGGCTTTTGATTCTCCAGCGCACTCATAATTGCCCTAGCTTGTTCCTGACCAATATAAATTGGTAAAGCACGCCGATCTGAGGCATCTTTTAAAAGTACGATCGGGCTGCGGGTTATGGCATCTAATGCTATGCCAGCGACTTTCATTTCAATCATTGGCTAAGCCTCTACAATCCTTTAAGCGATTGGGCGCTTTGTGACAAATAATGCCGTTTTTCGGGTAAGTAGTGAACATAAGTAAACATAAGCATTGTTCTCTATAATTGCTTCTATTAAACTCCGAACTTGTTGTGAACACCAGAGTAAGTCAAATTGGTCTGCTTAGACAATAACCTTCTTAACCAAGTATGCCTTGTGATGGATGCGAATGTGTTAAGATTCTTATATTTAATTTAGTCAGAAATTATACTTAGAATGTTTAGCATTCTTGTGAGAAATACCAGTTAATTTCAGGCAAAATTAAGCAATAAATAGAGTTAGTTTTACAAAAAAGCCGTGTTTACAGGATTAATCCAAGCTTTAGGAACGATGAAACCCTTAGGGGGTGATTCTTGGCAAATTACTTGTGTAAGTCAATCCTCTGTTATTATGCAGGATCTAGCTTACGGTGACAGCGTGGCTGTAGATGGGGTTTGCCTGACAGTGGAAGAAATTTTAAAAGATGGATTTATCGCCACTGCTTCACCAGAAACTCTACGCCGCACAACTTTAGGATCTGAGCAAACTCAACAGAGATACGTCAATTTAGAAGCCTCGCTGCGAGTGGGCAGCAAACTCGGCGGTCATTTTGTCATGGGTCATGTAGACGGCATCGGTCGATTACTAGGAGCAGAACAAACGGCTACTTCCTGGGAAATGACCTTTACTGCACCCGAAGCGATCGCGCGGTACATTGTCCCCAAAGGTAGTATAGCTGTAAATGGCATTAGCCTGACAGTAGCAGCTTACGAGCCGGAATTATCTCAGTTCACTGTAGCGGTAATTCCCCTCACCTATGCCGAGACAAATCTCCGCTATCTTGTCCCTGGTAGTTGGGTGAATTTAGAAGGTGATATTCTCGGCAAATACGTGGAAAAATTCCTCTTTCATGGCAAAAACAGCGACAAAGTTGCCACTGATACCACTTTAGATGCCCTTACGCCTGCATTCTTAACAGAACACGGGTATTTGTGATTGGGGAATTGGGAATGGGGAATTGGGAATTGGGAATTGGGAATTGGGAATTGGTAATTGGGAATTGGTAATTGGGAATTGGTAATTGGTAATTGGATTCTACTATTAGTCATCACATCTGGCCCATTCCCCATTACCCATTACCCATTACCCATCCCCTCATCCCCCTCATCCCCCT
>NZ_JAECZC010000040.1 GCF_016056305.1 Amazonocrinis nigriterrae CENA67 | reverse complement strand
AGGGGGATGAGGGGGATGAGGGAGACGAGGGAGATGTTGCCTCCCCTGCTCCCCTGCTCCCTTGCTCCCCTGCACCCCTGCTCCCTTGCTCCCCTGCTTCCCCCGCTCCCGAAGAGTAGGCATAGCAACTCCAGTTAATGTAGGCACGAGCTAAATCTTGGTCATCTGTCCAATTTTGCGATTCAATTAAACCTTGGAGACCTGCACCGTAAGCACCTGGTTTTGAACCAAAGATGCGATAGCGCGATCGCATACTAGCTGCTTGTTTTGTTAAACCTTGTTGCGTCCAAAAATCTGTATCTTGGCGAACTTGCGCTGCTAGGGGGTTCTGTTCTGGTGGCTCATCTAAGGCTGCTACTGCTTGTACTGCCGAGTCGAACAAGTCAATCAGGTTAGGAAACGCATCTCGGAAAAAGCCGGAAATTCGTAAGGTAACATCTACACGCGGACGCCCCAAGATAGCTAATGGCAAAATTTCAAAATCGACTACCCGCCGTGCTGCACCATCCCATACAGGTCGCACACCCAAAAAAGCCAAAGCTTCGGCGATGTCATCACCACCAGTTCGCATGGTGGCAGTACCCCATAACGATAATCCTAGTGTTTTTGGATACTCTCCATTTTCTTGAGTATAGCATTCTATCACGTTCTCAGCGGCTCTCCTGCCTACATCCCAAGCCGTCTCTGTGGGAATAGCACGGATATCTACTGAGTAAAAGTTTCTGCCAGTTGGCAGCACTTCAGGACGCCCACGCGTGGGTGCGCCAGCCGATGCGCTTTGGACATACCTACCAGCAAGTCCCCGTAACAAATTGGTAATTTCATCTTGGGTTTGTTGGATAGCAGGGAGGAGGCGATCGCGTATCCAGTCTAGGACGGTGGTTAGTGCTGAGTGCTGTAGACGCTTCTGCGGCTTCCCGCAGGGTGGAGCCACTGCGGTCTTGGGGTCTCCCCAAGTGGAGCATGTGGCGTTGCTGAGTGCTGAGTTCTGAGTTAGGAGTTGTTCTACTAGTGAGGCGGCGTGTTGTTCTAGAACTTCGACGATATCACCGATAGTGTGGCATTGTTTGCCATTGACTACTGACCACTGACCACTGACTGCTGATAAATCTGCTGTCAGGGGATCAAAGTCTAAACCCCAATCTTGAGCTATGGCGCGGGTGATTCCTGGAGAGTGGCGATTAGGGATACGGGCGATCGCT
Organism: Amazonocrinis nigriterrae CENA67; assembly: GCF_016056305.1. Lineage (GTDB taxonomy): Bacteria > Cyanobacteriota > Cyanobacteriia > Cyanobacteriales > Nostocaceae > Amazonocrinis > Amazonocrinis nigriterrae. The sequence goes on along the minus strand of NZ_JAECZC010000040.1, from coordinate 46,263 downwards.
ACTATTAAATCCCGTAGTTGGCGTCCTTGGGGGCATTGCCCAAAAATATGCAAGCCATCACGGATTTGGGCTTCTTTCAATTCACAAAGATAGCCATCGAGAAAATTTAAAATCAGTGATTCAAACTGCAAAATGTCATTTTTATTTGCAATTCCTAAATCTTTGTGAAGATTTTCTTGGATGACTAATTCTCGGATGCGATCGCGAATTGCTGGTAAACGTGAAGGATCTAAACTTTCAGCCTCATAATACTCATCAATTAAATTTTCTAACTGCTGCAAACCACCATAAAGTTCGGCACGAGTCATGGGGGGTGTTAAATGGTCTATCACCACCGCTTGAGCGCGGCGCTTAGCTTGTGAACCTTCACCAGGGTCATTCACAATAAACGGGTACAGGTGGGGAAGTGGCCCCAGCGCTACTTCTGGATAACAACTACTAGATAAAGCCAAACTTTTACCAGGTAGCCATTCTAAATTTCCATGTTTCCCCACATGTACAACAGCATCAGCACCAAAACACTCGCGTATCCAATAGTAAAAAGCTAAATAAGCATGGGTTGGTGCTAAATCTGGGGCGTGATAATTCAAACTAGGGTCAAGATCATAACCCCGTGCTGGCTGAATTCCCACGAAGATGTTACCAAGTTGAATGCCAGGAATGGGAAGAGATGGGGGGATAGGGAGATGGGGCGATGGGGGGGAAGAAGACTTTTCCCGATTCCCGATTCCCGATTCCCGATTCCCGATTCCCAATTCCCAATTCCCGATTCCCCATTGTTCACAAATGCCTTGCTGGACGGCTGTTGGTAAACAAGTAAAATATTCTTGATATTCTGTACTAGACAAACTTTGCAATACTGGGCGTAATTCTCTACCTTCTGGATCGTTAGTAACACCAGCAGTGAGACGTTGAATTAATTCTTGTACTTGAGTGGGTGGATGTTCCACTAGATAACCAGCAACTTGCAATGCTTTGATAATTTCTATACAACTGGCTGGCGTATCCAATCCCACACCATTAGCCAGGCGACCATCGCGGTTGGGGTAATTGGCTAAAATTAGGGCGATTCGTCGTTCTTGGGGTGGCTTAGAGCGCAGACGCACCCAATTAGCTGCTAATTGGGCTACAAACTCAATGCGATCGCTGACTGGTTCATAAACTACCACATCTGTTTCTAAGTCAGAATTCCGCGTTTGCACTGCTTTAAAAGACACAGCACGACTAATAATTCGTCCATCCACCTCTGGAAGCGCCACATTCATGGCAATATCACGGGGAGAAAGCCCTTGTGACTGTAACTCCCACTGTTCAACACCTCCACCGCTGAGAATCACCTGCAACACCGGCACGTCTAATTTTTCCCACAAGTCAATTTGGGGTGTTTCTGTTTCTAATCTGGCCAGAGAAAAACTAGTGGTATTCAGTAGCACTGCAATTTGCTCTGAGTCTTTGGGGCCAAAAAACTCGCTCAACTCTGCTTGGACATTCGGATCACGCAACGAAGAAACAAACACTGGCACAGGTTGTAAATTTTTCTGCACTAAAGCAGCACACAAAGCATCAATTACTTTGGTGTTTCCCCCCAAGTAATGAGCGCGGTAGAAGAGAACGCCAACTTTAGGGATTGGGGAGTTGGGAGTTGGGAGTTGGGATTTTTCTTCTCCCAATTCCCCATTCCCCATTCCCCATTGCCCCTTATACCCAGAGGGGGCCCCGAGTTCCCCAGTCTCCAGTCCCCAGTCCCCTCGATACAAACCAACACGAGGAACCAACTGGGGGGGTGAGGGATTAAACGAAGTTAACAGGCAAGTATCGGCGATAAATTTGAGAGCGTTAACAATATTTTCCACTCCGCCTTCGTTGAAATACTGCAATACTTGGTTCACAATACCCAAAGGCACGGTAGACTGGGAAATTAATAGAGGATCAAGAGCATCGTCTCCTGGCATTACAATTAAGGTTGTACCATTACGTTGCACAATTTCCTGGACTACTTCTAAACCGTAAGCCCAATAAGAACGTCCTCCTAACAGGCGCAGTATAATTACCTGAGCCAGTTCCAAAACTTGTTCTGCATAAGCATCTATACTTATTTGTTGCTGCAATTGCAACAGATTAGCGACTCTTAATGCAGGAAATGTTGCGGGTAATTTGGGGACGGCAGCTGCTAAGGTTTGAATGTCGGTATCAGCAGCCGTAATAAATACAAAGGGAGCTGGAGTTTGTTCTAAAAAAACTAAATTTTCTGACTGATTCCATCCCACCGATGTGGCGTTTATACGATGCATAATCCTGTATTACCGTTTTAAACTGTTGATTAGAATACAATCACAAAATATTTCACCCTAGCAATGCCAGTTGCTACGAGTCGGTACAACCGACGGCAGTTGGTACCTTGCAATCAACGGCCATTTGGGCGTCTACAGCTTTGAAAACCAAAGCAACGCACTGGCTCCTTTGCTCCTCTCACCAGACCATTGAAAATGCTTAGTTCCCCTGATTTGAGCTTTTCTCGAAATTTGCCTTTAGTTGTATTTAATCAGCTAGAGGAATTGTTACGGCAGATGGCTCAAGCAGCGGAAACTAATGTTCTCATCCTTACAGAAGCTGTACTAGCTCGGATTCGTATCCCTGGGGAATGGCAGATACAAAGGTTTACGTTAGTGGTTTCTAGTGGGTTTAGTGCCCTTTTAGTAGGAAGTTGGGAGCAGGGGGAGCAGGAAGAGCAGGGTAACTCGGGGCCCCCACGACCGGAGGGAGTGGGAATTAGGGGTAACAGAGGAGCAGGGGAGCAAGGAATTTACTCAGCTATCAGCAACGTCAGTGACTACAACGGGAGAAACGCCCCTTCGAGTGTTGATGCTCAAAGACTTAGCAACGCCGGGCTAACACAATCGCCTGCTAAGCTAGTGCAGTGTACCACAGAAGCTTCTGGGCAATCAGTCCTGACTGCTAGTTTGACATTTAATTCGGAGGCGATCGCCTCCTTTGTTGCCAAATTAAGAGACTTGTTTGAAGGTGATTCCTATACTCATCAAAATCTGGAACAATATCGGCAAATTCTTCGTCCTAATGATGCCACACTCCAAGCGAAATTTACGGTATTGTTACTAGAATGTCTTTTGCCTCAGCAAAAGGAGGAAGTCACAGAACCGCCAAACACAAATGAGCCTGAGGTTTATGCCTGTCAAGCAGTGGAAGACGCACTGAAAAAACAGATTTCCCAAGAGCGACTGTTGAATCAGGTAACGAGCCAGATACGCAAAAGCTTAGATTTGCCAGTAATTATGGCAACAGCAATTGCACAAGTACGTGAATTTTTGGAATTAGACAGAATAGTAATATATAAATTTGAGGCTTCAAGAGTCAACAACTTAACGCTGCAAGCTCAAACTTCATTCCAACCTCCAACGCAAGATTCTGGGGGTTGTATCGTCTATGAAGCTCGTGCTAAAGATACTATTCCGTCGGTATTGCATTATCAGGAAAAAAATTGCTTTATGCGAACTTCTCAATGTTGGGAGAAGTATCGCCAAGGTTTTACCCTAGCGGTAGATGACATTGAAAAAGCTTATGCGCTGGAAGTGTGTTTGTTGAATTTTTTAAGGGAAAACCAAGTGAGAGCAAAGTTGGCAGCACCGATTATGTTTGAAGAAAAACTTTGGGGGTTGCTGATTGCTCATCAATGTGGTATACCTCGCCAGTGGAGTGAGAGCGACAAAAACTTACTGACTTCCATCGCCGAACAATTAGCGATCGCGATTCATCAAGCTGAGTTAATGCGATCGCTCACTCAAGAAAAACAAACTCTCGAACAACGAGTTATTGAGCGGACAATGGCACTACGCGATGCTTTACTCGCCGCTGAAGCCGCTAGCCGTCTGAGAAGTGAATTTTTAGCTACCATTAGCCACGAATTACTTACGCCTTTGACTTACGTCATTGGCATGTCTTCAACTTTATTACGCTGGCCTTTGGGAGATTTAAGTCAACGACAAAGGGATTATTTGCAAACAATCCACGACAGTGGAGAACATTTATTAGAAATGATTAATGATATTCTCGATTTATCGCAAATAGAGGCTGGCAAAGCAGTTTTAAATATTACAGAATTTTCCTTAATAAATATAGCAGAAAATACTTTAGAATCTTTATCAGAAAAAGCAACAAGCGAACAAGTAAATCTAAAACTTGATTTGCAAATCGATCCTCGACGCGATCGCTTTACTGCCGATGCAGGGCGAGTCGAACAAATTCTCTGGAATCTGTTAACTAATGCGATTAAATTCACCCCTGAAGGTGGCAGTGTCACCTTACGTCTTTGGGTAGAAGATGACACAGCTATCTTTCAAGTAGAGGATACTGGAATTGGCATTCCTGAAGAACAACTACCACTACTGTTTGAGAAATTTCAGCAATTAGATACACCCTATCGCCGTCGCTATGAAGGCACCGGACTTGGTTTAGCTTTAACTAAACAACTTGTAGAACTCCATCGAGGTCGGATTGAAGTAGAATCAACCGTGGGTATTGGCTCACTTTTTACTGTATGGATACCAGCCCAGCCAATGAGAGTGCTGAGTGGAAAGTGAAGAGTTAGTAGTTAATAGTTAGGAGTTAGGAGTTAGGAGAAAATAAACAACAAATGACCAATGACAAATTCCATTAAACAACTGCATCGTGGGCTGATTGTGTCTTGTCAAGCGCCTGTTGATTCCCCACTACATGAACCAGTGGTGATTGCAGCAATGGCAGAAGCTGCTGTTAATAATGGTGCAGTTGGTGTGAGAATTGACACTCCAAATCATATTATTGCTGTACGTGAAAAAGTAAAAGTGCCAATTATTGGTCTGTGGAAACAAGTAATAGCTGGATATGATGTATACATTACGCCCAAGTTTCACCATGCTGCTGCTGTCGCTGAAGCGGGAGCAGATATTATTGCCATAGATGCGACGACTAGAAACCGCCCTGATGATGAAACTGTGGTAGATATCATTGCTCGAATTCATCAGGAATTGGGTAAACCAGTGATGGCAGATGTGGATACAATTGCAGCGGCAGAAGCTGCCGCAGACGCTGGTGCTGATATTGTCGGGACAACTCTTTACGGCTACACGAATGCAACAAAGCATCTTTCTTTGCCAGGCTGGGAACTCCTCAGCCAGATTGTAGAAAAGTTGGATATTCCAGCCATTTGTGAAGGCGGGATTTCTTCACCCCAAATGGCTCGAAAAGCTTTAGATTTACAAGCTTACGCTGTTGTAGTTGGTACCGCTATTACTGGTATTGATTTGCAAGTTAAAGCTTATAAATCTGTGTTGAGTTTTGAATCTTGAGTATGGTAAATCGTTAGATTTTTGAATTGCATAGTTAATTTTCTCGAAATAAAAAAACAGCTAATATCTAGGTTTTTGAGCTTCCATATACAAACTTTCCCACTTTCTATCCTTTTTATCTTTAAGTAGTAACTCATCTGTTCCTTCCATAAAGGAGACTTCTTTAATATTTATAAATCCTGCATCCTTCAGAAACCTTGCTAATAGCTCACTATCCCAGACAGATACATGACCGTAATTTTGGGTCATGGTTCTAATTGCTTCACATCCTGTCTGCCATTGAGTAGTAAATTCTTCGTCTTTTCAGCGTTGCATAGAATGCGGGATAATTTATTTCACGCAGAGGATGACACTACCGCAAAAAGAAATCCTTCATCTTTCATATTTGGAGATTGCTTATAGAAATCATAGAGAAGACAGACTCAGGATAGGTGCAGCGATCGCAGTCCCGACCTAAACTGCAAAATAGCTCTATGATTACAAGAACATCTTGTAAGAGTTTCTCACAAAGGCGATCGCTGTTTGTCAGATGAAAAGACTTTTTCAACAACCTACCCTTTATCTAGCCTTGTTAGTGACTGGATGCATCTCCACTAGAGATAGCACGAATGCTCAAAAACTGGCTGTACCCAATTTAGTACCACCAACAGGTGTAAATCCTGATGTCAATTATGTAACTAAAGTTGTACAGCAGACAGGCCCGGCAGTAGTGCGAATCGACTCGTCTCGCACTGTTGCAGTATCTCCTGAAGACTCTGTTTTAGGACGTTTTTTCGGTGGGCAGTTGCCCACTACAGAACGAGTAGAACGCGGTATTGGTTCCGGTTTTATTACTAATGCTAATGGATTAATTTTAACTAATGCTCATGTGGTGGCAGAAGCGGATAATGTCACAGTGATATTGAAAGATGGCCGCCGTTTTCAGGGCACTGTGGTAGGTAGTGACCCTGTTACTGATGTTGCTGTGGTTAGAATTAAAGCTACAGGACTACCAACAGTCAAGATAGGCAACTCAGATAATCTATTACCAGGACAGTGGGCGATCGCCATTGGCAATCCCCTAGGACTCGATAATACTGTTACTCAAGGAGTTGTCAGCGCTACTCAGCGTTCCATTGCAGATCTTGGTGTGCCTACAGAGCGAGTTGACTTTATCCAAACCGATGCAGCGATTAATCCGGGGAACTCTGGTGGCCCTTTGCTGAACTCAGAAAGCGAAGTGATTGGTATGAATACGGCCGTGATTCGGGGAGCGCAAGGATTGGGTTTCGCCATTCCGATCAATACTGCTCAACGGATTGCGGCCCAATTGGTAGCCAAAGGACGAGTAGATCATCCTTACATCGGGGTGCAAATGGCTCAGTTGAATCCAGAGTTGCGAGCCACAATCAATCAGAGCAATATTGGTTTAAAAGTTAACCAGGATACAGGCGTGATCGTTGTGGGAATTGCCCGCAACTCACCTGCGGCTCGTGCAGGTTTGCGTCCGGGTGACATTATTGAAAGTATCAACGGTGTTGCTATTAAAGATACACAGCAAGTACAACAACAAGTAGAAGCCGTCAAAATTGGCGATCGCCTGCAAGTTACTATCAATCGTAACGGCAACAGACAGGCGATCGTAGTCAGACCAGAGGCTTTACCACGAAAACAGCCTAGTTGAGGAACAAAACAGTCAAAACGTTGCTCCCCTGGTTCTGCCTATTTGTATCAATATTCAAATAAAACGCTATCAGCCCTCGTTATCAGTCTTTTCAAAGATTTTTAGGAGGAAATTTACCCTTTATAGGTGAGTATTCCGAGCAATCTTGAGCTTCTTCAGTCATAACTATAGAAGGTTGTACGGCACACTTGAGATAATTGTTGTTTGAATAAAATTTACAGTTTTTACAAGGTACTTTGTGTAAAGTATTAATTTTCAAAACTATCTTATTATCTAAAGCTGTCCTCACCTTTCCCAAAATTAGAAAAAAAATTATCCAACTCACAAGCAAGCCAATAGGAGTCAAAGATACGAATATATCGGGAAGATTTAAACTATTAATTTGTCCTTGCTCTTGTTTAACTTCGCTCCGAGTTATCTGATGAAAATTGCCATCGGCTGCTAATTTTTTTTGCAGTATTATCTTCATAGACATATGATTTATCCTTGGCTATGTATCTTTATCAAGCTGATTTTTAATACCAAGATAATTTGTGATTGAGGTAAAAGCCTTGTGATGAAAGGTTTTTTTGGTTGTTATCTTACATTTAATTATGTCCACCTACTTACTTGCCGTTGTCTAGGATGAGAAAAGATAATGCTACTAGAGATATAAAATCTTTCATACTGAGGATAGTTGATTACTGTTTTATCTTTGTCATTATATTTTTGGCAAAGTTTTAAAGTTTACATCATTAGTAAACTGAAGTAATACAATATCTCAGTAGCTTGTTGAAAATAGAGTATTATCAATGCTCCAATTATATGTTTAACAAAATAAAGTTTTTCCTATCTCTGTCAATAGTTTTGCTTGCTATTAGGTCTTGTATATCTAAAGGAATAGATTAAAAAGCTTAGTTAGAAATAGAGTAATTTTTGTTATATTATACAGTCATAATGTCACAGTTTACCTATCTTGAAATTTGTTGATATTGGTGTTAAATTTCATTTTTTTTATATTAGACGCTGATTAAGTTAGGTAGGAGAGTGCTTTGTTTATATTTATTGGTTGGTGCTGATTAATTCTATTATTTTCATCGTTTTGGCAGGTTGGATATAATGAAGTTAGCTAAGTTATATCCTTTATAAAAAAGAAATTTTTACTAAAAATATTTATTTCTTAACAATAATTAATGACTAATTTTTTACAAAAGATAATTCTTCTTTGTATGACAGCAATATGGTGGAGATTGTGTTAATTTTTTAGCAATCAGTACCAATAGCTGAGTCACAATCTCCCAAAGTAAATCCAACTCTACGGGCTGAAATCAACAGGTAAAATCTTTTCTCAAAGCAGCCTGTTTAGCAAATAACAAGAGCAAAATCTGCTACAGCATTGTCCTATTACCTATTCCTTACTGAAATTACTGGCTTACCTAATCTTAAGTTAACCTTTTTTATCTAGAATTATGGTATTAAGTAGGTGGATATAATTAAATGTAAAATGCTAACCACTAAAACTTGCTGAGTGACAGGCTTTTCCCTTCTGCCTTCTGCCTTCTACATAATTTCACTATTTTTACAATTCTTAAAAACATGAATCTGGAATTATTTAACAGGATTCCTGTAACGTCTCTACTATTGCTCTGGTTGACTTATGGTCTTCTGGGATGGTATCTTGCAGCTCATGAGATTATTTGGTTAGTAGGAGCTTTTGTAGCTGTTGTAGCTATAGCTGTAGTTCGTAAGAGTGTGTCTTGGTTGCAGCAATTGCTTGTTTTCAGTTCTAAAACTTTAGTTGTCATCTTAGTTGTAAGTGCATCAATTGCTTTGATAGCAAGTTGGTCACTATTGTTGAGTCTCTTTCTCATACCAGTAGCGACTACATGTTTAGCTGATTTAGAGATGCGTTTTACTGGTTTCAAGAGGCTAGAGACATTTTGGATTTTAACTAGCCTAGCAGCATCGGGTTTAATAGTGGGTGAAATCATAGATCTTCTATTGTTTCCTAGTGGTGGATACTATTAGATTGTTTACTTATAGATATGGCAACTAGAGAAGTAAGTAACAAAGAATCAAAAGCTAGTTAGTTGCTTTTAATTTTTTATATTTATGACATAACAAAGACAAAGGACTAATGACGGTTTTAACCAGATAAGAAAGCAATTTTGAAGCACATTAGCTGATTCATGTATAGGTAATTCATGAATTGCCTGTAGAATATGGTGCATTTTCAAAAATAAATAGTATTTATAACTGAGGTTTGAGCGAATCTTAGGTATTGGTCATTGGACAAAAATTGTCATTAGCTATTTGATACTTTCGCTTAGCATGAAATGCTTGCAGTTTAACAATAGTTTGCAGTTTATAAAACTTTAAATTACGGAGATATTAACGTATTGAATTAGTACCAATATTCATGCAATAATAGTGAAATTACGGCAAAATGTCATACTAAACACTAAGGAAATCAGATATGAGTATTGGTAGCACTCAGTTATATGCAACAAGATTACTTGTGTGTCTGGGTTTGGTGTATGGCGTGTTGGGTGTGGTGAATTCTGACACCGCCTCTTCCCAAACTAATTTGAGGGATGATTTAGAAGTTTTGGCTCCTAGAGGTACTTATTTCAAGCGCCAAATAAATTGGTTTCAACAATCGCCTGAGATCAGAGACGCTAATCAAAGGTGTTATGCTAGACGGGGCGATCGCTTTGTGATCTCGTCTTATAGACGACCAGTCAATGAGTCACAAGTGAGAGAAGACGATCGCAATAGCCGCTACTTTGGTAATATTGAAGACCCAAATGATTATTGGGAAGTGACATTCCGGGATGTACCCGATGGGTGCAGCACTCAGCAGAATGAAGGCGGGTTAACCTGGTTTGTTTATAGACGACATGTCAGGATAACTCCTACGCAAGTCAGATAGAGAATTACGCTACTGGTAAATTAAAAACTTATAGCTAAAAACATTGTCTATAAAAACATCACTCTTAAATTAATAAATTTATTCATTTCACTATAGGCAACTGATATTGGATAGGTATTCCAATTTTACTTACTATATCTATTGTGATAACTTAGACCTAATAGAACAGGCTTGCATCCATATTTTTGAGCAAGAAGGCAGTCGTCGTGTTTCTTTACCAACACTTTCTGTAGAGATTGAAGAATTGCGCCGCAGGCCCTGGCTATTGTGTAATGAATTGTGGGTAATTGGACTTTTTGTTGGTTCACTTGGGTGGACGATTGTCAAAATATTGCCGCAGGAATTACTATGCCGTAGGACTAGAGATGCTAACCGCCCTCGATTATCCCAACTAGCAATGCAGCTTGGTACTGATGCTTTCTATATAGGTTGCAGCGAAGAAGTTAGTATTCTTATGGAAACAGATGCTAAAGGTAGCGTCTTCATTTCTGGTTCAGTTGATAGGGATAACTCAGAAGAAAATAAATTTTTTGAAGAGGAGATTAACTTAGTAGATCGTATCCTGTCATTAGAGCATCTTAAGCGGATGTACTCAACAAAACCTCAGCGGTTTTTCCTATTAAAGGTTCCACAGCAGATGCAAACAGCAGAACAAAAACTACAAGAAGAACAAAACAGAAGATTTAATAGTTGGCAAGAGGAGTTTTTAGATAGTTATGCCAAACGTTATTTCTCTTCAATGACATCTGATGAGTTAGAACAGTGGAAGGTAAGGTTTAGGGAGAATAGCAATCAGCTATTTGACGAAAAAGGAGGGAAAAAATTATTTCGAGCTTGGTCTTATGCATTGCAGGATTTAAGTGATATGGCTAGCGGTTTTCAAAAATTTGAGATAGCCATAGGGCGACTGTTAGGTGGGACACCTAATTACTGGCATTTAGGAAATGAATCTTTAGTTTATCGTGCCTACACCCAGCAACAGCAGCTAGAAGCTGATGGGGCGCGTCTGTTGTTCTTCCAGCCAACTGCTAAAATAAAAGGTTCATAAAATCTCAGAAAGCTTGGCTAATAAACTTTCTGCTAAATCTAATAAACCATTATCATCTATTTCACTACTAAAATCACTCGCTAACAAATTTCTCATAGCAGATAACCTATTATCTGCTTGGGAAATTCTCCAGGATGCTTCTATGTTCACCGCTAAATCAAAAAGGGAACGTTCTCCTAAAAGCTGCCGTATCCTCACAGCTACATGATCATCACTTACTAGAAATTCTTTGATACTATCTAATACGGAATTACCTATTATCTCATCATTTCCCCAGGTTTCAAGCCAATCTCCATCCACATCTTCAACGTAAAGATGGATAAAATTTAGCCCATAAGTCAGCCAGTCTTGCTGCATTTTTCGGGCTGTTGCTAAAGCTTCAGTAAATCTATCCACTTGATTTTCGTAACTGTGAGTTTCTCTTTGATTAGCCATAAAAGCTGTGACAAGCAAGTAAGTATGTAAGCTAGAACACAAATCTTGAATAACAAATCCCTGAAAGTATCACGAAAATTTCAAATACTTGCCTCCAGCTAGATAATCACTGTTATACAAAGCAACATTGACTAATTGATTAATAAAATTAGCGTCGTGAGGACTATAGCTGACAAACAATCCTCTCTCTATTTCCCACAAGTGCAGTGTCGTTTTCCAATAATGATACTTTTGGTGATTAAATTCTTCAGATACACTGGTAACTTGAATGCATAGTGGTTTTGCTTGGCGATTACTAACAATTAAATCTGTTGCCATGGAAAGGTCGGCGATATAACGCTGCCAAAAACTACCTTCACGACTGACAATATCTTGAGCTATAGATTTAATAATATCATCATCAACCTGATTAAACTCTCCTGCCATTAATTTTTGTTTCCAAATATAAAACTTGGAGTCAGTTGCATTGATCCACTTAGGAAAAAGATAACCATACCAATACCTCTCATTAGGCGTCATTTGCTCGAACTTGGCTTTTTGTTCTTCTTGGCAAGGTAGGGATTTAATAGCCAGCCAAATTGTAGAGTCAGTAATCACCTCTAGGAGGAAGGCAAGCACAAATGGTTTAGCAGTCAAGGAACCAGGCTTGATATTCTTGACCCAACGATTAATTTCGTCTAATCTCCGCGCTAAATTAGGATCTATCGAGGAGGCTTGCTCGATAAGGGACTTTAGCTGATCCTTAATCTCTTTTGCTTGCAAACTATGCCCTACTTTCACAAACTAACGCTGTTTTCAATTTATACCTAATTTAACTAGCTAATATCTGTGTTAAGAAAAATGTTAGTGTTAGGTTTTCTATGATTCCTCGGTTAACAGGCACCCTCTGATTTGGTAATTGCACTCTTGACTAGCTTAATTCAGATTATATTGCATAATTTTTAATTATATTGTAAGCGCTACTCTAAATTAGGACTTACGCAACTAGCACACTAAATAAAGGTTAGGATTGTCAACAGTCCATAGTCAACTGTCAACGGTCAACAGCTAAAAATTCTAAACTATTGACTATGGACAATGGACTATTGACTCTTGACAGCCTCAACTAGAAATTTATGACAATGACCGTCAGGGTGTGTTGCTTTTGGTTGGTGTAAACTGATTAACTTAGCAATTTCCGCCTTGCTTAATGAAAAGCTAAATACCATCTGTCACAACTTTGCTCATAATACTTTTCAGTAACAATAGCGATCGCTATCATAACCATGTCTCAACCAACTATAGAATCAATCCTGCAAGAGAAACGCCTATTTCATCCCGCTGCTGACTTTTCCCAAAACGCTCATATCAAGAGTTTACAAGACTATCAGCATCTTTATGACCAAGCCAAAGCCAATCCTGAGCAATTTTGGGCGGAATTAGCCGAAAAGGAGTTGCACTGGTTCCAAAAATGGGACACCATCCTAGACTGGCAACCGCCTTTTGCTAAGTGGTTTGTGGGCGGTAAGATTAATATTTCCTACAACTGTCTTGACAGACACCTCACCACCTGGCGCAAAAATAAAGCGGCACTAATTTGGGAAGGAGAACCAGGAGACTCGCGGACTCTCACCTATGCTCAACTACACCGCGAGGTTTGTCAATTCGCCAATGTGCTGAAGCAACTGGGAATCCAAAAAGGCGATCGCGTCGGTATTTATATGCCTATGATACCCGAAGCTGCCATTGCCATGTTAGCCTGTGCCAGAATTGGCGCACCTCACAGTGTGGTATTTGGTGGTTTCAGTGCCGAAGCTTTGCGCGATCGCTTGATCGATGCCCAAGCTAAACTAGTAATTACTGCTGATGGTGGTTGGCGCAAAGATGCGATCGTGCCCCTCAAAGAACAGGTAGACAAAGCCTTAGCTGATGGTGCGGTTCCCAGTGTACAAAATGTCTTAGTTGTCAAGCGCACCGGACAAGAAACTTATATGCAGTTGGGAGGGCGCGATCATTGGTGGCATGATTTGCAAAAAGCTGCCTCAGCCGATTGTCCCGCCGAACCCATGGACAGCGAAGACATGCTGTTTATTCTCTACACCTCTGGCAGTACCGGGAAACCGAAGGGTGTTGTCCATACAACGGCTGGTTATAACTTGTATACCCACATGACCACCAAATGGATCTTCGACTTGCAAGACACTGATGTATATTGGTGTACCGCAGATGTTGGTTGGATTACTGGGCATAGCTATATTGTCTACGGCCCTCTGTCCAACGGTGCCACAACCTTGATGTATGAAGGTGCGCCCCGTGGTTCTAATCCTGGGTGTTTCTGGGATGTGATTGAAAAATACGGCGTGAATATTTTTTATACTGCACCTACAGCAATTCGCGCATTTATTCGCATGGGTGAACAGCATCCCAATGCCCGTAATTTATCATCCTTGCGTTTATTGGGAACCGTCGGCGAACCGATTAACCCAGAAGCTTGGATGTGGTATCACAAAGTCATCGGCGGCGAACGTTGCCCAATTGTGGATACTTGGTGGCAAACAGAAACCGGCGGTATCATGATTACGCCGCTACCAGGGGCAATTTCCACTAAACCCGGTTCGGCAACTCTGCCGTTCCCAGGAATTATTGCAGATATCGTAGATTTAGAAGGCAACAGCGTACCCAACAACGCAGGCGGTTATTTAGCAGTGCGTCATCCTTGGCCGGGAATGATGCGGACAGTCTACGGCGATCCAGAAAGATTTCGCCGCACCTACTGGGAACACATTCCTCCCCAAGATGGTAAATATACTTACTTTGCTGGTGATGGTGCAAGACGAGATGAAGATGGTTACTTCTGGGTAATGGGTCGAGTAGATGATGTGTTGAATGTGTCAGGTCATAGACTCGGTACAATGGAAGTAGAATCAGCCTTAGTTTCGCATCCAGCGGTGGCAGAAGCGGCGGTGGTGGGTAAACCTGATGAACTCAAAGGCGAAGAAGTTGTAGCTTTTGTGACCTTGGAAGGCAGTTATCAGGGAAGTGAGGAATTGAGTAAAGAACTCAAGCAGCACGTTGTCAAAGAAATTGGTGCGATCGCCAGACCGGGAGAAATTCGTTTTACCGATGCTTTACCGAAAACGCGATCGGGTAAAATCATGCGGCGATTGTTGCGAAATCTAGCAGCAGGACAAGAGGTATCTGGTGATACTTCGACTTTAGAAGATCGGAGTGTGTTAGATAAGTTACGTGAGGGTGCATAAACAATTCAACATAACTTAGTCAGGACTTGGGCAAGTGTCATAAATTTTTAGTTGAGGCTGTCAATAGTCAATAGTTTAGAAGTTTTAGCTGTTGACCATTGACTGTGGACTGTTGACAACCCTAACCTTTATTTAACGTGAGTTCGATGAACCTCTCCCCAACCCCTCTCCGACGCGGAGAGGGGCAGAAATATTCCGCGTTTTCAACGAAAAAATTAGGGTTTCAAAGCCTCTCTCCCTATGGGGGAGAGGAATGGAAGCGGGGTTTTTTATATCCGTCGAACTCACGTTTATTTATTGTGCCAGTTGCCTAAGTCCTATTAGTTTGACATAGTGTTTGTGCCCAAACAGTTATAGTCGTGTGTTATGCATTGATTAACGCACCCTTAATTTATGATCAAAATCAAAACGTCATTGAGGCGATGAGGACAATGAAGCTGAAGAAGCAACAAAAATCAGTATTTGTTCAACCTCTTACCTGGGTTTCGCTGAGCATTTTAATTGGAAGTAGCATCTCACCTTTGGTAAATGCTCAAAGTTTTGACCAAAAGGATGAACGTAGATATATAAGATGTTTAGAACGTCAGTCAAGAAATAACCAAGAAATTCATTGCAAAAGACCAGCACCGGAATATCCTCTATCTAGCTCACCTTTGAGATATTCTGAACAACAAAGTTATTTTAATTGTTTAGAACGTCAGGCACGTAGGCATAAAAAACTGAATTGCACAAGACCAATTCCGCAGCCGCAACCACCACAAAAACAGCAAACACAGCCAGATGAGCGAACACAACTAATTCAAGAAGCAAATTCCTTTTACAATTCAGGAAACTATCCACTAGCAGAGGATAAATTCCGCAAGCTGGTTAAAATGTATCCTAAAGATGCATATATACATTATCAGCTAGGCAACACCTTATACCGTGAAGCCAAACCAGAAGCTGCAATTGATGAATACCAAGAAGCTATTCGCCTGAATTCTGATTACGCGGTTGCTCATAATGCTATAGGAATGATTCGCGCTAGCCAAGATAACTGGGATGAGGCAATTAATGAGTACCAGAAAGCACTGAATATTAATCCTAAATATGGTGATGCTCTGAAAAATTTAGGAGAGGCACTATGGCATCAAGGGAAATCCTCAGAAGCGATCGCTGCTCTAGAAAAAGCTAGAAATGTCTTTAAAGAACAAGATGATAATGACAAAATTAAAAGCATAGATCAGCTTTTAGAGCAAGTAAAGCACAGTAGAAATAATTAAACATTTCAAAAGAGACAAAAACTAGATTTTATGAGTATTACAACATCCTATCTACTGGCACTGGTATTAACGTATCCTGTAAAAGTTAGCGTACTTTCACCAGAAAATTATGTTCACAAATTCAGCTATCAGGAAACTTTCAAAAGCCAAGAATACAAACTAGCACAGTTTTCCGGTACAGATTCACCAGAGCGATCGCAGCTTTTGCAACAAGTGAATGCACTATACAATCAAAGAGACTTCAAAGGTGCAGAAGAAAATCTCCGCAAATTCATTAAAAAGTTCCCAGAAGACGCTTTTGGCCACTTTCAGTTAGGAAATGTGCTGTTTCGGCAAAACCAACCAGAAGCAGCAATTAATGCTTACCAAGAAGCCATTCGCCTCAGACCAAAATATGCTCTAGCTTATAATGCGATCGGTGTTGTTTACGCCAGTCAAGACCGTTGGCAAGAAGCTATTACTGAATACCGCAAAGCCTTAGAAATTAATCCCAATTATGGCGATGCACTCACTAATTTGGGACAAGCATTGTGGCAAACAAATAAACGAGATGAAGCGAAAGCTACTTTAGAAAAAGCTTTAAATATCTTCAAAGCAGAAAGTAGAAATGAAAAAGCTTACCAAGTCGAACAGATTTTACGGCAGATAAAAACTTTAGATGATCCTAGTCTTTCATAAGAATTACATTCTTGAATTTCAACCTTGGTTGCGGTGGTGGGATGCAACAGGAAATCTATTACTCACAGGTGAGGAACGTGCTGTGATTGAACAACAAAGGGCTGATGTTGAACGACAGAAGCGAGAGAGAATTGTAGAGAAATTGCGTTCGGCGAAGCCGTGTCGAAGACTCTCGCTTTCTGATGAACAACTTAATGCTTTGGGAATTGACTTAGAAATGTTGGATTAGGATAATTTTAAGCGGCGTTGCTGATTTAAAATATGAATTTACCTCACGCAAAGTCGCAAAGGCGCAAAGTTACAAAGAAAAAGAAGTGTAATTTTGTAATTTCATATTCTGATTCAGCAACGCCGAATAATCAAACTATTTACTGATAAATGTGAATTTGACAACAAAATTGTTCACAATATTTTTGAATGATTCTTTGAGCGGATAATTAATCTCAGCTTGGTTAGATCCGGCTAAATATAAACCGATTAAAACTCCAGTGATACCCAAGCAATTCGATAAACTTAATCTTTCTGAAAATATGATCAGTGCGAAAATACCACTAAATACTGGTTCTAGTAAATGCACCAAAGAGACAACCACAGATGAAAATCTGGCAAGACTATATGTCAAAATTCCATGACCTAAAACTTGACAGACCAAGGCCAGGGAAATGACGAAAAGCCAACTATTTATTGAAGAAGGGAAAATCTGATCTTGTGTATACACAAGTATGGGTAAGATAACTAAAGCAGCGATCGCACAAATCCATAACTGAATTGTGGTAGGACTGAATTTAGTCCGCAATTTTTCTACTATCAACAAATATGCAGCTAAGAAAACCGCTGAAATGATCGCAGCTATGCCTCCTTGGACTTTACCATGAGCGACCTGCAATTCCTGAATTTCAATTGCGATCGCTCCTCCAATGGCAATGACCATCCCTACGAGAAATTGGCGGTCAAAACCCTGACGAAATAACAGCCAAGCTCCTAAGCTAGTAAATATGGGGGCAAGATTATGCAAGACACTGGTAATAGCTACACTCGTTTGAGTCAGTGACCAAGCTAAACTCACTAAAGTCGAAGCCCAAAAAATACCAGCACTTAGTAATAAGAATATATCCTGACGGGTGTAGACCTGCTTTTCTACAGGCTCGTCAGAGGAAAATTGCTGACGTATCGTTTTGTATCCATGCCATAGCCAGAATACCACACTCCCAAGCCAAAGGCGATTAAATACAGTAGCATGGGGACTGAGTTCAGCTTCGCTTAATCTCATGAAGATAGAGCCAAAAGATATGGCACTTATACCTACAAATAACAAAGCAAGCGCCATGATCGTTTGATTAAAAATATTCATGATTTCGCTTGTGCTTTCCCAGCCTTGATATTGTCACCCACTAGCAAACATCCTCTCGAAAACGCGCGATCGCTACACTTTTCTTGTAGTACATTATCACATTTTCTGAAAATGCTTCTAGTTCTGTCCAACACATAAAATATATTCACAAAGTTATGCTGTAATTACCTACCATATTTAGTACGCCTGTGTTCACCACAACAAGATCATAAACCATTCTCTGCTTTTCATCAGCAACGGTCAATAATTGCGTACCTCAATCAAAGGTAAAAAGGGCGTTGGGTATGGGATTGATATCGATAAATATTCTCTAATGAGCAACAGCGCCACCAGTGGGTTTTATTTTTTTGAAAAATAATATAGCGATACCACTGAGTAATAAAGCAAGACCAATAAAGTAGAAACAATCGTTAAAAGCCATGACAAAAGCTTCTCGGCGTACAACATTATCGATAGCTTTGATGGCTTGGTTTTGAGCTGTACTCAAATCTGCACCACGACTAACAAAATATTGTGTCATTTGGTCAATTCGCTGTTGAGTGTCTGGGTTAAATAGAGATATTCTTTCACCTAAAACATTTGAGTGGAATTGCTCTCTATTAGTTAACAAAGTCGCTAATGATGCAATTCCGATAGAACCACCCATATTCCGCATCATATTAAATAAACCACTTGCCGAACCAGCTTCTTTCGGATTCAAACCGGCAGTAGCAATTGATGTCAATGGTACCATAATGAGTGGTTGTCCCATTGCTCTTACAAGTTGTGACCAACGTAATTGATCTAAACCAGTTTCATAAGTCATTCTGGAGTTCATAAAGGCACTGACAGCAAACAAAGTCACACCAATTGCCACCATAAAACGCACATCAATGCGTTGCATTATTCTGGGAATCAAAGGAATAATAAATAGTTGTGGCAAGCCAGCCCAAATCAGTACTTCACCAATTTGCAGTGCATTATATTTTTGAATTTGAGCAAGATAAAGCGGTAAAATATAAATTGAACCATACAATCCTACTCCTAGTGAAATATTCACAATACTGGCTAAACCAAAATTACGGTTAATTAAAAGGCGTAAATTAATAAATGGTTGTTTGCGAGTTAATTCTATAACGAAAAATAGCGTGATAAAAATCGCTGCTACCACACTTAATCGCACAATAAATGCTGAACCAAACCAATCTTTACGGCTACCTTCTTCTAAAACCACTTGTAGGGAACCTAAGCCAATAGCCATTGAAATAATTCCCCACCAGTCGCCTTGTTTTAGCAAATTAATTTGGAGTCGTTCTTGTTTAATTCCATACCAAACACCAGAAAGCATCAATGCTCCTGGTAATACATTTATATAAAAGCTGTAGTGCCAACTAAAATTTTCTGTTAACCAACCTCCTAATGTCGGGCCAATTGAAGGTGCAAACACTGCACTAATAGCAAATGCAGCTAATCCAATTGATTGTTTAGCAGGCGGCAAAGTTGTTAATACTATTGTCATAGCAGCGGGAATTAAAACCCCTCCACTAAAGCCTTGCAAAGCACGAAAGACAATCATAGAATTGAGATTCCATGCCCAGGCACAGCATATAGAAAAGAAAATAAATAATCCAGTATTAACTATTAAATAAAGTCGCAGAGAAAATACCCGCGACAACCAGCCAGTTAAAGGAATAACGACGATTTCTGCCACAAGATAGGCGGTAGAAATCCAAGAACCTTCTTCTAAAGTGGCTCCTAAACTTGCTTGAATATCTTGTAGTGAAGAATTAGTGATTTGAATATCTAGTACCGCCATAAATGCGCCAAGCATACTAGCTAATACACCAATCCAGGTTCTTAGCGGTACACGATCTGGTGGTACAGCAGGATTTTTTCCTTGCTGATGAATTGCATCTGTATCAGCCATTATATTACTCCAGCTTCAAGATTACGATACACTATTTAAGATTTGGGATTTTGGAGCTATTACCATACACAAAGAAGCCTCTGACGAAGCTTTCTTTGTGCAAAACTACGAGGATTCCTACTTTGATAGGAATGTATCATTAAAGGTTGCGATCGCTGAACGGTCTATAGGATTAATTAACCCTTGTCAACAATTATCAATATTTGTAAAATCTCAAGCAACAATATTATACAGTAATACCAATTTCAATCATCTTTGCGACACATGGATTGGCTGTACGTGCATACATATGTACTATCTTGCTATATATCTGTAGAATTATTTTTTTTAATTAGTATTATTGATAATAATTTATTCTCAATGTTTGATTATTCCCTTTTGTTCATAAATAGGAATAACCATTTTTCTTAAAGCAGGTAACTGCTTGCAAAAAATTATAGAACCGATAATACAAGCTATACCATCAATAATTAATGTATTAGCAGCACCAATATGATTTGCTAATGCACCACCTAATAAATTACCTAACGGTATCATTCCCAAAAAGGACATTGTGTATAAACTCATCAATCGTCCCCGTTTATCTTCTTCAACAATCGTTTGTAAAAATGTATTGCTGGAAGCAATTTGGAGAATCGTTCCTAAGCCTACAAATAACATTGTGAATAAAGAAAGTGGAATAAAACGAGATAAAGAAAAGCCAATTAAACCAATTCCTAATATTGCTGGTGCTAAAGCAATCAATTTACCAATCCCTAATATTGTTTGCCGCGTAGCTAAATAAATTCCGCCTGATAAAGCTCCCACCCCTGACGCTGCCATCAAAAAGCCTAAAGTTTCTGCACCACCTTTGAGAATATCTTCTGCAAATATGGGTACAAGAATAGTATTTTGTAACCCCATTAAACTGACTAAAGCTGATAGTAATAAAATGGCTCTAATTGGTGGAAAGCTAAAAGCATAAACAAATCCTTCTCGCACTTGTTGTAGAGGATTACCTGTAATTACTGGAGTTTTCCAAGGTTTAATTGTCATTGCCAATAAACCAGCAATCACAGCAATATAGCTTAAACCATCTATTAAAAAACAATAAGCAACTCCCACTCTGGCAATTAGTAAACCCCCAATTGCTGGGCCTATTAATCGCGCACCGTTAATCATCGTTGAATTGATAGCGATCGCATTGGCTAAATCTTCTCTACGTTCCACTAATTCCGGCACAAATGCTTGCCGTGCTGGTGCATCTAAAGCATTAATAAAACCTTGCAATAAACTTAAAACTATGATGTGCCACACTTGAATCACGCCAGTCAGCGCCAGTACCGCCAATGCTAACGACTGAATCATTGCTAATATTTGTGTAACAATTAAGGTACGATAGCGAGAAAAGCGATCTACAAACACTCCGCCAAAAGGTGCTAAAAAAAAGCTAGGAATTTGACTGGTAAATCCCACAACACCAAGCATTAATGCAGAGTTTGTCAAACTATAAACTAGCCAAATTGTTGCTAGTTGTGTCATCCACGTCCCAATTAGGGAAATACCTTGTCCAGCAAAAAATAGGCGGTAGTTTTTTGACTTTAATGCCGGTAGTACTAGTTTTTTCGGAATAGCTGGTATTTTCATATGAAGTTTAGTTTATACCAATATTCTTTCATAAGTATCATGTAACTTAACCTCCAACCCCTCTCCGTAGGTGGAGAGAGATGTCCCAAGCCAGACAGAGATTTTTCATGATTGCAAAGCCAATTTTGTCAACTAAAACGCTTTTATTCTTCGTGTCTTTGTGCCTTTGTGGTAAAAAATCAAAAAACCACAAAGACACGAAGACACAAAGTATTTTCAAGCTAGGTCTTATTACTTGACTTCTACTGCTACTTCCGCAGACATCCCAGGAGTAATGCGAGATTCATATCCTTGAATGCTGTTTTGGTCGAAAACTATTTTCACAGGAATACGCTGTACAATTTTGGTGAAGTTACCTGTGGCATTATCTGGTGGCAACAGTGCAAATTCAGCACCGGAAGCTGGCGAAATACTATCAACACGACCGTTAAAGGTGTGATGAGGAAACGCATCCAGTTTGATTTCTACTGGTTCGCCTGGTTTCATGTTTTCTAACTGGGTTTCTTTAAAGTTAGCAACTATCCATTTCTGGTCATTGACAATTGCCATCAATGGTGTTCCTGCTTGTATGCGGTTGCCAACTTCCACGTTTTTATTACCCACACGTCCGGTACTAGGGGCGGTGATCTGAGTGTAGGATAGTTGTAATTGTGCGTCTTTAAGAGATGCTTCTGCCTGTGCGATCGCAGCTTTTGCCGCTTCGTACTGGCTGCGTTTGACTGTGGTATCCTGTCCCCCAGCGGTAGCTTGTTGCAATCCTCCTTTAGATGCTGCTAACTTAGCTTGGGCGCTGGCTACTCCTTCTTGCGCCTGTGCTAGTACAGACTGCGCTTTGGCTACGCCAACGTTGGCGGAGGCTAACCTGGCTTGTGCTTGCTGTACTCCTTGAGTAGCGGCATTCTTTTGGGCTACAGCCACATCATAAGCTGCCTTGGCTGTCTCTAACTGCTGACGAGCAATTGCACCTTGTTGATAAAGCTGGGTGTAACGATTATAATCTGCCTGGGCTTTCTCTAAGTTGGCATTTGTTTGTGCTACCTGCGCTTGGGCTGCGGGAATACCCGCCTGGGCTAACTTGACTTCAGCTTGTGCTGCTGGGATACCTGCTTGCGCTTCTTTGACTGCTGCTTGTGCTGTGGAAATGGCAGCTAATGCACCGCTAACATCTCCTTGGGCCTGATTTGTTTTGGCAGTTGTAGTTTCGGAAGATAAGGCAATATTTGCTTGTGCTGCTTGCGCCTGGCCACGGGCATTTTCTAGTGCAGCGCTTGCCTGTTGTACTTTACTTTGATAATCCCGTGGATCTAATTCTACTAAAACCTGTCCTGGTTGTACTAGTTGGTTATCATTAACTAGCACCCGTGCCACAGTTCCCGGAATGCGGCTACTAACTTGGTGAATGTTTCCTGTAACTGTGGCGTTGTCTGTTTCCTGATGAGTAGAAGCATACTGCCAATAGTGATAGCCAAATCCACCAGCTGCGATCGCACCCACTCCCAATACTGACATAATCAAAGCAATGGGTTTTTTCTTCTTCGGTGTCTGCGGTGCAATCTCTTTGTCTTTTTCTAGCTGGGGAACTACATCAGCTTCAGGTACTTCTATCTTTGCAGATGTCTCTGTAGTTGCAGCTTCTAAAGTATCTGTGTCAGTAATCAATTCTTTTTCTAAAATTGCCGTTTGATGTTTGCGTCCATTATTATCAGCGCTCATACTTATTAACTCCTCGCCCCATAATTTGATTAATATTAGTTTATTTAGAGTACGTAATATCCGATTACTTCCGTTTATTCATCATATATTTCGTATACGTATTATCTTCGCAGAAAAAACTTAACAACACTTCACCCTATTGGGTGATTCTTAAAACTGGCTACAGAAATACACTAAGGAAACTTTAGGATAACTGATGACTGATAACTGTCACCAATTCCCTATTCCCAATTCCCAATTCCCCTTCGGGTTCGCCAGTCGCTCATGGGGGACTCGGGGCCCCCACGACCAAAGGGAGTGGGGATTGGGGGAGAACCCCCAAGACCGCGCTGGCTCACCAATTACCAATTCCCCTTTACGACAAATTAGCGATCGCCCGATTTAAAATTTGGGAAAATAGTTCACGATCAGCAGTAGAAATCCCATGCATTGCTTCTTCACGTACTTCCGCCGCGATGGGGGGTAATACTGATTCTAATTCTTTTCCCGCATCCGTTAACCATATGCGCCAAATGCGGCGATCATGTACATCGCGTTCTCGACGCACTAAACCACGTTCTTCCATCCGGTCTAGTACGCCTGTTAAAGTTCCTCCCACTTGCTGGAGTTTTTCGCCAATACTGGAAGTAGGTAAACCGTCTTCTTGCCACAGACAGCATAACACTAACCAGTGAAAGGGGGTCAATCCAAAGGGTTCTAGCCTTTCAGTAAACTTGCGACTAAGCAGTTGTGATAGCAATTTAATTCGGTAGCCCAAATTGTGTGGTGCTAAATTTTGCTGCCACGACTCTAAAGTTGGGGAATAATCGGATTTCACAACCATTTGGCTAATTACTTAGTACACGTAATATTTATTATAAGCTAAATTTACCTATCTAGCAATAGCTATTGTCTATCTATCTTGGGAAAGAACTTGAATCAGTTGGTAGTTTTGGATAGCACCAACAACGCGATGAGGTGTAGAGACTTGAGGGGTCTGATTTGTATTGATCCAAGCATAGCTAAAAGCTGGCAATTGGGAAACCGTATCTACCTGTTGACCGTGAATAGGAGTGTAGAAATTGAGCAATACAGAGTTTTTGCCCCCGACTTGCACAAAGTAGATAGGATGAGTTTGGAGAATAGGGGCGATCGCGCTTTGTTGAAAAAAAGCTCTATATCGGGGGTTATAATCGCTTAACAAACCCAAGCTTCCAGCCACAGCCAAAGCCAGCCAGCAGGGAATTAACCAGCCAGCCATCCAGTAACGCGCTGTGAGAAACTTTTGATTAAAGCGATAACGAGCAATCCAGATCAAAGGTAAAATTAACCAACCCAACCCGACAATCCAACCAAAGATTGCATACTTGCGGATGTCTGCATTATTCCAAGCAAAAGCCACTACACCCGCTAGCAGAAACAAAATACCTAATACACCACAAGCGTAACTGAGATTACGGGGAATATTTTTCTTTGTTAATCCTATCTGATAAATTCTTGCTAGCCAGTCTAAACCGATTGCCGCCAGCATGGCAATAAAGGGAAATAAAGAAAGACTGTAGTGAGATAAACGAGTCGAGAAAAGACTAATTTCCACAAATAATACAACTGGAAAACCCACTAATAATAAATGATAGCGAGGAATAGGGCGACGCAATACTAAAAATAAACCGAGTAAACTGAAAAATCCCCAAGGAAACGATTTCAGAGGAACATTCCAGACATAGAAAAATACGCTACTTGGATAACGAGGATGGGAATTTTGCTGTATAACAAACTTAAATAATTCCTCAAAGCTACCGTTTCCGTAACGCAGCCAATTGAACCATAGCCAACTCAAAGTAGGAATTAAGCCGACTACAAAGCCTAAATACAAAATTGGATTAGCAAGATGACGATGACGGCGATGTTCACCAATTAAATAAGGTAGTAAAGCAATGATTGGGACAAAAATCATAAAGCTTCTGACTAAGAAGCCCAAACCCAAACTTAAACCAGCAATCAAACTCCAAAAATAGCAATACTTAGGATGTAATTCAGCTTTCAGTAAAGACCAAATAGCTAAAATTACCAAGCAAATCATTGGTACATCAGGTGTACCTAAGCGACAATATTGCAGCCAGAGAAATTCTACAATTAAAATGGCAGCAGCTAGCCAAGCTAATTTTTGATTTAAGATGATTTTGGCGATTTCATATATTAGTAATATAGCCAAAATACCAGCAATCATGCTAGGAAGCCGCACACTCAGTTCACTAACACCAAACAATTCATAGGCAATAGCAATTAACCAATAAGGGCCAGGCGTTTTATGATGAACATTTCCCCAAGGTGCAATCCAGTCGCCAGAGTCAAACATCTGACGCGATCGCCAAGCATAAAGCCCTTCATCATGTGCCATCAAGCTATTCTGTCCAGAATTGAATAGCAATAATGGAAGTAACAAAACTAACAAACTCATATAAGGAAACACTGCCGTTTGGCTGATTCGCCGCCACATAGGCTGTAATAAATGTATTTTATACAACATTGAATTGATAGTAATTAAATACTGCTGTGTCAGATGGTTTATATATTTTTTTATTAAAATATATTACAAAGTTCTTGTGCAAAATAATACCTGAAATTACCTCACCTTTGCGAAAAAGTTCACCAAAATAGAAATCTATGCTACTCAGACCGAATCAACGTCAAAAATTAGATGATACAGACGACAAGCTATTTTATGCCTATCCTCGTTTCGTCACCCATGTCGATGAAGGATTTATTCAACAGCTAACTGATTTATATAGAGAGCGGCTTCAACCCAACACCCGCATACTAGATATGATGAGCAGTTGGGTTTCCCATTTGCCAGAAGAGATGCAGTTTGCCCATGTTGAGGGACACGGACTCAACGCTGAAGAACTAGCACGGAATCCCCAGTTAAATCATTACGTGGTGCAAAATCTCAACGACAATCCGCAGCTACCATTTGCCGATGAAGATTTCGATGCTGTTCTCAATTGCGTTTCAGTGCAGTACGTACAATATCCAGAGGCAGTTTTTTCGGAAATTTACCGCATCCTCAAACCTGGTGGCGTTGCCATTATCAGCTTTTCTAACCGCATGTTTTTTCAAAAAGCGATTCAAGCTTGGCGGGATGCTTCCGAACCAACGAGAGTCGAATTAGTGAAAAACTACTTCGCCTCAGTACCAGGATTTACCACCCCAGAAATCATTGCCCACAAATCCACAATACCGAATTTCTTACAATGGTTGGGTGCGCCTGGAGGAGATCCATTCTATGCTGTCATCGCTTACAAAAAAGCTGAGGTATAAGTAGAACGGCGTAAAAAAACCGAAGTATGTAACGGAAGGTAAAGTTGCCCAAAAAGCTCTTCCCTTCTGCCTTCTGCCCTCTGCCTCCTGCCTTGTCATAACGATAATTTTCAACACCGACCTACTTAAGTTAGGAATTTGGAGTTAGGAATTTGAAGTTAGGAGTTAGTTGTCAGTTGTCAGTCGTAATTCTTACTATCACCCCATCTCCCCCATCTCCCTCATCTCCCTCATCCCCCTACCTTCCCCTTCCCCTTAATAATGATCAAATAGTAAATTTTATTGGTTAAATCGCAAACAAGCATCGATAATTGCCTCAAAGCTCAAGCTTATGGAGAGACTCAACATGATTTTCTACCGTAGACGTAGAATTTTAGCTGCTTTGTTGCTGTCAGTATTACTACTGACCACAGCTTGTACTCCAAAAGAACCCGGACGTTTTGACCAGGCGCAAAAGGAAAGTACCCAACAAAAAAGCGGTCAAGCGGTTGCCAAAAATGCTACCCAAGGCGGGGAATTTAATAAATTTTTCCCATCTGCTGGCGGTGGTTATGAACGCGTCTATACCCAAGAGAAAAAAGGTTTTGCAGAAGCAAAGTTGAAAAAAGCTGGTAAAGATGTAGCTTTACTGTCTATTTCTGACACCACCAGTACACCGACAGCAGCAGCAAAGTTCTCGAACAGCACTAAAAAAATTGGTGGTTATCCAGCAGTGGAAGTAGGCAATACCCAAACAGCAATTTTAGTGGGTAAATACCAAGTAAAAGTGCTTTCCCGCAATCCGTCATTTACAGCAAGCGATCGCGCAGCTTGGATAGAAAAATTTAATCTTGCCGGTCTGGCTAAACTCAAATAGGCTGCACTGCTGAAATTTACATAACAAAACTTAAATAAGGAGATTTTTGTGAGTAAAGCGATTTTTGAGTTGGTTGATCAACTCCCCACCAGCGGCTTGACCATTTCTGTATTAAACGCACTCGATTTTATTGCTCCTGGACAATGGCAAAATACTGTTGGCTTTGTCAACACAATTAAAACTGTCACTGGCGAAACCGACGACGGTTTAATTCAGCAAATTGGCGAACGAGCGATTTATCTTTACAATGATCGCTCCCAAGGATACCAAACAGCTTTGTGGCTCTATCAAACCGTTGATAACACAGATAAAATCCTTGGTGCAGCAGCTTTGGCTAACAAAGTTGGTGAGAAAATACCTTTGTTGGGTTTTTTAAACTCCGTCACTCCCAAACCTGACAAAGCCCAAACCATTGATTTGTCATTGAAATTAGTCGCTGAATTAGTAGCCTTCTGCCAAATTAATGGTATTCCTGGAGACAGCATCGGAGATTTTGTTGCATCTTTGGGTGAGTATAGTGGCGAATCACTCATCCGTATGGTGGCATTAATTTGTGTTGATGGTTTGATACCCCTAGGCCCGGATTTTATCAGCAAAGCCATCTCTGGGTTGAGCCAAACCAGCCCACAAGAGTTAGAACAAAACTCAACTTTTCAAGGCATCAAAGATGTGATTCCTGGCAGTAATGCAGGTAGTAAACTCAACTTCATCGGTGAAAGCTTTGACTCAGTTAAAGGTTGGATGAGTGGAATAGTCGCCTCCAACGGTTTAACGCCACAAAAAGTTGTCCACCACTTACAGAATTTTGTGGAAATTGCAGATGACAAATTAGACTACTTGGCGGCGTTCTTAGATGTGTCTACAAATTACTATGAACACACAGGTACACAAACTTTGGCACGTCGCTTGATTGAACGAGCAGTGGCTGAGATTTAGGGCATAGAGCATGGGGCATGTCTTCCCTAGTCCTCCAATTCCTAGTGATGCGCCACAGAAACTTTGCGTGGTGGTGAGCTAGGGAGGCTGGGAGGAAGAGAGTTATTAATTGTTACTTCTTCGCTCCCCCTGCTCTCCCTGCTCAAGAACAGCTTGCCTTCACTGGGCAATTTTGGGTTGGTGAACTACTAGTCGCACCAGTACCTTTTCATTCATGAATGCTGTACGCAGTTGCTCACAGGTAGCTTGCAAATACTACTTCGACAAATGCTGATGTAGATTCATAATGCCCTATGACGGCAGGTGTTCAAGTCGGCATAGCCGACGACAGTCGCCTCAAGTTGGGAAACCATGCGCGGCAATCGCTCATGGGGGACTCGGGCCCCCCACTCCCTTCGGTCGTGGAGATTGGGGGCTTGGGGTTCCCTTTGGGGTTGGGGGAGGAACCCCCAAGACCCTTACGGATGACGCTCGCAAGCTCGCTACCGCTGACGCTCCGAAAGCGTAGCGTCTCCCCTTGCGAGAAGACTCGCGCTTCGCTAACACCACGGCGTCGTCTCCCCAACGCACTGCCTCCCCTATGCCCTATGCCCTATGCCCTATTTTGTATCTTTTTGCTCAAAAACAGAATTTTATGTAACATCATCTGATACCTAAGGCAGGTATCAGGGAATACTAAAGTTGAATAACAGCACTGTGAGTTCCCTGCTATGTTAGTATTATCCGATACAATATTTACCATCCCCGGATATAGCATTACCGAGCAAATCTACTCTGGCAGCAAAACCCTAGTTTATCGAGGCATCAGAAAACAAGACCAAAAAAGTGTGATCATCAAGCTGTTAAGGAATGAATATCCCACCTTCAATGAAATCGCCCAGTTCCGTAATCAGTACACAATTACGAAAAATTTAGACCATCCAGGGATAGTCAGACCTTTAAGCTTAGAAAACTACCGAAATGGTTACGCCTTAGTGATGGAGGACTTTGGCGGCATATCACTCAAAGATTGGGGAATTGAGAACAGAGGCAAACAAGGAAATGGTATATCTCTGTTAGATTTTTTCCATATAGGCATCAAAATAGCATCCAGCTTAGAGAGATTGCATCGCGATCACATCATCCACAAAGACATCAAACCCGCCAACATCCTGATAAACCCCAGTACGCTGGAAGTCAAACTCATCGACTTCAGCATTGCCACGCTGTTGCCCAGAGAAATTCAATTTCTGACCAATCCCAATGTTTTAGAAGGGACACTGGCTTATATTTCCCCCGAACAAACCGGACGGATGAATCGAGGTATCGACTACCGCAGTGACTTTTATTCGTTGGGCGTCACCTTTTTTGAACTCCTCACTTGGCAGTTACCCTTCACCACCATCGACCCAATGGAGTTAGTGTACTGTCACATTGCCAAACAATCGCCAACAGTCAGTCAGATTAACCCCAGCATTCCGCCAATGCTGTCTCTAATCATCCACAAGCTGATGGCAAAAAATGCCGAAGACCGCTATCAAAGTGCCCACGGACTCAGACATGACCTAGAAGAGTGCCGCAAGCAATGGCAACAGACAGGAAAAATCGCACCCTTCGAGTTGGGGGTTAAAGACATCTCAGACCGTTTCCTCATACCCGAAAAACTCTATGGTCGCCAAGCAGAAGTAGAAAAATTGCTTGCAGCTTTTGAGCGAGTTAGTGGAGAGAAAGTAGGGAGTAGCGAGTGGGGAGTAGGGAAAGATTCTTCAGTACTCACCACTCACCCCTTTGGGGTTCGCCAGTCGCTCATGGAGGAAACCACGCCAGATGCTCCACTTGGGGAAACCCCAAGACCGCACTGGCTCCCCAAGACGGCGCTGGCTCACTACTCCCTACGCCCCTCACATAGTGAACTCATCCTAGTAGCGGGTTTTTCTGGCATTGGTAAAACAGCAGTAGTCAACGAAGTCCACAAACCCATTGTTCGGCAGCGTGGTTACTTTATCAAAGGGAAATTTGACCAATTTCAACGCGATATTCCTTTATCAGCATTGGTGCAAGCCTTTCGAGATTTGATTGGGCAAATACTGTTAGAAACAGATGCTCAAATTCAAAATTGGAAAACCAAGATTGTCTGTGCCTTGGGAGAGCAAAGTCAAGTAATTATTGATGTGATTCCTGAACTTGAACTGATTGTTGGCAAGCAACCAGAAGTGGCAGAACTTTCTGGCAGTGCTGCCGAAAATCGCTTTAATTTATTGTTGCAGAGATTTATTAACATCTTCACTAATAAAGAACATCCCTTAGTGATATTCTTAGATGACTTGCAATGGGCAGATGCAGCTTCTTTAAAATTAATTCAATTATTAATAACTCAAACCCAAGCTTCTGGTCTTGTAGGTGAAACAGAGAATGCAAGCGGTACTCAGGGAGGACTTTTACTGATTGGGGCGTATCGAGATAACGAAGTCACAAAAGCACATCCTTTGGATTTGGCACTCCAGGAGATTCAGAAAACTGGAGCCACAGTTAATACTATCACCCTAACACCTTTAATACAAGGTGATTTAAATCGTTTAATTGCTGATACCTTGAAGTGTGAAGAAAAAGTAGCGATCGCTCTCACACAAATGGTGTATGCCAAAACCAAAGGCAATCCCTTCTTTTCTCATGAATTCCTCAAGGCTTTACATAAAGATGGACTAATTGAATTTAACTTCCATCTGGGTTATTGGCAGTACGACTTGGCAAAAATTCAGTCTTTAGCTTTGACAGATGATGTAGTTGAATTTATGACAATTCAACTGATGAAGTTGCCAAAACAAACTCAAAAAGTCCTGAAATTAGCAGCCTGCATTGGCAACCAATTTGACTTAAATACTCTTGCCATTGTACATGAGAAATCTGCGTTAGATACAGCCTCAGACTTATGGTCAGCGTTACTGGAAGGACTAGTGATACCGCAAGCTGAAGTGTACAAGTTTGTTGAACAAGATGGTCATGAGCAAATTATCGGTTTGGAAGAAGGAGAATTTAACCATAGCAACTGCCAATCAATTCAATATAGATTCATCCACGATCGGGTACAACAAGCAGCTTATTTTTTAATTCCAGAACACCAAAAACAGTCAATTCACTTGAAGATTGGGCAACTGCTATTGAATAATATTCCAGTTGTTCAAAGAGAAGAAAGAATTTTTGAACTGGTAAATCAGTTCAACATAGCAGTACCGTTAATTGAGATACAAAGCGAGAAAGAACAGTTGTCACGGATGAATCTGATTGCTGGACGTAAAGCTTTGGCATCAACTGCTTATCCAGCGGCACTCAAGTATTTAACAACTGGAATTCAACTACTTGCAGATGATAGTTGGCAGACAAAATATGAATTCACCCTAGCTTTGTATGAAACAGCAGCAGAGGCGGCATACCTAGCTGGCGACTTTGAGCAGATGGAACAATTAGCAGAAGTAGTACTGCAACAAGCTCAAACACTGCTGGAGAAAGTAAAAGTTTATGAAGTCAAAATTCAAGCCTGTGGGGCACAGAATCAAGCACTAGAAGCAGTCAACACTGCATTATCATTTTTAAAGTTGTTGGGTGTAGAGTTTCCTGAAAATCCCAGCGAGTCTGATGTTGAGCTAGCAATGGCACAAACAACATCAAATCTCATTGGCAGACGCATTCAGGACTTAATCGACTTGCCAGAGATGACGGATGCTCACACAATAGCAATTATGCGTATCCTATCGAGTGCAACTTCTCTTAGCTCTCGAACCAATGCTCACCTGTTCCTCCTGATTAATTTTAAACAAATCAACTTATCACTCCAACATGGCAATGTATTCTTGTCTGCCTTTGCCTATGTTGCTTACGGGATAATACTCTGCGGTACATTGGGAGACATCGAGTCTGGTTATCAATTTGGCAAGCTGGCTTTAAGTCTATCGACTAAGTGTAATGCTGGAAAAGTTACTACTAAAACCCGACTGGTATTTAATTCAGCTATCCGACATTGGAAGGAACATTCTAAAGAAATATTAAAGCCTTTGTTGGAGGTTTACTCTACTGGACTGGAAGCGGGAGATTTAGAATTTGCAGCCTATTCTCTGAACAATTATTCCTATACTGGATATTTCATAGGTAGAGAACTCACAGGGTTGGAACGGGAAATAGCAAATTATAGTAACGTCATCAGCCAACTCAAGCAAGAAACAGTATTTAGCTGGAATGAAATTTATCGACAGATAGTCTTGAACTTGTTAGGGACTGTGGAAAATCCTGGTCGTTTAATCGGTGAAGCCTACGATGAGGAAAAAATGCTGCCTATTCACTTGCAAACCAACGATGTCATGGCACTTGCATGTTTATATGTTGGCAAACTACATCTGTGTTACTTATTTCACCAGTTCCCTCAAGCAGTTGAAAACGGCATTTTGGCAGAACAGTATTTAATTGCTGTGACAGGACAACTGGTTGTTCCTTTTTTCCATTTTTATGATTCTCTAGCACAGTTGGCAACTTATGCTGACGCTGCTGATTCTGAGCAACATGGCATTCTTGAGCGAGTACAAGCCAATCAAGAAAAAATGCAATACTGGGCGCATCATGCGCCGATGAATTATTTGCATAAATATTATCTTGTAGAGGCTGAACGGTATCGTATTCTAGGTCAATATATAGAAGCGATGGATTATTACGATCGCGCCATCACCCTAGCCAAAGAAAACGAATACATCAACGAAGAAGCGCTAGCCCACGAACTAGCTGCCAAGTTTTATCTGGGATGGGGTAAACAGAAAATTGCCCAAACCTACCTCACGGATGCCTACTATTGCTACGTTCGCTGGGGATCAAAAGCCAAAGTAGACGACTTACAGCAAAACTATCCTCAATTACTGACCCCCATCATCCAGCAAGAAAAACTACTAGTCCAACCCAGAACTCACACCACCACTGAACCGAGCATATCTCTATCTAGTCCCATCACTCACGAAACAGTCATCAGTTCTAACACCAGCATTTCCCAGATGCTAGATTTAGCATCTGTGATCAAAGCCTCCCAAGCATTATCTGGAGAAATCGAGCTAGAGCAACTACTTTCTACCTTAATGGCAGTAGTAATGGAGAATGCCGGTGCTTCTAAAGCCGCGCTGATGTTGAGTGAAGGTGATGGCTTGGGCTTAACCGTGACTGCGGTTAGTTCCAATTCAACATTGGCGTGCATTTCCACTGAGTTTCCATCAACTCATCTAGAGTCTAGTAGTGATATCCCCATTACTTTAATTAACTACGTTAAACGTACTAGGGAAATCTTCGTGATTGATGATGTGAAAGCTGTTGCTTTCCTAGCCAGCGATCGCTACATTATGAGCGAGCAACCCAAGAGCCTATTATGTATCCCAATTATCAATCAAGGTAAATTGCTGGGTATTCTTTACCTGGAAAATAATCTGACCACGGTAGCATTTACACGCGATCGTCTCGAAGTCCTCAAACTCCTCACCACCCAAGCAGCAATTTCCCTAGAAAATGCCATCCTTTATAAGAATTTGGCTCAGGCCAATCAAGACTTAGAGGAATATAACCATACTTTAGAGGAGAAAGTAGCCGAAAGAACAACCGAACTGAACGACAACAATCAACGCTTACAACAAGCACTCTTGGAATTGCAAAATACCCAAAGCCAATTGATTCAAAGTGAAAAAATGTCTTCCTTGGGGGAAATGGTGGCGGGAATTGCCCATGAAATTAATAACCCGATCAATTTTATTCATGGCAACATCGCTCATGCCAGTGAATATGTACAAGATTTACTGGATTTGATTTCTATCTATCAACAGGAATACCCCAATCCTTCAGAGCTAGTTCAAGAGAAAGCCTTAGAGATTGACGCAGATTTTTTGGCACAAGACTTGCCGAAAATTCTCGATTCCATGAAAGTTGGGAGTTCACGTATTCGCAATATTGTTTTGGGTTTACGCAATTTCTCCCGCCTTGATGAAGCAGAAATGAAGCCTGTGGATATTCATGAAGGTATTGATAACACCTTAATGATCTTGCAGCATCGACTCAAAGAAAAGAGCGATCGCCAGGAAATTGAGGTGATTAAAAAATATGGGCAACTACCACTAGTCAGTTGTTACCCTGGTCAACTCAATCAAGTGTTTATGAATATCCTCAGTAATGCCATTGATGCACTTGAAGAGTCATTAGTCAAGAGTCAGTGGTCAGTGGGTAAAACAAAAACAACTAACAAACCGCAAATTCATATTAGCACTGAGCTAGGAGACTCTAATACTTTAAGGATTTGCATCGCTGATAACGGTGGTGGCATGACTGCCAAGGTGTGTCAGAAAATTTTTGACCCATTTTTTACTACTAAGCCCATTGGTAGTGGTACAGGATTGGGGTTGTCAATTAGCTATCAAGTGGTTGTGGATAAACACAAAGGTCAGTTAACCTGTAATTCTACTCTGGGAAAAGGAACTGAGTTTGTCATTGAGATTCCCCTGCGACAGTAAGATCATGTCCGTCGGATTATTTATAAATAGGAGGCACAAGGCAAGAGGGAAAAGCCTTGCTTCGTGCCTGATAAAGCTGGTGGGGTCAAGGTAAGAATTTTCCCCAATCCACACCAGCGTCATTTTAGGTTAGCGACCTACTAATGGGGTGGGTGTAGTTGCCGTAGTCATCGGAGATTTTTGACGCTGACGCCGCCCTGTAATCACTAATTTGATGCCACTGGTCGGTGCAAGGGTAACACCTCGACGTTGAGGCCGTACTGGCCGCTGCTCAACTAGTGCGAGTTCATAAGTAGACAGGATTTTTGCCAAAACTACCTTCATTTCAAAAATAGCCATAGCCTCACCAATACAGCGACGAACGCCACCAAAAGGCATAAATTCATAGGGAGTAAATTGGCGCTCTAGAAAGCGTTCTGGGCGAAACTCTTTAGGTTGGGGATATAAATCCTCACGCTGATGCATAAGGTAGATGGAGCCAACTGCTACGGTACCTGGCTCTAATGAGTATCCTAGTATGTCAACGGGTTCTTGCACTAACGTGGGCAACGTCAACATTACAATCGGGTAAATCCGTAAAGTTTCATTACAGATAGCTGTGAGATAAGGTAGTCGGAAAATGGTCATCGGGTCAGGCGAATCGCCCAGGGTATCCAATTCTTGGAGCAGTTTTTCTTTGACTTCAGGCTTGCGGTGAATCCAATACAATGCCCAAGCCATTGCTGTTGCTGCGGTTTCATATCCACCAAACATCAGGGTTTTGATTTCATCGCGCAACTCTTCATCAGTCATCGGTTGTCCGGCTTCATCTGTTGCATCCATCAGCAACGAAAGAATATCGATGCGGTCTGGATCGAGTTTTTGACGACGTTCAACAATTTCAGCGTGGAGCAATTCATTTACTTGCTGCCGCCGACGCACAAACCCCCCCCAAGGACTTTTAGCTCCTAAATCTTGTTGGAGAAAGGGTAACAACAAGAAGCTAGAAGTCAGTGGGGAGTCAAAGACATCTAACATCGATACTATTAACTGCATGAGTTGTTCGCAACGTTCTCCCTCATGCAAGCCAAGGAGAACCTGTGAGATCACTTGCAGAGAAATCTCCTGCGTGGCAGTACGAGCCTGGAAGGTTTGGCCTATTGACAACTGACTAAAGACTTTGGCAGCGATATCATCAAATAGATGACCGTAGGCTCTCATCCGGTCTCCATGAAACGAGGGCATCAACAGTTGTCGCCGCCGTTTGTGGGGAGCGCCCCCTAACATAATCAGTGAATACTCCCCTAGTATGGGTTGTAAAATTTGGTTGAGTTTACCATCGGCTGCAAACTTGCTTCTTTGGCTGGTTAAAATTTGCTGCATTGCCTGAGGATGGCTGACAAATACCAGGGTGTTGCCAAAACCAACTACTTCACCAGTGAAAAGGTCAGGATATTGCTGGGCTGAGCTTTCCATATATCCCATAGGATCAAAAATCCATTGGATCTTCTGGAGCAAAGAGGGGGATTTAATACGATTGGGTAGTTGCATAAAAATTTTTCCTTGCGAAATGAGGCGAGTGTTACACTATGATTTCTGGAGCCATACCAACAGCTAAATCCAGCTTTTCCGCAGACTGATAGCGACCAGAGTGAGAATACCAATCGAGGTTGCCGCGTATCCAGGTATGACACCCTGATATGTATTTTGCAAGTTGAGTATCTACCTCTTCTCCAAAAGATGGAATAGATACTTCTAAATTCATCATCTTTTGTACTTCTTGGTCGTGCATTTCGGCAGCAAACTTGATTGCTTGTTCTAAAGGAAGTTGCTGTTGATAATGCAGTACCAATACTAAGTTATGAACATCTCCACTTGCCATTTCTCTGGGTGCAGAAAAGATATCGTTACACCACGCAAGAATGTTAATTGTCATCTCTTGTAGTTTCTTAACGATGTCGTGCTTTCGCAAAATATCGGGAATCATAAATGGATTAAACAATTCAATCCATAAAAGGATTAGATCCCCCGCCACACTTAATCTACGTAGGTTCGTATAGGTTTCAACATTGGGTATAATTCCCTGAGCGCGGTTAGTTGCTTCTAAAACACATCCATCAAAGAAGTCTTCAAAGCTGCAAACGACGCGATGCAATAATTTTGCACTCCCTGTTTTGAGCATCCTTTGGCGGATGTCATTCAAGGCATAAGTAAGAGGTAGATCTTCGCTCGTCAGTTCTGCTCCGTTGAAGATTTCCAGAAACCTTTTGTAATAACTCTTGAGCAATTCAGGTTTTTTGCCTAAATCTGACATGTCCCACTGGTCATCCCAAATGAACAACCAACTCAACCAGTCATTTGCAATTTTTAGTTGTTCAAGTTCGCAGTTGGGATAGGTACTTGCAGCCAGCCAAGAAAATTTTGCCTTGCTGAAACGCCGATAAACTGATTCATCTCGTAAAAGGTTGAAGCGTAGCACCCATTCAAAGGCATAATCTTCTAGAACATCAGCATACTTATTAATCTGAGGTGAAAATGGACAGTATAATTCCGGCCACACGAACTCGTTCATGACAACTCCATTTTTAACAGAGAAACAGAATCAATTTTCTTGCTAATAGTTGTTAGCAGATATTTGTGTCACTCTCTTATCTGCAAAACTTTAGCTATGGAATTCTTGAGGATTTAAATTATGTCTTAAAATCCTAGTGATACCACATCTAAGCTTTAGCCTACACAGAACTTGATAAGAACTGAACTCTAACTAAAACTGAACTCTATTTGGAGATATTTGTTTAAATCTACAAAATTCATTGCCAAAGAGTAATGTAGATCAAAAGGCTGAACTTGGTTGAGTAACTATACTTTTGTATTGCCGACATTTCATGAATGGCGCTTGGGGAACTTTTACTTGCTTCAACGTTTCGCGCCTTGTATTTCAGTGGTTTAGCTTTAACCAAATTAGCTGTTGCACTACACTTAATAGGGTGTAAAACTCACATTTACTGCCACTAGGGTAGCCCTAAATGAATTGTAAAATTTTGATTTCAACAAAGTATTTTCACAACTTCAACAAGGTTATTAAGCTGTTATGCATTTAAATTACATACTGACTTATGAAGTTTATCTATGAAGTTATGATAGTTGCAAGCCCATGCTCAGACTTCTATCTTTGTCATTCGTTATTAATCATTTGTGTTTACAAAAGACTAATGATTAATGAGCGCCACTTGCTACTCTAGCTTAAGCCGCCTAGAAGGCGTCATAAGTTTGGAAACCAAAGTAACGTACAGGCTCATGATGACGAACGATCTTCACAGAAAATACTGCAATATGTAAGCGCATTAGCTTATGTGTGCAGTGTTGTATGAGATTACGTTGAGTTAAGCTTGCATAGCAAAACTTAACCTGGTTAATCATTTTTTAATATTTTCATGAAAAAAGACATCCGTGGTTTTATGTAATTTAAAAAATAATTTAACTTTTATATACTTATATGTGATTAATTTAACATTTTTTTAAGATAGATCACGAAATATTTAAGTATTGTTACTGTTTTTTTGTTTGCCTTCTAATTAGATAAAACGCTTGGAAGCATACTATGAAATGCTTAGAGCAACTTTTTATATATTTTAGTTTAATAGTGATTGAAGTTTTATTTGTAACTAAGTAATTAAGTGTTTAGCTAAAAATGTTATCAAACCATAACCTAATTATGATGATACAACATCTTTTTTGACGTAAATTGCTAAAAAAACATAGTGACAATTTTGGTTTCTATCTTTTGGAATAGACCTTTTTCTATCTAATTCCAGATGAAATTATAAACTATAAATTAAGTCGTATTTTATACACTAAGACTATATTTAACATATTATGGTAGATGTTGAGTATAAATACAGATGACCAATTAGAAAAACCTGGTGTACATAAATTTTGTAATATTTGAGAAAACGCCAAAAATCAAGCTTAAAAAGTAAAAAAGCTGCCTGAGACAGCCTTTTGGTAATGACAATTAAAAAAATATCTCATTGTAATTATTCGTTCCTAACTCTTGACGGTTGACAGTCAACAGGAACCAGTGGGTTGCTGCTTCATTTTTTAATTGCGAATTGCGTTAGCGAAGCGGTAGCGTTAGCGAGGAACGAGCATCGGAACGAGCGTCATTGCAAATTGGTATTATCTGCGTGAAACAGCCTTTTACTAAAGACTGATAATTTTAAATCACACCAGTTGCTACCGGATGGAAAGGCACGCAAAACGAGTCTATAACGCTTTGAATCCGCAAACCACTCCAAAGCGATCGCCAGAAGTAGCTTGACGACGCTTGGATCGAATAGTATGCTAATTAACAAACAAAAACCTGAATACTGCCACTACTCAAGAATATCGGCTATCTGGGCAAATTCAAATTTGCAGCTAGAGTATCCAAATAAGGCTGAAAAACTGCTAAATTTTCCAGTTTCTCGAACTTTCCAGTTACAGAGCTTGGGTCAAAAGCTGTACTAATTACGTAAAGCCTTGTACCATCAAAGGCAACATAACCTATATGTTGCTCTTGCACTCCGCCCTCAACTTTAAGTCCTATAAACCCGTAACGTATTCCCTGAAGTTTACCAACTGATGCTTGTTGCGGGGGATAGGGTGAGAACACTATTTTGTTTGCATAGCTACTTTGACGATCTTTCGCTAAAGTAGCATAGAAGTTGGCAACCCAAGCTCTGAGTGCTTTTAATAACTGGGTTTGGTACTTGGGACTTTGGTAGTCCACCTGAGAATTGAGCGGAATACCCGCCACTGTGAGATTTTTTTGGAAATCTGGATTATTATTGACTGGGTAAACCCCTATTTCGACTGTACCTAAAATTTCTCCTTTTGAGGCAATACACAATAAAGGTGCATTTCCCTGGCAAGCAGCAACTTGCCAGCCGTTGGGGGTGGGAATCTCACTACCTAAGATTCTCTTCCAAATATTTTCTTCTACCGATTCGGGAGTTGTTGAAGGAGAGGCTTGAGGGGAATTACTTTGAGTCGGCGTAACTACAGGATTAGGTTTTTCCACTTTGGTAGCAGAAAAGTAAGGGAGAAAAAATTTTACTCCCAGTGGCATTAAAACCAGTAGAATAGCACCAAGTAAAAGATGATAAACACGCAACATTTTCTTTGAAAATTCAGAGCCAGAGCTTTTAGATAGAGGATATCCACAATACTTTGTGAGTATAGCGGAAGATACATCTACATTGCTTTGAATTCCCAAAAGGAAACTTCAGAAATTACTTGCGTTTACAAACATATTCGTAGCAACGCTGTCTTTTCACAAGAGCGCTACCACGAATATTGAGTTGATTTATATTTGCCTAATTATTTACAGACTGTCATACAAAGTCGCAGAGGAAATTACCTTTGATGTCTTATCTGTAGCGAGAACGGTTCCTACGACTTTGTTTATGTCTAGCAACTGCTTTACGTTTCTCTTTTTCTAATGGCGTCTCGAAGTGACGCTTTTTCCTCATATCCTGGAAAATCCCAGCTTTAGATACTTCCCGTTTAAATCTTCGCAAAGCTGACTCAATACCTTCATTCTCCCCCAAAACTACTTGTGTCATTCTCATTCCTCCCCATATGGATGAATAGTTGAAGACTAGAGACAAAATAAAATATTCCAGCAGTGTCGAGCCTTTGGCTTTACCTGCTGGAGACTCTAGATGTTAAATTATTAAATTAAACTTTAGTAGCGGCGATTATTGCGTGTATTATTGCCCCAGCCACCACGAGAAGGACTTCTTTCTTCACGTGGCTTAGCTTTGTTAACTTTTAAATCACGCCCCATCCATTCAGCGCCATCAAGTGCTTCAATGGCAGATACTTCTTGAGCGTCTGTTTCCATTTCTACAAAGGCAAAGCCGCGAGGACGACCTGTATCCCTGTCTGTAGGTAGCTGAACGCGTGTAACTGTTCCATACTCTGCAAAAGCTAGCTTCAGGTCTTCTGCTGTTACCTGATAGGATAGATTACCGACATAAATTGACATAAAATGTCTCCGAATTTAGAAAGTGTAGAGAGTTAAATTCGGAGAGACGCTTTTAAAAATCAAAACGAATAACTCAACCGAAAATAATCCTTATATCCTAAACTATAGCACAGCCCTTGGCTATCGTCTCACACTAACTAGCTAGCAAATATAAGTCTTTCAAAGCAGGTTTTAAAATCTGC
Organism: Amazonocrinis nigriterrae CENA67; assembly: GCF_016056305.1. GTDB lineage: Bacteria > Cyanobacteriota > Cyanobacteriia > Cyanobacteriales > Nostocaceae > Amazonocrinis > Amazonocrinis nigriterrae. The sequence goes on along the minus strand of NZ_JAECZC010000040.1, from coordinate 5,302 downwards.
AAATAAATGGCTTATATTACCTAACTTAGGGATTGCACTGTATAAATGCAAATTGGTAGTAGCTAGCGCTTCAGAGCTTTGGCCTTGAAAATCAGGCTGATGACTGAAGGATCGTAAAATATAAGGATTCTCACGAGACTCAATTATACCATGAACAACTGTGATGAAAGGGCATTTCAACATAAATTTTCTTGGCTTTAGCCATGAGGCAGCTGTGCTAATACTTTTTCTGCTTCTTGACACAGCAATTCGTGATGTTGTCCGTTACTAGCAAGCAAACCACCCCATTGATTGATATCACCTGTATTGTATTGCAACAAACTGCCGTCAAAGTGCGTAAACTTGCCACCAGCTTCTGTCAAAATCAGTTCTGGGGCGGCTATATCCCAGTCTTTGGGGGCAGATTTGCCGGAAAGGGAGATATAAACATCCGCCTGTTGTTCGAGAATGGTGGCAATTTTGCAACCTATGCTACCAACTGCTTTTTGTTTTTGACAGGGCAAGTTTTCTAGTAAGTAATTTAACCTTTCATTGCGGTGAGAGCGACTCACAACTAGGGTTAAATCCTCAATTGGTTTACTTGAAGACAGACGTAAGGGAATAGAACCGTCACGGGTTTCGACAAATGTACCTGTACCTTTGGTAGCATAATAGAGCTTTTCTGCTTCCGGCACTGCCACTACTGCTAAGACTGGACGTGTTTCCTTGACTAAAGCGATGTGAATTGCATATTCGCCGGTTTTGTCGATAAAGTCTCGTGTGCCATCTAAAGGATCGATAATCCACACCCAACTAGGGTTATCAGCTTGTGCGTCATTACGGGATTTATAGGTTTCTTCGCTGATGTAGCCAAAATCTTCATGACCCAAAGCTGCTTGTAGCTGATCCAAAATGTATTGACTCACAGCTACATCTGCAACGGTGACAGGTTCATTTTGTTGATATTGCACATTGAGGCTAGAGTCTTTTGCACTGCCGTGGTAGTACGACCTTAGTATATCTGCTGCATCCCAACTCACTTGTCGCGCGATCGCTAATATTTCTTGCAAGTCTTTCATTAATTCAGCCTTTTTCTAACTTAACTTCTACAATTTTGATTCCATCCAACGGCGCGTACCAAAAAATTGACAGGAATCAGCAGCAACCCTAGCAGCCTGTGCCAATGCATCAGTAAAACTTGACTGTAAAATATAGTTGCAGAAAGCACCGTGAAAAATATCTCCAGCCCCCAGTGTATCAACTGCTTGAACAGAGGGTACAGTTAAAATACCAGTTTGACCATTACTCAAATATGCAATTGGTTTCTCGCCATGTGTAATAGCAATGTGAGGAATTTTAAATGCATTGAGATATGCAAAAACTTCTTCCTCTATGCGGCAAAAAGGCGGATAAAAATTCGCAGAACAAACGGCATAATCTACAAAAGGCAAAACTTGCTCAAAACCAGTTTTCCAACTACCACCATCAATAATTACTGGTATATTCTTAGCTTTAGCCATGAGGGCTATGTCATAACTAACCGCCATCTGGTGTCCATCAATCAATACAATATCAACATTTTGCAAAATATCTGGCGGGATAGATGTATGACTGGCTTGAGTTTTGACAGCATTAATAGAAACCACAGCTCGTTCACCCGTAGCTTGGGTAACAATTATAGAGGAGACAGGGGGCGCTGCACTAGTACTTGGTTCCAAGTCAGCGATCGCAACTTGATAATTAGCCAAATCGCTTTGAATTAGTTGTGTCATCGGGTGAGAACCCAACACGCCCAAGATATTGGCTTGATTACCTAAATGGCTGAATGTCACAGCTGCATTTGTCGCTGGGCCACCGGCTGCGACAGTATAGTCAATAGCAACAATTTTCTGATTATTCCTAGGGGCGGAATCAGCAAGATAAATTAAATCTAAGGTTAGTAAACCGACAAAAAGACCTTTGGAATTGGGCATTGGGTATGGGGAATTGGGAATTGGGCATGGGGAATTGGGAATTGGGAATTGGGAATTGGGAATTGGGCATGGGGCAGGATAAAACTATTAACTCCTAACTCCTAACTCCTAACTCAGCACTCAACATTCAGCACTGCGATAATATTCATCTATGGATACAAAACCAGGAACACTTTACGTTGTCGGTACACCAATTGGCAACCTGGAAGATATGACCTTTCGGGCGGTGCGGATTTTGCAAACTGTGGATCTGATTGCAGCGGAAGATACTCGCCACACTGGGAAATTGCTACAGCATTTTCAAGTTAAAACGCCCCAGGTGAGTTACCACGAACACAATCGTAGCAGCCGTATCCCAGAATTATTAGAACATTTGGGGAATGGTAAAGCGATCGCTCTTGTCAGTGATGCGGGGATGCCAGGTATTTCTGATCCTGGATATGAGCTGGTGAAAGCTTGTATTGCAGCTGGAATCACCGTAGTTCCTATCCCTGGTGCTAGTGCAGCAATTACGGCTTTGAGTGCAGCGGGACTACCAACGGATCGGTTTGTGTTTGAAGGCTTTTTGCCAGCTAAAGGTCAACAACGGCGAGAACATTTAGAGTCTTTGCAGACAGAATCTCGCACTTTAATTTTCTATGAATCACCGCACCGTTTGCGAGAAACTTTACAAGATTTAGCACAAGTTTGGGGAAGCGATCGCCAAATTGTGCTGGCACGGGAATTAACTAAATTTTATGAGGAATTTTGGCGGGGAACAATTGCCGAAGCGATCGCCCACTACAATCAACGCGACCCCCAAGGCGAATACACGCTGTTAGTGGCGGGAACTCCACCCAGCCAGACCCAACTGACAGAAGAAGAATTAAAAGCTGAACTGCAACATTTAATTAGTCAGGGCATATCGCGATCGCAAGCTAGCCGACAATTAGCAAAATTTACTTCTCTTCCCCGTCGCCAAATCTATCAATTAGCTCTTTCTCTAGTGACTGAATAGCCTTTAATTATACTTTTGCTTAAGTGTTAATACTTAATAAATTTACCCATGCATACACTAGAATTTAAAAACAGAACTATGATTTTGTGAAAATTCTCAGTTGCTAAAAATAAAAAAATATTATGGGTAATTTGTTAATCAAACTTGTAGGTTTATTTTTACTGATTACAGGCATCTACTTTTGGGGACAGGATATCATATTTGCTAGTGGTTATTATTCATATTTTTACGGCAGTTTATCGGCTACTGGCTCAGTTATGGCAATCATGGCTGGCGTTTTGGCGTTAGTCTTTTTTCGCCGAGAAACTGGTAACTTGGGATGGATTTTATTAAGTATTGGTATCGTGCTAGTTATTTTAAGTGGCGGAGTGATTTTGAGACCAACTAGTTTATGGAATTTTTTTATTGCTTTTACTGCATTAGCAGTTGGATATAAATTCTTAAACCAAGGTAGAATTAGGTTTTAAAGCTGGTGTCAATGGTATTAGTTGTACATTGTTGGTAGTAGCTAAGTTTACCTATCTTTGCTGCTGTAGTGCAGTCAGGAAAATTTGATATATAATTCTTCTATATTTCCTACTGTTGCTGCAAGTGCATTATGGCACTGGCAATGGTTTGTAGCTAAGTGCCAACTTGACTAACAAGAAGCACAAATAAGCTGCCTCAACTGGATAAATTGCCTTTTATCCTGGCGTTTGCATAGGGAAATTTGGCTAAGTTTGAGGCTAGTATTACAATGGAAACTATTAATTATGAGGACAAAGCCAGAATGACCCAAGTGGTTCTAGGAGAAAACGAAGGAATAGATTCAGCTCTGCGTCGATTTAAACGCCAGGTCTCGAAAGCTGGTATATTGGCTGATGTGAAGTATCATCGGCACTTTGAAACACCGTTGGAAAAGCGCAAACGTAAGGCAGTGGCAGCTAGACGCAAACGCCGTTTTAAATAAACCTATTCGGCTTGGTATTGGTATTGCTTGAGGAATGACCTTCAAGAAGCAATACCACATTGCCGTTATTCTTACAAAAAATTAAGCAACATGCGCCGCACCCCTTACTGGGGTGTGGGTGTATTGCTTTCCATTTAAATAATGCAGATTATTAAAGATTTTGCTTTAGTTGGTTGGAGCTAGCTGTAATTGCTGCCTATCAACCAACATATAGCAAAGTGCTGAGTAGAAACCAAATTGCTTATTGGCTTTGAGCAATCAGCATTGTCCTAAACTATGCTTCGATTACTGTGACTATTTTAAAACTCCCTTAGCTTCTTTTGTCAAGCTGAGACAGCAGTATCTACAAAAGCTCAACAGTACGACTATTACAACGATTCATTGCCTTTTCTACTCCTTGTTTGAGGCTAAGTTCTACACATTCAACTACAAACTGGAGTACAAGAGACATGAGTTGAGTTTCGGTGGTAGAAAATTTTCCTAGCACATGGGAGACAGACTCAGAGTTATCACCATTAGTGCTATTTTTGGGTTTACCAATGCCGATTCGCAGCCGGGGAAAGTTTTGGGTGCTAAGATGAGCGATCGCACTCTTCATACCATTGTGTCCCCCAGCGGAACCAGACAAGCGTAGGCGAGTCTTTCCTAAAGGCAAGTCCATATCGTCATAAATCACTAGCACAGACTCTGGCGGCAATTTATACCAACTTGTCACCGCTTGAATTGACTGTCCGGAACGATTCATATAAGTCAAAGGCTTTAGCAAGCGGATTTTACCTCCACCTGGTGCCATACCTTCGCCATACTCTCCTTGAAACTTGCGATTTTCCGCTAAGGGAATTTGCCAAGAACGAGAAATAGCATCTACAGCAGCAAAGCCAATATTGTGGCGTGTTTGGTCATACTTGGGTTCAGGATTCCCCAACCCGACAATTAGTTGGGGAATCACCACAGCACTTTGCGTAACAGCTTCTGTCATTTTGCCTACAATTAATCGATTCCCAGCATCTTAACTAGCTTGGGAAGAACCAGCAGCATCTTGTTCAGATTTAGCTGCTGGGATTTGCTTGGGTTCAATTTCAGCAGTAGTTTTCACAGCTTGTTCTATTTGTTCAGCTTCGCGCTTAAACTCATTTTGAAATTCATTAGAAGCTTCTTGAAAACCGCGAATTGCTTTACCCAGACTACGGCCAATCTCTGGCAGTTTCTTCGGCCCAAAGATTAACAGCGCCACTACCATAATTAGACCCATTTCCGGCAAACCGATACCAAATACATTCATTACTGTGTCTCCTGTAAACAATAAAATCGTGGCTGAAATTCACATATGTAGTCTAGACAATAGTGATAGCGAGTTGCATTCAAAGGTAGTGGGGGGGATGGTGGAGATGAGGGGGATGAGGG
>NZ_JAECZC010000004.1:54514-178919 GCF_016056305.1 Amazonocrinis nigriterrae CENA67 | reverse complement strand
TCTCCCCCATCTCCCTCATCTCCCTCATCCCCCTATCTCCCCATTCCGCTGATGAGGTAGTTGTCATCTAAGTTATGTTTACCTACCTAATATCCAACAAATCTTTACTCCCACAAAGTAATTTTGTATTTTTTAATACTTTAAATTAGATTCAAAATTAAGTTTAATTACGTAGAAAAAATTAATCAGAAAATTGGTGACTAAAGTCATACATCAGTTGGTACTTACTAGTGACTTTGGTCATGCACTAAGTTGAGAATTTTAGAGCGATAATTACTAGCATGAATTTATACGACGTAGTGGTGAATGTTGGTTGCGATCACAGCTTTTAACAAAATAATCAGACCAAAAGTGAACAGCGCAAATCAGGAGCCAATTCCATGTTGAAACAAAACCGTGCATATATCCTCTTAGCAGCTGCCTTAATTATTGGGTCGAGTTTATTAACTGCACCTGCAAATGCCCAGACAAGAGTTCATGTTATCGGAGAACGCGATCAAAATTGGAACCGCGATCGCAGACAAAATTATAGACAAGATAGAACTCCTCTAGACAGAGCTAATTGGAACCGTCAGAACGAACCAACAGCCAGAATAGTTAGACTTGGGAATGGTGACATCAGACTTCCAAATGGAGATATTGTTCCTAGTAGGAGGTTAGTCAGACTGCGTGATAATTATTTCAGACTTCCCAATGGAGACATTTTACTTCCTAATGAAGAAATTGTTCCCAGTAGGAGGTTAGTAAGAGTGCGTGATAATTACTTCAGACTTCCCGATGGAGTAATTATACAAATAAACCTTTAAAACCCTAAAAACAGCAAAAATTAAATGCTTATAAAGCTACCACGTTATAGTTTAAGCCGTGAAAGATTAACTCGGTAGCCATTCTTTCTAAACTAAAAATAGATATGAAACTTGATACATCACAACCTGTGGATTCCCCAACTTTGGTTCCAGAAGTGAAAAAAAAAGGCAAGAATAACTGGCTGTCTTGGTTACTTGCTCTTTGCCTTCTGGGGGGAATTGGCTACACAGTTTATAACCGAATACCTCTGCTTTTAGGTCAACAAGCAACACGCACTGAACCTACACGACCTGTACAAAGGCGGAATCTCACAATCACAGTTTCAGCAAACGGCACCGTGAAGCCTGAACGCTCAATCAACCTCAGCCCGAAAAATTCCGGTGTACTCAAAAGACTGTTGGTCAAAGAAGGAGATATCGTCAAACAAGGACAGATTTTAGCTAACATGGACGATTCCAACCTGCAAGGGCAACTCACCTCTGCCAAAGGACAATTGGCACAAGCCGAGGCAAATCTGCAAAAGGCCCAAGCAGGGAATCGCCCTCAAGATATTGCCCAAGCACAAGCACAACTAGACGAAGCCCAAGCTAATTTAGAAAAAGTACGAGCAGGGAATCGTTCTCAAGATATTGCCCAAGCACAAGCACGTTTACAAAGCGCTCAAGCCGCCTTCAATAAAGCCGAAGATGATTTCCGTCGTAATCAGCAACTTTACACTGCTGGTGCTATTTCCCTTCAGACTCTCAACCAAACCCGCGCAGATCGTGATAGCGCTCAAGCCGCTGTAAATGAAGCACAGCAAGCACTGGCATTGCAAAAAGCTGGTTCGCGCCCAGAAGATATTGAGCAAGCAAAAGCCGTGGTGAACCAAAGACAGCAAGCTTTAGCGCTTCTCAAAGCCGGAACACGCACTGAAGATATAGATGCAGCCCGCGCTCAGGTGACATCTGCTCGCGGTTCGCTGCAAAACATCCAAGCCCAAATCAATGACACAATTATTCGCGCACCCTTTGATGGTGTGGTGACGAAAAAGTACGCCGATCCTGGCGCTTTCGTAACACCCACAACTGCCAGTAGTGATGTATCTTCCGCCACTTCTTCTTCAATTTTGGCTTTAGCTTCCACAAATGAAGTGGTAGCTAATTTAGCCGAAACAAATGTTTCCAAAATCAGCCTTGGTCAAAAAGTGACAATTACGGCTGATGCCTACCCCGGAAAAACCTTTGAAGGTAAAGTCAGCCAAATCGCTGCCCAAGCTGTAGTAGAGCAAAATGTTACTAGTTTTGAAGTGAGAGTATCACTCGCTGACCCCGAAAGGTTGCTACGGTCTGGGATGAATGTGTCAGCAGATTTTCAAGTTGGTCAATTGGAAAATGTCTTAGTAGTGCCAACAGCCTCAGTAGTGCGTCGAGAAAATGCCACAGGTGTGTATGTGGTAGGAGAGAATAACCAACATGTATTCACTCGCATTGAGACTGGTGCCACAGTAAATAACTTTACAGAAGTTAAGTCTGGATTGAAAGGCGATGAAAGAGTATTTCTCAGCTTTCCACCAGGTTCAAGACCGCAATCAACACCACGAGGAGGAGTTTTCCCTGGTGTAGGAGGAGGAGGTCGTTCTTCAGGTGGTGGTTCACGAGGCGGTAATTCTCGTAGTAGCGCTCCTTAAATTAGTGACTGGGGAGATGAGGGGATGGGGGAGATGAGGGAGATGAGGGGGATAATGGCCCAATTACCAATTACCAATTACCAATTACCAATTACCAATTACCAATTACCAATTACCAATTACCAATTCCCCAGTTTAAATAAAACAATATGTTTAAGGGTTTTTACAAAGGCAAGAGTACCAGGACAGTGCCATTGCTAGAAATCTTGTCAATGGCGGCAGAAACACTATGGAGTAACAAATTACGCACAGGACTAACAATGCTGGGCGTAATTATTGGCATTTCTTCAGTCATTGCCATTACTTCCGTTGGACAGGGAGTGCAAAAAGGAGTTGAACAACAAATACAAGCATTGGGTACAGATGTACTGCAAGTCTTAGCGGGTGCAGCCAGAAGCGGGAATATCCGACAAGGAGTAGGTTCTAGCAGTACTTTAACCTGGGAAGATGCTCAAGCGATCGCTACACAAGCGCCATCAGCACAATTGGTTTCTGCCTACCTACAACGCAGTGCCCAAGTTGTTTATGGAGGACAGAACACTTCCACAACTATCTATGGCACAGATTTGAATTACCCAGAAGTCAGAAATACTTTCCCCCAGCAAGGAAGATATTTTACTACTGAAGAACTAGATACTGCCGCACAAGTTGCTGTACTTGGGCCTACAGTTCAAAGAACCCTGTTTACACAAGGTGGTAATGTCATAGGCGAGAAAATCCGTATTCAGGGAGAAGCTTATCAAGTAATTGGTGTCATGGAACCGAAAGGTTCGCAAGGGCCAATAGATCGAGATGACCAAATTTTCATTCCTTTGACCAGTATGTCCAAACGACTGGTGGGAAACAATGCCTTGGTGGGCGTTTCTGTCAATGGGATTTTAGTTAAAAGCGCTAATCAAGAAGAATTGGAAGCTGCTCAGTTTCAAGTGACTAACCTTTTACGCCTGCGTCATGGAATCTATCCACCCCAAGCAGATGATTTCCGGCTGACCAACCAAGCTGATATTGTCAGCACCTTCACAAACGTTGTAGGTTTATTTACAGTCATGGTAGTAGCGATCGCTGGAATTTCCTTAGTCGTCGGTGGAATTGGTATCGCTAACATTATGTTAGTTTCCGTAGTAGAACGGACAAGAGAAATCGGCATTCGCAAAGCAGTAGGAGCCACCAATTCAGCCATCCTCAATCAATTTTTAGCAGAAGCGATCGTTATTTCCATCGTTGGTGGAGGCATTGGCATGGGAAGTGGTATTTTGATTGCCTTTGCCGCTGCAAACATCTTTAAATTTCCCTTTGTGATTTCTTTAGTATCAATAATTGTTGGCTTTGGACTTTCATTAGGCGTTGGCTTAGTAGCTGGCGTAATTCCAGCGCGGAATGCCGCCAAATTAGATCCAATTACTGCCTTGAGAAGCGACTAATGGGGACTGGGGAGATGGGGAGCAGGGGAGATAAGGGACAACTGACCAATAACAACTGACAACTGACAACTGACATTATGCCAACAATGATTTGGATGGAATCCATCACTAAAACTTATCGCTTAGGAGAAGTTAGTGTTCCCATACTTAAGGGAATTCAACTCTCCATTGAGGAAGGCGAATATGTCGCCATTATGGGTGCGTCAGGTTCGGGTAAATCCACGCTGATGAATATTATGGGGTGTCTGGATCGTCCCACAACTGGAAACTATATTCTTGAAGGCAGAAACCTAACTACTTTTAACGATGATGAATTAGCATATATCCGTAACCAAAGGATAGGTTTTGTTTTTCAACAATTTAACTTATTGGCACGTGCCACAGCACTGGAAAACGTTATGCTGCCTATGGTTTACGCTAACTTGCCCAAGCGAAAACGCCGTCAACGGGCATTAGCAGCCTTAGAAAGAGTGGGACTGGGGGAGCGTATCTTCAACCGTCCCAGTCAACTCTCTGGCGGACAACAACAACGGGTAGCCATTGCTCGTGCTTTGGTCAACCGACCTGCGTTGGTTTTAGCAGATGAGCCAACAGGAGCCTTAGACACCGAGACTTCCCATGAGGTCATGAATCTAATGACAGAACTTAATCAACAAGGAATCACCATTGTGATTGTCACTCATGAACCAGATATTGCTGCCCAAACTAAAAGGATTATCCGAGTCCAAGATGGTTTGATTTTAGGTTGATATGGGCATGGGACATGGGGCATTGGGAATAGGGGAGGAGGGTAGCAGGGGGGATGAGGGGGATGAGGGAGAATGACAATTAACAACTGACAACTGACAACTGACAACTGACAACTAACAACCTTTACAGGTTAACTTTATTTGTGCGAACTTATTTCACACGACATCAAAGTATGAATTTGAGCTTATTTCTTGTGCATTCTACCTGGATGGCAGCGGCGATCGCTATCATCCCAACTTTAACAGCGAGCGCAGGTGCAACAACTCCCCCAAAACCTCAGAATTCCTCCGGTGTCACGAGTACTAATTCTTTAGTAGCTCCCAATTATCTCAACCCTAATGCTAATCCTCTCCAGTTTCCCACCAAACCAGAAGAGGTGAAAATTCAAGGAACTGTACCCATTACTTTGGCACAGGCTTTGGAACTAGCAAAACGTAACAATCGGGATTTACAAGTAGCCATTTTCCAACTAGAACGCAGTCGTTCTGCTCTACGGCAGTCTCAAGCTGCCTTGTTTCCTACTGTTAATGCTAATGGTAGTTTAACTAACACTGGTAATGGTGTGCTAGAAAATGACTCAGCTAATACGGGTTCATCTGATACTTCCACCAACACTTTTAGTGGTTCAGTTGAACTAGGTTATAACATCTACACCTCTGGCAACCGACAAGCCCGTATCCGAGCTTCTGAGGAACAAGTACGTGTAGATGAGTTCAATGTGGAAACTCAGTCTCTAACTGTTAGTTTGAATGTTGCCACTCAGTACTATAATTTGCAAGGAGCAGATGAACAAGTACGAATTAGTCGGTCTGCTGTGGAGAATTCCCAGGCTAGTTTGCGAGATGCCCAAGCACGAGAGGCAGCTGGAGTGGGGACGCGTTTCGATGTGCTGCAATCTCAGGTGAATTTAGCAAATGCCCAACAACAGCTAACTAATGCTATTGCAAACCAGCAAATTGCCCGTCGCCAGTTTGGAACACTGTTAAGCTTGCCGCAGTCAGTTGATGTGAGTGCGGCAGATCCCGTGCAACTAGCAGGTGTTTGGCAGCCAACCTTAGAGCAAACTATTATACAAGCTTATCAAAACCGCCCGGAACTGCAAGGGCTGTTAGCGCAACGTAATATTTCTGAACAACAACGACGGCAGGCACTTTCGCAGCTGGGGCCACAAGTTAGCTTGACTGGTAGATACAATTTGCAAGACGTATATAACGATCGCATCAGTGCTACAGATGGTTATTCATTGGGAGTGCAAGCAAGTCTGACTGTGTTTGATGGGGGAGCAGCAAGAGCAAGTGCAGATCAGTCCAAAGCTAATATTGCGATCGCAGAAGCTCAATTTGCTAAGCAGCGCGACGATATTCGCTTTGATGTCGAACAGTACTATTCTCAGCTGCAATCCAACTTGAATAATGTGCAAACTTCTTCTGTCGCTTTAAACCAAGCTAGGGAAGCACTAACTTTAGCCAGGCTGAGGTTTCAAGCTGGTGTGGGTACTCAAACAGATGTAATTTCTGCTGAAAACGACTTGACAAGAGCTGAAGGTAATCGAGTCACAGCTATTTTGGATTACAACCGCGCTCTGACTAATTTACAACGCTCTGTTACTTCCAGGGCTTCGCGTTAGAAAGGGACTGGGGACTGGGGACTGGGTACTGGGGACTGGGAAAGAGATATATTTATAGATTCTTTCAATCGCCAATTCCCAATTCCCAATTCCCAATTCCCAATCCCCAATCCCTAGTCCCTTTTATATTGATCATTTTTCAACAATTTATAGACGTTATCAAGCAAGTAAGTTTATTCTAGGGAGGTTATAAATCAGCCACCTCCCCCTGCCGTTGCTCTGGAGAGCAACCCATTCGTTGGGGAGCAACCGTGATGAATCCACTTCGGTTTCTCTTACTAGAAGATAGTTATTTGGATGCAGAACTCATCGGGGCAACCCTATGTGAGGGCGGAGTTACCTGTGAAATAGTGCAAGTACAGACTCACACAGATTTTCTCACAGCGTTAGAAACTAAAGACTTCGATTTAATCTTGGCAGATTATTCCTTGCCTGCCTTTGATGGCATATCTGCCCTTAAAATAGCTCAAAATACTTGTCCAGACGTACCATTTATTTTTGTCTCCGGCAGTTTAGGAGAGGAGTTGGCAATTGAAACCCTCCAGTGTGGAGCAACCGATTATGTACTCAAGCAACGACTGGGACGATTAGTACCTTCAGTCCAACGAGCATTGCGGGAGGTAGAAGAACGCCGCGAACGCCAGCAGGCAGAAGCAAGGATGCGTCAGACTGAAACTCGCTTTCGTCTGATTGTAGAGAGTGCCAAAGACTATGCGATCATGACTTTGGATATGGCAGGTCATATTACTAGCTGGAATTCCGGAGCGCAACGACTATTTGGTTATAAAGAAGCTGAGATTGTTGGGCAACCAGGAAATATTATCTTCACGCCCGAAGAAATCGAACAGCGTCAACCCGAACAAGAAATGCAACTGGCGTTAACCCAAGGACGGGCAGAAAACGATCGCTGGCATGTACAAAAAAATGGTAGCCGTTTTTGGGGAAGTGGAGTGATTATGCCTTTGCGAGATGGAACAAATACCATTGAAGGCTTTCTCAGAATCATCCAAGATAAGACACAGCAACGACAAGCTGAAGAACAGTTACAGCAGCAAGCCCAACAGTTGCGCCAAGTCAATCAACTCAAAGATGAATTTTTAGCAGTTTTGTCTCATGAACTCCGCACTCCCCTCAATCCCATCTTAGGTTGGTCAACACTCTTACAAGCAAAGTCATACGAAAAAGCAACCATGGCACGCGGGTTGGAAACCATCGCCCGCAATGCTCAGATGTTGACACAATTAATTGACGATTTATTAGATGTTTCGCGGATTCTCAGTGGTAAACTCAGGTTATCTTTGAGAGCGCTTGACCTGACAAAAACAATCAAGGCGGCACTAGATACAGTGCAACTCGCGGCTGATGCCAAGTCAATTTCAATTCAGACAAACATACAACCTGATGTTGGCTACGTCTTTGCAGATGGCGATCGCTTACACCAAGTATTATGGAATTTACTCTCAAATGCCATCAAGTTCACGCCTAATCAAGGGCGAGTCGATGTCACATTCACTAGGCTAGGCACTCAAGCACAAATTCAAGTAGCAGACAACGGTACAGGAATTTCACCAGAGTTTTTACCTTATGTTTTTGAACGCTTCCGTCAGGCTGACGGCAGCACAACTCGTGAGTTTGGCGGTTTAGGACTGGGGTTAGCAATTGCTCGTCATTTGATTGAGCTACATGGAGGAACGATTCAGGCACATAGTCCAGGCGAAGGACAGGGAGCAATTTTTACAATTTGTTTACCACTAATGCCGACTGTGTTTGCTACTTCGCCGTCAACAACTAAAGTTGATACTAATCACACTCTCAGCAACCTTTCTGTTCTGCTAGTAGAAGATGAACTAGACACATTAGAGTTTCTGAAATTTGTGCTAGAGCAATCAGGGGCCACAGTGACGGCTGTATCCTCAGCACAAAAAGCTTTGAAAATCCTTGAGCAACACCAACCGGATTTACTTGTTAGCGATATTGGTATGCCAGAGATGGATGGTTACACCCTGATAAAACATATACGTTCTCATTTGTCAAGTAAAATTCAACAAATTCCAGCGATCGCATTGACAGCCTATGCTGGAGAAATTGCCCAAGAGCAAGCACTGCAAGCAGGTTTTCACAGGCATTTAGCTAAACCCATCGACCCAACGACATTTATTAGTGCGATCGTCAGTTTAGTTGGTAGAGTTCAATTCAAGTTGAGATGCTGAGAAAGAAAACTGATGACTGAAAACAGGGTGTAGGGTGTAGGGTGTGGGGTGTAGGGAAAGACACTTTGCCCCATATCCATTTAAGGTACATAGTAGGGGCGGGTTGGGGATTGGGAAGAGATTTCTGTACTACGCAGGGTGAGTTTGAATCCCCATTCCCCATTCCCCATTGCCCCTTATCCCCAGAGGGGGCCCCGAGTTCCCCATTCCCAATTCCCAATTCAAAAAGTACAAAAGCTACTTTTGCAAAATCTCAGTTCCACAAAAATGAGTAAGCAAGACATAGGCTTTGCTTTGAACCCCTAGATTAGAGTAAAGTAAACAAGTGTAAAGAAGTTTCACTTTTCCCGTACTCATTTAAAACAACTTGTTCACTTCTACCGTTAATATTTATATACAAACGTCCATGCAGTTTTGTTTTTGGCGAAGACTTCTAATATCCATTGCAGTATTTTTCTTAGCTGGGTCAATTTGGGCGATGCATTCTCCCCCAGCACTGGCTTATGACAATCCAGAGTTACTACCAGACACTTTTACCCCAGTTGTAGACTTAGCGAAATCTCTCCCCGACGCGCAAGAAGAAAAACTGGTTAAAGATTTAGAGCAATTTGAAACCGATACTGGCTGGAAATTGCGAGTACTCACCCAGTACGATCGCACCCCAGGTCGGGCAGTAATAAAATATTGGGGTTTGGATGACAAGAGTATTTTATTGGTAGCCGATTCTCGTGGCGGTAATATTCTCAGTTTCAGTGTTGGCGACGCTGTGTATGAACTTCTACCCCGTACTTTTTGGATAGAACTGCAAACTCGCTTCGGCAATTTATATTTTGTGCGAGAACAAGGCGAAGACCAAGCCATCCTCCAAGCCTTAGATTCAGTTAAAAGCTGTTTGCTCAAAGGTGGTTGCAACGTTGTTCCCGGACTGCCACGAGAACAATGGATTCTCACCCTCATTACCTCAGTCATTGGTGGGATAATTTGTGGATTTGCAGCTCAACCCCGTAATGAAAAACAAGTTATAGCTTGGCAATGGGCTTTAATTTTCTCTCCTTTATGGGGAATATTGTTTATTGCCTTCGGTATTGGGCCAGTAGTGACGCGCACAACTGACTGGTTACCACTAGTTCGTAATATCTCCGGTTTTTTCATCGGCGCTTTGGTTGCTTACCTATCTCCTATTTTCAGTCGGCCCTCTTCTAGTGCTGAGTCCTAAATTCCAATTTAGGAGTTTGGAGTTAGGAATTTTTAACACTCTTTGTGGCGAGTCCCCAGTTTCCATTCGCCTACCTGGGTCAGAAACCCGTCTACAAAGCTGACTCCTTTTAACTCCTTATTTGTTTGTACTCACAACTGAGTTAGAAGTTACGAATTTTTAATTAACTCCTCACTCCTAACTCCTAACTTTCAACTCATAACTCCTCACTCCTAACTTTCAACTCCTAACTCCTAACTCTCGTGAGCTGATAAGCTGAAAGCTGGTATCTCAGAGCTAAATTACAATGGAATGGCATGTAACTGATGCTCAAAGTCTAGCAATCATTGATAGCGAAATCGGCGATCATGTTTTTTCGCCCGCAGAGTATGAAATTGTTCGGCGGGTGATATATGCTACTGCTGACTTTGAGTATAAGTCCTTAATTCGTTTTTCTGAGCGTGCCTTACAAGCTGGTGCAGCAGCATTAGCAGCGCGTACAACGATTGTAGTAGATGTACCATTGGTACAAGTAGGTATTGCCTACGACATTCAAAACACTTTCGCGAATCCAGTGTATTGCAGCATGGAAGCTTTGACGCGCCCCCAAAAAGAAAAAACTCGTGCAGCTTGGGGAATGGAAACCCTAGCCAAGCGTTACCCAGAGGGTATCTTTGTGGTGGGTCAAGCGCAAACAGCACTGACAGCATTGCTTGATTTAATTGCAGCCGAGGAAATTCGACCCGCTTTGATCATTGCTACTCCTGTGGAATTTGTCAGTGTAGATGCTGCAAAAGACATCTTGGAAGACTCGCTAGTGCCTCACATTACTATTAACAGTCGCAAAGGCAATGCAGTAGTAGCCGCTGCGATCGTTGATGGGTTGGTAGACTTGGCTTGGCAAGCTTATGGGCAAGATAGGAAATGATACAAAGTTAGGAGTGAGGGAGATGAGGGAGATGAGGGAGATGAGGGAGAAATAACTCCTAACTCCCAACTCATAACTCCTAACTCCCAACTCCTAACTCCCAACTCCCAACTCCTAACTCTTAACTCCTCACTCTTCACTCGTCATACTGACGGCGGCGACGGCGAGGTGGTCTTTCCTGTCGGTCTTGACGCAAGCGGCGACTGACTTCATTAAAGAAATCTTGGCGGACATAAGGATAATCATTTACCCACAGGTCGTGGCTGGGAATGTATACTTCAGTGAAGTCATCAATACTGCTTAAATCTGGACGATTTGACATCACTATCATTTCTGCAATTTGACCACGAGCAATAACTTTGTGAGCAGGACGTAGTGGTGCTTCTAACTCTACGCTAAATCCTGTGTCATCACCCACCTCTAAGTTAATGCGTTTTTCTCGATTTTCAATAATCACCAACTCGCCTTTGCTGTTGACGGTTTCTTGTTTGCCAATCAATCGGTCTGTGATCCACCAATCGAGTATTCGGCCACGAAAAAAGCCGCTGTACTTGTAACGGCGGCTTTTTGCATTCCGCACACTTGCCTGAAACACTGGATACCATAGCCAAAAAAGCGCGCCGATCACCCCAAGAAAAAACATGATTGGCCCAAACTGTAGCCCAAACACGGCTCTTATAAGTAGAATTACAGATACAGCAACTACAGAAACTAACAGCCGCTGCAAAAAATTTGAAAATTTTCCCCAATAGTACTTGTACTGCGGGCCAGTGGCAATTAAGGGGACGAGTTGGTCAAATTTCTGGCGAGTCAGGGGGACTATCATAAGTGCAGTGTGCTGTGTAGTAAGTTTGAAGAGGCGCAAGACTTTGCGCCCGAACTTAGAGTATTTTTTCTAATCCATATACTAACGACTTTAACTGCAAGACTTTGCGAATTGCTAGTAAAACTCCTGGCATATAACAAGAGCGATCGCTTGTATCATGCCGTAATGTATAAATTTGACCAGGTGCGCCAAAAATCACTTCCTGATGGGCTATGAGTCCTGGCAAACGTACACTATGAATTCTGATGCCTTCATCAGCTAAACTGCCCCTTGCACCAGCTAACTTTTCAGTTTCTTCTACAAGAGGAGGGTTAAAAGTTTTACCAAATTCAGCTAGTAATTGCGCGGTTTGAATGGCTGTACCGCTGGGAGCATCTGCTTTTTGGTTGTGATGTAGTTCAATAATTTCTACATGGTCAAAATATTGAGATGCTGTGACTGCGGCTTGTTGCAACAGCACCATACCAATGGAAAAGTTGGGAATAATCAGACAGCCAGTACTAGCTTTTTCAGCAAAATCTGCCAAATCTTGAATTTGTTCTGGACTTAAGCCAGTAGTGCCAACTACAGGGCGAATACCGTAGGCGATCGCACTGCGAACATTATCATAAACTGAATCGGGATGAGTAAAATCTACAATTACCCCAGGTGGTAGCTGTCTTTCGCCAGCCACATAGCCCAACATGGGTTCCAATTGATTAGTGATGGGAACTTCCAGCGGTTCACTTAAACCCGCCAGTTCTCCAGCATCTTTACCTTGATGTTCGGGGCTGGTGTCAATTGCACCCATTAAATTCAAGTCTGGTGCTTGGGACACCGCTTTAATTACCTCGCGTCCCATTTTACCAGCAGCACCATTAATAATAACTGGGATAGGCGCTTGATTTGTCATAGGTCAATAAACGCTTTTTGAGTCAACAAGGGAATTTTAAAGGACAAGGGGATGGGAAGATAGGGGGATGGGGAGATGAGGGGGATGAGGGAGATAGGGTGAATAACAACTGACAACTGACAACTGACCACTGACATCGACTCATCCCCTAAACCTACTTGTACAATTAATTAAATTGTTTGTACAAAAGCTTGTGAACTTTTTTATTGGGTGTGCAGTTTGGGCATATAAAGGTTGGGTGGGTGAATTTTATCCTCAAGGTACTCGCACTACCGATTTTCTCTACCTCTACAGCCGTCGCTTGACTACAGTTGAAGGGAATACCACTTTCTACGCTGTACCTAATCAAGAAACTGTAACCCGTTGGGCATCGGAAACACCCCCAGGTTTTGAATTTTGTCTGAAATTACCGCGAGATATCACCCATAAAGGTTTACTACAACCCAATATTCCGGCTGCTTTAAATTTTCTGGAAGGAATGCGTCCTTTAGGTAAACATCTTGGGCCAATATTTGCCCAATTGCCGCCAAGTTATGCACCTGTATTACTAGAAGATTTGGCTGCCTTTCTGGAAGCTTGGCCGCGCACAGAAGCACCGTTGGCGCTAGAGGTTAGGCATCGCGCTTGGTTTAATGAACCTCACAATAGTCATTTAACAGAACTTCTAGAAAAGCTTGGTGTGGGACGAGTACTGTTAGATTCGCGTCCTATCTACACTGGAGATGATGACCCCCAGTTACAATCAGAACGGCGCAAACCTAAATTACCAGTGCAATTTAGTGTGACAGCGCCTTTTAGCCTGATTCGGTTTATTTCTCATCCGAATTTATCTGTGAATCAGCCTTTTATGGAAGAGTGGGTCAGGCAAATTCAACAGTGGTTGCAGACGGGAAGACGGATTTATTTCTTTGTTCATTGTCCTGTAGAAGAGCGATCGCCCAATACGGCGCGTTATTTCCAAAAGCTATTAGAACAAAGTGATGTAGCAGTTCCACCTCTACCTTGGAATCACCTAGATCATCCTCCTAATCAGTTGAGTTTGTGGTAAATCATCTGTTAAGCATGAGTGCCTATACTTCTACGTGGTTGATAGTTTGGGTATTTTTGATTGAATTCTACTTGCAGCGCCAGTATCTCATTTTTAAGTTTTTTCGATTGGTTACGATACAACCAAGGTAGCCAATACAGGGTTTTATATACACATAATGGTGCAATGTCCATATGAGCTTTAATAATCTCAAGTACTCGTTTATGGCCTAAACCTTGTAAAACTGCTTTAATCCACCATTCCACTGTACTTGCATCACCGTAGACAAGCCCTTTTTCAAGAATCACTTCCAAAAAAATGGGCTTGAGTTGAGATCGCTTGGTTAATTGACAACCTTTCCAAGTGTTTGCATTTAACACACGCCAAACAAAGGTAAATTTCTGCTCTTCTTCAAGTTGACGAAGCCACTTGACTAACTCATTTTCCTGTTTTAAGTCCATTCGTTCATCAGCGTATTCTATAGGGTCAAACATACTTGATGCAAGGTGTCAAGGAATCATAATTTATGATGTAGAATTGCCATAACCAACAAAGTAGCGATCACTTTTCTCCTAGTTCTTGCAAAATCGCCTCAAATTCTTCCCAATTCATATTCTGGATAGTCACTACACTATCAGGCACTAACTGTATTTGGCTAACAGGCTTAACAGCAAAAGATACAGCAATCGTCAGCAATTCCAAATTAAAAACTATTGATTACTTTTGCTTAATCTCATCTAATGCTTTCTGAATTGCACGACGGCAAAATTCAGGAGGGTCTTCCTGCTGCTGGACTTCTTCTTTCATCGTTTTCGTGATACGCAAGTTTAGTCTTTCAGTTAAGGGTTCTTCTCTATCCGTAGTAAAAGGCTTTAAACTTTCTGGATTCCCTTTGGGGTTTGGCATTGTATAGAAATGTAAACACTATTTTTGCTTATTCTTGTCTAATGCTTCTTGAATTGCACGACGGCAAAATTCAGGAGGGTCTTCCTGCTGCTGGACTTCTTCTTTCATCGTTTTCGTGATACGCAAGTTTAGTCTTTCAGTTAAGGGTTCTTCTCTATCTGTAGTGAACGGCTGTAAATTTTCTGGCTTTCCTTTAGGATTGGGCATTGTATAGAAATATAAATATAATTTGAATTTCTGGTAGGCATGACATTAAATTTTAATTGGTGGGTACTAAGTTTGACGAACGAGATACCCACCAATATCCCATTAGAAACGAGACACTTCTATTTTATGTTCACAAGGTCAGAACTGGAAATCAAAACCATCCAGGAGTTACGCCAATTGTGCCAAAGGTACGGCGTTAGACCAACAGGGAATGCTGGCTACAAAGTCAGCTACATTACTACCTTAATGGCATTCCCCGCGTTAGGGATTCAACAATTCCAAGAAAGTAGAGGTTTGAGGACTCCTAGTTTCGCCAGCTTCGAGAATATTGCTACAACAGTTGATGAGATAAATTCACCCACTGATGAGCAGATAGCGTTGATTAGAATTTCACTAGAGGGTAGACGGATGAATATCCCTGATAGGTATGATCAAGAAAGGCTACTGATGATTTACAAAGCGAAACTCGCACTGGAACAGGCCATAGACTTCCTAGGAATGCGATAAGCAATTAATAATTAAGTGAGTTGAGAGGGACTTTCCCTCTTTTTTTATGCTTGCACGATGCCCAATGCCCTATGCCCCATGCCCAACGCTTTTATTTTCGTCCAGCGACTTCTAGTGAGATAATAAAAAACTTGACTAGAAAATTAGTTGCAAAACCGAGGCTTAAAAGCAAGGTAAACAGGCAATTGACTATGGATGTACTAGAAAATAGCAATTTTTCAGTGTCAGTTCTTGATGCACCTGGTTTTGCATATGATGTACATAATCTGAAACAATAGCAGTAAAAGTAAAGAGGGGATTACGTTGAGTCAACATCCAGATGCCATTGCCCCCCACGGTGGACAGTTGGTTAATCGCATCGCCACACCTGAACAACAGGCAGAATTTCTCTCGAAGGCGGAATTTTTGCCGCGAGTGCAACTTGATGAACGGGCGGTTTCTGATTTAGAAATGATTGCGATCGGCGGTTTTAGTCCACTCACAGGTTTTATGAACCAAGAAGACTACGATCGCGTGGTGACAGAAATGCGATTGGCTAACGGTCTTGTATGGTCAATTCCCATTACCCTGTCGGTAGCTGAAGAAGTTGCAACTCCATTAAAGGAAGGCGGCTTAATTCGGCTAGATAACTCCACAGGTCACTTTATCGGGGTTTTGCAACTCACGCAAAAATATCGTTACGACAAAACCCGCGAGGCGATCAATGTCTACCGCACCGATGATCCTAACCATCCTGGTGTGCAAGTAGTGTACAACCAAGGTGCTATACACCTTGCTGGTGATATCTGGCTATTGCAACGCGATCCCCATCCTCAATTCCCAGCTTATCAAATAGATCCAGCCGCCTCACGGCAGATATTCCGAGAAAATGGTTGGAAAACCATTGTTGGGTTCCAAACTCGCAACCCCATCCACCGCGCCCATGAATATATCCAAAAGTGCGCTTTGGAAACAGTAGATGCTTTATTTTTGCACCCATTGGTAGGGGCAACCAAAGATGATGACATTCCCGCCGATGTGCGGATGCGCTGTTATGAAATTTTGCTAGAACACTATTACCCCCACGATCGCGTGATTTTGGCAATTAATCCTTCAGCGATGCGTTACGCTGGCCCTCGTGAGGCCATCTTCCATGCTTTAATCCGCAAAAACTACGGTTGTACCCACTTTATCGTCGGACGAGATCATGCAGGTGTTGGTAACTACTATGGCACTTATGATGCTCAATACATTTTTGATGAATTTGAGCCAAGTGAATTAGGCATTGTGCCAATGAAATTTGAACACGCTTTCTACTGCACGCGTACTAAGCAGATGGCGACAACTAAAACTAGTCCCAGCAAGCCAGAAGAACGTATTCACCTGTCGGGAACAAAAGTTAGAGAAATGCTGCGTCGCGGTGAATTACCCCCACCAGAATTTTCTCGTCCTGAAGTCGCAGCAGAACTGGCGCGGGCCATGCAAATCGAAGTATTGGCTTAGGACATGTGAGTTGGGAAATAGTATAAACTTTAACTTTACAGTGCAGACTTTAGCCCTTTAAGCTGTTAGCTGAAGGGCTGAGGACTGATGGCTAATTATGAAGCGGCGGAGTTTTTTACAACGGATTGGCTCAATACTCGCGGTGTTGGGTATAACTGAAACTGAGTGGTTGACTTTAGGCGATCGCTATTATCAAGCTTTAGCACAACCCAATCCCCGGAAATTAGCATTATTGATAGGTATTAATCAATACCCCCAAAGTCCATATTTGAGTGGTTGTCTCACCGATGTGGAACTGCAAACAGAACTGTTGATGCATCGCTTTGGCTTCCTAGCCTCAGACATTCTGACTTTAACTGATGAACAAGCTAGTAGGGAATCCATTGAAGCTGCTTTTTTAGAACATTTAGGTAAGCAGGTTAAATCAACAGATGTAGTTGTTTTCCACTTTAGCGGCTACGGTACTCGGATTCAATTAGAAACATCGTCAGATACGCTGCAAAATGCATTAGTTCCAGCTAATGGATATCAAAGCGAGACAATAGTCAACTATGTATTAGAAGAAACTTTATTATTGTTGTTGCGATCGCTCCCCACTGAGCATGTCACAGCAGTATTAGATACTAGCTATTATGCTCCTACCACAGCCCAGCTAGCAGGATCACGAATTCGCGCCCGCCCAGAACTCCCAGAAGCACAGCTAGCAGCACCAGAACTCGACTTTCTCCAACAACTGAAAACTCAGAAATCACTCAGCCATCCCATTGTGCTATCAGCTACCTCAAACCCCAAACAGGTAGCCAGAGAAGTACTATTTTCGGGATTTAGTGCAGGGTTATTTACCTACGCCTTGACACAATACTTTTGGGAAACCACCCCAGCAACAACAATTCAAGTTAGCCTTGATCATGTAAGAAATTCTATGCAGCAGTTGGGTAACAAACAGTACCCCAATTTAGCGAACGAACAGAAAAATCAACAGGCAGCATTAACTATTGAGAATTTGCTATTAGATAGTAATATTGGTGCAGAAGGAGCAATAATTGCAATTAAAGAAGAAGGCAAAGCTAATTTGTGGTTGGGGGGACTACCTCCAAAAGTATTGGAATACTATGGAGTTAATTCTCGACTGAAATTATTAACTGGAGAAGAGTTAATATTGCGATCGCGTACTGGGTTAACTGCAAAAGCCCAAATTTCTCAAATTGAAGCAGCAAATTCCCCACAGGCTGGACAACTTTTCCAAGAATCAGTCAGGGTATTACCCCGAAGTATTAATTTAACAGTTGCCCTGGATACTAGACTAGAAAGAATTGAACGAGTAGATGCTACAAGCGCCTTTGCTGGAGTTGGTCGCATTTCGGTGGTAGTGGCGGGAGAACAACCTGCTGATTACGTATTTGGCAAACTACCGCAAACTTCTAGTCGCTATGGTCTATTTTCTCTAGGTGGTGAGCTAATTCCCAATACTGTCGGAGAAATTGAGGAAGCTGTGAAAATAGCAGTACAGCGGTTAGGGCCGAAGTTACCAACCTTGCTAGCAGCTAAGTTATGGCAACTCACAGAAAACCAAGGTTCTTCTCACTTGCAAGTCAAGGCAACCTTAGAGATCATTAGTGGTATATCGCCTCGCATAGTATTGCAGCGAGAAACAGTCCGAACTCTCAACACAGGAACTTCGCTAAAAAAATCACTCAGCAGTAGAGACGATTCGGCGAATCGTCTCTACTCAGCACTCAGCACTCCCACTGTGTCTATTGGTAGTAAGATGCAATATAGAGTGCAAAATAATAGCGATCGCGCAGTATATTTAATGCTGTTGGGATTAAAAAACAGTAGTACAGCGATCGCTTTTTATCCTTGGCAAACTTCCCAGGATGCAAACACAGCAACTAAACCTTTACTCAAACAAGTAGTCATCGCCCCAGGCGAAACTCTAATTTTACCACAGAATATTACTGCATCGGAATGGGTAATTTCCGGCCCAGCTTATGAGTCCGAACATCAACTGATTTTCAGCACTTCCCCCTTCAGCGAAACCCTCAAAGCCTTAGAAACTGCTAAGTATCCCGCAGGAGAACAGCCAATTGGTGCATTGGTGAATCCCTTAGAAATTGCCCAAGCCTTGTTACAAGACTTGCATAACGCCAGTACAGTCAAAGCTGAAATGAACGGTACAGCTGCTGACTCATATATCTTGGATGTGAATAATTGGGCAAGTCTCAGCTTTAGTTATCAGGTAGGTTAACTCAAATCTTGCATTTGCCCTAACTCCCGCCAAGAAATTAATTTCTTGGCTAATAGCTTAACTCCACTAAAGTGGACTAAAACCAAACAGCGTCACAGCACGAGCGCACTTTGCTATATATTTACGTCAATGCAAACTTTTCTTGTAGAAAGTAAGTACTGAGTACCCTTAACAAGAAAAAGTCTGTGGCTGCACGTTGACTTTCGTTGATTGTCGGTAGTTTTTCAAGCAATTGAATAATTGCAGCTTGATTATAAAAAGGTACACAAGACATTGCTGAACTCCGTAGAGAGTCTTGTATTAGTTGCTGTAATGCTTCGTTGGGATTATATGTTGAAGGTGGAGCTATAAATGGATGTTTTTGGCGTTTGTATACTGTATCTGTGATGAATGGCTTTGCTGCTTCTCGCAAAACATATTTCTCAGTCAGGCCACTAATTTTTAGTGAAACGGGCATATTGCGAACTAATTCAACAACTTTGTGATCCAAAAATGGTAGTCGTCCTTCAATGGAATGTGCCATTTCCACGCCATCACCCAACATCCGCAAAAGGTAATTGGCTAAACTTGTTTTTGACCACAAATAGAGAGATTGATTTATAATTTCTCTGCCTTTGAGTTGTCCTTGTACATCTAGGTGATTGAAAAACATTCGATATACATCCTGTCCTTGAAATTGGTCAATCACTTCTGGTGAGTAGAACCGAATAGAATCGAGATGTCTTTGTGCCGCAGCTAGCATCCAAGATGGGATAAAGCCTAACAATCGCTCAATAGTATTTAAATCTGGAATTGATTGATCTTCAGCAAATAAAAAACTAACTGAAACTTGATTTTTATCTCTCAATTCTTTTAATAAATATTTTATAGTATCTTCATCTTCTTGTTGCTGGTTATAGAGTAATTTATCTTGGCGAAAATGAACATATCCTCCAAAAATTTCGTCTGAACCTTCTCCAGTTAATACAACTTTATAGCCTGCATCTCTGGCAGCACGACTTAATAAATACTTGGCAGTAGTATTGGCATTTAGACTTAACATTTCACAATGCCAAATTGTATCAGCAAAATGATCAGCGATGTCTTTTTGATTAACAGGAATAACCTCGATATCAGCTCTACAATATGCTGCTGTTTCACGAGCGATCGCTTCTTCATCATAAGCTTCATGTTCAAAAGCGATCGTAAAAGCCTTCAGGGGTTCCGAACTATGAGATGCTGCTATTCCTAACACTGTAGACGAATCAAGACCACCGCTGAGATAGCAGCCAACTGGCACATCAGCTCTTAAACGTAATTGTATTGCTTCATCTAATGTCTGGCGCAGTTGTTGAATGTAATCTTCTTGTGTACATTGTTGGGATAAATAATTATCACTTTGGGGATAATCAAAGTCCCAGTAACGATGTAGTCTCATACCAGCATCAGATGCTAGTAAAAAATACCCAGGAGGCACTTGATATACATTAGCGTATAGAGTTCGACCTGAAGATAAAACACCCCATGAATCTTGCCAGAAGGCTTCGTGATCCCAACAAGCTGGTACACCTGCGGCAAACAAAGCTTTGACTTCGGAAGCTACATAAAGAGTATTGCCATAAATGGTGTAATACAACGGCTTAATACCAAAGCGATCGCGCGCAGCAAATAGCACTTCATTGCGTTGATCCCAAATTATAAAAGCAAATTCACCTCGTAAATAATGTAGGCATTGTGTACCAAATTCATCATATAAATGAAGGGCAATTTCACTGTCACACTTAGTTTGTAGGTGATAACCGCGTTGCTTTAAATCACGTTGTATCCGTTCAAAGTCATAAAACTCGTTATTAGCAATCAAATGCAGACTTCCATCTTGATTACTCATTGGCTGTTCGCCACCTATTAAGTCGATAATACTGAGTCTTCTATGCCCTAAAGCAACTCGTCGGTCAGGAGAAATCCAAAATTTGTGTCCGTCTGGGCCTCGATGTTTTAAGCAATCCATTCCTAATTTCAAAGATGACTCAGAAATTGGCGTTTGTCCTGAAAATAATGCCACTATGCCACACATAAATTGATGTTTTGATTCTTGAGTACATCTACAACAATATCTATCAGCCCAGGAAGAGTATCATCCTTCTTTAGGAGAGTGTGACATTATTTTATCCTTACAAAAAGGGGGAGCAGGGGTGAAAAAATTTGTATCAGATTTTTCGTGAAATGGTATAACGCACCGTATTGGCGTGGTGGTGCGTTAGAGGATGTTTTAAAAGTCCTGTTATTAGTAGCCAAATATTTTAGATCCCCCTAAATCCCCCTTAAAAAGGGGGACTTTGAGCAGTATTCCCCCTTTAAAAAGGCAGGGCTGTTTCGTTCCCTAAAATAGGTAAAATTGCAAGATTCAAACAGATAAAAATTGAGAGCAAGCGCACAATTTTAGTAAAAAATTTTTGCGCTTTTAACCAAAAATACGCGATTTTTCTTTGCGTCTTTGCGACGGCAGTCGCTACAACGGGAAGGCAGCCGTGTAGGCGGGTTTCCCGACTTGAACGGACTGCCGTGGGAACCCCTGCAACGCGCTGCCTCGTCTTTGCGTGAGATTATCCTCAGTACAAATCCCCATCATCAGCGAATGAAACAGCCCTGCCTTAGTAAGGGGAAGGTTGGGCAGGGGTAACGCAAGAATTATGGGCAATTTGCCGGACATGATATAAGATACTCACAAATACTTCTGCAACAACAACCCCAACTTTTCCTTCGTCTGTGTCGGTGCTTTATCCAACTGAGTTAAAATTGCATACTTTAAAGCTGAATGTGCATCACTAGGGGGTAGATTTTCACTTAAACGCCGTACAGTTTCTTGAATCACCTTTTGAGCATTCACTGCATTGCGCTGCAAATTACCAATCACCATTTCCACTGTCACACTATCGTGATCTGGATGCCAACAATCGTAATCTGTCACCAGCGCCAAAGTTGCATAGGCAATTTCTGCTTCCCTGGCTAACTTCGCCTCTGGTAAGTTCGTCATCCCAATTATTTTTGCGCCCCAACTGCGGTAAAGATGCGATTCCGCCTTAGTGGAAAATGCCGGGCCTTCCATGCATACATAAGTGCCACCGCGATGGAGAGTCACTTCTGGTAAATTCAGAGAAGCGATCGCATCCCCTAGCACCCCAGCCAAATTTTGACAAATCGGTTCGCCAAAAGCAATATGAGCCACAATGCCTTCACCAAAAAAGGTGGAAACTCGATTTTTCGTTCTATCAATAAATTGATCTGGCACCACCATATCGAGTGGTTTAGCCTCTTCCTGCAAAGAACCTACAGCACTGGCTGAGATTAAATACTCCACACCAAGTTGCTTCATTGCATATATGTTGGCACGAAACGGTAACTCTGAAGGCAATAAAGTATGATTACGCCCATGACGTGCTAAAAAAGCTACCCTAGTCTCATCTAAAGTTCCCAAAATTAAAGCATCAGAAGGCGAACCAAAAGGTGTTTCTACATGCACCTCTTTTACATCTTTGAGGGCATCCATTTTGTATAAACCGCTGCCACCAATAATCCCAATTTTAGCTTGAGTCATAATTCTTAATTTGTTGATTGTTGTGTCCTTTTTTCCCACAGAGAATGCATATCCTCTGGTTGCCCCTGATAATTGAGCATCTAGTCAGAAATAATTATCCACGGCTGTGCATTGCGTGTCCAAACATTTCCTACAGGACGTAACCAACTTGTATCATCTAATTAGAGCGATCGCTGCATGTAAAACTGTCCACTAGATAACCAGACTTGGCACTGGGTGAGGTGGTGAGGGTGAATGAGGGATAGGCGGTTGTTGCTCTTAAGAGCGATCGCTTCACTTCCAGCAGTCGCCACCGCATAGCACTTGCTCCTGCACAGTATCTAGTAGAACTGACGCACTGAAAACCTGAAACTTCTGTTTAGCAATGCTTTTTCAGGAAGCTAGAAGTTTCCATGTTTTTAAGCTGTTACCAAAATTGTTACAAGAGTATTGCCTGTCTGCAGTTGCTTTATCATGATATGTAGTTAAGCTCCTCACACCACACAAAAAGTCGTGAAACACTGTGTTTCACGACTTTTTTCTGAAAGGGTGATTTCAAATATAGCTGTCGCCAGTAGTGTTAGGACATCAACAGATGATAAAACCTAGACACAAAAAGACTTTTCACCCAGTCCCCAGCTATAGCTGTACATCAACTAATTATTTGGGGTCTTGTCAGCTTTTGGTGATCAATAGTGGGTTGGTTTAGGCAGAACGCAGAGGGCAGAGGGCAGAAGGAAGAAGGTTGACAGGCGATGGCTTCGCCAACACCTTCGGTGAACGCAGTACTTTTCGGTCTACTGACTTTTTAGAACTGATAAGCGCGAACATGATATTGTTTCTGATTCTCTAGATAATATTAAAAAACCCTTAATCAATCTCATGAAAGAAGACATTGACTATTAAAATGTCAATAATAGTAATAAATCTTAACAAAACCTGTTCCTGACTTCTGTTGACTTGTAGCCATGTTTTCATCTAAGGAAAGAGAAAGATTCTTTCATACACAACTGGTTAAATATGGCGTAAATTACCAAAAAGCCGCCAAAGTCGCCAGAATCGTAGCATCTGGTTGCCCTGATGACTTTCTGACCGAGGAAGAGATTCGACTTAGCAAAGAAGTGTGTCAAGACTGGTTAAGACAGCACCAGCGTGTAACCTCAATTTTAAGAGAGCATACGAAAATAAGGTAACTAAAATATCACGCATAGCCCGCTCCCCCTGCTTACCCTCACCTGGCAATGCAAGGGTTGGTCGAGTACTAGTAGTCTGCCAAAAAGATTTTGACAGGCACAGGGATTGGGTAAGGGGAAAAGGGGAAAGGTTTTTAATTTCTTTCCCTTTTCCCTTTCCCCGGTCTTCACCTGTCAAAATTTGCGTGGTGAACTACTAGTCTGAATTGCATCTGGCAAATTACTCATTCTGAAAATTGTAACAATTCGCAAAAGATATACATAGATGATGGTGGTATTATTTTTTTGTATTTGACTATTAAAAGCCTTTATAACCTTCAAGACCTCTGCCAATTTACCAGGGTGAGTTGATGATGCTTTCATGATTTAACTCCCTTCTCTGTAAGGTTTGGCAAAAACAATAAGTCCTAAAAACTCCTTTCAGGTTTCCTGCAAGGTTTTTTTAACGTATTGTCAGCAGTGTAAAAGTTCTGACATTCCAACCTACCTTGTTAATTAAACGCTTAGTGTATGGGGAATTTTGCCAGTTTTTCTAGAGTCTGATTTTGACAAAGGTATTGAACCCGGAAACAAAATTTAAACATCCCATGAACAAAAGATTACTTGACTACAAATACCCATTCATTCTCCTATTAGGTGCTTTAATTGCTAGCTTCGGATTTTTCTTGAAAGTATCTGCTCAAGACATTTCTGCTCCAGACACTACTGATTCTGTTGCAGTCACTGTCAAAAATCAAGAGTTTCCTCAGTGGGGATATTACACAGTGCGAAGGGATTTTCGCAAATGTATTTCTCCTATATGTGGGGGATATTTCATCAAGCAGGTCAACTTGAAAGCTACTCCTTGCATCGATGGTGTTTTTCGCGAGGAATGCTATGTGTCTGCAATTGATTGGAGTTCCCTGAAAGTAGCACCTGACGAACTGGCAAAAATCCAAAATGATGATGGTAGCCGTGTGATTCTCAGAGGTAGCATAGTTCCAGTGGAATTTCCTGGATTCGGTGAGTTTGGGAATTTGAGAGTTAAAGAAGCCTTCATAGCCGCTACAGATACCCCAGCGAAAGGTACTTTTGTGGGACTAAAAAACAATGGCATTGTCTGCATCACCACTCCTTGCTTCTCCACAGATAAGCTTGTTTTGAATAAGCCTAAGATTTCTCAAGTTTCGTCAATCGATTTGAGTCTAACGGGTGCAACACCAGAACAAATTGAAGCAGCAACAAGAGAAATTTTCGGTAAAGGTTTGATTACTGTAGGTAAAACTGAGGTAGTGAACAACTTAGATCCGACCAAGAGAGATACTAAGTTTGTGGCTACACAATTTTATCTGAGAGTGGAACCGAACTAAAAGAATTTCGATATGGATATCGCATTGGTCAATCTGGCCAGTGCGATGAACAACACCCAAGCTCTCGAAGCTGCCGCCTTAATTTTAAAGGAAAAAAGCAGACTATAAACAATAGCGATCGCTGGAAATTGTAGTCTAATTACTAAATTGCAGAAATCTTGGTTTTTTTAATCAGCGTTGATGGTGTCTTTGTATTCGGGTAGCAGGTGTTGGGGGCGATCGCTCCCCCACAACTCACCCCATCCACTCGACCCAATTGGGAGCGATCGCACACTTGATTGAGCTTTGACTGACCCTGACCCACTATTGAAAACCCTTTGCGGCCTTTTTTTGCCCTTTACCCTTGGGCTTGGATTTGTTAACTTCTGCAACAGCCTCTTGAAATAAGTTGTGCAGATGTATGGGGACACTGGCAATTTCTGGTAACTCTGGCTGGATAGGTTTGCCGAATTCTTGTAAAAGTGTATCTAAGTCACTTTCTAGGCTAAATTCTGGACGTTGCAAAACAGTTTGCAATACCTTTTCTAATTGAGTTGGGTACTGTTGGGCTAAGCGATGCCAAATAAAGGCGTTAATACTTTTGTCTGTGAGGTAAAAGCGAATTAGTTTTTCAGCCCCTTCAACGCTTTGCCAATCTTCAGCTGACAAAATTGTTTGGATTTTACTGTACGTTGGTAAAAACATTTGTCCCCAACGGGGATGAGAAATAGCTGTCACCTGTTCTGCTTTCTTCAGTTCCGCAGGTAAATCAACTTTTGGCATCATCATTTTGCTGTTGCCACTTTTAGCATTCAATATCTGAGAAACGACTTTTGAATCACCACCAATTTCTGCAACTGCTGCTTTAATTTCTTCTTCGTCAATATCGGCTTCTGCTGCGACTTCACTGAGAGATTTGGAAGTATCAAGTCCTGCTGCTGCTAAGTGTTTCTCAGTGATGATTTCTTGGAATTCAGCGATTTTTTTATTCAGTTGGTATCCAGGTAAGGTGATTTCATCACTGCCAAAAAAGTCAACAAACTGCTGATGATATGTAGCTACAGATTCCCAAGCTGCCTCTAGTAATTCTGGTGCATCGCTGTAAAGTTGATTTTTATAGTTGTCTTTGAAATTACCAATGGCTACAGCAAGTTTTGGTTTACCTAATTTGCCCATGAGTGTGTAGGGGCCAGAAAATGTCCAGTAGCTATCAGTAACCGGAGAGATGCGAGTTAATAAGATTTCTCCGGCTTTCAAGCGAGACAATGCTTGTAATGTTTGGGCATTGTTTGGCTTGACGAGGTAATGTTTATCTGTCAGCCAGTTAGTTAACTCAAAGCCATCACCAAGGATTTGAGTAATAGCAAATAACCCAATAAAACTATGATGCCAGCTGTGAATCAGGTTGCGATCGCTTGATGATAAATCAGGATGGTTATCTATAAATAATTCTAGTGGTGATTTTTCACCTACTCTTCCTTCTGTGAGAAAGCTATCGATAATTAAATCCTGCTGTGTAGTATCGCCACTGCCACGGCGTAACTGTTCTGCTGCATAGGTTTCTAGTGCTTGTGCCAGTTTACCTTCAGCATCAAGGACAAAATCAACTATAGCTTGTTTGAGGGCGTGCGATCGTTCTAGTATGGCATCCACAAGTAAATCTCTCGGTTCAACAGTTGTAGATTATGGGTTCCGAGATCAATTTAGCATCTAGCAATGGCTAGATATGTAGGAATTGGGAATGGGGAACTCGGGGCCCCCACGACTGAAGGGAGTGGGGATTAGGGGCAATTGCGAATGGGGAATTGGGAACTGCCGAAAGGGTTCCCCAGCATCAAGCCAGTGGCGTCCAAGACGAGGGCTACCTCACGGGACTGCCTGATAACTGACAACTAACCCCTAACACCTAAATGATACTATTTACTTAATTTCACTTAAATGCGTGCTTAACAATATTACATGCAAGCAAATCCTTTTATTGTCGGGAAACCGGTACCTCCAGAGCGCTTCGTCGGACGAGAATCTGAAATTGCAGCTGCGTTTGATCAAATTCATAACCGCAGTCACTTAGCAATATGGGGTGGTGCTGGTATGGGCAAAACTTCCTTCTTGCAGAAATTAGAATCACCCCAAGCTTGGGAAGACCACAATATGGATTTCTCCCAAGCGGTGATAGTTCGTTTTAGTTGCGAAAGTATAACTCCTTTTACTCCCTCGAATTTTTGGGGAGAAATATTGAGCCTGATGAAGGATAAATTACCAGATGAATCTGCATTGCAAGCTGAAATTGATAAATTTCAGCTTGCAGAAGATAAGACTAAGGATAGCCTGCGACAGCTATTACGAAAGCTTGGAGGACAAGATAAATATCTCGTATTGCTCATAGACGACTTTCATGTAGCACTCGATACGAACGAGCAATATGATGAAGATGCAATGCAAAGATTTTTGGGTGAGTGTCGTAATTTGGCTGTTCACTCTACGGAAGCACAACATCTGTCAATGATTGTTACTTCCCTGAAGCGTCTCAATGAACTAGGGCCAAAGCTCAATCCCAATGCTTCCCCGTGGTATAACCACTATCTATTTGTACAACTAGAGACATTTAAGAACAAGGAAATTGACCAGTTCCTTCAGATGTTAAGAATCCCATATTTACGGGAAGCAATTAAAGACAATACAGGCGGACACCCATATTTATTACAAATATCTTGTTTTCTACTGTACAGAGATTTAGTCATTGCAAATGCACCAACTGAAGATGAATTTGTTAGAGATTTTGAAGCTGGTACGCAACAGATTTTTCAAAATATTTGGGAAGGGTGTAGTGAAGTAGAACAAACTTTACTCATGCTCATGGCTCTTTCTAGTTTAAAAGGTCGTCTGCATACACAGCAACCACAACAACAATTTGATGTTAGTGGTATTGAGTTAATCTTTAGCCAAAATGAGAAGGATCTAATTAAACTAGAAGAACAAGGTGTAGTGACTCACACTGTTAATGAAGGAAAAAAAATTTACTCTTTCACTTCATCAACAATGGAGCGGTGGGTAATCCAAGTACTCCGGCAAACAAATGAAGAGTGGTTACAAGCACGAGAAAAAGTTTTTCTCAATTTAATGAGTCGTCAGCAAATGGATAAATTTACTAAAGCGATTAAATGGCTATGGGATAATCAAGATAAAATTCCCAAAATTTTGGAGGTTTTTGGTAGGTTCGTGTCTGCTTTCCCCAAAGGATTAATCTTCCCAGGTAATTAGTAGGGGTAAGTAATATGAATGGAGTAAATGGTCGCAGAAATAATCCTTATATTATTGGTATACCAATACGTGAAAGAAGTCAATTTTATGGTCGTGAAAGTTTATTTTGTTTTATCGAGGATCAACTTCTTGGCGATGTAAAAGTTATTTTATTACATGGTCAAAGACGCATTGGTAAGTCTTCTGTATTGCAACAAATTCCAAATTTTATTAAATCTAATGAGTTTATTTTTGTACAATTTGACCTTGAGCATCAAAGGAGATCAAGTTTAAGTAGTATTATACATGACTTAGCTACAGCAATTATTGAACAAGTTACTAAGCAGCTGAAGTTAGATGATAAGAAATTACAAAGGCTAACAAAGGCAGAATTAGAACAAGATATCAATTTGTTTACTAAAAAATTTTTACCGCATCTTTATAAAACAATCAAATATAAGAAAATAGTTTTACTTCTTGATGAATTTGATGTTATAAATAATTCTGATAAAAACAATAATATTGTTGAACAAGAAAACTTTATTCTTTTTTTAGAAAAACTGATAAATGAACAACCCAATTTATTTGTGATTCCAGTAAGTGGAACGCATCTTCATGATTTGCACAACCTACCGACGTTATTTAGATGTGCGCCTAACCAAGAAATTGATGTGCTAGATGATATTAGCGCTGAGAATATAATTGTTAATCCTGCTAAAGATAGCTTGATATATCAACCAGAAGCAATCAAGAAAATATTACAACTTTCAGCAAGACATCCATGTTTTATTCAAGTTATTTGTTTTACTCTTTTTGAGAAAGCAAGAAATGAGAATAAATCTAATATTGAAGCGGCTGATGTCAAAAATATTTTAAATCAAGCGATTAAAAAAGCTGATTCATTCTTGCAAAGTTTTTGGGACACACTGACTATTGAAGAAAAAATTATTATTACAACTGTAGCAGAAGCTGAAAAGAGAGCCATTGAACAACAAAAAAAAGTTCCTGAAGAACCATTATATTTGCTTGACATTAATAATACAAAACAGAGGGAACAGCTACGTCAAGCATGGGAAAAACTGAGAGTAAAGGGTTATTTATATCAAGAAGGACGCAAAATCAAAGTTGAATTAATTCGACATTGGTTGTTACAATATCATTCATTTACTCACTATGAAAGGAAATATAAAATTTTAAAGTAATTTAACTACTTGTTAATAATATTAATATGAATAGAGTAAATGGTCTGAGAAACCCTTATATTATTGGTCGTCCAATACGTGAAAGAAGCAAGTTTTTTGGCCGTGAAAGTTTATTCGCTTTTATTGAGGATAACTTGAACCAAGGTGTAAAAGTCATCTTGTTACATGGTCAAAGAAGAATTGGCAAGTCTTCAGTACTTCAACAGGTTTCAAATTTTATTCAATCCCATGAGTTTATTTTTGTACAATTTGACCTGCAACATCAAAGTAACTCAAGTTTAAGTAATATTATAGGTAACTTAGCTATAGCGATTACTGATCAAGTTACCTATCAATTTGACATAGATGCGAATAACTTAAAAATACCGACACAAGCACAATTAGAAGAAAATATAAATTTATTTTCGCAAGTATTCTTACCTATAATTTATGAACAAATAAATTTTAGAAAAATAGTATTACTTTTTGATGAATTTGACGTTGCCAATAATGAAAAAATAGTTGAAGAACAAACATTTTATTCATATATTAAAAAGTTATCAAAAGAGCAAGATAAATTATTTATTATTCCAGTAATTGGAAGATATTTTAATGATTTACCAAACTTACGGAGTTTATTTAAAGATGCACCTTTTGAAGAAATAGGTTTGCTAGATAATACTAGCGCTAAACAGATGATCACTAAACCTGCTCAAGGTATTTTGACATATCGAAATGAAGCAATACAGGAAATTATACAACTTTCAGCAGGACACCCGTGTTTTACTCAAGTTATTTGCTCTACTCTTTTTGAACAAGCAAGAAATGAGGATAAATGGAGTATTGAAGGTACTGATGTAAAACTTATTCTTGATAAGGCAATTGAAAAGGCTGATGCTTTCATGCAAAGTTTCTGGGAGATACTGACTATCCCAGAAAGAATTATTATTTCAACTGTAGCAGAGGCACAACAGATAGCTATTGAGCAAGGAATAAAATCTCCAGAAGAGCCATTAAATTTGCTTAGTAAAAAAGGTATAAAACAGACAGAACAGCTATCTCAAGCATGGGAAAGACTAATAGAAAACGGTTATTTATATGATGCAGGGCGCAAAGTCAGAGTAGAATTAATCCGTCGTTGGTTACTACAATATCATTCCTTACAAGATGAAATACAAAGTTTAAAAATGCAGGAATTACAAACACAAAAAAATGAAACTGTTGAGCATCTTGTTAATAACCTGATTGCAGTAGCTAATTTTTGGTCTGAACAGGGAAAACACGAGCTAGCAATACAGCATTACCAGCAGGCACTAGCAATTAACCCCGACAATTTTAATATTAAATTATTCTTGGCTGAACAATACTTCAAAGTAAAAGATTTTGAAAATTCTTTAGAACTTTACAAACAACTTTATGAAGCTGATTCTTCTAGTTATAAAGAAAGATATTTAGAGGTGCTGTCAGAATATGGACATCATTTATTCATCCAAAAAGTATACACACTCTCAAAGGAACAGTATAATCGAATTTTAAAAGTTGATCCTAAAAACAAACCAGCCGAACAAAGACTTTTAGAGATAAAAAGTATTGAAAGTAGAATAATTATTACACCAACTTTAATAAAAATCCTAGCAGTACTAGCAATTCTGGGAACAGTAGGTTATGGTACTTATCAAATCTCATCTGACTGTCCTCCAGGTCAAGAAAA
Organism: Amazonocrinis nigriterrae CENA67; assembly: GCF_016056305.1. GTDB lineage: Bacteria > Cyanobacteriota > Cyanobacteriia > Cyanobacteriales > Nostocaceae > Amazonocrinis > Amazonocrinis nigriterrae. The sequence goes on along the minus strand of NZ_JAECZC010000004.1, from coordinate 148,011 downwards.
AGAATTTGCTTTTTTCTGCAAAGAAGATAATAGTATGATAAGTAGCGGCGATCGCACTTTTTTCCCTGAACTGAAAAATAGCGATCGCGATCGTGGTATTCAAGCCTTTAAACAAAAAAAATATCCTGAAGCAATCAAGCTATTTGCACAAGCTGTAGCAGCTAATCGCAATGACCCTGAAGTACTAATTTACTATAATAATTCCCTGGCTCGTGACAAGGGAAATCCCATCACTTTAGCAGTAGTTGTTCCCGCAGATAACAATACTAATTTTGCTCAAGAAATGTTACGCGGTGTATCACAAGCGCAGAATGAGTTTAATAGCAAAAATGGCATAAAAGGTCGATTGTTGCAAATTAAAATTGCTAACGATGCAAGTCAACCGCAACAAGCAAAGCAAGTAGCTGCCAAGTTGGTGACAGACAAATCTGTATTAGGTGTTATTGGTCACTACAGTTCAGATTCTACCAGAGCAGCCTTAGAAGAGTATAACAGAGCAGATATTGCGATTATCTCTCCCAGTGCTACCAGTACACAACTACAAGGTAAGAATTTTTTTAGGAGTTTACCTTCTGATGCTGCGGGAGGGAAAAAATTAGCGGAATACGCATTCCAGAACTTGAAGTTAAGAAGAGTGGTGATCTTTTCTAACCCCGATAGCTCATACAGTAACAGCATGAGAGAAGAATTTAAAAATCAATTTGAAAAGCTGGGAGGTGAGGTGCTTCGCAAGCCACAAATTAATTTAGCTGACCCCTCACTAGATATGAGTGCAGAAGTTTACAGAACTATTTATAGAGATGAAGACAAAGCACAAGCAGCTGTATTGATTCCAGATGCACTACATAAAGATGTTGCTGTGAAAATTGCTAAAGTAAACCAGGAAGTAGTTGAGAGATCCCAATCTCAAAATCGACCCAGACCAGGACTGAAGCTTTTAGGTGGTGATATTCTTTACAGCCAGGAAACCTTAGATAAAGGTGGAAATGCAGTAGAAGGTTTAACTATAGTCGTTCCTTGGTTTCGAGAAGCACCAGAAGCACAAAACTTTGCCCAAAAAGCTTTCAAACAATGGGGAAAACAAGTGAGTTGGCGAACAGCAACTAGTTACGATGCTACACAGGCTTTTATTCAAGCTTTGTCCGATAATTCTGATCGGACAACAGTGATTGAAAACTTAAGAAAAGTTAACCTTTCCTCAAGTAATACTTCTGGAGATCCACTCCAATTTAATCCCGAAGGGGAGCGACAAACAGAACCAATTTTGGTTCAAATAAAAGGCGGAACGTGGGTTATGTTACAGCAACAATAATTGTCATTTTGTAAAATACAATACAATATTATGTATCAAACTACTACTATTAGTATGGCACAATCAATATCTAGGAGAAATCCTTATATTATCGGTCGTCCAATCGATGAACCAAAACTACTTTTTGGACGACAAGATTTGTTTTGGTTTATTGAGGGTAATCTTAAGCAAGGTGTCAAAGTCACTTTGTTGCATGGTCAAAGACGTATTGGTAAATCTTCTATCATTCGTAATGTCCCAAAATTTGTTAAAATTGACAGTTTTGTTTTTATTCCTTTAAATTTAGAAGATTATACTCATAATAATCTCTATGAAATTTTAGCAGGACTGGCTAAAGATATTCAAGAATATCTGCAAATAGACACAAATAAAATCAAGCTGCCTACTATTCAAGATTTAGAACAAGAAGTATATATTTTTTACAGTAAATTTTTGACTAAAATTTATGATTACTTACGAGGCAGAAAAATAGTTTTATTGATTGATGAAATTGAAGCATTAATTGAGCAAGATTCTGCTTCAGTGCTAGATGAATTTTTCAATTACTTACATTCTCTAATTGCAGTAGAACATAAATTATTTCTGATTATCTTTACAGGTAGACAATCAGCAAATATGCCGAATCTACTGAATTATTTTCAGGATGCTTCTAGCCGTGAAATTGGTTTTTTAAATCAAAATAGTGCTACAGAACTAATTACCCAACCCGCCCAGGGAATTTTAGAATATGAGCCAGCAGCTATTCAAGCAATTATTGAACTTTCAGCAGGACATCCTTATTTTATTCAAGTAATCTGCTTTGCTATTTTTGTCAGAGCTAGAGAATTAGATAAATGGCATATTAATCTTCACGATATAAATCATATTGTTGATAAAGCAATTGAAAATGCAGAAGCAGGACTAGCATGGTATTGGGATCAACTGACTATTCCTGAAAAAGTTGTGTTTTCTGCTGTTGCAGAATCTCAAAAAATAGCTATTGAAAAAAATCAAAAGATTCCAGAGAAGCCATTAAATTTACTAAAGAAATATGGAGTAGTGAAAACTGAAGTTATAGAAAAAGCAGTTCAAGAGCTTGTTGACTATAATTTTCTGCATCACACCGGTGACAAAATCAAAATTGAATTAGTTCGTCGCTGGTTACTACAACGTCATCCATTGCGGCAAGAAATTAAAGAATTAGAAAAATTCAATGAAGAAGAAAATTATTTCAGCTACGAAGCTCCAACAGAGTTAACTGATCAGGGAAATAAACAGAATAATTTAGTTGATTTTACCAATGCTACTACAGTTATTGGACAAAATTATAATTTATCGAAACAAGTTGGGTCTCAACCACCAGTATATTTTACCCCAGCAAAAAAGAGGTTATCCAAAAGTCTTAATGTTGGGATAATTGCAGGGGCTATGGGAATTTCTGCCATTGCAGGTGTAGGTATTAGCCACTTATCAAAACCATGCTTTGCAAGTGAAAGTAAAGTATTTGGTGTTTTTTGTGTAAATAATCCAAGTATTAATTTTAGTAGTGGCGATCGCACCTTTTTTCCGATAAAAGGTAACATCTTTCGTGACCAAGGTATCCAAAGTTTTAAAAGCAATGATTATCAAGCTGCTATGCAATCATTTGCAAAAGCAGTAGCAGATAATCCTCAAGACCCAGAAGTGTTAATTTACTATAATAATGCTCGTGCTAAACAACAAGGCAATTTCTTTACTTTAGCAGTAGTTGTCCCCGCAGATAACAATGTTAAAATTGCTCAAGAAATATTGCGCGGTGTAGCACAGGCGCAACGAGAATTTAATGATAATAATGGCTTAAATGGTAAATTACTCTATATTATTATTGCTAATGATGGTAATGGGAGAAAACCAGAAATAGCAAAAGAAGTGGCTGCTGAGTTAGTCAAAGATAAATCTGTATTAGCAGTAATTGGACAGCTTTATAGTGAGTCGATACAAGGAGCTTTAACAGAATATCAAAATGCAGGAATGCCTGTTATACCTACCAATAGAAATAGTAGTTCTAGCAGCTATAATGCTGCACAAACTTTTATTAAAGCTTTAACTGCTAATGCCGATCGCACCACGATTCTTGAAAGGTTGAAAAATACCAATTTATCGCTGTATAAAAATTCCAGATATCCACTCTTTTATTCGCAACGAAAGCCGCAAAGCAAGCCAATTTTACTAGAGATCAAAAATGGTGAGTTGGTTGCATTACGGTAATAATTCAACTATCTTTGCTTTAATTTATACATAAAAACTGCTCTTGACCAGGGGTGTAGCTGCTGCGTGGAATTCAAAATTATAGAAAATGCTGGATGTAAGTCACAGCCGCAATATAGATTCACATAAGTATATTCTCAAACTGAGAAGACACTTGACAAGGAATGTATAATTAGCGCGTCTACTCCTTTATAAATAAAATTTAAGGCTGGCTGGGTTTCTAAACCTGATAAATGACATATGTGGCAACAAGAAAAAAAAGATAGTGCGATCGCGAATCTGGCATTATTGGTGGCGTTAGCTACCACCCCTATGGCAGCGAATCTCCTTGTGTCTGCACCGCTGCTGGCACAATCTGCTGATACTCCCTCTTTCCCACTGCCGCAAACAGTTGACAATGGGACTACGGTGCGGATTGATGGTTCCAGTGATTTGGCTACACTCAACCAAAATTTAAAACAAAGTTTTGAGAAACAGTTTGCTGGCACTAAGGTAGAAGTTGCTACTAACAGCACGGAAGCCGCACTGAAAGCTTTAGTCGATGGACAAGTTGATTTAGTGGGGATGAGTCGCGGCTTAACTCCTGAAGAAAAAGCACAAGGTTTAGAACAAGTCGTCCTACGCCGAGAAAAAATTGCGCTCATGGTTGGTGCAGAAAATCCTTTTAAGGGAAGCTTGACTGATAGGCAATTCGCGAGGATTTTCCGGGGGAGAATTACAGACTGGTCGCAACTGGGAGGAGCTGCGGGTAAAATTAGATTCATAGACCGCCCCACAACCAGCGAGATTCGCAAAACGTTAAGCAACTACCCAGTTTTTAAAGCTGCTCAATTTGCTACAGGTGCTAATGCTACCCAAATCGCCGAAGATAACACCGCAGAAATCATCAAACAATTAGGTAAAGACGGCATCAGCTATGCAATAGCAAGTCAGGTGTCGAAGAACCCTGGTTTGCGAGTTCTTCAGCTACATCAAACATTGCCAGACGATCCTAAGTATCCTTTTTCACAACCGATAGTTTACGTTTATAAGAAAAATCCCAGCCCAGCCATAGCAGGTTTTCTCGGCTTTACCTTGGCCAAGCCAGGACAACAGGCTATGGAAGAAGCTAGAGCCGCCGAAGCCAATGCGATCGCTAGCGGTGATTCCCAAGCATTATTGACAGCTGCAAATCCTACACCCAGCGCCGAGGCAACATCGGCGGCAACTGCTACACCCAGCGCCGAGGCAACACCAGTGGCAACTGCTACACCCAGCGCCGAGGCAACACCAGTGGCAACTGCCACACCCAGCACAGAACTTCAACCTACCCAACAGCAACCTGTAACTCCTGCCGTCTCTAATCCAATAGCCCAAGGGCAATTTTGGTGGTTGCTGTTGCCTTTGGCTGTGATCACTGGATTGGTAACATGGCTTCTCAGAAGAATTCCATCGGATACAAGGCAAACAAACAACACACCAGACTCAACTCCCAATTCCCCCACGCCAACAGATAACACGGGCGTTGCTCCTCCCGTCACTGAGGCTTTAACTGAAACCCCATCCAACCAAACAACATCAGATTCGGCATCAAAAGAAATGGCCACGGACTCTAACTTGAGTCAAACCATCAGCCCAGCCGTATCTAACACAGGAGAAAATATTACCACCGCTGGAGCCGCAGCTTTAGCAGGAGGTGCTGCCGTAGCAGCCATCTCGACTACAGTTCCCAACGCAGAAGCTGTTAATCAAGAAATAAAAACTACAGATAGTTTAAATACTGCTACTGAAGTAAATCCTGTAGATCCTTACGACATTGGAGAGTCTCCGTGGGACATAGAAGCACCAGCGGCTGTTGTCAATACTTCATATCCACAAATATTAGATGTATCTAAAAATACGTTTAATGTCCAGCCGTCTACAGTGGAAGACACAAATACAATTTCTGATCAACTAGATGTTTCAACAGCGGCATCAACTGATGAAAATCGGGATATTGAAGTGCCGCGAGAACCGACAGCAGAACAACCCCAGGCAGAATCGAATTGGCTAGAAGATATCACCTCAAATGCAAGTGCAACCCCAGCAACAGCAAATATCTCATCTACTACCGAAGAAACTGACAATACCACACAAGTCAATCCTGCTGAAATCTTCTCAAGTGAATCTGCCGAAGTCACGCCGGATTTAGAATGGCCCACACAAGTATTTTCGGATGTAATTCCTGAAGAATCAAATATAGCGCCAGCGGCATCTGATAATCAAGATGAAGCTATTGCAGCGTCAAATGACCCGATAGCGGAACAACTCCAAGCAGAATTGCATCGGCTAGATGAGATTACCGCAACTGAAAGTGCAACCACAGGCGCGGCAAGTGTTTGGTCTGAATTTGGAGAGACTACAGAATTTGGAAATGTTGCTGAACTACCGTTAACTGAATTTGGTCAACCAACATCAGAAATAGAATGGCCCACGGCAGAAGTGACAACTCCACTGCCTGAACTGCCAGATCTAACAGAAGAAGCGTTCAATGTGGTAGCAGACGAGGCTGAACTTACAGATGATGAAACAATCTCTAACTTAAAAGAAGAAACAGAAGATTTTACTCAAGCTGACTTAGCAGATTTTGCAGAAGGTGCAGCCATCACAGGAGTAGGAATTGGGGCATGGACTAGTATTTATGGCATTCAGGACAGCACTGAACCAGAGGTACAGGCACAAAATTCTAGCAATGAAGACATACCCACAGAAGATGAACACAGCAGTGTTGTGCTGACACCCCGCAATCCCCAGTTGGCTGATGTTTCATGGCAGATTTCTGCAACTGACAAGCAAGCACTGCAAGCATCAGGCTCCCAATTAGCACTGCTACTGTATGATGTGACTGGGCTAGATTTGAGTTATCAAACTCCCCTATTATTACAGCAGTATACCTGCGAAGAAGCAACACACGATCGCTCAGTCACGATTCCTCAAAACGATCGCGATTACATTGCAGAAATCGGCTATGCCACTGATGGCGATAATTGGGTAACAATAGCACGTTCAGCCATTGTTCGCGTTTTCAGTCTGACCCAAATAGATGACACTGTAACTCATGAACCACCCGCAGAAGATGAACACAGCAGTGTTGTGCTAACACCCAAGACTTCTTTGTGGGCTGATGTCTCATGGCAGATTTCTGCAACTGACAAGCAAACACTGCAAGCATCTGGCTCCCAATTGGCACTGCGACTATATGATGTGACTGGGCTAGATTTGAGTTATCAAACTCCCCAACTATTACAGCAGTATACCTGCGAAGCAGCAACACATCAGCCCTACGTGGCGATTCCTCAAAGCGATCGCGATTACATTGCAGAAATCGGCTATGTCACTGATGGCGATCATTGGGTAACAATAGCGCGTTCAGCCATTGTTCGCGTTTTTAGTCCTCCCCACACAGATGACACTGTGGCTAATGAACTACCCGCAGAAGATGAACACAGCAGTGTTGTACTGACACCCAGGACTCCTCTGTGGGCTGAAGTTTCATGGCAGATTTCTGAAACTGACAAGCAAGCACTGCACGGTGCAGGTTCACCATTAGCACTGCGACTATATGATGTGACTGACTTAGATTTGAGTTATCAAACTCCCCAATTATTACAGCAGTATACCTGCGAAGAAGCAACACATCAGCGCTTCGTGGCGATTCCTAAAAGCGATCGCGATTACATCATAGAACTCGGCTATGTCACAGATGGCGATCATTGGGTAAAACTAGCACGTTCAGCCATTGTTCGCGTGTTCAGCCCTCCTGATGGAGACTTCTGGTTTCTAGCCGATGCTGAGCTAATTATCCACGGAGCAACACAGCCAGGTGCAACCGTGACGATTGCAGGTAATCCTCTCACACTCAAATCAGATGGTAGTTTCCACTTCCGTATCCCCTTCTCGGACAACTTAATCGACTATCTCATCACAGCAGTTGCTGCTAACAGCGAACAAACTAAAACCATCCACAAAAAGTTCTCGCAAGAAACTTTGGAAAGTTAAGAGTAGAGAGTAGGGAGTGGGGAGTTAGTTGTCAGTTGTCAGTTGTCAGTTGTGAGCCAGCGCGGTGAGGCAGTGCGTTGGGCGGGTTCCCCGACTTGAAGCAACTGCCGAACCCGTAAGGGTCTTGGGGGTTCCCCCCATGAGCGACTGGCGTTAGCGCAGCGATCTTCGACGCAGGAGCGTCACCCGTAAGGGTCAGTTGTTATTCTCCCCTGCACCCCTGCTCCCCTACTACCCTTAACTAAATTGCCAATGCTCGCTTCTCTAGTTGTAATTCAAAGCGATCGCCAGCTTTAGGTTCAATTACTCGTGTTGCCAAGTTATTCTTTTCTAGTGAAGAACGAAACTCTGCAAAACTTCCGCCAGTCTTGAGGAATTTCGTCAGCAATCCCTCAAAGATCACATCTCCCCCAGCCGCAGTATGTAGCATTACTTGCGGTTGCAACCACTTAGCCACTTCCAATGCACTGTTCGTTCCTTTCAGAATCGGCCCAATCAAAGGCAGTCCCAAGTCTATAATTGGCGTAATGATCACATCTACTGGTGCAAATTGTTTCAGTTGTGGCGAATGATAGCCATGAGGCTCATAATAGAGCGTTAAGCCAGTCGCCAACTCTTTGAGCAAATAACCATTCTCTACAAGAGTAGGGCCAATTTGCGAACCGGGAAAAGCTGTGATTTCTACTTGATTGTTCAAGGTGAAAGTTTGCCCATGAGCCAGGGATGTCACAGAGGCATAACCTAATCCTTGTGCTACTTTTGCCGCATTGGGAGAAGCCACAACCGTAATTTTGCGGTCAAGTTGCTTGAGGGTCGGTGTGTGAGCATGGTCTTCCAAACCCTGAGACAGCAGAATCAGATCAATATTTTCTGGTATTGGGCGTTCTTGCGATCGGGAGCCTTTAAAGAACCAATCCGAATTTGCAAAAGTTAAAGGGCCAACCAGCCAAGGGTCAAGTAGTATCCGTTGGCTACCGATTTCAATCAGCCAACTATTGCTGTCTAACCAAGTTAAATACATAGCCAAAGAGAAGATAACACCTGCTTTTATTATCCATCAGACTATGGGGGATGAGGAGATGGGGTGCTTTCGGTACAGGGGAGCAGAGGGTGCAGGGGAGAATAACAACTGACAACTAACCCCTAACTCCTAACTCCTAACTCCTAACTCCTAACTCCTAACTCCTAACTCCTAACCCCTAACTCCTAACTCCTAACTCCTAACTCCTAACTCCCTACTCCCCACTCCCTACTCCCTATTCTTAAGGCAGAATAAACCCGTATTTTTTCAGTACCAGTTTGGCTTGACCGCTTGATAAAAATTGGACAAACTCTTTAGCAGCACTAACATTCTTACTACTTTTAACTACTGCCAGAGGATAAACAATCGGGGAGTGATATTTTTCGTCGGCAGCAACTACAGCTTTCACCTTGTCAGAAATTTTAGCATCAGTGGCGTAAACCAAACCTGCATCAGCGTTGCCACTTTCTACCGATGCTAAGACTTGACGCACATTATTAGCGTAAACTAATTTCGACTTCACCTGCGGCAAAATTTTCAATTTATCGAGTACTTGCTCAGCATATTGTCCTGCTGGAACACTCCTAGGTTCACCGATCGCAATTTTTTTAATTTTGCTATCTTTGAGGTTGTAGAAACTTGTGACACCAGCCACGCCCTTGGGCACAATTAAGACTAAGCGGTTTTTTGCCAGGATAGAGCGAGTACCCGCAACCAATAACTGTTTTTGCTCTAAAGCATCTACTTGCTTCTTACCAGCAGAAATGAAAATATCTGCTGGTGCGCCCTGTTCAATCTGTTGCTGTAAAGCACCAGAAGCGCCAAAATTATAATTAATATTGACGTTAGGTTTACTCTGTTGATAGAGAAGCTTAATTTCTTCCATTGCATCTTTCAAACTAGCAGCGGCAGACACAAGTAGATTTGTGTCTGATTGCGCTACCACAGGAGAGGGTGTAACTAATGGCAAGGCAATTGCTAAAAACCAGCTAGCAATTACTGTGCCGAAGAAGGCAAAAATTTGTCGTCTTTTCATAAGAAAATCGCACTGAGATAGATTCTTCTTCAAACCATTGACGCTTGGTAGGATCATACGATGCGTCAATTCAATATGTACCAACCTAATTGGTAACATTATGCCAAGAAAAGAACAAGGATGGATCACATTTCAAACATCAGAAGAGGAGCGAAAGCTTCTAGAGGAGTTCTGTCAGCAGTCTCAGCGGACGAAAACTGAGATTCTGCGGGAATTGGTGCGTGGTCTCAACAAGCAGCAAACAGCACCTACATCACTACCAACCACGCAGGAGGAAAAAGAAGATGTTCAGCCTGAGTTAGAAATTACTAGTCCCAAGAGACCACTAAAAGTTAGCTCCCGCAATATCCTTAAGGGTGTTGTCAAACGAGTTGTTACTGGAGCTGTAAATAGTGAGGTGACAATAGAGGTGGTTCATAGAGTTGAGTTAACCTCAATTATTACCAGAATGTCAGCAGAGGAATTACAACTTTCTGAGGGAACAGAAGCCTATGCAGTGATCAAGTCTAACGATATTGTCATTGCCAGAGAATAGAAAGAATGTATTTTATTAGGACTTACGCACTGTACAAATTGCTAATTTTGTGGATTCGCTATAAAAGGTTGTTTCAGGTGTTTTTCAATCATCTTTTGATTAGTAGCGAAGGCGTAGCCCGCCGCAGGCATCGCTTAAAAATTGTCAAAAAATCTAGCTTGAATGCCTGAAACATATACTGCATATTTAGTATTTACTGTCAATGCGTAAGTCCTATTTCTAGCCCTTTCAAAGGGTAAATTGAAATGAAGCGAAGCATTTCTCTTAGTTTTTTAATTGCACCTGTCAAAAAGATCATTAAGTAAAAGACTCAAGCATTGCTACTTGAGTCTTTGCTAAATTTAATTAACTTAGTGAAACTTTTGAGTTGAGAAACAACACTTAAAACAGTTGAGTCTCTTTAGCTTAGTAGCGGTTACGTCCGCCGTATCCCCCACGGTTACCACCAAAGGAACCTCTGTTTTCCTTGGGCTTAGCCTTATTCACTTTGAGGTCGCGACCCATCCACTCAGCACCATCAAGAGCTTCAATAGCAGCGGTTTCTTCTGCTTCTGTACCCATTTCCACAAAAGCAAAACCGCGCAGCCGACCTGTTTCACGGTCAGTGGGTAGCTGAACTCGCTTTACAGAACCATATTCTGCAAAAACAGCGCTGAGCGCATCTTCTGTAACTTCGTAGGAAAGATTGCCTACATAAACTGACATAGATTATCTCCGAGAATCATACGAGAGTGCAGAGATTTAGATTTCGGAGAAAAGTCTGTAAATACCAAAAGGAAAAAGCCCATCAATACTAAAAACAAACGCTGTCGCCGAATTAATTCTCATCTCCCAGGATGACATAAAAATCCAGTATTTAGGGAAAAAATTTAGAAAATGTGATTAAAAGTCACATTAACAAGCGCTCATTAAGTGTTGACTAGTGTTAAACTCGATGACCACCCTAACTTTTCACGGTACGTGGAAAAGGAGCTTTGGTGTGGGGTGTAGTAATACCGTTTCACTTTCAGATTGATACATTACGGTTTTTAGGGGAGGAGCGAAGGACGACCCTGAAACCTTAATTGCTCCAAGTTGTCTAATTCTTGCTGCATCTGATTGACGACAAGCTCGTAACATTCACGCACATACTCGCGATCGCTAGCAGCTTGCCGACCGTAGCGTTCAAATACAATTGGAGGACAAACCCGCGTGTGTATAGACACAGGCAATGGAATATCAGGGAGTGGCCCAATTGCTAATCCCCAAGGTAGCCCTAGATAAATGGGAAAAACTTCCGGATCAATGCCAAACAGCCAAGGCATCCCCCACTCATGAAGTTGCCGTGCTACTTTGTATAAATCTGCCAGCACAATTAGCGTGTCGTGGGCACCGGCTGAAATCACAGGCACAATCGGTAAATTCTCCCGCAGCGCTAGCTTGATAAATCCTTGCCGTCCGGCAAAATAAATTTTGTGACGCAAATGATATGGCCGAAACAGATCTTCTACTCCACCGGGATATACCAGCACACTCGCTCCAGAACGCAAAGCAGCGTAAGCCATTTTAGGATGAGCCATAATTGCTCCAGCCTTAACACCTAGTTGTGCCAATGGGGGGCTAACCTGCCAAACCTTGGGATGCATCAGACCGTAAACTGGTCGCTCTACACCAAATCGTCGGAACCAGTCGTACATCACCATCACCATATCAGGAGCTGCAATTCCTCCATTGTGAGAGCCGACAAATAAGACTTTTTCCTTTGGTGGGATATGATGCCAGCCACTAGTTTGCACTCGAAAATAGTAGTGATAGAAAAAGCCCAAAAGGGGCATGATAGATTTAATGAACTCTGGATCTCGTTCATCCAAAGACCAACCAGGTTGAGGGAGAGTTTTGTGCTGCTTTTGTAACATTCATATATCTTAATTGAATTTAGTAAAAGTTTATAAATTGTGTCAGTTGTCAGTGGTCAGTTGTCAGTTGTTATTAGTTATTTTCCCCATGCCCTATGCCCCATGCCCCATTCCCATATATCCCATACTATTGAAAGTACCTGAGTTCAGGTAAAAATATAGCAACTTTAGCAGCTTGTGATACGCTAACTGCTTGAAGAATCAAGAGGTACTGAAGATGAGTAAGCTGAGGGTGGGATTGTTATTTGGCGGTCGTTCTGGGGAGCATGAAGTTTCCATTAGTTCAGCACGGGCGATCGCACTTGCCTTAAGTGCAGAGCAAAATGCTAGTAAGTACGAAATCCTACCTTTTTACATCCAAAAAGATGGACGTTGGTTAGCCGGAGAAGTTCCGCAACAGGTACTAGGGTCTGGCATTGGGCATCTGGAATCCCAAAATTCAACACCCGAAGAGCAAAATCATCTGGTATCTAACCCCCAAACTCAAACCATAAACCGCTGGCAATCACCCTCGCAAGTCGCTGAAGTCGATGTTTGGTTTCCCATACTCCACGGCCCCAATGGTGAAGATGGTACAATTCAGGGATTACTCACCTTGATGCAAGTTCCCTTTGTTGGTTCTGGGGTGCTAGGTTCGGCAATGGGTATGGATAAGATTGCCATGAAAATGGCCTTTGAACAAGCCGGACTACCGCAGGTGAAATACAAAGCGTTAACGAGAGCGCAAATTTGGTCAAATCCTTGTGTATTTCCCAAATTGTGTGATGAAATTGAGGAAACATTGGGCTATCCCTGTTTTGTCAAGCCTGCTAACTTAGGTTCATCAGTGGGTATTGCCAAAGTGCGATCGCGCCAAGAATTAGAAGCAGCATTGGATAATGCTGCTGGTTATGACCGCAGAATCATTGTAGAAGCCGGAGTTGTCGCTAGAGAAGTAGAATGTGCTGTTTTGGGCAACGAGCCAGCCCAAGCTTCTGTAGTTGGCGAAATTACTTTTGACAGTGATTTTTATGATTACGAAACTAAATATACTGAAGGAAAAGCAGATTTAGTGATTCCAGCAGCAATACCAGATGCTGTTAGCCGTCAAATTCAGGATATGGCGTTGCAAGCCTTTGCAGCTGTTGATGCTGCTGGCTTAGCAAGAGTAGACTTTTTCTACGTAGAAGCCACAGGAGAAATATTAATTAACGAAATCAACACTTTACCAGGCTTTACCGCTACCAGTATGTACCCTCAACTCTGGGCCCACAGTGGCATATCCTTTCCAGAATTAGTAGATCGATTAATTCAACTGGCTTTAGAAAGACATTCTCAGTAATTGGGGCATGGGGAATGGGAGTTAGGAGTTAGGAGTTAGGAGTTTTAGATAAAATTTATTTCTCCCTCATCCCCCTCATCTCCCCATCTCCCCTGCTCCACTGCTCCCCTGCTCCCCTGCTCAGCACTTTTCTGTATCATATGTTGCACAGAAAAGCTACTAGAATCAAAAATCTAGCTACGGATACTTCATAGATAGCTCTTTTAGTACAATCATGGTCTAGAGGGGTACAAATCTGAAAGTAATCATGGAAAATAGTCAGAGCGTACAGCGTGAGTCAACCCAAGTAACAAAACTAAAGCCAGAACTGCCAAACAGTAAGTCGGGACTAGTAGGCGGCTCGAACATTTTTATTTATCTGCTTACACAGCATCCTTTGCTATTGTTAACTGGGTTATTAACAATGTTTCTGGGGACTGCTGCATTGGCCTTGTACAGCCTGGGTTATGCTGGAGGTAGTGGAGAACAAGCACAACCAGAAGAAATCCCAGCTGTAGTTGAAAAACCAATCAAAACACCCTCTGAGACTAGCAATCCTACACCTTTATGGATGGTAGCTGCGATCGCTCTCAGTTGTGCGAGTGGTTGCTTTATAATTCTGCGATTACTTAACCGTCCATTACCAACTCAAAAAGTCCGCAAACATATCAACCACCATCCGGCATCTGTGACACCAAGCCGTCACCAAAGATTGGAACCACAGACACCCAAGAATCCGCCAGTTTTTGTGCCATTGCAACCAATCAAGCCTATGGTGTCAATGCAAGCTAAAACAAAGCCTCTAGTTACAGTTCTGCCGCCAGAACACACACATCCCCTCGATAAAAACCAAGAATCTCTGGCAGACTTAATGGATATTCGTAAACAGAAGTCTTTGTCTTCAATTTTACGTAGTTCTTAATATCGGTGCAACACAAAAAGCTTTAATATGAAGCCTTTGACTTTTAGGGGTACGTTTATTGCGTACCCTTATTAGTAGCTAAAGTCATAAGTCAGTTGTCAGTTGTTATACCAATTCTCAAAATCTTGGCAACACATGAATGATCTGTACGCCCCTACCCCACCTATATGTTGCTCTCTTGACTCACATCTGTTGCCTCATTTTAGAGAATTGGTATTATTTCTCCCTCATCCCCCTCATCTCCCCATCTTTGTTACTCCCCACTTTTTGTAATTTAAAAACCTGCCAAAATGGCAACCAAGCTGAGATTCTCCAAGTTAAATTGTAGAAGATAAACGACTTCAAGGGTTTTGTTATCAGGGGCTACCAAAATCAACTGTTTCACATAAAAATTGCACATTTAATTGTTGAGCGATTGACATTATGTGTTAACTGAAAAACATACCTTTTGAAAACTGTTTAAGAAAATTTTTATCCAATAAACAACAAATCTTTAATAATAAATGAAAGTCTATTTATCTGAGCAAATAAACATGAATAATCAGGCTTGACATTTGCCGCAACGGGAATAAGAAATATGTATCGGCGTTGTCGTTGACATACACATTAGCCCCCTAAATAACGGGCAACGTCTGCATATATTCCTGAACGCTACAGCGGCAAATGCCAGAGTGGGAGACTATAGGCTATTGGTATGCCTTCTTCCACTCTTTTTTTATCTTTCTTGTCGGGAAGATCGCAGATCAAGATCTGTCAGAACTTACGCAAAAATTGCTCCTAAGCTTAATTTATCGAACCGCCCTCCGGGTGACGCTCGTTCCTCGCTACCGCTTTGCTAACGCCACTTTGCCAGACGCTCGAAGACTCGCTAACGCTGCGCTAACGACGCAAAGCGGAGCCACTCCGGTCTTGGGGTCTCCCCAAGTGGAGGATGTGGCGTCCAAGACGGCAAGTGGACTCACCAAGGCACCAAGAACGCCAAGAATTCGTAGAGTGTGCGTAAGTCCTATCTGTGTAAATGTTCCTGATACCAATTCGTAATTCGTAATTAACCTCAGTTAGGGTTAAGACGATTTTGCTGCTAGTTATAGGAAGGAATAGGAGTTTCAGTCAACGATATAATGATGGTTTGAGCTTATCCGAACTCAGGTTATGTAACAGCTTATTCTTGGTCAAGGCAGGCTTTCAACTTTTCGGCTAGTACCTGGACATGGGGTGGTCTCAATATGCTAAAGTGGCTGCCAGGAATATGATGAACTTCTACTTGTCCTGACGTGAGGTCGCCCCAATTCCAGGTTTCGTCTGGTAAATTGAGAGTTGCATAGGGTGGTCTAGAAGTACGAAATAGAGAAACTTTACCTGGATAAGTTGATGGAGTGTAATCAATAGTGGCTTGGCTATTAGTCAAGATCACCTGAACTACACGCAGTGCAGCTAGTTGGCGCAAGTTTAATAATTTCGACAAACTAGCTACTAACCCAGATAATTTTTCTACCCCTGGTACAACCCCTCTTTTACCAAGTTTTTTTCTCAACTGCTGATTGTTGACAAATGATAGAGCAAAATAATCGTAGATATAAGGCCAAATGTTTGGCATTGCAGAGGTTAAGAAAAAATTGCACGATACCCAAAAATTGGTAATTTTATTAGCTGTAGGCGGGGCTGTATCTATTAAAATTACCTTTGCTACCTGTTGTCCCTGCTGGTGTAATTGTCTGGCCATTTCAAAAGCAACAATAGCACCCAAAGACCAACCACCGATATAATAAGGCCCCTGTCGCTGAACTAATCGTATAGCTTCAATGTTGTAACGTGCTATGTCTTCAATTCGAGTTAAAGGTCGTTCTGATTTATCAATTCCTAGGGAATGCAACGCGTAAAAAGGGCGTTTCTTACCCAGAAGACAAGCTAGTTCGTAATAGGGAAAAGAGACGCCAGCAAGGGGAGGTAAGCAGAAAAAGGGTGGATTAGTTCCCTCTAGCTGAAGGGGAACTATGCAAGATGGAAGTGTGGAATTGGCGACTATTCCTGAGAGGCGGTCACTGACGAACTTTGCTAATTCAACAACACTAGGCCTTTCTATAAGTTTGACAAGAGGAATATCTACATCCCAATCAGTTTTGACCTGATTTTTTAATTCCAAAGCCATTAAGGAACTGAATCCTAAATCCTGTAGTGGCATCTTCAGATCTAGTTGAGATACATTCAGGTCTAGAGTAATGGCTACTTGCTGTTGAATGTAAGTAATGACACGGGAGTATAATTCACCTGCTGTTCTATGGTTTAAGTTCTGCTTGGTGTGCTTGTCTTGGACATCAGGTATCTGTACAGAATTATTACCTGTAGTTTTATTTTCTGATTCACTGGTCAATTCGAGTTGTGCGACTGGAAGCAGTTCGCTGACTTGGGACGATCGCAACTGTCCTAGTCTTGTTTGCCGTGATGCTTCAGATTCTTGCCAATAACGTTGTCGTTGCCAAGGATATGATGGTAGCCGGACAAAACGACCTGGTTTTGGATAGAGGACGTTCCAATCAATCGATTCTCCTTGGATATAGCGCTGACCCAGAGATTGCAAGATAAGCGATCGCTCGTTTTTCTCTAGGGTTGGAGAACAAAGCACCTTGATCTGACTTTCTGCACTGTCAACAAAGCTACGTAGAAGTTTTGCTAGCTCTTCTTTAGATGAGGCGATCGCTGCTAGCCGATGATGATGATGACTTCGACGTAAGCTGACAGTGTAGCAAATATCTGATAATGAAATGCTAGCATTTGCACCTTCAGTGGTCAAAAACTTCAGGTAAGCCAATGCAAAAGCCGATAGCGCTTCCAGGCTACGAGCCGATAACAAGAACAGTTGTAACTGGTCGGCTGAAGCTTCATCTTCTTGTTGGTTGTCAGCTAATGCTTCTTTCGAGGATACACCAAATGTTTCTGCACCCTCTAAAATGACGTGGACGTTAGTTCCACCAACTCCAAAGGAATTAACTCCCGCTAGGCGTGATTTTTGACCATGATTCGGCCAAGGTTCTAGAGTTTGTGGTACTCGCAACCGCAATTGTTCAAAGTTAATTTTGGGATTTGGTGTTTTAAGATGCAGATTTTGTGGTATGTAACCATGCTTCAGAGCCAAAGCTGTCTTGATGAGTCCTGCAACACCTGCGGCTGCTTCTAAATGTCCAATATTAGATTTAACCGAACCAATGAGGCATTGGTCTTCTGGAAGACGATTAATTCCAACTACAGATCCTACGGCATTTGCTTCAGTTACATCTCCGACTACTGTACCCGTACCCTGAGCTTCGATATACTGCACTTCATGAGAGGAAATTCCAGCTTGGCGATAAGCTTCGCGCATGACTCTTTCTTGAGCCTCACCCTTGGAAGCCGCGATGGAATCTTTGTGGCCATCTTGGCTGATGGCGCTGGCTCGGATGACTGCATAAATCGGATCGCCGTCGGCTAAAGCGCTGGATAGTGGTTTGAGAACAACCACACCTGCTCCTTCCGACCGAACAAAACCGTCGGCTTCCGCATCAAAGGTTTTACAACGACCATCAGCAGAAAGCAAAAATGCTTTACTCAAGGCTACTGATATTTCCGGTCTGAAAATTGCATTTACCCCTCCAGCCAAGGCTAGGGTACATTCTCCATTCCAGAGACTTGAACAAGCTAAGTGGACTGCTACCAATGAAGAAGAACAAGCGGTGTCAACAGGAATACTGGGGCCATTGAAGTCAAAGTGGTAGCACAGACGGTTAGTAACCATGCTGCTGACTATGCCAATAGCTGAGTAAGCATTGATCAAGTCACTATTGAGGCTGCTGGCTTGGATTTGTCCGTAGTCGCTGGAGCAAATCCCCATGAACACACCAGTCTTGGTACTAGCCAAACTTTCTGGTGGCTGTCCAGCATCTTCTAGCGCTTCCCAGACTACTTCCAACAGCAAGCGATGCTGGGGATCCATTCGCGCTGCTTCTTGGCGGGAAATGCCAAAGAATTTAGCGTCGAAATAATCTATCTGTTCAATGAATCCTCCCCAGCGGGTGTACATTTTTCCTGGTTCTGCTGGGTCTGAGTCATAGAATAAATCTAGATTCCACCGTTCTGCTGGTACTTCAGTAATAGTATCTACCCCATCTTGCAGCAGTTTCCAGAATTCTTCTGGACTGTTAGCACCACCAGGCAATCGACAGCCAATGCCAATGATTGCTATTGGCTCTTTTTGTCCTTTTTGCCACCTCCCTTGTTCTCTGTTTTCAGTCATAGTTCGCTTAGCTTGTTCTTTTTGATTAACTGAAGAATGTTTTTCAGTAACTAGAATAAATTAATCAAGATAAAATGCTTATTCCTATTCTTTAGCGAATAAGAATTCCCAGTTGGTGTAGGGAGCCACAGGAATAAACTCAACATCTAGCACATTGGCTTCTACCATTGGCAGGGTTGCAACAGTTGCTTTTGCTTGCTCAATATCATTACCTTCCAGCAAAATGACGGCGCCAGGTACGTCTTTGCGGAGAAAAATTTGGCGAATACTTTCGTTTTTATGGAATTCCCAAACTTTCTTCGCTTCTGCTGGTAGTAGTGCATATACACTTTCCATTGCAGCTTCTGGTTTAATTTTGGCAACTGCTATGATCATATTTTTTTACTTTGAGTGTGAATTGGGTTTGTTATGAAATTTGAATTTATTGATGACTACTGATTTTTCAGGCGGCTTGATTTTTGGCTTGAAAGAACACGTCTACTAATTCATCGATGTTCTTGAGTTCAGCAAGTTGTGTTCTTGGGACTTTAATTTTTAATTGGCGCATGGAGCTAGAAACAATTTCTACAATATCTAAACTGCTGGCTCCATAATCTTTCATAGATTTATCTGCAGAAATTTCAACATCTTCAATCCCATCTACATTCAGCTTGATATTGTTGATAACTGTGTCGAGAATTATTTTCCTATCCATTTGATATTTTCTCCTCTGGAATTTTCAACTATTTTAAATATGTTAACTCAACTTGAGCCGCTATTTCTGGTTTGCTAAAACAAATTTTGTGCATGAGATGTTCGCGGGAAATAGCTTGTTGTAGCAGTTGTCGCCGCGGAAGAGAAAGAGTCTCTTTGAGCATTTCGATAACCACTCTGGGTTTTTCGGCTATGCGGCTAGCTATATCTAAAGCTATGTCCATCACTTCTTCTGATTTCACCACATAGTTGAATAAATTTTTATCCCGAAGTTCTCTACCTTTGTAGGACTTGCCAGTTAAAATCATTTCACTAGCAAAGCTATATCCAACTAATGCTGGTAAAAGGGATGTTGTACCCATACCTGGGGTGAATCCCATGTTGGTACAATGCACACCATATCGACTACTTTCAGAAGCTATCAATATGTCACAGCAGAGGGCTAAAAATAGCCCGCCTCCCACAGCATGACCTTCTAATGCACCGATCACTGGTACAGGAAAGCTGAGAACTTGGTGGGGCAGGAAAAAATCTTTAACATCTATATTACTGCTGGCAACTTCTTTGATAACATCTACGGTTCCACCAGCAAAGAAAACATCCTTACGTCCCTTGATGATCAAGACTTTAATTGTCGGTTCCTTAGCCAAATCTGTTAAGGCGTTTGTCAACTCTTGAAAAAGTTCATGAGTAGCTCGATTCTGGTTTTCTGGGTCGTCAATTGTTAATTGAAAAATCCCTTCTTCCAAGCTAGTGACAAAAATTTTAGACATGTATTTTACCTTTGTATTTTTGAAACCAAGCTGGAGAGAATCCTTCAGCAAAATTTTTAATTTCCTCGACTATATCTGGCTGTTGTAACCAGGTTTTGATGCGTTCTCTAGCTATTTCTTTTTGTTGAGGCAAAGCCAGAGAATCAAGCTGCTCAAAATATTTTTTGCTCTCAGCTATAGCCAGGGGAGAAGCCCGAAACAGTCGTTGGATTTGTCTGTTTAAACTGTGGGATATTTCTTCTGTGACGACTTCATCTACTAGCCCAAAGACTTGTGCTTCTATTGCTGGAATACCGCGAGCGCTAAGAGTAATATATCTGAGTCGTGCAAGAGGAAGACGACGCAGTATAAATGGTGAAATGAGGGCAGGAATCATGCCAACAATCACTTCCGGTAACATAAATACTACGTCTTCTTTTGCTAATACCAAATCGCAAGCTGCTACAAGACCAACGCCACCTCCTGTGACGTTACCTTCTACGCAGGCAATTGTCACCTGGCTAGCACGAGAAATGAGATTTAAACAATCAAGAAATATATCGAATGATTTGGGATTGGGACTATTTTGATTAATAACGGCTTCTTCAAATTGGAGTCCTTTGCAAAAGTCAGAACCTAGGGCTGAGATGACAATTACTCGACAAGATGGATCAGCGATCGCTTGTTGAATTGATTGACTTAGCTGGGAAATCAAGGTAGCATTCAGAGCATTGCCTGTCTTGGGTGATGCTAATTTCACCCAAGCCACCCCCGAATCCATTTGATATTCCACGACATTTGACGTTAACTCCACTCGTATCTCCTGTGGTAGTTTTCTACTTGTTTCAGTACGAGTAACTTTTGACCTGCATAAACTTTGTCATAAAACCCGTTTAATAAATCGGGTTCATAAGTAGGGCATTCAATTACTTGTTGGCGGCTAGATTCTATTGCTTCGTATTCTGCTACCGATAGTTGTAATCGCTCATTGAGATGTTGGTCAAGGTTGAGCGATCGCACTTTGGCGCTGGCTGTGGTACCAATAAAGCCGCTATAAAATTCACTCTGGCAACCGGAACCATAAGCAAATATTGATATGGGGTCTCCCGGTTGCAAATCACTAGCCGAGTGCAACAAACCCATCAAACTGACGAAAGTAGAGCTACCATATACTGTACCGATGCGTTTGCCAAAGTAGAGGCTTTCACCGACTTTTGTTTGGAAATTCGACTGAATGCTTTTTTTGTCTGTAACGCCAAATCGGTTCAGCATTGTGCGGTGAGCCTGATAAGTCATCCCTGGAAACGGAGCATGATAGATGTGCTTTTTGAATTGGCGATCGTAATCGATTTCACCAACTATTTGTTCATAATGTTCATAAGCTCCATCCAAAGCATCTAGATAGGAATAAAGGCTGATTTGGTCGTTAATAATTTCTGTTTTGGCTGTGGGACGAAAGGTATCATAAATCTCAGTTGTCCAATAACCAGCCTTGTCTAGTTCAATTTCTAGAATTTCGGGGCGATCGCTCACTAACATGGCCACAGCTGCTCCTCCACCTATGGGTTCAGCAGGGTGATGCAAATCGCTGAGGCTGGAGTCGGCATTAATTACCAAAGCTTTTTTTCCTGGTCGAATTCCCGAAGCTACCCAGGAAGCTGCCATTTTCAAAGCACCAGTACAACCGTAACAAGCGAATTTCACCTCGAAGTTGCGGCAATTGGGGCTGAGATTGCAAAAATGACGTACCCAAGTGGATACAGGTTTACCCCGATCAACAGCTGATTCGGTGCTGACAATTACTAATTCGATATCTTGAATGTCTTCTGGTGTCAACAGCCTTTTGGCTGCATTCACTGCTAGAGTCACCGCATCTTCCCAATTGGGATAAACTGACCGAGTGGTACACATTAAATGGTTAGCTATGTACTGTTCATCTAGACCTCTTACCTTGGCCAGTTCGGCAATATCAAGATAAAGTCGTCCAGCATAGAGATTAATTTTTTCTATTCCTACAGGCATTTAAATTACTGTTTTGTAAAATTAGTTTTTTGTATGATATTTGATTTAGGTGGTAACAGGCCAACAACGTTTTTTCTGGAAACGATAGGTAGGCAATGGTACTTTCCGACGAGGGTAGTCTTGATCAAATCCAGACCAATCCACGTCTTGACGGCTCACATAGAGGGTTTGTAGACAACTGAGGAGCGATCGCCAGTCATCTTCATCTTTTTTCAGAGAAGCTAACCAAGTACCTACTCCTTTGGGTAGGCAACGTCGGCCCATGTTGATTAAGGTATCTGTGGGCCCAATTTCTAAAAATAATTCATATCCTGCTCCTGCTAATGTCTGCATTCCTTGATAAAAACATACGGGTTGTCGAATATGGCGACACCAGTAATCAGCTTTGGGGGTTTCCTGGGAAGTGAAAATTTTGCCTGTCAGGTTGGAAACTAATGGCAACCGTGGGGCATGAAACTGTATTTGAGAAGCTGTTTGCTCAAATTCATCGAGAATTGGTTCCATGAAGTGAGAGTGGAAGGCATGGGATACAGTCAAGGGACGACTGGTAATGAAATCAGCCTCTAAGTTATCTAGTACTTCCTGTAGTGCTTGTTCACTGCCAGAAATGACTGTTTGTTGAGAACCGTTAATGGCGGCGATGGAAACGCTGTTGTGGTATGGTGCGATCGCTTCTCGTACCAAGTCTTCTTCGGCAAATACGGCGGCCATTTTGCCGCCAGGGGGCAATGAACCCATGAGCCGCCCACGTTCGGCAATCAGGCGTAATCCATCCTCTAGACTGAATACTCCAGCAATGCAGGCAGCTACATACTCTCCTACACTATGCCCCATGACGGCATCTGGTTTGATGCCCCAAGTTCTCCATAATTGAGCCAAGGAGTACTCTAGAGCAAACAAAGCCGGTTGGGCGTATGCAGTTTCTTCCAGGAGAGAATATTCTCCACTGTTGGGATAAATCACTTCCAGCAGGGGCTTGTCTAAATAGGGACGCAGAATTTCTGCACAGCTGTCTAGGGTAGTGCGGAAGCTGGGTTGGGTGTCGTACAACTGGCGTGCCATGCCTATGAACTGAGACCCCTGTCCTGTGAACAGAAATACCGGTTTGGGCGGATTCTTGCTGGGCATTTTACCCCATAAAGTGCCGGGTGTCTCTTTGCCATTGGCAAAATCAGCTAATTGTTGACGCAGAAAATCAGAAGATTCGGCCACAATTGCTAAACGATGGTCAAAATGAGACCGCCCGGTGTTGCCGCTAAAGCAAACATGTGGCAGTAATTCGGCTGGTTGTAGTGAAGGGTGTTGCTCGTAGTCGCTGGCCAGTTCTCTCAGGGCCTGCTCATTTTTCGCTGACAGTACCAACACATGCAACGGACGATCCACTTGGTCTTTTTGTTGTGTGATTTGGTTGGTTTGGGGGTACTCCTCAACTATCACATGAGCGTTTGTGCCTCCATAACCAAAGGAACTGACGCCAGCCAGACGTTTTTGATTTACCTGGGTTGTCAACCAAGGTTCTAGCCGAGTCGGAATTTTTAAGGGAGTGTTTGCTAAGTCAATTTGTGGATTTAGCTGTTGTAAATGCAGGTGGGGGGGGATCTGCTGGTGCTGCAAGGAGAGAATCACTTTCATTAGTCCAGCAATGCCAGCGCCTGCTTCCACATGACCGATATTGGTTTTAACTGAGCTAATCCAGCACAATTGTTCTGGTGAACGCTCCGGTAACAGCACTTCTTTGAGAGACTGAATTTCAATTGGGTCGCCCAGAGGGGTGCCGGTGCCATGAGCTTCTATATAGCTAATTTCAGTGGGGGCTACTCCACTGTTGGTTAGTGCTTGACGAATCAGTGCTTGTTGTGCTGTGCCATTGGGGGCTGTAAGTACACTGCTACGACCGTTGTGATTGACTGCCGAAC
This sequence comes from Amazonocrinis nigriterrae CENA67, assembly GCF_016056305.1. Lineage (GTDB taxonomy): Bacteria > Cyanobacteriota > Cyanobacteriia > Cyanobacteriales > Nostocaceae > Amazonocrinis > Amazonocrinis nigriterrae. The sequence continues at coordinate 124,097 of NZ_JAECZC010000004.1, read as the reverse complement.
CTCGTAGCAGTGCGAGGATGCGATCGCCATCTTTTTGAGCATCTGAGAGCCGCTTGAGTAGTACTAAACCGCACCCTTCTGCTCGTACATAGCCGTCTGCGGCGGCATCGAAGGTTTTACATCGTCCATCGGATGCCATCATTCCTGCCTGGGCTACTGTAATAGTTGTCTCTGGTACGAGGGTGATATTCACTCCCCCAGCTAGTGCGAGGTTGGATTCTCCTGATCTCAGGCTGGTGCAGGCTTGATGAACGGCCACTAGGGACGATGAGCAAGCTGTATCGATGGCGATGCTTGGCCCTTGGAAATTAAAAAAATGCGATAGGCGATTGGCTGCAATGGTGTGTGCCACCCCAGTACCCGCTCGTGGCTGTGAGCCTGGGATGATTTGGAAGTAGTCCATGCTGCTAATGCCCACAAAGACTCCGGTTTGGCTGCCGGCTAGTTTTGGGATAGATAAACCCGCATCTTCTAATGCTTCCCAAGCTACCTCTAGTAGCAGCCGCTGCTGGGGGTCAATGGCTGCGGCTTCCTGGGAGGAAATGCCAAAAAAGAAGGAATCGAACATGTCTATGTCGTTCAGAAAGCCACCCCAACGGGTATTCATTTTGTCGGGGCTACTTAAATCGGGGTCGAAGTAGGCGTCAGCGTCCCAGCGATCGCTAGGAACTTCGGCGATCGCATCCACTCCGTTGGACAATAGTTGCCAGAACTGTTCGGGAGTGTTTGCCCCTCCTGGAAATCGGCAACTCATGCCAATGACAGCAATTGGTTCGGTTTTTGCCTGCTCGATGGCGTTGAGCTTGGATTGCAGTTTTTCCAGCCCCAGCAGCGCATTTTTCATCAATTCCCGATAATTTTGGCTTTCTGAAGCATTACTCATGTGGGTGTTTAAGTTTACTTTCCTATATATTGGCTAATTTTTGAGCCAGTAGCTCAGCGATTTCCATCTGTGACATTTCCTCTAAGTCAGTTGCATCAGTTGTAGAAATTATAGAGTCACCAGAAGTTACAGAGTTGTCTTGGTCTGGCTCTGATTTTACTGGGTCTGTACCAAAGTCTAAAGTCAGTACTTGAGAAGTTAAATAATCAACCAGTGCGGTGATTGTCGAGTAGTTAAATAGTAAGCTGGCATGAAGGGCAGTTTCTAAATCTTTCTCCAGTTGATTTTTTAGCTCTACTGACATTAAGGAATCCATGCCCAGTTCTAAAAAACCTTGCTCTACAGATGGTAATTGCGAGTCATTGAGTCCGAGAATTTTAGCTATTCGATTTTGAATATGAGCCATTAACATCTCTCGACGCTGGCTAGGCATGGCTGCCTGCAATTGATGTAAAATTTCTGGAGGTTGAATAGAGGTTTGGCTAGCTACTTGTGTTACTGGTAAGTTCGTCCAAATTCGCTCTAACAAAGGCTGCTGTTGTCTGGCTTTGTGGGTTTCCCGTTCTAAAACCCAGTTGACTTTTGCCACTGCTGCTTGGGTGACACCGGCTGCTAGTAGATATCCCAAGATAGCCAGGGCTTGCTCTGGCGGCATTCCCTGCACTCCCATTTGCTCCAACTGACTCTGGGCTGTCAGTGCCATACCCGTATCAGCCCATCTGCCCCAATTGATGCTTGAGGCGGGTAATCCTGACTTGTGCCGATAATGCACCAAGGCATCCAGGAAAGTGTTCGCCGCAGCGTAGTTTCCTTGACCCAAGTTGCCGGTCAAAGCAGTGAACGAGGAGAAACACACGAAAAAATCTAGCTGCTGATTCTGTGACAAAATGTGGAGATTCCACGCTCCTTGAACTTTGGGAGCCATAACGCGGGTGAAGCGTTCCCAATTTTGTCTAAGCAAAATGCCATCATCCAAAACGCCAGCTGCATGAAAAATTCCTCGCAGTGGTGGCATGGAGGTTTGCACCTGCTCAAACACTCGCGCCATGTCATCCATTTTAGACACATCAGCCTGAGCTACTTTGATGTCGGCTCCTTTGTGTTTTAGTTGGTTCAAGGTTTCCTGAGTTTGAGCAGATGCTCCTCGGCGTCCGGTTAAAATCAGATGCCGCGCCCCCATCTCTACCATCCAGCGGGCTAACCACAATCCTAGATCTCCCAAACCACCAGTAATTAAATAAGTGCTGTCTGTACGAAACAACACTTTCTGAGGTTGGGGGGGAATGGTTGGCACTAAGCGAGCTACATATCGCTTTTGGTTGCGAAAGGCTATAAGTCCTTCGTTTTCTGGATGCTCAATTTCTGCTAGCAAGGTGGCGGCTTCATCCATCACCCCACTAGCAGGCAAATCTAACATTCCTCCCCAGATTTCAGGGTGTTCTAAAGCAATGACTTTTCCCAGCCCCCACACGGAGGACTGAGCCACTGCTAGAGTATCTGTATCTAATACTCCTACGGCAGCGCGTGTTACTACCCACAAACGCGGCCAGACTGACCAACTTCGCTGGACTATGGTTTGTAGTAAGTGCAGCACGCTAGCACAACTTAATCTCTGGGCTGCTTCTAAAGCAGAAATTGTCAATTCTGGTGTTAATTGCGCGTCTAAACTCCATAGGTCAATTGCCCCATGTAAAGGAAGTTTAAGAGGCTCTACAATCTGTTGGAAAAGACTCTGGAAGTCTCCAAGGTTTACTGGGTTGAGGTAATATTTTTCCTTGGACTTTGTTTGATCTACTTGATAACTATCCCCAGCATAGACCAAAATACACTTGTGACCTCGTTGTTGTAAAAGCTCTGCTAGGGCTTCGCCTATTCCCCCTTGGTCAGCTAATATCAACCATTTGCCCTGTTGCGGCAATTGCATGTTGTTTGCAATTGCCTGCAACTGACGTGGCTTGATTTGCCATTCATAGTTGTAGAACCAATCTTTGATGGCATGGCCTAATGTTTGTTGTTGATACTGCTTAATCAAAGCAAACAGATGCTTGGGCAACAATTTTATCTTTTCTGTAGAATCCATTATAAACTTCTGTTACAAGAGGTTTCATCAACGCCTGAAAGTTAATTTGGACATCGCTGTTTTCCAGTATTGAACAAACTTTTCTTGATTTGCTGATTGTTTGGAGTTATGGCTTAAGCGATAATTTTATCCTCTGTAGTAGTATAAGACTCTATTGGGGTAGCAGCGCTGCCATTGGAACTCACTTCTTTGTTCAATTTTCTATCATTCTCAGTTTTCTCTAAGAAATCCTCAAATTGCTCTTGCAGCAGTTCCTTGAGGAAGGGACTGAAAATAGATCTCAAGGGTTGAGATATTGTTTGCCAGAATTGCTTTTGTTCTTGTAGTAACTGTAGATAAGCTTCATAACTGTGGGGATATGGGACTCCAAACCCTAAGTCTATAACCCCGCCAGTACCTAAAGATATGCTTTGGGAACCGATGCCTGTAATTGTGTGCAATTGACCCACATTTGCATAGTTCCCAACATATATATTTCCTAGTCGCAAGCCCGCATCACCAGCTAAAGCATTTAACGGAAATGGAGGTGCAAAGGGAATCAACATCAAAAAGTCAAGTGTGTTTTCGATGCGGTAGACGGTTCCCTCTTCCAATTGCCTATTGTAGTAATCAGCAAATGCTTTATTACCGATTTTGGGAGATCCTAAAGCGTAAGCTTTGAGTGTTACGCCTGAAACCGCTTCAGGCCCAAAGAAGCGTCGCAATGCAAGGGCGGCAAATTTAGCGAGTGACCCTCCTAAACTATGACCTGTGATATAAATGTCTAGAGGCCCATCCAAAGGTGTCAGTTCTGATAACTTCTGTTCTTGAAACTCTAAAATACCCTTGAGTTCGTCATTGTTACCAATTTCTTCATCTGCGATCGCTTGCTCAATCAGCTTTCTTGATTCTTGCTGAAATTCAGTATCTAATCTGATTCTGCCAGCGTCTGCTAGTGCTGTTAAACAAGCAAATTGTCTATCGACAGGTAACAGTTCAATTTCTCGAAAATCTTTAGGTGTTAGTTTACCAAGGATGGTCTTAAAGAAGAGTTTAATCTGATCGGCAACTGATTCAAACGCTTCATAAAATCCTTTAGCTACCTTCACTCGCGCATCGGTGTTAGAACCGTAGCTAACCAATTCCCAATCAAAATCACTGATGAAGTTAGTCAGTTCTAGCGCACCTCGTTCTGTGACAACTGTTCCTCGAAAAAGCACTACATACTGATTACCAGTGTCTCTTTTGAGTATCACACCTCTGACAGCGGTGCGATCGTTGCGGATACTGTGGACAAATTTCCAATCTTGTTGATGATGAATCGAGTTGTAGATACCTCTTAGTTCCTCGTCGTCGATTCCCCCATCATCATATTGATAGAGTTCATATATCTGTGTACAAAACCTTGTTAAGGCTATAGCTTCATCAATTGAGAAGCCTTTCTTGATCTTAAGGGGCAGTATACTCATGGGCTTCACTAGTAAATGGAATAAAGTTTACAAGCTTGAAGGTTTCAGTACACCGAAACCTTATTACTAAAATTCTTGAGTGTTGAGTCAGTAGAGAATATCTGACACACGAGCAAAAACCGTAGGTTTTGACGTGGTAATAAATACACTAACGATTGCCGTAACTATATTCGCAAACTTTTCTGGAAAAAGCAATCCCAAATAAGACAGTTTATAAATATTATAAAATATGAATTTTGGACAGTTAAGACAGTTAAGACAGTTAAGACAGTTAAGACAGTTAAGACAGTTAAGACAGTTAAGACAGTTAAGACAGTTAAGACAGTTAAGACAGTTTATTACCAAGGTGTTGGGTTGTAGAGGTAATTGATAGTAAATGGTCTAGCTCTTTTAGGCTAGGCTCACTTATTAAGAAACTATTTAATTATATTTATATTACTTAAGATAGTTAGATTTATTCCTGCTGACTAATTTACATGGGAAAAATCTGTGAGTACTCAGTTAACGTGAGTTCGATGAACCTCTCCCCAACCCCTCTCTGTATCAAAGAAGGGCTTTAAGATCCTTGCTAAGGAAGAAAAATCAAGTTTTAAAAGCTTCTCCCCTATAAGGAGAGAGGTTTGGAGAAGGGTTTTTTAAATTCGTCGAACTCACGTCAAGTTAATTCGGTTGATAGTTAGAGATTACCAAGAAATAAATAAACCAGTCTTGTGGGGTGGACATCTTGTCCGTCCCGGGCCTTGGGCGGGCGAGACGCCCACCCCACAATAAAAATTGTATGTTTTTTATTTGGAAGCCCCTTACCAATGTCCAAGCAAACTCTTATTAAATTACAGCAGTGCGTTGCTACCTTACCCTAGGAAAAATTACTTGCCTAATCAGGAAAATATTTGCTATTGTCAAGACTGTAAATTTAAGCACCTACCAAACATAACTCTGATGCCTCAAAAAGGGGATGCTTTGGTAAGTTGGCGACTTTTGCGCTTGTTCATGTCTCAAGCCAAAGGCTTGAAGAATTGAAATCAGGAAAATTTCTATCTGGTTTAGAGAGCAGCAGTAAATAGATAGAGAAATTCTGCATAACTGTGAATTATGCTGCATTAATTTTAAAAAAGAGGATTACCATGATTGACCAACAGATAAATCTGCCATATTTTGACACCCTTTTTACATTGCTTGACAATGGCCATCCTGAAATCGATCTAGCGTTTGGGCGTCATGTACATTGGGGCTATTGGCCGAATCCAGAAAAAGCATTAAATACACCAGAAGATTTTAGGAAGGCAGCCGAGCAGCTGACTTACGAAGTTTATTCTGCTGCAAATGTGAAGGATGGTCAATCTGTCTTGGATGTAGGTTGTGGTTTTGGTGGCACGATCGCTAGTTTAAATGAACAGTTTTCACAAATGAATCTTGTGGGGCTGAATATCGATGAACGGCAATTAATACAAGCACGCAAAAAAGTAGTAGCACGGGATGTCAACACCCTACGATTTGAACAAGGTAATGCCTGTGCATTACCGTTTGCTGATGAGTCTTTCGATGTAGTGTTAGCTGTCGAATGCATCTTTCACTTTCCGGATCGTCGGCAGTTCTTCGAGGAAGCCTTTCGCGTGCTGAAACCAGGTGGCCATCTTGCTCTTTGCGATTTTGTTCCTATAGATTTGTCTATACTTTTTATGTGGTTTAATTCTAAATTCAACTTTTTCAAATCAAGTTTTTACGGCGACTTTGATATGCGTTACACAACCAGTCGTTACCGTCAACTTGCTGCCGAAACAGGTTTTGCTCCACTCGTAGAACGCAATATTACGGCTAATACGCTACCGACCTACAAATTTCTCTGGACTCTTGCACAAACTTGGATGTCGAACAGTCCCGCGGCATTTGTCCAAACTTTCAACACTGAATGGCTCAGTCGATTAGGATTGCTAAATTATATGATCTTCTCATATACAAAAAAGTAATCTTGTTATTACAGTCCTAAACCATTCATAAGTATTTGAGTATAACCCCCCATAGTCCCTGCTTGGTAAAGAGGGACGGCCTTAGCTGGGGGGTAAATTTTTTTTAGAATCCTGATGTTGCTCAAACTCTACTCTGTGTGCCATCGCTTTTGGTGATTCTACTTATAATAAGTCATGCCTAGCAATTGCTTTAACTTATGATAAGGTTAATATTGCGAAATGTAAAGTTTTGTAAAAATATATGTAAACTGTCTTAACTGTCTTATCTGTCCTTGCATTTTTTGGGCGAAACCCAGACAATACGTAAAAGTAAGTCTTGTAAAACATTGAGGTAGCTTGATGAATTGCTATAATTGTTCATAAATTTAAAGTAAAACTACTGAAAACTACTTGCCTGATCAAGCAAACACTGTTATCGTCAGTGATGTAAATTTTAAACACTAACCGAATATTAGGTTTAATTCTGGAAAAGCCATTCCTTCAGGAAATTGATCACTCTAGTAAAACCATTCCAATCTCAGTCTAAATTTTTGAACAATAGTGTTTAGGTGCAGAAGAGCTTGCTGGGCGACAGCCAAAAGTTATTATCTGCTTTAACCAAACCTATCTATCTTAAATCATCTGAAAATTAGGCATTAACTGGGTTTGGCGCTTTCAGCATATGGTTATAGCCAACTCTTTTACGTAAAAATCTTGTGTAGCAGAAATTTTATTTTTGACTTTGCAAGAGTATTAATTAAAGAGCAGAGCGCTATACTGCAACCTTCTATCCAAAAAGTTTTTATAACATGGGGCTTATCGACGAAATCATCCAACCCTAACATGTATAGTTTACGGGAATATGATGACCAGATAAAACCTTTTTTCAGTGGTCAATTTGATGACTACAAGCAATTTTGGGCTAGTGCAGTTGGATGAAAACATGCAAACAGACTTCCCTATAAATTCAACTCGGAAGACAAAAACAATAGCGAATGACCGCATCAAAGGTCTGCAAATCAGTCATTTTCTGTTGTACAACATGATTCCCTTGGTGGGATTCATAATTGCAATGGTTTCCCTGTGGTGGTTCCCCATCGGCCCTGTAGAAGTGGGCTTGCTGATTGGGATGTGGGCTTTGACCATGACAGGACTAAGTGTAGGATGCCACCGATACTTTTCACACCACGCGTTCAAGGCTAACGAGGCTGTGCGTGTAACTTTGGGAATCCTTGGTTCTATGGCAGCTCAAGGGTCTGTGATTTCCTGGGTAGCTGTACATCGCCGGCATCATGAGTGCAGTGATGAACTTGGTGATCCCCACTCTCCAAATCTCCACGGAAATGGAATTTTAGGAATGATTCGAGGAGTGTGGCACTCACACTACGGCTGGCTGGTGAATCACGAGTACCCCAATCCTGCCTTCTATGCACTCGATCTTCTACGGGATAAAACCATAGCCAAAGTTAACCGATACTATGTCAGTTGGATCATCTTAGGTCTAGTGATACCTGCTGTCTTGGGAGGAGTTTTAGAAGCTTCTTGGATAGGAGCTGTTAAAGGCTTCCTCTGGGGTGGAATTGTTCGCATGTTCCTGGTAGATTGCCTAATCTTGAGCAATAACTGGATTCTTCATATATATGGAACTCGCCCCTTTGAGACTGGCGATCAAAGTAGAAATAACTTCTGGATGGCTATCCCATTTCTAGGCGAGTCTTGGCACAACAATCATCATGCTTTTCCTACTTCAGCCAGTGCTGGCTTGAAATGGTGGCAGATTGATTTGGGATATTGGATCATTTGTGTTTTAGAAAAATTTGGCTGGGTTTGGGATGTAAATGTTCCCTCAGCCAAGATGATCGAGGCTAAACTGTCAAAGAAAACTCCAAGCTCGGTCACTGTCTTAGATCAAACGCAATCATAAAGTAATATCACGACAATATGAACGTAGCGGCAATCAAGAACATCACAATCAAAAGTGATCGCCTCACAACTCACCAGCGCATTCATGGCATAACTAACGTCATTCTTCCTTTTGTCGGTTCAGTAGGCGCCATCGTCATGGCTTTTACAGTAGGCGTTAGTGCCGTGGATATTTGGTTATTCCTGGTGATGTACTATCTAACCCTCATGGGTGTAACTGTAGGATTTCACCGACACTTTGCCCACTGTGCCTTCCAAGCCCACACATCTGTGCGTGTGATTCTAGCTATCTTTGGGTCTATGGCTGCACAAGGGCCTCTCAACTATTGGGTAGCTACCCACAGACGGCATCATAAGTACGCAGATTCCTATGGAGACCCCCATTCTCCTTATGTGAAAGAAGACAAAAAATTTGGTTTTCTAGAAGGGTTATGGCACTCTCACGCAGGTTGGACATATAACCACGAAATTACCAATAGTTTCTTATTTGCCAAAGACATGATCAAAGACCCATTAATGTCCAAGATCAGCCAGTTGTACTACTTTTGGGTTGTATTGGGTCTGGTGATTCCCGGTATTGTGGGAGGCTTGCTGACACAAACTTGGATGGGAGTTTTGTCAGGCTTTTTGTGGGGAGGTTGTCTGCGGATGTGCCTACAACACCATTTCGGGTTTTGGATTATCGGTTCCTTGGCTCATGTGTGGGGTAGTCGTCCCTATAATACAGGCGACTACAGTCGGAACAATTTTTTATTTGCTATCCCCACCGGTGGAGAAATGTGGCACAACAACCACCATGCTTTCCCCAACTCTGCCATGTTTGGTTTGGAATGGTGGCAACTTGATTTAGGTGCCTGGTTTATTCGTACCTTAGAAAAAGTCGGTCTAATTTGGGATGTGAAAGTGCCCACAAAAGGTATGAAAGAAGCTAAGAGAAATAGAGTTGCTGAGGCTCGAGGCTGAAGGCTGAAAATCAATTGATCTGCTTGCATTACTCCCTAACCTGTAAAACCTTGGCTTATGAATGTTCCTTTGAACGATTTGCAAAACCCTCTAGAGACATTTTCCACATTTGTGGAACTCCTAAGCTACAGAGCGGAAAATCAGCCACAGCAGAAAGCATATACTTTTCTGCGAGATGGAGAAATTGAAGAAACCAGCCTGACTTTTCAAGAATTAGACCAAAAAGCGCGGGCGATCGCCACCAATCTTCAGTCAGTTGGAGCTACTAACCAACGAGCCTTACTGTTATATCCACCAGGCTTAGAATTTATTACCGCTTTTCTGGGTTGCTTGTATGCCGGTGTGGTAGCGGTTCCCGCTTATCCACCAAGGCCCAATATGAAACTTTCTAGGTTGCTGGCGATTGTCAAAGATGCCGAGGCAATGTTTGTATTGACTACCAAGTCCTTGTTAGCCAATCTGGAGAATCGCTTTGTTGAAGATGCAGAATTGGCGACTATGAGGTGCTTAAGTACTGATGACATTGACAACAACCTCAGTTTAGATTGGCAACAACCGAGGCTTTCAGGTGACAGCCTTGCATTTTTGCAATACACCTCCGGTTCTACAGGAACACCCAAGGGAGTAATGGTTTCTCACGGTAATTTGCTGTGCAACCAAATAGCGATCGCCAGAGGTTTTAAACACACCCAAAAAACCAGTCATGTGATTTGGTTACCCTTATTCCACGATATGGGACTGATTGGCAATGTTTTGCAGTCCTTGTATTTGGGTACACCATCGATTCTCATGTCACCAGTGGCTTTCCTGCAAAGACCTTTGCGGTGGTTGCAAGCGATTTCTCGTTACCAAGCTACTACCAGTGGCGGCCCGAATTTTGCCTACGATCTGTGCGTCAGCAAGATTACACCAGAACAGCGTGCAACTCTCGACTTAAGTAGTTGGGACGTGGCTTTTAACGGCGCGGAACCAGTGCGTGCAGAGACACTAGAAAACTTTGCCAACTATTTCGCTTGTTGTGGTTTTCGCCGCGAAGCCTTTTACCCTTGTTACGGGATGGCCGAAGCAACTTTATTTATTACTGGCGGTTTGAAAAATGATCCGCCTGTCTTATATCCAGTTGACGGTGCAGCCCTTGAGGAAAATCGGGTGGTAGGAGTTGCCAAACCAAAAGAAGGGACTAAAGTAATAGTTAGCTGTGGTCAGACCTGGTTAGATGAAAAAATTGCGATCGCTGACCCCACAACTTTAACTAAATGTCCAGATGGCAAAGTAGGAGAGATTTGGGTTCATGGTACTTCTGTAGCTGCTGGCTATTGGCAACGACCTGAACAAACCCAAGAAACTTTCCAAGCTTATCTAACAGATACACGCGAGGGGCCCTTTCTCCGCACTGGAGACTTAGGCTTTTTGCAAGATGGCGAGTTGTTCATCACCGGACGACTCAAAGATGTGATTATTATCCGAGGACAAAATCATTATCCCCAGGATATTGAATTAACAGTGCAAAAAAGTCATCCAGCACTACGACCAAATTGTGGTGCAGCTTTCACAATCGAGCAAAAAGGACAACAACGATTAGTTATTGTTCAAGAAGTAGAACGAGTTTACCTCAGACGGTTGAATGTTGCCGAAGTGGTGGGAAATATCACAGAGGCAGTGGCAGCTAATCACGGGTTACAAGTGTATGCCACAGTTTTAATTAGACCTGGCAGTATTCCAAAGACATCTAGTGGCAAGATTCAACGTCAAGCCTGTAAGCGTGGATTTTTAGACCACAGTTTGAATGTAGTGGAAGATTGGAGTGAAAGTCCTGAAGAGAAAGCCAAGTTTCAACAGTTAGAAGCTGATGTCAACTCACTCTTAGCAAAAGTGCAGGCAGGTGATTCTACTTTTAGGGAACTGAATGTTAAAGAGAGTGCATAAGTTAAGATAATTCAATCATTAAAGTTTGATTTTAACTATGAGAACTCAACGAATATTTATTCCCCATGAGAAAAAGTAAATAATTCAATTTTCTCTGACAAATCCCCTTTGAATAATCTTGTAAGTGTGTCAAGATTAAGTAAAAAAATACTCGGCTTTCTTCCGGTTAAAGCAGTACATCATATCCCCAAATAGAGGTTGGTAAAATGACTCAATTATTCACAAGCCAAACAGTAAATGAACAAGGCACTCAAGTAACAGCAGCAAAAATTAAAGAGTGGTTAGTTCAGTATTTATCAGAGCTACTAGAAATTTCAGCTGATAAAATAGATGCCAAAAATACTTTTGAGCGTTATGGTTTAGATTCATCGGCAGCGATGGTTCTAACTGGAGATTTAGGAGATTGGCTAGGAAAAGAACTAGATCCAACCTTAGTTTACGATTACCCCACAATAGCTGCTCTTGCAGAACATTTAGCTGAAGCAAGCTAAGAAAAACTTTCAGAGGATGTCTGAGTTGCACCAGTGTTCAGATATCCTCTATGACCAGAATGAAGCTACACCTGAAAAGAATAACCTGTCATGAAGACTATTGTTAAAGATTCCCTAACATCCAAAGTCAACAGAATTCTTCCGTTTTTAGAAAAGAACTACGACAATAATCTGGAATCTGACTACACTGAAAAGATAGAAGAGTTAGATAAAAACTTTAATTATAAAAGTAACAGCAATCATTATTGGAGTGAGCCAGAACAGTCAGTGCTTTATGGCACACCACTCTATGAACAAGCTTCTCCATCTCAAAAAATCGCTCTCAATCATCTCCATTGGGTAGGCTTTTACAAAGTAGTTGCTGATAGTGAAACAGAACTGACTTTCTACAACACAATCACAGCAGATTGCTTGCTAGCTGCAAATAAAGATTATGCATTTATTGCAGACATGCTCAATCATGAAACTTATCAAGAGCGTAAGCACATTCATTCTTTTGCTAAAATCAACTACCAAACAATCAAAGCTTTGCTAGGTACTAAAGCTTTAATTAATTCTGCTTCCGATAATTCTACTTCCTTTGAACCAAAAAGTTTTCATGTCATAGATTATTTATTAAATACTGCAAACTTTATTGGTAAGATTTTACTCAGAGATAAAGAACAAAATTATTCTCAAAAACTGATAGAATTGCAAGATTTGCAAGATTTGAATAAATCTATTGCATCTTCAACTCCTGTTAATCCTACCAGTCCTACTCCTACTAGTGGCTTTTTCAATGGCTATTTAGGAAATACCGATACATCGGTTAGAAAATTCTTTCCTTTGAGCTGGGGAAGTTATCCATTTTTGGCTGCTAATTTTTATGTCGTGCGTTACATGGCAAATCTAGTGGTCAAGAATAATGAATTTGAGATACATAAATACTGTAGAAAATTGCAAAAAGCTAAGGATTTTATCCCGGCTCCAACAGCTATATCTCACTATCATTTCTTAGACGAGGCTTTTCATACAACCACTTCTCTGTATCTTGCTAGAGACTTTTATAAATCTTTGCCGAAACCCTCAAATTTTGAGAAATTAATGGCGAATTTAGCTGTATTACAGACACAACGTGAAAACCTTAATGGTCTTTCTGGAATGATACCCAACCGCTTTGTGAGTGATAGTAATGCCATCAGCTTTATTATGAAACTCTTGCAGAGTCCTGTGTTTGACATGTCTCAAAAAGAAGCAATTCACTGGCTAGAAAAGTGCTTATGTTATGAACACGAAGGTTTTCATAACAATTTAAAAGTGCATAATCATCTACTAGCAAATATGCAGAGATTTGCAGAAGATATTGACTACTTGTGGTCTGTAAATCGGGAAATGCGTTTGATGGCTTCCGCAGGTTCAATCAAAAAAGCTCTGAACAATAACATCAAAGCTTTTAAGAAATTTTCTAGTACGATTGAAAAGTAGCAATTAGCTAAATGTAAACTAAGTAGGGGTGCAAGTAATTGTCACCCTGCTTTAAACATAAATTAACAAAACTAATTATGGTAATTATAAATGCTGTGTAAAATACTACTCAATTTCGGTGGATGAAATTCACCCTAGGTCTATCTCAAAAATAAAATATAGTCTTAATAATATAAATTAAATACTAATTGTTTGATGAACTTAGAATCAACACATATAGCAATTGTTGGCATGGGTTGCCGTTTTCCCCAAGCAGAGACACCACAAGCTTTCTGGGAATTTCTGCATGATGGCAAAGATGGAATCACAGAAGTACCCAAAGACCGATGGGATATTGATGCATTTTATGACCCCAATGCCGCTACCACAGGAAAAATGAACACTCGCTGGGGCAGTTTTCTAGAAAAAGTAGATGAATTTGACCCTAGCTTTTTTGGTATTGCCCCCCGCGAAGCTGAGTATATAGATCCTCAGCAAAGACTGGTGCTGGAGGTGGCTTGGGAAGCATTGGAAAATGCTGGAATAGTTCCAGAAAGATTAGCTGGTAGTCAGACGGGGGTTTTCATTGGATTTACAAACATCGATTATCATACATTAATTTATAGAGATATTTCTGACATAGGAGCATACAGCGGCACTGGTACCCATCCATCTATTATTCCTGGTCGATTATCTTATCTGCTCAATCTGCGTGGGCCATGTGTTGCCTTAGATACAGCTTGTTCCTCCTCTTTAGTAGCACTTCACTATGCTTGCCAGAGTTTGAAAACTAGAGAGTCTGATGTATGTCTTGCTGGAGGAGTGAACCTGATTCTTTCTCCAGAAATGACAATTACCTTTTCTCATGCCAGGATGATGGCAGCAGATGGTCGTTGCAAAACCTTTGATGCTGCTGCCGATGGTTATGTTAGAGGAGAAGGATGTGGAATAGTTGTTCTCAAGCGTCTTGCTGATGCAATTAGAGATGGAGACAATATCCAGGCAATAATTAGAGGTTCAGCAATTAACCAAGATGGTTTAAGTAATGGACTGACAGCCCCCAATGGCCCTGCTCAACAAGCAGTTATCCGCCAAGCCTTAGCAAATGCTGGGGTGAAACCAGCGCAGATTAGTTATGTTGAGGCTCACGGTACAGGCACACCTTTGGGAGATCCCATAGAGGTGAATTCCCTAAAAACAGTGCTGATGGAAGGTAGGGAAGCAAATCAGCCTTGTTGGATTGGTTCAGTTAAATCAAATATTGGTCATTTAGAAGCTGCTGCGGGCATTGTCGGCATCATCAAAGTGGTATTATCACTACAACATCGTCAGATTCCGCCTCACCTCCACCTCAAGCAGTTAAATCCTTATATTAGAATTAAAAATACTCCTATTCAAATTCCCACAGAACTCCAGGAATGGCCGTCCCAAGGACAACCCAGATTAGCGGGGGTTAGTGCCTTTAGTTTTGGCGGTACTAATGCCCATGTAATTTTAGAAGAAGCGCCCCCTCAAGTCAAAAGTCAAAATTTACCGGAGCGTTCTTTTCATTTATTAACTTTATCGGCACAAACAGAACCAGCTCTGCAAGCATTGGTTAGTCGTTACCAAAGTCATTTAGAGGCTAATCCCAAGCAAGCACTAGCAGATATTTGCTTTACTGCCAATACAGGGCGAAGCTCCAAAGGAGCCGCTTCGCTAACGCATTTTAACCACCGTCTAGCAGTTGTAGCTGACTCAAAAGAGCAATTAATCGAGCAACTCGCTGCTTTTACAACTGGGAAAGATGCCACCGGATTAAACAGTTCTCAAATTGACAAAAATGAGCAAAAGATAGCCTTTTTGTTCACTGGTCAAGGCTCCCAGTATATTAACATGGGGCGTCAGCTGTACGAACAAGAGCCAATTTTCCGCCAAACAATTGACCGATGCAATGAAATTTTACGCCCATATCTGCAATATTCTTTATTAGAGGTATTATATCCTGAACAAGCAACAGAACAAGTTGCATCATTATTAGATCAAACTGCCTATACGCAACCAGCGTTATTTGCCTTTGAATATGCCTTGTATCTGGTGTGGAAATCCTGGGGTATTCAACCAGATGTAGTCATGGGGCATAGTGTTGGTGAGTATGTAGCTGCTTGTGTGGCAGGGGTTTTTAGCCTAGAAGATGGACTCAAACTCATTGCCCATCGGGGAAGATTGATGCAGCAGTTACCATCTGGTGGTGAGATGGTTGCATTGATGGCAACAGAAGAATTGGTGAGAGAAGCGATTGCACCATATCATCAAACAGTAGCGATCGCTGCCATAAATGGCCCCGAAAGTGTGGTAATTTCTGGAGTTAGTGAAGATGTTGCTGCAATTTGTCACACACTCGAAGCACAGAGAGTGAAAACCAGACGATTGCAAGTATCCCATGCTTTCCATTCCCCGTTGATGGAACCAATGTTGGGTACATTTGCAGACATAGCCAATCAAGTTACCTATAATCAGCCCCAAATTTCACTTATATCCAATGTCACTGGACAACTTGCTGATCAGTCCATCACCACAGCACAATACTGGGTGAATCATGTACGCCAAGCAGTGCGATTTGCTACTAGTATAGAAACCTTGCATCAGCTTGGGTATGAAATTTTCTTAGAGATTGGCCCTAAGCCGATTTTATTGGGCATGGGGCGTCAATATCGGGCAAAAAATCCAGGACTTTGGTTGCCTTCTGTGCGTTCTGGTGTAGACGAATGGCAGGTGATACTTTCTAGTTTAGGACAGTTGTATGTAGCTGGAGTCAAAGTAGATTGGTCAGAATTTGACCGAGAGTATAGGCGTCAAAAAGTGGTATTACCCACTTATCCGTTTCAAAGACAACGCTATTGGCTGGAGGTGGACACCATTCCCACTCAAAAGCAATATCTGCCAAAAGATAAAAATCTCCATCCTTTACTGGGTAAAAAACTTAACTTGGCAGGCTTAGAAAAACAGCAGCGTTTTGAATCTCAGTTAAGTATTTCTGAACTCGCTTATCTCAGCCATCATAGGCTTTTTGGACAACCAGTACTACCTATAAGTGCTTATTTAGAAATGGCTTTAGCCGCAGGTTCTGCTACTTTTAAAACAGATAATTTAATTCTGGAAGATATAACTATTCATGAAGTTTTAATCTTTTCAGAGGATGAAGTCAAGACAGTCCAAGTCGTTTTAGAACCTTTAGAAACCGATACTTATACATTTGAAATTTTCAGCTTTAGTACAGATCAAGAAAATATCTTTTCTACGCTCCACGCTTCTGGTAAGGTAATGAAGGGTCAGGAAACACCTGAACCCGGTTTTATAGACTTGTCTATTCTGCAAAAACAGTATACTGAGCAAGTTGCTATTAAAACTTTTTATCAAGAACTTGAAAAAGAAGGTATCATCTATGGGCCCAACTTACAAGCTGTTAAAAACCTATGGAGAAGTAGAGAAAAAAGCCTCAGTTTCATTGAGTTATCACCAGAACTTTCGCAAGAAGCAAAAAAATACAAAATACATCCTATTTTACTAGATGCCTGCTTGCATTCTGCCTATAATCTTACCCTAGACCTTGAGCAAGGTAGTTCCATAAATACGTATCTGCCAATTAAGATAGAGATAAAGCGCTTAAAACTACATCGTTGTTATAGTCCTCACTTGTGGAGTCAAGTTAGAACATCGCACCAAAACATTAGTAATCAGGATACTGCAACTTCTGATGCATTTATATTTGATGAAAATGGAGTTTTAGTTGCTGAAATTGAAGGCTTCTAGCAGTAAAGAGCGATGAGCCAATTTCAAAGCTGCCTAAACCAGTAGTTCGCCAAGTTCGGCGAGGTCAAGGGAAAGGGGTAAAGGGTTAAGGTATTTTATCCCTTTCTCTTTTCCCTTTAACCTTTTCCCAGGCTACACAAGCCCAATTTTGTCTTGGTAAATTAATAGGTTCAGATTGAATCATTTGTACGAGAATAGTCATATATGAAAGCTAGGTCAATACCCTTACAAAATAATGTAGCGATCAATCTGTCCTACTATAAAAAGCAGCCGGGGAAACTTTGGGCGCGTAGGCTGACTATTTTGAAATCGTTTCTCTCCTTTAGTATACTTCTAGCATGGGATTGGTTAACGCGTCGCTTGTTACAAAATCAGCGGCTACGAGCCAGCATTTTGCGCCAAAAGCTGATTGAGTTGGGCCCTACATTCATCAAGTTGGGGCAATTTCTTTCCTGCCGTCCTGATATTATTCCAACTATTTATTTGGACGAACTGGCAAATCTGCAAGATAAATTGCCTCCCTTTCCCAATCAGCAAGCTTATCAAATAATTGAAGAAGAACTGGGATATCCCCATGACCAAATTTATGCTGAACTGATTCCTGAACCTGTAGCCGCTGCTTCGTTAGGACAAGTTTACAAGGGAAAACTCCAGACGGGTGAAATCGTAGCTGTAAAGATTCAACGCCCTGGAATCATAGAACAAATAACCCTGGATATATACTTGTTGCGTCAATTAGCGGCTTGGGCGCAAAAAAATATTTCATTAATTCATAGCGACCTTGTAGCTTTGAGTGATGAACTCGCTACTCGCCTGTTCGCAGAGATGGACTATGTACAAGAAGCTTTTAATGCTGAAAAATTTGCCCAACTTTACGGTAAATTGGAACAGATTCATGTGCCACGCATCTACTTTCAATATACCAGCCATCGAGTTCTAACAATGGAGTGGGTCAATGGCATTAAATTAACTTCAACAGAAGCTATTCGCGCCCAAGGATTAGAACCTGCTGACTTCGTTGGCGTAGGTTTCAAGTGTTCTCTACGCCAACTACTGCAAGGGGGTTTTTTTCATGCTGATCCCCACCCAGGTAATGTGCTAGTCACCTCGGATGGAAAATTAGCTTACCTGGACTTTGGCATGATGAGCGAAGTTCCACCAGAGGTATGTGACCTGTTGATTATCTCCTTGTTACATATGATTACTGGTGATTTTGCCGCACTTGCTGAAGACTATATTTTATTAGAATTTCTGCCTCCAGAAACTGACTTAACTTACTTAGTTCCTAAACTAGCTGAGATATTTGGTAATATCCGGGAAGCTAGTGTCGCTGAATTTGGCTTCAAGCAAAGTTTTAGTAAGCTATTTGATTTGATCTACGAATATTCTTGGCAAACACCCACATACTATGTGATGATTTTCCGCTGCTTTGCCACCTTAGAAGGAGTAGCTTTGAAAGTTAATCCTGATTTTCAGGTTTACAAGGTAGGATATCCTTATGTTACAGAATGGTTATTGACCAAGCGATCGCCTGTATTGTGGGATGCCCTAAAAAGTTTTTGGTTAAGCAATCAGACTATCGAGTGGGAACAAGTCTCAGATGTATTAGAGAATATTTATCAAAGTGATGATTTTAATCTCAATTATACATTAGAACTGCTGTTAGAGTTTTTATATTCTCCTCAAGGAAACTCATTACGTTCCGCTTTGGTTAATGAAATTGCTACAAATATAGAAAGTCTCTCACAAGAAACTTTCGATGATGTTATGGCTTGGTCAAGATCAATAATTACTCCTTTCCCTACAACGACAAAGTTAAATTCAACTTTGCAGAATATGCAAGAAGTGATTAATAAAGTATTAGTGACTAAGCCTTTAAACCTCAACTCTTTCTATGAATTATCTCAAGTGTTTGTGCGACCAGAAGCCCAGCGATTAGGACAGGAAATTATTAGTGAATTAGGAAGGCGAATGCTAATGCGTTTTATGCCTAAATAATGTCGCAAAGTGCGATCATGTTAATTATAATAACAATTTGAAAAAAGAATGCAACAGATATCTTGTAAGGGCATACAGCTGTACGCCTCCACAGTTAATCTATGTGTCGCAAAGATTATTTACAGCGCATTCCATCTGAATGAGGTACACCAGGGCGGGCTTTCCTGCCCAACGCCACATGCTTCAAGTCGGGAAACCCGCCCAACGCAGTGGCTCCCCCACAAGACTTATCATATTAAGATGTGTACTTCATTTACTTGCAAACTGCTGTAGATCTGTATAAGTATTCATCCGAACTTGATATTACTCCCCTCTCCTCGTAGGAGAGGGGTCGGGGGAGAGGTCAAAACAGCGCTTGTCGAACTTCTAAGAAACAAAATATGTTTCTTTCGCTCTTGTTGCAACTTCGCCTCCGTTGGAGACTCACGTTAAAAATATGAAAACTGCTGTAAATTACAAAAAATTTGTCTTCTGGAGAAACTCAACAATAGTTGCATTCACCAATTTGAAAGCACCAGTCGAAGCATCATGACAACAGTTAGGTAAAATTTTTAACTGAGAATGAGGGATATGTTGATGCAATTTTTGACCATGAGCAACTGGAAACCAAGTATCTTGTTCACCCCATAAAATTAAAGTCGGACACTTAATATTACTCAAATTCTTTTGAATGTCACTGAGCATATTTGGCTTATTGGCTTGGTAATTCTCAATTTCTCGTGCTGCTATTCGTAACTCTTCAGCGACTTTGGCAAAAGTACCAGGCAGTTCAATAAAGGGGTAAGATATCCAATAGATATCTTCCTCAGTCAATATTGAAGGATCAAAAAGCACCGCCCGCCTTTCTAAAGCCATCATTTGTCTGAATATAGGTGCAAACAGATATGCTAAACGCAAAAAGTCAATTGTTTGAATTACTTCTATGGGCGTTTGGGCCAGCAACCACATAGGTAAACTGGGTAGACCTTCAGTGAAAATAGGTACATTTACTACTACTAAACGCTCGATTAATTCAGGATTTTTTTGAGCAAGACCAAGAGCAATTAATCCACCCAAAGATTCACCTACTACTACTGCGGGTTCATCACATAATGCTTGAATAATTCTCTCAAATTCAATCAGTTGATGACCTTGATGTTCGTGACGAGACAAGGGTTTTTCTGAAAAACCATAGCCCTTAGCATCAAAACAAATAACCCGAAAATATTTAGATAGGGGGGCAACGCTGTAACGCCAATTGTAACTCCAACTACCTATACCATGTAATAAAATTAGTGGCTTACCTGTACCTTTTTCACCATAGGCAATTTGTACAGGATACCCCTTAGCATCGGTAATAACTAGACTTTGCCGCCCTTTAGGAAAAGTGGCTTGCCACCAATCTTTCATTCGTTTATCAATGACTAATTTCTGCGCCAGTTTTGGCACAATACAGCATTATAATTATTAGCATGATAATGCTAATAAGACAATAACAATTAGTAAAAATATAGCGTCTACAGTTTGTTGTTAACGACGAAACTTTAAGTATTCTTCCAATAGCTTAAGATTATACTCGTTTGCTGTCCAAGCAAAATCAAACAAATCTCCGAATACAGGAATAGTGCCTACCAAGCTATCGATGATCACATTTAAGAGCATTCTACCTAAAGTAGCTTTAGGTACACCTAATCGAGATGCTTCCCAGATAATGTAACTAGAAAGTAACAATCCTAAAACATCGCCACCAATAGGTATAAATCCTATAAGAGGATCTAGACCAATAGCAATTGGTGTTCCGGGAACAGCAATCACTTTATCAAGGAGGCGGCTAAGCTGACGTAGCCTTTGTAAAGTAGGTGCATGAAGCTTGGGATCAATATCAGAAAATCGTGAATAAGAATCAGGCATAAGGCGATCGCTCATTTTAAGTAGAATAGTCTAATATTTTACTAGTCATTAGTCATTTGTCACTAGTTCCTTTTGAGCGCATATCCTCAGCAACAGATACATTTAATTGATCGCCCACTAGCATCACAGCAGCACTCATCCACAGCCACAGCATTAAAACGATCACAGTTCCCACTGCACCATAGACTTTGTTGTAGTTACCAAAATTTGCCACATAAGTCCGAAACAAACCAGACAGAATCGCCCAGAAGACAGCTGCTAAGATTGCCCCAGGCATCATCGGTGTACCAGAATTCCACACACTAGGGCCATAGCGATAGACAAAGCCAAAGGCGGTTGCAACTATGCCTAAAGCTAAAGGCCACCGTAGTAACTGCCAAAGATGTAACAAAAAGACCAAAGAAGCATTTTCATTCACCACCATTTTTAATAGTAAGTCACTCATAAATACCAAAAAACAAGCCAGCATTAACAGCAAAATAGTCCCAATTGTTAATCCAAGAGAGACAAGTTTGGCTTGCCAAAAGGGACGCGTGCGTTGTGGGGGAATTTGATGAATTTGATCTAAGGCTGTCATGGCGGTACTTATTGCACCTGAAGCAGTCCAAATCGCGATCGCAAAACTTAAAGAAAACAAACCTTTATTTTTCGGGTTGGTAATTTCTTTTGTGGCAAAATCTCGAATCAGCTTCAAGGCTTCTTCTGGTACAACTTGACTCAGTTGAATTGCCAGTTGTTTAAAAGTGTCTTGCAAGGATTGTTCAAACAAGCCTATGGCTGTAATGACAGCAAGAATCGCTGGAAACAACGATAACATAGCATTGAAAGCAATTTCCGAGGCAAGCCCCAAAAGTCGCCTTTCGATGGTTCTGGTGATAGTTTTCTTGACTGTGCGCCAATTGAGATGGCGAAAGAAACGGACAAAACGAGGCTGTCCCATAATTTTTAGAAGTAATAAACTTTCATGTAAAGATGCTATGGTATGTCTTTGGTACACAGGTAGTATATTTGTTGCCATTACAAATTTCTTTTTCTTGAGGTTTTCGACTGATAAAAATCCTAAATTAGTAGATAAAGAGTATTAAAATGGCTGAAATTAATGATAATACCGCAGTTTTAACACAAAAGTGGTTAGCGGAAATTCAGGCACTCAAACAGCAGTTGATAGAACAGCAACGCGATCGCGATGCCGCTTGGGAAAGTGCTGAGAAATGGCGCAAACTCTATAATACAGAAGCAGAGCAACGCCGTACAGATGCTGATCTATCCCAAAAGGCGATCGCATCGTTGAAGAAAGAACTTCACAAACTCAAAGGCATTGATGGCACAATACTTGTTGATGGTCAAACAACCACAGCAATTACTCAAGAAATCGAGCAAATCCAATCTGTACAAGAATTACAAGCTAAATTGATTGCAGTCACCAAAGAACGCGATCGCTTATTGCAAGCTTTAAAAACTGAGCAAGAAAACCACGCCCAAACTCGTAAAAGCCTGACCACCGCTTTGGGTGATGCTATTGATAGTTTGGCACGACAGCGAGCAGGAACAGAACCACAGAAGGGGAAAAACTCTGTATCTTAACTTACTAATAGTAAAGCGCAGTTGAAGAAGAGCGGCCATAATAAAAAGAGTTGAAGAAGAGCGATGGAATAAAAAAGAATTGTTGTAGGGTAATTACTGAGAAAAACTAAGTGGAATAGTTACCTTGCTCGATTCTTCACACAATGCAATTTCCCCTACCTCTGGATCATCTCAGGCTGCGGTTCCTGCCTTAGAAATCAATGCTTCCCGCCAGTTTACCCCTTGGCTGAACGAGCAAAATCTGAGTTTGGCATTTACCACCTATCAAGCGGGGAAACTGTTTTTCATCGGGTTGCAACCCAATGGCAAACTGTCAGTCTTTGAACGCACCTTTGAGCGGTGCATGGGATTATATGCTGAGGGTAACAGCCTATACATGAGTTCGCTGTATCAACTGTGGCGGTTTGAAAACATCCTCGAACCAGGACAAACCTACCAAAACTACGATGCTGTATATTTACCCCAGGTAGGTTATGTCACTGCCGATTTAGATATTCATGACATAGTTTTAAGCAATTCCCCAAAAACCTTAGATACACGACAAATCATTTTTGTCAATACCTTATTTAGTTGTTTAGCCACAGTCAGCGAAACCCATAGTTTCGTGCCTTTGTGGCAGCCGCCATTTATTAGCAAACTGGGGGCAGAAGACAGATGTCACCTCAATGGCTTAGCTATGCGTGACGGCAAACCTCGATATGTTACTGCTGTCAGCGAGTCAGACGTAGCAGAAGGCTGGCGGGAGCATCGGGTGGATGGGGGTTGTGTCATCGATGTACAGAGCAATGAAATCATACTTAGAGGATTGTCCATGCCCCATTCTCCTAGGTGGTATCAAGAAAAACTCTGGATACTCAACTCTGGCACCGGCGAGTTTGGCTTTGCTGATTTAGAACGGGGAGAATTTCAACCCGTGACCTTTTGCCCAGGATACATGCGTGGCTGTGCTTTTCACGGAGACTTTGCGATCGTGGGAATTTCCCAACCCAGACATAACAAAACCTTCAGCGGCTTGCCTTTGGATGAAAAATTGCAGCAAAAGAAAGCCGAACCTCGTTGTGGATTGCTAGTGATTGACCTACGAAGTGGAGATATTGTTCATAGTTTAAGACTAGAGGGGGTGGTGCTGGAATTATACGATGTGGTAGTACTGCCACAGGTGCGTTGTCCGATGGCGATCGGGTTTCGTAATGACGAAATTCGGCGGATGGTGACAGTGGGATGAGCAGCAATTCAACCCTATAGAAACTTCAAATTTCACCTCTCCACACCTTACAAACAAGACAACCAAAACAACTTGGAGAATCAACAAAAGTGGCTAATATTAACTTCTCTGACCTAGACGGCAGCAATGGCTTTGTGATTTACGGCACAAGCCGCATTGTTAGGAGTGCTGGGGACATCAATGGCGACGGCATTGACGACCTGATTATCAAGGCTAATGGTAGTAAAAGCTATGTGGTCTTTGGCAACAGTAGTGGCTTTGGTGCCAGCTTCGACTTATCGTCTCTGAATGGCAGTAACGGTTTTGTAATCAACGGCACAAGCTCCTCCTTCAGCAGTGCGGGGGACATCAACGGCGACGGCATCGACGACCTGATTATCGGGGCTAATAGTAGTGCCTACAACACTAACAATTTAAATGTTGGAACTAGCTACGTGGTGTTTGGCAACACCAGTGGCTTTGGAGCCGAATTCAACCTCTCCGACCTGAATGGCAGCAACGGCTTTACGATCAACGGCATCGTGATCAACGACATTGATAGGTATAGTTTCGCACGCAATGACGTGAGCAGTGGGGGTGACATCAACGGTGACGGCTTCGACGACCTAATTATCAGGATAAATCGTGGCGCTATAATTCCAGGTGCCAACGCCAATACTTATGACCCAGAAGAAACCTACGTGGTGTTTGGCAGCAGCGATGACCTTAGTGCTGGATTCGACCTCTCAACTCTTAACGGCAGTAACGGCTTCGTCATCAATGGCATTGATGGCTATGACCGAGTAAGCTATGACATTATAGGCTTGTCCGTCAACAATGGTGGGGACATCAATGGCGACGGCTTTAACGACGTGATTATTAAGGCACCGTTTGCTCAGCGAAGCTATGTGGTGTTTGGCAAGAGTAGTGGTTTTAGTGCCAGCCTCAACGTATCTGACCTGGATGGCAGCAACGGCTTCACGATCAGCGGTGCAGGTTTCTCCGTCGCTAATGCTGGGGATTTCAACGGCGACGGCATAGACGACTTGATTGTCGGAGCACCCTTTGCCTCCCCCAACGGACAGTCTGCTGCAGGTCAGAGCTACGTGGTGTTTGGCAGTAGCAGTGGTTTTAGTGCCAGCCTCAATGTATCTGACCTGGATGGCAGCAATGGCTTTGCGATCAACGGCAATGATACGTCTGGTCTGTCAGGCTCCTTTGTAGGCAGCGCAGGGGATTTCAACGGCGACGGCTTTGACGACCTGATTATCGGCTCATCTTATATGGGTATTGATACTGGTGTCTACGGTTCTCAGAAGACCTACGTGGTGTTTGGCAGCAGCAGTAGCTTTGGAGCCGAATTCAACCTCTCCGACCTCAACGGAACTAATGGATTGGTGATCAGTGGCACAGGCAACTACGATGTCTACTCTTACAGCGGTGCTGGAGACATCAACGGCGACGGCTTTGACGACGTGATTGTCAACTCACGTTTTGAGCGAAGCTTCGTAGTGTTTGGCTTTGCGACTCCCACTACTAATCAAACTCCAGTCGGGGTTAATGACACGGCTACTACCGATGAAGACACTGCTGTTAACATTTCGGTCTTAGCTAACGACAGCGACCCGGACAATGATCCTCTAACAGTAACGGCTGTCAACGGTAATACGATCGCTGTTGGCACTTCCATTTTCTTAAGTTCGGGTGCCTTTCTCACCCTCAATGCTGATGGCACTTTCACTTACAACCCTAATGGTCAATTTGACACTTTGGGTGTCGGTGAAAACGGCAGCGACAGCTTCACCTACACTGTCAGTGATGGCAGCTTTACTAGTACAGCTACGGTTAACCTGACCATCAACGGAGTGAATGACGCACCCACAGCAGTTATTTCAAATTTCTTTCTCTCCACCCTTAACGGCAACAACGGCTTCGTGATTAACGGCATTAATGCGGGTGACTATTCAGGTTTTTCAGTCAGCAATGCCGGAGACATCAACGGTGACGGCATCGACGACCTAATTATTGGCGCACCAAATGCCGACCCCAACGGACAATTTCTTGCTGGAGAGAGCTACGTAGTGTTTGGCAGTAGCAGTGGCTTTAGTGCCAGCCTAGACTTATCTGACCTTGATGGTAGCAACGGCTTCGTGATTAACGGCATTGATGCGTTTGACAACTCAGGCTTCTCCGTCAGTAATGCCGGAGACATCAACGGCGACGGCATCGGCGACTTAATTATCGGGGCACCTTATGCCGACCCCAACGGTCAGTCTAGTGCTGGGAAAAGCTACGTAGTGTTTGGCAGTAGCAGTGGCTTTAATGGCAGTTTTGACCTCTCATCCCTGGATGGTAGCAACGGCTTCGTGATTAACGGCATTGAGGCGGATGATAGCTTAGGCAAATCTGTCAGCAGTGCAGGGGACATTAACGGCGATGGCATCGATGACCTAATTATCGGCGCACCTTATGCCGACTCCAACGGTCAGCCTTTTGCTGGAGAGAGCTACGTAGTGTTTGGCAAGAGTAGCGGGTTTAGTGCCAGTTTCGACCTCTCATCCCTGGATGGTAGCAACGGCTTCGTGATTAACGGCGTTGATGCGGATCGCTCAGGCCGCTTTGTCAGCAGTGCAGGGGACATCAACGGCGACGGCATTGACGACCTAATTATCGGCGCACCTTATGCCGACTCCAACGGTCAGCCTTTTGCTGGAGAGAGCTACGTAGTGTTTGGCAAGAGTAGCGGGTTTAGTGCCACTTTTAACCTCTCATCCCTGGATGGTACTAACGGCTTCGTGATTAACGGCGTTGATGTGTTTGACAACTCAGGCAGATCTGCCAGCAATGGGGGGGACATTAACGGTGACGGCTTCGACGACCTGATTATTGGCGCACCAAGTGTCAACCCCACCGATCAGCCTTATGCTGGGGAGAGCTACGTGGTGTTTGGCAAGAGTAGTGGCTTTAGTGCCAGTTTCGACCTCTCATCCCTGGACGGCAGCAACGGCTTCGTGATTAGAGGCATTTATGCCTATGACCGATTAGGCTTTTCCGTCACCGGTGTGGGGGACATCAATGGTGATAGCTTCGATGACCTGATTGTTGGGGCATTAGATTCTGACCAAGCCTACGTGGTGTTTGGCAAGAGTAGTGGCTTTAGTGCCAGTTTCAACCTCTCATCCCTGGACGGCAGCAACGGCTTCGTGATTAGAGGCATTGATGGGTTTGACAGGAGAAACCTCTCAATCAGCGGTGCAGGAGACATCAATGATGACGGTATCGACGACTTGATTATTGGCGCACCAAATGCCTCCCCCAACGGGCAGTACAATGCTGGTAAGAGTTACGTAGTGTTTGGCTTTGCGACTGCGGCTACTACTAACGAAGATACGCCCATTAACATCCTTGCCAACAACATTCTACGTAGATACACAGATATTAATGATGGTGATACTTTAAGCATTAGTGCCTTTACTAACGCCAGCAATGGC
Source organism: Amazonocrinis nigriterrae CENA67 (assembly GCF_016056305.1). Taxonomy (GTDB): domain Bacteria; phylum Cyanobacteriota; class Cyanobacteriia; order Cyanobacteriales; family Nostocaceae; genus Amazonocrinis; species Amazonocrinis nigriterrae. Next base: position 97,035 of record NZ_JAECZC010000004.1, on the reverse strand, counting down.
ACACTCACACTTAACGACAACGGTACACCCAGCGTCACCGATGACGACTACTTCACCTACACCCCCAATGCCAACTACAGCGGCACTGACAGCTTCTCGTTCACTGTCAGCGATGGTAATGGCGGCAGTATTGATGGTAGTTTTAACATCAACATTAAACCAGTCAATGATGCCCCCATTGTTGCCAATGCCATTGCAGATATCACTACCACTGAAAACAGCGCTTTCAGTTTCACCTTTGATGCTGATACTTTTAGTGATGTCGATGCAGGTGACACTCTCACCTACACTGCTACCCTAGTTGATGATAGCCCTCTACCCGACTGGCTAGCCTTCAACGCTAACACCCGCACTTTTAGCGGCACACCTGATGATACAGATGTGGGCACCATTAGCCTGAAAGTAATTGCTACTGATAGCAGCAATGCAAGTGTGAGTGAAAGCTTTGATTTAACAGTTACTCCTCTCAACTTCACCGGAACTAGAGGTAGAGATGTCCTCATCGGAACAGCCAGCAATAACATTATTGATGGTGTTGGTGGTAATGATGAGCTTTCTGGTGGTGCTGGTAATGATATTCTCATTGGTGGCACTGGTAGTGATGTTCTCACTGGTGGCGCTGGCAATGACTTGTTTGTCTATAACAGTATCCGCGATGCCAAAGACAAAATCACTGATTTTTCGCCTGGTGCAGACAAGATTGTTTTGACTGATTTATTTGCCAGTTTTAACTTAGGCAGTCTCAATTATGAAACTGCTACTGCACAAGGTTACTTGAGTTTTAGATCTCAGGGCAATAATACCGCTGTCTTGATTGACCCAGATGGCTTAACTGGTCGCGCTGTAGCGATGAATTTGTTAACAGTATTGGATGTATCATCAAATACTTTAGCCAATGCTGATAACTTTGTTTTCTAATATTTTCTAATTTGTAGTGGCAAGATTGCTTGCCCTTTTTGCTGCGACTCTATTCTGTTTCACTGGACACTCATTACTATTCCACATAAAACATCATGAAATTCTGCACTTTGAGCAAAAATTCAATTTTTCAAATCAGTCTTGTCAGCTTTGGCAGTTTCTGTGGTTTGGCAATGACTCCTAGTGCTGCTGATGCTGCTTTGCTTGACTTGGGCAGTTGGCAACAATTTGGAGATGTAACTACAACAGCTTTGGGTGAAGCTAAGTTGTCTAATAATGCTTTACAAGATGAAGATTTTTTAGCAGATACTAATTTTAATTACTCTGGCAATGCTGCTGGTTCTGCACGTCCTTTTCCAGATTTACAAGATTTTCTCGGTTTGCAACCCGAAGCACTGGATGTTGAAGGCGAAGCTGTGGAAGGGTCTGCGATTAAAAATACTGTGACTGTTGCAGCTGGTGATGTATTGCGTTTTGATTGGAATTTCCGCACTAATGAAACGCAAAATAAGGATTTTGCTTTTTTGTTAGTGGACAACACACTGATTAAGTTGGCAGACTTCACTAACGCAACTCAAGCTGACAGTCCTTTTGGGCAAAAAACAGGGTTGCGTTCTTATACTTTTAGTAATGCTGGAACTTACACCTTTGCTTTCGGTGTGGTGGATGTGGATGGTTTTGACACGACATCTGCTTTGGAAGTGACTAACGCTAGAATCGAAACTGTTCCTGAACCTACTACAGTTTTGGGTTTAGGGATGCTGTTGGCTTTGGGTGCTACTAAGCGGCGTTTTTTAGTCAAAAATTCGCCACAACGTAGGGTTTAAAATTAAGAGATTGTGTTGGGGACTTCCATTCTCAAAAATATCCTAAATTTTCTTGTGGAATGGAAAGAAGTTCCACCCGCCCTTGCAAACTTCAAAGTGTCCCCACCCGTCCTTTGTCTGAAGGGCGGGCAGGATGCCCACCCCACAATAGAGGATAATTTATTTGTTGGAAATACCTTCACTGATGACTGTCATCAGTCAACAGCTTTCTTTTGACCTAGACGCTACGCTTACACGAGTGCTTATACAATTTAAATGTCCATTAGCTGATAATTTCCGCTATTGGCTTTGATGCCATAATTGTTTTCACATGGTCTGCGAGCCTAATTGCTAAAGCCACAATGGTGAGTGTGGGATTAGCATAGCCTCCTGTAGGAAAAACTGAACTGCTGGCGATGAAAAGATTAGAAACGCCGTGGACTTGGCAATTTTTATCTACAACACCCTGTTTTGGATCATCATGCATACGTGTCGTTCCCATGTGATGATGTGTACCAGGATGAATTAAGTTTGGTAGGTTGCCATCTCGTTCAACTTGTAATTGACCGATTCCAGCACGAGCAATTTCTTCAGTGAGGATATCCTGTGTTCGCTTAATGTTGTGGATATCAATATCGTTCCAACGCCAGTGTAACTTGACTTGCTGACGACCGAGGCGATCGCGATCGCTAATTAGCGTTATTCTATTGTCTGGGTCTGGTACTTGTTCTGTTTGATGCAGGGCTTCAAACTCAACAAATCGCTTTTCATGACCTCGAATATACGACCAACCACCCCAAGCCAGACTAGGAATAAATGGTTGCTGTTTGCTAACTGCCCCAATAGCAGCAGGTAAGATATAATCAAGACCAATCATGAGATTTGTTAAGTGTTTCAGTACATCTTTACGGGCATCTGAATTATGTCTTACAGAAAGCAATGTTTTCAGCGAATTAATAGCTTTTAATTGATATGGTTTAGGGATGGGAAATAGCAATGTACTATTATTTAATATTTGTTCACGCCGCATCACTTCTTCAGTGAGAGTTAGCTTACCCATTACAGGTACATTATTTACCCGCCGTAAATCATATAAAGCTGTACGTTTGAAAAGGTCTGAATTAGCAGGAATTAATTTACCACAACCAACTAAAGGATGATCCATAAAGAATCTACCCACCAAATCGTTTTGATTGCCTAAACCAACTGTTTGTGTCTTGTTTGATAGCAATAGTAAACGTGCGGTTTCAATGCCACCGGCAGCTAAAATTACAACTTTGGTACGAACCCAAAATTGATTACCTGATAAACAACCTACTCGTAAGCGAGTTACAGTTTTGGCTGTTTCATCAGTTTCAATTTCCATCAAGTTAGCGTTGAGATAGGTAGTAATATTACTCGCTTGATTAATTTCTTCACGGTACTCATGGGTGAAGACAGCACGAGGGCCAAACTGAAACATGCTGGTGACGACATTACCAGCCAAGGGTAACTGAGGAGTTTCAGCATCTTCCCAAGCCTCAGCATGATAAGCAAAAGCTCCGAGTTTACAAATTGCTTGGGCGCGATCGTAGAATGGATCGAGGTGAGATTTTTCAAAAGGCCAGCCACTGTATGGTAGCCAGTCGCGTTTCTCAAAATCTATCTTGTCTAGAGGTACGTACCTAACACCAATTTGATTGTTACCCAATCGAATTTTCCAAGAGTTGGCTGTACCACCAAACTGAAAACGACGTTGTTCGTCTAGTCTGCCAAAAAGATTCCCTACACTTTCACCTTGAGAAAGTGATTGAGCATTTTTGTCAAAATCTATTCCACCACTTTCTAAAAGACAAACCCGGAAGTCTGCAAAGGCTAATTCTCGTGCCAAAGTAATACCTGCTGGCCCAGCACCAACAATGCAAACTTCAGTTTCAATAGTTTCATCTAGAGGTAGTGTACGTGCGTCAATTAACATTAATTACCTATAGCAATTCTAAATTATTCATGAAAAAGGAGATTTGGATAATTAGTTTCCTGGGTTCCTTCTTTCAATAAAAATGAATATGGCACAACTTAACTAGAATTGCCACATATCAAGAATGCTGTTTGAGTATAATTCAGTAGTGTATTTTAAATTACTCTACATTTAGTAATTTACTTTACTTGATAATTGTTTTTTACATAACAATTCATCTATAAGATAACTGCCCTATAACTATAGAATTATCAATATTTCAAGGTATACCAAGTACAAACTTTTTTTGTATAAAAAATACTTTATATTTCTCCAATATTAAATTTATGAAACTCAATCAATATTAACAAAATCGATATTTATAAAAATTTCATACATTAAATATTTGAATTTACCCTTTCTTTATAAAAAGGTTAAATAATTGCCGTTAAATTATTCTACTGAGAGAAATAATTTAAAAAAATTTTCTCTAGCCATGTGCATCATCATTCCGAAAATTTCAACAAAAATAAAACAGCTTATACCATTTCTATACGAAGACCCATAAAAATAACCCTACCGCTTGCAGCAACCCCCTCTGTCCTCCTGCCTTGCCAAGGGGGGATGAAAGGGGGGTGGAAGGTTGGGAGTGGTCAAAATAATGTGCAGCTTCACTGAGAATTGGTATGAGATAAATCCTATTAGAGTTGTGAACAAAGATGCTCTGTTTTATGTATATCTTAGACATCCAATTGTTCATATCCTCTTTAAGAAACCTGTAGCAGTTTTTGTTAACTCAACAAATCAATCCATATCTTGAAGAAGAAATCACTGATATGTCCGTAATTACTGCACTTGCCAATCAATATTATCTCTATGTCAGACGAGGACAACAACCGATTCCTTGGAATATATACGACACTCATCCACCGATTAACTTTGGCTTAACTACTTATTTTGGTAAAGTATTTCAGTCTATAGAGAAAAGTCTGAAAGTCAGTGGTTTAATATTTTATGTAACCTGGGATGAGATTGATGAACTGCCATCATATGGACAAAATGTTGTTGTTTTTGTATTAGGAGACGAGTGGTATCGCATCCCCAAATATGCTCACAAAGTAAGGGCAGTATTTAAATGTATAGGTACACGCCCTATCCTTGGATGTAATCCTCTTCTCAAGCCTTCTCTTCTCAACTTGTTGACACTGATTCAATTTATCAGAATCTTAGTTGTTTGCGTACCTGGTTTCCTAAATTATCATTGGCACAACTTCAAAAGTTTGCTATTAGGTAAAAATCCAATAACTCCTATCTACGATATTCCCTTGGGTTACAACAATTCCAAGGATATGCCAATTAAGAATATTCAAGAGCGTCTCTATAATACTTATTTTTCTGGCAGCGTAGTACACGTACCTTATCCTTTATGGTCTTTGAAGTACTGGTTAGGAACTCCAAAAAGTCTTGCTAGAAAACTCATGATAGCGAGTGTAAATAAGTTCAAGAGAAAAAATCCAGATTTTAAAGTTGAATTATCAATCACTGGTGGTTTTCGTAATAGAACAATTGAAGATGAACGTAGCTATTGCGAAATCATGATGGATACAAAAATATGTCTAGTTCCTAGAGGCACGTCTTTTGAAACAACTCGTTTGTTTGAGGCGATGAAATATGGATGCATTGTGGTAGCAGAAGCTTTGCCTTCACGGTGGTATTTGGATGGGTCGCCTATTATTCAAATCAAGGATTGGCAAGATTTGGAAGGAATATTAATAAATCTGCTGGACAACGAGCAACTTATGCAAGAAATGCACGAAAAGTCGTTGGATTGGTGGAATAATAAATGCTCCGAAACTATTCTTGCAGAGTACATTGTGGAAAAAATGTGCAGCAGCGTTCCTGTTTGGAAAAAACACTCAGCAGGTGTGTCTATGACTTTGACTCCACCCTAATACTATTTTGGATTTTAGATTTTAGATTTTGGATTGTAAAACTCAGTAGGGGCGGGTTTAAAAATATTATCAATATTAATTTAATGATGATCTGGGTGAACCCGCCCCTACCAGCTATCCATCTGTTCCAATCATTTTTCAAATTGGTAAAATCTACGAGTTAATGTGCATTTCAATTGCAAATTATCTGGTTAAGACTGTCATTATGCATTTGTATTTACAAAAGACACAGGACTAATGACTAATGACAAAAAACAACTAGATAAGTTATGCAACTTATACCAATTTTAAAAATAATTGCGACAGATTGATTTATAAAACCCGAATGCACAAGGGGATTCACAATCTAAAATCCGTCTTGGAAAGTTGTCAGGAGGGAAACCCTCCTGACAACTTTCCGCAAAATCCAAAATCCAAAATGGTATTAATTGTGTTTTACCTAACAACAGTTAATTTTGAGCCTTTTTAATTGATTTGGGGCGAGAAAACTGAGAAGGTGGCTTAAAGTTGTTGACTGGTACATTTTTAAGTGCCTTCTGCATAAAATCTTGCCAGATGGGAGTAACCATACCTCCGCCTGTGGCACCGTGAGCTAATTGTTTGTTGTCATCTCTTCCTACCCAGATGGCAGTTGTTAATTGTGGTACTGTACCTATAAACCAGATATCCTTCTCTGAAGAAGTTGTGCCAGTTTTGCCTGCGACTGGACGACCTTCTATAGCAGCACCTCTACCAGTTCCTTCTTTAACTACCGACTGCATCACATCTAAAATTGTGGCTGATGCCCAAGGGTTAAGAACTAGCTTAGGCTTAGGAGTATTATCTAGTAAGACATTACCACTGCTATCTTTAACACGAGCAATGAGCGTTGGGGGCGATCGCCAGCCATAATTAGCAAAGGTAGCATAAGCACTAGCCATTTCCAATGGAGTAACACCGATGGCACCTAATGGCAAAGAACTCACGGGTTCCATCGGACTCATAATTCCCAAAGTACGGCAAGTTTTTATAACTTTATCTATTCCTACCGCTTTGCCAATCTTCACTGCTGGCACATTCCGAGACTGTGCTAAAGCAGTACGAATCGATATTTCACCCTTAAAGGTATTATCGTAGTTGTGTGGAGAGTACAAACCATCAATATCAGGGTAGCTGACTGGGGTATCAAGCACCGTTGTATCTGGTGTAAACTTGCCGCTAGCAAAGGCAGTGTAATAAACAAACGGCTTAAAAGAAGAGCCTGGCTGACGCTGCGCTTGAGTTGCGCGGTTAAATTCGCTCTTTTTTGAGTCCACACCACCTACCAATGCTTTGACAAAGTGGGTACGTGGGTCAATAGCCACTAAAGCCATTTGATTGTTATTTAACCCTTGCTCTTCAAGAGTTTTATGCCATTTTTTGATAGTTTGTTCTGCCAGCATTTGCAAATCGGTGGCTACGGTAGTTTGTACCCGCATTCCCCCTTTAAGCACTGCATCACGCCCAAACTTTTTAATTAATTCCTGCGACACTGCATTGGTAACATAAGGAAAGAGACTAGCTTGAAATGACTTAATTTTACCAAGTTTAATTTCTTGCCGGAGAGCATCATCATATTCTTGCTTGCTAATCCATTGCAATTCTAGCATCCGTCCCAATACTTGCCTTTGCTTTTCTATAGCCAAATTCTTATTCACAAAAGGACTAAATTCTTCTGGGGCCTGAATTAAACCCGCCATCATTGCTGATTCGGCCAAAGTTAAATCAACAGCTGATTTATTAAAATAAGTCTGTGCTGCTGTTTCTGCACCATAGTTATTATGACCCCAATAAACCTGATTGAGGTACATTTCTAAAATCCGGTCTTTACTGAGAATTTGCTCTAGGCGAATTGCTAGTACCGCTTCTGCTATTTTGCGGGTAAAAGCACGTTTTTGAGATAAAAAGATATTTTTCACCAATTGCATGGTGATGGTAGAACCACCTTCATGCACACCACCTGCTGTCCAGTTCACTATCGCAGCACGTCCGATACCTCCTGGATCAATACCGTGGTGGTGGTAGAAATAACTATCTTCACTGGCTAAGACTGCGCGTTTTAAATTTGGGGAAATTTGATCTAGAGGAACATTTTTTCTGTTGGCTTCTCCATGTAAACCAACTAAAAGTTTGCCTTTGATGTCATAAATGTAAGTTGTTTCTGCGGGTGTGAAGTTCCGCATTTGTCCAACCTGTGGTAAATTACGGAAACTAATGGCTAAACCAACCAATCCTCCAGCGACAACAGAAGTTGTCAACATCGCGATTGTTAAGAGAGTACCACCAGTAATTTGTCCTACTTGTCTCCAAAACTCGAAACTAGGTGAAGTCTGGATTTGTGGTTGCTGTTGTTCAAAAGTTTCTGACGAAGACACGGTAATTGCACTTCCTCACTTGTAAATACAACTACAATTTATTTAGCGAAACTGGTGAAGTAATTTTTGGCAACTGTACCTTGATAGTTGCCAAAGTAAATAAATTGCTTGTCAAATAATCTGCTAACTTTGAGTAGAGTGTAGAAGATAACTACCTATTGTGATGAGTTCTAAAATATTACCCTCTGACTAAAGTTAGAAAAGATCAAGTCAAAAGTTAAGAATTAAATTTAACATCATCGCAATTTGAAAAAAGAATCCAACCGATACCTCTTTGGGGCGTACAGCTGTACGCCCCGGAGAGTCAATTAATGTATCGACCTGCAACTTTTCTACTATAATTAATGAGCGCGTTCTTCCGTGGCGGCAATTTCTAGTAGTATTTTGAGTGCCGTGTCCGGGTTAAGACTGATGGAATCAATGCCTTGTTCTACTAGAAAGCGAGCAAATTCTGGATAATCGTTAGCTGCTTGACCGCAGATACCAATTTTACGTCCGTACTGTTTGACAGTAGCGATCGCACAAGCAATACTTCGCTGCACTGCTTCATCCCGTTCATCAAACAGATGGGCTACTAACTCAGAATTCCGATCTATTCCTAGTGTTAATTGTGTCAAGTCATTTGAGCCAATGGAGAAGCCATCAAATATTTGACTAAATTCATCTGCTAGTTGCACGTTACTAGGTAACTCGCACATCACATAAACTTGCAAGTTATTTTCTCGCCGCACCAAACCACATTTTGCCATTTCTGCTAGCACGCGCCGACCTTCTTGGGGAGTACGGCAGAAGGGAATCATTAAAATGACGTTGGTTAAGCCCATTTGATTGCGTACTAGCTTCATTGCTTGGCATTCCAAGGCAAAACCTTCACGATAGCGTTGATCGTAGTAGCGAGAAGCACCACGCCAGCCAATTATGGGGTTTTTTTCTGTGGGTTCAAACTGCTTACCACCCAAGAGATGGGCGTATTCGTTGTTTTTGAAGTCTGAGAAGCGGACAATTACAGGTTTGGGGTAAAAAGCAGCAGCGATCGCACCTACACTTTGTGCTAATTTATCTACAAACAATTGTGCTTTGTCTGCATATTGAGCAGTTAATTCAGTAATTTTGTATTTGGCAAGTTGGTCTTCTAATTCATCGAAGTGAATCAACGCCAGAGGATGTACTTTAATTTGGTTAGCAATGATCAATTCCATCCGCACTAATCCTACCCCATTATTGGGAATATTAGTCAAGCCAAAGACTTCTTCTGGATTACTGACATTGAGCATGATTTGGGTTTGGGTGCGGGGTAGTTTCTCCAATGGCACTTCTTGGACTTCGTAGGGCAATAAACCTTGGTAAACCTTTCCAGTTTGACCTTCGGCACAACTAACGGTGATTTCTTGCCCTGTCTTTAAAATATTAGTAGCATTACCGCAACCAACGATCGCCGGAATTCCCATTTTCCTAGCAAGAATTGCCCCGTCACAAGTTCGCCCGCCAAAATTGGTAACAATAGCACTGGCGCGTTTCATAATCGGTTCCCAATTAGCGTCGATATGATTTGTTACTAACACCTCTCCTGATTGAAACTGGTGGAGTTGATGTATATCTAGAATGACTCTAGCTTTGCCTTGGGCGATCGTTTCACCAACGCTACTACCAGTCACAAGAGGATGGGGGGATGAGGAGAAATTATTCAAGAATTCGCTCCCCTGCACCTCTGCACCCCTGCACCCCTGCACCCTTGCTTCCCTGCACCCCTTCTCCCCTGCTTCCCCTACAAGCCAATAGCTACGCAGCACGTTTTCCTTCTTCTGTGATTGCACCGTTTCTTTCCGTGCTTGGACGATAAACAATTCATTAGTTAAGCCGTCTTTTGCCCACTCAATATCCATAGGTGTGTAAGTACCATACACTTGGGAATAGTGTTCTTCAATGATGCAAGCCCAGTTTGCCAGTTGTAAAATTTCGTCATCGTTAAGTGCAAATAGAATACGTTCATTTGTTGGAACGGAGATATTTTTAGTTAATTTGAAGCCTTCCAGGTCATAGACCATTTTAATTTCTTTAGTACCCAAGCCCTTTTTAATAATTGGGCGGTATCCCTGTTGTAAGGTAGGTTTAAATACTAAATATTCATCGGGGTTAACTGTTCCCTGGACAACATTTTCACCTAAACCGTAAGCTGCGGTAATCAGGGCAGCATCTTTAAAACCTGTCTCTGTGTCGATGGAGAACATGACACCAGCAGTTGCTAAGTCAGCACGCACCATTTTTTGCACGCCTACCGATAGGGCGATGTTAAAGTGGTCTAAGCCTTTGATTTGTCGGTAGAAAATGGCACGGTCTGTAAATATTGAAGCAAAACATTTGTGGCAGGATTCTAAGACAGCTTCTAATCCACGGACATTTAAGAAAGTTTCTTGCTGACTGTCAAAGTTAACATCGGGTAAATCTTGAGCTATGGCACTAGAACGGACTGCGACATCAGTATCAGCACCATAATTTTGGCAGAGTTTGTGGTAAGCAAGAGCGATCGCTTGCTGTAATTTTTGAGGCAAGGGAGTTTGCAGCATCAGTAGTCTGGCTTTTTTGCCACACTGCCTTAGATTTGTGAGATTCTCGACATCTAAGTTTACAAATATCTCTTTCAGTTTTGCTTCTAACCCTGTTGAAGAAATAAAACACCTATAAGCATGAGCAGTTGTGGCAAAGCCTGTAGGAACTTTCACTCCTTTGCGCCGCAATTGCTGCATCATTTCACCGAGAGAAGCGTTTTTACTGCCTACTAATGGGATGTCTGCAATCCCTACATTGCTCAAAGGTAAAACCAAGGCTTGTTCTTTAGAGATTGGATTTTTATTGTTTGAATGTACAAGTATTTCTAACATCCCTGTGAGTTCCATAAGAATCAAAATACTTAAAAGCTGTGTAGTAATTTAATTTACTTCTAAGTTTCACCCTTCATCTTTATAGGGAGTTAATTTGAGGATCTTGTGAGGATAAAGCTAGTAGGAACTTACATTCACATTTGGCATGTAGGAGAGACCAGAAATCTTGGGATCATTTGGTGTTGAAGAGCTAATGTCTTGTGAACTGCTTGAAATTGAGTCTAGCAACTAAGCATCAAGCATACGCTAAGTCTAAAACATCACTACTGTTAACCGTAGATGTAAAACTTTAAAACGCTATTTAAGGGTGATTACTTAATCAATTATGTATAAATATTAAAATAAATTGAATAATATGATTTTCTTCACAACTTCCTCATATTTGATAGCTATCCTCGAAGTATAAATAGTTCTTTGAATTACTGCTGGCTTGTCAACTGACCGCTTTCATATCCAACACACTTTTTTACAATCAGGGTTTCAAAAAATATGAATTACTGTCCTTGCTGTTCTGGATTACTTCTACAACATGTACGTGGTTCCGAAATCTCCTGGTTTTGCCGTCATTGTTGGCAAGATATGCCAGTATTTAGTGCAATTCATTCTGGTTCATTGGCAGAGGTTGTGGTAAATGAATTATCTACAAATCTTGAGAAAGTGGAAAATACCAATACCAGAAATTACAATACCAAGCGCAAAACTGTAACTGGCTGGATCGGGGTACAAAATGTGCCAGCATAAGACGACAAAATCGGGTTATTGCTCAACAAAGCTCAAACACATCTAAATTGCATAATCATCTGTCAGAGTAGTTGACCGATGAATAATCACAGTCATCAGTCATCAAACCCTAGTTTTCATCAAAATGAATCGTAAATGCATTCAAGCAACTGTTGTACATAAGTAGCTCAACCTAATTAAACGTGAAATGTCATTACTAGCGCAACGAAGTGTAGCGAAGTAATCGCAAAAACTCTATTTTACGTTTTTCAAAGTTGATCTACTTATTAACCGCTACAATGCTTTAAATCTTCCGTCAGTTTGGGGTGATGCTAAAATTGCCTCGGCAGATGGAACTAAGTACCTACACTAGGAAGAATTTACTGTCTGAGTACCATATTCGCTACGAAAGAGACGGGGGAATAAGCTATTCCCCCGTCTCTGATACCTATGTGGTCTCATTCAGCCAGTTTATTTATTGTGATACTTGCGACTATCATCCTGGCGAATTGAGTCAGCAGTGCGGGCAAATCTGGGCAAACGGGAGTTAATATGCTGGTAAAGCTTGTCTTCAAACTTTTCCATACATGCTGACCAATCAAACTTGAGTATGGAAGGACGAGCTTGTTGAGTCATCTTTGCTTTCAAGTCAGGATTCTCCAGAATAGTAATCACCTTTTGAGCAAAATCTTTTGGGTTATTAGGTTCAGCTAAAAAACCGTTGTAACCGGGAGTTACTTGTTCTGCGGTTGATGGGGCGAGTGCTGCAACTACAGGAGTACCAGAAGCAAGTGCTTCGTTATTTGTAGTGCAGAAGTTTTCACTCACAGAGGGATTCACAAAGACATCAGCACGAGCAAACCAACCTAACAGTTGTTTACCGTAAGACTCACCCCACATAGTAATACCAGAACCAAATTTTTGAGCGTGTCGCTGGATTTTGGAGTATAGGGGGCCACTACCGACCATGACTAAATGAACATCAGGAATTCTAGCAGCAATGAGTGGATATGCTTGTAAAAGTAGGCTGACATTTTTTTCTGCACTAATGCGCCCAACAAATAACAGGGTTGGTCGATGATCATCAGGAATTGGATCATAACAAATGTTTTGGGGATGAAATTTGTTGCAATCGACCCCCTGATAAGGAAGATATTCTCCACGCTGGAGTTTCATTTTTCTATATCGAGCAAGCTGTTCTTGAGAAGAAAAGTAATTGACATCATAAGCTTCACTAAAATGTTTGATCAGAGTAGGAATAATAGGACTAATCAAACAGAAAAATAGATCGCCTAAGTAATATTTAATATAGGCAATTATATCTGTATGGAAGAGAGTTATCGTAGGAGTACCAGTTAGCTTTGCATATTCACTACCAATGAGACGACCATAACCTTGAAAAAAAAATGAATAATAACCGATCATTTGTGGTGCTTCTTCAACAACCACAATATCAGGCTCAAAATTTAAGAGTAACTTTGTATCATTCCAGTAGGAATAGTGCAATGGTACAGGAAGAGACTTATAAAAAATTAGTGGTTGAGTTGGATAAGTATAAGAAGAAAAATTGGAGAATGATTGAACTTCTTCAATACCCGGTATGGAACGCTTAAAAATCTCTTGGGAATATAATTCATTAACTCCAGGATGGATAAGAAAGACTTCATGACCCTGTTGTAATAACCATTTAACCCGTTGATGTACTCCTATCGAAATTCCAGATAAAAAAGGCGCGTATAATCCTGTAATAATCGCAATACGAAGACGTTGCTTATTCATGATCATGATACCTAAATTACTTTGTATTTTGAGGTAGGGCTAAAATCATAACTTCACTAATACTAATTTTCTGCAAAAATGCGCTTAATAATTACCTACCGTTGGCAAGGTGGGACTATAGGAGGGTCGAATTAAGCTCAATTTTATAGAGAAATAGTATAATGCCCCGTGCTAACAGCAATACCACTATTTACAAGACAAATATGAGTATCACTTGAAGAAGAAGAAACAAGATTTGACGAAGATTTTCGCTATACTATTTGTACAAATTTACAGCCAAATAGCTGCAATTTTTAGATAAATATGATGCCAGACGATGAGCTAAAGCCATAATTGTCAATGTATAGTTCTTTTCAGATATTTCAGGTATGACACTACCATCGCAAATGTAAAGATTTTCGTGGTCGAACGACCTTAAATTTTTATCCACAACTCCCTCATAACTATTTTTTGCCATGCGACACGTACCAGCATAGTGAATTGAGTTTCCTGGCTGTGATGTGTATGTAAAAATTAAAGTTCCTGAGCATTTGTGTAGGATCTGCTTACCGTATAGAATCATACTTTGCTGCATACGTCGATCATTTTCTGTCATTTCATAATAAACATCAATTTTGGGAATTCCATAAATATCTTGCTCTTGGCTGGGGACAACGCGGTTTGATTTCTTAACATCAGGTTTCCCTTGAAAAAGTAGTACAGCATAGCTGTTAAACAGTAATTTTGCTAGCCACTTTTTACTCCATCCTGGGAAATTATCAAATCCATCTAGGTAGTAAGGGCGTTTAGGGTAGGCATTATGATATTGCGCCATATACCCACCACGAAAGTCTTGATTGTCGAACAAAAATCGAGGTATTAATATGTTGTCTCCAAAGCCAACATCGTATTTTTCACGCCTATGAACCAACTTCAGTAAAGAGGTACCTACGTTGGCTTTAATATTATCTTGTAGGTAACATCCTAAAGTTTTGGAACTATTTGCATATCCTTGTGGGTAAAAATCATCCTTGGAATTAAATAGTATTCGTGGTGTCTCAAGAGCGCCAGCCGCCAGGATAAAAATCTTAGCCTCAACTTGGAACTTATTGTGTGTTTTGGTGTCTATACATTCGACAGCATCAATTTGGTTGGAATCTTTTTTTCTGTGCAAACGTATGACTTTACAGTTAGATATAATTTGGTAATTACTTAGGCTAATTATTCGTGGTAATAAATGACTAGAAAACTTATAAATACTTCCAGAACTACAGCCATAATAACAACCACCACAACTTTGACAGTGATGGGCGAATTCTGAACGTGTTTCGACCGCTTTCCGATTGGGAATAGCTTTAATATTTACTCCACTGATTTTCTTTACTCCTTCCATGATAATTTTGTCAGCAGGACGAAGTGGTTTGGCTGGAATAAATTCTCCATCAGGTAAACTATCGAGACCTTCTTTAGTACCACAAACACCTATTAATCTTTCAACTGCTGTGTAGTGACTTTCAATATCTGCATAGCTAATTGGCCAGTTTGAATCAGAATCTCCGTAATCTTGACCACGAAAATCTCTTTCTGAATATCTTAGGCAAACACCATTCCATAGATTCTGCTTGCCATTAAGTCGAAAAATCTGATGGTTATGAAAAACTGCTGCGGAACGGGATGAAGTCGATAATATGTCATTTTTAGCATAGAGCTGGTTTGCTTGAAAATTGTCATAGTGAAATGATTCTGATTGTTGTAAAGGCCAAGGCATATCGGCAGCAATTCCGAAATTATGCTCATGTTGAGGATTTAATTGGTTTGAGAAGTAGTTGTTATCAATTGTGTCTCCTTGCTCTAAGGAAAGTACTGAAAAATTATTTATAGCTAATGTATGTGCTAATATGCCTCCTGCTGCACCAGTACCGACAATGCAAATGTCCCATTTTTTGCCCAAAAAATTATTATCTAGACTCATATCCACACTCATAATACTTCTGTAAGAAAATCATCTGACGCAAAATAGATATATTCAAAAAGCTTGTTAAGAGTTTTCTGGTACTTTTTAAAGTTAGCTTGATTCAACTGAAATTTAACTTTTTTGGAGTTAAAGCTGCTATTGGATAATAAATCTAGCAACAGGTTATTTAAATAACAGTTAGATTCACAAATTTTATAAATTTCAGGAACTCTTGGTAGGAGAAAATCCGAGAACGCATGACACATTGCCATCTCTCGGAGATAAGCGATCGCTTCGATATTACTATTATTCATGGCTTCTAAAAATAGCATATCTTCAGATATCAGACCTTGGCGGTCAAAGTATTTAATTGTATCTAAAAGAGTCGTTGCAATTGGAGTTATATTATAGCCAAGATCACTGATGCTTTTTTGAGATTCACCATAATAATAAAGGCAAGAAGATTTAACAAAATCTGGATGATATGAGGTTTTCAATATATTGGGAAACAGCCAAGATAATTTATCAAGCAGCAACGACAATGAATAGGCTATGCTAACAGGTAACTGCCTAGGACTGCTGAAGCTAGTTATCATCACCATGAGACGATAAATTTCTGCCATGCTGAGATTATGTCCAGCAACAATATAGTGGCCACTATGTCTACGAGTAAGTGCTGCAACATGAGCTTTTGCAACATCCCGTACATCGCAAAATGAATGTCCTCCATTTACATAAAATGGGAAATTCTTCTGACAGAACCTCAAAACCAGGCCTGATGTAGTAATCTTTGAACAGCTAAAAGCCCCCGGCCCCAACATAAAACCTGGATTGAGTATTACAATGTTATGATTTTTTCTGGCGTAGTCGAGTACTATTTGTTCACACTCAATTTTCGCCCAATCATAAGGACTCAAATAACTTTTACTAACATGACTGCGGTCAGAGATTTCAGAAAAGATTAACGGGGTCTTGCTACCTGCAATAGCAGACATAGAAGAGGTATACACTACACGCACATCTTGATGATTATCGAGGGCTGTAAAAAATTTCTTGGTAATTTTAACATTACCTCGAAAATATTCTGAAATAGCTAAACCAGGTTTCCAGTTACATCCTGCTGCAAAGATGATTGCATCCATCCCCTCCAAACATTTCTGGATATATTGATAGTCTTCTAGGTCTCCTTCATAATAGGTTATTTTATGGCTAAAGCTATCTGTAGAATATTTAGGCTTAGTTCTTAGAGCTGCATAAACATTAAAATTGTTGTTTACCAATTGCTGAATAATATGTTCACCAAGAAAACCTCCCGCGCCAAAAACAATCACCTTTGGATATCCATTCATATAACCTCTTGGCAATTTTACAATTCAATAACTATTTATTTTTTAGTCTAAAAATCACCTTAAATTAATAACTGCAATATCAATCATATTTTGTATACTTTTATTTTTATATTTATGTTATTTTTCCATCTAACAGTATGGATTGACATGATTTATAGCATAACATAACCTTTTTGATGCTCAATTACAACTGATATGCAACAGGTTTATAGCAATTCATGATTTCTTAATTTGCACATTTTAGAACCGTTATACAGTAAGGCTTTAAAAAATATCATAAAATGTGCTTTTTTCATATTTTGCTACAGCGTTAATCAATCGCGCCTGTGAGTGCCTTCCATATCACACCTACCAGGTTAAACACTGAATACGTATATTATTTAACGTTATAAAAACAACATTCAAAATATATTTACTAAAAATAAAGTTATTTTGGACACTCAATAAAGGTAAAAATGCTTGAGCATCTCAATGAATACATTTATAAATAATGATAATAATTTCATGAAAAATGATTGATATTCTTATTGCTATAGCACTCGATTTAATCAATCCTAAATATCTAAAAAACTGGTTTACAAACTGCTGTTACTGTAGGACATAAACCTGCAATTTGCTGTATTTAAAAATATTTGATACTAAAATGCCAAAAAATCAAATTTCACAAGTTATTGCTTAAAACCCTCGAATTTTTCGAGGGTTTTATATTTTGCTTTTATTTTTAATTTTTATTAAATGGGATGCTATTGAGAAAAAGTAATTTCTACTGGTAGCTTCAATCTTCTTCCCAGGTTTCACAACCCAATAGGTCAATAACCCTATCTCTGAGCAAAAATTCGTTTTTTTCTAGTTCTAGCTCAAAACACACCCAGTCACGATTGGGAATATATTTACAGAGTGTATAAATTGGTTGCTGACGGTTCACAAGTCCCTTTTTAACTAGTTGGCGTACTTCGTCCTTGATAACTTCAATGTCATATTTAACAGCAGTATCCATATCTCGTTCCTTCGTTTTTGATCGAGGAATTAAAAGCCAAAGCGTTATTGTTTTGGCTTTATCTTAAACTTATCAAAAAAATTGGAGGAAATTGTGAAGAATCAAGACGTTTTAGTTTATTTAGGCTAGCTATTTTTTCAGCCTTTAGATAGACTCAATACAGTAAAATTTATGCATTTTTCAAAAAAATCTAATTTATTTAACAAATAGACTTTTGGAGGTCGGGAATTGGGAATTGGGAATTGGTGAGCCAGCGCGGTGAGGCAGTACGGTCTTGGGGTCTCCCCAAGTGGAGTAACTGCCGTTCCCCGAAGGGATTCTCGAAGAGTACCCGTAAGGGTCTTGGGGGAGAACCCCCAAGACCCACTCCCTTTCGGTCGTGGGGGCCCCGAGTCCCCCATGAGCGACTGGCGATCTCAAGAGCGTTAGCGACGTTCGCGTAGCGTCTCCCCTTGGGAGAAGGAGCGTCACCCGAAGGGGAATTGGTGATTGGTAAACTGTATTTTTTTTACCTATTACCTATTACCTATTACCAGGCAAACCGACTATATCCTAAGTAATTAGCCGAACTTGATATTATTTGAGGATTTGAGACAAAAAGTATAGATGGTTCGCCAAGAATCTTAGCAAACCGCTATGTATAGCTATAAACTGATTAAGGAAAATTAATTACATCTAGAGTTGCCTTTGTGTAATATTATTGACCAGACAAACGCCAAATCTTGATTGTATTATCTTCGCTACCACTAACGAGGGTCTTACCATCGGAACTGAAAGCAACAGATGTCACAGTATCGGCATGACCTACGAGTGTGCGAATTTCTTCTCCTGTAGAGAGATTCCACAGTTTGATAGTGCGATCGCGGCTAGCAGTGGCGAGGGTCTTACCATTTGGACTAAAGGCTATGGATGTGACGGTGTTGGCGTGACCTACAAGTGTGCGAATTTCCTCTCCTGTTGCTAAATTCCAGAGTTTGATGGTGCGATCACGGCTAGCACTGGCAAGAATCATACCATCGGGACTAAAAGCAATGGATGTGATAGTGTTGGCGTTCCCGCTAAATGTACGGATTGCTTTTCCCTTGGCTAAGTCCCAAATTTTAATCGTCTTGTCAAAACTGCCGCTAGCCAGGGTACGACCATCAGGGCTAATGGCAACTGACCGTACCCAAAATGTGTGCCCTATCAATGTCCGCATTAACCGTCCTGTTGCTAAATTCCACACTTTAATAGTGTTGTCATCACTACCACTTACCAGAGTTTTACCATCTGGGCTGATGGCTAGCGCTTGAATTGAGTCAGAATGCCCCTCCAGCGTGCGGATTTCCTTTGCTGTTGCCAGATTCCACAGTTTGATAGTTTTGTCATCGCTGCCGCTTACCAAAGTTGTACCATCGGGGGTGATAGCTACGACATTTACCTTTTGAGAATGTCCCTCCAGTGTGCGGATTTCCTCTCCTGTGGCTGCATTCCACAATTTGATTGTGCGTAGACCTTCTTGGGGTGGCTTCTCTAAGGGGTCGCGATCGCCACTGCTAGCAATGGTAGTACCATCTGGGCTGATAGCGATGGATACAACCGATTTTTCATGACCTTGAATAGTGTTAGCTAAGGCAATGGTATTATTTAAGGTCATATTTTGCGGCTGAACCAATGCTTCACTCTTGTCTGAATTATTGTGATATTGATTCAGCCTAGACAATAAAATCGTCTGTACACGGCGATATTGCTGATACCAAGATCCGCCGAATCCAAACAACAGTAAGACAGCACTTACCAAGACTATATTTCTCAATAGTGCAGATTTAGCTGGTAATAATGGTGTCTGAGTGACTGGTAGTTTTCCAGAAGATTGACCAGCGGGTGGTAGGGCGAGTGGTTGTTTTGGAGTCAATTGTGCAATCACTTCATCGGCTGATTGATAGCGTTGCTGAATATCTTTTTGTAACAGTTTATCGAGAATCAAATCCAATTCAGGATTCAATGGACTCCGCAAATATTCCCGCCAATTATTCACCCAACCGTAGCCATATTCCATCCACAATTGAAACGGGGAAGTTCCAGTTAATAGGTGAAAGCAAGTCGCGCCCAAAGCGAACAAATCACTTGCTGGACAAGCCTTACCATCTCTAATTTGTTCGAGGGGTGAATAGCCATGTGAACCAATGGATGTGCCAATTTTCTTCTGTACTTTTGCAGTTAACTGCTTAGAGGAACCAAAATCTATCAAACTTAATCGTCCATCTTTGCGATTGCGGATAATATTTTCTGGTTTAATGTCTCGGTGAATCACTCCGCGATCGTGAATAAACTGAAGCACAGGTAGTAAATCGAGCAAAATTGCTTGAATTTCTCCAGGTCTATAAGCTTTGCGTTGCTGTAACTCTTTTAACAAGTTTTCCCCATTAATAAACTGTTGCACTAAATACAAACAGTTGTCTTGCCGAAAATAAGCTAACAGAGTTGGTATTTGTGGATGTTCTCCGAGTTCTTGCAGTCGCTTTGCTTCTTCAGCAAACAAATCCATCGCTTTCTTCTGTGACCAAGTTCCTTGGAATTTCGGCGCTAGTTGTTTGATGACACAACGTTCATTGAGTTTATCTGTATCTTCTGATAGATAAGTTCTGCCAAATCCCCCCTCATCAGAAAGCACTTGAATGACGCGGAAGCGATTTCTCAACAGTTGCACCAAGGGGGTGCTACAAGTTTGGCACAACTTCTTTCCATTGGGATTTAGGGGATTTGGGCAATCGGGATTTAAGCAGCAGATCATAATCTGACAGACGCGACTGCACGACAAAATATGCTAAGTTTACCCCAACATTTTCCCTGATATAATTAGCTCTCGCTTGATGTTGGTAGAAAGCACTGGTGTTGAAAATTGGGGAGTTACTTATAGAATCAATGCTGGTAAATGCTAGAGTGACCATAACAAAAAAATTATCTCATTTGAACTTATTGATTGTTGACTACCAGCAACGAACAATTATTATGAGATATTTTTTATTTGTCAGTCCCTAGTCAGTTTTCCTGAATCCAGAAAACTACGAGAGCTTTGAAACGACTTATTTCATTGATTATATATTATTTTAAATTAACTGTCTTTTAATTTTTTAAATTCGGGTAGATTTTCTTGTTTTGTCAAGAATAAAAAAATACATCTTCACCAGTAAAAAATGTTATTTCCTAATTAATAATATTATTTAAATAGTGACTTAAAATACTTACTTTGTGTCTTTGTGTCTTAGTGGTAAAAAATATTGAACCACCCTACCCTTCGGGAACGCTCTTCGAGCGAACGGGTTCGGCAGTCCCCCAGACGCTCGTTCGCCTTTGGCGTCTCCCTTTGGGAGAAGACACAGCTTAGCTGCGCTAACGACGCAGGGCGCCCTTACGGGTTCGGCAGTTGCTCCACTTGGGGTTTCCCCAAGTGGAGCAACTGCCGAACCAAGACGGGGGCTGCCTCACAAAAGACACCAAGGCACAAAGGTTTTCATTGGTGCTAGTGTAGGCAGTTGATGATGTGCTACTTATTGTCTTGGAGTTTGGCTTTGCGTGCGCGAATAGCGATCGCTGTTCTTGCTAAGGGTGGCATATATGTCTGAGGAGTTTCTGCTTTGGAAAGAGAATTACTCGTCAGTGGTTGGGTAGCTAAACAGTTACTCAAAGATGGTGAATAGTTTGGAGTACCCAAAGCTTTAATCACATCCTCAACGGTATGAAAGCGTTCTTTTAAAGAGATTTTCAGCATTTTTGCCAAAATTCGAGCAAAACTATCGCTGACATCTACCTGTTTGTGCCAACATATTTCACCGGTGTAATGATCATGTGCAAATTCTGAAGGTGCTTTACCAGTCAGCAGATAAAGACAAGTCACCCCCACAGCATAAATATCACTGGCATAAACTGGACGTAGAGAAATCTGTTCTGGAGGTGCAAAGCCGATTGTTCCTACAAAGTTGGTAGTTGTAGGTTTACTCAGTGAGTTTTCACAAGCGTCAGCTAATTTCTCTTTCACTGCACCAAAATCTATCAGCACTAACCGTCCGTCATCTTGACACCGCAATAGATTTTGGGGTTTAATATCCCGATGAATCACATGATTTTGATGAATATACTGCAAAATTGGCAGTAATTCCTGCAAAAACTGTTTAACAGCAGCTTCACTCTTGGGGCCGTTTTGCCTGACTTCTTGGGATAAAGTATTACCCTTGATGTATTCTTGAACTAAATAAAATTCTCCATTGCCTTGAAAGTAGTCTAGCAGCAGGGGAATTTGGGAATGGCTACCGAGTTGAGCCAAAGTTTTTGCTTCTTTCTCAAAACGCTGGCATATACTTGGCCAAGTTTTGGGATTAGTCACCTTGGGAGAAAGCTGTTTAATGACACACAGGGGATTTCCGGGTAATACAGCATTTCTCGCTAAAAAAGTGATGCCAAAACCACCTCTGCCTAAAATTCGCAATATTTGATAGCGATCGCGAAATAGCTGCTTGGAACCACACATTTGTGCCAGTTGATTGTGTTCTAAATTGTACTCGCGTAAATTAGTGATTTTTTTAGGAAAGCCATTCATCAGTCAAGCGCAGCACTATATATTGTCCTCAATTTAACAATAAATATTCTCCAACGCCAGTAGGATTACTGCATTTTGCCAAATCCTGACCTTTGCAAAGAAAAGCTCAAGGACGAAGTATAAAGTCTGAAACTAATTACATCAAATTTTACATGAACACCTGCTATAAACGTATTTTTACTTAGAAAACATTTATAAATTGCCCCTACAGAGCGCGTAGTTTTGCGTAATACCAAGTTGCATTCAAAGATGTGTTGACTGATGACTGATAACTGTTATCTGTCATCAGTCATCAGGAGCCAGCGCCGTGGTGTTAGCGTTAGCGCAGCGTTAGCGAGTCTTCTCCTGTCGGAGACGCTACGCGAACGAGCGTCGGCAGTGCGGTCTTGGGGGTTCTCCCCCAATCCCCACTCCCTTTCGGTCGTGGGGGCCCCGAGTCCCCCATGAGCAACTGCCGCGCATGGTTTCCCGACTTGAGGCGACTGGCGTTCATCAGTCATCAGTTATCTAAGGTACTTCTATGGGAATCAAAGTGTTTTCCGGCAAATAGTTGCGAAAACGCCCTTCATCAGAGAGAATCAAAATTAAACGTAGGGGATAATCTGGTGGAACTTGCAAATCTGCCCACGGCACCGCTATTTCCAAACAACTGTTTAAAGCTACTTGAGCGCGGCTAAAACGTGAATGCCATTGATAACTGTCGCCAGCTTCTCGAAATTGCAACGATTGTGTCAGCAAATTAATCTCCAGATGATGGTGGAATAAATAATTAACTGGCGCTGTATCGGGCACATCTGCTAGTGGAACTGGGCTGTTGTGCATTGTTTTATTGGGATAAAACCACAGCAAATTTAACTCTGGGGGCAAATCTTTTCCTGGCGCAACGCCGCTTTTAAAATCCACTCGCAAATAGAAATTGAGGTGGTCTACCCCATACCAAAGTCGCTGGATGACACTGCTGTTGTGCATCGTCCCCCGCGCCCCGCCAATTTCTAGGCGTCCGGCTTTGTCCCAATCTTGCTCATCACCTTTACCATCAATCACAGGATGAATAAATCCTTGGGGTGTATGGTCGGCTCGTGCTTCGTGAACCTCCACTTCTTGCCTGAGATAGGATGGTATAGGTTCATTTAAAGCTTTGTAAATGCCAAACAGATGTTCCCGAAATAACTGATCAAAGATGGCATCTTGATTTGAGGAATGACCTTCACCAAACCACCAGAACCAGTCGGAACCTTCTGCGGCGTATAAAGCTTCCCAAGCAGCTGGGTTGTTTTCTTCCGTGGCTTCAGGATGATTTGCCAGGGTGATCCTAGCTTGTGTCAGGTAGTCCCAAGCACGATTTTTGGCAGGGTCGCCAATCCAGGTAGTGAAGCTACCATCCACCCAAGACCCGCTGTGCAGTTGTCCTCCGGGGATGGTGGCTGTGGCTGGAAATTTTTCAAGAAATTCGGAGACGGTGACGAGTTCTAGGTGGGGTTCGTTGCTTAAGCTTTGATACAAAGCTTCTAGGAAAGGTTTGCCGTCTTGGGGATAAAATTCCCAGCAATTCTCGCCATCTAAAGCGATGGTAACTAACCAAGGTTGTTCACTTTGGCGTTCTCTTTGCATTTTCGCGATCGCTTGCAGGTGTCCTACTAAGTCTGCTGCTGCCTGTTTTGGCGGCATTGACCCATAGGTAAAGCCAATCAAATCAGATAATCTGTGGTCACGAAATACAATTGCCAAATCACCCGCTGGTGTTTCCAGGCGGTACGGTCGATATAGTAATTCTGGCTCTTGGACGTTTCCCGCCCCATCCCGGTGGAAGAAGTGTTTTAGCGTCCACCCCAAGACGGCTTCATCTGAGCAAATCCATTTAAATCCTTGTTTAATAATATACGGTAATATCTCAGGGCTGACTGACTGTTCTGAAGGCCACATTCCCCGCGGCTCTTGCCCAAAGCGGTCTATATATAAATCCCAAGCTTTCCGCAAGTGGCGGGGAATGTCTTCTGCCCACTGGAATCGGTACTTAGGTAACGTCATATTCGGCACAGCTACCCGACCAGAGTTAGTATCAGCTAGCAAAGGCAAAATCGGGTGGGTATAGGGAGTGGTTGTAACTTCCAACTGCCCTGCTGCTTGCATTTTGCGGTGTTGGGGGATGATGCGGCTGAGGATTTGGCGCTGTTTAGAATAAATCCGCTGGCGATCGCTTAAAGTAAAATTTCGACCCTGTTTTATCCAAGCACCAATTTCTGGGTCATCCCAAAATAGAGGGTCGATCCACGCCAGATTGTGCCAAGCCAGTAAATCACTGTAATCTGACAATTGCCAATTTGCTAAACACCAAGATTGCCCTTTTTCCTGCCTTTGCTGATACAACTCGGCATAGCGGGGATGAGGATCAATCAAGGTGTGGTGATTAGCATCAAAAAAGTGTTGGATAATAAATTCCCGTTGTTGTTGAGTTAATTGTTCAACGGGTGTCAAACTAGCTGTAAGATAAGGGTCAAAAGCAGTACCAGCAATATAATCTTCTATTTGCAATATCAAGGACGGTACCAAATTCACCGTTTGGTGTAACTTGGGATACCGTTCCAGAATTAATATTAAATCCAAATAATCCTTAGTGCCATGCAATCGCACCCAAGGCAGGCGGTAATGCTGGCTAGAAGAAAGCGAAACGCCGCTGTCAGGAGATTTGTACAGCGGCTGATGTTGATGCCAGATGAAGGCGACGTAGAGTGGATGGGACATAGTTATAGTGAGGAGCGATGAGTTATGAGTTATGAGTTATAAGTTAACTCATAAACTCCTAACTCCTAAGTTTTAGATTACTTGCTCAACTTCTCCAATTTCAGGAATCATTTCCTTCAGGCGGCGTTCAATGCCCATTCTCAGGGTCATAGTGGAACTAGGGCAAGAACCACAGGCACCTTGCAACCGTAGTTTGACTATAGGCCCATCAAGTTCTACAACTTCCACATTGCCGCCATCAGACATGAGATAAGGGCGCATTTCATCTAAGACTGTTTCGACGTTTTCAAGTGTCAGTTCCATTGTTTGAGACCTCTTGCGACTGAAAAAACTTTATATTCAATAGCTTGTTAACTCAATCCTAGATCTAATTGCTGCTAGATTGTGTTCTGTGCCAAGTTTACGAGCGTGAGGTCATGTGTTGATGACTCATGAATAGTTTAGTCTACCCAGCAGGGG
Source organism: Amazonocrinis nigriterrae CENA67 (assembly GCF_016056305.1). Classification (GTDB taxonomy): domain Bacteria; phylum Cyanobacteriota; class Cyanobacteriia; order Cyanobacteriales; family Nostocaceae; genus Amazonocrinis; species Amazonocrinis nigriterrae. The sequence continues at coordinate 71,596 of NZ_JAECZC010000004.1, read as the reverse complement.
AGATGGGGAGGTGGGGAGATAGGGGGATGAGGGGATGAGGGGATGACGGAGAAATAACTCATCACTCATAACTCATAACTCATAACTTCTAACTTTGCACCTCACCACTCACCACTGCTTGATGAGTCGCTGTCAAAAGATAAAAGCATTACTGGTTGTTGATACAAAGGTACTGTGAATGTGACTGTTGAACCAAGTCCTTCACCGAGACTGTAAAAATGCACTTCACCACCCATTGCTTCTACTAGCTTCTGGGATATTGCCAGTCCTAAACCTGTACCGCCGTATTGCCGAGTGCGAGAGCCATCTACCTGAGAGAATAATTGAAAGAGTTTATCTTGTTTGTCTAAGGAAACGCCGATACCAGTGTCTGCTACTCTAACTCTCACCATCCCTGGAAATTGCTGGTCTTGGAATTTCGCTTTTTTCAGTACTAAATCAGCGCTGATGGTGATGCCGCCTTCTTGGGTAAATTTGATGGCATTGTTCACCAAGTTGAGCATCACTTGTAGCAGCCTTTGGTAATTGCCTTGGACAATGATTTCATCGCAGGTGTGAGGCAATTGCATCCGGAAGCTGAGGTTTTTCATCTCTGCTTGGGGACGCATAAAATTTTCTACATCACCAAATAGCTCATCTAGCTTGACTGGAGCGCAAGTTAGCTCCATTTTACCTGCTTCGATTTTGGCTATGTCTAAGATATCGTTGATGATGTTCAGCAGGTGTATTGATAACTGGTGAGCTTCCTGCAAAAATTGATTTTGTTCTTCTGGGTCATCTGCCATACCCTCTAATATCAGCTTCAAAAATCCGATCATGCCGTTAAGAGGCGTGCGAATTTCATGGGATACATTAGCCAAAAATTCGCTCTTTAAGCGTGAGGCTTCTTCGGCTTTTTGACGTGCTGCTTCTAATTCTTTGTATAAAGTAGCATGAGCGATCGCAGTTCCCAACTGATCTGCGACTTCTTTTGCTAGCTCACGTTCTGTATCTGTCAACGGGCAGCATTCATCCCGCAAACTGATGGCAATTAATCCATTTGCTTGGTCTTGATAGCATGTTGCTACTACTAAAACTTTCTGCCGCTGAGATAGAGTATATTCTGACACCTCCATCACAACTGGTTCTAGCGTTGCTAATGCCTGAGCAAAGGCTGGCTCAGAAGCTATATCTATTTCTAAGCCAAGCATTGAACTGCGTTCTGGCTGATGATACTCTGCTATCACCCGCACTCTTGAGCTAGAAGGCTGGTAGGGACAAATAATACAACGTTCTAGCCGCAGCGCTTTCCCCAAACTGTCTACTGTTTGTTGCCAAATAATATCTAAATCTAATGTCCGCCGAATATTTCTGGTAATCAGATTTACCAGTTTATGATGTTGCTGTGAACGCAAAGCCAGCTCTATCTGTGTAGGTGGTTTTGATGCCACATTCACTTGTTGTTTGTTGACTTTTGCTTGCAATAGCCGCCCCATAACTAAAACTGTAGTAGCCGCAGTTCCCAATTGCGGCATGATCGGGCAAATCACCAACTCCAACTCGAATAATTCTTTGTGGTAGCTAAACCAACACTGAAACTTTTCTGGCACTAAATTGGTTAGAATTCGGCGCAATTGTTCCAAGTAGGCAAGTTGATCTACAGGGGCAAAAATTTGATTTTCATCCCCTTGATTGACTATTTCCTCAGGATTTAACCCTAACAGTTCGCTTTGCTGCCAATAAAAGGTCAGATAGCGCCCTGCCCCATCTTGGGTGTATACCAGCTCGGCTCCTAGAGTTGGTAATGAACTATCGGTCTTGTTGATATATTCCAGATTTTGGGGAAATAAGTTTGGCAATTGAGAATTGGCAGTAATAGTCATTAATCGAGTTGGATAGATAGATAGCAACTCAAAACAGTTTTTCTAAAGCTGCTCAAATTTTGGCATAAAATGTTACAGCTTTGGCAGACCTACATTGGGTATTTTGGCTGATTTAGAATCCAGATAGACAAACTTTACATTTATTTTATTTTTTTTTTACAGCTTATTTATTGCTGTCAATCATTCCATTCACCCCTAGGTGGAATAGGTGTACGGTGGGGGGTGCGTGTCAGTTCGTCATCTCTGGGAACATCACCTCGTAACCATTGACGGATCGCTACCTCAATCACTTTGCTGGGGTCATTGGTCAAATGTTGAATTTGCTCCACTAACTCCGAATCTAGGCGGACAGCGATTTCTACCTTTTCGGTTCGTCTTTGATCCGCATTGGTAGCTTTCTCTTTCATATTCATAGGTTTATATACTCAGAGGTTGCTTTGTCAAAAGCTTTGTAAAGTAGTTCTATTCATGGTTCGGGTTTGTTTACTGACAAGTTTTAAAGGTCACAGTTACATAGTTCCCCGAAATCCGACCAAAATAACAGAGTCAGGTTTTAATTTTTAATTTTCATAGAACTCACTCTTTCAATAGCTTTTGGAAGTTTTGTCAGTAAATCAGTAGTTATGGGCAATTACGGGGTGTAACTACCCACGATGTTTAACTATGTACTTACATATATATTTATTGTACGCTCCTGCTTGAGCAATACCATCAGGTAAAAATAGACTTTATATTTTTATTAAAAGGCAGGAGGCAGGAGGCAGAAGTTAGGAGTTAGGAGTTAGGAGTTAAGAGTTATTTCTCCCTCATGCCCTTCATCCCCTATTTCCCAATGCCCCATGCCCCATTCCCCATGCCCAATTCCCAATTCCCAATTCCCTAATAGCAGCATCTTGGCTAATAAAGCATTAAAATACATTAAGTAATTTGCTCTTTTAACCTTGGTTGCTGCTTCAGCAAAGATAGTATATGACTGACGTTCCCGCAGTTCGCATTCGCAATTTTTGTATTATTGCTCACATCGATCATGGGAAATCAACCTTGGCCGATCGCTTACTGCAAGCCACTGGCACTGTTGACGAGCGGCAGATGAAGGAACAGTTTCTCGACAACATGGATTTGGAACGGGAGCGCGGCATTACAATTAAGCTGCAAGCTGCCCGGATGAATTATCAAGCCAAAGATGGTCAGCAGTATGTATTGAACCTAATTGATACGCCTGGGCATGTGGACTTTTCTTACGAAGTATCGCGTAGTCTGGTCGCTTGCGAAGGAGCATTATTAGTAGTAGATGCGTCTCAAGGTGTCGAGGCGCAAACTTTGGCGAATGTATATTTAGCTCTTGAGCATAATCTGGAAATTATTCCAGTTTTAAATAAAATCGATTTGCCTGGGGCTGAACCAGACCGAGTAATCGGCGAAATTGAAGAAATTATCGGTTTAGATTGCAGTGGTGCAATTCTGGCTTCTGCTAAAGAGGGAATCGGTATTGATGAGATTTTAGAAGCTGTTGTGGAGCGCGTACCACCGCCCAAAAACACCATAAATGAACGCTTACGGGCGTTAATTTTTGATAGCTACTACGACAGCTACCGGGGAGTGATTGTCTATTTTCGGGTGATGGATGGCACATTGAAAAAAGGCGATCGCGTCTATTTAATGGCATCAGGGAAGGAATATGAAATCGACGAGTTAGGCGTTCTTTCTCCCACCCAAAAGCAAGTAGAAGAACTCCACGCCGGGGAAGTGGGTTATTTAGCAGCAGCAATTAAAGCTGTGGCTGACGCACGGGTGGGGGATACCATTACTCTCGCCAACGCCAAAGCAGCTGAACCTTTACCCGGTTACGCAGAAGCCAACCCAATGGTATTTTGCGGTATGTTCCCCATTGATGCCGACCAATTTGAAGACTTGCGGGAAGCTTTAGAAAAGTTAAGACTCAACGACGCGGCGCTGCAATACGAACCGGAGACTTCTAGCGCTATGGGGTTCGGCTTCCGCTGTGGGTTCTTAGGCTTGCTGCACATGGAAATTGTTCAGGAACGCTTAGAACGAGAGTACGACCTGGATTTGATTATTACAGCCCCTTCAGTGGTTTATAAAGTCATAACTACCAAGGGTGAAGAACTGTATATCGATAATCCTAGCCATCTACCCGCACCTAACGATCGCGAAAGAATCGAAGAACCCTACGTCCAGGTAGAAATGATTACGCCGGAAACATACGTCGGCACATTGATGGAGTTGTCACAGAATCGGCGTGGTGTGTTCAAAGATATGAAATATCTTACCCAAGGACGTACCACACTGACGTATGAGCTTCCTTTGGCGGAAGTCGTCACCGACTTTTTTGACCAAATGAAATCGCGATCACGCGGTTATGCCAGTATGGAATATCACCTCATTGGCTACCGCGAAAATCCGCTGGTGAAGCTGGATATCATGATTAACGGCGATCCCGTTGATTCTCTGGCGATGATTGTCCACCGCGATAAAGCTTACAACGTTGGGCGGTCAATGGCGGAAAAACTTAAAGAATTGATTCCCCGTCATCAATTTAAGGTGCCAATTCAGGCATCTATTGGTAGTAAAGTGATTGCCAGTGAACACATCCCCGCCTTACGCAAAGACGTGCTTGCTAAGTGCTACGGCGGCGACATCAGCCGCAAGAAGAAACTTTTGCAGAAGCAGGCTAAAGGTAAAAAGCGGATGAAATCTGTAGGTACTGTGGATGTTCCTCAAGAAGCTTTTATGGCAGTACTGCGTTTAGATCAAAGTTAGTTTTACAGCAAGCATTGTTTACAGCTAACTCGTCGTGAGTAGGAATTTTTCTACCTCACTTCGTATTTATTTAGTTGATTTCAAGGTAGCAACACGAACTACTAGCGTGACTGGATTAAAATAATGCATTAATGATAAACCACAGAGGCGCAGAGAACACAGAGATAAAATGAAGATTGGTGCATAAATATAACTCTTCTGGGGCGGGCTAGAAGCCCGCCCCAGAAAGGCATATTGCCTCTTCTACAAGAAAGTTATAATCAACTATTTTAATCCGGTCGCCCTACTAGAGTACGTTACTTTCCTAACGTACTTTTGTTGATGTGCTTTTTCGATACGTGACGCTTTCAAAAGCAATGAAACATTATGAAAGGTGGTTGTTGATACAGTTTTTTCTTTGTTAATAACTCGCAAAGATGTAGAAATACTACGATTGTAAGTTCGTTTAACTTGGTCAATATAATTAATTTCTATGGAAATAGGTACGTCAGTACCACTTGCCATAGGACATACTTGAAGAGAAAATCTGACAGTTTCACCTGTTAATAAGTGACCTAAAGATACATCCTCATTATATTCAACTTCACCCGTGGCTCTAACTTTAATACTACTTAAAGCTATTTGACCAATATTGGTGACTTGTCCTTCTAATTTTCCCCATTCTTTGAAGTTCAATTCTGTGGGGTTTAGTTTGACATCAATTTCTACTTTTGGTGGTGGTGCAAGAGCCTCTTTAACGGTGATTTGATTGCTGAGTTATTTAAGACGTTGAGTTTTCCCAGAACCATCACGATAGGAAAAGTTCAAAATGGTCAGTGTCAAAGTGCCTATATAATTACAAAGACTAATGACTAATGACAGCCAACAGTCAAATATTTCACAAATTATTTTAGGACTGCTATGGGTTATATAAGTTAGATAGCATAAATTACATCATAGTCCGCATTAAAGTTTACAAGTCTACTTAATACGTAATTTTCTATTATTTTTTGTAAAAAAAAATACGAAATAAATGCCACATTAATGATGCTGTTAAGTAAGTCGCAGAAAAAATTCAAAGATTAGCAATCTGTTTAATCTGCGTGATTCTTGTCATTGGTTAGTTATCTCTGCCATCCTTTAGTAGAAAGGAGGGTAGGGGTAACATACATCTTTATAGTGTGGCTTTTTTAGGTTAATCTTCTGAGGATGTTTCATATGGCCTTTGCTGATTTCCTCAGCCTTGATAACCTTTAAACAGCTTTTTCAACAAAAAATTGTTAAAAAATCTAAAAGTTTTCGTAAACATACCCACTGTAATCGCCACCCTTGTATTTTGAGATAAATCTAGTTTTTTAGATATTTATAAAAACAGCGGAGAATCTTGTATATGAAAGTACTGGTACTGAGTTGGGAGTTTCCACCGAGAATAGTTGGCGGAATTGCGCGTCATGTGGCGGAACTGTACCCGGAACTAGTAAAACTAGGGCATGAAATCCACTTGATTACGGTGGAGTGTGGTCAAGCATCGATGTATGAGGTAGTCGAAGGAATACATGTGCATCGGGTGCCAGTGGGACATAGTAACGATTTCTTTCACTGGGTAGTCAATTTCAACCAAAGCATGGGACATCACGGTGGTAAGTTAATTCAGGAGGAAGGGCCGTTTGATTTAATCCATGCTCATGATTGGTTAGTTGGGGATGCTGCGATCGCTCTCAAGCATAATTTTAAAATACCTTTAATCGCCACCATCCACGCCACTGAATATGGGCGTTATAACGGTATTCACACTGATACCCAACATTATATCAGTAATAAAGAAAACTTACTCGCTTACGACGCTTGGCGGATTATCGTTTGCAGCGATTATATGCGGCAGGAAGTACAACGAGCGCTGCACAGTCCTGGGGACAAAATTGATGTGATTTATAACGGTATCCGTGCTGAAAAGAAAAAGCACCACGAAGATTTTCACGCTCTAGATTTTCGCCGCCAATTTGCTGAGGATGGGGAAAAAATCGTTTACTATGTTGGTCGCATGACCTACGAAAAAGGTGTAACTCTATTACTGAATGCTGCTCCCAAAGTACTTTGGGAAATGGGGGGGTACGTTAAATTTGTGATTGTGGGTGGTGGAAATACCGATCATCTCAAGCGTCAAGCTTGGGATTTAGGAATTTGGCATAAGTGCTATTTTACTGGTTTTCTCTCCGATGAATATTTAGATAAATTCCAAACTGTGGCTGACTGTGCCGTTTTTCCCAGTCTTTACGAACCTTTTGGGATTGTTGCTTTAGAAAGCTTTGCTTCTCGCGTCCCTGTGGTCGTTTCCAATACAGGGGGTTTCCCAGAAGTTGTGCAACACACGAAAACAGGTATTGTTACTTGGGTGAATAATCCTGATTCCCTCGCTTGGGGAATTTTGGAGGTTTTGAAAAATCCCGGTTATCGACAATGGCTGGTTGACAATGCTTATGAGGATTTAGGACAGCGCTTTAGCTGGCCGAAATTAGCTGAGCAAACAGATAAAGTTTATCACCGAGTGGTGCAAGAGCGATCGCAAGTTGGCTGGTGATTAATATTGTGTAATCAGTAACTTCAGTAAAAAACAATTTATCAAATTAAACGCCACAAAAAATGTGGATATTTTAGCAAATAACGCAGAGAATTAATGATTACTCTGCGTTATTTTGCGTTAAAAAACAGTACAAGCTCTATACGCTGGAAATTTTACCTTATCTGGTGCGAAAGTTAGCAATAATTGCAGTTTGCACCAGAAGTTTAGTATGACAAACGCATTACCAAATGTAGCCAAGCGCTTGAAGGCCGTCGGAACTAAGTTGTTGAGGATGGTAGTTTTCTTTATAGGCGATTTTATAGCAGACTTGAAACGCTACTTCCTGGGCGACACTGCCGATTTTCCTTCTCCCATACCTGAGACTGTCTATCCCGTCTTAGCTGGGCCTGTGATTAGCTTGGGTGGGGGTGGCCCGGATGTTGAAGAAGGTATTCAATGGATGATTAACCAAGTTCGGGGAGGTCATAACAGCACTACTAAAGTTGATGTTGTAGTTCTCCGCACTTATGGTAATCATGATTACAATCAGGTAATTTCTGACATGAAGGGCGTTAATTCTGTGGAGACGCTAATTGTTAGCAATCGACAAGATGCAAACAAAGCTGAGATTGTTGAGAAAGTCAGAAATGCTGAGGTAATTTTTTTTGCTGGAGGCGACCAATGTCAATACATTCGCAGTTGGAAAAGTACCAATTTGGAGGCTGCTGTTAGGTCAGTTTACGCCAGAGGTGGTGCCATTGGTGGCACTAGTGCAGGTGCAATGATTCAAAGCGAATACGTATATGATTCTTGCGCTTGTGAAGAGAGTGTTGAAACTAGAGATGCATTGTCAGATCCGTATCAAAATGTTACCTTTACTTACAATTTTTTCCAATGGAATTATTTGCGGGGAACCATTATTGATACCCACTTTGACACTCGTAAAAGAATGGGTCGAATTATGGCTTTCATTGCGCGTCAAATTCAGGATGGTATTGCTAATAGCGTTTTAGGAATAGCTATTAGTGAGGAAACATCCGTTGTAATCAATAAATATGGTTTAGCGAAAGTTGTGGGGAGAAATGCAGCATATTTTGTACTGGGAGACCATCCGCCAGAAGTATGTCAACCCCGAACTCCGCTGACTTATTATGACTATAAAATTTGGCGAGTTCCCCGCGGCGATACCTTCGACTTAACTAACCTGCCAAATAGAGGTTATTATTTCCGCAGTGTCCAGCGGGGAAGGTTTAGTTCAGATCCATATTGAATTGGGGAATTGGGAATTGGGAATGGGGAATTGGTAATGGGTAATTGGGAATGGGGAATTGGTAATTGGGAATTGGTTTACTTATCTTCCCCCCATCTCCCTCATCTCCCTCATCTCCCCATCTCCCTCATCTCCCCATCTCCCTCATCTCCCCATCTCCCCATCTCTTCTACACCAATGTTGTCTGCTTGCGTAAACTTTGAATGGTTGCGATCGCATGTTTCGCTACAATATCAATCTCCTGTTGAGTGTTAAATCGTCCTATGCCAAACCGCACTGAAGCATAAGCTAGCTGTGGGGAATGTCCGAGTGCTGTGAGGACGTGGGAGGGTGATGTGTTGGCTGAGGAACAAGCAGAACCAGAAGATACCGCCATTACTGGCTGTAATCCTAACAATAGTGCAGCTCCATCAACGCCTTCAATACTAATATTCAAATTTCCTGCTAGGCGTTGGGTTGGATGTCCGTTGAGGTGAATTCCCTCTAACTGAAAAAGCTGTAACCACAAACTTTGTCTCAGTTCGGTGAGGCGTTGGTTTTCTATTGTCTGTTCTGCCAAAGCGATTTCTACAGCTTTGCCAAAGCCGACAATTTGCGGTGTATATAATGTACCAGAACGCATCCCTCGCTCGTGTCCGCCTCCATGTTGCTGGGGAGCAAGTTGCACTCTGGGGTTGCGCCTGCGGACGTATAACGCTCCGATACCCTTGGGGCCGTATACTTTATGTGCTGTAAGTGACATTAAGTCAATTTTCATTGTTTGCACATCCAGGGGAATTTTCGCGATCGCTTGAGCTGCATCTGTGTGAAAAATTATATTGCGATCGCGGCACATTTCCCCAATTTCTGCCAATGGCTGCAACACACCAATTTCGTTATTTGCAGCCATCACCGACACCAAAATTGTCTCAGGCCGAAAAGCTTTTTCTAATTCGGTTAAATCAATTAATCCATCTTTTTGAACTGGAAGAATAGTAATTTCAAAACCGAGACTTTTTAAATATTTACAAGGGTCAATAACTGCGCTATGTTCAGTTGCAACAGTAATAATATGCTGTCCTTTTTGAAAATAAGCTTCGGCAATACCTTTAATAGCTAAATTATTAGCTTCTGTTGCACCGCTAGTAAAAATTATCTCTTCTGGAGTAGCATTAATTGCTGCTGCTAATATTTCTCGCGTTTGTTTAACAGCAGCTTCTGCTTCCCAACCATAAACATGACTAATACTAGATGGATTGCCAAAGTGTTCTGTAAAATAAGGTAACATTGCTGCAACGACCCGTTCATCTACAGGTGTGGTAGCATGGCAATCTAGGTAGATAGGGCGAATAGACATAAATTAACTCAATATTTGACTTAAATTTTTGAAAATACTTAGAACCTGATACAATTCATTTTTTCGCCTAGATAAAGTAAATTTATCAGACAAAGCATACTCAGGCTTATCCTGCTTTAATAGCTTGATAAATTGAAAATCTTCCCCATTAGTCACACATCCAAATACAGGTTTATCAGGATTAGGATTAGCCAGCATATAAACAAGTGCTTGAGGAATAGCTTCTAAAAGAGAAAAGCTAGACCTTTTAGATTCAATGACCAACAACCATAATTGTTCTTGAATCACTAAAACATCAATTCTACCTCTAATAATTTCTCCTTCGTCTTCAGCCGAAATTTCTATTGATTGCTCTCCTCTAATATAAAAAGGATCATCATAAAAACCAGCTAAATTCAGTAAGGGAGATACAACTACTAATTTTACCGTTTCTTCTGATAAAGGAGGACGCTTGACTAAACGAAGAAAATTAACTTTTATTTTGTCTAAATCTTGTTTTTCTAAATCTGGAATTTCTGGTAAATTTTCAAACCATTCTGGAAAAAACTCCTCATCTTTAGCTTGCTGTAGACCAAATCTTTCTTCCAGATAGGCAAGCCCGATATTTTGTGCTTGGATAACTTGAATCATAGGTTATTTAAAATAACGCTATCAATATTTTAACGTGAGTTCGACAAGTGCTGTTTTGACCTCTCCCCCAACCCCTCTCCTACAAGGAGAGGGGAGTAAAACTGTGATTTTTTGCTTTCTCCTCCCTCACCTTTTAGGAGAGGTTCATCGAACTCACGTTATTTTAACACTCTATTATTGAAAATAACGTTATACAAATAGACATAATTAGTTCAGGATTTCTCCTAATTTCCTTAATATATTCAAAACTTTATATAATTCATTCTTACGTCTATATAAAGTGAATCTATCAGATAAAGCATACATTGGATTATCCTGTTTTATCAATTTGATAAATTGGAAATCTTCCCCATTTATTACCAATGAATATGCAGGGCGATCGCGTTGAGAATTTGCCAACATATAAGTGAGGGCTTGGGGAATTGCCTTACTTAGCCATAGAAAAACTTGATCTCTCAGATTCAATGACTAAAAACCGCAACTGATTTTGCAGAACCAGTACATCAATTTTACCTTTAATAATTTCTGGATTGTCTCCATTATTATTAATAATATTTTCACTAATCTCAATAATTTATTCTGTAAGAATGTGAAAAGGAGGACGATAAAAACCAGCCAAATCTAGCAAAGGAGATAGCACCACCAATTTTACAGCTTCTTCCAAAAGAGGAGCGTTTTCAAGTACGCTGAGATAGTTAGTTATAACTCGGTCTAAGTATTGTTTTTCTAATTCTGAAATTTCAGGTAAATAGTCAAACCACTCTGAAAAAAAATGCTCATCTTCAGATTTTTGTAGAGCAAATCTTTCCTTTAAATAAGAAACAGTCACATTTTGGGCTTGGATGACCTGAACCATATTGATTTCAACTAGCAAAAAGTCTCATTCTTACTTAGATGATAGCGCTAGCAATCATTGCCTGTTAAATTTGGCTAGTCATATGTCTTTTATTGCTGAAAATATATTTGATGTAGCATTGCAGCAATTAGCTACTCATCCAGTTATTAATTCTCGTAATTTAGTTAAAACAGCTTGAGCATGTCCTTTGGCTTTCACATTAGGCCAAGCATAGGCGATGATTCTATCAGGTGAAATCAAAAAAGTTGAACGAACAACACCCATATATTCTTTTCCCATAAACTTCTTCAGTCGCCAAGCACCGTAACTTTCTGTTAACACATGTTCCGGGTCACTCAAGAGCGTGATTGATAAGTTATGCTTGTCAATAAATTTACAATGGGATTTACCCGAATCTGGACTTACGCCTAAAATTGTCGCTCCTAGTGCGCTGAATTCTGAATACAACTCGGTAAAGTCTTTCGCTTCCGTAGTACAGCCAGGGGTGTCATCTTTGGGGTAAAAATAAAGGATAACCCACTGACCACTAAAATCATTCAAACTGACTAGGTTGTCATTTTGGTTAGGAGTAGAGAAATCAGGTGCTTTTTGTCCAGCTTGGGGAATGTTGCTCATGATGGGGTGTTAAAAATGGCGATCGCTTTTAAATTTTACCGAGATTAGGCGAGAATGTTATGCTTGACTCGATGAGCAATAATGAGGCTTGCAGATTATTCCCACACTGGAACAAAGAACACAGTACTTTATCTTATGTTATTGGCTGACGAAGATGTATTTGCCTATAAACCTTGTACGCTTAGATGAACGTACAGGAAATGTGTTTCTCTTGGCAGGTGAAGAAAATATTATAGAAATATATCCCAATGGCAAATGGAGGTATGTAGTATGAGTCAGCCTAACTTTCAGACAATGAGTAGAAAAGAGCTACATGCCTATGTTTTGGCACATCGAGAAGATCAAGAAGCATTTTATGCTTATGTGGACAAGTTATACACAGAAGCAAGCTGGATTGAAATGCCACCATTACAGTCTTTAGAGGACTTGAAAAATTATCCTGAATTCCTTGAGAAGTTTGGTAACGGTTCCGAGCCACAGGATAACGCAGTATAACAGATATCACTTTCAAATTTTACCAGTTTGGGCGATCGCATGTCATCACCAGATCAGAATATTGTTCTATATAAAGTTATAAAAGATACGTTCAGACGTATAGATTTAATGAATGGTACAAATTCTGTGACAATGATTAACAGCAAGCCGGAATAGTCATCTCAGCTAATCATGAGTCATTCTCAAAACAGTTCTTTATCACGCAAACCCTTTCAATCACTTTATGCTTTTTGGAAGTTCTCCCGCCCTCACACTATTATTGGCACAAGTCTGAGTGTGTTGGGTTTATATTTAGTTGCCATTGCTCTTAGCTCTACAGAATTTTCTTATATTCAACTCAGTTCACTTTTGGGTACATGGATTTCCTGTCTGTGTGGCAACGTTTATATTGTCGGTTTAAATCAACTGGAAGATGTTGAGATTGACAAAATTAATAAACCTCATTTACCAGTTGCATCAGGAGAATTTTCGAGAGCGCAAGGGCAATTAATTGTGATTATAACTGGTATTTTAGCACTAGTTATAGCATTTTTAAACGGCCCTTTTTTATTTGGTATGGTAGCTTTGAGTTTGGTGATTGGTACCGCTTATTCATTACCACCGATTCGTTTGAAGCAGTTTCCATTTTGGGCAGCTTTATGTATTTTTTCAGTACGTGGCACAATTGTGAATTTAGGTTTATTTTTGCACTTTAGTTGGGTACTACAAAGTAACCAAGCAATTCCTTTTACAGTTTGGGTGTTGACATTATTTATTTTGGTATTTACCTTTGCGATCGCTATTTTTAAAGATATCCCTGATATGGAAGGCGATCGCTTATATAATATCACTACTTTCACGCTCCAATTAGGGTCACAAGCTGTGTTTAATCTAGCTCTTTGGGTGTTAACTATCTGCTACCTAGCAATGATTTTAATTGGTGCATTACATCTGGCTTCAGTGAATTCGCTATTTCTGGTAATTACCCATCTATTGGTGCTGTGTTGGATGTGGATGCGGAGTTTCGCAGTGGATTTGCAAGATAAAAGAGCGATCGCTCAATTTTACCAATTTATTTGGAAACTATTTTTTCTCGAATATCTGATGTTCCCTATTGCTTGTCTTTTGGTTTAACACAATGCTAGAAACATTTCCAGCAACTGATATTGTTGCGATCGCTATAGTCATTTCCAGTATCATCCTGCTTGGTTATTTCGGTTGGAAAACCTTAATTACCTCAGATTATTATCAAAAAGGAATTGAACTTTATCAACAAAAAGACTATCAAGGTGCAGAAGCAGCTTTTCGCAAAGTTATTTCTATCAACTCTACAAATGATGTCGTTCGCTTGTTGTTAGGAGATGTTTTAAATCAGCAGGGCAAAGTTGAACAAGCAAAGGCATTATTCAGTGAAGTAATTCAACGTAGTCCCAAAAATGCAGATGCTTATTTGCGTTTGGCGAACATTTTAATGCAGGAAAACCAAAAAGAAGAAGCTAAAATTAATCTCCAAAAAGCTCAAGAACTATTGCAAAAACAACGTCAACCAGAACAAGCCAAGAAGATTACTCAACTTTTAGAGCAAATCAACGCCAAGTCAAACTGATATTAAAAACTTCAGGAATAGCTTAGTCACTTCTTATTCTCCTTTTCTAAAGAGGCGGTACTATTCGTAGTATTATCCTCTGTATTTTTCTCACTCTTAATCAGTGAAGTTGCAGAACTTGAAGCAGCAAAAAAATATCCTGTCACTGCTGTTGCTAGTGGAGTGATTAGAGCATACAGTGTTTTAGCTGTGTCATTTACGCTTAAAGCTGCCTTTTCAATTTGGTTGACTTTGGCATTATCCTGAACTGGTAAGTCAGCGATTTTACGAGAAAATTCACGAGAAACCTGAAAATGTAACACAGCAATTCCACCTAAAAATATCCATAGAGACAGTGCTAGAGCAGCTGAGACAATCAATTTAAAACTGTCACGCCATTCTTGAGGAGGATTGGCTTGTGCATTTACTAAAATCCAGCGTTGGAAAAAGTTTGAAGGCGTATCTTTTGACACGATATCAATTGCCTTTAAATAACTCAGGGCTTGCAATATGAAGAACTAGGGGTGGAATTACCCACATATAAAACTATACCTCACCGCAGTAACTCAAGTTAGTTTTTCATTTTGGTTAATTTCATGCTTAGCTCTAATTTATAGTTATTGGCTGAAGTCTAAAATCTTTGATAGCTGGGCGTAGCAGCATAAGTACACATTCGCATAAATTTAAATGATGACTGAAGCAAAGGGCAAGGTTTACCTCGTAGGTGCAGGGCCGGGAGATGTAGCATACCTGACGGTAAAAGCTTATAATTTGTTGGGTCAAGCTCAAGTGTTAGTTTACGATGCTTTAGTAGATGAGCAATTGTTAAACTGTGTACCACCTGATTGTTTGAAGTTAGATGTAGGCAAACGTGGTGGTAAACCGAGTACACCGCAAGTAGAGATTAATAATTTACTGGTGAAATATTGCCAGCAAGGTAAACAAATCGTGAGGCTGAAATCAGGCGATCCGTTTATTTTTGGGCGTTGTACTTCTGAAATTGAAGCTTTGAAAGCATCAAATTGTGAATTTGAAGTAGTACCAGGAATTTCCTCAGCCCTAGCAGCACCTTTGCTTGCGGGAATTCCGCTGACAGATCCCGTACTCAGTCGTTGTTTTGCAGTATTTACCGCCCATGAAGTAGAAGCTTTAGATTGGGAGACGCTGTCAAGGTTAGAGACACTAGTAATATTGATGGGTGGGCAAAATCTGCCAGAGATTTTACATCAGTTGCTGCGGTATGGACGATCGCGTTTAACACCCATTGCCATTATCCGCTGGGCTGGAACCGCAAATCAACAAGTTTGGACAGGTCAACTAGACAATATTCTCGAACAAACTGCTGGCTTATCTCTTTCCCCGGTGGTAATTGTAATTGGCGAAGTTGTCAGGTTCTCCAATTACTTACAACCTGAGAAAATATAAGCTGAAACCATTTTAGATTTTGGATTTTGAGATTTTGCGAAAAGTTTGAGCGGAGGTTTCCTCCGATCAAAGCTTTTCAAGACGGATTTTGGATTTTAGATTGTGAAACATCTACTGAATGAGCTTTTCAGCCTTCTATATGTCACAATCATTTTTAAAATCAGTATAACCATGTCAACCAACTTCTCCCCATCTCCCTCATCCTCCTCATCCCCCTCATCTCCCCCATCTCCCCACCTCCCCCTCACAGGTAAAACAATCTTAGTGACACGTTCAGTTGGACAATCGAGTCAATTTAGCGATCGCCTGACTGCTTGTGGTGCTACAGTCATTGAAATGCCGACTTTAGAAATTGGCCCGCCTGCGAGTTGGGAAGCTTTGGATCATGCGATCGCTAATTTATCTGACTTTGACTGGTTAATTCTCACTTCTACTAATGGCGTAGACTATTTTTTAGACAGATTGCAGGTTCAAGGTAAAGACACTTCTGCATTGACTGATGTCAAAATTGCTGTTGTTGGTGAGAAAACAGCCCAAAGTCTCAAACAATATGGAATCCAACCAGATTTTACTCCCCCCAACTTTGTCGCTGATTCTTTAGTGGAAAATTTATCAGCAGAACTACCAGGGAAAAAGGTTTTATTTCCCAGAGTCGAAAGCGGTGGACGAGAGATTTTAGTTAAAGAATTAACTGCAAAAGGTGCAGAAGTAATTGAAGTTGCAGCATATCAATCTTGTTGTCCAACTACTGTTCCGTCATCAGCAAAATTAGCTCTACAAAATCGTACAGTAGATGTAATTACTTTTGCCAGTTCTAAAACTGTACAATTTTTCTATCAACTTGCAAGTAGTATACTTGCCAATAACGTTGATGGAAATCAATCTGCTGTAGTGGCTAAGAAATTAGAAGGAATTTGTATTGCTTCTATAGGCCCTCAAACCTCAAAAACCTGTCATTCTTTATTCGGGCGCGTAGATGTAGAAGCTGAAGAATATACTTTAGATGGGTTAACCCAAGCACTAATCAAATGGGCAACTTCTATTAATTCGTAATTAGTCTTTTTATTTAGAAGTCCTTGACAACTGACAACTGACAAATGACTAAACGTATTATCGGTTTAACTGGTGGTATTGCCACAGGCAAAACTACCGTTGCCAATTATTTGGCTAATACTTACAATTTGCCAGTTTTTGATGCAGATATCTATGCTAGGGATGCAGTCAGTGTAGGTTCGCCCATTCTTGACGCGATCGCTCAACGTTATGGTGAACAAACTCTACTACCAGATGGCAGCCTCAACCGTCAAAAGCTAGGTGAAGTTATTTTTCAGCATCCAGATGAACGTAACTGGGTAGAAAGCTTGATTCATCCTTATGTAGGCGATCGCTTTCTTGATGCGATCGGTCAATCATCTTCGCAAATACTGGTATTAGTTATCCCTCTGCTGTTTGAAGCCCAGATGACTCATTTAGTTACAGAAATCTGGGTTGTGTATTGTTCTAAGTCACAGCAATTGCAAAGATTGATACAGCGCAATAATTTAACTACAGAACAAGCACAAGCCCGCATCAACAGCCAGTTATCCATTGAAGAAAAAGTCTCTCGTGCAGATGTGGTGTTAGATAACACTTACAACCTAGAAACACTGCTGAAACAGGTAGATGTTGCCTTAAAAATAGGAAGTTAAATGTCAGTTGTCAGTTGTCAG
>NZ_JAECZC010000004.1:0-54306 GCF_016056305.1 Amazonocrinis nigriterrae CENA67 | reverse complement strand
TCCACCTTTTCCACAACCGCCAGATTCATCCCAATAAAAATCATCACCAATTGCTTCAATATCCGCTAGGGTTTGGAAAACATTCCCTGAAAGTGTGACATCGCGCACTGGTTCAGCGATTTTACCGTTTCTAATCATCCAAGCTTCCCCAGCACTGAAGGTAAACATTTCTCCATTAGTCATGCCACCCAGCCAATTACGGGCATATACTCCTTCTTTGATATCGGTAAATAAATCTGCAACTGGGGTTTTACCTCGTTCAATCCAGGTGTTTGTCATCCGCACAATGGGCGTAAAGTGATAATTGAGACAGCGGGCGTTGCCTGTGGGTGCTTCTTCCAACTTGCCGGCAGTTTCACGAGAATGCAAACGTCCCACCAAAATACCATCTTTAATCAATTGGGTAGTGGTGGCGGGTGTACCTTCATCATCATAAAAATAACTTCCCCGATGTCCTTGAGGGGCAGCACCATCAAAAATTTGTAGTTCTTCTGGGCCAAATCGCCGTCCGATGGTCATGACTTCTAGCAGATCCGGGTTTTCGTAAGCCATATCTGCTTCAGAAAGATGTCCAAAGGCTTCGTGGACAAACAAACCTGTGAGGATGGGGTCAATAACCACAGTGTAGGTACTACCTTTTACCGATGGTAGAGATAAGGCTGCAACAGCCCTTTGTCCGGCACTTTTAACTTGTTCATCCAAATTAGTTAAGTCTTCGTAAGCTTTACGAGAACCTGTAGTTTCTCGTCCAGTTTGGATGATTTCGCCGTTTCTGGCAGTGGCTGAAAAGCGCATTTCCATATCTACCCAAGATTGTTTGATGAAAGTGCCTTCTGAGGTAGCCAGGATAACGGTTTGGGTACTGTCACCGTAACGTACTGAAGTAGTGGTAATACGACGATCAACACTTTTTAGCAGTTCAGTATAGCGATCGCACAACTGTTTTTTCTGACTCAGAGGAATTTTCCGGGG
This sequence comes from Amazonocrinis nigriterrae CENA67, assembly GCF_016056305.1. Classification (GTDB taxonomy): domain Bacteria; phylum Cyanobacteriota; class Cyanobacteriia; order Cyanobacteriales; family Nostocaceae; genus Amazonocrinis; species Amazonocrinis nigriterrae. Next base: position 53,334 of record NZ_JAECZC010000004.1, on the reverse strand, counting down.
GTCAGTACCTGTTAGAGGTAGTTGGCATACTGCTTGCACTGGGTCAATGGGAGCGAGTAAAGTTTCTTCATCACCAACCATGCGTGCAGCTGCGATCGCTTCTTCAATGCGGTGTTGAATCGTCTCTAGTTGATTAAAGCTGCTTAACCCCCATCCACCTTTGTGACAAGCCCGAATATGTCCACCAATAGAAATACCTTCGCTGAGGGTTTCTACCTTGTCGCCACGCAACAAGATATCAGTCCCTTCTGCTTCTTCGAGGCGAATCATCAAATAATCGACACGGGATGAGTAGCGGGCGATGAGGTCAGAAAGTAAATTTTGTGCGTCAGCAATTGTAGTCGGCATTTTTAGGTAGTAACCATGACGAACTGCCTTTATTTTGCAATTATTTGGTCAGTATTGGGTACTGGGGATTGGGGATTGGGTACTGGGAAAACTCTTCCCCAGTCCCTAAGCCCTAATTTTGACAACACACTCTGCCTTTAACACAATAAACCTCTCTGTCTCCAAAACAGAACACCGAGATGTCACCTTTGTCAATGCAGGAACATTACCCTGTGACAAACTGCTGACAGCTTCAGCAAACGCTGGTTGAAAACTTTGCAGCCAGGTTTTTTCAGTCAAATACTCAGGTTGAAAAGCTGTGCGTTCCACCAGCCAGAAATTTACTTTATACTTTTGGATTAATTGTTTTGCTGCTGTCAAATTGTCACTATATTGAGCAACAATCAAATCACTAGTGCGTTGGCGAATTGGAGAATAATAACCGAGATGAAAAGGAAGCGCATATTCTCGACCCACTAAAATAGACCTTTGGGCAAAAGTTGGAATGTTATCAGCTTCATCAGAGAGACTAGCAATAAGACTGTCTTTAGGTTGCTGTTGCAGAAATTTGTACAGTGCTGATTCTCCAGATTGTCTGTAATCAGTTGTGGGGAAACGTCCTGAAAAATTTGGGTATAAAAGCAGGACAACGGCTAAAACTAATGTTAATGCCAGTTGCCAAACCCTGGGTTTTTGTTGATATACACGCAAAAAGTTATCCAGCATTACAGTTAACGTGATACCAGCAGCAACAGCCATCACAACTCGCAGCGAATGAATTGTATAGCGGGTAGGGAAAAACAATTTTAATAGAAAAGCATGGGCAGCAAGAAATAGAGTCAAGGATACTATGATAATTTGCGGCAATATTTTAACTTTACTATTTACCAAATTAACCAATTGCAAATGAGATGAATATCGTAGTACCAGAGGCAAGAATAATCCTAACCAAATTAGGGGAGGCATTAACGGTGGGAGAATGCCACTATGTTGACCAACCAGCCAAAACCACCAAGGATTATTGTTAAAAAAAGGATGTCGTCCTCCGGGCCAAAATTCTGGCATTCTCCAGGCTTGAGAGGCAGTGACAACTGGCCCATATTCAGAGGAAGCTAAAGCATAAGGCAACATCACTAAAAACCCTAATCCGAAAGTTGTGACCAGCCAAAAATAATTATTTCGCAATCTCATCAATAATATTCCTAAAGAAATTAATACTAGTGGCGGATATAAAAGTCCTTCTAAGATAATTATGAAACAAATGATTAGCCAAGATTCGCGCAAGAGATAGTAGAGAAAAGCTAATAGCAAAGGATATATAAAAGCTTTGGGTGTGGCAGAAACTAAATCACTTTTGAACCAAAGACTTTGATTTAGCAATAAAGAAGTAATAAATCCAGAAATTGGTACTGGAAATATTTGCAGACACAGCCAAAAACAGTAGATAGTAACAATCAACCCCAACAGGATAGGCAAAAGTTTACTCAGCAACAAAGGCTGAATGCCTAGACACGCCATCAATTTGTAAATAGCGGCAAATCCTAAAGGTGTAATCGATTGAAAATAATCTGCAATCAAATCATTCGGTAGTAACTTGGGATCGACAAACTGCTGCATCCAAAATACATATTCTCGTGCATCATCCTGAGCAACATATTCTCCTCTAAAGGCTTTTTGTAGTCCTAAAAAACCATAAAATGCTGCAAAAGCTAGACTCAAGATGAACCAAAATACAACTGATTTGTTAAAATGTTTTTCTCGATGAACAGAAGTTTCATTAATAGGAGCAGTTAAAAAACTATAGAGATGAGACAATAGCATTTAATTCGTAATTAAGGACTAATATCAATCTTCTATTAAGATGTACCTAATATTAACGTGAGTTCGATGAACCTCTCCTCAACCCCTCTCCGACGCAAAGAGGGGCTGAAGTATCAAAAAAATTAAGCTTTTAAAGCTTCTGACGCCACTTGCTACAAGGCAAAGGCAACCGCATCGTGAGGCAGCCCCCAACAGGAGCGGTTTTTGGGGTTAGGGACTTCCAATTGGTGAGCAGGGGAAGCAGGGGAACTCAGGGCCCCATGAGTGATTGCCGCGCATAGTTTCCCGACTTGAGCAGACTGCCGTGGGAACCCGCCCAATGCAGTGGTTCCTCCTTGCAGGGGAGAGGAATGGAAGCGGGGTTTTTTAGAAGTTTGTCAAAAAAGAAAAGAGCGAGTGCTTTCTAAAAATAGGTTGAGTTGCAAAACTTAACATTCTATTTTTAATTTAAAATTACAAATTTATAGCTTTTCTCACATCAACAGTAGTGGCATATTGACGCAGAGGAATCTCAATTAAAAATTCTGTTCCTTGATTTAGGCAGGAAATACAATGCAATCTCCCTTGATGTTTCTCTGTAATAATTTTATAACTAATTGATAAACCTAGCCCAGTTCCTTTACCAATGGGTTTGGTAGTGAAAAAAGGATCAAATAATTGCTTTTGCACAGTTTCTGACATACCAGTGCCATTATCAGCTATGCAAATAATTACTTGTTTATTATCTCTTAATTCGGTTTTGATCCGAATCTGAAGATTCTGAAGATTTTGCCCAGTAATAAATGCTTCTTCTAAAGTATCAATTGCATTTGCCAAAATATTCATAAATACTTGATTGAGTTGTCCAGCGTAGCATTCTACTAATGGAATATTTCCATATTCTTTGATAATTGCTATTGCTGGATATTTAGTTTTCTCCTTAAGACGATGCTCAAGAATCATTAAAGTACTGTCAATACCATCATGAATATTTACCTCTTTCATCTCTGCCTCATCTAAGCGAGAAAAGTTACGTAGAGATAGTACAATTTCTTTAATTCTTTGCGCTCCAACTTTCATTGAAGTTAGCAACTGTGGCAAATCTTGAAGTAAAAAATCAATATCAATCGCTTCTGCTTCCTCTTGAATTTCTACTACTGGATTGGGATAGTGCTGTTGATAAAGTAGTAGCAGTTTGAGTAAATCTTGGATGTATTCACTAGCAGGAGTAAGGTTGCCATAAATAAAGTTGACTGGGTTGTTAATTTCATGTGCTACTCCTGCTACTAACTGTCCTAAGCTGGACATCTTTTCACTCTGCACCAGTTGAGTAGCTAGTTGTTTAGCTTCTTCCCGTAATTTTGCCTCTGATTGTCGCAATATCTCTTCTGCTTGTTTGCGCCTTGTGATGTCGTGAAGAATAACAACATATTCTCGAAAGTCTTGATGGGGTCGATCTGAGATAGAAACTTCTAAATTTTTGATTTTTGCCTTATAAAGTATGGTATGTTCACTACGCCGTGTCCACTGTTGAGGACAGTGAGCTAATTCTGGCAACCATTTGTTGAGGTGATGGCCTAAAAGAGCAAATGGATTCACACCAAAAAAAAATTCAATCGCTGGGTTTGCTTGGCAAACTATACCTTGTTCATCTGTAACGACGATACCATCTTGGGCAACATGAAAAAGGTGTTCAGCGGCCTCTCGTGCTTCGGTGATTGCCACTACTTGAGGTAAACTTGTCCAGCAGGCGATCGTAACTCCCACAAATGCTACCGTCATCAGCAAAACAACAACTAAATTTTCAAAATTTGTAATTGCAGCTTTATTTATATACCAACCAAATAAGCAGCCAACTAAAACAGCACTACACAAGAGAAAAATTAAGATGCTCACTTGTAGCATCACTGAATCTTGAAATTGCTTTGTTCGTCGTGATTGATAAAGTTTTAACCACCAACTAGAACGGAAAATAGGAAGGCGAATGCGGCGAACTAACGCATCAATTGCTAATACACCAAACGGAACTAATAATCCAATCAGAGAATCTTGCCAGCCCCAAGCATAGCTTCCTGCTAATAAGATTAATATCTCCAACAAAAAGATACCTAAAGTCAGTTTTGGAAGCACTACATCGAACTTAGCTCGCTGTTGCCATAAACCTAAATGCAATAGCATTATTGATATAAACCAAGCTGCATTTGTAGCGGCAATAATGTGAGCTACATTACCCCAAATAAAATAAATTAGTCCCAAAATTAGGCTTAGAGTCAGAGACGAACCAAAGACACCACGAGGTGAGACTACAGAAAATACTGGTGCTAAGTGTTCATCAACAGCTAACTGATAGATGATCCGAGGACAGTTAGAAACTGTTGTGGCTGAACCTAACAAACAAGAACCAGCTAGTAAGAAAGTAACGATCGCCGGAGCAAAATTTCCCCAAAATGGTGTAGAAGCGGCAACAAAATTCAAAAAAGCATTATCTTCTAAATCTGGGGCTGTTGCTAAACGCATAATTACCCAAGAACCACCCATTAACACAGGCAACATTAACCAAGCTGCAATATCTAAAAACCTCAAAGTTTTATCAGGTTCACGGCTATCAGCAACAAAGGATGAGGCCGTTTCACAACTGTAGGCTGTATAGCTAGCGAAATAAAACCATTTTGCCCAATCAACAAAGCTCAAAGATGACCACTCATTAGGAAAAAAGCCAGGACTATTACTAGAAAACGCTAAAAATCCTAGACCTTGTAGACAAAAAGTAAGTAACAAGACGCAGGCAGGAATCGCAAAAAATAAATGTAGAATGCTTAATGCACGTGTGCCACTGAAGGCAACAACAAAGGGCAATAATATAAAGGTAATCCTCAGAATTGCTTCTGGGAAGCTAATACCTAATGCTTCAAAATTTACTTTGATAAGATCTGTCAATACAACAGCGTTTACTGAGAGGAAAGAAAGCCAACCCAAGAGATATCCTATTGCTGCATAGCGTGCAATTATTGGGTATCGCTGCCACAGTTTAGTTGTATAGTTAGGCGTTCCTCCAGCTACATCAAATAAACTTTTACCTAAATGCTTTATCTGATAATTTAGTAGCATCCCAAGAATCACAGCAGGAATCCAAACAAAAATAGCTTGTGTTCCCAAAGCCGCATGAACAGCCGGCACTACTGATGTCCAAGCAAGATGGGATGTCAACCCAAAAGCCCAAGTCTCCCAAGAACTCAAGCTACGTGGCAAACCACGGAATGACGGTCGATGCAGCACGGCATTATCGGAATGGAACATAGATAATTACTCTAAGTAAGAACTTTATCTCAACCTCACTAACTAGAGTTCCCATTCTGGAGATGTAATCAACATCAGACGAACAGTATCAGATTGAATATTTGCCCAATTATAGGGTAAAGTTTCTATTAAATTAATACTGATATAGTAGAAGCATAATTTATTTATTTTAAGTAACTTAGTTAAGTAATGTACTCATTTAATTACTCAATATTTATTTTTTCAAATGCTTGCTACAAAAGTATTCTCAGAATTTCTCAATATAGTCACGCTAAACGTTAGGGCTAATACTTGACACTCCCACCACAGTCTTTTTTCAATTTAACTTAAGCTAAAAAAACTCAAACCTTCTCTGGGCATAGATTATGACAGCTAAAATCGCAAAAAATCAGTAATTGTCTGTATAATCGGTGACTTCTATTGGCAATATATCTATCGCTAAAGGGCTATTTATGCGTCGAACTCACGTCACGTTAAATCATTCGTTAACAGAAAGATTCCCGACTGATTGGAGAAGTTGGGAATCTTAGCCGATTTTCATAAAATAAATAAGATTGCTATGGTTAAATCCAGGACAGAAGACTTAATTCGTAGCTGTTTGGGCTTCTTGATATATTATTTCTTGGAATTGAATAGAATCTTTTTGCGGATCGGCGTGGCTAACTTTTACTAATATTTGTTCACCTAATCTCACCGTGCGTCTAAAGGACATGGGTAACTGCAAGCCCAAATCTTCTAATAGAATCAATGCTAAATTGCTGTCTTCTCGCAGCCACATTAAAACTGTTACATGCCAAACTTGCTCTGGATGACGGCGTAAATACTCTAATGCCCAATATCTATTAGTTTGCCGTTCTACCATCGTCACTTCTTGGGTGGTACTTGTGACGGTCATCATTACTTCTTTGAGTTGTTCTGCGGAAAAAGGCAGAACTTCACCCCGCAGGTGGGCTTTCAGTTGAAAGTGGGTGAGTAAATCACTGTAGCGACGGATGGGAGAAGTTGCTTGAGTGTAGGTATCTAATCCTAAACCAGCATGACGTACAGGCGTGATGCTCATTTCACTCTTAGGCATACAGCGACGCATGGCACAGGCACGTACGAATCCGGCTGGTAACAGAAGCAATTCTTCTTCTGGGGGTAATTCTGGCTGCGGCTGACCCCGAAAAGGCAAAGGTATGTTATTAACTTGACCATAACGAGCAGCGACTTCACCGGCAAGAATCATCATTTCTGCGACCAGTTGTCGCGACGGAGAATCATCTAAAATGTCGATGCTGATATCGTCGCCTTTGACTTTGATCATCGCCTCTGGCATGTTGATGCTGATTGCGCCTTGGTTGTAGCGCCAAGATTTCCGCCTTTGTGCCCAATTAGCGATCGCTTCTATTTCTGGTTCTGCTTGTACTCCTAATTCCAGCATCTCATCTACATCTTCGTAGGTGAGGCGATAGGTGGGTTTGATGAAGCTGGTACGAATGCAGTAATCTTCTACTGCCCCAGTTGTATTTAAAATAACTCCAAAACTGAGGGCACAACAAATTTGTCCCTGCACCAAACTCATGGGCCCAGTTGCCAGTACTTCCGGGAACATGGGAATCATACCCGTAGGTAAATAAACTGTACTTCCCCGCTTTCTGGCTTCAAGATCTAAATCATCTTCTGGTATTAACCAGCGAGTCGGATCGGCGATGTGTACCCAAAGCTGCTCCCGTCCATCCGGGAGTAATTCCCAGCTAAGACCATCGTCTATCTCAGTGGTGCTTTCATCATCAATTGTATAGACTTTCAGATGAGTCAAATCGAGGCGATTTGCATCTAAGTCAGTTGGAGGGAAATCCAAACGCTGTTGCGCCACTTCTACTACCTTGCTAGGAAACTGAACTGGAATTGAAGCACGACGCAGGAACAAGTTCTCGTGAGCATTCCACCAACCCAAGTCTATCAATAATTGAAAAGCTCCTTGGGGGGTTGCGGCACGCCCCAGCATAGTCATAGTTTCTAAGACTGGGGCACTAGGAGGATAGGCACGAGCTAGAGATTCATAGTTTAGCCCTACCCGTACAATATCTGCCAGTAAAGTCGCGTATTTTTCTAGCCCTTCCAAACGCTGGCGATCGTGGCGCTGCCATTCTACTGTTTCACCAGTGAGCGCTTGCTCTACGCGAGCTAAAAATTCTTGTTGTCCTTTAGCTTTGAGGGTTTCTACTTCTATTTGGTGCTTACGTTCTGCCACTTGAGCTGCTGTTCGCGGTTCGTAAGCGTCTCCTTTTTGCTTGAAATAGAGTTTGTCGTCTGATAACAAGCAATGGGCGGCATAACTTGGCGCTGGGTCTGATTGAGAAAACAGCAGATTTGCCATTTCAGCAGGTGTGACTGTTTGGGCGTCTTCCACCAGTAATTCCCATGCTACCTCTAAGCTTGATGGATCTAGATAAGGCTTGACCTGCTCTAAAAAGCTGGTGATCTCAGAGGGCTTGTAGGCTTGCCCCGCCACTGTATAAGTAATTTGTCTAGGCGCGAGGCTGTGGGATTGACCGCGTTCGTCTACCACAAACCAGCGGGTTTTACCGTCTGGACGATCTACCACACCCAGACGGCGATCGCCTTGAACCCTAAATTCAACTAGCGTCCCCTTCTCCACAACTCTCGCACTCTAGTAATTTTAGATTTTAGATTTGGGAGCCAGTCGCACAGGAAGGGTTTCCTGGCTTGATGAGCCACTGCGCCCTTGGGGATTCTCCCCAAGTCCCGCAAGTGGCGTTGAACTGGCGTGATTTTGGATTCTAATGAACTGGTATGAAATCCTGAATCCAAAAATTTTTCTTTAGTAACCAATTTTACACTTTATCACTCAGATTTGAGATTTTGGACTCATAAAAACAAAGCCAATGTCATTTAAACACAGCTTCTTCAGATAATCCAAAATCTAAAATCCTAAATCTAAAATTGATTTAGCCTTCCGCATTGATAAAGGGCAATAAAGCTACAATTCGTGCCCGCTTAATTGCTAGTGTCAAGTCTCGCTGTTGCTGACATGTCAGCCCCGTAATCCGACGTGGTAGTATCTTACCCCGCTCGGTGATAAACTTACGCAACAAGTCAACATCTTTATAATCGATTGGCTCTCCAGGCTTGATTGGAGACAGGCGACGACGGTAATAGCTCATCTTTACTTGATTTCCTTGTGAACGGTATGTTTGTTGCAGTGGGTACAGAACTTTTTCAGTTCTAGCCGATTCGTAGTGTTGCGACGATTCTTAGTGCTGGTATACCGTGAAACACCAGGGGATCGCTTGTCTGGATTCGTACGACACTCGGTACATTCTAGTGTCACTATTATGCGGACACCTTTACTTTTAGCCATAATCTTACAAACGCTAAAGCCTGAGGAGAATTAACACAAATGACTATCTTCTCACATTTCGCCGTACTTTTTCAACTAATCGCTTGACTTTTAGATCCAGCGAGTAGCCACGACGCGACGAAACTATGAAAGTTCCAGCATAGCGGTCATGCAAAGCTTGCCGCAACTGAGTATCGGATAAAGCGTTACCACAGTCAATTGCCAGAGGAAGTAATAGCAGTATAGCAGTGGGATTGGCACGGATGTTGTTTAGGGCAATTGAAACCAAAAGAGCGCCAAAGCAAACTATGGCTTCTCGTTTTAGCAGTGCCTGCAATTCTGGAATCCTGCTCACTACTTGGCCGTCCTCGACTTCGAGGATCTTCAAATCGAACGCCCAACGCCCTAAGCTTTGCCCTTGATTGTTGTAGACCACTAGCACCCGCAAAACCAGCCAACCTATGACAAAAATGAGGATTTGAGCAAATTGAATACCGATACTATTGCTTCCCAATAGAGAACTGACTAACCAGACACCGAGGAAATCAAGCCCTAATGCCATGCCTCGCCGCCAAATCTCAGCTTTGGGATAGTGTTTTTGGGGAACTCGTTCGATAGTCATAATCCTTTGTGAGGGTCAACAGGCTAGAGGAGGTGGGGGAAGTCAGGGAGCTGGGGATCTGGGGAGCTTTGAAGGGCAGGTTTTTAGGCTTTCGATAAATAGTTGAGAATGTTCTCAATTATTGAACGTAGTTTTAAGTTCTTAGACAATGATTTTGGTTTTAAAATCCCAAAAATTTGTCTAATCAAAAAAAACCTGCCCCAGAAAGACCCCCGTGGGCGGGTCTCCCGACAGCCAAAGGGAGTGGCGTGAAACCCCAAGACCGCACTGCCTCACCAAGACGGGGGCTGCCTCACCGCGTTGCCGACGCTCCTACGTCGCTACCGCTACGCTAACACCACGGCACTGGCTCCCCAATGCCCAATGCCCAATGCCCCATTTAATTGATGTAGGCAGTGTATTGAATTCAGATGCAACGCTATATTGCCCATGATAACTTGTGGGGTTGAGGCGATCGCTTCAGTGCCCAGTACATAGAACTATTAAATTAAATTTATACGATATAAATTATACAACTCTGCAAATTTGCTGTAGGGTACTGACAGTATTTATAGTAATTCTATTTTCGCAAAATTAGCTCAATGCGGTAATGACAGGATCTTAACACTGTGAACGCGGTTTAATTGTAGTGCTAATAAATGTTTTTCTCTAATTTACTTAGTGCAAAACTACCTTAAGTAAAGTTTACAACTAAACACATGAAATATTGATTTTATTCTTGATGTCGTCTGACTTTATACTTCTTTCTTTGTATAGAGATTTGTCTATTCAGAAATTAGATAATTATATTGATAGTATTTGAAATTTCAACTAGAGTTAAGATGTATCATCTGCTAAGAAATATTAAGAAATGCGGTATTAGTAAATTAGCTTTATTACTTTATGTTTTTTTATGCTTAAAGACTCGTTGTTATGTTAAGATTATGACCAAGTAAAAGTTTTTGTTAATGTGTGTCTCAATTAACTGATTAAAACACTGATTTGAAGGCTAGAAAGTTCAATACAGCATAAAAAGTGAGATATTTATAATCTATCTCACAGAAGACTTCTGTGCCTAATTTTTAGAAGCAGAAGCGGTTGTCAAGATGATGGAAATACGCGGGTGCAAAATCAACCATGCATAATAACTTTCTAATTGCTACTGAATCAGCATGTATTGTGCTTGGCAAAGAAGTGGTAGATGCTGCTAACAGCACTGGGATGTATCAAACTGGCCTGAGTGAAAACAGTGATTCCTTGGGCGAAAAAGTAATTGATGCTGCTACCTTAACTAAAATCCGAAAATTTTTAGATCAGGCAATAGTACATGCCTGGCACGCAGTTAAGTCGGAACGCAGACCACCCAATCTAACTGCTACACGTTGGGTATGGCGGCTTGCAGGTGCTTACCATTCAAGTCGTCATACTTCTCCACTAATGGAAAAAGCTGCTCAAGGCTTTAGTGCATTGGGTCGTTGGAATTTGGCACAGTGGGCTGCACAGAAAGCAAGAGAAGAGGCAGGCCATGACCGACTCGCCCTGCTCGATATTCAAGCGATGGGATATGACGCTCTTGCTGTAGTGCAAGCTCTTGTACCAACAAGTATGCAGGATTACATTGATTTCTTTACTCAAATTGTGCAGAGAACGAATCCAATTGATTGTGTTGGTCTTTGTTATGCAAGTGAGCGTTTAGGGACATTTATAGGTGAGGAGTACATTCAACGTGTGGAGGCTTTGTTGCCACCAGGTATCCAAGCTACACGCTGGCTAAGGGTACACAGTAATGTTGGCTCAGAAGTCAAGCATGTAGACGATATTCTTGAAATTGTTGCACAGCTTAGTCCCGAAGAGCATAGCCGCATAGCGAAAGCTTGTTATGAAACGGCAGTATTACGCTTTAGCCCACCCAAGGAAGACTACATTTCAGACGAGGAACTACAGCATATATTGAAATCTCTAGAGCGACCTACAAATCTGCTAGTCTAATCTGTTTGTTAGGTGTTAATAAAAGAAACAGAACTATTTAAGCAGTTTATATAAAGCAATATATAGCTGTATTTCAAAGAAACAACTTCAAGGAGAATAAAACGATGACTACATTCACAGTTTCTATCGAGCAACAGTCTTTACAACAACTGACCAACAACTCCCTCAAAACTAGTTTTGATATGTTGGAAAATAGTTTTGATGTATTGAATGATATCGAAACTGATGATTTGGAAAGTATAATGACCGCTGAATTCGCACAAGGAATGCCTAACGACACTGAAATTGCTTCTTTTTAAATTCAGCCGAACTGTTAGTTTATTACTTTAACTCTAAACCGACGATACCATGAGTATCTTGTCGCTGTAATATCGTAAGGCAAACCAGCTGAAAAACTGGTTTGCTGACTAATCTAATAGCTCAATATGTGGAGATTCACACTAACTGAGCAAAGGCAGTTTATTTTTCATGGGTCTGATGTTTTGGACAAGGTTGATGGTGAGGTGAACTGAGAAGTACTTGAATCTCAACTACTCTAATGTCACTGCTTGCGGAGGCTGTTTTTCGGTAGCAACTGCCCCCAAAACATTCAGTGTAGCAATAGTAGCTGTAGTTAAACCTGTAACTCCTATGATATTCATGTCCTTGTACGGTTTCTCAGCTTTCAAAATTTTTAAGCACTCACCTGTTGTTATACTCCACAGTCTAATTGTCTCATCATCACCACTACTAGCAAGAAATTGGTTATCAGGACTAAAGACGACTGACCAAATTCCACCTGTGTGTCCTTGCAAAGATCTGAGGCATTCCCCTGTATCGACATTCCATAACTTGACTGTATAATCATGACTTCCAGTTGCTATTGCCAAGCTATCTGGACTAAAGGCAACTGATTTTAACCAAGCTGTGTTTACCTGCAAAATTTTAAGGCATTCATCTGTTTTGACGCTCCATAACCTTAATGTTCCATCTGGACTAGTACTTGCCAGCATTTCACCATCAGGGCTAAAGGCCACAGACCAAACCCAAGTTGTAAGTCCCTTTAATGTTGTCTTGCACTTACCAACGCTAACGTCCCACAATTTGATTGTCTGATCTAAAGAGCCACTTGCTAGCATTTGCCCATCTGGACTAAAGGCAACTGACCAAACCGCAGCCTGATGTCCCTCAAACATTTTTAAGTTTTGACCCGTCTTGATGTTCCACAACCTCACTGTATGATCATCACTACCACTGGCTAGTGTTTGGCCGTCAGGACAAAAAGCAACTGACCAAATCGCAGCACGATGTCCCTGAAACGTTTTCAGGCATTGTCCTGTACTGACCTCCCATAACTTTATTGTCTGGTCATGACTACCGCTTGCCAGTTTCTGTCCGTCAGCACTGAAGCTAATCGATTGAACAGCAGCGCGATGTCCTTGGAATGTTTTCAGGCATTGACCTGTCTTAACATCCCACAATCTCACCGACGAATCATGACTGCCGCTTGCTAGCATACGTCCATCTGGACTAAAAGCAATTGATAGAACCTGATTTGTATATCCTTGTAATGTTTTTAGACATTGACCAGTGCTGGTACTCCACAATCTCACTGTTTGGTCATAACTGCCACTAGCTAGGAAATCACCTTTGGCGCTAAAGGCGACAGAAAATATCCAACTAGAATGCCCATGGAAGGTTTTGAGGCATTCACCAGTACTAACATCCCATAACTTTACTGTTTGGTCAAAACTGCCACTAGCTAGGAGATCGCCCTTTGGACTAAAGGCAACTGAATATACTTCATTACAATGTCCCTTAAGAGTTTTAAGGCATTCACCAGTATTAATATCCCATAAATTTACCGTTTGGTCTTCACTACCACTGGCTAATATTTCACCATTAGGACTGACAGTAATGGAACGTATTCCATCACGGTGTCCTTGAAAAATTTTAAGACATTGACCAGTGTCAATATTCCACAATCTTATTGTCTGGTCTTCACTCCCACTTATGAGAATTTGTCCATCTAAACTGAATATAACTGAGCATACCCAACTAGTGTGTCCCTGAAAGGTTCTGATACATTCACCAATGCGGACACTCCATAATTTTATTGTGTTGTCGTCACTAGCACTAGCTAGTCTGTCACCATCAGGACTAAAGGCTACAGACCAAACCTCGTTATTGTGCCCTTGTAAAGTTTGTAGGCATTGACCTGTATTAACATCCCAAAGCTTCACAGCATAGTCAGTAGTACTGCTAGCAAGCATACTATCATTAGGACTAAAGGCTAGTGATACAACCCAGTTAGTATGTCCCTTACAGGTTAGAAGCTGTTTCCAATCCGAAACTTGGTACAAGCGAATCTCACCATTGGTATCACCTATAGCCAAAAGTTTGCCATCATGACTGAAGGCTACAGATAAAACACTACCAAAAGTTTCAGCAAAAACAGACTTAGCTAAATTGGCGTTTTGGAAATTTACATTGTGTAGTTTTACATTCTGCAAGTCTGCTTGCCAAACAGTTAAATTAGAAAAATCATAGTCCTTTAAATCAATCTGAAGTTGACATAGCAAATTCAGAATATTTCCAACTGTATACCCTGGTTCTAACGGAGATTCTTCTCTTAGCCTTGCTAGAATTTTAGTTAATTGCTTTTCAACGCCTCTTTTACTTTTTAAGACAGTAAGTAGCCCATCTATTACTGGCCGGAGAACAAGGCGAATTTGAGCTTCTCTAATATAGTCTTTAGCAGTTGCTTTCATTAAAGCATGGGAATTAAAAAGCTCAATATCAGCAGTGACAACCTCTTCACAAATTTGCTCTATAAATACCTGAGATACATACTCTATAACTACAGGTTGTAAGGTGAAAGTTGCTGTACTTTTCTCTATTAGCGATCGCCGCACTAAAGATTCTAGAGACTCAAGTAATTTTTGAGTTGACCTTGGTAATATGATGTCTTGTCGCAACTCTGCTAAAGTAACTGGTTCCTGGTTAATTGCTAGCCAATAAATTATTTCTTTCTCTAAATGTGACAAACGCTCAAACTGTTGATCTAAAATATCGCGGATGTCTCCAAATACAGATGTACTTTCTTGCAAAAATTGAGTCACATTACCATCAAATATATCTTGAATAGTTGTGCCAACTATTTTCAACGCTAATGGATTACCTGCATAAAGTTCAATTAGTAATTTCCATTCATCCTCTGCCGCAGTTATCCCTTTAATTCTCAATATTTCCCGTGCTTCCTGCACCTTCAGACCACTGAGTGGTAATGAGCGAACAGATGCTTCTTTTCCTTCAAGTAATGCTATCTCTTTAGTTTTTTCTCGACTAGTTAATATAATGCAACTAGTGTGAGATGCTTCTCCTAACTGTTTGAAAAGCTCACCATATCCTTCATATCCTTCTCCATATTGTCCGGCCCGACTACCACCGCGGAGAACTGATTCTACATTATCAAGTAACACTAGACAACGAGAATTTTGTAAGTAATATATTAATCGTGATATTCTCTCAGATAAGTTCTCTGATAAATTGCTTTCTATTTCCTGCTCATCAGATAGAACCTGGATCAGATTAGCAATAATAGTTTTAACAGGTGGAGCTTCTCGTAGCGATCGCCAGATTACATATTCAAAGTCTTCTTGAATTTGTTGAGCAAGTTTCACAGACAATGCTGTTTTACCAATACCACCCATTCCTAATAATGCCACTACTTGGCAACGGTCATTCAAAATCCATTGCTCTAAAGTACTCAGTTCGTCTTTACGTCCATAAAAAACTGGACTAGGGGTAGCATTTCCCCAGTCAATACGAGTAGTTGAGTTTAAATAATCAGTTTTATCTAATTCTGAGTTCAAAACTAAAAATAGCTTTTCGAGAGTTTTTTTATCAACTCCTCCTTCACGATTTAAAACTTTAGAAATGGTACTGGAATATAATCCTGTGAGTGTACTCATCTCTTCCAGTGTGTAGCTATTTCCATAATTTTCATTTGCTTCTGACATCCGCTTTGCTTCTTGAAGTTTTTGTAAACCTCTAGCAGTAAGTAAAACACCACGTTTACGTTTCAAATTTTTAGAATTCATGTATTATAAATTTAGTAAAAATAACCTAATTTTGACGCTCGTTAACCTGGTATATAAACAAATACTGAGTTTTAATCAACAAACCGTGTATTTTTAGTCTAATTGTATTTATTGTAGCCAAAACACTCTCCTTTATCTCTAATACTTATTGCATTCATAGCTCAGTCGTCCCTATTTATACATCCTTATTTACCTAATAAAAAATAGAGTTCAATGATGTAAATAAAAGATAATGAAAAATTTGTCAACAGAAATGTCCAAAATAATCTCAAATTCTAGAAATCATCTTTAATTTGAACTTTACCCACCCCATATCCTTGAATAACTTAAAAAAGTTTTTCGCGGAATGGCTTGATCGGTGCTGAGCCGAACCAACTAGGAATGTAAATGCTAGATGTTTGCTTGCGAACACGCCTAGAGGAGTACCTAGGTGCGATCGCTCACTCTATTTAATTTACAGCCTTCTGTGCTGGCTGGGAATTATACAGGGCTACAGGTTTTCAGATCACTTGCTATATTCCATGCCTAGCAGGAATTTGATAAAAATAGTAAATTTGTTTTGCATAGTAAAAGTCTAGTTTTATGTCAAGCTATTATCGGCCGTAAACTTTTCATATCCAGCTAATACTGTAAGTGGGGAATGAGGAATGCAGGAGATGAGGAAGATGACTGTTAACTGCTAACTCCTCCCTTCCGCCTTCTAATTATCTAATAGCGTTAAGCTAGAAAAAACTAGATAACTATTAGTAATGCCTAATATTAAACAACACGTAGATACTTTCGCCAAAAAATTTGTTCCATCCTACCGATTCCTTAGCTCACAAGAATCTACAATTGATAGCAGCTATTTGCTTCAAAGAGAATTAAATAGTAACTCAATTAAAGTACTTAACTGGAATATTGCTAAAAATAATTATAATCAGATTTGGTTAAAAGATTTTTTAACCATTGTAGAAGAATACCAACCACATCTCATATTTTTACAAGAATTTCGTTTAAAATTAGGAAGAGATAAATTAGGAGAATGGATAGGAATGAATTGGAGTTTTGCCCCTAATTTTCTGGACGTACATCATCAGAGTTATTCAGGAATATTCACAGCATCTACAATCAGTCCGTTGACTAAAAAAGTTTTAAGAACTAGGCATCATGAACCTATTATTAAAACTCCTAAAATTTCTCTGATCACTGAATATGCGCTATCTAATCATCAAACAACTCTTTTAGCAATCAATAGCCATTTAATTAATTTTGTAGATTTAAATAAATTTGAACTACAGTTACATGAATTAGAATTGGCGTTATCTGCACATCATGGCCCCCTGATATTTTCAGGAGACTTTAATACTTGGAACCGAAAAAGAGCAGTTATTTTGGATCAAGTAGTAACTCGACTGGGGTTAATACCAGTTACTTTTGCACCCCATGAAAGCCGCAAAATTAAACGGTTCCTATTGTCATCCCCCCTAGATAGGATATTTTACCGAAAATTGAGTGAAAACAAAGCCAGTGCTAAAGTACTAGACCAAATTTGCTCATCCGATCACAAACCATTACTGGCAGAATTTTCTTATATGGATACCTGAAAAAATTAACATGCTTGTAGATAGTGGAATTTTAGCTATTTTTAGCACAGCTACAGTTATTGTTCATGCCTTGGGAATTGTACATGCGGCTCATGCAGTGATGAATGTGCGTTCTTCCCAAGGAGCGATCGCTTGGAGTATATCTCTAGTGACTTTTCCTTGGCTAGCTATTCCCTTGTATTGGATTTTAGGAAGGACTAGATTTCATGGATATGCTGAAACCCTGCGCTCAGTTTATGCACAACACTACAAACTCGCTCGCCATACTTACCATGAACTAGCTGAATTTAAAGTTGCACCACCAGATAAATTGGCCCAGCTGCAACCACTGGCTGAGGCTTTTACAGGCATTCCTTTCACCTGTGGTCATGCTGCTGAATTACTAATTGATGGTCAGCAGACTTATGAAGCGATGTTGAGCGCGATCGCATCGGCAAGAGATTATATTTTGTTGCAATCTTATACTATTAATGATGACCAGATAGGCAACAAGTTTAAAGAAGCGTTGATTGCTAGAGCTAAGGAAGGAATCAGAATCTACTTTCTCTACGATGAAATTGGTTCAAAAAAACTATCCCGCTCATATATCAAATCTCTACAACAATATGGAATTAAAGTTAGTGCATTCAACACCACTAAAGGTAAAGGTAATCGTTTCCAACTCAATTTCCGCAACCATCGCAAAATTATTGTGGTGGATGGTGAAATAGCATTTTTAGGTGGTCTGAATATTGGCGATGAATACTTAGGAAAAAATCGCCGCTTGAGTCCTTGGCGCGACACCCATATGATACTCCAAGGGCCCACAGTCAAAACCCTACAAAACTCATTTATACAAGATTGGTATTGGGCAACTCGCAAAGTTATTGAAGTGAACTGGCAAGTCAAACCTAATCAAGAAATTAACCAAACCGCATTAGTACTTCCTACAGGCCCCGCAGATCAGCTACCAGCTTGTAGGCTTTTTTTCGTCAATGTGATTAATCAAGCTCAGACTCTCCTCTGGATTGCCAGTCCTTACTTTGTCCCAGACGAATCAACACTATCGGCTTTAAAACTGGCTGCAATGCGGGGTGTAGATGTGCGAATTATCCTACCAAACCGACCCGACCACTTACTTGTTTATCTATGTTCTTTTTCTTACTATACTGAAATGGAGGCAATTGGTATCAAGCTATATCGTTACAAAAATGGGTTCATGCACCAGAAAATCATACTCATCGATCAGGATATGGCAGGGGTAGGAACTGTTAACTTAGATAATCGCTCTTTCACCCTCAACTTTGAAGTAATGGGCTTTGTTGCTGAGCCTGGCTTTGTCCAAAGTGTAAAAAAAATGTTAAAGGCTGATTTAGCTGCTTGTGTTGCCGTTGATTTATCTGAATACCATAGAAAACCTTTTTGGTTCAAGTTAGCCGTGAGAGTTTCTCGCCTACTGACTCCTTTACTTTAAATTAATACCAATACTTGTTAAAATATTAACATATGCTTATACGCAAAGTAGTATCCTAACTCCAAATGGGATATTACAAATAAAAGTAAAACCAAATTTTAGCCTCGAAAAGGATTAAAGTTATGAACCCGCCTGAAGAATATATCAATAGTAATTCGGGAGAACTAGCGAAAGGGGGGGCAAATCAATTTAGTAATAATAGTATTAGTGAAAGTAGCAACTTAGATAAAGTTAGAGACCTACTTTTTGGAAATCAGATCCGGGAGGTAGACAAAAGGTTTGTACGCTTAGAAGAACGGCTAGTAAAAGAATTGACTAACATCCGAGATGAGACAAGAAAACGTTTAGATAATTTAGAGAATTACATCAAAAAAGAAGTTGATTCTTTAGCGGAACGGCTAAAAAATGAACAAATAGAACGTGGCAATGCTGTGCAAGCATTGGGTGAAGAACAAAGAAATATAAGCATAACTTTAGACAAAAAATTTGCCCAATTAGAAGAACAAACAACTAATAGCCAGCGGAATTTACACGATCAGATTCTCAACCAATCTAAAAGCCTACAAGATGATATTCAGCAAAAATATGAGGAAATATTAGCTTTGCTGGAACGGGAAGCTGAAGAGCTGCGTAGGGACAAAATAGATCGTTCTAAGCTAGCAGCTCTATTTACAGACCTAGCTATTCGTCTGAATGGGGAAAATAGTTAGTAGTCAGTTGTCAGTTGTCATTTGTCAGTAGTTATTCTCTTAGTTCCCTCATCTTCCCATCTCCCCTGCTTCCCCTGCTCCCCATCCCCAATTGGGGATTTTGGCAATGAGTGATTCCTTAAATCAAAAACCGAAAGTACCTCCTGAAGCTACAAGTAGCAACAGTCAATCTTCGAGTAACAAAGAACCACAACTTAACGATGAACTCACTACACTTCGCAGTTTGCTTTTTGGAATTGAGCCAACCGAACTTAACAAACTCTATGAGCGATTAAATAATCCTCAAATTCAACCAGAAGATATCAGCCGCCTGCTTCCAGAAGCTTTAATTATGCGGTCAAAACAAGATAAACAACTGGTTGAAGCAATAGTACCAACTGTGGAAGAAGCAATTAAAACTTCTGTTCAACAAGACGAAAATGTACTTTCAGAAGCGTTTTTTCCTATCATTGGCCCAGCCACACGCAAGGCGATTTCCACAGCACTTGAGCAGATGATTCAATCTCTGAATCAAACCTTGGAAAATAGCTTGTCAGTTGAAAGTTTTAAGTGGAGGTTAGAAGCGCGACGCACGGGTAAATCATTTGCAGAAATTGTGCTGCTGCGGACGTTAATTTACCGAGTAGAACAAGTATTTCTAATTCATAAAAAAACTGGATTATTACTGCAACATGTGATGGTTAAACAGATAGCTACTCAAGATCCAGATTTAGTTTCTGCCATGTTGACAGCTATTGGTGATTTTGTCAGAGATTCGTTCAGCATCAGAAAAGAAGATGCATTGAAAAGTTTGCGCTTGGGAGAACTCACTATTTTGGTTGAAGAAGGGCCGCAAGCAATTATAGCAGGTAGTATCCGGGGAAACCCGCCCCAAGAATTAAGGTTAGTTTTTCAAGACGCCATAGAAAAAATTCATCTCAAGCTGGGGGAAGAAATTAAGGCTTTTGCAGGAGAAACAGAACCATTTAAAGCAAGCATACCTTATCTAGAAGCCTGTCTGGCAGTTCAGTATAAACCTACTTCCCAGAAAAATAATTATACTTATGCATGGTCTTGCTTAGGTACAATAGCGATCGCATGTGGTATTTGGAGCTTTTTTATGATTCGTGAACATCTCCGATGGCAAGCCTATCTTGAAAAACTCAACTCTCAACCCGGAATTATTGTGATTAACACCAAGCAACACAATGGAAAACATTTCATTATGGGAATGCGCGACCCATTAGCAGTAGATCCCAATACTTTGATACAACAAGCAAATCTCAATCCGAAAACAGTCATTAGCCAGTGGAAACCTTACCTATCTTTAGAACCGGAATTGACTATAAAAAGAGTTAAGGTTTTGTTGCAACCGCCTAAAACTGTATCTTTTCAATTTGATAACAATGGTATTCTTTATGCTACAGGCTACGCACCTCGTAAATGGATTTTAGAAGCTCGTAATTTATGGCGATCCATTCCAGCAATTACTCAATTTCAAGACAAAAATATTGTAGACATTGAACTACTTAACTTACAAACATATATTAAAGAAATAGAACAAGAAAAATTATTTTTTGCAGAAGGCACAATAGAGTTAAACCCTGGTGAAGCTATTAAACTGCCTCAGTTAGTGTTAAATATCCAAAAGCTTTTGGATAGTGCCAAGTATCTAGATAAAAATGTAAGAGTAGAAATAATAGGACACACCAATGCAGCGGGAACAGAACAGGAAAACCTGCTCCTCAGTCAAAATCGTGCAGATAAAATCCTATCTTATTTAAAATCTCAAGGCATCGATACCAGTAAATTTAAAGTCGTAGGTGTGGGTTCTAAGCTACCTTGGAAGCCAGAATTGACATTAAAAGCTGAAACAGCTAATCGGAGAGTATCTTTTCAAGTATTCGTGACTGATACCACTAATTAAAAGGGAGTAAGGAATGGAGAGTAGGAAAAACATTGTATGATCCAGAAAAAAATTTGTATGGTAGGTGCATTTGCCACAGGTAAAACTAGTTTAGTGTCGCGGTTTGTTAATAGCATTTTTTCGGAAAAATACTATACTACAGTGGGTGTCAAGATTGATAAAAAAACGATAGATATTCAAGCAAAAAAAATAAATTTGATACTTTGGGATATTCATGGAGAAGACGAATTTCAAAAAGTACGTATGTCTTACTTACGGGGTTCATCTGCTTACTTATTAGTTGTTGATGGTACCCGAAACAATACTCTTGAAAAAGCTTTTGATTTGCAAACAAGAGTAGAAAATACCCTTGGTCAAGTTCCCTTCATCTTAGTACTTAACAAATGGGATATGACAGAAGAATGGGAAATTGAAACTACAGAAATAGATGCTGTAATTCAGAAGGGTTGGACTGTGATGAAAACCAGTGCTAAAAATGGACTAGGTGTAGAAGAAGTTTTCCAAACTATTGCAAAAAAAATATTGGATGGGTAAATGGTAGATATCCCTGCTCCTATAATTCACTATATTGTAAATTTCCTCTTAGAAACGCGTTCACTGGCGTATCTGTTAGTCAACAAAGATGGTTATCTTGTGGCTTGGGGCGGTAAGCTGGTAGAATTTGGAATTACGAACCTCCGCAAAGGAGAGAATATAGGTGAGCAAGTTTTTTTCTTGGAAGGTTTACTGCCTTTGGATGATATTCCCCTATTTTTACCTTTGATAAAAACAGAGTACGGAATTTGTGCAGATATTCATATCTTTCCCTCAGACGAGGGAGACTGGGTATTGTTATTAGATAGTACTTGGAATGAAAAGCAACTATCACTCATTCAACAAATTACAAATGATTGCAGCTTATTACGAGAAAAATTAACTAAAATCCCAAATCAGTAAACAAAAGCTAAGATTGATTGATTATGGTAGTTGTAACTTATGAATAACTCTATCATGTCTGAGCTGTTTGCTAGCTTGAATATTTTAGTATTAGAGCGAGTTAATAATGGCTTATTCAGAATTGCTGGAAATGTACCAAACTGGTTTAATCGTTTTTTATATCAAAAATTTACATCAGGTATAGATATAGTAATATCACAGGAAGAGTTTCCTTTTTTAGGAAATTTTCTTGTGAATGCAGAAGAGTTTTGGCAGATAAATCAAGGTATTAAGCTGAGTTCAGGTTTATGGGGTGAATTAGATTTAACTGGTAAAGAATACCAATTTGAAGCTTATGCAATTTGCATGGGTGTGAAAAAAATCTTATTAATTGAATTATTAGAATACGAATTCACCAACAAGCAATATATTCTCCAAAAAGCTAGAGCAAACGAATTAGATTATCAGAAATTAATCAAGGAGAGTCAAAAAAAAGATGTATTAATCCATTGTATTGTCCATGATTTAGCGGGACAATTAAGTGCTATCAATTGCTGTTTAGCTCTGTTGGAGTTTGAAAATTTGACTCCTAAAGGAAAAGATTTTTTAGAACTTGCAAGAAAGCAATCTATTCAGCAAGAAATGCTAATTAAGAACATATTAGATGTATTTTCTGCTGAGGCGTTATCAATGGAAGCTTTCACTGTGGATATTGAGAATGCACCAAATATATTAAGTTCTGCACAAGAAGTGATTTCGCTTTTGAAGCCTAATTTTGTACTTAACAATAAGCAGTTGCAGCTAGCTGCTAACATTGACATGGAAGCAGACTGGAAAGTTGTGGGAGAGAAATTGCGTTTAGATAGGGTAATTTCAAATATTGTAGAAAATGCTTATCGCCATAGTCCCCCAGAATCTACTGTGGTAATTGATTTACAAGCAGATGGTGTGTATATTCTTTTAGCTGTAGATGATGAGGGAGGCGGTGTAGCACCAGAGATGGTAAATACTTTATTTCAAAAGTTTTCTCAAGGCAAAGATAAATCAGGGAGAGTTGGATTAGGTCTTTATTTTTGCCGAATTACAGTTGAACGCTGGGGAGGTGAAATTGGGTATTCCCCACGTCAAACAGGCGGTTCCAGATTTTGGTTCCGCCTGCCAAGACCAGTTAGTTAACTGATGATTGATAACTGATGACTGTTGACTGATGACTGTTAACAGTCAGTAAAGTTTTTGTTTACTTTTCTAGTAACCAATCAAGTGCAAAACATCACGAACTACACTATAGCCAGCTAAATCCCAAAGTAAATAAGCTATAAAGCCAATCATTGCAAAACGACCGTTCCAAATTTCAGCTTGGGGTGTCCAGCCGAAAAGAAAAGCATTACGGTCTACACCATTGTATTCTGGTGCAACAGCTGGTAAGTCACTGGATGGACGAGTTTCACGGGTTGCCATTGTTTTCTACTCCTAAATTAAGGTGAATTTTCAGTAAACTTAAAGAAAGAAATGATTTCGATTCAAGTTGTTGACTGTTGACTGTTAACACTCAGCAAAGCTTTTGTTTACTTTTCTAGTAACGAATCAAGTGCAAAATATCACGAACTACGCTATAGCCAACTAAATCCCAAAGTAAGTAAGCTATAAAACCAATCATGGCAAAACGACCATTCCAAATTTCAGCTTGAGGTGTCCAGCCAAACAGAAATTCATTGCGATCACGACCATTGTAAGCTGTAGCAACAGGTGGTATATCAGTAGATGGACGATTTTCACGAGTTTCCATTGTTTTTTCCTCCCGAATCAACCTAATTTTTAAATATTTGATTTTCTAGTAACTAATCAGGCTGGAAATATCTCGAACTAAGCTATAGCCAACTAAATGCCAAAGTAGATTAGCAAGAACGCTAATTATGGCAAAACAACCGTTCCAAACTTCAGCTTGGGGTGTCCAGCCAAATACAAAACCATTGCGATCGCTACCTTTGTATTCTCTAGAAATTGTTGGCAAATCTGTGGATAACCGAGATTCCATTTTTTGTCCTGAACAATTTGTTACTTAACTTTAAGTTAGCTATTTATCAGTCAGTTGCTTTCCGCCTCTAGGCACAATATACAGGCACTTCTTGTGGACGATTATCAGGAACTTATCGGTGCTGACAAATCCGCCTTGAGGAGGTGATAAAAAAGTTAGTACTTGTAAATAAATGTAAAGCTTTGATAACTGAATTGTGAGTAAACTATAAATTAAAGAAATAAATTACCTGTTATTAAGCCATTAAAATAGCAGGCGAATTTTCAGTAAAGAGTAAGCTTTTTCACTACATCATCAACAGTGAATTAGATGACAAATTCTTTCGTTAGATAATCAAAGTTCTATCTATCGCTAGATATAGTTTTCAAACTTTAGAGAGATGCTGAAAGCGCCTAAATTCTACGATTCTGTAAGCTACAAGAGTTAGGTATTGCCATAGATACAGAGATATATACAGAGTTGCTTCTCATCAATAAATTCTTAATTCCCCAAACTTAAAGTTAGAACAAGGAAATACAATGTTTCAATGTACAGAAATCATGTTGGGACTCTACAAGCCACTATTATGGTTGGCACAAAATCGAGTAGGCGTTCCAGATGTATCACCAGCGGAGGCATCAGTTCTCACTTCGGGGCCGCGTTTTTTTGTCGCTTTAATCTCCGGGGTGATTCTAGCTTTTGCTTTCCAATTAGTATTAACTAACCTCTCAGTTGCAGCCGGTATTTCCTACTTGGGGCGTCCATCAGATTCAGATAGTGGGGAAGCCGGAAGTTTTGGAGGTACGATTCGCAAAATCGGCACCGCAGTGGGTATTTGGACATTAGTCACTGTGACGATCGCCTTATTAATCGCTTCTTTCTTAGCAGTAAAATTAAGCTTGGTGATTTTTGACCCCAGGTTAGGAGCGATTTTAGGGTTAGTCATTTGGGGTGCTTACTTTTTACTACTTATGTGGGTGAGTTCCACCACAGTGGGTTCCTTGATTGGTTCGGTAGTCAACACCGCAACCTCCGGCTTTCAGGCGATTATGGGCACAGCCACGGCTGCACTCGGCGCAAAAGCTGTAAATCAGCAAGTAGTAGCCACCGCTGAAGCCGCCGCCTCCGCTGTACGTCGTGAATTAAGTAGTGCTATTGATCCGGCTAGTATCCGGGAGAACATCGAAGATTATCTAGATAGGCTGCGTCCCCCAGAACTAGACCTATCCAGGATTCGCACAGAGTTTGAAAGATTACTCAACGACCCCCAACTGCAAGCGATCGCAGGTAGTCCAGACCTGCGTAACATCGACCGCCAAAAGTTTATTGAGTTAGTCAGCAGCCGCACCGACCTTTCTAAACGAGACGTTAGCCGCATCGCTGATACACTATATAATGTATGGCAGCAAGTACTAAGCCAGCAAAAACCCACTCAAGATCGCTTAGGCGAATTGATTGACTATCTTAAATCACTACCGCCAGGACAAACCAAGACAGATGAACTCAACGCCAAGCTAGATCGGCTAATTGCTGAAACCCGTTCCCCCAAAGAAACAGACCAAAAAGCTACTCCAGGGCCAATTCAGCAGACACTCCAGCAAGGAATAACCGCCCTGACTGGCATTGTGTTGGGCAGAACAGACTTGTCAGATTTGGATGTGGAAAAAATATTGCGATCGCTTGCCACCGCCAAAGACAAAGCCACAGAACAAGCTGATAGACTAGGGTTACCCACACCATCACAACCCTACAGCCCCATCCGCGCCGATGTGGAGAATTACCTGCACAACACCTTTGCTTGGCAACTGAGTCCGGAAAGAATTGCCCAAGAATTTCGTGATGTTATCTACGACCCAGCAGCAGACCCTGGTACAGTCCGTAGAGAACTAAATCGCCTTTCTCGCAACGATTTTGTCAAAATCCTGCAAGAACGGGGACTCCTGACCCAAGCCCAAATTCAGCACATTGCAGACCAACTAGAAGCTGTCCGTCAATCAGTGGTAATAACGGTAACTGCTGAAGAAGAAAGAGAGATAGTACAAGATCTGCAACGGCGAGTAGAAAGTTATCTGCTGGTGACAGCCAAGACAGATTTAACACCCGAAGGCATTGAACGGGGTCTTAAACCTTTATTGGCAGACCCAGACGCAGATTATGAAACCCTCTCACGGCGACTGGCACAATTTGACCGTGAACAATTGCGGAGGATACTGCTACAACGTATCGATATTCAGTCATACGAAGCCGAAAGCATTCTCGATGAATTGGAAAAACAGCGCGATCGCGTCTTGATAGAATCCAAAGGATTGGCAAAACAAGCACAATATCAAGCAGAAACTTTGTGGTTGAATGTAGAGTCATATCTGCGTAACACCGGCAAAGCAGAATTAAACCCCGATGCCATCCGCGCCGATCTCAAGAGGTTGCTGGAAGACCCCCAAGCTGGAATTGCCGCAATTCGCGCTCGCTTGTCTCGCTTTGACCGCGATACCTTAGTACAATTGTTGAGTCAGCGCCAAGATTTGAGCGAACACCAAGTTAATCAAATCATTGATACCGTTGAAGAATCTTGGCATAGTGTCCGCCATGCACCCCTAGCTTTAAGAGACAAAGCTAAGGAACAATACGACACAGTGACGACGACAATTGCAGATTACTTGCGGAATACTGGCAAAGCAGAACTCAACCCCGAAGGCATTCAACGAGATTTTAACCGACTGTTTGAAAACCCCAAAGAAGGAGCGATCGCACTGCGCCGTCGCTTATCCCAGGTAGACAGGGATACTTTGGTGAAATTGCTCAGTCAACGTCAAGATTTGAGTGAACAGCAAGTCAATGAAGTTATTGACTCTGTGCAGACTTCGATTCGTAATATTGTGCGTGCGCCGCGTCGCCTCGCCACCCGCACCCAGCAAAGAGTAAAGAATTTCCAAGCTTATTTAGAAGAGTACTTGCGGCAAACAGGGAAAGAAGAACTCAACCCAGAAAGTATCAAACGCGATGTGCAATTATTATTGCATGATCCGCGAGTCGGGATTGAGAGTTTGAGCGATCGCTTGTCTCATTTTGACCGTTCGACAATTATCGCTTTGCTGAAAATTCGGGAAGATATTACAGATGAAGAAGCAGCAAAAATTGCCGATAATATCATATCGGTACGCGAGCAGTTTGTCGAACAAGTGCGGAGTATCCAAAGAAAGATTCAAGATGTCATCGATGGGGTTTTTGAACGCATCCGCTACTATCTCAACTCCTTGGATCGCCCAGAACTCAACTATGACGGAATTAAGCGGGATGTGCGCCAATTGTTTGATGATCCCCAAGCTGGATTTGAGGCATTGCGCGATCGCTTGTCTTCTTTCAACCGCGATACCTTAGTGGCAATTATGAGTTCCCGTGAGGATATCTCCGAAGAAGATGCCAACCGCATCATTGACCAAATTGAACGCGCCCGCAACACAGTCCTGCAACGTGCAGAACGCCTACAACACGAAGCACAACGCCGCCTAGAAGAAGTGAAGCACCAAGCACAGCGGCAAGCAGAAGAAACCCGCAAAGCCGCAGCTACAGCAGCTTGGTGGTTATTTGCCACAGCCATCGTTTCAGCTATTTTCGCCGCATTAGGAGGAGCGATCGCTGTTGTTGTGGTGTAGGTTGACAAGTTGTCTCCGCTAACTACTCCTGGCCTCCCAATTATTAGGAGGCTTTTTTGTATGTTATCGCTCTTCCACCACTCTCACCAGAGGAAAAACATATAATCCTTGCTACGCAAGAGTTTCAGTCAAAATACATGATTTTGACCATAATGTTAGAAAATAAAGCTCCAAACCCAATTGCTGCCTCATATCAAGTTCGGCTTATTACTTACGATATAGTCCGTTTGCCTGGTAATAGGTAATAGGTAATGGGTAATGGGTAATGGGTGATGGGTGATGGGTAATGGGTGAGATGTGATGACTAATAGTAAAATCCAATTACCAATTCCCAATTCCCAATTCCCAATTACCCTCTTAGGTACAGTTAACTGCTGAAGCCGAGTTCACTTTTGTTAAATCGCCAGTGAATACAACTGTGTATTTATAAGGTGATGAACCAGTGCAAGTCATAGAATTTGTATTGGCGCGACGTGGACTTGACCATGAATCTGCCTGCACTGTCAAATTTGCGCCATTCCATGACAAACTTTTGACAACCAAAGAGTTAGTTTTACCATCAGTTATCTTTTTAGCAGAGAAAAATGTGGCATAGTTAACGGTGCCATTGTCGGGATTAATACGGGCTATAACTGCTACTTTTGCACCGCCACCGCTACCATAGCTAGACAGCCAGCGCCCAGTGGAAAAGCGTCGAAAATCATTACCAGTCTGGGTTCCAGTAGAGGTGAAAACGCCATACAAAACGCTTCCAGCCCAAAGTAATCCATAGCCTGTGCCATCGTCAGTTGTTGTTTCGTAGTCACTGCGACACCATTTCTTAATACCATTATCAAAACGAATGATCCGAGGGTCTTTGTTGCTAGATGATACTTGCTGATAACCAATATAGATACTTGTTGTGCCACTAACCACCCTAGGGCCATTTTTAGCTTTGATGGTTGCTTCACTGTCATTGCATGTAAATGACACGCCTTTACTGACAGATGTCTGGACACTAGTTTGGGCAAAAACTTGAGGAATTACTAAATCAGATCCCAATACCACTGATAGAAATAAAAATGCTAAATACTTCGGCAACTGGCGGTGATAAATCATTGCACTGAATTGTAAAGACTGTGTAAAATGACACGATAACATAAAATTTAACAAGTGCCAATTTTTTAGTTAGTTACTGAAGTGATACTAATTTGTAATTCATAATTCCTACTAGCGTCAGACCTTAATCCAAGGTAGATTCAGGCGGTTTTTGAGGCTTAACTGCCTTATTTAAACATATAATTTTAGTCAGATAAAAAACAGCTAAAATGCTGTGATTACATGCAAATTATTGATGAGTTTTTCAATCTTTTGATTACATTGTTGTGTATTTACACGTACGTAAGTATATGTAATTGCAATTTGTAAAACAAGCTGCTTTTGAGGTGTTTACACGGCTGAAATACCAATTTAGAACTTACGCATGGGAAACGATAAATTAAGGGTTTGGGTTCTTGCTGGGGCATAGGGCAAAAAAATTCCAATGCCCTATGACGCCAGTTGCTTTCCGACGCAAGGCGACAGGATCGCACTGGCTCCCCAATGCCCAATGCCCTATTCCCAACCTCAAAAAATAATTTAACTGCGTAAGTCCTACAATTTTCCAAATAAAAACAGTATGTGAAGAACTTGACTGCCCTACCTACATACTGTTTATCTTCAGTTCCTTTGGATATTGAACCTACAAAGTCTCCAAATAGCTCAAAAGGTCTGCCATCTCTTGAACGCTTGGTTGGAATTTGGGCATGGGTGGTGTTTCGCCACTAATAACTTGGTGAATGAGTCCATACCGAGATTTGTGCTTTGAGACGGCTTGCAAACTGGGGCCTACTCGTCCGTCTGCTTCCAGTCCATGACAACCAGCACAATTGATTTGAAAGATAGCATGTCCTTGAACTGGGTCTCCTGTCAGAGAAAGAACACTTTTGACGTATGGATCGGAAGCTCGAACCATCTGAACCCCAAAAATGCCTAAAGGGACTGCTAGCAGTATCGCTAGAGCCAACAAAGCGATCCGCTGAATCAGAGTTTCATGTTTGGTAATCTTGTTATCCAAAAGGTTTACTGTGAAAGTCTAGGTGTGCTAAAAATTTTTCATTTCCTACACATAGCTTAAAAGTTCTTGATGGTGTCTGCAAGCACAGATTAGAGTTTTTTAATGATCTGTTGTCACCTAAAAACAATGCAGAGAGCGGGATTCACCCCCGATTTGGTAAAATCAAAACGAGATACGAATTTTGAATATTTGCAAACAGGAGATTAAAAGTGGTTGAACCCCTGCTCTCAGGTATCGTCCTTGGTCTAATTGTAGTTACTCTCGGTGGGCTGTTTTACGCTGCCTATAAGCAATACAAGCGCCCTAATCAGTTGGGAGGGTAGAGAATTAGGGAGTGGGGAGTAGGGAGTGGGGAGTAGGGAGTTAGGAGTTAGGAGTTAGGAGTGAAGAATTATTTCGCTTGTCTCCCCATCGCCCCCTGCACCCCTGCACCCCTGCTCTCCTGCTCCCCTATTCCTCAGATTCCATGATTCTATAGAAAGTCAAGGCTGTGTTGCCGTAAACTTTCTCGCGACAAATTTCCCAAGCAGGAATTACTGGAGGTGTCCAACCTTGGGGGCTATGTTCTGCTGCTAGTTCGCCGTTAGCATCTAACAGTTGATGATGGGCGATCGCTTCTAACACAGGCTGATACAATCCACTAGCATAAGGTGGATCAAAGTATATTCTGTCAAATTGCTTTCCTGATAAACTTTTTAACTGCTGGATGACATCTCCCCGCAATACTTGCCATTTTTGTTCAGCATGAGCTACCTGCTGCCAATTTTGGCGGATAGTTGCACAGGCTCGGCTCGATTGTTCAATTCCGATGACTAAGCTGGCTCCTCTACACAAAGCTTCTGCACCCATTGAACCACTACCGGCGCATAAATCCAGCCAACGACAACCTGCTATTGTTCCCTGCCAAATATTAAAAACTGCCTCCCTAACCCGCGAACTCGTGGGTCTGGTTTCTTGCCCTGGTAAAGTTTTAATCTGGCGATTACCGTAGATTCTCAGACTCATTGGTCATTAGTCATTAGTCAATAGTCAATAGTCAATAGTCAATAGTCAGCGGTCATTTTCAATTCTTAACAAATGACAAAGGACAAATGACAAATGACAAAACAGAATTATGCAGCTATTTTCTCCCGGACTTGAGCAACAAAATTAGACAGGATTTGCAAGCCAATGTTAGAAGATTTTTCAGGGTGAAATTGAACTGCTGTCAGGTTTTCATGAGCGATCGCAGCTGTGATTGTCTGGGTACCGTGGGTAACAGTTGCAGCACGAATTTGTGGATCAATTGGGTCAACATAATAGGAATGGACAAAATAAACCCAAGGTTGGGATGGCAAATGCTCCCACAAAATACTTTTTGGTTGAGTCACTTCCAGCTGATTCCAACCCATGTGAGGGATTGTAATTCCAGGTTCTGGACGAAACCGTTTCACTTTTCCTTTGACAATTCCTAGTCCTGGTTGTGTACCTTCTGCGCTTGATTCAAAAAGAATTTGCAAACCTAAGCAGATTCCTAAGAAAGGTTTACCAGATGCAATGGTATCTTTAATGGGTTGTTCTAAATCACGCGATCGCAAATGTTGCACTGCTGGATCAAAAGCTCCCACTCCAGGCAACACCACTGCATCCGCCTGTGCCAATTCTTTGGGAGAATGAGTAATCTTAGGAGTAGCTCCAGCTTTTTCTAGTCCTTTGCAGACTGAGTGCAAATTTCCCATGTCATAATCTACGACCGCAATAATTGGCATTGACCTGCTCCTTGTAAATTAATTATGGAGGGTTATTCTATTCTAAATAATAATTGTTATGACGAAAAGATTATTATTAACTTCTTTTGACACTTGGCTTGATGATCAACAGTCAAATTCTTCCGATGATTTATTACTAAAAGTTACTCAACTTGACTTGCTCCCCTTTGACTTGAAATTTTTACGCCTGCTGCCTGTAGATGTGCAACTTGCTAGTTCGCTGGTAATTCAAAAAATCGATGAATGGCAACCCGACTATATTATCTGTTGTGGCATGGCTGCCAAGCGCACACAATTAAGTGTGGAAGCAAATGCTAGCTGTCAAGATAGTGTTTTGCAGACAACGGTTGATTTAGAGCAACTAGTCTTGGGAGTGTCGGCAGTTGAGATTAGCCATGACTGCGGTAAATT
The DNA here is from genome assembly GCF_016056305.1 of Amazonocrinis nigriterrae CENA67. Taxonomy (GTDB): domain Bacteria; phylum Cyanobacteriota; class Cyanobacteriia; order Cyanobacteriales; family Nostocaceae; genus Amazonocrinis; species Amazonocrinis nigriterrae. The sequence continues at coordinate 21,401 of NZ_JAECZC010000004.1, read as the reverse complement.
TGTTTGCGAAGGTCTTTATTATTCAGTGTTAAACTATCTGCACCAAAACCAACTGACTGCACGTTGTATCTTTGTCCACGTTCCAGTTTTAACTTCAGAAAACTTGAGAGGAATTCTCGCTGATTTTGTATTAATTATTCACAAACTGGCACTTTCATAAAATTAGTAGCGTCTGTTAGTTGGAAAAATAATCTAAGTATATGTTGCCTTTGTTACCAAGTTTTTTCATTGCCCAATCAACTCCTGCTGCACCACCGCCTGAAGAGGTAGTACAACCACAAGAAGTCCGCCCTTTACCAGGTCAGTTGGATGGGGTGTCGACGTTTAACAGCAATAGTCCAGAACTAGTTTTGAAAGAGGGGATTTTATTATCTACCTTTCCGCCAGATGGAAAAAAAGTGCCAACAGCGCATTTAAATTTTCCGTTTCGCGGGCGATTTGATATTTTTGCCCACCATATTGCTAGGGCTGAACCAGCGGAGGATCTGAGATCACTTTATTTAGGAATCATTCTGCATAACCCCACTGCTGAGTCGGTGAAAGTGAATATCTTGCAGGCGGCGAGTTATTTAAGTCAACCAGATGCACCATTTATTGAGTTACCAACTTTAACTCAAAATATTTTGGGTACAGTTTTCGCAGGGCCGGGCGATCGCGTCATGTCTGATGTGCTGAGGGGACGACGACAAAATATTTTTCCTGCCCAAATTGTGATTCCACCAGGGCAAAGTCAGATGTTGCTAAATCTGCCCATTCCAGTCAAGGGACTAACACCACCTTTAAATGGTAGGTCTACGTTGGTACGATTACGGAGTAATGGTACTGTCTATGCAGCCAGTCTCGCCATGTTTGCCCGAACTAATGCTGATGGTAGTGAGCGTGCGCCGACATTAGAAGAGTGGGAAAATTTATTAAATAATGGTGATTTATCTGGGCCAAGGGATAAAACACCAACTCCCCTGGAGGAAACCGGCAAGCCCAGAATTTATGGTCGTGTGGCGGGAGTAGCTGCTGGTACTCAATGGAAAGCATTATTAACAGATAATTCTCAAACCAAGTATTTAACTATTCCCCAGCCTGGTCAAGCGTTTTCCTATGCCCTTAGTACCTTGCATGGTGGAACTTTGGGGACTGGTCAAATTCAAAGTGCCCCCATGCTAGTGCGTTATCCAGATACCGCATATCGCGCTCATGGCAACTATGGAATTCAATACAGTTTGCAGTTGCCGCTATATAACAATACTCCCAGTCTGCAAAGAGTTGCTATATCGATACAAACACCATTGAAAGAAGACCAGTTGGGCAAACCAGGACTCCGCTTTTTAAGTACACCAGCCCGGCAAACCTTTTTCCGGGGAAGCGTGCGGGTACGTTATAAAGATGATCAAGGGCAGCCAAAAACCCAGTTTGTGCATTTGGTACAAAAGAGAGGACAATCTGGGGAACCTTTGGTTTTATTAAATATGAAGACAGGCGATCGCAGATTGGTAGAAGTAGACTTGCTTTATCCGCCAGACGCCACACCACCGCAGGTATTAACAGTGTCAACTCAATAGGGAATGGGCAAAACGCTAATTATATCACGTTCGCGCTTATTACTTATAATTAGGAGTATGTGTGCAGAAACCTTAAAATTATCTCCCCTGCACCTTTTCTCCCCTGCTCCCTTGCAGTCTTAATGATAAGTCTTCAACCGGACACGATATTAGAATGGGATGCCTTTTTCTTTTCTTTGTCGTTGCAATGCTTGTTCATACCACTCTAATTCATCCAAAAATTGACCGACTCTCTTGGCCAAAGCTGCTTCCCGTGGAGTACCTGCTTCATCCAGAGAGTCCCCAATTTTAGAAATAGCAAAAATACTGGAAATAGTAACCATTCCCATCTCTGACAGAAAAGCGCGTAACTGTATGGCTGCGCGCACTCCTCCAAAGCCACCAACTGAGTAGGAAACAATACCAGCGGGACGGAAAAAGTATTCCTCTAAATAGTGATCCATCAGATTGCTCAACCCTGGCTGAATGGAGTGGTTATATTCTCCCGCAACAACTACAAAACCGTCTGCTGTGCGGATATGTTCTGCCAGTTCTTCCATCTTTGCAGGAGCCTGACCTTGAGGATATTCCTTATACATCCGGTCTAAGATGCCAAAGTCATATTCCTTCGCATCCGCAAAAATTACTTCATGGTTTCTTTGCTGAAGCTGATCAATGATGAATCTGGCAGCTTTGATGCCCTGGCGATCGCTTCTGTATGAACCATAGAAGACTACTGTTTTGAAGCTCATAGTTCTCAAGTCTAGCCACAAGTAGAATTTACCATCTACTGGCTGTCAGATGCGATCGCTTTCGGACGCACTGAAATTTTTGGAGATCGCAAAACTTCCTTACGCGGTAATGGCTGCGATCGCTTGTCATGGTCAGACAGTCAAAATAGATACAAACATTAACGCATCCAAAACTTGTATCCCTTGTATCTTAGAGTAAGTTGACAACTATCTAGACTCCATTCAATTAATACTCAAATGTAGTCAATTCAATAAGTGCATTATTTAGTGACCAAACCCTTCAGGTAGGGAACAAGGAATAGGCACAAGCAATAGTGGTGAAAATCCTGCCCAAATACTGGGTAACAGAACAAGTCAATTTATTTATGAATAAAATACTAGCTTGGGTGCAATTTAAGCCAAAAGCGTGGCTGCGATCGCAGCCACAGCACTTAATCTTCTAAAAATGTTAAATTATAAAGGTGCGCCGTTGGGAAACAGTACTGCCAGCCGTTTTTTATGCAGTTGGACTGTTTCTAAATAGATTTCTTCAATTTTTTGAAATTCGTCTTCAGAAATACCAAGTTTCTTTGCTCCTTTGAGTACTACAGCTCGTTCTTTCTCGCTATATTCTCCATCAGCACAACAAGCTTGTATTGCATCATAAATTAGGAAATATCGTGAATCACTGGCTGCAAAATCTCCACTAATGACTGTCTCTATATCTTCATCAGCCTTGTAAACTTTCAGTTGTTCAATGATTGCAGGGTTGCAATCGTAGGCACAGCCATATCCAATTATCCAATCTCTTTCTTCATCTGCTAGTGTTCCATCACCATTGGCACAAATCATAAGTGCTTTTAAATAAGCTTCATAAGCTAGATCTGATGGCAACTGTTTAAAACCATACCTTTCCTTAAATAACCACAAAATGCCTAAAGTATTTTCTTTGTCTTGAATATTGGTAGTCATTTTTGTTTTTTGAAACTACTTAATGTAATTGACAAATTAAATTATGGCATGTTCAAGCATTATTTCTGTAGTTTTACTGATAAATAAAGTATAAGGTTAATTAATAACTTGAAGAATAAGCAACCTGACTTTTCACAGGAAGTACTTAAGACTTACGCAAGTGTCATATTTTTTTTCGTTTGGGTTGTACTGTCTCCCCAACACACCACACCAAAGCTCCTTTTCCACATACCGTGAAAAGTCAGATAACGAACAGAGCAATTTTGCTAGCCTACAAGTGAAGAAAAGTGTTTTGGCGCTAAATCAGTTGTCATTTGTCATTTGTTAGTAGTTATTCTCCCCATCGCCCCTTATCCCCTCCAGGGGCCCCGAGTTCCCCATTCCCCACCAACCCCTCCAGGGGCCCCAAAGCCCCCATTTCCCTATCAACTTTCTACCAAAGTCCAGAAGTAGCCATCCGGTGCAATGAAGGAAAAACTTTTCTCTCTAAACTCGTTTTCTACAATGTTTGTAAACTTTTGCACCGGACTTGCCTTGATGCGATCGCAATAAGCCTGTATTCCCCGCACGCGGTAAGTGTAAAGTGACATACCCAAGCTACCCGGTTGTGATGCCTCAAACCGTGATTCTAAGTTGATAGCATCTGGAAACCGAATGATATAAAGTCTGCCACTGCGTGCAGCCATCAGGTCATCTTTAGAAGAACGGGGGTCATCAAAGGCAGTAACGATATACTTTTCACCTGGTTTGAGGTCAAAAATATCTCTACCCGCTGGTGAAGCTTCATAGATAGTCTCAACATCATCACGCACACGTAGCAAACCCAAAACTTCCTCATAAAACTTCAGGCTATCTTTGCTGTCATCTTGAACGATTATGCCCATGTGAGTAAACTGACTAGTCTTGAAAGCAGCACTGTGGTTGATTTGTCCGTAATGGGGCAGTGTATAACCAAATCTTTTAAATAAAACTTGTCGAGTTAACGGTTGCAGTAACAGCATTTCTCGCACGCCAACTGCTGAATCGATAAAAGGACGGCTTTTCTTTTCTTTGTTGTAGATCTGTTCCCAATAAGGATTGGTGTATCTAATATTCCAACCAGCAGCTTTGGCATCTTCTGCATGATTTAAGATATTGATGACATCGGTAGTTAAGGTAGTTGCCCAGCGATTGCCCTTAACTTTCATTGATGCTAATCCCAATCCTTGATTTGTGGGGTTTTGCCAAACCATCAACCGAATTAAACCATGATCTGCATTTTGGTGGTAAAGACGAATCGAGCGTAAAAAAGAATTCACTCCATATAATTGATGAGCTACATCTGGGGATAATTCACCTACTTGACCAATGCGATAACCGTATTGTTCCCAATATTGAATTGCAAAAATTGGGTCTGGGATACCAATACATACTTCATAGATTCCCTCAATAGCGGTTTTTTGTCCTTGAGTCATAGAAATTTTGGATTTTAGATTTGAGATTTGGGATTGGGTACTGACTATAACGGACTAGTAAAGAAAAATAAAGGTTTTGCATAAATAGTAGAGTTTTTCTGTCATCTCAGGGTTTTTTTGTTGGGAAAGTTCAAATTCTTAAAAAATTAAAAATGATGATCAATAGACTTATAAGTTTATTTAATCTCAATTAAGAGATGGTTGAAACTACCAAACTATGGAGTATGGTACTTCTAATCCTAGCAGTCCAATTTGCTATATATAAAAATAAATAATACAACCTGAGAGTTTTGAGCCGCAAGATTTTAGACTTTTGAGAAAATTAGACAATCTCAACCTTAAAATTTTCACTAATTAAATATGTTGGCTATATTTTGCCAGTTGATATTGATGTTATAAATGATGCAATTCAAGTATCTTTTTTTGTTGAGTATTTGTTAAATTGATGTCATCAAGTTTATAATACGTTATTTGATAAATAATTGAGAGCGATCGCAGCTTTTTTAGTCACTATATTAGTAGATAAAACGCCAAAAATTACTCATAATAAACGATACACCGACCTTTAATCAATTAATACTTTGAGCAGTTATAATTATCAAAGATATTCGATATGGCCGATAAAAAGCAAATTCAAAGCTTTCATGTTCGCAATAATGCTAATATTAACTAAAGTATTTTGTCTTGGTAAAATCTATTTAAAAATAGAGTCATCTGACAAGCAATAATTTATTTAAAACAGTCAAAAGGCAGATGTAATTAATTGCTAATCAATTTAAATTATGAAATACAAAACAAAGGGCGTCACAACTTAAGGGTGCAGCTGCCCCAAAGAGCAACCTATATGAACACAGAGTAAAAATCATGATTTTTACTCTGTATTTTATTTACATAGCAATTCGCTTTGATTTCTGAACTTACTTGTGTAGACAGAGTGTGTGAAGCTACAGAATCATACAGCCGTTTTCACTTAGGTACAACAGAGATTTTCCCCTACTTCCTACTGCCAATTTTCTATAACAGGTTTAATGATTAATAATTCATCACTAAAGTAGTTAGATTCTTCACATCTTGATTAACTAACGTTTCGATAGTCGAAAGAAACTCATGCTCTAAATAAGGTTTAGTTAAGTAAGCATGTGCGCCTAATTCTTGTGCAAGTTGGCGATGTTTATTAGCACTGCGCGAAGTGAGAATCACTACAGGCATTTTGATAAAATTGGGGTTTTGACGGAGATTACCTAATAACTCAAAACCATTCATTCGTGGCATCTCTAAGTCGGAAATTACCACTTGAATTTCAGGATGACGTTGCAACTGTTCTAAAGCTTCTACACCATTTTGTGCTTGTATGACTTGATAGCCAGATTTTTGCAAGGTGAGAGAGAGGGTTTGTCGCAAACTAATTGCGTCATCTACTATCAACACTACTTTTGGTGTAGACTGAATTGGTTGTTTTTCTATATTATCTGTGGAAGTAGAGGCAGTAAGTAGCGGTATGGATGCAGTAGTAGACCCCGACATCTGCAAGGTATTTTTATTAGCAGAATAAGCAGTTGGTAGTGCTGATATATCAAGAGTTGCTTGCTTCTCATTAGACTCCAGCAGTAGCGCACCATCAATCACTAAAATCAGGTTACCGTTGGCTAAACTACTACAACCATAAATATATTTTGGGGGAGCGATCGCATTTCCTAAAGGTCTAATTACTAATTCTTGTTCACCAATTATTTGGTCGATTTCTAAACCAAACATTCCTTGATTTCGCCGCAGCAAAAGCACAGGATTGTTCATATCTTGTGGTTCATGAGTAATTGGTGTACTAGATAAAGCCGCACTATGAGAAAACGAACCTTTATAATACATCAGGTCTGAAAGTTGATGTAGGCTGACCATAGCTTCATCTTGGTCTGTATTCCAATGCAAGACTTTTTTACCTTCAAACTCTTTGATTTGCTGAGATGAGGGGATCAATATTTTTTCTATACTATCCAAAAGTAAAGCATAAACAACACCCCCCGCTTGGACTAACATTAATTTATCTGTGGTCATAGAAAAAGGAATTTTAAGTACAAAGGTTGTGCCTCGGTTGGGCAAAAATTGAACTGAAACTGAGCCGTTAAGTGCTTGCAACTGTGAACGCACAATATCTAAACCTATACCACGTCCCGAAATTTCGCTCACCTTATCAACAGTAGTAAATCCGGGCGAGAACATTAAATCTAATAGTTCAGCGTCAGTCAGATTAGCAGCATAGTTTCTAGCTTTATCTTCACTTTGGATAGGATAAAGTTCAAGAGCTTTCCTGCGAATTTTTTCTAAATTTAATCCTTGTCCATCATCACAAACTTCAATAATAGTTTGACTTCCTTGATGATAGGCACGAATTTCGATTAATCCTTGTTCTGATTTGCCATTTTGCTGACGAACTTGTGGAGATTCAATACCATGATCGAAAGCGTTACGTACTAGGTGCAATAAGGGTTCATAAAGCTTTTCAGCTATGGCTTTATCTACTAGTACTTCTGTGCCAGTGAGTTTTAGTTCTACAAGTTTATTATAAATATTTGCCAACTTTTTCAGCATTTGGGGAAAGCGATTCAAGATATTACCTAATGGCAACATTCTTGCTTCTACTAAATTATCTATAATGCTAAAAGCTAAATTCTGTTTTGTATTACTAATATGAATAGCTTGCTTAAGGAGTAAGTCAAGAGACTCTGTGGTTTCATGTATTTGTAGTGTTTCTTCGATGCTTTCGTGTAAAATTAAATTGAATTCTGTATATACATCCATTTCTAGAGAGTCAAATTTAACACTAGCAAAATTTTGTGTAGATTGGGATGTAAAAGTTTGTCTCTGTAATGGTAAAGCACGTAATTGATTTAAAGTTTCTTGATGTTTGGCTAGTCGCTGCAATAATTGCTCAATTATTTCTTGAATTTGTTCATCATGTAAAGTCCGTCGCTTTTGATGAATTAGCAATTCTCCTGCTAAATAATTGATGTGTTGTAGACCTTCTGTCTCTACACGAATAAACGAACTTTGCCGATAATTTTTACTTTTAGTAGGTTGATATTTATCTTCTATTGGTTCATTATTTTTGATAGCTGAAACAGTAATATTCGCAATTTGTTGTTCATTAGCAACCCAAGGTTCAACTATTTCTAAGGAGTTATCAATTTTCACTTCGTCTTGAAGCTGGTTAGTTTCGACTTCATCAGTAATATGTTGATGTGTTTCACCTCCCCAGATTGCCTCTAACAAACTATCGTCCAAAGATGAGACAGGAGTCGAGATTGTTTTCAAAAATAACAGTTTTTGTAACTTGGGGTTGTCAAGCCAATTTTTCTCTTTAGCAGTTACAAGAGGATATTTTTTATACTCTTTTGCTAATTGACTAATTCTATTTTGCAGTGTTTTTATCAAAACAAGATTGTTGTCATTTTTATTGACAGAATATTGGAATTTGATAACAGCAAGTAGAATGATTAAAATCATACCTTGTTGATACAAACAAAGATTATAGTTATCTTGTTCATCTCGAACGAAATCAAGAAATTTGTTTAACCAATTTTGAATATAACTAAATGAAGCCTCTTCATTTTTGTTTGAAATAAGTATAGCCAATACCAGTTCTGACTCTGGTATTTCCATTTCATGATTAAACCAACCTAAAATATACTGAATTACTTTTAAATACAACTTAGCAGTTGTTGGTTTAATCTGCTCATTTTTAGTGTTTCCAGATAAAGTTAAAAAATCGTAAAATTCTTCTCCAATGCTCACAGATGTAGGAGATGTAGGATTGATATTTGTGCTGTCTGCTGTAGTAGACGAATCATCATGTGATTCTACAGATAACTTATCCTTTACCACTCCTGCGAGTTTTTGTAAAGCTGGAGAAGGAGTTCCACCAGAAGCGCGATCGCCTGCTAATACTTGTTTTTGTGCTTGCTGTAAATCTGCAAAAGCAACTTCTGCAATTTGGTATACCTGGTCAGGATTTACTTGCAGTCCTGTGATCATTGTTTGGGCAATTTCTCCTAATCCTGGTAAATTTAAAGATTCTGCCAGACCAAGAAAAACCTCAGCTTGCGAAACTAAACAATTTCTGAAATCAGTTTTATCTGGAGGATTGCTAATGGCTTTTGCAAGACTTTCTAATCGTTGCTGTACTCCTACTTCAAATATAGATTGCACAATATCAAAACCCAATTCTTCAGAAGTGGGGATATGATTGTCATTACCAAAAGCATCTCCCAGTTTTTCTTGTAATTCTGCAAAAACTGAAGTTGCACGACGAATAATTTCTTCATCATTAACAGTACTTCCTGTTAATTCTTTAGTGAGTGCTAAATTCAAACATTCATAAGCTTGTAGTAAGAGTGTTTGTAATTCAGCGTCAACTACTATTTCTGGGCTATATAGTGCCTTAAATACATCTTCTAAAGAATGGGCTATCATCTTAATTGTTTCTAGTCCAACGTTAGCAGCCCCACCTTTTATTGTATGAGTTGCCCGCATGAGATTATGTACTTTAGCAATGCTATATTCTTCCAACAAACTAAACAGTTCTTGTTCGATATTTTGTACTAGTTCTGGTGCTTCTGCTAGAAAATAGAGATAACCTTGTTCACGAATTTCTGTGTCTGTAATCATAAAAAGGGAGTGGGGAGTTAGGAGTTGGAAGTTAGGAGTGAGGAGTTGGAAGTTAGGAGTGAGGAGTTACTGAATTTATTGATTTTTCAGTTGTCTTTACTATTGAACTTAAAATCCTAATGATTTCATCTGCATAAGCGAGTTCATTTGTTAAATCAATATTTACTAGCCGAGAATGTTGTAACAACCTTAGCCAATATTTAGTTTCCTTAGCTTCTTTATATGCAATATACATTTTTGCCAAGAAATCCTTTCTACTTTGACCCCCGCTAGCTTCTTCGACATTTGCACCAATACTTGTCCCACTTCTGAGTAACTGCTTAGAAAGCACATATTCTCGCTGATCTTGCAGTCTTATATATAGGTTAATAACTTCCAAAGCAAATTGAAAACTTTTTTTTTGAATAATACTTTCTGCCATTTACTCTCCTACTGTTTACAACTGAAACCTCACATTACAATTAGGTAAAGAGTAAGCAAAGCATTACTCACTTGATGCATAAAGCCAAGATTTATCCAATGAATGCTTTGACTATACAACTTTTAACTCCTAACTAATAACTCCTAACTCCTAACTTTTTTTCAGTTGACTTTAAACTTACTCGCAGTTGTTAACAAATCTTGCGCCATTCCTGATAAATCTTGGAAGACACTAGCAATTTGTTGAGATTCAGCAAAGGTCTTGTCAGCAATTTCTGCTACCTCTTTCATTGATGTTGTCACCGTTACCGATTGCCCCATTTGTTGATAGGTGGCTGCGGTAATTTGTTGGATTAATTGACTAATTTCGGCAGTTGCAGAAACGATCGCATTCAAGTTTTGGCGGGTTTCGCTGACTAGGCTTGTACCTTCTACTACTTGCTGAATACCTATTTCCATTGCTACTGCCACTTCTCCGGTTTCTGCTTGAATCTCCTGGACTAATTTTTCAATTTCGATGGTTGCTGCTGCTGACTGGCGAGACAAAGAACGCACTTCATCAGCAACAACTGCAAAGCCTTTGCCATATTCACCTGCACGGGTGGCTTCAATGGCGGCGTTCAAAGCCAGTACGTTTGTCTGTGTAGCAAAATTACTGATCAAATTCACCACTTTGGAGATTTTTTGTGAAGATTCGCTGAGGCGTTTAATCTTTTTGCTGGTTTGGGCGACGGTTTCACGAATCGCTTGGATGGCTTGGACAGTCAGGTTCATGGCGGTATCGCCAGACACTACAGTTTGATTGGCTTGTTGCACTGCTGCTTGCACCAACTCGGCGTTAGCCACCACAGCTTGAGTGGAGTCTACCATCTGTTGAATCTCACCCAAGGCTTGAGTAATATCATCAGACTGTTGTTTTGCCAAATTGGTCAGTGCTGCAAGTGAAGTATCACTGTTACCAGAGGTTTGGGCAACTTTTTGGGCGGCTGCTTGCACTTGGATGACGATTTGTCGTAGCGCTTGCAAGGTATTATTGTAGGCATCGGCGATGGTGCCTAGTTCGTCTTCTGTAATTGGCGCACGTACTGTCAAGTCACCGTTAAGGGCAGGTCTGAGGGCTGTGAGAAGTTGAATAGAACGTAGTTGCAGTAACTCCTTGGCGGCTTTTTCCCTGGCTGCGGCTTCTGCTAATTGGGCTGACTGTCCCTGTAGTTGTTGCAGATATTCAATTTGTTGTAATGCTAGTCCCAACTGGTCGCCAATACGTGCTATTAAACTGACTTCCGATTCTTCCCAATGACGAAAAGCTGAATTTTGGTAAGTTGCCAGCAAGCCCCACAATTGTTCTCCAGAAAAGACTGGAACTACCACATAAGATTTAGCTTCAAACTGTTCTAAAATCTCAATGTGGCAGGGAGTCAAATTTGCTTTATAGATGTCATTAACGACGAAGTGATCACCTCTAACATACCGACCTCCTTGATTTTCTTGTAAGTAGGTATCTTCCCAAACAGATTTGAAATCAGGACTGATAATTTTGACCCAATTATTACCTACCGATTCAGATACAAATTGACCACTCCAGTCAGCATTGAAGCGATAAATAGCTACGCGATCGCTTCGTAGTAATTGCCGCACTTCTTGAGTAGTAATTTTGAAGATGTCTTCTATATCCAATGATTGCCGCATCCGGTTGATAATCTTGGTGACAGCTTTTTCTTGTTCGGCTATCTGAAGTAATTGCTTAGATTTCACCCGCACTTGTTCGAGATGTTCTGCTTGTGATAAAGCTATGCCAAATTGCAAACCAATCTGAACTATAAAGTTGATTTCCCAAGCTTGCCATTCACGAAAGTCTGTGTTTTGATAAGCTGCTAGCAAGCCCCATAATTGTTCACCAGTGAATACTGGCACAATCACATGAGATTTAATTTCCAGTTGTTCTAACCTTTCGATATGGCAAGAAGAATAGCCCATTTGATAAATATTATGAGCGACACAGCTATCACCTTTGCTATACCGACCTCCCTCATTTTCTTGTAAGTAGGTATCTGCCCAAACTGTTTTAATATCAGGGGCTACTAATTTGGCCCAATTATTACCTACTGATTCGGCGACAAATTCACCACTCCAATCAGGATTGAAACGAAAAACAGATACGCGATCGCATCGTAATAAATGCCGTACTTCTTGAGTGGTGATTTTGAAGATGTTTTGCACATCTAAGGATTGGCGGATGCGGTTAGCTATTTTGGTAAAAGCTTGTTCTTGCTCAATTATCTGAGTTAATTGCTCAGATTTTTGATCCGCTTTTTCTACATATTCTCTTTGAGAAATCGCCACACCAAATTGTAAGGCAATCTGAGTCACAACCGTTTCTTCCCAAGCTTGCCAATTACGAGGCCCGGAATTTTGATAAACTCCTAATAACCCCCATAATTTTTCTCCAGTAAATATGGGGGCAACAATGTAAGCCTTCATTTCATACTGTTCTAAAATATCAATGTGGCATTGAGCATGACCTGCTTGATAGATATCATTAACCACAAAGCTTTCGCCTTTGGCATAACGTCCTCCTTGGGTTTCTTGTAAGTGGGTATCTTCCCACACCATAAAAAACTCAGGAGTCACCATTTTTACCCAGTTATGACCCACTGATTCAGCGACAAATTGACCACTCCAGTCTGCATTGAAGCGATAAACACCGACGCGATCGCATCGTAGTAATTGCCGGATTTCTTGAGTGGTTGTCTGGAAAATTTTATCAATATTTGCTAAGTGGAGAATTTTGTCAATAACCTTAGCTACTGATTTTTTTGCCAATGTGCGTTTTTGCAGTTCTTGTTGAAATTCAAAAGTCTGCGATTTGTAAGCTAGTTCTGTGGTAAGTTGAGATAGTAAGGTAATTTCCATCTCTTGCCAGTGCCGTGCTACAGAACAATGGTTCACTACCAATAAACCCCAAACTTTACCTTCTATTAAAATTGGTAAACTTAAACTTGATTTGATCTGAAATTTATCCAGCAGTTGTTTTTGGTAAGGCGTGAGTTGTATCTGATTAACATCGTCAATAGCTATTGGTTCTAAATAGTCTTGATTGGTATAGGAACCAAAAACAATTCCCGGAATAGTTTCGCCTTGAATAGGTGTCCAACCAAGGGTTCTAGATTCTACTAAAACAGTACCAGAATCAAAAGAAGTAAATTGATAAATTAAGGCGCGATCGCAAGCAATTTTCTCTCTAACTTGTGCTACAGTCACTTTCAGTAGCGTATCCATCTCCGTAGCTTGGCGCATGTGAGTAGTAATTTCTTGCAACTGCCGCCGCCAAATTTTAAAATCGTGATTAATTGTATTCAAACCAGCAATTTCATCACTTGCAATAGTGGCTATTTTCACGTTATTATCATTCTGATTTAAATCAGTGAATATATCTTGGTTATTTTGGCTGTTATGGTAGGCGATCGTCATTTTCAAAAACCTCAATTTTGATGTTTAATTTATGAATTTTAATTAGACATTACATGACATCTGTAGTTGAAAATTCAATACTCTCTGTACAAGAATGGCTTATCAATTTGTCAACTCACTTTTTGTACCTAAACTAACGATTAAAATCGCGGCTATGTTTGTTTAACCGCGACTTCCAATTGTTCGGGAGGAGTGCAAAATCCTAGTCAATTATGAATAGCCCACATCGGAGATTGGATAATCGCTACTGCATCCAAACTGAACATCATTTCCTCAGCTTGGTTAATAAAATATCCTCGTAAAAAAGGTGACATCTCTGGGTAAAATAACTCACCAGATGGGGATTTGATTTGACTATCATCTAGCCATTCGATATCCATGAATTGACGTACCAAAAGTCCCAAATATTTGCCCTCAATTTCTAAGACAATAGCCATCATTTTTGAAAGCAAATTTACTCCTTGGGAAAATGATGAATAACCAAGCATTTCCTCTGTATCAACTAACCAAAGCATCTCGCCGCGCCAGTTGTATATACCCAAAACACAACTAGGCATCTGCGGAACGGGACATATTTCTGTTAATGATACTGGCACAACTTCTGTAATGTGCTGTAAAGCAATTACTGCTGTATCCCTTACTCCTAAATTAAAACTTAAAAATTTTTCCTTGTTCTCCAACGTTATTTGTCCTTTGAGTACTGCTTGGATTGATACTGCCAAATCATAACTGGTTTGAAAAATTATATTTTCATCGTTTTATTTCAGAAACTGCTTGAGAATTAATACTAATTCTTCTTGATTAATTGGCTTAGAAAGATAACCTTCAGCACCCAACATATTACCCCAAATTTTATCTACATCACTATTTTTAGTTGAACAAAAAACTACAGGTATATTGCTAGTATTAGGGTTGTTTTTCAGTTCTCTGCAAATTTCAAATCCGCTTTTACCTGGCAAAATTACGTCAAGAAATATCAAATCTGGCTTAGTGCTGTCTATTTTGACTTGAGCCTCTTCACTACTTGTGGCGCCAATCACAGAATAACCTGCTTGTTGCAAGTAACGGCTGAGGATTTGCATATCAGTCAAACCATCTTCAACAACTAAAACAGTATTCATGGTAAGTCCCTGTCAAATTCTCCTAAAAGTGAAAATAAAAACTGAAACGTGTATCAAAATTAGATTGATACAAATTTTTGTTTTCATCCAATTTTGATTCATCGTTTCTATATCTGACTCCGAAAAAATACGTAATATTTACATTTTGTCCATCAAAAATTTCAATACAAAAAGGTTTTATCAATCCCATTAATAGTTCAGGCTGAAGTTACAGAACCCAAAGCTGATAAAAATGCTTTTGGGTAAAACTAAACCTAATACTAATTTGGGATTTGAAATTTTGGCTTAAAAACCTTGACTAAAAAGCTTTTCCAGAAATGTGAGATAATACCACTTAACCTAATTTTGTAATAGTGCTATCCTGATGCTCAAAAGTATTTTTTTTAGAGTTCCTCTGTTGAGAGAATAACGAATGCAGCTGGCTCACAAAAACTATGCAGGTAGAAATGAAGTAAAAGCTTATATTTTAAGCTTTTCTTTCTTTTTGCCTTCTGCTTTCTTTGTTGCTTTAATGACAGACTTCTAAAGGAGGCTGAGGTCTGCTTTTAACTTGAGATGGAGTCTGTACAGGTAAATATTTACGTACTACACTCATTACCCTATCTGCTGTTACAGGTTTAGTGAGAAAATCTGTAGAACCGACTACTTTAGCACGGACTCTATCCAATAGACCGTCGTTGCCCGTTAAAATAATCACGGGTGTATTAGCAAAGGCAGAAATTCGTCGCAACTGAGTACAGATTTCGTAACCGCTAGCAACTGGCATGATCAAATCTAAGAAAATTAGATCTGGCTTATCCTGAATGAGAGTTGGTAGAGCTTGTACAGCATCTTGAATTTTGACAAATCTCAGTCCATTTGCGGTAAGAATTTCCTCTAGCATTTTACAGACTTGAGGGCTATCATCCACGCAGGCTACTAGTGGAGCAGTTGATCTTTTCGGTTGTGTGGAGATAGAGTTGTTTTGGTCTTCCGTTATTACCAAGGGTAAATCAGGTACTTCCACTAGTTCAATGATTCCTTTGAGAATATAGGGAAGTAATGAACGGGTAACAGGCAAAACACTCTGCTTCATTTTGACTCCCAAGTCCCGCAGCGTGTGTTTGCCGTTAATCAGAGTGACAAAATTTTTGTAAACACATGGACTAACCTGCTGCTGGAGTTGTTCGGGTCTTCGCAGAACTGGTGCTAAGTCAGGAGCAAAATTTGCTAAGCCAGCTTCCGACCAAGTTGTCCACGAGTCTTGCATATGTTTCATAGACACATCTGCACTCGTGTAACTCATTGGTGTTTCTAAGATCACGTCTTGGTTGCGATCGCAACTTCCATAAACAAAATTCGTTTGCTGAGCTAGGTCAAATAATAGTTCTGCGATCGTGCTTTCCACAATAGCATTAATTTGTTCTCGTTGAATTTTTTGTTTTTTATACAAAATCTCCCACAGGCGATAATCCCAGTGATTAATTGATATGTCTTGCTTGCGTAACTGCATCTTATCCACATCAACCTGGGGGCAATATTGAGCCATATAACGACGCCAACGTCTGAAAGGATGAGTTCCCCCTGTTGCCCAAACAAGTCTTCCCAGGCGATAGTAGAAAGTCCATTGGTGTCCCTTTGAACTTTTAATATTTAACTGGCCGTTATATTGCAGTTGAGTACAAGTTTTAAATTCATCAAGTATATTATTCGATACCATCACTTCCGGGTGGGTCATACTTTGTTCCTTTAATTAAAAAGTAAGTCAGCTCTTCCAAAACCCACACTAGCTATCTAGTCATCTAGCCATCTACAAGCATCTGTGCGATCGCGTTCTACAATATGGTCAGCTAATTTTCATAGCAACCCATTTGTTTTAAATGTGTCGGCGTATAGTTTTTCTGAGTCAGCTTGAAAAGCTCAAAAGAAGTAGAGAGACAACAAAAGCATTACTAATAGAGTAGCGTTCCAATGCAGAATTTCCTCTCAACATACTTTACACCCTCACTAATTTTTCACCTCTCAAATCAGATTGCTACATTCCGAACATTCAGATACTTTCATTAGTGCTATATCATCTTAATCATTCTTGTATTTAATTATATCCGTGTAATTTCTGAATTTTATTTCTATAACATAGGACGTTAAGGATATTTTTGATTCTTTTCTAAACCTTTCCCAAAATTTTATCAATTGTTACAAAAATTATATTTTTTAATAGTCACTATCTTACAGTGTGATTTCTATAGCAAATTTTATCTTTTTTATTTTAAAGAAATCACAAACTTTCTGACCTTTTCTATCGATGTTCTAACTAAAAGGCAGGAGGTGAAACAGTCGTACATCTTAAGCCTGGCATCGATTGCGAGGGGCGTTAGCGGTGAGAAGGTCGCAGTTTTGGACACTCCCAATTATGAGACTACCTCACCAAGGTTCTTGCTAGGGCAGAAGGGAAAAACCTTTTCTTGAGTTGGTTTCCTCAGTTGGCATTTAACAATATTTAATTATGTTCGCCTACTTTATGGCATTTTTATAAGTTAGTTTACACAACACAAATGTATTTTGCATTATGAATTATGTAAATATTTGTCTATAAATCTGCAAAGATTTTGGCAGCGGTGGTCGCTACTGATTTACAGTGACAAATTAAATGATACGATGAGGAATTAATGCCTTTAAGTTAAACATAGCTGATATCAAGCTTGTAGCGTTCATTTAGCAAGCAAGATATAGCCGTTATTAGCTGAGATGGACGCTGACACAAGGAACTCCACAACAGCGCCATATCCAACAGAATTATTTCTTACGGTGTCAACTAACTTCAGAACTGCATACATCAAAAGACCATAGGAGTAATTAGCTGTAATAGCACGGTAGTGACTGAAAAACTAGTAGTTCACCACGCAAATTTTGACTCTTGAAGACCGCTTAAAGGGAAAAGGGTAAAGGGAAAGGAATTAAAACCTTTACCCTTTTCCCCTTACCCAATCCCTGTGCCTGCCAAAAAGATTTTGACAGGCTACTAGAAGTTAAAAATATGAGCTTAGCTAGAGCCAGGAGTAGTTCATGAATAGATAACTTGGTAATAGGGAAAGGGATAATGCTCAAAGAGCTAATTTGATCTGACCAATTACTGACTAGGAGGTTATTTCATGAGAACCAGAAAGCTAGGCAAACAAGGGTTAGAGGTTTCAAGTATCGGACTTGGTTGTATGGGAATGTCTGAGTTCTATAGTGGTCGTGATGAACAGGAGGCGATCGCCACAATTCATCGAGCATTGGAACTTGGAGTTAATTTTCTTGATACTGCTGATATGTATGGGCCCTTTACGAATGAGCAACTAGTAGGTAAAGCCATTAAAGACCGCCGGGATCAAGTAGTATTAGCAACCAAATTTGGCAATGTCCGCACTGAAGATGGTGGTTGGAAAGGAATTAGTGGCAGGCCAGAATATGTCCATCAAGCTTGTGATGCCTCGCTAAAACGCCTGGGAGTAGAAGTGATTGACCTCTACTATCAACATCGTGTAGATCCAACTGTACCCATTGAAGATACTGTAGGGGCAATGGCAGAGTTAGTCAAGCTTGGCAAAGTCCGTTATTTAGGACTTTCCGAAGCTGCTCCTGCCACGATTCGACGAGCTGTGGCAGTTCACCCCATTACTGCATTGCAAACAGAATACTCTCTTTGGAGTCGAGAGCCAGAGGATGAAATTTTACCTACTGTGCGGGAATTAGGAATTGGGTTTGTTGCCTATAGCCCACTAGGAAGAGGATTTTTATCAGGTGCAATCACTAGCCCTGATGATCTTGCACCTGATGACTATCGCAGAAATTCTCCTCGCTTTCAAGGTGAGAATTTCTATAAGAACCTGCAATTAGTAGAGCAAGTCAAGGCGATCGCCACCGAAAAAAAAGTAACTTCCAGCCAATTAGCACTAGCATGGCTTTTGGCTCAAGGAGAAGATATTGTACCCATTCCTGGTACAAAACGCCGCACTTACCTGGAGGAGAATATTGCAGCTACTGAAATTACCCTGACTTCACAAGAGTTGAATCGACTTGAAGCAGTTGCACCAAAAAATGTCGCAGCAGGTGCGCGTTACCCGGATATGAGTACTGTTAACCGTTGATCCATCTGAGTGTTGGAGTATTCAGATTCTGCTGCTCGATGAGCGATCGCTCTTGATTTTCCTCTCAAAATGAAGCTAAGGAGGTAGAGGCGATCGCTTAACATTTAAAATATAGCCGTGGTCACATCTGTTAGGACAATGCTGATGGCTCAAAGCCTTGAAATAACCGGGTTTATACTCAGCACTCAGCACTCAGCACTCAGCACTTTGCTATACTTCTGTGGTCAATCACAACCAGATTGCCTGAGAAAAAAACCTAGATTTAATATGAATGAGAGTTTAGCAGCCACACTAGGAGAGTTACAAGCACAAATATATTGGTTACATGATGCTCTTAAGTTTGCAGAATTGGCATCAGCAGCAGCTACTATATATATGAAACTTGGTTATACTCAACAGCAGGCAGAAACCGCAGGTAACTTAATTAGTCAGGCTTATCAATTCGCTGATGATGCTGCTAATGCTCAAAAAGCAGGTGATCATGATAGAGAAATACAGTTTTATCAGCAAGTAAAAGATAAATTAATTCAAGTAGAAACTACATTAAATTATAAAAATACTATTGCCATACATCAAATGCAGTGGTGGATGCACTTTCGCCACAGACGAAAGATACAAATTTTGCTTCACTTATTTTTACAACATTTGAAAGCAGTGGGATTGATTAACTTATTTACTGCTATTAAACTGACATATTTTCTCATGGAAATAGTCAGAGTTCACAAATCGCGTGACATAGAAACTACTAAAAATAATGCTATCAAATACTGGGCTGAATTATTGAAAATCAAACCGCCACAGTACCCTTATCTTGGTTGAAGTTGGTATAGGCGATCGTCCATACCAACATCCTAACTGCTACTTTTTTACACTCTATTAACCTCTTCATACCAGATGCCGACTGTCTCAAAAGCAGCATAAGCAAGCTTGAGAAAATGTACAACTCGCTGTCTGCCAAGAACCCCAAATTCTTTATATTCTCTGGCTTCCGCAAAGGTCAGGCGGTTTTGGTCAATGATATTTCTCTCTTTATATGACAGTTTCGGAAAATCTATAACCTGAATCCTGTGTTTCTTCAACAGCTTTTGCATCACAGGGTCTGACTCAACATGCTCCCAATCGTCGCATAAGCCGAAATTCTTCACCAGAATATGAAGGATTCTGTCACCATAGCTATTTACTGACTGCACAAATAAATTTAAACTGTCGTATCCTCCTGTGGACACAAACCACTTACAAAAACTCACTCCCTCAGAACTTCCCAGTTCGATTAACTGATTTTTCTCAATCCAGCTTTTGACAGCTCTATGCGATTGAGCAGCCAGATTGACAATTACTGGCTTAGACATAGCCATTTCAAAAATTCTATCTGCTTTATCAGCCTGCCGTTCATCTTCAGTAAACACAGCATACTGACATATTCCCTTATAAACACCAGCGACATCAGGATTAGATCTATCAGTCTCCACAGGTACAAACGGTATTCTTTTATCCAGGCAATACTGAACCATTGTCCGGGTTACGAGAGACTTTCCTACCCCACCTTTTTCACCATCTATTAAATGAATTGTCGGCATAACAGCTACCCCTAGTACTGATTGAAATCATCTAAAATATTTGCTTTCGGCTGAGAAGTTTTTGGATTTCTTCGCCTCACAACTTTGGTAATTTTCTGTTCAGGCTCTATACTATCTGTTGATGACTGCTTCTGTGGGATTTCTATAGTAGATTGACCCACATCTGCATTCAGCTTTTCAACGAATAGAGTTAATTCAGCTTCTGGTGGGGTTGCTAATGATGTTGATAAATCAAGAGCAGCAGAGTCAGCTTGCTTAACTTGTCTTGATTTAGTCCTTGGCTTCTTTATACTTTCTTCCTTCTCAATGTCTGTTAAGTATTGTTTAATTGTGGCTGCCGAAACTTTAACTTCTTGAGCTGCAAGTATTTTAGAAAGGTCTTGATAACTGTAGCCCTTCTTCAGAGCCGATTGCAAATGAGCGCGAAGGAAATAAATACTCTCTCGCAGTGTTAATTCTTCTTTAGGTTTCTCTTCTAACTTTTCTAGTTCTGCTATGGAAGCTTGAAGTTTCTCAATAGGAATCTTTTGTCCAGACTTTGTGCGTGCCATTTGTGCCGCTGAATTAGCTCAAAATCTCATTCATCCTATCATCACATACAAGTATCATTTGTCAGTTGTCAGTTGTCAGTTGTCAGTTGTGAGGCAGTGCGTTGGGGAGACAGCGCTGTGGGCGGCTTTGCCGACTTGAAGCGACTGTCGTCGGCTTTGCCGACTTGAAGCAACTGCCGTTAGCGCAGCGTTAGCGACGCAGGAGCGTCACCCGAAGGGTCAGTTGCTATTTCTCCCTCATCCCCCTCATCTCCCTCATCTCTACTCCCCACTCCCCATTCCCTAATAACCAGAAATCAAGACAATTGAGCGATTTTGGTGGAACTGTCGGTAGGAAATCTCCGGAATTAGAATTACTAAAGTTGAAATAAATAATAGAAGAACTGATCAGCCTCAAAGATATAAGCGTAAATCCTGACAAATCCTGTTTGAAATTACTTAAATTGTGAGTGCGATGTCTACGCAGTTAACACCATCAAATCTGCAAACGAGCGATCGCACCAGACAAGACTATTGGAAGCATGAGAGTAAAAGTTTACTACAATGCCCCTGTAATATTACAGTTGCAATTTATTCTCCCCTGCTGTCTAAACGATAATCTCCAGGCAAAAAAGGAGTAGGACTACTCTTTTTCTGCTCAAACAAGCAAACTTAAAATAGAAGGTGATGCAACATGCAAAGTTGGATACGTTGCTCAAGAACTTTCTGTGCAGGTATGGTGTTGATCGTGGCAGCTTTAGTCTCTTGTTTGCCACCAACGGCGGCTGACCATAACTCTGCTACAGCCAGTGCAGC
>NZ_JAECZC010000039.1 GCF_016056305.1 Amazonocrinis nigriterrae CENA67 | reverse complement strand
TCATCTTCAGGCAATAAATCTTTCACCTTCCGGCACATCCGGTATTAGCCACCGTTTCCAGTGGTTGTCCCCGACCTGAAGCTAGATTCTCACGCGTTACTCACCCGTCCGCCACTGTGTCCGAAGACACCGTTCGACTTGCATGTGTTAAGCATACCGCCAGCGTTCATCCTGAGCCAGGATCAAACTCTCCGTTTTGCAATGGAAAGCTTTTATTAGCTCTTTTTGACTGCTTATTTATCCACCTCAGCCTGGTGCTCTCATTTTCTTGACTCAGGCTACTTGTGGTATTATGGCTTTCAAACTATAATATTTTCATGGTTCTGATGCCTTCCGAGCCGCTCTTTCGTGCGCTCTCTGTTCGGCACTTATCCAATATAACTAACCCACTCAAGACTGTCAACTCTTTTCACTAACTATTTTTGCAAACATTCTTTCACTCCCTAGAAGTCCCACCCAGTCACCTTTTTACTCTATAGTTTTCTTGGAACTCCTAAAGGATGTGACGAAGTTGTGATTAAGTCTGTTGTTTTGCCACCCTGGTTGGTCTTAGATCCACTTTTGCGTGACTGGTTGCTTGAAGATCTTGGCCGCGGCGATCGCACCACAAATATTTTGTTAGTCCAAGATGTCACGCTAGGATCAGCTAAATGGATTGCTAAAGCATCAGGGATAATTGCTGGTCTACCAGTTGCAGCTAGAGTGTTTCAGCTTTTGAATGAAAAAGTTAGCTTTGTAGCTATTGCGCCTGAGGGTGCAAAGTGTGAGCTAGGACAAATAGTGGCAGAAATAGATGGCTCGTTGGATGCGCTACTAATGGGGGAACGGGTAGCACTCAACTTGGCTATGCATTTAAGCGGGATTGCCACCTTAACTAATAAATATGTAGAGCAAATTGCTGATTTATCTGCTAGGTTGGTGGATACACGCAAAACTACACCTGGGCTAAGAATTCTGGAAAAGTACGCAACTACTGTGGGAGGAGCGATCAATCACCGTATGGGGTTGGATGATGCGGTGATGATTAAGGATAATCATATTGCAGCGGCTGGAGGAATTGGAGAAGCAATTACTCAGATTCGTTACCAAATTCCTTATCCCCTAACAATCGAAGTAGAAACGGAAACTCTAGAGCAGGTGAAAGAAGCTTTACAATATAAAGCCGACATCATTATGTTGGACAATATGCCCTTGGATATCATGCGTCAGGCAGTGCTGTTGATTCGTCAACAAGATAGTCGTGTGAAAATTGAGGCTTCCGGGAATGTGACTTTAGAAACTATTCGTGCTGTAGCAGAGACTGGTGTTGACTATATTTCAAGTAGTGCACCGATTACTCAGTCAAAATGGTTGGATTTAAGTATGAAGATACTAAAATAAGGTGACTAATAACTTTATAACAAAGTTAGTATACTGTCACATCTTTAAGGATTAAAAACTAAAAAAATAAACACATCGTACAGATGCAAAACCTATCCTTACCCCACAATCCTTTTACCCAATATTGTGAAAACAAAATATAAAAAATCAGAATTCAGCACTCTGCAATGGCTTACTGTAAACAAAGTTAAGATTTACCCTGCAAATTATCTGTTGTATGGTGCAACAAATCAGAACGAAGAAATTCGCGCCTATGCTTTGAGTATTGGTTCACTTTGTACTCTGCAACAAGGCTAACGCTAAAACTGCAGACAATTATTTAAACCAACATCACATTACACTAAAACCTAATGTGTATTTGTTTGATTATCCACCAATCCAAGCTGATAAAACTCAACGTTACGACACCAACCAGGTAATCCCATTTCACTAAATTATTGATAGAAATTACTTTTCTTACTTCCCATACTTTCCCTACCTTCCCCGCTCAAGAAAGCTTGCCATCTCTATCAAATTTCAAGTGAAATAGTATAAGACTATCGTACAAAGTCGCTTTTATCAGCTTTTGTAAGAGTCATATCTCTTTATTCATCACCTGGGAAAAGAAAAATCGCAAATAGCCAAGATAAGCGTAGATGCAAACGAGCGATCGCAGGTGAGACGATGCTAGCTACCACCGCTTATAAGAAATTAAGGATTATTTAGACTCTTTGAATATTGATACCGCAGTCTAAGCAGCGATCACTAACTCCAGATTTTCGGATCATTAGTCCTAAGATTCCATTACTGTAAGCAGTCCCAAGATTATTTGGCATCATTGCCCAATCTTGGGAAGGGGACGATTTTATCGCCAGCGAGCGCATTCTACTTTGAGCATCCCTGTTTCATTGCTGATCACAGCCACTGGCTCAGAGTAGTCTGTTCTCTAAAACAATTTCAGCTTTTAAGATGAATTACGTTTATTTATGTAAATAAACGTAAATTAAATTATATTATTATTAAGTTTTTTTTAACCAAAAATTAATGAAAAATTATCAGAATGGCAATTTTACTGCCGTAAGTTTACCTATTTTCTTGAAAATAAATCCTATATTTTAAGTTAATACGGTATTTTTGTCAAAGTATGTTGGCGAGCAAATCTAGTACTTGTACGCAATAGTATTAATTTTTTGTTAAAACTTGATAGTGCAGTTAATTCACCTGTGTGAATTTAATGAACCCCTTTAACTAAGTAGAGAGCTACCTCTAACTTTAGACTGATGCCAAAATCCGCTTATTAATTATATTTCTTAAGAGTCGGGCTTGTTTTAGAGCATTAGCCCATTGCTGAGATGCAAGCTACTAACAATCATTTTTCGATGAAATAATTATTTGTTCACAGTAAATATTTAATTAAGATTTTATTTTTCGGCAAAATAGCTCAATCTACTGTGGATAAGAAAAAAGACTGGATGAAGTAAGAATGCAGGGAATACACAAAGACTTATGGAAACGAACTTAAAAATCACTAGTGCTGTGATAATTTGTATAAGTTTTTACTTAATAGCTCCAAAAATCGCCAATTCTAGAGGCTCTGTCGGCACTTTAACTGCTGATATATTGGGCATTACAGCCAGCGATCGCTCCACTAATTCAAGTGTTACTTCTCAAGATTCAAAAGACATATACGTTGCACCTAATTATGGTGGCCCTGATAGTCAGCATGGAAGTGGCACCCGCTGATACTATACCAATAAGCTGTTAAGCATTTAATTTGTACGTTGAGACAGCAGGGGAGCAGGAGAGAAAGGGAGAGGGTTTGAAGCTTTTATCTACCATAAAAATTGTGTAACTTGTAGGCGCGACAGCTTAGCTAGTGAGGAGTAGCTATAGAAAAATAACACCTGGCAACTAATTCAGTACTTTCAAGAAAGCCAAGATACCTGGTAGAGTTTAGCTAGAATTAGCCTACTTGTTTAAAATCTCAGATTTCCACCATTGATATTTTTGTACAAGCGTGTGGACTTGCCAATCAGGGTCAGGTTGAGGGTAATCTAATCGGTAGTGACCTCCCCGACTTTCAGTTCTAAAAGCAGCACTTTTGAGAATCAAATAAGCTACATCTAGTAAATTATGGGTTTCTGCCCAAAGTCGCAATGGCTTCTCACAGTCTAGTCTGTCGAACTTAACTGGTTCATTTGGACGTAAAGAAAGCAAAAATTGACTTAAAGGCAAAGCTGCAAAATCTTGCTGCCAAGATTCAATAGTTGCGATCGCAAAAGACAAACCTGACTGTTCTCGACAAATACCTGCACTTTGCCAGACCAAGCGCGGTAACTTCTCTCTAAGTGCTTCTAGCTGCGCTTGCTGGCTTTGCCACTCAGCATCAGAAAGGATGAATTGAGAAGGAGCAAAGATGAATTCAGATTCTTTAACATCATCTTTCATACTCGTGACTTCATCCTTAAGATCAGCCATCTGCGCTCCAAATACAATACATTCCAGTAACGAATTACTTGCCAGACGATTTGCTCCATGCACTCCGGTACTAGCTGTTTCTCCCACCGCATACAAACCAGGAATGTTCGTGCGATTCTTCAGATCTGCGACAATACCACCCATCCAGTAATGGGCTGCGGGGGCTACAGGAATTGGTTCATTAAAAACATCAATGCCCCAACGTTGACAAACTTTGATGATGTTGGGGAAACGGTGACGAATTTTATCAGTGGGAATGGGGCGCATATCTAGCCACACATGAGCAGTAGCGGGATCAACAGCAGTACGTTGCAGATGGCTGAAAATCGCTCTACTAACTATATCTCTAGGTGCTAATTCCCCAGCAGGGTGATAATCAAAAGCAAAACTTCGTCCTTCATTATCAACGAGGTGTGCCCCTTCACCACGTACAGCTTCGCTAATCAAAAAGCGATCTGCACCGGGTTTAGTAAGGGCAGTAGGGTGAAATTGGACAAATTCTAAGTCGCGGAGGATAGCCCCCGCCCGCCATGCGATCGCAACTCCGTCACCGGTACTCACAGCCGGGTTAGTGGTTTGGGCAAATACTTGACCTCCGCCACCAGTTGCTAGTACCACAGCACCAGCCTTGATCCATCTGATTTCACCTTGATAAAACAGGCTAATTCCCTGACATTTACCGCTTTGGGGTTCCAGCCACAGACTTAATGCCAAAGCTTGCTGGATAACTTGAATGTTATGGCGGCGCAATACTTGGGCGGTAAGGGTGGTAGTAACTTCTCTACCTGTAGTGTCCGCGGCGTGGAGAACACGGTGGCGAGAATGAGCCGCTTCCAAAGTTAAAGCTAAAGCTTTGCCGTGTCGGTCAAAAGCAACCCCCAAATTCACCAAGGATTGAATACATTTAGGGGCTTGTTGAGCAAGAAATTCTACAGCTAATGCATCGCACAAGCCAGCACCAGCTTGCATCGTATCTTCAATGTGCAGTGTGGGAGAATCTTCCGGGGCGACAGCAGCCGCAATTCCACCTTGTGCCCAATCACTGGCGGACAGAGAAACTGTTTCTTTGGTAATCAAACCGACTTGCAAGTTCTCTGGTAGACAAAGGGCTGTGTATAGTCCAGCGGCACCAGCACCGACTACTAAAACATCAAATTGGCTAGGGATATCTATTTGAGGCAAGGTAATGGGGGAGGGAAGGGGGAGAAGGGGGACTCAAAGCCCCCTCTAGGGAACTCAAGACCCCTCTGTGGGATAAAGGGCAAAGGGGTGAGAAGGGAGCAGGGGGATATATTTTTTTGATTGTGTTTATCTATTTATCCCCACTCTAATATAAGATTCCCACTCCTTGGGATGGGGAGTGGGCTTTATGCTACATTAACCGCAATTGCAGTTATCTGTAGATACCATTGTTAAAGCGATCGTCTCCCTCGTTGAAAGCAGGTTCTAAGTCTGTCACGGTGAAGTGATCGAAGTTAGCTTGCAGAGTTTGTTTTTGGCGATCGCTCAATCCTTCAATATTCAGTACATCCTCTACACTTTTGTAAGGAGCATTTTTGATGATTTTCTTAGCAAGAGTGGGATATAGCCCTGGATATTGCTGAAAAGCTCGCACATTGGTATTATTCAAATCAATTTTTTTCCCAAAATCCGTTGCTAGCTTCTTGTCTGCGCTATTCTGACGATCAATTGCCAGAACTGGGACTTGAGGAAGAGCAAAGCTATAAAAACCAGCAGCTTGTGCTGTCTGAGTTGTTCCTAGCCATCCCCAGCAGCCAAGCAACAAACTAAACACTGTTAATAAACGCGCCAATCCTTTCACGATTTTTCTACCTCTTTCCATCAATACTGAAAAAAAACGGCTTTTAGCTAACAAGCGTCATTCAGTTCAGAGTCCATAGTTCCAACTATAGACTCTTGAACGCCAGTTGCGTGGCTGTCGGCAAAGCCGAACGCCAGACGCCTCAAGTCGGGAAACCCTTTCGGCAGTCGCTCATGGGGGAAACCCCCAAGACCGCGCTGCCTCACCACGGCGCTAGCTCCTCAACGCACTGGCTCTTATTGACTAGCTGATAGCTTAATCAATACACAGCAGTCATCAGAAACTAATATACAGCTTATTAATATCCAGAATATTTGCTACTACTTGCTTTGACTCTAATTTTTCTGGGAGAGGCAGGATTTAGAAGTTAGAAGTTAGAAGTGAAGAATTATTTTCTTGATCTCCCTATCACCTCATCACCTCAAGCAGCGCTAGCAGCTATTAAAAACAGGCTATCTACCAGAATTGTGCTTAAGACTGCACCACCAAAAGCATACCAGTGTCGTTGCTCTAAACGTAAAGGTAAAACCCCACATGTAAACAAGACTAGGGCTAAAATTACTGCCCAGCCTTGTCCCCAAGGCGTTTGTACTTGTGTCATGGCATTTTGTAAAATTAATGACACACCAGCAGGTTCGACCTGCATAATTTGCCGCCAATAGGGCATCAAGTCTACTAAGTAGAAATACAGGTCTGTCAAGACTGTACCGAATAAAGAACCTAAATAAAACCAACTGCCAACCTTAGCCCAATTCCGCACCAGACACCAACAAGCGAATGGTAGTCCTATGGACTCTACTGGCAAATGCCATAAAGGTTCCCAACGCAACCAGCCCCAATAAATTGCCCCTGCTAGCCAACTCCAGCTAAAGCCTAAGAGCAAATCTCCCCATAAATAAGTTGCGCTACGCGACATTAAGGTAAAACTCAGCCATACCCAAAAACCAGTCATCGCTAAACTCAGACTCGGTAGCGATCGCACTAATGGCGCTTCCACAAAAACTGGCACTGAAACTAAAAATACCGCTGCTGCAAATACCAACCAAGTTTGTCGCCAAGGTATCGAAAACGGCAAAGAGGCGGATGAGGAGATTGCAGACTCCAATTTTATGATACTTTCTTGCCTAGTCTCAGTTGGATGTAACTCAGTATCAATAGAGGTGGCAGTGGTTTTGTAAGAGGACAATGTATTATTAATCAAAGTTTTTAATATTTGTTACTAAACTTTATCTTATTTAAGATATCACATCCTAAAATCCCCCCCTGGGGCATTTTTATTTTACCTGAATTTTGCGTAGAGTGAATGTCACCCGGAAAGACTGGTTACAACAACGTAAAATTGGATAATTTGCTAAAGTTATGCATCCATCATGGGAGTCTTGTGAATGGCGATAATCTTAGAAGCGGGTGGTGTAGACTTGCTATACCCCATGTGGGGATCACTGTTACAACTAGGAGTAACCAGCGAAACAGCCACGGGTGAAGTCAGTCTCATCCAAGGACTGATTCAGGCTTTTATTTTGGGGATTGTGCAAGGCATAACAGAGTTTCTACCAATCAGCAGCACTGCTCATCTTCAGGTTTTTACTAAAGCATTACACTGGGATGCAGTGGCGGGGAAGCCATTTGTGGCCACAATTCAATTTGGCAGTGTAGTAGCAGTATTAATTTATTTTTGGACAGAGATTAAGCAAATTTTGACTGGAGGATTGCAGGCTGTTCGCCAAAAAGACTGGCAAAAAGAAGAATGGCAACTGCTTGTTGGCATAGCGGTAGGAACCATACCTGCTCTATTGGGTGGATTTTTGCTGAAAAAAGTACTCAACGACGATCAATCCGCCATTAACAGTATGGCAACCATTGCTGTTACTTCTATTTTTATGGCACTTTTATTAGGAGCGGCGGAAAAGCTAGGCAGTCGCAAGCGGAACTTTGACAGCTTGAAAATTCGTGATGGGTTGCTAATTGGTATAGGGCAAATGATTGCTCTAATCCCTGGTGCATCTCGTTCTGGTTCAACTCTCACAACTGCCTTATTTCTGGGATTGGAACGTAATACAGCAGCAAGATTTTCCTTTTTGCTGGGAATTCCCACCTTAACCATCGCCACTTTGTATGAATTTTTTAAAGAGGCACTGGGCAAGATTGACTTATCACTAGTAGTAGTCGGAACATTATCAGCATTTGTATTTTCTTATTTATCCATAGCATGGCTGCTGCGATATCTTCAAACCCGTAACACTTGGGTATTTGTCTGGTATCGCTTGGCATTTGGGGTAACAATTCTAAGTGCGATTGCTGCGGGATTGTTGAAAAATAATTAATATAGCAGTTTTGAATTAAGTTCAACACAGATTTTATGAGGGGGCGCACATATGTGCGCCCTCAGCACGTAATAGACACAATCGAGAAGCCTTAGAGTCTATGGTCTATAGTCATTATTAGTGACTGTTGAATAATGACTTTTGACTCATGGCTAGCATCATTCCTGCCCGAATTACCAGAATATTACCTGATTCCATAGCAGCAGAAATTGGCTTTGAGGTGGGGGATGCGATCGTTGCTATCAATGGCACGCCTCCCCGCGATTTAATTGATTATCAATTTTTATGCGCTGATGAAGTTCTAGAACTAGAAGTTTTAGATGCTGCTGGCAGAACCCATCACATTGAAATCGAAAAAGACTATGACGAAGACTTGGGGTTAGAGTTTGAAACTGCTCTATTTGATGGTTTAATTCAATGCAATAATCGCTGTCCGTTTTGCTTTATTGACCAACAACCGCCAGGTAAGCGTTCTAGCTTGTATTTAAAAGACGATGATTACCGTCTCAGCTTTTTATATGGCTCTTACCTCACACTAACTAATTTGCCAGAAAGAGAATGGCAGCGGATTGAACAGATGCGCCTGTCTCCGTTGTTTGTGTCTGTTCATGCCACAGAACCCGAAGTTAGAATTAGACTTTTGAAAAATCCACGTGCAGGACAAATATTACAACAACTCAAATGGTTTCAGGATAGGCGATTACAAATTCATGCCCAAGTAGTTGTTTGCCCTGGTATCAATGATGGCAAACACTTGGAACAAACCCTACAAGATTTAGCGTCTTTTTATACTGGTGAATTACCTGCGGTGGCATCAGTGGCTGTAGTACCTGTGGGTTTAACGCGATTTCGTCCCCAGCAAGACGAACTCACACCTGTAACTAGAGAAAAAGCTAGGGAAGTGATTGACCAAGTGCGATCGCTTTCACGGCAATTTCGTCAAAAATTTGGTTCTAACGTCGTTTGGTTAGCTGATGAGTGGTTTTTGATTGCTGGTGAGGAATTACCAAGCGAATCTGAGTATGAAGAATATCCTCAAATTGATAATGGTGTTGGTTCCATTCGTTTATTTCTCAAGCAATTTGAAATAGCCGCAGAATTACTACCAGCAAAAATCTCTCCCCAACGTCAATTAACCTGGGTAGTAGGCAATGCAGTAGAAAAAGCATTTCAACCAATCTTAAATCGCTTGAATGTTGTTGATGGTTTAAAAGTAAATATGTGTGCTTTAAGTAGTGATTATTGGGGACAAAGTATTAGTGTAACAGGATTATTAACTGGTCATGATTTACTTTTAAATTTACAAGGAAAAGATTTAGGCGATGGCATATTGCTCCCAAGTGTCATGCTCAAACATGGAGAATTGGTATTTTTAGATGATTTGAGTATTGAAGAATTAAGTCAGCGTTTGAATACAAAAATTTTCCCAGTTTCAGGAGTTGAAGAACTGATAAATACTTGTCTTGGTGACTATTCAGGCAACTTAGTAACTGAGTATAAAACAAGGGAAGAATTAAAAATTAAAAATAAGTAGGTGATCGTAAATAAAAAATAGATGTCGCAGTTGCATGTTGGTATCAACTTAACGTAAAAACTTTTTAATCAGGTTATACCGACTTTAGTTACAAACAAGGAAATGGAGTGTAAAATAATTGATCCTTGATGTGAATCCTATTGGTTTCTGGCAAGGTGTAGGAAAAGGCAATTTTTTCTTTTCCTGACCTACACCTGCTTTTGGTTAATTGGCAATGATAGTACTCATGCAAACAATAGCCAAAACCATTATTTTATGTAGTGGCAATTCATCAATAATTGTTACAATATGTAGTCTTGCATAATACCAATTCTATGCAAAGTTGCACTTGATTGACTTCGGGGCAATTCCTGAATTGGCCTGCACAGCGTGTATTTTGAGGTCAGTTTGATAATTGTCTGTTGAAAAAGCAATGATATGAATGATTTTATCAAAAAATCAGTTGTTTTTCGGAGGTAATTTATTGTTATGCTGAATGATAAAGAATCAGTAAGTTTAAGAATGGATTAAATAAGGAGAGAGTAGTGAAGAATCAGGATAAAAGCAATAAAAAAATCAGAAAAACCGGATTCTTCATTTTGATTTTTAAATTTTTAATTTGGAATTATTTGAGTATTTCACCAGTCACAGCGGCAACTGAAGAACCTATATTGAGCGTAGTGCAGAGTCAAGAAAATACGCAGCAATGGACAGAAATCACAAAGCGCTTACAAACAATAGGGGCAAAGTATTGTGTGATTGGATTAGCTGACGTGAAGAGCGCAGCAGATTGGGGCGATCGCACGGTATTATTTTTGCCAAATGTAGAAACATTGACGCCAGCCCAAGCGATCGCTCTAGAAGAATGGATGAGTAAAGGTGGAAACTTGATTGCTACAGGGCCTGTAGGCAGTCTATCAACACCAGGAGTACGGCATTTATTGCGATCGCTGATGGGGAGTTATTGGGCGTTTGGTCTGAATGACACACAACAGATAAAACCGGGAAAAGGCAGCATCAAGGAATGGGCAAACCAAAACGAACTTTTTGGTGAGGTACATGGCGGTGTTGTGATTCCTGATGCCGCCAATAGTCAAGCTGTTGCTGTGTGGAATTCTCAAGATAATCCTGCCGCAGTGGTGACAACTGAGCATTCCACATTGTTGGGGTGGCGCTGGGGAACAGATGCAGCTTCTACAGCACAATTAGATAGTGCCTGGTTAAAAGCCGCCGTGACTCGTCATCTGACATCGCCAGCAAACCGCAGCAACAAAGTAGCAGGAGGTTCGCCAAATTGCTCTACATCAGTGGCGACTGGGCCAAAAGAGGAGGGGGAAGAGAAGAATTTTTCTGCGATCGCTACTGCTTCTCAAGCTAGACCACTTTCTGGAGTTACACCACCAACTCCTGTTGAACCTATAGACCAACTCGAACAGACAGTGCGTTTGGATGTTGCACCCAACTCCAATGCACCAATTGATCGTAATGAAGCGATCGCTCTCCAACAAGAGCTAGAAAATCTCATCGGTAGGGTGGAGAGCGCTGATTTGGCTGCGTCAGTTGATGCTGCTAATGTTGATAAACCGGAGTCTTCTAAAGTAGAACAGGTGCAGTTAGCGTCAACTAAACTTGAAGTACCGATCCTCAACAGAGAGGAAGTTTTAGCACAAGCAAGAATAGTTGCCAAAAACTTACCCAATTTAATCGCACAAAAAAACTATGCTCTAGCTCGTCAACAGTGGCAGGTGACAAAGGCAAATTTGTGGAAGCAGTTTCCTATTGATCGCCGATTAGCTCAAGCAGAAATTCGGGCAGTATGGTTAGATAGGGGCACAATTGTCCGCGCTGGTAGCGAAAAAGGGCTAGCTGAGATTTTTGATCGGCTAGCACAAGCGGGAATCAATACGGTCTTTTTTGAAACTGTTAATGCCAGTTATACAATTTATCCCAGCCAAGTTGCACCGCAGCAAAACCCATTAACTCGTGGGTGGGATCCACTAGCTGCGGCAGTGAAACTAGCCCATCAGCGACACATAGAATTACATGCCTGGGTTTGGACTTTTGCAGCTGGTAATCAGCGCCACAATGAAATTATTAATGTCGATTCTAATTACCCAGGCCCAGTACTTGCTGCTCACCCTGATTGGGCAAACTATGATAACCTTGGCAAAACAATTCCCATCGGTCAAACCAAGCCATTCTTTGACCAAGCAAACCCACAAGTGCGGCAGTACTTACTCAAACTGTATGAGGAAATTGTCACCCGTTATGATGTGGATGGTCTACAACTAGACTATATTCGTTACCCTTTCCAAGACCCAGTTGCAGGTAGGACTTACGGCTATGGTCAAGCTGCAAGAGCGCAGTTTCAAAAATTGACTGGCGTAGATCCAATCAACATTTCTCCCAATCAAAAATACTTGTGGCAAAAGTGGACAGAATTTCGTACCCAGCAAGTTGATAGCTTTGTTGCCCAAGTGTCACAACAGTTACGACAAAAGCGATCAAACTTAATTTTGTCGGTTGCTGTATTTCCTTTACCAGAACCAGAACGCATTCAAAAGCTGCAACAGCATTGGGAAGTTTGGGCTAGACGAGGGGATATAGATTTAATTGTTCCCATGACTTATGCCCAAGATACTCCTCGCTTCCAACGACTAGCACAACCTTGGATAGCCTCCACACAATTGGGTTCTACTTTGTTGATACCAGGAATTCGCTTGCTTTCTTTGCCATCAATGGGAGCATTCGACCAACTCCAACTTGTAAGAGATTTACCAGTTAGTGGTTATGCACTATTTGCAGCTGAGAATTTTAACGACGAACTACAAAATATTTTGAGTAGCACCCAAGGAAAAGTTCAACCTGCAACTAGCGAACCCATTCCCCACCGTCAACCTTTTAAAACTGCTGCTGTTCGTTACACTGCACTGCAACAGGAGTGGAAATTTGTTTTACAAAAAGAGCAACAACAAGTGCCTGCTAAGACAATCTCAGATTTGAATAACCAAGCACAAGTAGTACAAAGTGCTTTAGACCAGCTTGCTGCGTCACCTTCTGCTAGTAACTTATTAGCGGCAAGAGCTACTTTAACTCGATTTCAGTTTCAATTCCGCATGTGGATGCGCCAACAGGCTATAGATAATTCCTATCAAGCCAAAGTTTGGGAAAATCGCCTTGCCACTATAGAAAGACTATTGCGTTATGGCGAGCGACGGATACTGTCGCGTTCTGAAAGCTGACAATATAGCAGTCGCAGCATAGTTGAGGACAGTGCTGATTTTTCAAAGCATTTAAATAACTTGGTTTCTACTCAGCATTTTGCACTCAGCACTTTGCTATACATGATAATTTGAGAAGCGATCGCTATTTTTTGCTCAGCTAAAATGCATTTAAATTGGATAGTTAAGATTGCATTTTTAATTCTTTACCAACCTCAAAGCGATCGCTGCAAATTTTACAGCTTTTGTCCTGCATAAATTGAGCGCACTTCACCGTTACGGCGAACTACAGCTTCACCGTTGCTAACATCTACTAGTGTCCAACCACTTGAGCCAATGCTTTCTCCGATGTTAACGCGATGAGTCACACCGTCAACTTGAAATAAAGCCACAGATTTTTTACCTGACTCTAGTAATCCCTCTAAGGTATGGCTGGGAATAGCTGCGGTAGAAGTGGGCAAATATTCCTGTTGCTGGGTAGTTGGTGAGGGAGTGGGCGCTGTGGGGGCAGATAAATTTGGTACTGCTGTACCAAATGGCACAACTGGTAAGGCAGGCAGAGGATTGGGTTGTTGCCGCACAGTGATTGGTGCAGTTCGCACAGGTACAGGTTTCAGTTCTGGACGTACAGCATTAGCCCTCGTGTTAACACTTATAGGTTTGGCTGCTTTATTTACCTGATTCAAAGCAGTTTTGACGACAGGTAGTTGAGGTAGCTGAGAATTAGTTGCTAATGGCGATATGATTCTAGGAGCGCCAGGAATGGGTGGCGGCGCGTAGCGCATTGGCGACGGCGCTTGATAAACAGGGATATAAATCCGCTCAACGACGCTGGCAGAACGGTTAGGAGTGAGTGGTGTATTGTTGGCAGCTAGGGTAGGCGGCAAGTTACCAACAGGTTGAGTGTTAGCAAAAGCAATGGTGTTGGGGTTAGAGACTATCCTATTAGTGAATGCTGGACGGGCAGATTGTTGATTATTGATTGCGCCTTGCTGATCTATAATTGTCAGCGCTCCCAGCATATAGTCAATTAACTCAGCCTCAACTTCAGGTTTGTTATACAACTGTGACTGGGATTGTGGCACATAAATTTGCTGAGTCAATCTGGAACCTAGAAGCATTAGTACTCCAGAGTGTACTAGGTAGAGCGTACCAGCGATCGCAACACCAATGGTTGTTCCCAAGATCAGCAGTTTGCCTAAACCATGCTTGGTTAGCTGAAGTCTTTGGCTAACTGCTGTGACACTCGGAGTATCAACCACAACGGTACTCAAATGATTTTTCCTGACTTGAGTAACGGTTTGTGCAGTCTTTTTGAGTGTACTTGGCAAGACAATTTGTGGTACATTAACTGTCTGCGGTTGCTGATCTTCTGGAGTTACTGGTTCTGAAGGGTTTGCCGACTTGTAAAACCATTCGCGTGGGTTAATTTCTTCCCTAGAACTACGTGTTGCACGCTTGCCATTCCTCCCAGTTTGGGAAGGCAAATTTCCACTAAAATCTAAAATTTCGTCGATATCCGCAAAGAGTTCATCCATTAAGCCATCAGCATAGAT
Organism: Amazonocrinis nigriterrae CENA67; assembly: GCF_016056305.1. GTDB lineage: Bacteria > Cyanobacteriota > Cyanobacteriia > Cyanobacteriales > Nostocaceae > Amazonocrinis > Amazonocrinis nigriterrae. Next base: position 35,574 of record NZ_JAECZC010000039.1, on the reverse strand, counting down.
ATCTATCGACCAAGGCTCGTTGGCGAGCAAGTCCTCTGATGGTTCTGGAATAATAAGATGGGTGCTGGCTGCTTGTAACATAGGCATTTTGGGTTATGGCTGCTAGTATGGGGCACGCCGCCCCTACTGCCTGAGAATCAGGATTTTTGAACAAATATCCAATCGCTCGTCTAAACCTAGACGAGTTGATTGCTTGGTAATATTAAGTTCAAGTTGAATCCGGAGACTGCTGATGATGCCAGTACCTAATTCATGTCATCTATCATACTAATCTCCTCTTTATCTACTATACTCACCCTTCATGAAGTTTAAGTGAAGTTAATGCTGTAAACACTGACTGGGACTTGGTTTTACGCAATTCTAAATATATTAACAAAGCGTTAATATCGGCTGGATTTACGCCACCAATACGTGCTGCTTGACCAATTGTCAGGGGTTTTACCTTACTTAGCTTTTCCCGCGCTTCTTTGGAAAGGGTATCAATTGTTGTATAATCCAAATCCGCAGGCAACTGGCGATGTGCTTGACGGGCAATCTGTTCAATCTGATTTTGTTGTCTGGCAAGATAACCAGAATACTTGATGTCAATTTCTGCGCCTTGTTTTTCACAAGAGTTGAGTTCGGGGTTTCCCAGTCCGTAACTTTCGAGGTCAACGTAATGAAATTCCGGACGACGCAGTAAGTCGGCTAGGGTAATGGAACCTTTAATTGCTTGTCCAGAAACAGTTGCGATCGCAATCCCGATTTCATCATGTTCTTTGATTCTGGTGGCGTATAGCCGTTCTTTTTCGCTGGTAATTTGTGCTTGTTTGTGGATAAACATTTCCCAGCGGCGGTCATCAATTAAGCCAATTTCCCGTCCTAGAGGTGTCAGGCGTTGGTCAGCATTATCAGAACGCAGTAGTAACCGATATTCAGACCTACTGGTAAGCATTCGGTAAGGTTCCCGTAAGTCTTTTGTACACAAATCATCAACCAGCGTCCCAATATAACTTTGCTCACGCGGGAAAATAATCATTTCCTGACCGCGAACAAATCGGGCGGCGTTAATTCCTGCCACAATACCTTGGGCTGCGGCTTCTTCATAACCTGTTGTGCCGTTAATTTGTCCAGCGCAAAACAACCCGGCGATTTTTTTTGTCATCAGTGTGGGATAACACTGTGTAGCTGGTAAATAGTCATATTCCACAGCATAAGCCGGACGTAACATGAAGCAGTTTTCTAAACCAGGGAGACTACGTAACATTTGTAGTTGTAAATTTTCTGGCAACCCTGTAGAAAACCCTTGGATATATAGTTCTGGTATATCCCGTCCTTCTGGTTCAATAAAGATTTGGTGACTTTCCTTATCGGCAAAGCGCACAATCTTATCTTCAATGCTGGGGCAATAACGAGGCCCTTTGGCATCCACCCAACCACCATAAACAGGCGATAGGTGTAAATTTTCCTGAATTAAGCGATGAGTTTCCGGGGTGGTGCGGGTAATGTAGCAAGGCATCTGTTCCCTTTCTACCCACACCTCTGGGTCAAAGCTAAACCAGCCAACTTCTTCATCACCTGGCTGGATTGCCATTTTACTGTAATCAACCGATCGCTTGTCTACCCGCGCTGGTGTACCAGTCTTCAACCGTCCAGTTTCAAATCCTAGGCGATTGAGAGTTTGTGTCAATCCCTCAGCAGCAAATTCCCCAGCCCGTCCTGCTGGCATAGATTTGTTACCAACCCAAATCTTACCTCCCAAGAAGGTGCCAGTTGTCAAGATTACTGCTTTGCACTCAAACGCCACGCCGAAGTAAGTTTCAACCCCAATCACTTCATCGTTAGCACCCAGCACCAAGTCTGTAGCCATACCTTCGCGGATGGTCAAATTTTCTTGGTTCTCAACAATATTTTTCATCACTGCTGCGTATTCGCGCTTATCAGTCTGGGCGCGTAATGCCCAAACCGCAGGCCCTCGTGAAGAGTTGAGGATACGCTTTTGCAGATAGGTACGGTCTGCCATTTTACCAATTTCCCCGCCCAGTGCATCCACCTCATGGGTCAACTGAGATTTAGCAGGGCCACCTACCGCTGGGTTACAAGGTTGCCAAGCGATTTTATCTAAGTTGAGTGTCAGTAGCAGAGTCCGACAGCCGAGGCGGGCAGCGGCGAGTGCTGCTTCGCAACCGGAGTGACCTGCACCGACGACAATCACATCAAAAGCGTCTTGGAATTCAACGGAATTGTGCATGGTCATACTTACAGGTTTAGCAAACTTAAGAGTTATTGATAATTTTAACTTATCCAGTGCTTTCCTGGAGGTATTTTGCTCATAAGCAAGCTATCAAAATAACTAGTAAACTCCAACCAATCTCAATAATTTATTAACCGTACTATTTCTCTTACCTTGGCGTTCTTGGCGTTCTTGGCGGTTCGTTTAAAAAGTGCCTTTCGGATGCAAAAAATGATAAATAATTTATAATTATAAATAATTGGATTAGCCAATCAGAAATATATAAGCTTTATTTTTATTTATATATTATATTATAATAAAATATAATTGTTTAATATTTAATTTATTAATCATAGCTAAGAACAATGGTTTGTTTTTATTTAAAAACCTAATATGATCATATTCTCTCAGTCAAATTTGAAATAATCTGAAATTATCAAATCTTATATATTGTATGAAACGAATTATGAGAAGAACAAAATTTATCACTATTGTTATCTTTATTATTTTTACAGTAGTTGCCAGTAATGGGATAAATCCCCATAAACTGGTTACAAAGGCTCAAGCAGCAAATGGATGCTTAATCAATAGTTCATTACCTTGCACTAATAAAAATCCAATATTGCCTACACCCATTCCTAATCAAAATCTCAGCAACCAAGAGCGCTTTTTGTCTGCGATCGCTAATAAATTACCAACAGTTCCTCAGCCTGGTACTTTTGAATATATTTTGCTCGATGCATATGGTGCTGCATTTGTAAACCAAGAAGAAACAATTAAACTACCATCAAAAATTCTCTTTGCCAGCGAGCAAGAAACTAAAGATTTTCAAAGTACCCTGACAATGGCGAAAGTTAACGGTACTAACGACTGTTATTTACAAAAGCCAGCAGCAGAAGCTTTAAACAAAGCGCGATCGCTGCAAAATATTCCTCTTAAATCAGGTTATGGTGAAGGTGATTGTACTCGCAGTTTTGCCACTAATTTAAGATTCTGGCGAAAATATGCTAACAACACAACTTTAGAAAAAGTTAGACAAGGTAAAGAAACAGCCATTTTAAGTCTAGTAGCACCACCCGGAGCATCACAACACCTCTGGGGGTTAGCAATTGATTTACGTGTATATAATGGAAAGCAGAGAGAAGCCCTCAATCAAAATCGCTGGTTTCAAACTGTAGAAAATGATATCCCACACTGGACATATATGGGTTTGTCTAAAGAAGATTTACCTTTATATGGGTTTCAAAATAAAGTTAGTAGGGGAATTAGTTATTGGGTAACACCTCTTTAAATGTTAAATGCAATCTCACATTGAGATATATTAAGACTGGCGATCGCAGCAGTATCCACAACACCCACAGCAGGATACAGTAACAATTTTCTTTCCCCCCGCGATAATTGACTACAATAAAGTAGTTCACACCTGTCCTCTGGAGTTCTGGCAGTGGGCTTATTTGATGATTTGAGTCGGTTTCTGGAAAACCGTTTAGAAGAATTCTTGCGTAATAATCCACATTTGGAGTTAGAGGCGCTGTTAGAACAGCTGCGGCAGCAAGAGGAAGACACTTTAAGATTGATTGCAGATTTACAATTACAAGAGAAGCGATCGCAAGAAGAAATTTTATCCACTGCGCAAGAAATTCAGCGTTGGCATATCCGCGTGCAAAAGGCACAGAATGCTGGTAGACAGGATTTAGCAGCAGCCGCCCAACAGAGAGAAGCAGCACTGTTGCGTGAAGGAAATCAGCGCTGGGGACACATGCAGGGATTGAAAGAACGCATAAACCAATCTCAAGAACTATTGCGGAAAATTCAAGTGCGGCGACAAGAAGTGCAAGCCAAAGCTGCTGAAGCCCAGACAGCCCGCGCTAAAGCTCAAACCCAGCAGCGTTTAGAAACCAATGGCTGGTCGAATCCAACCAACAGTTATTCAAGTGGATTCGATGATTTAGAAGAAAAGTTTCGCCGCTGGGAAACTGAAGACGAATTAGAACAAATGAAGCGTAATCTAGGTAAATAAACTGATTTCATTTAGTATTTACGCATTTGGACGAAAAAACGTCATTGCAAGCCGCAATAAATATTAAGTACTCGCGTGTCAAGGCTAAATTTGTGCATTAGCTTTCCTCTTGTGGGATAGGCGTTTCGCCCGTTTTTTATTGGCAGACTGTCCAGTCCGCCCCACAGTAAAATTTATTGCAACATTTTAGTCTTGCCACGCCACTACAACTTAAGCTTTACTTTATAAATCATATCTAAATAAACAAGCTATTACAAAATTGTATTTAATTATATAAAAATAATTTTTAATGGTATTTTGTGAATTTCTAGGCTAGAAGCATCTCATAATTGAATTATTGAAAATTTATTTATTTTTTTAATTAAGCTCTAGTTATCTGATAAATTTAATTTAAGTCAATTTTCATAGTTTGTCTATTCGGTATTTTTTGTTATTGCCGCAGTATTCCCTAGATGTTCCAAATGAGAACTGAGGCATGGAACCAAGTATATTTCTAGATGTTTTAGCAAGTCTACAAAAATTGTTTGTAGCTTACATACCAGCCGCTGTTTTGGGTAGTTTCATCGGATATTTAATAGGCATAAATGGCACAATCTATCAGGTATTAAGACGGGTATTTGAAATACCACATAGTATCCCACCTATAGCCCTACTACCCATTACACTCATATTGTTTACAGAGAGCGAACCTGCAACCATAGTCATAATTTTTATTGGCACTCTTTGGTCAATAATTATTAATACTGCAATAGGTATGCAACATTTTCGTAGGCAGAATAATAACTTTAGAGCAGCTATTTTCCATACATTTCATGCTCTGAAAGTTGGTATTTGGGTAGCTTGGTTTACAGTTATTGCCACAGAAATGTTGATTGGCCCAAGAGGACTTGGGTTTATCCTCTGGGATGCTTATAAAGCAGGTAACATCAATTACATTATTCAGGTGATACTCTACATTGCTATCATTGGCAGTTTACTAGAGCAGTTGTTAGATTTTGCAGGAAATTTTCTCTCACAGATTATCTCTGATAGTAAAAAATCCTCTTAAGCTTTTGATAGCAATTATCTACGTTTACGAATAGCACCTTGCCAGCTAATAGTTTGCTTTGCAGAACGTTCGCCTAAAGAGCGATTTGCTACTACTTCAATATCAACATTGACACCAGGTCGTAGAGCATCACTAGCAATTTTCAACTTACCTAAAGCCAGGATAAAACGGTTATAGTCGCGGGTTACAAGTTCGGCGGGAATATCCCCTTCATATTCAGTTTTGTAATTAGAGCTACCAAAATCATCTCGCACTCGAAATTTCACCCGAAACTGAGTTTGAATTACATCAGAATGAGCAGCCAAATCAACTATTTTCAAGTTGAGATTTTCTCCAGCATCAGCAAATTCTGCCACTGCCAACCTTGTCACATCTTTCTTAGGAATCGCATGGTTAACAGTAAATGTTGTCAAGTTAGCCTCACTTTTGCTGCTAGCATCAATCCACAAATCATCAGGAAAGTTAACTTCTACTTGCTTGCTGTCGTTTAAACTCACTGTTACAGTTTGATTGCCAAAGCTAGCAACGGGTTGTCTCTCCTGCCAAATCAGTTGAAAACCTTCTTCCAAACGCTGTTCAAATTCTCGGTATTCATCGGCAATTATAGAACCAGGAGCAAGTAGAGAAGTTGCCCCCTGACGAAGATTCCACTTATTCTTAGAGAGGTTGAACTGCTTACCCGTCAGTTCAGAAATTGTCAGCTTCAGGGTTGGTGTATCAGCTGCTAAGGGTTCTTTGCTGTTAACAATACTCAAAATTCCTAAGCGCCCTTGTTTACCGTCGCTACCATAGCTACCAGCTTGCCCATAGCTACCGTCATTACACTGATAACGTTTCTTAGTACATTTATAGTCAGGGCTACCAGGAGTTCCTTTGCAGGTTTCCACTTCCCAACTGCGCCTGCGACACTTACAACCTGCTGTACCGTTACCACCCCGTCCTCCTCGTCCACCTTCTCCTGGGGTAGCACGGACAAAAATGTTGCGTAAGTCTGCCAAATTGGTGTAGTAGACAGTGAGGGAACCACCATTTCCCCCATTTCCTCCTCTGCCACCATTGCCGCCGTTACCGCCATTTGGTAGCTTAATGTCATGGTCTACCTTGCCATGTTCGCGATCGCAGTTTGGTCGATAACCATCTTCACCATCTTCACCGTCTTCACCATCTTCACCAGACAAGTCAAGATTTACTGGTGAACCATTGGCAAAAATATTGTGGTTTTCACCATCACGACCATTTCTACCAGACCGTCCATAAGTACCTTGGCTACCATCTGTGCCTACTTCATCGTATCTGTCATAGGCAACTGCTGGGCATAAAACTGAGCCAGAGGCAGGCAAAAAGCTAGTAGATAAGCAGAATAACAACAATAGTGGCAGCTTACTCCCCAAAGCTTTGTACATCAGCGTAAATTTAAATTGTTTTAATCACTGCTGACGGTGAATTTCGACAATTTGCTCCCTGTTGTCAAGTGGCTAATGATACTCAAAGTTTGCATAGCGATTTTCAGATGAATCTTATTTTTACTTCACGCAAAGGCGCAGAGACGCAAAGAGCGCTTTTTATGCTGTAACTATTTATCTTAGTCTCTTTTTATCGGCTACAGGTGCGATCGCATCCGTAAACAAGTTCTTAATGTTACAAGCTGGTAGTTATTTGGGAATACTCTAATAAGAGTGAAAAGGGAAGCGACAATGCTAATAGTATCCTATATCACTCAACTTAAGTAAAAATGTTGTATCCATAACTACTAATCTACCAGGAGCCAGCAAGATGGGATTTACTGAAGATATTGCCAAGCTGTCTGAACACGTTCGTAATAAAGCTGACAAAGGTCTTAACGAACAAGCTACTAAAATGGCATTGATTCTTCCTTTTTTAAAAGCTATTGGATATGATGTTTTTGATGCTAGCGAAGTGATGCCGGAATATGTAGCAGACTTTGCTACTAAGCAACCAGGGCCGTTGAAAAAAGTAGATTTTGCCTTAGCTATTAATGGTAATGTAGTTATGCTTCTAGAAGCAAAAGCCTGTGGTCAAAAAGCTGAAGCACACGATGGGCAACTGCGCTATTATTTTAATTCACTTGTCGCAACAAAGGTCGGTATAGTCACTAACGGTATTGTCTACCGCTTCTTTACTGACCTGCGTGCCGTTCATGTCATGGATAATGAGCCATTTTTCACTTTTAATATTCTTGAATATGACTCAAAAGATATTGATAACCTTAAATTCTTTCATCGTGACAATTTTGATGTAGCGGCTATTGTTAGACATGCTGAAGAAATGTTATATGTCAACGGCATGACTCAACTTGTAGGTAATCTTTTACGTTCTTCTTCGGACGAATTTATTCGTTTCTTGGTGTCTGAACTTCGTGCCTCTGACCCTAAGTATGAATTTAAAGGTAACATTAGTCCTGCCGTTATTAATAAATTTAAGCCGATTGTTAAAAAGTCTATTCAAGGAAGCTTACTAGAGTTAATGACAAGCTCACTTAATCGGGAAATGGAACAACCTGTGGAAGTTGAAGTAGAACAAGAGATTGAAGAAGAGGAAAAACAGCAAGAACCTCAAGAATCAAGAATAGTAACTACGGCTGAAGAAATTACAGCTTTTGAAAAAATTAAAACTATTACGCAAGCCTCAACAAGCTACAATTTTGAAGTCAAATACAAGGATACAGCTTCATACTTTGGTATAAATCTTGGTAGAAGTACCTGGTGGTTTTTGCGACTGTATTTGTCTTCGCAGAAAAAAAGTATTATTACTCGGCTAAATGTAGATGAAGTTAAATCCCTAGCGCCAAATTTTGAAGTGCAGGAAGTACCAGCTTCACTAGGGGATGCAGCATCAAAGGTAATCATTGCCTCTGTGAATGATATTGATAAACTTGCATCATTAATACTCCGCTGCTATGAAGCAGAAGCAGCTAAGCACCAAACACTAGAAAAATCAGCTTAACCAATACCAATTTAGAAAAAGAATGGGACAGATACATTGTAGGGGCGTACAGCTGTACGCCCCTATAGTCAATCAATCGAGGTGTTGCAAATATTATTGAAATTGGTATGATTTCTCACCTTTATTGCTCGTTTCCATAAAAAAAGTGGTTCTGCACACAACAGAACCACTAAGTCTTTTGCACAAATTTTAGAACTTAGCGAGCCGTACCTTGAGCGGGAACAGCATCAATTGGCTTCATCAAGTACAGCCGCAGCAATTGCCAACCATGCGAGATGTAAATTGGAAGCTTCTGGAAGAATTGCAGGAATTTGGGAGTGTTAGAGTTAGATATCGCTGTCAATTTTTCGTTATTCTTGACACACACATCTAACCGCTGATAAAACTCTGGATTGTCTACATCCAGCATCAACGGGAATACTCTACCTGCGGTTTCATTGGTCTTCTTAATTACATAGATGTCGTATTCACGCGCATCTAGCCCAATGGCAGCATAAAAGTCTTTGCGCTGAATGTCGTTGAGATACATCGTGGCAAATACTGACAACAAGAAAAAGCGACTCCACAGTCTAGCCTTCCAGTCATTCAACATCTGAGGCTGGGATTTCATCACCGCATCAAAGAAATCGCCGTGACGGTTTTCATCCTGACACCAGTTCTCAAAGAACCGGAAAATTGGATAAACTCTGTCTTCTGGATGTGCTTCTAGGTGACGATAAATCGTGATATACCGCCAATAACCAATTTTTTCCGAAAGATAAGTAGCGTAGAAGATAAATTTCGGCTTAAAGAAGGTATAAGCGCGGCTCTTGGTCAAAAACCCTAAATCCAGGGACATATTGAAGTCTGAAAGCGCTTTGTTCAAAAAGCCAGCATGACGCGCTTCATCCCGTGACATCAGGTTGAAGCACTCTGCGAGGACGGGGCTTTTGTCCTTCAAACGGCGGCCGAGTTCTTTGTACAGCAAAAAGCCGGAAAACTCTGCTGTACAAGAACGTTCTAGAAATTCCACAAACAATCGGCGAGTTTCCCCGTCAATATGATCCCAGGATTGTTCAAACTCGGCATCCCGAACGAAGTGATGGCGGTTGTAGTCTGTCCGAAACTCTTCGAGAATGGCTTTCAACTCGTCTTCATTGACGGAGATGTCCATCCGCGCCATCTCATCAAAATCGGTAGTATAAAACCGGGGTGTTAATAGGGTTTCTTTTGCCGGGACTTTAATCCCTGGCCGCATTTCTTCAAAGCCTGGTTTTTTAAGGGAATCTACCATGTCTTGATTGCTCTTTTTTCTTTATTATCTTGATAGCACGAGAAAGCTAATGGTTATGCTCTCACAAGGCGCACCAGACGACAATAATTCATTTGTATAAAGTTCAGTCTACCAAGGTAAAGGCTGCAAACTGTTACCAAAAACGTTAAGAGTTGCAACAATACATCAATATTTGCGGAATCGAGCATCCAGAATTGGTAGTCAACTCACAATATAAGTAGATAATCCTACTTCTGATTACTCCATTTGCTGGCTATGCTGATATGAAACAAAACAGCATGGGAAAACCATCTAAGACAACAAGAGCAAATCTAGGGGATGAAAGCAAGATGAATCCTGAAAACAATCAGCATAACGAACGTCTTCTTGTCTCTTATATCTTGAGTGCAGCGTTGTTTTTCGGCTTAGGAGGACTGCATCGCTTATACAATGGCAAGATAGGGACAGGTTTGCTGTGGCTGTTGACTGGTGGTGTGTTTGGTATTGGACAATTTGTAGATCTGTTCCTGATACCAAATATTGTTGACGAATACGAACAGAATTTTAGACTCAAAGCAGGTCTATCTCCTTTGGGTGTACCGCTGAATCAACCAGTGGTGGCTTCCCAAGTTCACCGCCCAACTGGTAACGAACTCATGGTTAAACTAATTGACGCAGCAGAAAGCAAAGGTGGTAGCCTGACTGTGACTCAAGGTGTGAAAGCAACAGGAGCCAGTTTTGCTGAAGTAGAAACTACTCTCAAGGAAATGCTCAAATCAGGTTATGTCAAAATAGATAACGACCCCATTACTGGAGCCGTTACTTACCACTTTCATGAACTTTAAAGTCACTGTCAGTGGTCAGTGGTCAGTTGTCAGTTGTCAGTTGTTAGTGGTCAGTTACCAATGACTAATTTAAACCTAGCCACTTTTGACCATTCAAGCGCTGCACTAAACCAAATATCAGCAAGTCTAGTGTAATTTTGCGCTCATCGATGAGGAATGACTCAAGAGTACTAGGTTTTTTGCCTTCATTGCAAGAAAATCCTTTTTTCCCTTGAATATCTTCATCGGGGAAATACAGATTAAACTGGCGCAGACCATTTTGCCATCTGCCAACGACTTGCCAGCATTCTTCTGCTGATTGAAAGCCAACAATAGGAAGCTTCTGCTTGGCAAAAGATAATTGTAAATCTTTTACACCTTCTTTTGCGATCGCCTTTTGTACAGCTGGCAAATAGTCTTGCTCGATGAACTCTACAAACGGCTTATCTTCAACAGATGGGGCTTTCTCCTTTTTTGCAGCGGCTTTGGCGGCAGGTTTTTCATCTGTTGCGTCTTTAGCTGCGGGTTTTTCTCGCTTGGGAGATGCAGCCGCAACTTTAGCAGCATTGGGGTTAGTTTCTGAGTTTACTGCTTTGGGGTCTGGCGCGTTGGCAGTAGGTATGTCTGTCGCTTGGGGTGAGTCTGTACTAGGAGCGTGTTCTTCTGCGACACTGGGAGCCTGCTTGTCAACAGTGCTGGGAGCCACTTCGCCAGCTTCATTATGATTTTGTTCTTCTGCCATTGCTCAGGTCAATCCTTAATTTAGCTTTCAGAGCGATCGCTCACCGTTAAGTGTAAGTTAACTTCATTTTGACATTAATCAATGGTCATCAGTCAACCGTCATCAATCATCATCCATTAACTCTTGACTAGGACGCGATCGCATCCTTAATATCTCTTAGCAATTCATCCATTTTTGATTTGGTTGTATTCCAGGAACACATCAAGCGCACTCCTCCTACACCAATAAATGTATAAAATTGCCAATTCTTACTTTTTAAGGTTTGAATAACCTGCTCTGGTAGTTTGACAAAAACAGCGTTTGCTTCTCGCGGAAACATCATCTCTACGCCTTCTATCTTTAATAGTTGATTTTCTAGATATTCAGCGCATTGATTGGCATGTCGTGCATTTTTTAACCACGCACCAGTTTCTAACAAACCTAACCAAGGAGCAGAAATAAATCGCATTTTTGATGCTAACTGACCTGCTTGCTTACATCGATAGTCAAAATCTTCTGCTAATGCTTTGTTAAAAAAAAGAATAGCTTCACCTAATGCCATACCATTTTTCGTGCCACAAAAACATAAGACATCTACACCACTTTTCCATGTCATTTCGGCAGGACTCTTATTCATTGCTGCTACTGCGTTGGCAAAGCGTGCGCCATCCATGTGAATCTTTAAGTTATACTTTTGAGCAATTTCTTTAATCCCTAAAAGTTCTTCAATAGTATATAAAGTCCCTAATTCAGTTGCTTGGGTAATGCTAATAACTTTCGGTTTGGGATAATGAATATCAGCACGCCTAGTCACTATTGCCTCGATAGCCTGGGCTGTTAACTTACCATTTTCCCCTTTAGCAAGTAATAGTTTAGAACCATTAGAAGCAAATTCTGGTGCGCCACATTCGTCTGTTTCTATGTGGGCTGTTTCATGACAAATTACACTATGATATGACTGACAAAGTGCTGCTAATGATAAAGAATTAGCTGCTGTACCATTAAAGGCAAAAAATACTTCACAATCAATTTCAAAGAGTTCCCGAAAATAATCTGTTGCTTTTTGAGTCCATTCGTCATTGCCGTAAGCTGGCGAACTACCTTGATTAGCTTGAATCATGTACTCCAGCGCTTCTGGACAAATGCCAGAGTAATTATCACTGGCAAACTGTTCTGAGTGGCTACTCATAATTTTTGCTTTCATTGAATTTACACAATATTAGTTAATTAAGTTGGCACTGCTGACAACTTAAAGGTAACACCGATGATGAGAAGGTGTTTTTAGGGAAGATTAGAAAAAAGTACTAAAGTACAGATGACTGATAACTGTTAGCTGTTAACCTTTATCAATCAGTAATAAACAGTTACAATAAGATGTTTTGATTTATCAGGGACTTACTCAGGTAATTGCTAAATACTTCTTCAAGCTAAATCAATAAAACAATATAGGGACACGACAATGCCGTGCCCCTAATAGCAAGCTTTGAGAATTTATCTACTCAATCTTATATTAAGTGTGTTCTACCTCAGCCACCAGCGACAGCAGGGACAATACTGACTTCATCGCCATCTTTTAGAGTTGTTTTTATCCCTTCTAAAAAGCGGATATCTTCGCTGTTGACGTACAAATTCAGAAAACGGCGCAACTCTCCTTTATCTTGATCATACAGACGTGCTTTAATACCAGGACAGCTTTTCTCTAAAGATTCTAAAAGTTCAGCAATGTTATTACCACTACATTCTAGAGTCGCTTGGTCATTAGTAAATTTCTGAAGAGCAGTAGGAACTAAAACTGTTACAGCCATAGGAGAAAAAAGTTGATAGTGAAGGGTAAAGAGTTAGGAATAAAGTTAAGAGTAAGGAGTTATACCAATCCTATGTAAGTTGCGCTTGATTCACGTCAAGGCAATTCATGAATTGCCACTAAAGTGTGTTGTTTTGCGTAAGCCCTGTAGGGCCAGCTTTAGACAGAATTGGTATGAGAAATCAAAAACTCATAACTTTCAACTAAACGAGAACTTGCTGCCATTCCAAACGATCTAATGTACGCGACCGCTCTAAGGCCCGCTCAAAACTGTCTAGTTTAGCATCAATAGTCAAGGGTTCACCAATATAGCCTTGTACTGCTTCTTGGGTTTTCAATCCATTGCCAGTGATGTAAACCACGGTAGTTTCATCTGGATCAATTTTGCCAGCTTCTACCAATTTTTTCAGCACTGCAATAGTAGTACCGCCAGCTGTTTCTGTAAAGATGCCTTCGGTTTCTGCCAGCAGCTTGATTCCTTCGATAATTTCTGCGTCGTTGACTGATTCAATATTACCGCCAGTTTTCTTAGCAATTTCAACTGCGTAAATTCCATCTGCTGGGTTGCCGATCGCAATCGATTTAGCAATTGTATTCGGTTTCACTGGCTTAATAAAGTCGCGGTCTTGTTTAAATGCTTCGGCGATGGGGGAACAACCTTCAGCTTGAGCGCCGCTGAAACGGACATCTTTGCCTTCCACTAAACCGACTTCGACAAATTCTTGAAATCCTTTGTAAATTTTTGTAAAGAGCGAACCCGAAGCCAGAGGAGCAACGATATGGTCTGGTAGTTGCCAACCAAGTTGTTCAGCGACTTCAAAGCCAAGAGTCTTGGAACCTTCAGAATAGTAGGGGCGCAAATTAATATTGACAAAACCCCAGCCATGTGTATTAGCAACTTCCGAACATAGGCGATTTACCTGATCGTAATTTCCCTTAACTGCCATAAGGGTGGGGCTGTAGATGAGGCTGCCTAAAACTTTACCTGCTTCTAAGTCAGCGGGGATGAATACACAACAATCTAAACCGGCGTGGGCTGCGATCGCTGCTGTGGAATTAGCCAAATTCCCTGTGCTAGCGCAGGAAACAGTAGTAAAACCTAATTCCCGCGCACGGGTGAGAGCAACTGACACCACCCGATCTTTAAAGCTCAGGGTGGGCATGTTGACAGCATCATTTTTGATATAAAGCTTGTTTAAACCCAGGCGACGTGCGAGGCGGTGGGAACGAACCAGGGGAGTCATACCAGTTCCCACATCTATAACATTGTCAGTTGCAACAGGCAAAAAGGGACGGTAGCGCCAAATGGAATTTGGCCCAGCTTGGATTTTTTCACGAGTGACAGTTAGACGTAGAGCGCTGTAGTCATACTTGACTTCTAAAGGCCCAAAACATAACTCACAAACATTGCTGGCATTAAGTTCATATTCTGTACCACATTCCTTACACTTTAGAGATTTAAAGGTGGCAGTGGTTGCTTGTGGATGTGTGGTTGTTGCCTGAGTCATAAATCTAGCTTTCCCTGTTTGTCCGTCAACTGTTGCTCGAAATAGTAGCACGAGCAAAAATACTAGTCAAACATACCCGATAAATTTAGTCGGGTATGTTTGATTAAAAATTCTAGAGAATATTGACATCAGAGTACGTAAACCATAGAGAATAATTTATAACTTTACGTGTTGCTAAGCATAATTAATACTTAAAGCTTAACCATGTGTAATTACTAAGCTTGGGTATCATCTATAGAATGCTTTTAAATAAATTTGCTATTATTCTAAGTAATATTACGTTTTTCCATAAGGTAAGATTTATTTTAATACCAGTAATTAAACTGTTTCAAATTCGATGATCTTCGTTTTAAGGTTCTACTATTAGATTCCTGATTGATGAAAATCACAAGTTTAAGGTTAATAACCAAAAACTCTTGGAATCTAACTTAGAAGAGCGCAATCAGAAATTGCGTACTGCTATGAGTACATACAAAAGCTAGCTATTAACAGTTTCAAGCAGTAATCATTGCTCCGAAATAATATTTTTGTGTCTGAATGTCTGCAAACTCAAGTTTGGGTCTGAGACTTCAGGCAGATTATGCATTTTATTTTCAGATAAAAGTCTACCGATTAATTCCACTAGTTCGATGAAATTTTCGCAGCGATTTGGCAAAAAAAAACGATGTAAACTTTACCATTCTCTAGTGGCAACAGCATTATTAGCGAATGGAATTTTTCAGCTTGTAGCACCTGTATTAGCTGAAGGTACAACTGCTGGTCAGTCCATCAGCAACACAGCAACTGCGACCTACGAAGATCCCAACAGTCCCGGAACAACAATAAATGCGACCTCTAACACGGTAGTTGTGACAGTAGCAGAAGTTGCTGGTATCACTGTCTCTCCTTCCGGTGTCGAAGATAGCAACGGTGGAACTGTTGGAATTGGCGATTTACTCATCTATAGTTACACTTTGACAAACGTAGGTAACGACCCCACCCAATTTAGGATTCCTAACTTAGCTTCAACAACTGGGCCGGGTACAGTGTCTGGTACATTACCTGGTGGTACACCTAATAGCCTGCAATACAGCACCGACGGTGGTAAAACTTGGCAAAATATCACTAGCACAGAAGTATTCACACCCTCGGTTCCGCCTGGTGGTACTGTATTGGTACGTGTACCAGTTACCGTCCAAGCTGGCGCTAATACCAACGACGTAATTACTGTTACCCTTGGTAATACTCCTGGTAATGCTCAAAACCAACTGCGGAATCCCGATGGTGGGGACGTTTATACCGCCGATAACCCTGATGGTACTCCTGGTGAGGTACCTGGTTTACCAGTGAACGGTACGCGAGAAGCCAGCGCCACCCAGCAAATTAAGGTAGGTTCAACTGTCAAGTCTTATACTTTAGCTACAATTTTAAAGACTCGCAGTACTTACAACAATGCTGGTACACCTCAAATTACAGATGACAAACTCACCTACGATTTGAGTGTACGGGTGGAGTCCAATGACCCAACAGGACAAGGAATTACTCCAGCACCACTAGTGGGTACAAGCATCAACGTCGATGGTACGGTCGGTACTTACATCTTGGTTTCTGATGCGATTCCTGCGGGTACAGATTTAGCAGTTGCACCAACTCCACCTCCTGGTTGGCAAGCAGTTTACACCACCGACACAATTACGACTGATGCTAATACAGCCAATTGGAAAACCTTCCCCTTAAAAGGTGCTGACACTCTCCCTGGTATCACCCGCGTTGGTTTTATCAATCAGCCATCTTCAATTACTTCTATTGCTCCTGGTGCCACAGTCAGTGGCTTCTCGATTCAGCTAGGGGTTGAATCAACTGCAACTTCACCTTTGACCGTTGCTAACATCGCTCAATTGTTTGGTCAAACTCCTGGTACTAACACCCCAGTATATGACGAATCCGGCGATCAAAATCCCAGTAACTACGATGGTTCTCCAGGTAGTATGACACCACCTACAGGTACAGATACCAATAATGATGGTGTCCCCGATACTCTACCGCCTACCAGTGTTGATGACGGCTATATTGATAACCCAACATCCCCGGAAACAGGAACAGACTCAAGCAACAACAACAGTGGTACTGGCCCAAGCGGTGAGGCAAACACTTTCACACTGCAAACACCTGTTAATTCAGCGATACTTAACGGGCCACAGAATGCACCAGATGCTGTTGGGCCATCAGGTCTAACCAACGATGACTTCACTAACAAATCTTCTTTGATTCCCGCTGGTACAGCACCCGGTACGAAAATTGACCCAGCAGCAGTTGGATTCACTAACACAATTAAAAACAATGGCGCTAACGCTGGCACTATCACACTAACGCCAACTAAACCTGCGAACCCCAAAGATTTACCGGATAAGACTAAAGTAACTATTACTTATGGTGGTCAGTCTGCTGTCTATACTTACGATCAAGGAACAGGAACCTTTGCAACCGCCAGTACACCAATTACCATACCTAACGTTGCTGCTGGTGCAACTATCAATTATGGTGTGGAAATTGATTTGCCAAGCAACACATCCCTGTCAACCGATACCATCCCAGACTATCCAGGCGATCAAGAATTTGGCTACCCAGTTTATATCGAAGCCTCGATTGATACAAATGCAGATAATACACCTGATAGTAAAAACATCACTATCGATCGCGTCTACACTGGCTATTTAAAACTGCTCAAACTGTCACGAGTGCTACCAGGAAGCGGGCCAGCAGTTGGTACAGGTCAAGATAACTTTGAGTCTACACCAACTACCAATGGCATCGATCCAAATGCCAGCGTCGCTGATGTACCAAGAACACCTGCACCTGGAAATATTATTGAGTATCAAATTCGGTACAAAAATATTTCTGATCCGCAAGCAGGCAGTGGTAACGTGATTTTGAATGCTGACAAGGTTGTAATTACTGAAGATGGCACAACCTTTGATGATACTCCTGCTGGTTCCAACAACTGGGCACTAGACAACGATAAAAATGGTCAAATTGATACCAGCAATGTCGTAGGTTCAGCTAAGGATTCTGGGGCTGCAACCATCCAATTCTATAGCGGTAACAACCCAGCTAATACTTCTAGCATTGACCAAACTGGAACCACAGTGACTACTGATGTCACGAAGTATGTAGATAGTATTACTGGCAAAGTTACGCCAGGTGAGCAAAGAACACTTACCTTCCAACGCAAGGTGAATTAAGAAGCTGGACGGAAGTAAATATACTCGTGAGGATCGGGCATAGGGCAAAGCAAAAACTGAAATTGATTATGCCGAATATTTAAGTAGTTTCCGCAATTGAAAAGCAAAATTTGGGAAATTTCTAGAGGTGATCAAATGAAGAGTGTTTATATTACAGGTGTGGGAGCGATCGCTTTAGTTGCTACAGTTTCATTAATTAGCCAAATGCCAGGATTGGCTTCTTTATGGCAGTCTGGAAGCGCAACTGCCCAGAATATCAAAAGTCAACCACAAATACAGCTACGCCTAGAAGCAGAAAAGCAAGTGGTGAAACAAGATCAGCAGGGTAAGCAAATTCAGAAATGGCAAGCTTTGCAAGGTGAAGCTGTGGTGCAACCCAAAGATGTGTTACGCTATACCTTAAAAGCAGAGAATAACAGCGATCGCCCAGTTAAGAATCTGACTCTAAATCAGCCTGTTCCCAAAGGAATGGGATACGTGCTGAAATCTATCAATGTGACTAACAATGCCAAGATTAGTTACAGTATCGATGGCGGACGCACTTTTGTAGAAAATCCCACTGTTAAAGTTACTCTCCCCAACGGCACAGTAGAAACTCAACCAGCACCAGCAAGTGCTTATACCAACATTCGCTTACAGCTGCCATCAGTAGCGATGAAGACTACAGTCAAAGCGACTTATGAAACTCAAGTGCGGTAAATCTTTTTAATGTAGACGCGTAGCAGCTTGCCGCAGGTTACCGCAAAGGCGCAGAGAACACGCACAGAAGAAAGGAAGAGTTTGACTGAATTGTATTGTGCTGTGGCGGTTCTCTGTTGGATTAAACACGAAAGATAAATATAACTCACCCTTCCCTATTAAAGGGGAAGGCAATTCAATATCTATGTATTTTTACTGTTTACAAAAATGCTTTTTTTGACAAATAAGATGGCATTCAGAGGAGATGAGTTAAGTGATCCGTCCTCAAAAACGAAAGCAGATAACTAGTATGAGTAGGTTGCGCCAGAGGTTAACAGTGGCTGTTCTGCTGGGAAGTTTGCTGCAAACCAATATATCTGTGCCAGTACAAGCGCAACAAAGTCAATCTACATTAAACATTACGAATCAAGCTACTTATACTTATACAGATCCTGCCACTGATGCTCAATATCAAGGAGCTTCTAGCCAACTTAACCTGAATCCTAATCCATTAGTTGACCCAATAGGACGAATTTTAGGCTGTGCGGGTACGGTCTTACCTGACTATACAGGTTTTTCAGTTGGCGTCTACGAACCTAACCCTGGCGACCCCACAGGAACAGAATTAGGACAATTGGCTTCTCTAACTCGCACAGAGTTACCTGATATTCCTAATAACAATATTCCTGGCGGCAAATCGCCAAATATTGAAAATAGTAATCCCTACTTTATTACAAATAATCCAGCTGGTGTCTATAACTTTCTACTCGATCCAAATAAGGGTCAAACCGATCCAGGTAAAACATATATTTTGGTAATTAATCCACCAGGAAACTCGATCTACCAGCAACGGCGGATCAAGATTGAAATTATTGGCAATACTGGCACGAATAATAGTGTTATCCAATATGTTGCTTCTTCTTTAGATGGTCAACCAATTAGTCTCCAAGGTGAAACCAGACTGCAAGGCACAGTTGTTTTAGTTCCCAATGCGGAATTAGTAGGACTAAACTTAGTAGCCTTTGAGTTAACCACAAATCTGTGTCAAACCAATCAAGTGCAACTTGTCAAAACAGGCGATCGCGCTACTGCTGAACCTGGTGATACGGTCATCTACCGCCTATCGGTGAGAAATTTGGCTGATACTGATTTGAACAATGTTGTTATCACCGACAACTTACCTTTAGGATTCAACTTCCTAGCTAAATCTGTGCGGGGAGAGATAGACGGTCAACAAGTGACCATTACCTCAGAACGTAGTGGCAATACAGTCACATTCCGCACCAATATAAATATTCCAACCGAGAAAGTACTGAATATTGCTTATGCAGCTCAACTAACGAACGATTCCCAACGCGGTACTGGTCGCAATAGTGCGATCGTCAATGCACTTCGATCTGACAATCGTTTTAGCGTCAAAGACGGCCCTGCAACCCACCAGTTAAAAATTAGACCGGGTATTGTTTCTGATTGCGGCACCATTATTGGTCGCGTGTTTGTGGATAAAAACTTCGATGGCGAACAGCAGCCTGGTGAACCTGGAGTTGCCAATGCAGTGATTTATCTAGAGGACGGTAACCGTATTACCACAGATCCCAATGGTTTGTTCTCTGTAGCCAATGTCTTACCAGGAAGCCACACAGGCGTATTAGACCTTACTAGTGTCCCTGGCTACACCCTAGCTCCCAACCGAAAATTCCGCGAACGCAATAGCCAATCTCGCTTGGTGCGTTTAGAGCCTGGTGGCTTGGTACGTATGAACTTTGGAGTCACCCCCACTTCATTGGAGCAAGTCAAGAAATGAAATCCAGGATGCACCGTGCAACTACTTTTAACCTGAAGTTGATGGGAGCTATGGCAGGAGCCATCAGCTTTGTTTTGTATCCTGTCATAGCCGATGCTGAAGTCAAAGACAACCCACAGACTCAGATAAGTCAAGCTGAGACTAACACCATTCATACTCAAAAGACAGTGGAATCTAAACTAGCTGCTGATAGGAAAATGCAGAGCGAGAAGTCTGTACCAGATGCCCTTGGAAAGCAAATAAAACCGTTTCAACCAGCAATTGATACACAGTTACCAAGAGGCTTAAGAAAAATAGCTGATACAGCTTCCTCAACTAAAATACAACCATTCCAACCAGAAAATTCTGCCGAGTTGCCCAGAGGCTTACGCAAAATAGCGGCAAAACAGAGCAAGGGTGATGAGGCTAAAGAAAATACGGAGGCTTCCCCAAGTTCAACAGTAATCAAAATTCTGACACCAACAGCTGACAGCGTGATCGACGTACCAGCTACCACGGTGATAGTACAATTCCCGGCTGGTAATCAGGTAGAACTGAAAGTAAATGGTGTTGTGGTAGACCCTTCTTTAGTTGGACGAACAGAAAGTGATGCCAGTAAGAAGTTAGTAACGCAGACATGGTATGGCGTCTCTTTACAAGAAGGTGAAAACATCATTTCTGCCCAAGTGGTAGGAAGAGCAGAGCCTTCTGTAACGGTGCGGGTAGCAGTACGGGGAGGATTGCAGCAACTAACACTAGAAACGGTTGAAGCTCGTATCCCGGCTGATGGACGTTCTACAGCTACAGTTCGGGGTCAACTTATAGATCGCAATGGTAATCGTTCTAACCAAGATGCTGTTGTCACTTTAATATCGACTGCTGGAGAGTTTGTTGAACCAGATTTCAAACCCGATCAACCAGGATACCAAGTAGAAGCCCGTAATGGACAATTCACAGCTACTTTGCGATCAGATTTGAAGGCGCAAACTGTGCGAATTCGGGCAATCGCTAATGATTTAGAAGCCTTTACTCAACTGCAATTTGAAACAGCGTTGCGTCCTAGTTTAGTGACTGGGGTAGTGGATTTACGTTTGGGCGCTAGAGGTACAGATTACTACGGTAGTTTCCGCGATTTCTTGCGTTCTGACAAAGATACCAGAACGCAATTAGATTTCCACTCAGCGGTATTTGCTACGGGTACTCTTGGAGAGTGGTTATTTACTGGTGCTTACAATAGTTCTCGCAACCTGAACGAAGATTGTAATTGCGATAATCGCCTATTTAGAACTCAGCAATTTAGCGATCGCAACTATCCTGTCTACGGTGATAGCTCGAAAGTTGATGTTGTCACACCTTCCATTGACAGTGTATTTGCACGTTTTGAGCGTTCTACTAACATCCCTGGAGCCGCACCTGATTATGCCATGTGGGGTGACTATGATACTGAGGAGTTTGCCCGCTCTTCACAGCAATTTACTTCTATTACGCGTCAACTCCACGGTTTTAAAGCTAACTATAACTTGGGTAATTTACAATTTACAGGTTTCTATGGCGACCATCTAGAAGGTTTTCAACGCGATACCATTGCTCCTGATGGCACCAGTGGCTACTACTTCCTCTCTCGTCGGCTATTGGTTGGAGGTAGTGAAAATGTCTTTATTGAGTTAGAAGAACTGAATCGTCCTGGTACTGTACTGGAACGTAAACAGCTAAGCCGAGGCTCAGACTACGAAATCGATTACGATCGCGGCACTTTATTATTCCGTGAACCTATCCTCCGCACCGATATAGACGAAGCCGGACAAGTCTTAGTACGCCGGATTGTAGTTAGTTATCAATACGATAGTGAAAACTCTGACAGTAATATCTTTGCTGGTCGCTTGCAATATCATCTTTCTCGCACTCTCAACCAGGAAAGCTGGTTAGCAGCTACTTTTGTGCAAGAAAACCAAGGGGTGCGTGACTTTCAACTCTACGGTGCAGATGCATTGATAGCTTTGGGTGACAACGGCAAGTTAATCGCAGAATATGCTCATTCCACTAATGATTCCAACGTGATGGGAAAGGTAAGTGGTGAAGCTTACCGTTTGGAAGCCGAGGGTAAAATTGCCAATGGTATTCAAGGTCGTGCCTATTATCGTTATGCCGATACAGGTTTTGCTAATAATGCCACTATCAGCTTTGTACCAGGACAAACTCGTTATGGAGCGCAGCTTACAGGTAAATTGACCTCAACTACGAATTTGCGGGTGCAATACGACCACGAAGACAATTTTGGTATTGCACCACAACCGCTAGATACTTTTGAAGAACTATTTGCACCGCGTTCTGAGGCCATACCAGGGAGCAAAGTTGATAATTCACTGACCACGATTTCTGCGGGAATTCAACAACGCTTAGGTAAAGCTACTGTTGATGTGGATTGGATTCATCGTGATCGGGAAGACCGTATCGCTACCAACGCCCTCAGTAGTACTTCTGATCAGTTGCGATCGCGTTTTACTGTTCCCATCGCTAAAAATTTAACTTTTCAAGCCCAAAATGAGCTAACTTTATCTTCCGAAAAGGATAGCGTCTATCCAGACCGTACCGTCTTAGGCTTGAATTGGGCAGCAATACCTGGTGTTAATATCAGTCTTGCCCAACAATTTTATACTAGCGGCCAGTATGATGGTAATTCGATTACCAGCTTAAGTGTCAACGGCGAACACAAACTGGGGCGCGATACTACCTTGACTGGTCGTTACACAATTTTAGGAGGTGCAAATCAACTAACTACTCAAGGAGCAATTGGTTTGAATAATCGTTGGACTATTGCTCCTGGCTTGCGGTTGAATTTGGCTTATGAACATATTTTTGGCAACTTCTTGGGACGGACAGGAGCAGGTCAACAATATGCCCAACCCTTTGCCGTTGGTCAATCTGCTTCTGCGATCGGTTTTGAGGGTGGCGATAGCTACAGCGTTGGACTGGAATATAGTGATAATCCAGAGTTTCAAGCTAGCGCTCGTTATGAACATCGTACTTCTTCTGGTGGTTCTAACACCGTGATTTCCGCAGCGGCCACTGGTAAAATTTCCCCTGCTTTGACTGGCTTGGTGCGTTATCAACAGGCAAACTCTTCTAACCAAAAGCTTACAGGGCTGGGAGATACAGTTAACCTGAAGGTGGGTTTAGCTTACCGCGACCCTAACGACGATAAATTTAATGCTTTGTTGCGTTATGAATATCGCCAAAATCCCGCAGTCACTCCTGACACTATCTTGTTAGGTAGTGGTACGGGGTCTGAAGACCATACTTTTGCTTTAGAAGCTATTTACGCTCCTAACTGGCAATGGGAATTTTACGGAAAGTATGCGTTGCGTAATAGTACTTCTTACTTGGCTAACGATTTAGCGGGTACAAGTACAGTAAATTTGGCACAATTGCGGGCTACTTATCGCTTAGGATACAGCATGGATTTGGTGGGTGAAGCTCGTTGGATTGGTCAGTCTAACTACACTGAGACAGGTTTTGTTGTGGAAACAGGTTATTACCTCAGTCCAAATTTGCGCCTTGCTGCTGGATATGTGTTTGGTAATGTCGATGACCGGGATTTTTCTGGGACACGTTCCGCAGGCGGCCCTTATTTGGGTTTAACCCTGAAACTCAATGAGTTATTTGATGGCTTTGGACAGCAAAAAATTCCGCCACCACAGCAAAGTGAATCTACGGTGCAGGAAGCAGTTAAGGGTGTGGGGAAGTAGGAAGTTAAGAGATGATGCTAGATTTTACCTGACTTTGGGCAAACTCAAAGCAGGCGGTGTCTAACGACAAGCCACTTCGTGTCTACGCACTCACAACAGCTAATGAAATCTTTGAATGTCCTGGTTAGATAAATATTTTAGCGTTGCACTCTGATAGTATGAAAAGCTCACGCAAAGGCGCAAAGGCGCAAAGAAGACTGCAAAAAAGGACGCTAGGTAGCTTGGCTTTTGTTCTGTGTGTGTTGGGACAAGGTATACAACCTAGTTGGGCTGAGGGAAGCAAAGAGTTAGTTGCTGATGGTGGATATCGACCTTATATAGAATGGTCTAGCTCAACTACTGCAAATATTACTAGACAAACAAAGCTTAAGGTTTTCGTCCAAAAAGGAGAAATTGTTAATCTTGGCTCTAGTGTGGCTAGTAGCGCTAATGGAACTCAAGATATTGTTTACAGTAGTCCCTTTGGAGGTCAAAATGGATCGTGTGATGTTCAGACTTCTGGCTTCGGCTTTATTGACACTATAGCCAAAGAATCAGCAGGGCCTTTACCTAATGTTGGCGGCTATACACCTTGTAAGTTCACTGCTACAGAAACGGGTATTTACGAAGTTGAATTTCATGCGCCTAAAACCAGTGGTAGCGACCCCCTACCAAAAACTACATCGGAAGCATTTCCTACAGATAACACGCAGGGTATGGGGGTGGCGGCTTGGGATATTACAGTCAGAGATAGTAACGGAAATTCCCAAAAAGGAAGGGTGTTTACCAATTACATCGCCCTGAATATGGGGGGAAATGCTGGTAAAAACGGCGCTCCTGCTGATATAGCACTCAACTCTAAGCTTTATATTCAAACTAAAGATGGGTATCGGTATGAAACCGATATGAATGGAATCGACCCCTACGGCTTTATCTTTTTTGCTAATAACCGGGGATATCTTGACAGTGATGGTTCCACTCTTTATCGCTCTGCCAACTCTCCTAACAATAACCTCATCTTCAATGGGGGTGTGCAAGTCCAAAATCCGAATGTTGCCGATACTGCAACAAACATTACACATTTAGTTTTTTTCAACCGACCTGATGATGCAACGCTCAATTACTTGGGGATTGCCACACAAGCAACTCTTCCAGCACTACCTACTAATTTTAAATTTACTGGAGCAAATGGAGCGAGTGGAAACCAAACTTATGTTGGGGTAGGTGGCTATTTTAGCTTTAATTCTGGCTCTAGCGGCAGCTATCAAATTATTATTGACACTAATAATGATGGTATTTTTGACCCCAGTAGCGATCGCGTGCTACAAAACATCCTATCTTCTAACTCTACTGTGGTGTTTTGGGATGGCAAGGATGCTAATGGGGTAAATCTACAACCCCTACCAAGTAATGCACCTTACAATGCTCAAATTACTACTAGGGCAGGCGAATATCATTTTCCAATGTTGGATGCTGAGAATAATCCTCAGGGGTTCAAGATTACGATGGAAAACCCTCCTAGTGCATTTCCTAACATTTCGGATCAAAATGGGCAAGCAATTGGCCCAACGACAGTTTATTACAATGACAGCAATTACACCACTGCCAATAAAGCAGTGATTAATTTAGATGGTACGGGAGCAACTAATCCCCGTAATGCTTCTAGAGGGATAAATAGTGCCACAGGAGAACATGAGTTTAATAGCAACTATGGTGATTTTAAGGGGATAGACACCTGGACATACTTCCCCAGTCAAGCAATACTAACTCCGTTGGTGATTACCCAAGACAAGCGAGCAAATGTGCAAGGAACCAAGTCTGTTCGCTTCCTGGCTGACAATGATGGTAGCGGCACTGTGACTGTGGGTGATACCGTCGAATACACTATCACTTATTCAAATCTAAAGCCAGGTAATAGTGATGCAATTAATTTTGTTATTTACGATTCTTTGCCTTCACAGTTAACCTATGGAAGTGCAACAATTACAAATGCTACTGCGGGGAATAACATCACTCTCAATCCTAATTACAAAGGTTCTGGTGCTGTCACCAATTCTGGTACTTTGCGTGTAGGCGATACCATCATTATTAAGATTACTGCCACAATTAACGATGCTAATGGTGGCAATTCCATTAGTAACCAAGCAAGCGCACAGTTCAATACTCCAGATAATCCTACAGGAACAGTTGGTACAGTATTCACGGATGCAGACTCTGCTGGTAGTACTACTAACTCTCCCACTGTAGGCAATTATTTCTCACAAATTGTTGACGATAAGGTGGACTTAGGAAATGATCCTAGTAAAACTGGGGATGATGACCCGACGCTGTTCACAGCATTAAATGCTCTCAATTATCAAGTTTCACCATTAGCAGGCAAAGTCATCATTAACGAAGTTCTATATAACGAAACAGATACTACTATTTCTGCTGACACTAATGATGAGTTTATTGAACTCTATAATGCTTCTTCGTCTGCTGTAGATTTGAGTGGTGTGAAGCTAGCAGATGGCAACCTCATCGCTAATAGTACTGATGGTGCTGGCGGGTTTAATTATACGTTTCCCAATGGTACAACTTTACAACCAGGACAATATGCTGTGATTTGGATTGGAAACAATAAACCCAACCAGCAAGCAACAGGAGCAGCTTTTCAAACTTGGTTGGGACAGACTCCTAAACTCAATAACTCTGGTGATGATGTTTGGTTGTACGATAACCAAAATAAAATTATCGACTATGTTGCCTATGGCAGTGGTAGCGCAGTCAATACGCCTCCTTTGAGTTCTCTGAATCTGTGGGACAATACCTATCAGTCCTCTTTAGCTGGCAGTAGCAATGGTCAATCCATCAGCTTGACTCCAAATGGTCAGGATAGTAATAGCAGTGCTTGTTGGGAAGCAACTACCAGCAAAAATGCTAGCGCAAGGTGTCCAAATTACTTGCCAACTAGAGATACTGATACTATCGGTAGTCGTATTACCAGCGTAGGTGAAAACAATAACGGCGCTGTTACGCCTAATGCAAAGCTTTTGTTGATTAAACGCATCACGCGCATTAATAATCAAGATTTAACAGACATTGTAGATGGTCGTAGCGACGTTCCTAGTGATGCTGCAAACTATGTACCAGAACCTTATGCTTCTGACGATAACGATGACAAATGGCCTACTGGCTACTTACGAGGATTAATTAATGCTGGCACTGTGAAGCCAGGGGATGAGGTGGAATACACTATCTATTTCCTCTCTAAGGGGCCGAATAATGCTACTAATGTCAAATTCTGTGATTTGGTTCCTAGCAATACTGCTTTTATTAGCACTGCTTTTAATGGTCAAAGTCCTAGTGATGGTGGTTTAGCAGGAGCTGATCAAGGTATTGCCTTGGCTGTTGGTTCTAATACACCTACGGTTTATCTTACCAATGTAGAAGATACTAGCGATCGCGGCCGTTTTTATCCTGCTAACGACCCAGCTACACCTTCATACTGTGGTGCTAACACTAATGGCGCTGTGGCTGTAAATATTACCAGAAGTCCAGATTTACCCAATCTACCGCCAGCAACTAGTTCTGGTACACCAACTAGTTCTTATGGTTTTGTTCGCTTCCGTACTAAGGTGAAATAGGGGAAAGTTTGGAGTCAGTTGTGAGGCAGTGCGCTCTTGCGGTTCCCCGACTTGAAGCAACTGCCGTTAGCGCAGCGTTAGCGACGCAGGAGCGTCACCCGTAAGGGTCAGCTGTCTCTCCATCTTTCATTTTCTCATCTCCCTCATCTCCCTCATCTCTCCAGTCCCTAATTCAATACTTTTTGACTAGCCACCGCTGACGGGGGGAATCAATACTACTTCATCACCATCTTGCAGGAGGGTATCTGGTTCCACAAATATCAAATTAATCCCAAAGCGTGTGAGTTC
Source organism: Amazonocrinis nigriterrae CENA67 (assembly GCF_016056305.1). Taxonomy (GTDB): domain Bacteria; phylum Cyanobacteriota; class Cyanobacteriia; order Cyanobacteriales; family Nostocaceae; genus Amazonocrinis; species Amazonocrinis nigriterrae. Next base: position 7,900 of record NZ_JAECZC010000039.1, on the reverse strand, counting down.
ACGCCATTGGGTTAGTTCGGGGTGTTCGACAATGAGGCGATCGCACACCGCTTTGACTGGGATACCATGAGGAAATTCCAGTACTAGTTCCGAAACCCCATAGGCTTCTTGATAAGCAGCAAACAATTTGACAGTAACTGTAATCGCAGACTCAGACATACAACATACTCTGGTTATATCAGTAACCAGTTTAATAATTGAAGAATACCCTATATCTCTTAAAATTGCTCATAGATTTGCATTATTGAGTATTTTTACCAAAACTGATATTGTTCCTTGTTGTTTTTCTCTTTCCCCTTTCATTTTACTTTTACACATTTGGCTAACCAAAGATACTTGTTATCGCTTGGAACTACAAAAAAATATTTGTCGTCTAATTAATTTATCGTCAATGTCAGGCAGAGCAATGTTAAAGCCTGTTTTTATTTTTACAACATTTATATCTTTATCTTTTGATAAATTTGACATCTTATCTGAAATATGGTTCTTTCAGGTTGTACTTAATTATGTCCATGCCAAGTTAAAAGGCTGCTATCAAGCTAATAAATGTTTATGTTTACATGGTTTTCATTGTCAGTTTCCGTATTCATTTGTTAATAGCCAAACAATTGGCTACTGATAAGTTATTAGCATTAGCGATTTCACTAAATTCATATCAGCAGCTTTCTGACACTAGATTTATCGGTTCATAAGGGGAGTAAAAAGTGATCAGGATTTTAGTAGATACTGATTTAATATTAGAAGCTTTGATGAATCGTCATGAATTTGGAGAAGATGTCAGAAAATTATTGGACATGGTACATCCCTCGATTCAGATGCACTTAACAGATGTGGGCTGGGAAAAAATTGACGCTTATACCAGTCGTTGCAATAATAGTAATATTGCTGAGATAGTAGTCAATTGGTTACAAGAAAAAATTCAAATATGTGTTGTTGATCAGACTATCTTGCAAAAAGCGCGATCGCTAAGAGTGAAAGATTTTGAATCTGCTGTAGAGTTAATCTGTGTCAGCGATCGTCAACTGGATGCGATCGTGACCCATAAACAAGAAGATTTTGTGGAACCTCCAAACAAGTTCTGGGTTTGGTCGGTAGCAGATTTGTGGTTGCGTGCAAATCTAGAGAGTCAGTTACAGGCAACAATATCTAATTGTGTTGACTGATGACTGATGAACGCCAGTTGCGCGGCTGCCGGCAGAGCCGTCCAACGCACTGGCTCCTGATGACTAATGACTAGACCTCTTGCAAAAGTCATTCTTGGCGTTCTTTTCTTTGCGCGGCAGTCGCTTCAAGTCTGGCGACCGAACGCGCTGCCTTGTCTTTGCGACTGGCGTCAAGTGGCGTCCAAGATGGAGGCTACCTCACCGCGCTGGTTCACCAATTCCCAATTTCCCTCACTCCTCTGATGGGTTTTTCAATTCAATACTCAAATTTGGCAGTCCCTCTAGTTTTTCCGCAGGCTCAGTTTCTTCTACTGATGGCACAAAAATCCTTAAGCCGGCTGGTACACACTCAACTTCAATGGGTGTTGTGCCAATCATCTCACCATCTAAGACAACCTTTTGCGGTGGGTCTGTGGTAATTTTGACTTGTTTGGCTCGTAGGTAGCCGATGTCATCTCTTTCTGCGGCAGTCCCTGAAGAAGCTGTTTGAAACAGATGGTATGTAGCAGCGATCGCTCCGGCTTTACTTGCTGGAGCTACTATTGTTAAATCTAATAATCCATCATCATAGATGATACCTGCTGGGCCTTGAGCTAATACTGAAGTGGGAGGGGCAGCGTTTGCCACTGTCACTGCTGAGGCAGTAGTTTTAATTATCTTATCCTCGGTTTCAATCTCTACATCAAAACTCTCTAATTCCCGGAGTTGCTGGATTCCTGCTAAGATGTATGCCATGATTCCGAAGCGCTTTTTGGCTTCTCGGTCTGCTTTTTCTACAGTTTCAGCCTCAAAACCGATACCAGCTAGCAGTACCATGGGCAGACCATTGCAATAAGCTACATCTACATTCTTGGTAAATCCCTGCAATATTGTCTGACAGGCTGCTTCGATTGTATCTGGAATTCTTAAAGCTGTGGCGAAAGCATTGGCTGTACCGCGAGAAATGATACCAAACGGAATATCAGTGGCTACTACTGCTGCTGCTGCTGCTGAGAGAGTACCATCGCCCCCGGAAGCTATAATCGCATCTACACCCCGTTCTACTGCTGCACGTGCCAGTTCGTCAGCGCCGACTTCTTCTGTTGTTAAATAAATATCTAAGTCAATTTCCGACTCTAACAAAGTCCTAATTTGGAGCAGTTCTTGTTCTGGGTCACCTTGACCCGCAACTGGATTAAATATCAGGCAGGCAGAGCGATTCATAGAAATCAAAACTTCAGCTTATAACAATAAAATAGCAAATTATTCTCAGCGTAAATATGCTGAGGATTAAGAGTAAGGGTAAGGATGTTGCAAATTTACTTTGCACATCACAACAATGTCTGATACTTTAGTATCTTCTCCCTATATTTACACAGAAAATTCTGCTATGCGTCAATTATTACTCTTGTGTGCCAGTATGGCAAGTTTCAGCTGTTTGAATATTCACACAGTAATTGCTGCCAGTAAAATCCAATTAGCTCAGAAGCTCAATTGCAATAATGCTCAAACTCAATTAGAAATTAATAGATGTGCCCAGTTATCTTATCAAAATGCTGATCAGAAACTAAATAAGCTTTATCAACAATTGCTACCCAAGTTGTCAAGGTCTAGAAAACAGAAATTGATTGCTGCACAGTCAGCATGGATTCAGTTCCGAGATGCCAGCTGTGAGTTTGAGAAAAGTGAATATGAGGGAGGAACTATTGCTCCTTCTATTTATTTAGGTTGTCTCGAAAAAAACACAAAACAGCGCACCCAAGAATTACAAGGATATCTCCAAGCCGACCTTTAACAGTAGTTTTGAGGGAGGAGTGAAGAGTTAGGAGGAGGCAGTGCGCTATCGCGCTTTGCCGACAGCCTTCGCAACTGCCGTTTAGTAGTTAGGAATTGAAATAATGTAAATAAATGTAAAGACAATAAAAATAAATTTTAGGTTAATTAAGCGATCGCAATCCGGTAAGGCACCCACTGCGGTAGTCTAGATGAAAGTGAAATTATCGCCTGGTTTGACATATTGTTTTATGACTTCAGTTATCTCTAGTGCCACCCGCACTATCCGTATTGGTTCTCGTAAAAGCCAACTTGCTTTGGTTCAGACCTACTGGGTACGAGAGCAACTCCAGAAAAGCTTTCCAGATATTTCTTTTGAAGTCCATACCATGTCTACCCAAGGCGACAAAATCTTGGATGTAGCATTAGCCAAGATTGGTGATAAAGGACTGTTTACCAAAGAACTGGAAGTGGGAATGCTCAACCGAGACATTGACTTTGCAGTTCATTCCCTCAAGGATTTGCCGACTCAATTACCAGAAGGGTTAACTTTAGCAGCAATTACAGAACGGGAAAACCCAGCAGATGCTTTGGTAGTGCATGAAAAGTACAAAGACAAGCAAATTGACACTTTACCAGCAGGTGCGGTCATTGGTACATCTTCACTGCGGCGACTAGCGCAGTTACGCCACCAATTTCCTCACTTTACATTTAAAGATGTGCGGGGCAACTTGAACACACGCTTGGCCAAACTGGATGCAGGCGAGTACGATGCTTTGATTTTAGCGGCAGCAGGGTTAGAAAGATTGAGAATGAGCGATCGCATCCATCAAATTCTACCCAAAGAAGTTTCCCTCCACGCCGTTGGACAAGGAGCGTTGGGGATAGAATGTCGTGCTGACGATACTGAATTAATCTCCCTACTCAAAGCTATCGAACATCCCCCAACACGCGATCGTTGTCTTGCCGAAAGAGCATTCTTACGGGATCTAGAAGGCGGTTGTCAAGTACCTATTGGTGTAAATACAGAAATTGAAGGTGATAATTTAACCTTAACAGGTATAGTCGCTAGTGTGGATGGTCAAAAGTTGGTAAAAGACACCATCACTGGCAAAGCCAGCAACGCCGAAGCCATTGGTACAGAACTAGCACACTTGCTACGGCAACAGGGAGCGCAAGAAATTCTCTCAGAAATCTTTGCTGAAATTCAGCGAGGTTCTTAAATTATTGAGCAAGCGATGTGATTAGATAAGTAGTCAGTGGTCAGTGGTCAGTGGTCAGTGGTCAGTGGTCAACAACAACCAACAACTGACAAATGACAACTGACAACCAACAACTGACAACTATCTAACCAAAACTGGGGAAAATAAAATTACCATGCGAATTCTATTCGTTGCAGCAGAGGCAGCTCCCGTTGCGAAAGTAGGAGGAATGGGTGATGTTGTGGGAGCATTACCCAAAATCTTAAGACAAATGGGGCATGATGTGCGAATATTCATGCCTTACTATGGCTTCCTACCAGACAAAATGGAGATTCCCAAAGACCCTATTTGGTGGGGTTATGCCATGTTCCAGGACTTTGCCGTTTACGAAAGTGTTCTGCCTGGTACTGATGTTCCCTTGTACTTATTTGGACATCCTGCCTTCACGCCTCGTCGGATTTATGATGGGGAAGATGAACACTGGCGGTTTACCTTATTTGCTAATGGTGCAGCTGAATTTTGCTGGAATTACTGGAAACCAGAAATTGTCCATTGCCACGATTGGCACACAGGTATGATTCCTGTGTGGCTGCACCAAGATCCAGATATAACCACTGTTTTTACCATTCATAACTTGGCTTATCAAGGCCCGTGGCGTTGGTATTTGGAAAAAATTACTTGGTGTCCTTGGTATATGCAAGGACACAACACAATGGCAGCGGCGGTGCAATATGCTGATAGGGTAAATACAGTTTCTCCGACATATGCTGAACAAATCAAAACAGCGACTTATGGTGAAACATTAGAAGGTTTGCTGTCTTTTATAAGTGGTAAATTATCTGGGATTGTTAATGGTATTGATACCGAGGTTTATAACCCAGCAAATGATAAATACATTGCTCAAACTTTTACAGCTGATACTTTAGAAAAACGCAAAGCTAATAAAGTTTCTCTGCAAGAAGAAGTAGGATTAGAAGTTAATTCTAATGCCTTCTTAATTGGCATGGTGACAAGGTTAGTAGAACAAAAAGGACTTGATTTAGTAATACAAATTCTGGATCGCTTCTTGGCGTATACAGATGCCCAATTTGTACTTTTAGGAACAGGCGATCGCTACTATGAAACTCAAATGTGGCAGCTAGCATCCCGCTATCCTGGACGCATGGCAACTTACCTACTTTATAACGATGCTCTGTCACGCCGCATCTATGCTGGTACTGATGCCTTCTTAATGCCTAGCCGTTTTGAACCCTGCGGTATCAGCCAAATGATGGCTTTGCGTTACGGTTCTGTGCCTATTGTTCGCCGTACAGGGGGATTAGTTGATACAGTATCGCACTATGACCCGATGAATGCAGCTGGTACTGGTTATTGCTTTGACCGTTATGAACCCCTAGACTTGTTTACCTGCATGATTAGGGCTTGGGAAGGCTTCCGTTTCAAACCCCAATGGCAAGAACTCCAGAAACGTGGCATGAGCGAAGATTTCAGTTGGTATCAATCTGCCAAGCAATATGTGAAGTTATACAGGTCAATTTACGGTTTGCCAGAGGAAGAAGAGGAACAGGCACCGCAGCCAGAGTCAGTAGTTGACGAACCAGCATTACAGCCAGAGTCAGTAGTTGGCGAACCAGCATCACAGCCAGAGTCAGTAGTTGACGAACCAGTCAAAGAACTTCAAGAAACAAATAATCCCGCTTGAAGTAATTCGTAATTCGTAATTCGTAATTCGTAATTTAAGAGGCTAGAGAAAAAGCACTGAATTTTTATACGTGGTCTTCAATTACTAGAAAGTTCATAGCCAACATTGATTACAATTACGAATTAACAATTACGAATTATTTTTACGAGCAATCTTTGATGAGTGATGAATTTATCTACTGAATTGTGGGCAGCAAATCAAGATTTAGCACAAGCTTGTTTAGAGCATCCTTTTGTGCAAGGTATTGGTAATGGAACTCTGGAATCGGCAAAGTTTGCCTACTATGTAGGACAAGATGCTTTTTTCTTGCAAGCCTTTGCTCGTGCTTATAGTATCGCCGCTGCTAAATCACCTGATTGGGTGGGTTTTAGGACATTTCACAACTTGGCTGGTGGAGTTTTGCAAGAACTCCAATTGCATGAAGGCTATGCTTCTCAATGGGGAGTTAATTTGCACTTGGTGGAACCTGGAGCCGCCACTCGTCGCTATACTGATTTTTTGTTAGCTACTGCCTGGGGTGGGGATGTAGGGGTAACTGCTGCGGCTATGTCTCCTTGTATGCGTCTTTATGCCTTTTTGGGAGAACAATTGGCTAAGAATGGCATTCCTAATCATCAATACGCAGATTGGATTCGTACATACAGCAGTTCAGAATTTGAGCCACTAGCACAACAATTAGAAGATTTGGTAGAAAATTACGCTACAGCCAATACGTTAATTCACTCAACTTACCGTTATGCTATGCTTTGCGAGCGAGACTTTTTTCAAGTAGCATGGGAGCAATAGTGATACCGAGTTGCATTCAAAGGTAGCGGGGGGATGAGGGGGATGAGGGGATGAGGGAGATGTTACTAAACCATTTCTAGATGCTATTTCTGTTGGCAACTTCGTATGAAATTAGGAAACTCTAAGCTGTTCCACATAAAACAGAGCAGGAGAATAGTTAGAGCTTAAAGTTTCAGGTTAAAAGGTGCAAGCTTCAGGTTAAAAGGTGCAAGTTTCAAGTTAAAAGGCGCAAGCTTCAAGCTAAAAGGTGCAAGCTTCAGGCTAAAAAGCTCAAGTTTCAGGCTAAAAGGTGCAATTTTCAAACTAAAAGGCGCAAGCTTCAGGCTAAAAGGCGTAAGTTTCAGGCTAAAAAGCTCAAACTCCAAGCTAAAAGGCGCAAGTTTCAGGCTAAAAGTCGCAAGCTTCAAGTTAAAAGGCTCAAGTTTTAAGCTCAAAGGCTCAAGCTTCAGGCTAAAATGTTCAACCTCGCCACTCTCCCCTGCACCCCTACACCTCTGCTCCCTCATTTCCTCTATCTTCCCCATCTCCCTTGCCCCCCAATCTTTTCGGTGCTGCGTATGCATGAGAAAATTAGATAATACAATCGCAACAGTTGCGATGATGGCACCCAAGGAAAAACAATGTCAGAGAATTTAAGAAGCCAAGTAGTGACGCAAGGAGTGCAGCGATCGCCAAATCGAGCTATGCTGCGTGCAGTAGGTTTTAAAGACGAAGATTTCAACAAAGCCATAGTCGGTATAGCCAACGGCTACAGCACAATCACCCCCTGCAACATGGGAATCAATCAACTAGCCCAAAGAGCAGAAATAGGCATCAAAAATGCTGGGGCAATGCCGCAAATATTTGGCACAATCACCATCAGCGACGGAATTTCCATGGGAACCGAAGGGATGAAATACTCCCTAGTATCACGGGAAGTCATTGCAGACTCCATAGAAACCGCCTGTAGTGGGCAAAGCATGGACGGAGTACTAGCCATAGGTGGTTGCGATAAAAACATGCCAGGGGCAATGCTAGCGATCGCTCGTATGAATATCCCTGGTATCTTCGTCTACGGTGGCACAATTAAACCCGGTCACTACAACGGACGCGACTTAACCGTTGTCAGTTCTTTTGAAGCCGTTGGTGAATACAGTGCAGGCAAAATTGACGAAAAAGAACTATTAGCAGTAGAAAGTCAGGCTTGTCCTGGGGCAGGTTCCTGCGGTGGCATGTACACAGCTAACACCATGTCCTCAGCTTTCGAGGCCATGGGCATGAGTTTACCTTATTCCTCCACAATGGCAGCAGAAGAT
>NZ_JAECZC010000038.1 GCF_016056305.1 Amazonocrinis nigriterrae CENA67 | reverse complement strand
CCCCAGAGGGGGCCCCGAAGCCCCCCATCCCCCTGCCTTTTTCCGCAATCAAACTTGGAAAACTTGATAAGAAACAACATAACCAGGGGGAAAGAATCTTAAAATAATCAGGATTTGTATTCTCCTACCCCATCCCAAAGACTATGCCCCGCCGTCAAGACCTGCAAAAAATACTACTGTTAGGATCTGGCCCTATTGTCATCGGACAAGCCTGTGAATTTGACTACTCTGGTACCCAAGCCTGCAAAGCGCTGCGAGAAGAAGGGTATGAGGTGGTGTTGGTCAATTCTAATCCGGCGACAATTATGACCGACCCAGAAACGGCCGATCGCACTTATATTGAACCACTAACACCAGAATTAGTAGAAAAAGTCATCGCCAAAGAACGTCCTGATGCCTTACTCCCAACAATGGGAGGACAAACTGCCCTCAACATTGCCGTCGCCCTAGCAAAAAATGGTGTCTTAGAAAAGTACAATGTCGAATTAATTGGCGCCAAGTTACCAGCGATTGAGAAAGCTGAAGATAGAAAACTGTTTAACGAAGCCATGGCCAAGATTGGGGTAGACGTGTGTCCTAGTGGCACCGCCTCATCTTTAGAAGAAGCCAAAGCGATCGCTCGCCGCATTGGCACTTACCCCTTAATTATTCGCCCAGCCTTTACAATGGGTGGTACCGGCGGTGGTATTGCCTACAACCAAGAAGAATTTGAAGAAATGGCACAGGTAGGTATAGATGCCAGTCCTGTTTCCCAAATTCTCATCGACCAGTCCCTACTCGGCTGGAAAGAATACGAATTAGAAGTGATGCGCGACTTAGCAGATAACGTCGTGATTATCTGTTCGATCGAAAACCTTGACCCGATGGGCATCCACACCGGCGACTCCATTACCGTTGCTCCCGCCCAAACCCTTACCGATAAAGAATACCAACGATTGCGGGATATGGCGATTAAAATCATCCGGGAAATTGGTGTGGAAACTGGCGGTTCCAATATCCAGTTTGCCGTCAATCCCGTGACTGGGGATGTGATTGTCATTGAAATGAACCCCCGTGTTTCCCGGAGTTCCGCTTTGGCTTCTAAAGCCACGGGTTTTCCCATTGCCAAAATAGCCGCAAAGCTAGCGGTTGGTTACAAGTTGAATGAAATTAACAACGACATCACCAAGAAAACTCCCGCATCTTTTGAACCAACCATTGACTATGTAGTTACCAAAGTTCCCCGCTTCGCCTTTGAAAAATTCCCCGGTTCCGAACCAGTGCTGACAACACAAATGAAGTCAGTAGGGGAAGCAATGGCCATTGGGCGGACATTTAACGAATCTTTCCAAAAAGCGCTGCGTTCTCTGGAAACTGGTCGTGCTGGCTGGGGTTGCGACAAAGCAGAAAAACTACCCAGCGGTGAACAAATTCGCGCTTTGCTACGCACACCCAATCCCGATCGCATTTTCGCTGTACGTCATGCCTTGCAACAAGGAATCACTAGTGGGGAAATTTACGAACTTACTGGTATTGACCCTTGGTTCTTAGATAAACTGCAACATCTGCTAGAGGTGGAAAAATTCCTGAAGCGGACGCCCTTAAAACAGTTGACAAAAGAGCAACTTTATAGTGTTAAACGCGACGGATTTAGCGATCGCCAGATTGCTTATGCTACCAAAACCAGCGAAGATGAAGTCCGCGCTTATCGCAAACAGCTGGGTGTGATTCCAGTTTATAAAACCGTGGACACCTGCGCTGCTGAATTTGAAGCGTTTACTCCCTACTATTACTCTACCTACGAAGAAGAAACGGAGGTTTTGCCAACCACCAAACCGAAAGTGATGATTTTGGGTGGTGGGCCTAACCGCATAGGACAGGGAATTGAATTTGACTACTGTTGTTGTCACGCCTCCTATGCTTTAAAAGCAGCAGGCTTTGAGACAATTATGGTCAACTCCAACCCGGAGACAGTCTCCACAGACTACGATACTAGCGATCGCCTTTACTTTGAGCCATTGACCAAAGAAGATGTCCTCAACATCATCGAAGCTGAAAACCCTGTAGGCATAATTGTCCAGTTCGGCGGACAAACACCATTGAAGTTAGCTGTTCCCCTGCAAAAGTATTTGCAGGGATTGGAGACTGGTGAAAATTCCCAATCCCCAGTCCCTAATCCCCAATCCCCACTCCCTAAAATCTGGGGTACATCACCAGACTCTATCGACACAGCAGAAGATAGAGAGCGTTTTGAAAAAATTCTCAAACAGTTGAATATTGCCCAACCGCCCAATGGTACAGCCAGGAGTTACGAAGATGCGCTAATTGTAGCCAAACGTATTGGTTATCCAGTGGTGGTGCGTCCTAGCTATGTACTTGGGGGTCGGGCGATGGAAATCGTCTATTCTGATACGGAATTGGAACGCTACATGACTTTTGCAGTACAGGTAGAACCAGACCATCCGATTTTAATTGATAAGTTTTTGGAAAACGCCATTGAAGTGGATGTCGATGCGATCGCTGACCATACAGGAAGAGTAGTGATTGGCGGCATCATGGAACACATTGAACAAGCGGGAATTCACTCTGGAGATTCTGCTTGTGCATTACCATCCATTTCTCTACCACCAGCAGTACTGAATCAAATTCGCACCTGGACAGTGCAATTAGCACAGTCTCTCTCAGTTGTGGGGTTGATGAATATTCAGTTTGCCGTTGTTGGCGCTCAAAGTTATTCTCCCCAAGTTTACATTTTAGAAGCCAACCCCCGCGCCTCGCGGACAGTGCCCTTTGTTTCTAAAGCCACGGGTGTTCCCTTGGCGAAACTAGCATCCTTAATTATGTCGGGTAAAACTTTAGAGGAGTTAGGCTTTACCCAAGAAGTTATCCCATCCCATATTGCCGTTAAAGAAGCGGTATTACCGTTTAATAAATTCCCTGGAACTGATACGATATTAGGCCCAGAGATGCGCTCTACTGGTGAAGTCATGGGAATTGACAGCGATTTTGGACGCGCCTTTGCCAAAGCAGAGTTAGGTGCAGGAGAGCGTTTACCTTTAACAGGTACTGTCTTTGTGTCCATGAGCGATCGCGACAAAGCCGCCGCTGTTTCTGTAGTTAGAGAATTTATTGATCTGGGCTTTACTGTCATGGCTACATTTGGCACACGCCAAGTCCTCCAAGAACAGGGATTAGATATTGAGTTGGTGCTGAAACTCCATGAAGGACGCCCCCATGTCCTGGATGCCATCAAAAATCAGAAAATCCAACTGATCATCAATACGCCTTCTGGGGAAGAAGCCCACACTGATGCTAGACTAATCCGCCGCACAGCCTTGGCTTACAAAATTCCCATCATTACCACCATCGCCGGAGCAAAAGCCACTGTTGCTGCCATTCGTTCTTTACAAAATACTACTTTGGATGTAAAAGTCATCCAAGAGTACTGCGCCAACCGTTAGGAATGCTTTTAGGGCATGGGGCATGGGGAATTGGTTAAGAGTTAGGAGTTAAGAGTTAGGAGTGAAGAGTTACCTCCCTCATCCCCCTCATCTTCCCCTGCTCCCCTACTCCCCATCTCCCTTTCTCAATCTGCATTAAGCAGTATTTACAAGGAAAATTAAGCAATTATTATAAAAGAATATTTATGGTTTCCATTGAGATATTTTAACAAATATGAGTAAGTTATTTTTTTGTCCACAGAGATACATATAAGTGGAGTTCCAAAAAGTTTTGAAAGAAATGGCTATTTCAGCTCTTGCATCTGATGGCTATTACTATAGAAACAACCGTGCTAAGCCCAATCTCATCAGGCAATGTCATTGGGGGACTTACTTATTGAAGAAGGCAGGAGGTAAGCCAGTAGTAGATTGTGGTAAAACTTGATTGAAGATCCTCCCTATAGGTAGGAGCCTGAACCCCGAAAATTACAAATTACAAATTACGAATTACGAATTACGAATTAGATAAATCTCAGTGTATGAACTAAAACACCTTAAAAATTCAGGGTTATCCCATATTCCAATTTTTCTCATAAATGTTACAATTATTTATAATCATTAAATACAAAAAATCTCAGTCTCGCTACCATTTATCTAACTATAGATACTTGTGAAAGCAAAGAAATAACTGTAAGGTCTAGCAGTTAAGACCCTAATTTTGATTACTATGAGCAGGCGAGAATCTCGGCTGCGTAAATTCTAAGCCACATATTGTTTCCCAGTCTCACTGGTTAGCGCCCTTAAAGATCATCCACTAAGTAAATGACTCTACCTGAAAACCCATCATTACCAAAGAGTAGCGCCATGAAGACCGCTCCAACAGCCACAGACCTAGTGCGGACTTACCTGCGTGAGATTGGCCGTGTGCCACTGTTAACTCACGAGGAGGAAATTTTTTATGGCAAACAAGTGCAACGTTTAACGATGTTGTACGACATGAGGGAAGATCTCGCTACCCAGTTGGGTCGTCAACCGACTATAGAAGAGTGGGCAAAAGCAGCAAAGCTAGAAACAGCAGAGTTGAACACAGCGATCGCTCATGGTGAAATTGCCAAGCGTAAGATGGTAGAAGCCAACTTGCGATTGGTGGTATCCGTTGCCAAAAAGTATATTAAGCGCAACGTCGATTTACTCGACTTGATTCAAGAAGGCAGCATTGGTATGCAGCGCGGCGTAGAAAAGTTTGACCCCACTAAAGGTTACAGATTTTCTACCTATGCCTATTGGTGGATACGTCAGGCAATTACAAGAGCGATCGCAGAAAAAGCTCGTACCATCCGCCTACCAATACACATTACTGAAAAATTAAACAAAATCAAAAAAGCTCAGCGCCAATTATCTCAAAGATTGGGACGCGCTCCCACAGCTTCAGAACTAGCTCAAGAATTAGAATTAACTCCCAAGCAAGTACGAGAATATCTAGAAAAAGCACGTTTGCCCTTATCTTTAGACTTAAGGTTGGGGGATAACTACGACACCGAACTCGGAGAAATGTTAGAAGATCCAGGCGCTTCTCCAGAAGAGTTTGTTATGCAATCTTCCTTATCTAATGACTTAGAGCGCCTGATGGAAGAACTCACCCCCCAACAACGGGAAGTGATTACCTTGCGCTTTGGGTTAACCGACGGACAAGCCCTAACTCTTGCCAGAATCGGCGAAATCTTGAATATTAGCCGCGAACGAGTACGGCAAATTGAGCGGGAAGCCTTGACTAAACTTCGCAAGTCCAAAGCAAGTATGGATGAATATTTGGCGAGTTAGTCAGTAGTTAGTAGTCAGTGGTCAGTGGAAAAGAAACAATTGACAACTGACAACTGACAACTGACTAAATAAGGTGAGAAAATACGCTGCTTTTGGTACGGTTACACCGACTCCCATGTGAGAATTCGCCTGTTACATTATTTGACAGGAACAGTTAATACTTAGCCAAGTCAAATAAAACAAACAGGCGTTTATTATTCAAGTTACAAACATTAGTAGTTAGTAGTTGAAGTATAGGAGGCACGACGTGAATAACCCATCCAATCGAGTTTCAGAATTTTTCAATAGTGGGTCAAGCGAGTCTGAAACTGGGAATTTACTGTGGCAATATGTTAAATCTTTGAGTCCAGAGACAGTTACCCAGCTATCCAAGCCTAATTCTAGTGAAGTTTTTCAAGTGATGGAGCGCAACATTGTAGGTTTGTTAGGTAACTTACCCTCAGAACACTTTGGTGTTACTGTCACTACAAGCCGCGAAAGTCTTGGTCGGCTACTAGCTTCAGCAATGATTAGTGGTTACTTCTTGCGTAATGCTGAACAGAGAATGAACTTTGAATTAGCATTGCAAGGAACTGATACTAATAACGAAATTGACTAACAATCTGTAATTTTAGATACAAAATTCCATATTGTTAGATTTCTACCTCGTGCTAATCATGGGGAAGAAAATCAAAAATTAGTATTATGCTGAATTCTCATCACTCAACTTCCCTCTACTTCTTGAATTGGCAGCGTTGCGTTAGCAGTATTCATCTAGATTTACCTACAAGGATGCTAACGCCGCTTGATTCACTAAAACTATACTTAGAGTCCATTTAGAAAGTAAATCTTAATTTTATCGGGTGCGTTATAGCTAAGTGTAACTCACCATCTATTAGGGGTGTATTGCTAACAATAACTCGGCAGATATCTCAGCCAACTGCCGAGTTTTATTATTATTACTCAATAGTCAAAAATTATTAGCTATTAGTTCCTAATCATTATTTATATTTAATCAACTATGACACAAACCACGAATGAAATCAGTGCTTTGCCACCCCATAAAATTATTGGTGTTGCCGTAATTTGGAATGACCAAGGGCAAATTTTAATTGATCGCCGTCGTTTGGAAGGTGTCATGGGCGGTTTGTGGGAATTTCCTGGCGGTAAAATCGAGCCTGGTGAAACTGTCCAAGAGTGTATTCAAAGGGAAATTTATGAAGAACTCGGAATAGAGATTGAAGTTAGAGAGCATCTAATTACCATCGATCACACATACACTCACTTGCGTGTGACGCTGACGGTGCATCAATGTCGTTTAATTGCAGGTATTCCTCAACCCCTAGAATGTGATGAGGTTCGCTGGGTGAACTTAGATGAACTGGAACAGTTTGCTTTTCCTCAAGCAAATAGTCAAATTATTGAAGCCTTAAAGGATATGGGGGAGATGAGGGAGATGGGGAGAGATGGGGAGATGGGGAGATGAGGTAGATGGGGGGATGAGGTAGATGGAGAGATGGGGAGATGAGGGAGATGGGGAGAATAACTAATTACAACTGACAACTGACAACTGACTTCAAGTAACAATGTATTAACTCAATCAGGTTAAGAGCCGTAATTTTCTACAATAATCGCAGAGACTTTGATCGAAGGTGTCAGTAAGCAAATGCCTAAAACCGTTGCCGATATAATGACCCATAACCCTATTGTTGTCCGACCGGAAACTCCACTCAAGGAAGCCGTGCAAATCATTGCAGAACGACACATCAGTGGGCTACCTGTTGTGGATGATGCCGGGAAATTGGTTGGCATTATTTCGGAAACTGATTTAATGTGGCAAGAAACTGGTGTTACTCCTCCAGCCTATATCATGTTTCTTGATAGCGTCATTTATCTCCAAAACCCTGCCACTTACGAACGGGACTTACATAAGGTGTTGGGGCAAACTGTTGGCGAAGTGATGAGCAAAAAACCTATAACTATTTCCCCTGATAAAACTGTAAAAGAAGCAGCTCAACTGATGCACGATCGCAATGTCCACCGCTTACCTGTACTTGACAGCGCGGGTCAAGTAATTGGTATCCTCACTCGTGGTGACATTATTCGGGCAATGGCTGCTAGTTAGTCAGTTGTCAGTTGTTGTCATTGGTTGTCATTGGTTGTCACTAATGACTAATGACTATGTGGTTTTTTTGAAAATACTTTGAGAAAATAGGATTATTAGATGAGTATTACTCCTGAGTCTGTAAGGCAATTGCTAGGGTCTGAGGATTTGGGCGATCGCTTGCGTGCAGTGAATCAAATCCGCGAACTAGAACCTGCGATCGCTTTTGAACTGATTCAAATTGCTATTGCTGATGGCAATTCACGAGTTCGGTACTCAGCGGTGAGTCAGTTGAATACACTCGGTACACAAAATCTAGAGTTATCGTTGGAGATATTGCGCGATCGCTTGCTCCATGACAGTGAAGTTGATGTGCAAGCAGCAGCCGCAGACAGTTTAGGCGCTTTAAAGCTACACAGCGCTTTTGAAGATTTAGAGCAGGTTTACCATAAATCCCCTGAGTGGTTAGTACAATTCAGTATTATTGCTACATTAGGAGAGTTGGGCGACCCGCGAGCCTTTGAACTACTCAAAGAAGCACTTACCTCAGATAATGGATTAGTCCAAACAGCAGCCATTAGCGCTCTTGGTGAATTAGGAAATCCAGAAGCAGTTGCTTTATTATCTCCTTATGCCGCTGATCCAGATTGGCAAATCCGCTACAGAGTTGTGCAAGCCTTGACTAGTTTGGGTGGTGCAGAAGCTAAGGCGATTTTAGCAACATTGGTAGACGATGAGATTGAAGCGATCGCTACCGAAGCTCAAAAAGCATTGCAATCTGTTTAACTCTCAGCAATCCAAAATTAAAACATGATATAGAGACATTTTTCACCAGAGCAAATGTCTCTACAAATTTAATTGACCACAAACTACGGAGTTATCTTCACTCGATTGGAGCGATAGATTCTATTATTGAGTCTATCTTGCAAAGTAATATACAGTGAAATTTTCAGACACTGTTGATTTATCACCAATGGCTAGAAAAATTACGTTCAACTAGTATTAAAATTTTTGAAAAAATACATTAACTTTTTAATAGACTTGTGGCCAAGTTGTAACTATAAAAACTGTGACTGCACCAATTGCTAATACTCCCTGAATTAAATTCCCAATTAAGGTGCCTACTACAATTCCTACGCCAGCTTTAACTGCTAGCCAGAATTGACGACGGTAAATATATTCACCAATAATTGCTCCCAACAAAGGCCCAAATAAAATTCCTAGTAGCGGCCCTCCAAAAGGTAAAGTTGGCAGTAATCCAAAAAATCCTAATAATAAACCGACAATTGCACCAATTTGTCCCCACTTGCTAGCACCTGCTTGTTTTGCACCTAAGTAGCCAGCTAAAAAATCAACCCCCACACTCAGTAGCAAGACAATAACTGTAACGATAAGTGGTATTTTGATAGCTGCAAAAGAACTACTAACAATTCCCCAAATAATAATTGCAATTAAAATTAAACTACTACCAGGAATGGCAGGAACCACAGCACCAATGATACCTACAACCATTAGTGCAACTAATAGCCAATAAATAATTTGCATAACATTTACACTCATCTGCGAATTAGAAAGACTTCTGAGGCTTGGATTTTAGCGAATATGGCAGGATTGCGTTTGCCTAAAGAATAGAAATTTGAGGCAAAATCTTCAGAATCTTAACTCCAAATAAGTTACGATTACAAATTAACCAACACTTAATTATTTTTTTTATTCAAAGTTTATAATAATTTATATTTTAATATTCATTATTAATAAATATTAAAAAATCTTGTTTTTCAATGAAATTAAAATTACTTCTTTAGTAAGACATCTTACTGAGTAAAAAATAGTTTATGTCTCAAGCAGAGCAATCAGCAACAAATTTAGCAAGTGATAACTGGAACAATAATCTTTCAAAACACCAAGAAAAACTCCTGAAAGATTTTGTCAAAGTTGCTAGAGGAATTACTCCTTTTACATCGAATATATTTCTAGAAATAGGAGTTGTTGTTCAAAGGGCACTTTCTAGAAAGTTAACAAATTTAATCCAACTTTCTGGATACAACAAAAGGAAAATAGCTTCCTATGGAGATAGAAAAATCATTCTAAACATCGGTTGTGCCAATGTTTACAAAGATACATTAATTAATGCAGATCTATTTTTTTCAGGAGGAGAAGTATTAGAAAAAATTCGTGGTAGAAAAGGATGGGATATCGACCTATTCGTTAATATAGATTCCTACGATCAAAATTTGTTTGAGTGCGCTGATGGTATAGTTCTATCTCATGTTTTAGAACATATTTATCCTAACTTAGCGCTGAAAGTCTTAGCTAATTGTTTTAATTATCTCAAGCCTGGTAGATGTATACGTACTAGTGTACCTCACTTAGAAGCCTTTAACCGCAGTGACTTTCCAATTTATATGGGAATCGAAAATCGGAATTTAGCAAGAAATTATATGATCTACGGTTTCCATCATAAATTCATGTACGATGCTGAAATATTGGCTACCCTGATGAAAAAGGTTGGATTCAGCGAAGTACAACAAGTTTTCTATGGGCAAGGTTTACTAAATGAAACCGATGAACCCTCACATCAATTTGAATCTATTTATTTGACTGGTGTCAAACCCTGAAGAGTCACTGCTAATTTATCAGCAATTCCTGCAATCCAATTTTCATCTTGTTTAGTGTAACTCCGAGGTGCATTTGCTCCCAAAATCAAAGCACCCTGGTTACCAATTGGTTGACAAATGACACCTTGAGTGTTCTCTGGCAAGTAATCAAATTCAATGCGTCCTGGGTAGACTTTTAAAGCAACTAAATAAATTGGCTTTTGTTTTTCTAATACCTGTTTCAAAATGGGGCCTGGTACTACCTCAGATTTAGGGCCCAGAATACCGCGACGTAACAAAATTTTACCTTGATAGAAAACTACAAGCGATCGCGTCACTGTATTAGTCAATAATAAGTGCGATGCCCAGGCTAGCTCTGTTTTCACGGCTTCTGGTAAATCTGGTGCTAAGATAAAACCTTCTTCTCCAATTAGTTCTACAGCATCAGGCCATCGCGGCTGTACTTGCTGCCAAATTAAACCTGTTAAAATCAACACCGCACTCAAAATTACACCCAGAACATCTCCACGCGATTGGGACTCTGTTAATTCTGGTGTCAACAAACGATTAATCAGCAAAAGTACAGCGCCTAAAGAACCCACAACAATGGGTAGACGCCGTAAAACTCGATTGGGGTCAGGTTTGGTCATTTGTCAGTTGTCAGTGGTCAGTTGTCATTTGTTATTCTCTCCCTCATCTCCCTCATCTCCCCATCTCCCCATCTCCCCATCTCCCCTGCTCCCCTGCTCCCCTGCTTCTTACTCCTCCCCTGGTTCAATGATCCGCTGGAAAAGATAACCAGTACCTCGCGCGGTGAGAATCAATTCTGGGTTGCTGGGGTCATCTTCTAATTTTGCTCGTAATCGGGAGATATGCACATCTACCACACGAGTATCTACATGACGTTCTGGTGTGTAACCCCATACCTCCTGTAAAATTTCTGAACGAGAAAAAGCTTCTCCAGAGCGACTTACCAGTAACTCTAAGAGGCTAAATTCCATTCCTGTTAATCGAATCCGCTCATCGCCTTTGTAAACTTGGCGCTTGTTCGTATCAATTTTGATATTTCCTACATGTATGACTCCTGAACTAGGAATACCAGAAGCGCCAGTTTTATCTACTCGTCGCAATACTGAGCGAATGCGAGCTTCTAATTCCTTAGGGGAAAATGGTTTAACTACATAGTCGTCAGCGCCCAATTCCAACCCAGTGATGCGATCAGCAACGTCCCCCAAGGCTGTTAGCATAATGATAGGGACATCTGATTCCTTACGTAATTCTTGACAAACTCCGTAGCCATCTAGCTTTGGCATCATTACATCCAAAACTACCAGGTCAGGATCAGCTTTGCGAAAAGTTTCCAAAGCTTCTTCACCATCGCCAGCCGTCACTACATCGTAGCCAATCATGGAAAGGCGCGTTTCCAAAATCCGGCGAATGCTGGCTTCGTCGTCTACCACCAGGATTTTTTCTTTATGACTTTCCAAGTTTCTCAACGCTCCTTAACTAAAAATTTTCATGATTAATTTTTAATACCATAATATTAAGATATCATTCCAGAAATTGATTGGGAAAAAGCTCCAATTATTACTATTCATGGATTTTAGTTTTGACCAAAAAATTAAGGAAACATTAAGATTAATTAATAAGTTTTAAGAATGGCAAAACCTAAAACCTTTTACGTTTGTAACGAATGTGGGGCAGAATCTTCCCAGTGGTTTGGTAAGTGTCCCAATTGTGATACTTACGATTCTTTAGTAGAGCAAACTACCAGCCCTTATTTAGCAGATATACCCAGTCGTGGGGGAGTAGGTAATTGGCACGCTACTCAGAATAATGGTAAGTCTACCGCTAAACCAGCAAAACCAGCGAAACCACGCGCATCTTTGACATTTGAACAAATTAGCGATCGCCAAGTCATGCGCTGGGAATCCGGTTATGGAGAACTAGATCGGGTGCTTGGTGGTGGGGTTGTCCCTGGTTCTATGGTGTTAATAGGTGGTGACCCTGGTATCGGTAAATCTACTTTACTACTCCAAGTATCCAGTCAACTAGCGCAAAGATATCGCATCCTCTACGTTTCTGGAGAAGAATCAGGACAACAGGTCAAGTTAAGAGCTTCTCGTTTGGGAGTATCAAAACCCTTAGAAATACTTAGTGATGAGAAGGGCAAAGTAACAGTAGAAACCATTGATGAAAATGGCACAGCAGTAGAAACTTCCGAATCAGAAGAACATATAGACGCAGATTTATATGTATTACCGGAAACTGATTTGGAGGAGATTTTAAAAGAGATAGATTCTCTAAGACCCAATTTAGCGGTGATTGATAGTATTCAAACTGTGTTCTTTCCAGCACTCACATCCGCGCCTGGTTCCGTAGCACAAGTGAGAGAATGTACAGCGGCGTTGATGAAAGTGGCAAAGCACGAAGACATCACAATGTTAATTGTGGGACACGTCACCAAAGAAGGAGCGATCGCTGGGCCGAAAGTTTTAGAACACTTAGTGGATACAGTACTGTATTTTGAAGGCGATCGCTTTGCTTCTCATCGATTATTACGAACTGTAAAAAATCGCTTTGGGGCAACTCATGAAATTGGCATCTTTGAAATGGTGCAAAATGGGTTGCGAGAAGTTCCTAACCCTAGTGAGTTATTCTTAGGTAATCGTGATGATCCTGCACCTGGTACTGCCATTGTAGTTGCTTGCGAAGGCACTCGCCCCATTGTCGTCGAGTTGCAAGCCCTAGTCAGTCCCACCAGCTACCCCTCACCCCGTCGTGCTGGCACTGGTATAGATTACAACCGCCTAGTGCAAATTCTCGCAGTCTTAGAAAAACGAGTGGGGATACCCATGTCAAAATTAGATTCTTACGTAGCTTCCGCTGGCGGGTTGAATGTGGAAGAACCAGCAGTAGATTTAGGAATAGCGATCGCGATCGTTGCTAGTTTCCGCGATCGCATAGTCGATCCAAGTACCGTATTAATTGGTGAAGTTGGCTTAGGCGGACAAGTGCGTTCAGTTTCCCAGATGGAACTGCGGTTAAAAGAAGCAGCTAAATTGGGGTTTAAAAGAGCGATCGTTCCTAAAGGGCAAAAATTCCCCGATTTTGGCATCGAGATTTTACCAGTATCCAAGGTAATAGATGCAATTATCGCCGCTATTCCCCATCAAGAATTGACAGCCGAAGATTTAGAACTTGACGACGAATAAACTGGCGTTGCTGAATCTGAGTATGAATTGAGATTTTTCGATAGACTTAACAACGATTCTTTGCGTCTTTGCGCCTTTGCGTGAGGCTCATTCATACTTTAAATCAGCAACTCCAATAAACTTCACCCTTAACCCGTCTCCTAGAAAGAGAGGCGCTGAAAAAAGTAAGGAAAAAAGCCATGACAGCCATTGTCACTCAGGACTACAAAATCACTTGGGAAAAATTGCCCGATGATTATAAACTACCAGATGACCCAGTGGACAATATCAACCAACCAGCCTTAGCAGCTGCACTCACAGAAAGTCTACAATTAGCCGGAAAAATTCCAGCTAACGCTTTAACAACAACCAATTACGGTATTTGTGCCACCCTAAACAATAGAATCGTCATTAAAGCCCCTGATTGGGCTTTTATTCCTAAAATTAATGTTAGTAGAGAAGAAGTAATACGCAGTTACACTCCTCAACTAGAAGGTGATATTCCCTTAATTGTGATGGAATTTATTTCTGATACACAGGAGACAGAGTATTCTATCAAAGCGACATATCCGCCTGGCAAATGGTTTTTTTACGAACGTATCCTTAAAGTGCCAAACTACGTCATATTTGAACCAGATAGTGGCAGTATCGAAATGTATTGTTTAGATAAAAACGAACAGTACATTTTGCAAGCACCAGATGAAAATCAACGCTACTGGATAGGAGAGATGAATCTTTACTTGGGTGTATGGCAAGGTACTCGTGAAAACCGCACAGGAAAATGGTTACGGTGGTGGAATGAACAAGGAAACCTCCTACCTTGGGGTGGAGAATTGGCTGAACAAGAACGACAACGTGCTGAACAAGAAAAACAACGTGCTGAACAGGAAAAACAACGTGCTGAAAGACTAGCAGCACAATTGCGGGCGGCGGGAATTGAACCTGAAGATTAAACTTTTTGTAAAAATCTTTGTAACACATGGTTTGACTGTAGGGGCGTACAGCTGTACGCCCCTACTTAATTTTGGAGAATTGGTATTAAATCTTGCATCATTTGCAAAAACTGCTTTTTATTTAGACAGTCAAAAGTCAAGAGTCCAGATTAAGCTTGAATTTTGATTTTTGAATTTTTTTCAAACTGGTATAAAAGCCCAAAATTGTGGGTAATTCTGTTAACTAATGTTGCTCATGTTACTCCAGCCAAGCATAATTTATTGCCGTTAAAACTTAAGAATTTTTATTAAAAATTTTTGCTTTTATGCTTGACAAGTATAAAATTATACTTTTATATTAAAGTATGATAAAGGCGATCGCCCAATCCCGCAAAGATGATGCGATCGCCCTTATCTAACATCCACAATCGGAGTACGACTACCATCATGACACAATTAGAAAATTCCGCCCAGTCAAAGTTAGAACAATTCTTAGGCGAAGATTCAAATACACCAAGCCTCAATCAATCAACTGAAAAACTATTTCCTAAGAGAGAACCTGTTAAGCATTTATGAATTGGCTCTGAGAAAGGCGTTACCAGGACAATTCATAAATTACAGGTCTTTGGCTACGCCAGTGTAGGGGATTGGAGTCCACTGATACCGACGGGTAACCAAGGTGAGGTAATGAGTGTTTTAATCCGGCAAATTCTGATGCAATAAACTACATGTAGAGACGTTGCATTGCAACGTCTCTACAAAGCATTTTTGCAATACTAGTTTTTCTCTAATCTCTGTTCCCAAGTCTCTGTTTCCTGGGAATTTTGCACCTCATTAGCAATCATCCCATTCATGTAGGTAACAATTACGATTAATTCCCCAATTGCTTCCATTTCAGCGGCTTCTTCTGGTGTCAGAGAATCAGCTGTTTTTTTATCAACAAGTTCTTGCATCCTAGCTTGCAATTCGTCTGTAAATTTAAACAGATTCACACTATTGACATTTTCAATTTGAATACCCTTCTCTAGCCACAATGAGGGTTTAACTAGTATTGGTGTCATAGGTTCCTGGTGATTGAATATACTAATTATTCTATACTCATCATAATTGCCTCAAATCTCCCTTGCCAAACGCTCTATCTCAATTTTCGAGCTTCTCATCATCGGCATGTCCGAGTAGTGCAATATTACGAGTTTTGCGTCTTCTAAAATATATAATAAAAATTTATCAACTTCTTCTAGGTAACTCAGAATTTGTTAGACTTTCAGGTAACCCAAAGATAGGGTAAGCAATATCATAAGTCTGACTATATATTTGAAATTTAGCTGAAATATTAAGTATTTCAATTATGACTTTCTCTCCTAATTATATTTCTCAATTTGACCCACCGCTTCCTCCTTGGGAAACACTGCCAACAATGTATGATTTACCCAGTGACAACCCAGAGGAACCAGGTTTGCCAGACGATTTTCACTTTTTACAGCCCTTACTTTTATATTTAACATTTCAGCCAACTAACTGGAATCCTGAATTAGTTTACAGTGCTGCTGACCTCAATCTTTACTACACTATCGAGCATCCTTTATGGTACAAACGCCCAGATTGGTTTGGTGTAGTAGGAGTACAAAAACTATACAAAGGGCAAGATTTACGTTTAAGTTATGTAACTTGGCAAGAACCAGCAAATCCTTTTGTGATTGTTGAATTATTATCTCCAGGAACCGAAGATGAAGACTTAGGTATTAAAAAAAGTCAAGAAGACAAACCTCCTAGTAAGTGGGAAGTTTATGAACAAATTCTCAGGATTCCCTACTATATAGTTTTTAGTCGCTACACTAATGAACTTCAAGCATTTCATTTAGTAGGCGGTCATTATGAACCGATGAATTTGACCCAAGGGCGGATACTAATGCCAGAGTTAGGTTTAAGTTTAGGATTGTGGCAAGGAGAATTTAGAGATATTAACAGATTGTGGTTACGGTGGTTCACCTTAGAAGGAGAAATAATTCCCGCGCCCACAGAGGAAGCCGTTGCTGCTAGTGAAAGAGCTATGATTGCAGAACAGGAGGCTAGAGAAGCTAAACAAGAAGCTAGAGATGCTAAACAAGAAACTGAACAAGCAAAAAGAAAAGCCGAACAGTTAGCTGAACGTTTGCGTCAGCTAGGGGTAAATCCTGATGAAATTGCTTAATTATTGCGACTTGAGGTATCTTGTCTCTACTTGCTAATAGACCTTCAGATAGACCTGCGATCGCTCATAACTTGTCACAATAATGGCGACAACCGTTATTTTCACAACATCAATTTTATGGGCTTTGGTATTGGTGATCTATTCTGGATTTTCCTTCTCCTCTCTTCGCTGCAACCGATTTGGCAAAAACGTCAAATAGAATATCGACGCTTACGTGCCCTACAGGAATTCCAGCAGGAACGCAAAAGTCGAGTAATTTTGCTGATTCATCGTCAAGAGTCCATCAGCTTACTAGGAATACCTTTATCGCGCTACATCACCATCGAAGATTCAGAACAGATATTGCGGGCTATTCGCCTCACCCCCTCAGATATCCCAATAGACTTAATTTTACACACTCCTGGTGGTTTGGTTTTAGCTACTGAACAAATCGCTAGAGCATTAATTCGTCACCAGTCAAAAGTGACTGTGTTTATACCCCACTATGCTATGAGTGGCGGTACGATGCTAGCCCTCGCCGCTGATGAAATTATTATGGATGCCAACGCGGTCTTAGGGCCAGTTGACCCACAACTGGGTAACTTACCCGCAG
The DNA here is from genome assembly GCF_016056305.1 of Amazonocrinis nigriterrae CENA67. GTDB lineage: Bacteria > Cyanobacteriota > Cyanobacteriia > Cyanobacteriales > Nostocaceae > Amazonocrinis > Amazonocrinis nigriterrae. Next base: position 35,788 of record NZ_JAECZC010000038.1, on the reverse strand, counting down.
CGAGTATTCTGAAAGTGGTCAAAGATAAACCCATCAGTGATATCGATGACCAAACTTTAATTATGGCAGACCAAGCAGTCAAAGCTATTCAGCAGGTACAACGCTTTGTGCGGACTCTGCTTAAAGATAATATACCCAAACAAAAAGTTCTGCCTGAAAATATCGAACCGATTATCGAAGCTTTGACAACCGGACGTGTTACCCACGACTATCCTATTACAGTAGAAGAAGCAACAGAAATGGGGCTGCCCGTAAATGTTGGACTGCCCCATTCTATTTATGAACTCATGGACTTGTATCCACAACCACAAGGCGGACGACCAACTGTACAGTACATTCCCATGCCTTATGATGACCGCCGCCCAATTCTGCCTACCCCCAAGGGCAGACCTTTAGAAGAACCAAATCAGAGAATTTGAGGTTTGGGCGTCAGAATTAACTTAGTGAATTCCTAAGGTGTAGGTGTAGAAGTTGGGGTAGTCGTCGGCGTTGGGGTAGCCGTCGGTGTAGCTGTTGACGTTGGTGTCGGCGCTGGTGTAGGCGTAGAAGTTGGTGTGACCGTCGGCGTTGGTGTTGAGGTAGGCGTTGGTGTAGCCGTTGACCTTGGTGTAGCTGTTGGGGTAGCTGTGGGAGTTGGTGAAGGACTAGATGTTGGTTGAGATGACGGCTGAGTACCAGGCTGGCTAATGGCTTTCTTGGCCTCCTCATTCAACTTCTGGCGCAGTGCTAAATTAGCAATTCCAGTTTGTTGCAAGTTATACTTTTTCTGAAACTCCTTCACAGCAGCTTCTGTACGAGGCCCATAAAAATGATCACGGGGTAGAGGAGGATTCGGTTTCAGCGTCGCATTCAAATTCGCTTGCAGAATTTGAACAATATTAGCGGCAAAATTTTGAGTTTTTGGCCCTGCTATGCCATCAACAGATAGCTTATATCCCTTCTGAAATTCACGTATTGCTTTTTTAGTCTCCTCATCTGTTAGAGGTGAATTTGTGACCTTAACGTTATAACCTAATCCTCTCAAGACAGCACGGAATTGCTGCGGCGAATAACTACGCTCAATAGCAGCAAAAGTTGTGTTTGAAATTACAAAACTAGCAGTTATCAAGCAGGAAGCAGCGATTGTCATGCTTGATTTTCCAAACCCACACCACATAGTTGAAAACTCCTTTGAATGGAATCAACAGGATATATAGTTTAACAGGTGCATTTTACGTTTCTTTAAACACTTTGTTTCAATTATTCATAATTTTTGATTAATTACATATCTGTTGACTAAATTTAACTACCATCAAAGTTGAGATTTTTGCCATCTGCCTACAGAAGTATCTTGACTTAAGCAGTGATAATGGGTTAAAAAAATTTAATTCTATATGCTTTTGTATAAAAAATAACTGATTATGGCTAACAAAAAATCTCTAAAATGGTATAACTTATACTTTGAAAGATTAATGGCATTGATCGCCATAGTAAATTTATCTTTAGTTTTGTTTAATTTAAGTTACGTACCCTGGCGCGATTTCTATTTGCGAAGAATACCCGAAATTGTTCAGATTTACGATCCAATAAAGGGGATTGAACCCAATAGAGAAACGGAAAATTATCTGAAAAAAGTCAAAGCATTAGAACAACAAGTGAGCCAAACAGGGTTAACCTCTCCAGAGGTTAAGACTCAGCTTGAGGAAATCAGTCGTCTTAGCAGAGATATGATCGATGGCAATCCCTTCGCCGCAGTAGGTAAGAGTGGGACTCTAGAAACAATTAAAAATCGAATGCGTAAGCAGACCAACCATGAATCTGCAAAAGTTGCCTTTGCTACTTTTTGGAGTCCGGCTTACTTATCTCAAAAAGGCTGGTTAAATGAAATTAATTTTTTCAACAAACAAATCGCACCTTTAATTGCCACCAACTACTACCGCAAAATTGGCGAAAATGGCGACTTTTATAATTTATTTTGGTTGATTGATTTACCTTTTGTGGGTTTATTTGCCATAGAGTTACTAGGACGTTGTTTTATTCTGCGGCGTCGCCATCCCAGTTTTAGCTGGTTAAATGCAATTTTGTGGCGTTGGTATGACCTATTTTTATTGCTACCATTTTGGCGATGGTTGCGAATCATACCTGTAGTAGTTCGCCTTGACCAAGCACAGCTATTAAATCTTCAACCCTTGCGGCGACAAATAAATCAAGTATTTGTAGCTAATTTTGCCGAAGAACTGACAGAAATTGTCGTGGTGAGAGTGATTAACCAAATGCAGGGTTCGATTCAGCGGGGTGACTTAACACGCTGGCTGTCACAACAACAAAACCTGCGTCCTTATGTAGATATTAATAATGTCAACGAATTGGAAGCGATCGCTGGTATCTTCCTGCAAACAGTAGTGTATCAAGTTTTACCTCAGATCAAACCAGAAATTGTCGCCCTTTTGCGTCACAATATCGCCACAGTTTTCGCTCAAGTCCCAGTCTACCGTAACCTTCATAATTTACCTGGCCTTGGAGAAGTACAGACTCAACTCAGTGAACAACTAGCAACCCAAATCACAACAAACCTATACAAAGCCATAGTTAACGCTATTGAAGATCCTGTAGGCGCAAAACTATCCAGTCAATTAGTGCAACACTTCAGCCAAGCCTTGGGAGCAGAAGTTCAGAAAAAACACGTACTCTCAGAAATTCAGAGTTTATTTTCAGACTTATTAGAAGAAATTAAGATTAATTACGTCCAACGTTTATCCCAAGAAGATATCGAGCAAATTGTCGAGCAAACAAGACAGGTAAGAACAAAAGCACCTATTCAGCCAGTAGTAGACAAAAATCCTGCTCTTCCAGAAACCAGGAAGTGATAGAGACGAGGGGGATGAGGGGGATGAGGGAGATGAAGGAGATGAGGGAGATGAGGGAATAACCACTGACCCTTACGGGTGACGCTCGCAAGCTCGCTACCGCTGTGCTAACGCCAGTTACTCATGGGGGACTCGGGGCCCCCACGACCGAAGGGAGTGGGGATTGGGGGCTTGGGGCCCCCTTTGGGGTTGGGGGAGGAACCCCCAAGACCGTACTGGCTCACAAATGACAACTGACTATTGACTCTTAAAGAAATGCGCTAAACTCGAATTAGAGGCGAACCATTATTAGGTTCGTTACAAGACTTCTTGGAAGATATCCTTATCGCAGGAAGTGGGTCGATGCCCACTTTTTTTATTGATTTCTCGCATGACTCATCCCTTAGTCCCACAAATTATAGATTTGGCGATACCAGTAGCAGAACAACTGGGCTTAGAAGTCGTTGGCATAGTTTTTCATACTAACCAACGTCCACCAGTATTGCGGGTAGATATCCGCAACCCCCAGCAGGATACTGGTTTAGATGATTGTGAGAAAATGAGCCGTGCTTTAGAAGCCTCCCTAGATGCGGCGGAGATTATTCCAGATGCTTATGTCTTGGAAGTGTCTAGTCCTGGTATTTCGCGGCAACTAGTAACTGACAGGGAATTTATTTCCTTTAAAGGATTCCCTGTAATTATCTCCACTTTCCCACCCCACGAAGGACAGCAAGAGTGGACTGGTCAGTTGATTCGCCGGGATGAGACAAAAGTTTATTTAAATCAAAAAGGACGTGTAGTTGAAATTCCCCGCACCTTGATTACTAGGGTGCAGCTAGATGAGCGGCGGTAAGAGTTAAGAGTTAGGAGTTAAGAGTTAGGAGTTAATAGTTAAGAGTTAACAGTTAAGAGTTAACAGTTAAGAGTTCATTGTGAAGTTTTGAGTCTTGGGTTTTAAAGTTAAAATTTAAAACTCCTAAACGGCAGTTGCGCGGCTGTCGGCAAAGCCGACGACAGTCGCCTCAAGTCGGGAAACCCGCCCAGGGCGCTGTCTCCCCAACGCACTGCCTCCTCCTAACTCCTAACTCCTAACTCCTAATTCCTAACTTTTAAATTTTGCTGAGCGCTGCCATAAAATTTAAGGAGAATGCTTATGTCAATGGTGACTTTACCAGGTTTAAAAGAATTAATTGAAAGTATAAGCCGTGATCGTAATTTACCTCGTTTAGCAGTTCAATCAGCTATTAGAGAAGCATTACTTAAAGGTTACGAAAGATATCGTCGCGCCCAAAATTTGGAGCGAAAACAGTTTGATGAAGATTACTTTGATAATTTTGAAGTAGAACTTGATATTGATGGAGAAGGTTTTCGTGTACTTTCCACCAAAACTATTGTCGAAGAAGTCAGCAACTCCGACCATCAGATTTCCTTAGATGAAGTACAACAAGTAGCTCCCGAAGCGCAGTTGGGAGACTCTGTGGTCTTGGATGTAACTCCAGATCAAGGAGAATTTGGCCGCATGGCCGCTATGCAAACCAAGCAAGTACTGGCGCAAAAACTTCGGGATCAACAACGCCAGATGGTGCAAGAAGAGTTCCAAGACTTGGAAGGTACTGTACTGCAAGCTAGAGTCCTGCGGTTTGAAAGACAATCAGTGATTTTGGCAGTTAGCAGTGGCTTTGGTCAACCAGAAGTTGAAGCTGAATTACCAAAGAGAGAACAGTTGCCCAACGATAATTATCGGGCAAATGCCACATTCAAGGTATATCTCAAAAAAGTTTCCCAAGGTCAGCAACGGGGGCCACAGTTGTTGGTATCCCGTGCAGATGCTGGATTGGTAGTTTATCTATTTGCTAACGAAGTACCAGAAATCGAAGATGAAGTAGTACGGATTGTGGCAGTAGCACGCGAAGCCAATCCTCCGTCTCGTTATGTTGGCCCCAGAACAAAAATTGCTGTAGATACCCTTGAGCGCGATGTCGATCCAGTTGGTGCTTGTATTGGTGCTAGGGGATCGCGAATACAAGTGGTAGTCAACGAATTACGCGGTGAAAAAATAGATGTGATTCGCTGGTCGCCAGACCCAGCAACCTATATTGCCAACGCCTTGAGTCCAGCACGGGTAGATGAAGTGCGTCTTATGGATCCTGAAACCCGACAAACTCACGTACTAGTAGCAGAAGACCAGCTGAGTTTAGCTATTGGTAAAGAAGGGCAAAATGTTCGTTTAGCAGCCAGACTCACTGGTTGGAAAATAGACATTAAAGATAAAGCCAAATATGATCATGCAGGAGAAGATGCCAAGTTCGCTGCTGCACGCGCCAAATATCAACTAGAACTAGAGGAAGATGAACTAGAGGAAGATGAAATTGAACTTGAGGAACTGGAGGATGAAGATGACAATCTTGAAGAATTAGAGGATGATTCTTTAGACACTATTGATGAAGACTAACTAATTAGCCTTGTTGAGTTCTGATACCATAAATACCAATACTAGTCTTAATGATTACTTAGAATAAAGCAACTTGGTATAAGTAAAAGCTGGCCTTGCCAACTTTAATTTTCATAACCAAAATGCTAACCTGAGGTCATAATAGACCAATGAAACCGAATTATCGGCGTTGTATTAGTTGCCGCAAAGTAAGCTTAAAAGAAGACTTTTGGCGGATTGTCCGCGTCTTTCCATCTGGAAATGTACAATTAGATCAGGGCATGGGGCGTTCAGCCTATATCTGTCCGCAACTGATTTGCCTACAAGCAGCTCAGAAAAAAAATCGACTAGGGCGATCGCTACATGCAACAGTGCCAGAAGCACTGTATCAAACATTGTGGCAACGTTTAGCCCCAAGCAATCCCCAAAATAAAATTTAAGTTGACACCTTTGTGGCGGTAATCCCCAGAGTATTTGTGCTAAAAGCCGAATAGTCTGGCTATAATTGCACCTTCTGCAATTGTCGGAGTTAGTGCCAAAATAGTAAATGGGTGTAGTTAGCAAACAGCTGTTTGACTAAAACAACGGCAAAGCAACACTCCCAACAAGTTTCACTCGATTGTGTTGTGGAAAACTCAGAATCAGCAAAACAAGAAACTACAGAATGGCAACCTGGTAGCGCTCAGGCGCAGATCGGCATCAAGGGTTTAGATAAGGATTTTTTATGTAAAAAATTTTTATGGCTGCCCGCTAACCATCATTCCTGGTGGAGATGCCAGCATTAAACCGAAACATCTCTCTTTCCTGATTGGAGGCACCGGCAAAATCTTAACGGCAACCTAAAAACAGTAATCAAAGGATGGAGATGTCGCACTCCCAGGCAGCCATCCGCTAAAAAACTGTAAATTAAAGGGGAAGAGTGGATGAACAACGGCAAAGTTAGAATCTACGAATTATCAAAGGAATTGAATTTGGATAACAAAGAGCTATTAGCAATTTGCGACCAGCTCAATATTGCGGTCAAAAGCCATAGCAGCACAATTTCAGAATCTGAGGCAGAACGTATCCGGACAGCTGCCGAAAAAGTGGCAGCTACAAATGTGATGCCTAAAAAAGAACAAGGTTCATCCAGTCAGAAACCAAATTCACCACAAACTGGCTCTCGCAACCGACCTGCCCTACCTCACAAACAACAAATTTTGGAAATTCGTAAACCCAAAATATTGAGAAATCCTACCTCCAACGCCCCAGAGGCGTCAGTTGCTAATAATCCAATGGCTGCTGCTTCTGAAGTTAATCCCCCTGCACCTCCACGACCCTTCGCTACACCTGTCTCACCCATGAAGCCGACGGCACCAACTCGACCTGTACCCCGGAATCAATCAGAGACCTCAGTTGAACCTGTTGTCAAAGAAGCAGAACAAACGCCTCCTCCACAGGTAAAGGAACAAATACCGGAAACAATAGCTGAGAAAAAACCGGAAAAAGTAGTTCCACCGAGACCAAAACCGGAAAAACCCACCAAACCACAACTGGTATCTCCTCCTGCAAGACCTGCGGCGGAGAAACCCGCTGTTGTGATTGAGCAGGGAAGTCCGGCAGAAAAACCAATTCTCAAACGCGATCGCAGCGACGGCCCCAAGCCCAAAGTAGCTAAGGCAACGTCAACAGAAACGCCACAAGCGCCAGTACCAAAACATGCTCGCTCCACTCCCTCCCCAGTCAAACCAGAGCAACGAGGTAATAGACCTCCTGGTGCAGCACCAACAGGAGATGGACAAAGACCCACTAGACCAGTAAGGTCATCGGAAGCTGTAGCAGCCATGCCGATTGCTACTCCCCCCAGAGCAATGCCAGGGGGGGCTGGAAAAACAGAGGTTGTAGATGAGGTAATCACACCTGATCTCCTAGACCTCAAACGCCCAACACCACCTCGCATAAACAAAGGTGGCAAAAAGTGGCAAGAAGAAGAAATTATTGACGAGGTAAAAGAAAAACCAGGCAAAGGAGCTGTAAAAGGCAAGCGAGTCAAGCCAATTCTAGATGACGATTTTGAAGATGAGGATCTTCTAGATGATGAAGATCTGGATACACCAGCAACCGTCCAAGTCAGCCTTTCCATCGCTCGTCCCCCCAAACCCAAGGCCACTAAACCTGCACAAACAGCAGCTACAGCTTTGGCAAGTGCGCCAACAGTTAAAGCAAAAAGAAGCAGTTCTAACCGGGATCAAAACCGCCGCCAAGAAGTAGATACCAAGCGTGAGCGACCAGAAAAAGTCGTGATCACAGGGCCAATGACAGTGCAAGAACTGGCTGATATATTGGCAGTTGCTGATACAGAGATTGTGAAAATCCTGTTCATCAAAGGTATGGCGGTGAGTATCACCCAAAATTTAGATATCCCCACAATTACTTTGGTAGCCAAAGAGCTAGAAGTAGAAGTGGAAACGGCTGAACCAGAAGCAGAAGCCCGTAAAGTCACTGAGATGATTGACGTGGCAGACCTAGAAAATCTCCATCGCCGTCCGCCAGTAGTGACAATTATGGGTCACGTAGACCACGGTAAAACTACACTGCTCGACTCAATTCGCAAAACCAAAGTTGCCGCTGGAGAAGCTGGTGGTATTACCCAGCACATTGGTGCATACCATGTGGATATCGAACATGAGGGTAACAAGCAGCAGATCGTCTTTTTGGATACCCCCGGTCACGAAGCATTCACAGCCATGCGGGCACGGGGAGCTAGGGTGACAGACATTGCCGTTTTGGTAGTAGCTGCTGATGATGGCGTTCGTCCTCAAACCGTTGAAGCCATTAGCCATGCTCAAGCTGCCGAAGTGCCAATTGTAGTAGCAATCAACAAGATTGACAAAGAAGGGGCACAGCCAGAGCGTGTCAAACAAGAACTCACCCAATATGGCTTGACGCCAGAAGAGTGGGGTGGTGAAACAATCATGGTTCCTGTGAGCGCAATCAAGGGTGAAAATCTCGATACGCTCCTAGAAATGATCCTGCTGGTAGCAGAAGTAGAAGAACTCAATGCCAACCCAGACCGGACTGCTAAAGGAACTGTCATTGAAGCACATCTGGATAAGGCAAAAGGAGCAGTTGCAACTCTGTTGATCCAAAACGGCACCCTGCATGTAGGAGACATGTTGGTAGCAGGCTCGGCATTTGGTAAAGTCCGGGCAATGGTAGATGACAGAGGCAGAAGAGTAGACATTGCTAGTCCCTCCTTCGCTGTTGAGGTGTTGGGTTTAAGTGATGTCCCAGCCGCAGGCGATGATTTCGAGGTCTTCGAGAACGAAAAAGAAGCACGATCGCTAGCAAGCGATCGCGCCGACAAACAACGCCTATCCCGCCTCTTACAAGGACGTGTTACCCTGACAACCCTCTCGGCTCAAGCACAAGAAGGCGAGTTGAAAGAACTCAACTTGATCTTAAAAGGAGACGTGCAAGGTTCAGTGGAAGCCATTGTGGGAGCGCTCAAGCAAATTCCGCAAAACGAAGTCCAAATTCGGATGTTGTTGGCTACTGCTGGGGAAATCACCGAGACAGATATCGACTTAGCCGCCGCCAGTAACGCTGTAATCATCGGCTTCAACACAACTTATGCCAGTGGAGCCAGACAAGCAGCCGATGAAGCAGGTGTGGATGTCCGGGAATACAACATCATTTACAAACTCTTAGAAGATATCCAAGGAGCCTTGGAAGGTCTCTTAGAGCCAGAATTGGTAGAAGAACCCTTGGGCCAAACCGAAGTGCGTGCCGTCTTCCCAGTTGGTCGTGGCGCCGTTGCTGGTTGCTACGTTCTATCAGGCAAGCTCATCCGCAACTGCAAACTGCGGGTGCGTCGTGGCGGTAAGGTGATCTATGAAGGCGTTCTTGACTCCCTCAAACGGATGAAAGAAGATGCCCGCGAAGTCAATGCCGGTTACGAATGCGGTATTGGCGTTGATAAATTCCATGATTGGGCTGAAGGTGACATCATCGAAGCCTACCAGATGGTCACAAAGCGTCGTACTCTCACACTGACAAAATAGTGCTGAGGTTAAAATGGTTAGGAGTTTAGAGTTACTAAGTTAGGAGTCAAAAAACTCATAACTCCTAACTCATAACTCCTAACTCATAACTTTGATATGCGCTCATTTCGCTCAGAACCTATCTTGTGGATTCACGTCGCTGGTTTGGCGACACTCCCAATCCTGCTAACAATGTGTTTATTGTTTTTGTCCGTAGGCAAGCCAGTTTTACCAGTGTGGATGGAACTTTGCCTAGTAGGAAGCGTTGGGATTTTACCTTTATTGTGGATGCAGTTGCGTCGCCCTTTTTACATCTTTGCTATCTTAGGAGTAGCTGTTAAGCCAGAAAACCTGACTGAGCAGCAACGTAAAATCCTTTGTTTAACTAATACAAAGTTAAATCATGTATTGTCCTTTTTGGTAGCAATATTAGCGATTGGCATACTGTGGCAGCTTTATCAAATTTCTCCACAGGTGATAAAATTGGCTAGTTTTCTACCCCAATGGCGCAGCTTAGGTTTAGTACTAGCTGCTTTGACCTTTTTAGCAAGCAATCTATTTTTACAAATTCCCGTGAGCGCAGCACGAATTTTAGTGACTAATGACACAGAATTCGCTGCCCTAGAACCATTATCTTTAGAAAAGATTAAGCAGGATTTTACGATATTCGGGGTGCGGGTTAATCAGATCTTGCCCCAGCGGACTGTAAAAGTTGAAACTGAGGAATGAGAAACCATGGCTAAAATTAGAGCTGCTAGCGATCGCCAATTTTCTCGTGATACTGAAATATGGAATAATCTCAAAGAAGCGATCGCTGCTAGTTCAGGTTTCCAGCGCTGGCAGTTAGAAAGTATTGGTCAATTACGAGAATTGCGTCTTGAACAACAAGTACAGCGTTATTTGCGAGAAACTTTAGAAACTTTAGCTTATTAAGAACCAATTATCTCTGGCAGGCTTGCTTGCAAGCGGCGGAGTTGACTATAGGCAGTTTCTAAACGGTCTGCTTCAATTTCAACTTCTGCCGCTGGATAATTTTGAATAATTTCTAACAGTGTTATTTGCTGATCTTGACTTGCAGAAGCGACGAAAGCAGAGCGTAAGGCTTGCCGATCTCCTTGGCGAGAGCGTGTGTGCATAACTTGACTTAATTCGTCTAATGTGCTGTCGCCAATCTCACTCTTAAAAACTTTATCTAAAGCTACAGGGCTGATTTGAATTGGTGTCGTCAGATACTCACGAATAATCTCAGGGTCTTGTTGGGCTAAAAGTATTGTGACTTTTAGTAGAGTTGAGAGTTTGCCAGTTCGGGCAAAAGTAGATAACTCTTCTACTGTAATAGGTTCACGTAAGACATTATACTTTAGTATAACTCGTTCAGCTGCCAACGCAGGAGTGCCCAAGAGTAAAAAACAAGCACTAGCAACTGAAACTAAGGCTCGACGTAGCGGCAACAAGTGGAAACGCATTTGCCCTAAATTTTGCAAAGGTCTTTTCTTAAGATATCCACCACAATGAATTAGAGCATCTGACTTGAGGTATCTACCTTTGGAAGGGTAGGGGCATAGGTGCAGGGGTGCAGATGATTTTTAAATAATTTCTTTTATTCGCTGATATCGCCTACATCAATGACGCTGGCTCTACGCGCCATATTTAGTAAAATTTTGCAAACAGAACAAAATTATTTATGTATTTTCTTACGAAACATAGCTGATCATACGCTGGACATCGAGTATAGTTTTGCATGGGTTTTACAGCAACACAGCTGTTATATTGAACTCTGTTTAAACAACTGTTATTCAGCACATCACAGACACGAAAATGAAATACCGGGGTTTTCACAGTTCCTCAGCAAAAAATTTTCGCTCTTTTTCCAGTATTTATATTGGTTCTAAGTTATGCTTACAAGCCGGGCTATCGGCTTTGTTATTTATTTCTGCTGGGTCGTCTACACTAATGCTTGGAGAGGCAAATGCTGGGATCGTCTCACCATCTGCCCCAACTTTAAAGGCGCAAGTTCCTACAACTGCAACAGTTATTTACGTGAACTCAGCAACTGGTGCAGATACTGCTGGGGCTGGTGCAACAGCCCCAGCACCTTACAAAACTATTACCGCCGCCCTCAATCAAGCTCAAGCAGGTACGGTTATTCAACTGGCTGCTGGTACTTATAACGCGGAAACAGGAGAAAAATTTCCAATCTTCCTCAAACCAGGCGTGACTTTACAGGGTGATGAAACCAGCAAAGGTCAGGCAATCTTGATTACAGGCAGTGGTTACTACACCAGTAAGACATTTGCTAGACAGGAGATTACTATCCTTGCTGATAGAGATACAACTGTCACAGGTGTAACTGTCTCCAACCCGGCTCAGCGTGGTACTGCTGTGTGGGTGGAATCATCTAATCCCACTATCAAAAACAGTACTTTTACCGCTAGTGGTAGAGAAGGTGTTTTTGTCACGGGTACGGGAAATCCCAAAATTGAGAATAATATCTTTGTGCAAAACAAGGGCAACGGCATTTCAATAGCTAAATCTGCCCAAGGAGAAGTTCGTAACAACCTATTTCAGGATACAGGTTTTGGTCTAGCGATCGGTGGCACATCCACACCTCTAGTGGCAGAAAACCAAATTCTCCAAAACAAAGTCGGTATTTATATCTCAGAATCTGCTAAGCCTGTACTGCGTAAAAATGTTATTCAGAACAATACCCAGGATGGTATTGTGGCAACTGTCAATGCTCTGCCTGACCTCGGTACTAATCAAGATCCAGGCAACAATCTGATCCGTAGTAACACTCGTTATGATTTGAATAACGGTACTAAAACCAATAGGATTGTTGCTATTGGCAATGATATCGATCAGAAAAAGATTTTTGGTCAAGTAGATTTTGTCGCTGCGACTGTTGAAACGCCGCCTGGTGGGCCTGTTGCCTTTAAAGATGTGCCTACAGGTTACTGGGCAAAAAGTTACATCGAGGCTTTAGCTTCCCAGAATATTATTGCTGGCTTTCCTGATGGTACTTTTAAACCCAATGAACCTGTAACCCGTGCCCAATTCGCCACTATTATTACTAAAGCTTTAACACCACCAGCCAAACGCTCAGCAATTGAGTTTAAAGATGTGAAGAGCAATTTTTGGGCTTACGCTGCAATTCAATCTGCCTACCAAAGTCAATTTGTCTCTGGTTATCCCGATGGTAGCTTTAAACCACAGCAGCAAATTCCCAGAGTGCAGGCTTTAGTGGCTTTAGCTAACGGTCTGGGTTTAACCGCAAATAGCGAGAGTGTGATTAATTTTTACACTGATGCTGCTCAGATTCCTAATTATGCGATCGCTTCCATAGCTGCCGCAACAGCACGACAACTAGTGATCAACTATCCCACAGTTAAGCAACTTAATCCTAATCGCGAAGCGACTAGAGCCGAAGTTGCTGCTTTTGTTTACCAGGCGTTAGTTAATGCTGGACGTGCCCAACCAATTCCCTCTACCTATTTGGTAACAGTTCAATAAATGCTTTGTAGCTAGATTAAAAGCGCCAAGATTAACAAATTGCTAGTCTTGGCGCTTTTAGATTTGTGAGTTTTTTTAACTCTAGGGTCTTTATATATAAGTGACCCCATCTAAATGCGTGTATTTATATTCAGGGTCTTTATACTGGCTGACCCCGTTTGAACAATTATCAGTGTCTCAGAAATTTTTGCATTTTCAAATTTCATAATGTTTTCTTTATGTTTTCTCTCTTTATGTTTGGGAATTTGTAAATTAGTTAATTTTTTTGAAGAAGATAAATATATATAAAGGTTTGTTAAAGATTTAGTAAGATAAAACATCTTTCCGAAGTTATAAGTAATTGTACTTGTTTATGGTCATTTTTGGCGGCCTTGTTCCCAGCGCCAGAGAAAGACCATTAGAGCCACAATTCCTATTTGCAGAGCTAAGTTAGGTAAAGCGTTTTCTATATCTCTTCCCGCAAGAACTTGGAAAAAGAAGACAAAAGTGCCTATCAAACCAGAAGCGCCGCAACCTAAATAAATAAATTGTCGCAAGCCACGATAGGGACTTGCCATTTCTGCTTTCAGGCGGGCATATTGTTCAGGATTAAGACGATTTTTAGGATTTTGTTCTACCATAGGATTAATTGTGCTATAATTTTTTTCCGTATGTGCCGATGTGGCTCAGTGGTAGAGCACTCGATTCGTAATCGAGCGGTCGCGGGTTCAAATCCCGCCATCGGCTTTAAGAAAAGTGAAAGCGATCGCGTTTGTTTTCAAGAGATTGCTGTATTTCAGCAAGATTAATGAGAGCGATCGCAGCTTTGGATACTTTAAGTCAAAATAACATAAACCAACAGGCATATTCATCTTGACGAGCATGAAGACAGATTCCATTTTTTACCGCCTGTTTCAAACCTTCCCTGGAATCTTATTTGAATTGATTGGTCGTCAACCTTCTGAAGCCAGCGCCTATCAATTCTCATCAGTAGAATTGAAACAAACTGCTTTCCGCATTGACGGCCTATTTCTACCGACTGTTAATCAACCTGAGTACCCTATTGTTTTTTTGGAAGTTCAATGTTTACCCGTGATGACCTCAAAAAAACTAGATATTATCAAGAACTCAAACAAGAAGTAATTGAAGATATCACAAAGGAAGTGAAGCAAGAAGAAGCTTTAGCTTTGATTTTGCGTCAACTTCCTCGGCGTATTGGAACAGTAAAGCCGGAATTGATAGGGCGTATTCAACAGTTAGAAACTTCTCAACTAGAGAATTTGGCTGAGGCGCTTTTAGATTTTGAGAGTGAATCAGATTTAGTCAATTGGCTGAACAAAAGTACAGATTAATTGATGACTGATGACTAAATAATTACTAATTCGTAATTCGTAATTAAATAGGTACAGAGCATTCTTGTTCATCAATGGAGAGAGGCTTTAAATTCCCCTTCTTGTGTCGGTAAGGGTGTTAAATTTTTGATGCCTTTGATGTTTCGCATAATACTTTTCAAACATCCTCTTATAAAATAAATTTGACTGCATACTTCGTTGTAGCAATTTCAATGGCTTTTTCGAGGTCGGCGGGATTGGGAGGAGTCAAAAGACTGCTTTTTTCTTCTTCAGTTAATGGTAGGTTGACTGGCTGCCCAACTTCAGCAAAAAATAGCTCTGGGCCTGATGGTGTAGCCCAAACTAAGATTTTAGCAGGCTTGGAACCGATGTTTTTAAAACCGTGGTTGTCACCTTTAGGAAACTGGAGGTACATTCCTGATGTGGCGATGATTGTCTGGTCTTCAAGCTGGTACTCAATCTCACCCTCAATAATATAGTGCGCTTCATCGGCTTGGTAATGATTGTGCGGTGGTACAACGCTTTGCGGTTGCATTACCATTTCCACTAGTCCATAGGTTCCGCCTGTATCTTTACCAGTAGCTAGAAAGGTGTAGAAGTCACCCAGCAGCAAATATGTGGAACCTTTACCTGGCTGAACTACTTTAGCTGTCATTGTGATTCTCCTGATGTGATTTGTGAAACTGTTTTTATTTTTTAATAGATGTACTTTAAATCAATTGATACTTTTTTAAGTAGTTTTGAAATAAGTATTATTAATAACAAAAAAGACTTATAAATGAAAGCGATCGCCAGACTATGTTTATTGAAGTATGTATATAATTGAGAAGGTAGTCAAGGGACAATTTTAATTGAACTCAGCAGGTGAGATCGCACAATAGCTAGACAAAAAATCCTACAAGTTCAGGAATATTCAGGTGAGGTAAGACTGCAATAACTTTTGCATAGATGTAGCCTGCACATGGTTAGGAAACACAGTTAAAAAGTCATTCAAGTCTTGGATTGCTATTTGGATTGCTATACGGATATCTAAGGAAGCACTTTCAGATAAGATATGCCGATATAACTGCTCTGCTGGTTGATGATATTGAGCAGCCAAATAGTAAAGAGCTAAGTTAAAAATATTACGCCAGTTTTGAGGATCTTTTTGGTAATGCTCTTTAGCAAGCTTGATAGCAAGCGCCAAGTCAGGCCATGCTTTATCTAGTTGATTAAGGGCTAAGTAAGTTAAAGCACGCCCGTACAAATACCAATCATCTTGGTAAGTTCGGTTCAGTACAATGGCGGTGTCTAAATCTTGCGGTGCTTCATGGTAGCGCTGCATTCGCTGGTAAGTAAAACCCCTAAATCCCGTGGCTGGTTTCCATTGGAAATTGACATCAAGTTCAATGGCACGGTTAAAGTCTTGTAGTGCCTCATTATAGCGTTGCATACAGCGGTAAGTATCAGCTCGACTAGCGATCGCCCATACAGAATTAGGGTCAAGTTGAATGGCGCGGTTGAAGTCTTGCAGTGATTCTGGGTAACGCTGCATAAAGCGGTAAATGACACCTCGGTGTGCCAGCGCCCATTGGTCATTAGGGTCAAGTTGAATGGCGTGGTTTAAGTCTTGCAGTGCTTCTTGAAAGCGTTTCATTAAGCGGTAAGCAATACCGCGATTAGCGATCGCCCATTGATAATTTGGGTTAAGCTCAATAACACGGTTAAAGTCTAGCAGTGCTTCTTGGTAGCGCTGCATTTGGCAGTAAGTCATACCTCGAACTGTTAAATATTCGACTTCTTCAGGTACTAACTTTATTGCCTCGGTTAAATCTTCTAAAGCTTTTGAGTATTGATTAGATTGAGAGTAAATATAACTGCGCCAATCTAAGGCTACTGCACGCCACTTGGCTTCAAGACTAGTATCGCTCAACAGTGTTGTCAGCATTTGGGCCGCAGCTTCATAACGTTTATCTTCATAGGCTTTTAACCAATTGGCTAGTTGCTCACCCCAACGCTGAACTTCACGAGAATCCACATCTTTACCAGCCTGAAGCATTGTTTGCGCCCAAAATTGGGCAAAAATCCGTTGATTTTTGAGAGCAGCAAGGAATTCATTGAGAGCTACAGGTAAGTACTTTTGTGGTGATTGGCATAAGCGGTGATACAAAACGTTGAGCTTATGGCTTTGCCAAGTTTTATCCCGCCAAGCTTTGACTTCCTCTAATTGCAGTTGGTTTCCTAGCGTGTCGTAATAGTCTGCTAACTGGCGATGAATGTCAGCCCAACCTTGTGGCGATGAAAGGCGCTTGTGGCGTAACATTTGGGTTTTCACAACATCATGATAGGCCCAGCCGTCGGTACGTTCGTTGACAAAAGATGTTTCTTTGAGCCAAGTAAATAACTCATCAGCTTCTTGTTCTCCTCTTAATTTGGCTATAACATCTCGATTCAAAGAGCGAGGAATAGCAGCATCAAGAGCAACTTGTCGCCGCTTGGGATCATCAACCCATTTTAAAAATCTTTCTACAGCACTACTGCTAGGCTCAAATACTTGGTTTGGGTCATTGGGATGAGCATCCGCTAGCATTCCCACCAGCAGAGGCAAATTTCCAGCAAGGCGTAATATCACTTCCACAACCTGACTGTTAGTAATTGCTTTACGAGCTAGATATAGTTGGGCTTCTTCATCTGTAAATGGTTCTAAAGGAAAACGAACTATTAATCCTTCGTAGGGTGCCCAATAGTTTTTATCTAATTCTTGCCGACCGGCAATGGTTATCAATATATTGAGAGATACCGCACCGTAGCGACTCTGTAGAATTTCCTGTAGCCAGTTATCTAGAAATTCTCCAGTGCGTTCATAAGTATCAAAAAACAAACCAACAGTAGTCTTCTCAGCAATTTTAGAAATATCTTGCAAAAATAGAGGAGTCAACACCTCCACAGGTTCTTGAACTAAGCGAACCTCATTTTTATTGGTTAATTTTTTTGCTACATAAGATGCCCATTCTCCAGCTTGCATAGCCACAGCATCTTCGTCTAAAAAATCAAATACAACACCACCAACGGGAACTTGACGCGCCAAACGTACGCCAGTTTTAGCAACAGTTTTGCCAACAAAAGCCGAAAACCCTTGAGGAGCATCGGGATCGGTTTCTAATTCCTGCCGTTTTTGACAGTAAACTTTGTAGCGTTCAGTAAACTGCGGCAGTTTGTGACCTTGCTGTTCCAACTCCTCAGCTAGACGACCCATAACTTCGGGCACACTTTTTTCCGCTTCATCAATGTAAGCTGTGACAATTTTTGCTTCTTCAGCAATTTTGCGAAATTGCCGTAACAGCGTACTTTTACCAACTCCGCCTTGACCCCAAACATTAAACAAAAAACGACGGCGATCGTCTTCTAAGGGCAATTCTAAATTTTGGCGGAATTGGTTTACCTGATCTTCACGACCCACAAAACTTGATTGCTGGCGCTGCTTAAGAATATCTTGTAGACTCTTGGGCTTGTTTTGTGGGTTCATTACAAAGTTTAATCTTGAAGTACTAATCCTTACAGAATAACTACTAACTACGCGCGCTGTGTTTCGGAATTTATTCCAATTATTTTTAAGTATTTTTTCGCATATAACCTTGATTTTAGAAGTATTTGCCTCAGAACTCGGAACGACTAGCTCAGAACTCGAAACGACTAGCTCAGAACTCGAAACGACTAGCTCAGAACTTGGAACGACTAGCTCAGAACTCGGAATGTCGAGCATAGAATTCGGAACACCGAGATCAAAACTCGGAACACCGAGATCAAAACTCGGAATACCGAGATTAGAACTCGAAACACCGAGATCAGAACTCCAAAGTGTAAGCTTCTGAACTCGGAACGTCAAGTTTTAGACTCAAACATCCAAGCTCAGAAGCTCAAAATTTTAACTTCTACAGTTGTGCAGAATTTTTCTACACTTTCGATGCTTGTGATTGCGCTTTTCGAGGTTTACGAGCAAACCTGCGCCCCATATCATCAACCATAGATTCTAAACCTGTGCCTTTACCGCTGGCTTTGGCATAATTGTAAACCATTAACCCTGCTGCAAATGCTTCACTACCTACTGCTAAATAGGTATCATCTACCAGTTCTTGTAGTTGCGTTAGAGATAGTAACACAGGATACAAAGCCTCAAATAGCTCAATATCCCGTCGCATTTCGTCCACATCAAACGACCGGGGTAAAAAGTCAGGGTTTTGCGTTGCTACCTCCAAGGCTTTGCTGACAAATGCTCGACTCTTGTCACCCATTTTGGGTAAAGTTCTACGCTCTTCTGTTGTTAAATCAATTAAAAACGGTAATTTATCTTTTATAGTAGCGATCGCATCCATCACTGCTTGCCGATTCGCTGGGGTGAGGCTAGCACTGATCTGATTTTCTGCCATTTTTAATACTCCTTTAGAATACTTAAACTTAGTATTCCCAAAGTTAGGGGTGTGATGTCTTCGACAAGCCACTTCGTGTCTACGCTAACCTCAAATCAAATACTAAATAATAATTTTTGAGAGAATCTATGCAAAAAATTAAGAATAAAATTACCAATAAGTTAGAGCGAATATTAGTATCTCTGATTCCTTATATCATCAGGTGGGATGAATATTTGCAAGGCAAAATTAGGGAATACAAGCATCAAGAATTGAAACAAAAATTAAAATTTGTAGGTTTGCGTGTCCGGTTTAAACAAGATCTTCGGATTGATCATCCTCAAAATGTTTCTCTTGGCAATAAAGTCTACATCGGCCCAAATGTTTTATTAGATGGTCGAGGTGGGATCACAATTGGCGACAATACAACAATTGGATTCAACGTTGTAATTCTCTCGGCAAATCATGATTATCAAAGTAATGCTCTACCCTATGAACATGCTGTTTATATTCATAAACCCGTTACCATTGGTTGCAATGTTTGGATTGGGTCAAATGTGTTAATTATTCCGGGTGTTGTGATTGGAGACGGAGCAATTATTGCAGCCGGGACAGTTGTCACAACTAATGTTGAGCCGTTAGCAATTGTTGGGGGTCAACCTTATAGAGTTATTAAATATAGAGATAAAGAACATTATGAAAGGCTAGCTGGTGAGCAATCTAGCCCTAGCGACTAGAAGTCGCCGCTATACAAACGAAGTCCGCCTACGCGGACTAAGTAAAATAAGTTCTTTCTAACTGTTAATGACTGCTATGCAATCAATCTCTACTAAGACATCTTTTGGTAAGCGCGAGACTTGAACACATGCACGCGCTGGGGCTGTAGCTTCAGGAAAATATTTAGCATAAACCGCATTCATAGCGGCGAAATCATTCATGTCTGCTAGAAATACAGTGGTTTTGACCACATTTTCAAACGTTGCGCCAGCTGCTGTCAGGATAGCTTCTATATGAGCCAACACTTGCTCAGTTTGCTTTGCTACATCATCAGTGTAAAGGACATCACCGAGTCGGGGATCAATGGGAATTTGTCCAGCCACGAATAATAATTGACCAGAAGCCGCGATCGCTTGATTATATGGCCCCACTGGAGCCGGTGCTTGATCAGTACGAATAACTCGACGAGTCATAGATATTACTTTCTCCAACGATGCTGACTGCTTACCGATTTGTTCAACAGAAGCGATCGGTTTGTACAGTTCTCCATCTGGCATTATCGCACCAGTTAGGTCTGCATCTTCAAAGCTTGCCCCATAGATATTTGCTCCAGTTAAATCTGCCTTTCTCAGATTTGCACCGTTTAGATTTGCCTCCATTAAATTTGCTTGTTGGAGATCCGCTTTCTCTAAATTTGCTCCTTGTAAACAAGCTTTTTTCAAATTCACGCCTGTCAGGTTCGCTGCACACAGATCAGCCTCAGCCAGATTTATATTTGATAAATTATTTTGAGATAGATTAACACGCTGCATTTTAGCTAGTCGGCAATTGGCATTTTGGAGTATCACTCCAGATAAATCTGCTTGGCTCAAATCACATCCAACCAAATCAGATCCACTTAAATTAGCACTCTTTAAATTTGCTCTTACAAAGTTTGCTGCACTTAAAGAAGTTTGAGTTAGATTTGCAGAAGTTAATTCAGCCCCACTCAGGTCAATATTCTCAAGGTTAGCTTTACTTAAATTAGCACTACTTAAGTTTGCTCCACTCAGATTGGCATTATTGAGATTGGCATTACTCAAGTTACCACTATTTAAGTTTGCTCCACTCAGATTGGCATTATTGAGATTGGCATTACTCAAGTTGGCGTTACGCATGTTTGCTTTACTAAAGTCAGCGCCATTCACATCTGCCCAAGTTAAAATTAAACCAGAGCTATCCTGTAACCCATTTAAATTTGCGCCTGCCAGAGATGCCCTAGTGAGGTTTGTGCTTTGAAGAAACGCCTTACTCAGGTTAGCCTCATTCAACTCTGCTCCCGTTAAATCTGAACTTCTTAAGTCTATACCAATAAGATTTGCCGCTTTGAGATTTACTGCTCTAAGATTCTGGTTCTGAAAATTTCGTTCTTCAGCGGCGTACTTCTTCAAAAGTTCCTCAGCATCCATAATGCACCATTAAATACCATTGACCCAGTATAATCACAAAAACTCTGTGTCACAGATATTCTCCTCTTCTCTTCCCTCTGCGTCCTCTGCGTCTTGGCGGTTCGTTACTCCCAACCCAACCTCGGACGTATCCCATAATACCGATATCGCCAATAATCCCGCAGAATGCGATCGTGGTCAAAACATAAATTACCAGGCACCTGCCAAGACTCAAAAATACCTACACCCTTGGCATCATCCCCTGCCTTTGGTTCTCCCGTAGCTGTAGCCAAGAATACAATACTAATAGTGTGCTGACGCAGGTCACGACAGGGATCAGAATATACCAAGAACTGTTCAATTAACTCCACCTTTAAACCCGTTTCTTCCTCAGCTTCCCGGCGTGCTGCGACTTCTACTGGTTCTCCATAATCTACAAAACCACCGGGAATTGCCCAACCCAAAGGTGGATTATACCTCTCAATTAACACTATTGGTCGATGTGGGCGATCCACTAACTCAATGATGATATCAACCGTCGGTGCAGGATTTCGGTAAGTCATGGTTATTGGTCAATGGTCAGTGGTCAGTGGTCAGTGGTCAGTGGTCAGTAGTGAATAGCGTAATCAGCACAACTAACAACTAACAACTGACAACTAACAATTACATGACTTTACCAGATTTAGCTTACAGCTACTGTTCCGTGATAAATTCGATGCGATGTCTACGAAAAGCCACTTCGTGTCTACGCTACTGCGTGTCGTCAAGACAATCGATTCCTCCTACAATTCAACATAAATATGCCTTTTCCCAGATCCAGCGGCGTTTTGCTGCATCCTACCTCTTTTCCCAGTCGATTTGGCATTGGAGATTTAGGACTAGAAGCCTATAAATTTATTGATTTTCTCGAAAAGAGTTATCAACAATATTGGCAAGTTTTACCTCTAGGCCCCACTGGATACGGCAATTCTCCGTATATGTCCTACTCAGCAATGGCTGGAAATCCTCTGCTAATTAGCCCAGAAAAACTACTAGATGAAGGTTTGTTAACAGAGGAAGACTTTGCTAATTTACCAGCATTTGAGGCAGACAAAGTACATTTCGAGCAGGCTGCACCAATTAAAATTGGGCTACTAAAAAAAGCTTGCGAAAACTTTAAAACTAAAGCATCTTCCATCCAGCAAAAAGAATTTGCAGGTTTTTGCGATAGTAAAGCCTATTGGTTGGATAATTACGCTTTATTTATGGCGCTCAAAGATTCTCTAAATGGTGCTAGCTGGCATACTTGGGAGCCACAACTC
Organism: Amazonocrinis nigriterrae CENA67; assembly: GCF_016056305.1. GTDB lineage: Bacteria > Cyanobacteriota > Cyanobacteriia > Cyanobacteriales > Nostocaceae > Amazonocrinis > Amazonocrinis nigriterrae. The sequence goes on along the minus strand of NZ_JAECZC010000038.1, from coordinate 13,839 downwards.
GCCAGGCGCGAACTAGAAGCGTTAGCTAGGGCCGAGCAACAACTGACAGCAGAGATTTTTTATTACAAATTCATTCAATATGAATTTTTCCGCCAGTGGTCAAACCTGAAAAGCTATGCCAACATGCGCGGTATCGAGATTATCGGCGATATTCCTATCTATGTCGCTCACGATAGTGCTGATGTCTGGGCACATCCTGAAAGCTTTTGCTTGGATGAGGAGACGGGAGAAGCTGCACTCATGGCGGGAGTTCCACCAGATTACTTTAGCGCTACTGGTCAACTGTGGGGCAACCCAGTTTACAACTGGGAGGAATTGCAAAAACAAGATTTTAAATGGTGGATAGAGCGCTTTGAGGCGATGCTGGATTATGTCGATATTATTCGTATTGACCACTTCCGGGGATTTGAAGCTTTTTGGGCTGTCAAACAAGGAGAAACAACTGCTATCAATGGAGAATGGATTAAAGCGCCTGGAGAAGAATTGTTTGATACGATTAAACAGAAATTAGGTAAGCTACCCGTTTTAGCAGAAGACTTGGGAGTAATTACCCCAGAGGTGGAAGCGCTGCGAGACAAGTATGAATTTCCTGGTATGAAAGTTTTGCAGTTTGCTTTTGGTTCTGATCCCGGTAATCCGTTTTTACCCTTTAATTACCCAAGAAATGCAGTAGTTTATACTGGAACCCATGATAATGACACGACTGTAGGCTGGTTTAATACAGCTAATGACTACGAAAAGCATAACTTATTGCTTTATTTGGGTTCCATCAGTCCTGATGGCATTCACTGGGATTTAATTCGTTTGGCTTTGAGTTCCATAGCTAATCAAGCGATTATTCCTCTACAAGATATTTTGGGTTTAGGAACCGATGCCAGAATGAACTTTCCTAGTGTTGCTGAGGGGAACTGGGCGTGGCGCTATCAGTCGCATAGTATAACAGACGAATTGAGCGATCGCCTGAAAGTACTGACGAAACTCTATGGACGCGCTCCTCGCGGAGTTTAAGGAGCAGGGGGCGCAGGGGAGCAAGGGAGCAGGGGAAGATAAGGGAGAAAATTCTTCCTCATCCCCCTCATCTCCCTCATCCCCCTAATTCCCTCCAGGCTGCGGCTTGGCAGCAATCTTAACTTCTTCTACTTTCCCAGGTTCTCCCATTTGCTTGGCTTTTTCTTGATTAACACTCATCATTACACCACCAGCATTATCAGTTTTCACTGTTAACTGCTCTTGAGCTTTCCAAATCCGATGTGTTCCCTCTGGAAGAACGCCCTCAAACGCAGTTTTGCCATCAGCTACTACGCGAATCCAGGATGAAGCTTTCAAGGTGACACTAATCTGTAATGACTGATTGTCTTTGGTACTGCTGAAAGTGTCGCTAATAGGTTGGGCTTTTGCTGAAGACTGACTTTGATTTGGTTCTGTTTTTAAAGATGTCTGTTGCTCTGGCTTACTTGCATTGTTATTTGCTTTCAGATCAGCATTATTCAGCAATTGAGACAAGCTGCTGACAGAACATACAATCACGAATATATAGAGTAAGTAAAGATGAAGAGGACGCAATTGACTCATGAACCTAATTTTTCCAGCAGGTTGAGAGATTGCTGACCCAGAAGCAACGGGAAAATTGCTCGCTAATTCCACTCCATTAAAGCCCAACGCGTCGGCAAATTGCCTAATTAAACCTTGAATATAGATTGGTTCTGGCAATTCATTTAAATTCCCTTCTTCAATCGCCTGTAACAATCGCCGAGGAATTTTAGTCAAAAGTACCATTTCATCTAAAGACAAACCTCTTTCTTGACGCGCAGCGGAAAGTTGAGCGCCCAATTCGGACAACTTTTCCTCTCTTAGTTGTTCTATTGAAACTTTTGGCTGCTCACTATCCTTTCTTTTTAGCCATTTCATGCTTTTTGTACTCTCCTTCCCTCACCTAAATCTTCAATAGGTATTTGCTTTATCTGCTTTTGCAAAAAGCGGATTTCATCTTCTTTCAATAAACGATAGCTACCTTTACTTAGAAAACGCGTTTTTGACATTTGTAATTGAATTGGGCCAATAGCAGTCCGATGTAGTTTGATGACTGGGTATCCTAACTGTTCCGCTACACGGCGTATCTGGCGATTTCGTCCCTCCTGCAAAACTATTTCTAAACGGCTATTTACAGCAAAACTTTCTATTAAGTCCACCTTCGCAGGAAGGGTTTTTCTGCCTTCTAAAATTACACCCTGACGCCACATTTCTAGGGCTACTTCAGAAGGATGTCCTTTGACTAAAACAAGATAACTTTTAGGAATATTGTGACGTGGATGGGTTAACCCAAATGTCAGATCCCCATCATTAGTTAATATTAATGCTCCTGTAGACTCTGCATCTAAACGACCAACTGGGTGAATACCTGTACCCTCACGTAATTCTTTTGGTAGTAAATCCAAGACTGTTTTTCTTCCCTGAGGGTCGTAGCAAGTGGAAACTACTCCAGCAGGTTTGTGCAGCAACAGATATATTAAGGGCGGGCGGTGTTGAGGAGACACTGGCTTACCATCCACAGTAATAGTATCTCTTTGGGGGTCAACTTTTTGACCTAAATTTGCTAAAACCCCATTTATCCGCACCCGCGATCGCCGAATCATTTCTTCAGCTTCACGCCGTGAGGCTATACCCCATTGAGCAATAACTTTTTGTAACCGTGTCTCCATGTGGAAATTACTGCTAGTTTATTGAAATGATTTATTGAAATTTATATATTCATCATATTTGTATTTTGTGTGAAGTCGCCATAAATGTTACATTTAAAGCTTGCTTCAGAGCAGTAGCTTACTGAGCAAATATCCATCACAAGAGTGGTTAAATGCCAGAAGATAATTTACCAAAAAGTTCAAAGAAGATTAGAGTAATTACAAATGTGCTTACACAAGCACTTAAGCTGTGGTTGAGATCGCAAGTCAGCCAAATATCGCAGTTAGAAGTGGAGATTAGGGCAAGCGATCGCCAAATTCTCTCTGGTTGTATTCCTTGGGTATCTGTCTTTGCCAGTCATGCCGTCTATCAAGGCCTCCATATTACACGAATTCAGCTTGTAGCGGAAAATATTCAAATCAATATAGGCTCAGTACTTAAAGGTCAACCGCTACGACTGTTAGAAACAGTTTCTGTGTTCGGCGATCTCTCTGTGGAGGAAAAGGATCTCAATAATTCCCTTTCCTCTGAACTATTATCGACTGCTTTAAATGATGTTCTGCTTAAACTTTTACCAGAACATAGCGCAAAATCCAAGCCTATTTCTTGGCAAAAAATCACCCTTGACAAAAATCAAGTAATCATTAGTGGTATGCTTACACCAACAATAGAAGCTCAGCAATTAGATATTTATTTGTGCTTAGAATTACACAATAGTCAAGAGTTGCAACTATCGCAAATCCAAGTTATTGAAAACGCAATACCACTCTTAGAAGGTAATGATAGTTACAATCTACATTTAGGCTCAGATATAGATATTGAAGAACTCACCTTGATCCCTGGTAAACTGGAGTGCCGAGGACAAATTAATGTAAATCCCTAATAATTAAAAATTAAAAATTAGAGATAAAAAATACTTATTCTTAATAGGAGGCAGGAGGTGGGAACTATTCTTATCTCCTCTATCCCCCATCTCCTCATCTCCCTTAGTTACTTATCTACTAACAGCGGCAACAAAAGTGTCACGAAATAGTAAACCAAGGGAGCAGTGAAAATATAACTATCAGTACGATCTAAGATACCACCATGACCGGGGATCAACTGTCCAGAATCTTTAACTCCAGCATCGCGTTTAAGCATAGATTCGGTAAGGTCGCCCAAAAGACTGGCAATACCAATTAGCAGACCCAAGGCTATACCAGTGAAGAGAAATCTAGGAAAGTGAAGATAATAAGCTCCTGCTAAGGCGACAACAACGCTAGCAACGATACCAAAAACAGCACCTTCAACAGTTTTTTTGGGGCTGATGTTAGATAGTGGGGTTTTACCAAAGAATTTACCAAAGATGTAAGCACCAATGTCAGCTGCCCAAATACATAAGAAAGTCAGCATTGTCACGGTCAACCCTTGAGGTAAAGCAGCGAAATTTTTGTGCTGGAGAATATCTCCCCAAACTGGAGGCCAGTAACCACCCAAAGGAAGATTACTGACGGCCGCACTACCAAGGGCGCGTAACCGTACCCAATAACTTGCCAAGTAACCCACATAAAACAGCCCCATAATGGAAGCAGAAATATCCGCGATTGTTGCCATTTTGGGCTGAAACAGCAAGTAAAAACAAATAAATGTACCTGCTATTGGCATGACAGCATCAGCCAAACTGCCATCAACTGTACAAATAACGAGTAAAATTTGGCTGACAAACATGGTGGTTTTAGCAGCGGGAACTATGCCTCTGGCTCGCACCAAATTAAAATATTCCTGATGACCCAAAAAAACGACAACCGCGATCGCGATCGTAAAATACCAACCACCTAAAAGCACAGCAACCAAAGCAAGAGCGATCGCAACAATTCCACTAATAATCCGAGACCAAGGCATAGCAATATTTGGGATTGGGTATTGGGTATTGGGGATTGGGTATTGGGGATTGGGTATTGGGGATTGGGTATTACGAAGAAAAACGCTGTTTGATGAACTAAATTCTTTCTTGGCCCCAGTCCCTAGTCCCTAGTCCCTAGTCCCTAGTCCCCAGTTCCCAGTCCCCATTTAGTCTAGTTTCTCACCACTAAGGATAAAAATGGGATCAACTGCGGCAAAGGTTTGAGAAAAACCACGTGTCTCTAGACGGTTAACCGCAGACTGGACAACTTCAATATTTATAGCCCGCAATTGAGAAAAGCTCTGAGAAATAGCGTACAAACCTTCTAGATTAGCAGCTGTGGCGACAACTCGTCCTGACGATGGTAAATAATGCCACACAGCTTGTAGGATATCTTGAATGGGGCGTCCTCCTTCAATACAAACACGATCAGGCGAAACTTGGAGGTCATGCAAACACTCTGGAGCATTACCTTCAATGACTTCTACATTATTTACCTCAAAGCGATCGCAGTTACGTTTGATCAGGTTGGCGACTTCTTCATCCCGTTCTACAGCAATAATCTTTGCCTTGGGGCACAGTAATCCCACCTCTACAGGAATTGTACCTGTCCCCGCACCAATGTCCCACAACACGGAATCAGGTTTTAGCCGTAATTGAGAAATCAACAGTAGTCGCACTTCTCGCTGGCTAAAAGGAATACCTGGCAAATGCTCGAAGAATTCATCGGGAATACCAGGGCTAATGTAAGGCCAAAGTTGGGAGGGCATAGAATACACAATTATACTAAGAAATATCAGCTTGCTCAATTTGACAAGCTCTCAAAACCTTTTAAAGTAGCTTTATCAGCGATCATAATGATTGGGGAAATATTGGGCGATCGCTACGAAATCCAACAGCTGTTGGGAAAAAAAGCAGGGCGGCGGACTCTGTTAGCACGGGATCAAGTCACTGGTGAATTAGTTGTTATCAAATTACTTTCTTTCGGTAGTGATTTTGAATGGGATGATCTCAAGCTGTTTGAGCGGGAAGCACAAACATTAAAATCTTTGTCACATCTCTCTATTCCAAGCTATTTAGACTATTTTGAAGTAAATTTCCCAACTATCAAAGGATTTGCCCTTGTACAGAGTTATATCCCAGCTCAAACTCTAGAGCAATACTTACAAAGTGGGAGAATTTTCACAGAAGCTGAAGTCAAACAGTTAGCTAAAGCAGTTTTAGAAATTTTAATTTACCTACATCAACTGCATCCGCCTGTAATCCACCGTGATCTTAAGCCTAGCAATATTTTATTGGGCGAGCGTTCTGGCAATAGTATCGGTCAAGTTTACTTGGTAGATTTTGGTTCGGTGCAAACTGTATTAGCTACAGAAGGCGGAACCAGAACTGTAGTGGGTACTTATGGCTACATGCCACAAGAACAATTTGGTGGACGCACCGTTGTAGCTTCTGATCTTTATAGTTTAGGTGCAACGTTAATTTACTTAGTAACTGGTATCCATCCAGCCGATTTACCTCAAAAGGATTTTCGCATTCAGTTTGAGCATTTGACTAATTTAAGTCCTAGCTTGACAAATTGGCTCAAGTGGATGACTGAACCGAGTTTAGAAAAACGCTTGAGTTCTGCAACTGAAGCACTAACAGCTTTAAATAATTCGCTTCACAGTACTACTGTTTTAATTATTGGTAAACCTGCTGGTAGTAAAATTCAACTTACTAAAAATTCTGATTCTTTAGAAATAATTATTCCACCTGGTGGCTTTGATCCATCAATAATTCTTACTGGTTTGTTTGCGATCGCCTGGAATTCTTTTATCCTATTTTGGACTATTGGCGCACTTTCAGCACCTTTTCCAATCAACATCCCCTTTGCTTTGTTCTCACTTCCCTTTTGGGGTGCTGGCTTGTTTATGCTCAATGGTATTATTTTGCCTTGGTTTGCACGCACCCGCTTACGTCTCACTACTGAGCAAATTGCTTTAACCTATGAATTATTTGGCTTGAAATTTCATCGCCCCCGACCATCACTGAGAGAAAATATTACCAAAATAGTTTACACTCCGAAATATTTTACTAAAGATTCTGATGGCGATCGCGACGAAGTGCCAGCAAAATTAGAGATTTGGGCAGGGGTAAAAAAATATCAACTTGGTACAACTGGTGCTATTACATCTGAAGCGGAACTGGAATGGCTAGCTCACGAGTTGAAGCATTGGTTAGGGATAGATATCACTAAGGAGTAGTTCTAGCCAAATTTAGAGATATCTCCCATTGAAAGTAAAAAATATCACGAAAATAATTACTTTCCATGAGCAATAAAATAATGGGTGAGTCGCCTGACAGAGACATCTTTGCTTCACGCTACGAAGTTCAGCAGAAGTTGGGAAAAAAAGCTGGGCGACAGACACTATTAGCCCGTGACTTGCAAACGCAAGAACTAGTGGTAATCAAATTACTCAGCTTTACAAGTGGCTTTGAATGGGATGATCTCAAGCTATTTGAACGGGAAGCCGAAACTTTAAAATCTTTGTCCCATAACGCTATCCCCCGTTATTTAGATTACTTCGAGGTAAATTCATCTACTATTAAAGGATTTGCCCTAGTACAGAGTTATATTCCAGCAAAAACTTTAGAACAATACTTACAATCTGGGCGGACTTTTACAGAAGTAGAAGTTAAAGAGATAGCCACAGCAGTTTTAGAAATTCTCATTTATTTGCACGGCTTAAATCCGCCTGTAATTCACCGTGATCTTAAGCCTAGCAATATTTTATTGGGTGAGCGTTCTGGCAATAGTGTCGGTCAAGTTTACTTGGTAGATTTTGGTTCGGTGCAAACTGTCCTCGCCGCTGAAAATGGGACTCGGACTGTGGTAGGAACCTACGGCTATATGCCACCTGAGCAATTTGGTGGGCACACCATTGTAGCATCTGACCTGTATAGTTTAGGTGCAACCTTGATTTATTTGGTAACAGGAACTCATCCAGCTGATTTACCTCAAAAAGATTTTCGCATTCAGTTTGAGCATTTGACTAAGTTAAGTCCTAGTTTTATCAATTGGCTTAAATGGATGACTGAACCAAGTTTAGAACGGCGTTGTAATTCTGCAAGTGAAGCACTCAATGCTTTAAAAAATTTGCGGTTTCTTACCACTGCCCTAACTTTGGGTAAACCAGTCGGTAGTAAAATTAAGCTTACTAAGAATTGGGATTCTCTAGAAATTATTGTTCCACCTGTTGGCTTTAAGCCATCTACGATCTCTACACTTTTATTTGCGATCACCTGGAATTCATTAACCCTACCTTGGACAATTAGCAGTCTAATTCTCCTTTTTTCTGGTCAAATTTTTAGTCTTATGTTCTCACTTCTGTTTTCAGGTATTGGCTTATTTATGATATATGGTATTTTCTTCTCTTTATTTGGATACATCCGCTTAGACCTGAATCAGGAAGAAATTGTCTTAACCCACAAGTTACTGGGATTGAAATATCCTCGCCCCCGTCCATCACCGAGACAAAGTATTACTAAACTAGTTTACATTTCAAAACATTTTACCCAAGACTCAGAAGGTTCTAGAATAAACGTCCCAGCACAATTAGATATTTACTCAGGAGTGTATAAGTATCAACTTGGTGGTACAACTGGTGCTATTGAATCTGAAGCGGAACTGGAATGGCTAGCTCAGGAATTGAGCGATTGGTTAGGTATACCGATTACGCGAGAATAGCTATCTACTTGTTTATAGTGAATATAAGTATAATTTAGGAGCCAGATATGTTTGGACTAGGATGGCCGGAAGTAGGAATAATTGCTATAGTCGCTATTTTAATTTTTGGCCCCAAAAAAATCCCTGAACTGGGAAACGCACTGGGTAAAACTCTGCGGGGTTTTAAAGACGAACTGAAAAATTCAACTGAAGACACCACCGAAGAAGAAGAGAAAAACAGTTAACAGTCAACAGTCAACAGTGTTTTAACTATTGACTATTGACTCTTGACTCTTGACTAAAGCAACGTATTAATAACAGAAGATGCCACCCCATTTTGCAGATCGACCACAGTCGTGGAAGGATTTTGTTGAATTTCCTCTTTGACTAAACCTCGCAACTTAATTAATTTGATAGCCCGACTAACGCTTTCTGGTAAAATGACCACCAAACCGTTATTAGGAGCCATATCCAAACCTTTGTTAATGGCTTGGGTTTCGTCCAGAATTACCTCGTAGCGGCTATCTGGTTTGACTTGGGTAATGCCTTTAGTCATTAAATCTGAGGCTGAACCCCGTGGGCGTCCCCTTGTATCATCGTCTTCTTTGACAATGATGTAGTCAAAAATTTCCGCTGCGAGTTTACCCAAGGTAACAAAGTCTTCGTCGCGGCGATCGCCTGGCCCGCCAATTACACCAATTTTTTGTCCTGTATTCCAGTTGCGGACAAAAGCACCCACAGCTTCGTAACTGGCTGGGTTGTGGGCATAATCTACTAATGCGTGGTAGTTCCCTAAATTAAATAAATTCATCCGTCCCGGTGTTTGGCTAACAGAAGCACGGAACGTCTTTAAACCAGCGCGTATTTGCTCAATCGTGACATTTTGCACGAAAGCTGCCAAACTAGCTGCTAACGCGTTGGCAATCATAAACGGCGCACGTCCGCCCATTGTCAAGGGGATATTTTCTGCCCTTTCGATTCTGTGCGTCCAGTCGCCTTTGACAATTGATAGATACCCATTTTCATATACCGCTGCCACTCCGCCCTTTTGGATGTGTTTCCGCACTAATTCCGAATCGGGGTTCATGGTAAAGTAAGCAATGTTGGCTTTGGTTTTTTCCGCCATAGCTGCGACGCGGCGATCGTCAGCGTTCAATACTGCATAGCCATCAGGTGTCACAGCTTCCGCCACAACGCTCTTGAGGTTAGCCAATTGCTCAATGGTATCGATATCACCTATTCCTAAATGGTCGGCGGCGACATTCAACACCACACCCACATTGGCACTTTCAAAGCCCAGCCCTGAGCGGAGAATACCACCGCGAGCCGTTTCTAGCACCGCTACTTCTACAGTTGGATCTTGCAAAATCAGGTGGGCACTTTGGGGGCCTGTGTTGTCTCCAGCTTCTACTAAGTATTCACCGATATAAGTTCCATCTGTAGTAGTATAACCCACTACTTTACCAGTCTGTTTATAAATGTGTGCTAGCAGTCGAGTAGTTGTGGTTTTTCCATTTGTGCCTGTGACACTCAAAATGGGAATACTGCTGGACTGTTCGTTGGGGAACAGCATATCCATCACTGCGCCGGCAACGTTGCGGGGGATGCCAACGCTGGGGGCAACGTGCATCCTAAAGCCAGGAGCAGCATTGACTTCCACAATTACGCCATCTACTTCTCTGAGGGGGCGGCTAATATCTGAAGTGACAATATCTAGTCCGGCAATGTCCAAACCGATAATCTTCACTACCCTTTGTGCCAACCAAACATTTTCTGGGTGGATTTCGTCGGTGCGGTCTACAGCAATACCACCTGTACTCAAGTTGGCCGTTGCCCGTAAGTAACAAATTGTACCTTTAGGTGGTACGCTGTTGAGAGTGAAGCCTTGCCTTTCTAAGAGTTGGTAGCTGGTGCGGTCTAGCTCTATCTTGGTGAGGACGTTATCATGTCCTTCACCGCGATTGGGGTCGAGGTTGGTTTCCTCAATCAGTTCGGCAATGCTGGATCTGCCATTACCCACTACGTGGGCTGGCACGCGTTCTGCTACTGCCACCACTTTGCCATCTACAACCAGTACTCTGTGGTCTCGCCCTACATAATACCGCTCAATAATTATTGAGCGAGAAACTTGTCTAGCTGCCTCGTAGGCTGCTTCTGCCTCTTCCCAAGTGCGGATATCGATGGTGATGCCACGTCCGTGATTGCCATCTAGCGGTTTAATCACGATGGGGTATCCGCCTACGTATTCAATGGCTTCTTCCAAATCGTCCAAGAAGTTGATCACTGTACCTCTGGGAACAGGGACTCCAGCCGCAGCCAAGATGCGTTTAGTGGCTTCTTTATCGCAGGCTAGTTCCACTCCCAAAATGCCAGTTTTATCGGTCATCGTCGCCTGCATCCGCTTCTGATTGATGCCGTAGCCCAGCTGGATCAAAAAGCGGGCGCTGAGTTGCATCCAGGGAATGCCTCGTTTTTCGGCTTCTTTGACGATGGCTTCCGTAGATGGGCCTAAAGAAGAATCACGCCAAAAGTCTTTTAGGTCTTGGATATCTTGCTCTAGTTCTGCCTTGGGGTAACGACCTCGATCAACAATACTCTGGCAAAGTCGCACAGCTGCTCGTCCAGCGTAGCGTCCCGCTTCTTCGTTGAGGTATTCAATCACTACCTGGAAAACTCCGGGTGTGGCAGTTTCACGGGTGCGCCCAAAGCCGACATGCATTCCAGCTAATTCCTGGAGTTCTAAGGCTACATGCTCTACAACATGGCCCATCATGGTACCTTCTCGCACTCGCATCAAAAAACCACCACGACAGCCAGGTGAGCAATAGTGGCCCTCCAGACTTGGCAGCGCCTCTACTAATCCTTCATAAAAGCCAGGGATTTCATTCGAGGGCGTCTCGGCAAGGTTTTCTAAATCGAGGCGCATAACGATCAGCTTGTGGCGTCGAATGCTCCAGTAGTTTGGGCCGCGTAAGGTCTGGATCTTGAGGATTCTCATGGGAATAGGTAGATGGAGATTCGGAACCAAAATTCTAGTTTCTTACTGGAATTGACCGCTAAACTGTTTATAATGAACAGTTTTTTCTTTTTACATGGTATTCCTCTAATTTTTCTACGGCAGGAAATAAAGTTGCGGTCAACGTCAGTGTAACCTCAGATACTCTATTCCGTCAGCTGGAGATGCGGTGTACAGCGGGCAATACAGTCCGTTGGTACAGGTGGAAGCGATCGCCATAGCTGAGGATATGCAGACGTAAATTATGTACTGTTAGGGGTTCATTAGCACCGACATGTGGTTCGTTGGTGTGGGTCAGTTCAGTGGGATCAACAATGGTGACACTGCCTTTACCCATGACTTGTAACCAACCATCACGTTCAAATACGGCACAGGTATCTTCATCGATGCCAATACCTAAGCGGTCGGGATGAGCTGCAATCGCACTAATTAAACGCCCCATGCGATTGCGGTTGTGAAAGTGTTGGTCAACAATCACTTCGGGGATAAACCCCAAACCTGTTGCCATATCTACTAGGGAACGATTTGGCGTCTCACCACTTCCACCACCAGCAATCATATGATGCCCCATTACCGCCGCCCCCGCACTGGTTCCTGCTAGGGTAAGTTGCCCACCTCTGACCCGCTGTCGGATAATTTCCATTGCTGGTGTATCTGACAACACGCCACAGAGACGTAATTGGTCTCCTCCCGTCAAAAATACCCCACTACAAGCTTCTAGGGATGCTTTGATTTGTGGTATTTCACACTGTTCGCGTTCGCGAATGTCTAAAATTTCAACCTTCTCAGCACCCATTTCTTCAAAAATGCGAATATACCGACCACCGATGATAGCGGGTTCGCGGGAAGCGGATGGAATAATTGTAATATAGGCCTTACTAGCACCAGCGCGGCCAAAAAAAGTTCTCAGGATTTCGCGTCCATGAACTTTGTCTTCTGCGCCTCCGATAACCAGAACGGCGGTTTTAGTTGCTTGGGGTGTCCTCATTTCCAGCGATTTAGCTTTTAGTTGCGGCATTGTGTTTCTCCTGTCAACAACTTCAGGAACCATCGCCTTGAACGGGTTTCCGAGGCACTCCGTTGGGGAGGCAGTGCGTTGGGGAGGTTCCCTCCGTTGAAGCAACTGCCGTCGGCTTTGCCGACAGCCGCGGAAGTGCCGTCGGCTTGTGGCGAATGGCGTGTGAATTTAACAAGGTTGAGCAGCCCGATGATTTTTGCACTTTGCTTTTTTTGGAGGACACTGCACTGAAGTTCTGAATGAAGTTAGCCTCCGCTCAGACCTCTTGCTTGAAGTACACGAAGCCTCAGTATTCATGTGTTCATTGCCGTTCCTCAAAGCCAGCGCCTTGTTTTTCACCTGTCCACTTTTTCCAGACTGGCAGAATCGTGCTTGTAGGGCTAAAAGAGAACACTTTTGTGCCAAGGGTTGCCAAAACGCCGACTTTTGGCGTTCTGAACTTGGGGAGGTTCCCCTCGATTCTAGACCGTACGCCTGAGTGCAGGGTAGAAAGTGTCCATTTCCCCTCTGAGATGGGGGATTTGGTTTTCTCTCTGGGGTCGGCGGTGAGCAGGTCTTTACACACATTATTCTGAGGCTGGCTCGATGCATCCTGGAAGTTGTTAACTTGGTCGGATAATTATATTTAAATGGTAGTTGTGACAATATTTAAACATAAATTAAGTAATTAGAAAAACTTTTGAAAACTTTTGATCCCACCATCAATCAATAGTTCTGGTAGTTTTAGACACTATTGATTAAACTTATCTGTAGTTTTAACCCAGATTAGCTTCTTGTGTTTAGTAAACATTCAAATTTAAGATTAGTGTTCCCGAATACGAATTACTGTGCGTTTTGATATAGTTACACTTTTTCCTGACTGTTTTACCTCAGTTCTGAGTTCTGGACTGATGGGTAAAGCCTTAGCCAAACAGATTGCCCAAGTCAATCTAGTCAATCCGAGAGACTTTACCAATGATAAACACCGCAAGGTAGATGATGAACCCTACGGTGGCGGCGTGGGGATGCTGATGAAGCCAGAACCAATCTTTAGCGCTGTGGAATCATTGCCAATTCTGCCACGAAGAGAAATCATTTTAATGAGTCCTCAAGGTCAGACAATCAATCAACCGCTGTTGCGAGAATTAGCAACCAATTATGACCAGTTAGTAGTAATCTGCGGACATTATGAAGGAGTGGATGAGAGAGTGCTGCATTTAGTGACTCGTGAGGTATCTTTGGGTGATTTTATTCTGACTGGTGGAGAAATTCCAGCTATGGCATTAATCAACGGTGTAATGCGCCTGCTACCAGGAACGGTGGCTAAAACAGAGTCACTAACAGCCGAAAGTTTTGAAGAGGGATTGCTGGACTATCCTCAGTACACTCGTCCCGCTAACTTTCGCGGCTTGAAAGTGCCTGATGTCCTCCTTTCAGGCAATCATGCTGCCATTGCTAAGTGGCGTTATGAACAACAAATAAAAAAAACAAGCGATCGCCGCCCTGATTTGCTCAAGGAGTGGGAGCGGGGGAAGCAGGGGAGCAGGGGAGATGGG